>NZ_LT985188.1:0-1281559 GCF_900289045.1 Micropruina glycogenica
CTCGGTGGACGTTGCTCGCGTTGAGTGACGTTGCTCGCGTTCGTCCGCGAGCAACGAGGGCTAGCGCGAGCAACGTCGGTTAAGCGAACACCCAACCGCTAGAAACTGGGGCCCTGGGCCCGCAGTTTGTCGACCTCTTCCATCGCGGTGCGCAGCTCGGCCAGCCAGCTCTCGGTGTGCTGGCCGACGAGTTTGACCGCCCAGGCCAGCGCCTCGGAGCGTGATCGGGCCACGCCGGCGTCCACCAGGGTGTCGAGCACCTGCCGCTCGGGCTGCTTCAAACGGGTCATCACCGGCACAGAAATGTGGGTGAACAGTGCCTCAGCCTCGCCGCAGGTGACGCCCCACGCCACCTTGCGCCGGTAGCGCGCCTCGGCCTCGAGGGCGATGTCGATTCGTCGCTCACGGGTGTCTTCACGAAACCGTGCGATGCGGCCCTCCGCGCCGCCGGCATCCAGGCCTTCGTCGGGCAGGTCGCCGATCACGGTGATCTCTTCACGGTCGACGATCACCCGAACGCCCACGAACCACTCGCCGGGTAGCCGGCCCTCGAACCATGACTGGGCGTCACCGGCGGGTGGAACATCCACGTTCTGCCATCCGCCGGGCCTACCGAAACCTCGTGCTCCCATGGTTGCTCCCTTGCTGTGATTACATGATTACACATCAAGCAAGCGCTCCCCGGTTGAGCTTGTCGCACCTCGCACTGCCGCTGGTTGAGCTTGTCGAAACCAACCCCAGCCAGACGAGGTCTCGACGACCTCGACCGGTGAGGACGCCGTGGGAAGGGGACGGTTCTCCGACCGGGAAGGGGACGGTTCTCCGACCGGGAAGGGGACGGTTCTCCGACCGGGAAGGGGACGGTTCTCCAACCGGCTCGACGAGCTCGACCAGTGAGGATGCCGGGGGTCTCGACAAGCTCGACCAGCCAAATCAAAGCTCCCTTAGATGAGCGGCCAGGGGTAGGCGTACCCGGTGGTGTCCAGCGGCAGCATGCGCGAATCCAGGAGCCGCTGCACTCGGCGCCGCAACGCACGAACCTCGCGCACGTCCAGCAGGTCGGCCAACTCGGCGGGCACCTCGTCGGCGAGCGGGGCGAGATCGTCCAAGACGTCGTCCGGCACCGCTTCGCCGGCGAAGTCCCAGATCACCGTGCGCAGCTTGTACTCCGCGGCGAAGCAGAGGCCGTGATCGATGCCCCAGACGTGTCCGTCGGCCGACTGCAGCACGTGGCCGCCCTTGCGGTCGGTGTTGTTGCCCACCATGTCGAACACGGCCATGCGCCGCAGTGCGTCGTGGGTGTCGGGTGCGTGACGCAGCAGGTTGAAATAGTGCATCGACGGGTCGCACTCGATGTACCACTGCAGAGAACCCACGCCCAGCGGCGCGTCGGCTCGGACCATGGTGGGGGGCACGAGGCTCCAGCCCAGGGCTTCGCTGAGCACGTAGGCGGCGCGTTCGCGCTTGTAGAGGCCGGGGTCGAAGTCCCACAACGGACGTTCCCCCGACTGCGGTTTGTAGATCGCCCAGGTGTAGGTGTCGCCGTCGGTCACCTCGACCACGTACGTGCCGTTGCTCGAATCGATGACCCGGCCGACGATCGACAACTCGCCGGTGGAGAGCAACTCTTCCTGTTGGGCCGACGTCAGAGGGGTGGGTTCGGGCCCCACGGGTTCGCTGGTCATCAGCCCGACCGCAGGGCGGCCAGCGGGCCGCCGGTGGAGTTCACCATGCGTACGATCGGCGCCGCGCCGTCCGGCCACTGAATGGCAGAGATCGAGCCGGTGCCGACGTCCACGCGCTGAAAGTGGTCGAGGTGGGTGCCAAGGGCGTGGGTGAGAATCGCCTTGATCGGGTCGGCGTGGCTGAAGCACACCACGACACCGCCCGGGTGGGCGGCACGCAGCCGCTCCATGGTGGCGATCATGCGTGACTGCAGTTCGACGAAGCTCTCGCCGCCGGGAAAGCGAAACGTCGACGGTGCCTGCTGCACGGTGCGCCACTGCGGCAGCTTGGCCAGGGCGGTGAGCTTCTCACCCGTCCACTCTCCGAAATCACACTCAAGCAGACCGTCGTCGAGGCTGGCGGTGAGGTTCGTCAGCCGCTCGGTGGGCTCGGCGGTCTCGCGGGCGCGTTCCAACGGCGAGGTGTACAGCGCGTCGATCGGCAGCCCCTGCAGTCGTTCGGCGGCAGCCTCGGCCTGAGCGCGGCCGGCGTCCGACAGGTGCAGGTCGGGGGCGCGTCCGGGCAACACGGTGCCCGTGGTGGGGGTCTGTCCGTGCCGCACCAGCAGCACCAATGTGCTGACCGGCGGTTTGCGCGCCATTGCATGAGCGTAGGCGTCCTGCGCCGCACCACAAGACCGTTCCGGGTGGTGGTAGCAGTTGGGGGACGGTTCCCAACTCGCACCACCGCCGTTCTGGCGCGAGTTGGGAACCGTCCCCAACTCGCGCCACGCGGGTCCCCGTTCGACGCTCGGCTGTCCGCGTAGAGCGGAAACGGGAATATGGTCTGATCTTTGGCGCTGGGGTTAGCGTGAGGGTGTGACAGACCGCCCCACCATCAGCACCGTTGGCGAACTGCGGGCCTCAGGCCACGAGCAAAAGCACCTGCGGCAAGAGATTCGCGACAATCTACTGGCCGCGCTGGCCGAGGGACGCAACCCCTGGCCGGGCCTGCACGGCTTCGACCGGACGGTGCTGCCGCAACTCGAGCGCGCTCTGATCGCTGGCCACGACGTGGTGCTGCTCGGCGAGCGGGGTCAGGGCAAGACCCGGCTGCTGCGCACCCTCGAAGGGCTCTTGGACGAATGGACGCCCGTCATCGCCGGCTCCGAACTGGGCGAGCACCCCTACGACCCGATCACCGCCGAATCGCAGCGCCGGGCCGCCGACTGCGGTGACCAGTTGCCGGTCGCCTGGCGGCACCGCTCGGAGCGGTACGCCGAGAAGCTGGCCACGCCCGACACGTCCGTGGCCGACCTGATCGGCGACGTCGACCCCATCAGGGTGGCCGAAGGTCGCAGGCTGGGCGACCCCGAGACCATCCATTTCGGCCTCATTCCCCGTAGTCACCGCGGCATCGTGGCGATCAACGAGTTGCCCGACCTGGCCGAACGCATTCAGGTCGCCATGCTCAACGTGATGGAGGAGCGCGACATTCAGATTCGCGGGTATGTGCTGCGGTTGCCGCTGGACGTGCTGGTGATGGCCTCGGCCAACCCCGAGGACTACACCAACCGCGGCCGCATCATCACCCCCCTGAAAGACCGCTTCGGGGCCGAGATTCACACCCACTACCCGCTCGAACTCGCCGACGAGATCGCCGTGATTCGCCAAGAAGCCGCCCTGGTTGCCGAGATTCCGGACGCCCTGCTCGAGATTCTCGCCCGCTACACCAGGGCCCTGCGCGAGTCGCCCGCGATCAACCAGCGCTCGGGCGTCTCGGCCCGGTTCGCCATCGCCGGCGCCGAAACCGTGGCCGCGGCGGCGCTGCACCGGGCGGTCGTTCGCGGCGAAACAGAGGCCGTGGCGCGCCTGGTCGATCTCGAATCAGCCGTGGACGTGCTGGGCGGCAAGATCGAGTTCGAGGCCGGCGAAGAGGGCCGCGAAGACGCGATTCTGGCCCACCTGCTGCGCACCGCGACCGCCGACACGGCCCGGGCACACTTTCGCGGCATCGACCTCGGCCCGCTGGTCGAGGCCTTGGACGGTCAGGTGACGGTGATCACCGGCGAACAGGTCACCGCGGCCGAATTCATCGAAGGCCTGCCTGAGGCGGGTGAGGTGTACGAAGAGATCGCCGAACGGTTCGACGCCGACACCGAGGGCCGCCGGGCCAGCGCCATCGAACTCGCGCTTGAAGGCCTCTACCTGGCCCGCCGCATCTCCAAAGACTCCGACGGCGCCGAAACCATTTACGGCTAGGAACAACCCATGCCCGCTCGACGCTCTTCACGCTACGGCCGGTACGCGGGCGGCCCGGATCCGCTCGCCCCGCCGGTCGATCTGAGCGAGGCGCTGGCCCAGATCGGTGACGACGTGATGGCCGGCTACAGCCCCGAGCGGGCGCTGCGCGAATATCTTCGCCGCGGTGCTCAGGGCCGTGACGGGCTCGACGATCTGGCCCGCCGGGTGAACGCCCGCCGGCGCGAGCTGCTCAGCAAGTACCGCATGGACGGCACCCTCGAAGAGGTCAAGCAGCTGCTCGACAAGGCGGTCACAGAAGAGCGCAAGCAACTGCTGCGCGACGCGATGATGCCCGACGACGACCGCGCCTTCCGTGAGTTGCGGCTCGACAACCTGTCGCCGTCCACCGCAGCCGCCGTCAACGAACTGAGCGACTACGACTGGGCGTCGAGCGAGGCCAAACAGGCCTACGACCAGATCAAAGACCTGCTCGGCCGCGAACTGCTCGACCAGCGATTCGCGGGCATGAAGCAGGCGCTCGAGAACGCCACCGACGAGGATCGGGCGGCCATCAACGCCATGCTCGACGACCTCAACACGCTGCTCGACAAACACCGCCGCGGCGAAGACACCCCCGAGGACTTCGACGAGTTCATGGCCAAGCACGGCGACTTCTTTCCCGAGAACCCGCAGAACGTGGACGAGCTCATCGACGCCCTCGCCCAGCGGGCGGCGGCCGCCCAGCGCATGATGCGGTCGATGACCGCCGAGCAGCGCGCCGAGCTGATTCAGTTGTCGGCGCAGGCTTTCGGCTCGCCGCAACTGATGGCCGCGCTCGACAAGCTGGACGGCAACCTGCAGGCGCTGCGTCCCGGTGAGGACTGGTCGGGCAGCGAGCGGTTCAGCGGCGACGAGGGCATGGGCTTGGGCGACGGCACCGGCGTGCTGCAAGACCTGGCCGAACTCGACCAGCTCGGCGACCAGCTGGGCCAGAACTACGGCGGTGCCCGCCTGGACGACCTCGACCTCGACGCCCTGGCACGCCAGCTCGGGCAGGACGCGGCCGTCACCGCACGCATGCTCTCCGAGCTCGAAAAGGCCCTACGAGAAGGGGGTTTGCTCCGCAAGGACGCCGCGGGCGATCTCAGGTTGTCGCCGCAGGCGATGCGCCGGTTGGGCAAAGCGCTGCTGGCTGACGCGGCCAAGACGTTGTCCGGGCGCCAAGGCAACCGCGACACCCGGCAGGCCGGCGCGGCGGGCGAACTGACCGGTGCGACCCGTCCGTGGGCGTTCGGCGACTCCGAACCGTGGGACGTCACCCGCTCGCTCACCAACGCGATCATCCGCACCGCGAGCGAGGGCGGCGACCCGGCGGAAGGGGTGCGCATGGACGTCCGCGACGTGGAGGTGAGCGAGACCGAGGCCCGCACGAGCTCCGCAGTGGTGCTGCTGGTGGACACGTCCTTCTCGATGGCCGCCGAGGGCCGCTGGGTGCCGATGAAGAAGACCGCGCTTGCCCTGCATCACCTGGTCAGCACCCGGTTCAGGGGCGACCAGTTGCAGGTGATCAGCTTCGGCCGCTGGGCGCAGTCGCGCGAGATTTCCGAACTGACCGGTTTGCCGCCGATGCGCGAGCAGGGCACCAACCTGCACCACGGACTGCTGCTGGCGAGCCGCTTCTTTCGCAAGCACCCGTCCATGCAACCGGTGCTGCTGGTGGTCACCGACGGTGAGCCGACTGCTCACCTGACCAGCGGCGGCGACGCGTACTTCTACTGGCCGCCGGACCCTGAGACCATCGCGCTCACCGTGGTCGAGCTCGACAAGCTGGCCCGCACCGGCGTCAACCCGATCTTCTTCCGGCTGGGCGACGACCCCGGGCTGGCGCGGTTTCTCGACCAGTTGGCCCGGCGCTCCAACGGACGGGTCGTCGCACCTGACCTGGCCGACCTGGGCAGCGCCGTGGTGGGCGAGTTCCTCAGCGCGCGGTTCCGCGGCGGCTGGGACGCCGACGACTGGCTCGAGTAGAGCCGCTGGTCGAGCTCAGTCGAGACCCGAGTCCGTCGAGACCCGAGTCCGTCGAGACGCGGGGAGTGGGCCGAAACTCGGGGGCGGTTCTCGGTTGCCCTCCCAACCGCCGGATCGCCACGTGGCGCGAGTTGGGAACCGTCCCCAACTCGCGCCAGAGCGGGGGATATCCGGTGAGTGGGCCGAAACCCGAAGCGGTTCTCGGTTATCCCGCCCACCCGCCCGATCGCCATGTGGCGCGAGTTGGGAACCGTCCCCAACTCGGGCCAGAACGTGTCGAGACCCGTTGCGGCCAGGGTTTCGACACGCTCGACCCACGGCCCGCGCGTTGATGCGCGGCTCCTTCTGGGAACCGTCCCAGACTCTCGCAACTGTCTTCCCCCGGCAACCGCAACCGCGGCGGACGAGCTCGACCGGGTTCGCGGTCTGGAAACACGCGACCAACAACCCATCTCACTATGTGAACACGTCTCGTCTGGTCTTTCACAAGGCGATTCGCGCTCAGGGGCTTATTCACGAGTGCCTTGGTTCATCCTGCTGCGAGAGTCACGCGGTCACCGGGGACGGTTCCGATTACCGTTCAGCTATCTGGCGAACTCCTTGCCAAACCGGTTCATGCCAGCTGAACGGTGATCGGAACCGTCCCCATTACCCGCCAGGTTGGGCGGTGAACCGTGATCGGAACCGTCCCCAATACCGGTCACGAGCCTGGTCGCTGGTGCGCGCAACGGCGACTGTCGCGCAGGATGAGCCCATGAGGGATTCCCGCGTCGACGACTACCTGGCCACCTTGCCCGCCTGGCAGCGTGAGGCGGCGCAGCGCGTCCGCCTGCTGTTGCACGAGGCCGACCCCGAGCTGAGCGAGACCATCAAGCGCACCCGCCAGCCGTACTTCGTGCTCGACGGCAACGTGGCGGCGTTTCTGGGCACCAAGAACCATCTGAACGTGTTCATCTACGACCCGATCGCGCCCGACCCGACCGGTCTGATCAACCAGGGGCACGGCAACGCGACCGCGCGCAGCATTCAGATCTTCGAGGGCGATCAACCCGACGAGACTGCGCTGCTGGCCCTGGTTCGGGCCGTGATCGCCAACAACCGGGCGGGTGGCTGGCGAAAGCTGGCCACGTAGCTGCCCTTGTGACACGTCACTGCCCGCACGCAGGCAGCAAAGGCAGTTACGTTGCGTCAGACGGCGCCAACTGAGCCACAGCGGCGTCCAACTCGGCCCCGATGCCGGCGATGTGGTCGGCGACGGACGCCTCGAGCGCGGCCAGCCGGGCCGGACTCGAATCGTCCATCGCTCCGGCGACCCGGCGGTCGACCACCTGAAACCGATGAAACCTGGACGGGTCGAGGGCCCTTCTGGCCAGCACCTCACCGGTCCACACCGTACTGGCCATCGTGGCCGGGTCTTGCGCCTCGCCCAGCCACGAGCGGTTGAGCGCGGCCATGGTGGTGCCGGGCGCAGCGCCGCACCCCAACGACACCATCACCAGCCCTGTCACGTCGCCGCCGGCCAACGCGACGGCCTCGGCCAGTGCCACGGCGGCCGGGTTGTTCGCCCAGGCGCCGCCGTCGGCGAACGAATGCTCCGCTCCGCCCCACTGCGTGACCAAGGGTGCGAACATCGGGCCGGCGGCCGTGGTGGCGCGTCCCACATCGACCAGAGGCAGGTCGAACTGAAGGTCGGCAGCGGCGTCCCGGCTCGACAACACCACGGGTGCCGAGGCGGCCCGGTCGAAGGCGGTGACCGCCAGCGGTGTGGTCACCTGCGACAACCGGACGGCGCCGAACACGTCGCGCAGCACCGCTTCGAGGCCTTCCGGACGATGCCGCGGCGCGCCGGCTGCACCGAACAGCGCACCCAGGGCTTTGGACGACTGTTCGAGCCGCTGCTCCAGCCCGGCCACGCCCGCGGGCCGGCCGAACATGCGCTCACCCAGGCGCGGAAAGAACTGCACCAACTCCGACGCGGGAATGCCGACCGCCACCCCCATGGCGATCAGGCCGCCCGTCGAGGTGCCGACCACCAGGTCGAACAGGTCGTCGGCGGGGCGTTCGGCCCGGCGCTCCAACTCGGCCAGCAGCACGGCGGCCAGATGTGCACGGACGCCCCCGCCGTCGATCGCCAGCACCCTGATGCTCATGGGTTCACTGTTGCTGTGAGGCGGCATGGTGTCGAGTCGACCGGCGAAGAACTTTGCCCTCGGCGATGCAGCGCCCACACTGATCCCGGCGAAAGGCGCAGCGCGTGAAGGTCGATCTGAAGAAGCAACTGGCGGACTACCACCCGCCCAACGGACGGTTCGAGCTGGTCACCGTGCCGCCGCGGCACTATCTGATGATCGACGGCCACGGCGACCCGAACACCTCGCCGGTCTACGCAGAGGCGCTCGCGGCGCTGTTTCCGCTCGCGTACGCGGTCAAGTTCGTGAGCAAGAACCTGGGCCGTGACTACGTGGTGATGCCGTTGCAGGGGCTGTGGTGGGCCGACGACATGACCGCCTTCACCACTCGCCGCGACAAGTCGACCTGGCACTGGACGCTGCTGAACCTACTGCCCGACTGGATCACCCCCGAGCACGTGGACGCCGCCCGCGCCGCAGTGGCCGCCAAGGGTGCTGCACCATCGACGGCGGTGCGCCTGGAGGTGCTCGACGAGGGTCTGTGCGTGCAGACCATGCACCTCGGGCCCTACGACGACGAGGGCCCGGTGCTGCAACGGCTGCACGACGAGTTCGTGCCCGAGCACGGTCTGAGCCTGCACGGCCGACACCATGAGATCTACCTCGGTGACGTGCGCCGAGCGGCCGCCGAGCGGTTGCGGACCATCCTGCGCCAGCCCGTTCAAAGGTCGTGAGATTACGTCCGATTCTCACGGTGTTCAGCCTGCCGAGCGCGGACGACGCTCAAATCGGACGTAATCCCACGACGACGCCGCCTGAGCGTGGGGACGGGGATTCCGGCGTCCGCCGGAATGACGGCGGGGCCGGGTGTGGCGAGGGGGATTACGGGGGAATGACGGCAGGGCCGGGTGTGACGAGAGGGATTCCGGCGTGCGCCGGAATGACGACTCCGCCGGAATGACGACAGGGACGGAATGACGCACGGGCGCGCTCGTCCGGCACGCTGTCGCTGCCGTTTGGCGCGAGTTGGGAACCGTCCCCATCTCGCGCCGGCGGTCGCGGGCCTGCTCCTCCGGCACGCTGTCGCTGCCGTTTGGCGCGAGTTGGGAACCGTCCCCAACTCGCGCCGGCGTCGGCTCACCCCACGCTGCCCAACTCGAACTCGTCGGCGTAGATCAGCCTGTTCTCCCTGGTGGGCGGGCTGTTCGGGTCACCGAGATCGGCGGGGTCGCCGACGAACGTCTCCCACTCTTCGATGCGCACGCGGTGCGTGCCCGGCGTGGTCGGACGGGCGAACGGCAGCCCCTCGGGCACGGGCAACTCACCGGTCCACACCAGGTTGGCCAACGACCCCGCATAGCCGCGCACGATGAGGTCGGTCGACTCGATGGTCTGCCAGGCCAGGTCGCTGGTGGCGCCCGCGTCGCGGGTCTGCAGCTTGGCCCGCAGCACCCGGTTGGCCCCCACCGCGGCCACCGCGGCCAGCGCCTGCGCAGCCGCACTGATGCCGACCGTGCTCACCGCCCTGCCGCCGACCCGCGACGGGTTTCCGTCGTGATAGCCGACCGGCCCCGACACCAACACCCGCACCCGGCCCTCGCTGGTGCGGCTCACCGACGCCATGCGTTCGGGCACGATCTGCACGTAGTCGCAGCGCACCGGCTTGCTGATGTGCCGCCCCGGCACGCTGTAGGGCTGATACCGCACCAGCGACAACTGCACGAACGGCCAGAACCGCGCCGGAAACCCGATGTCGACGAACCACTTGCGCCGCTCCAGGTTGTATTGCGGACGGTACGGAATCACCATCACCTTCACGTTCGGGTCGTCGGCGGCCGGGTACATCTCGGGCTTACCGGACGGCCCCGCCACCGAGTCGTAGTCGTCCAACCCGATCGCGCCGAGCAGGTCGGTGACGGCCACGGCCTCGCGGTCGGCCACGTTGCTGCCCACCCAGAACGGGTCGCCGCCCCATTGGCTGGTGAACGTGGTGTCGGGCCGCGCCCCCACCGCCAGCACCACACCGATCTGCTCGTCGGCACCGGTGGTGAACCACGGCCGCTCCAGATAGACCCGCACGCCCGAGCGCCGGGTGCGCCGCCGGGCCATCGGCTGGTCGGGCTCGGTGCCGTCCTCCCAACGGAACAGCGGAATCACCGAATGCACCAGCGGCGGCGCCGGCAGTGAGGTGTTGGGCACGTGCACCTCGATCTCGGCGCTCACCGTGCTGCGGCCGTCATCGATCGGCAGCGTGGGGTCGTCGAACGGCGATGGAGCCAGTTCGTCCACCGCGAAGTACTCCCGAAATCGGGTGGTGGCCCGCAGCCGGTAGTGCACCAGCCGGTGCTTGGTGTCACCGAACTCGTGCACCGCGTGGTGGCCCTTCACGTGCCCCACTGCTGCGTCGTTGTAGGTGGTGTCGGCGTGCCCACCGCTCAGCAGCGCGATGTCTTCCCACGGCTCGATCGCGGTGGTGGCGGCCACCTGCCGCCGGTTCGGCAGCGTCTGCCACCCCGGCTCCGAGAGATCGTCGAGCACCTCATCCCAGCGCGCGTCGACGATCAGCGAGTCGGTGCTCGGCCCGTGCACCTGCACCCCGCCCAGCAGCATCGCGTTGGTGGCGTTCGCCGCCCGGTAGATCGTGAACACCACCGGCTCGGGGGCCGTCACCGGCCGCGGCACCGCGTGCACCAGGGTCAGCGCCGACGGCGGCGTCAGCGGCCACAACCAGCCGTTCGCTGCTGCGTCGGCCACGCCCGGCCACCGCCGCAGGTTGTCGGGCAGTTGCTGCCACACCCCCATCACGTCGAGGTCGCCCAGGGTCATGCTCGAACTCAACCTGGCCCGCAGCGCCGTGCCGTGCGGCAGCGTGAATGTCACCTCGTGCGGCTCCACCCGCCCGTCGAGCTCGTCACCCCCGGCCAGCACCAGCCGGTAGCCGTCGATCAGCGGCCAGGTCGACGGCTGGTCGTCGGACGGCACCGCGCCCGGGTAGCGGGCCGTGAAACCCTCGACCCCGAACGGCGGCACCATCGAACGGTCTTTGCCCGCGTCGGGGAACACGAAGCCCAAACCCCGCGCGAGCACATCGGGCAGGTACGGCGTGTGCACTAGGTCGGTGTCGTGCACCACGTATTGACCCGGGCCCGGTGCCTCACCGGGTGGCAGCGGCAGCGTGCGCAACTCGCCGGGGGACGCCCCCGGGCCGTGCACCAGCGCGATGCCGTCCTGGGCGTCGCGCACCGACGGGTCGTCGAGCCGCGGCACGTCGAGGTCGAACAGGGTGCCCGACTCGCGAATCGCAGCATGCAGCCACAGGTTGCGCGTGGCGGCATCGGGCGAGGCGATAGCGGCGTCGAACGCGCCGTGCTGCTCGGCTTCGAGCTGGCTGGTCTTGGGCGGCACCAGATGCCGTTCGCAGGTGGCCTCGCGGCCGGGGTTGGACGCCGCGTAGTCGGCGGCGGTGCCCGTGGTCACCGCGAGCGTGGCCGGATCCTGGCTCACCCACGAGCGAATCACCAGCACCTGGTTCGACTCGCCCTCGGTGTAGAGCCGGCGCGGCACGATCGCCGGCGGCGGCACCGGCTGCCAGCGCAGGAACGGCAGTTCGGGTGAAACGGCGAGGGCCTCGGGGGACGCGAACACGTCGACCACCTCGGGGTCGAGCGCCAGACCCGACCGGATCACCTCGGGGTTCAGCCGCGCCGTAACCGCCGGGGCCAGGTTGTCGTCACTCAACCCGGTCGACAACGCGTCGCGCACCTGGGCCTGCGCCGAGACGGGCTGCTCGACAGCCTCGCCACGCTGCACCTGCAACCGGCCGACGATCTGCGGCAGCACCTCGGCCAACCGCATGCCAGCCTCGCCCTGGCCGACGCCGATCGGCTGCGCCACCGGTTCGGCCTCGATCACGCGCTCCCGTAGCCGGCCCAGTGCTTCTGAGCGAAACGCGGTCAGCGCCGACAGGTCGGCGGCCTGCAGGGCCACCGGCTGGGCCTCGGCCGGGGGCGCGCCGTCCGGCTGCTGCTGCAGTGGGGGCGGCCCCAACCGGTGCGGCCGCGAGTTGCAGGCCAGGTCGACGCCCCACACCCGAAAGCTGTACCGGCGGCCGAACCGCAGCCGCGGCAACGTGCCGGGGCTGGCGGCACGGTCGATCAGCACCGGCGTCGACGGGTCGTCGGGCGGTTGCGGGTCGGTGACCACCTTCTCGACGCCGCCCTCGTTCACCACCGGCAGCGCCGGACGGACCGCCGACAGGCTCCAGCCGTCCCAGCCGAACACCGTCTCGTGCACGTGAATCGGGGCGCCGTCGGTGCCGCCGTGGGTGGGTGCGGTGTCTTCGATGAAGGCGTCCTCGTCGAACTCCAGGCGGCGCCCGTTCACCACTTCGGCCTTCACGTGCACCTGGTGCAGTGAGCGCCAGGCGTTCGTCACACTGTCGTGCACCTCGACCCGCACGCCCTGCATGACGTCTTCGGTGGTCAGCAGCGGAGCGTCGGGCGCCGGCTGCATCGTCGGCTGGTTGCGCACCGAATCGAGCACCGAGGTCTGTTTGCCCATGGCGGTGGCGGTGGTGGCGGCGTTGTTCTTGCGGGCCACGGTGAACCCGGTGGTGCGCAGCGCCGGGGTGGCGGCGTTGGCGGGTGCGCCCTGCAGCGCGGCGGCCACCGTACGCGGGTAGCTCGACAGGTACAGCTCGGTCTTCAGCGCCGCACCGTCGGGGTCGAGGTCGAGCAGGTCGAACGAGTCGACGTTGCCCACGGGCAGCCGTCCGTTGAGCCACTGCGACTCGTCCTCGGCCCTGGTCACCAGGGCGCGCCCCACCGAGCGCACCGCCACCCGGACGACCTTGGTGGCGTCCTCGCGGTTGGGGATCACCACCCGGCCCAGCAGCCAGCGGCTGTTCGCCAGCCGGTCTGGGTCGGACTTCACGTCGATCACCAGGCCGAGCTTGCGCTGCAGCGGGCCGTGGTCGTTGACCAGCGAGACGCGCGCGTGGAAGTCGGGAATCTGCTTGTCGGGCGGGGGTGGGCCGGGGTTGTCGGGGTCGGGACGCGGCTGGTAGTCGGTCTCTTCCTCGGGGTGGCTGTAGAAGCGCCGGGCCCGGTGCAGCTCAACCATCGCCGCGCCCAGTTCAGGGCCGCCCGGCAGGCCGTCGGGCAACGAGCCGTTCTCGAAGTACCGGCGCGGGGTCGGAAACTCGCCCAGCGGCACCTTCTCTCGGGTCGCTTCGTCGAGCAGCCTGGTCTGCTCGGTTTCGAGGCGTCCGACCAGCTCCAACGGGTTGAACTGATGCCGGTTGCCGCGGCCGCTGAGGGTCTCGAACAGCCCGGTGCCGTACCAGGGCAGTTGCTGCACGGTCGGGGCGTCCACCCCGTTGACCATGGTGGCCATCAGGTTGACCAGCTTGGCGATCGTCGTGGTGGTGCCGGGGTGAAACGTGCGCCAGGGCCGCTGCGTCCACTCCGGTGGGGTGTAGGAGGTCACCGGGGTTTCGGGCGGAAACACCTCCTCCCACAATCCGTCTTCGACGGCGCCGAGCAGGGGCTCGCAGGGCAGTTCGCCCTGGTCGTCCTCGAGCACGAACGTCGCCTCGGCCAAGGCTCTGGTCCAGTGCTGAAAGAGCTCGGTGACGGCCAGGGTGTCGCGCGGATCGTCCACCTCGATGTCGGGCGACACGAACAACGAGACGTGGTAGTCGGCGTCAGGGCTGCACGAATAGGGCAGGGCGACGACGGTGAACTGTTCACGCATTTCTCACTCCTCGGCGAAGGCCAGGCAGTAGTCGGTCCACAGCGGTGAGGTGAAGTCGGGCTGCACGCCCATCACCTCGGCGAAGGTCGGGTCGCCGTTGCTGCCGGCGAACGAGCGCTGGCAGGTGATCGACACCGACTTGCTGAAGCACAGCACCTTCACCTTGACCGTGATGGTGGCCGTGCCGGTCAGCTTGCCGCTGGGAAAGTCGTAGGTCAGCGACAGGTACAGCTCGATGGACGCGCTGATCAGGCCCAGCACGCTCACCTCGCCGCGCAGCCTGAAGTAGGCCGTCAGCGACCCCTTGTCGGCCTCCATGCGCAGGTAGATGCCGATCGCCATCGACACCGAACCCGACGCGACGCCCAGGTTGATCGACAGGTACGCGCCCGCCTCGAGCCCCAGTTCGAGCACCTCCAGGCCGCGCGGGCTGAGCCTGATGCCGAACCAGCCGCCGCCGCCCAGGCACAGCACCGCCAGGTTGAACGGACGCTCGCGGGTGCAGAACCCGAACCCCACCGACACCACGTCGCCCAGAAACGGCACCCGCACGTCGGCGGCGAGCGACATGTTCGACAGGCTGAACACGCCGATGGCCAGGTTGGGCAGGTCGAGGCTGAAGCCCGCCGTCACGCCGTCGGGTTTGACGTCGACGTAGGGCGGGTCCGAGAAGCCGTCCAGCGGAATCAACTGCTTGATGCGCTCGACGAAGCTCAAGATGCCGACGAACTCGATGTTGCCGACGGATGCGTCCACCTCGGCCTTGCCCGAACTACCGGCCTTGAACATCAGGTGGTCGAAGGGCAGCTTCATCATCGGCTCGCCCGGCGGCAGAATCAGCGCGAAGCCGCGCAGCTCGGCCAGAACCTCGGCCTTGGGGTTCTTGCCCGCCTGGCCCTCGACGGCCAGGGTGAGGCCGCGCTCGGGCAGTTGCAGCACCGGCTTGGCCTCGTTGGGCCACGACTGCAGCTTCGGTTGCCATTTGAATGAGAACCGCGCGTCGGCCACGGCGGTGGCGATGCCCTGCACGAAGTCGATCACCGACTGCACCATGGAAACGTCCGTGGCCGCCTCGCGCAGCAGCTTCACCAGGCCGAGCAGTTGGTTCTTGGCCAGCGGGGTCAACTTCTCGGTGGCCGCTTCGACGTCGTTCAACGCCCCGGCCAGCGTGTTCAGGGCGGCGGCCAGCTTGCCCGGCGCCCCGGCCAGGTCGCCCGGGGCGTCGATGATGGCCTGCAGCACGCCGTCGGCGGCGTTCACCACGCCACCGACCAGGTTGGTGGCGGTGGTGGCCGCGTCCTGGGCCTTGGCCAGCACCTCGCCGGCGAGCGCAGCGCGGCCCTGGGCGGTCAGGTCGTTCGCGGTCTGCTGGGCGCGGTTGAGCGCCGACTGGGCCTCGGCGGCGGCGTCTTCGACGGCCTTCTTGAGCTTCTTCAGGTCGCTCATCAGGGCCTCGACCGTGGCCAGCGACTCGGTGACCAGCGCTGGAGCGTCGTTCAGGTCGATGCCCGCCAGGCTCAAAATGTCGACCAGCGACACGAACCCGAACAGTTTCGGCAACGCGGCACCGAGGAACTTCGCGGGGTCGAAGTCGCCCGCCGCAACGGTGGCGGCGTCGCCCACCGGGCCCTGCGAGCGCGACAGCGCCGCGATGGGCAGTGAGGGCGCGATGAAGCCGCCGGCGCCGCCACTGGACGCACCGCCGGAACCGAACCCTAGGGTGGTCGGTGAGGTGAGCTCGGCCCACACCTGGCCTTCGTTGCCGGCACCGAAGCCGTGCTGTAGCCAGGCGTCGGCGTAGGTGAACTCTTGCGGGCCGGTCGGCTTCATGCGTTCGACCGCGGGAATGGTGGCCTTGGCGCTGACGAACTGCGGCACGGCCTTGCCGACGCTGGGAATCGTGCCACTGAAGGTCAGCGCGACGGTGGGTACGGCCAGGTCGACGCCGCCGGGCTCGGACGGCGCGAACGACACGTTCTGCCCCAGGCCGTTGATTGGGCCGAGGTCGGCGAAAGCCTTGATGGGTGTCGCCGCGTTGCCGGCGGGGTTCGGCAGGGCGTACTTCTCGGCCACCCAGACCAGCGGCGTCGGCAGCTTCACCTCGCGGTCGTCGGCGTCGATGCAGTGCAGCACGAACTGGAACGGCCCGCCGCCGCACTGCACCACGAAGAAGCTCTGCTCCTGCGCCGCAGTCGGCTCGGGGGAGAGGATCGGCGTGATCGTCGGTGCGATCTCGACCCGTTTGAACGGGTTGCCGATGTCGGTGTAGGTCTTCACCGGTTCGCCCACCACGATGAACTTGCGCTGAAACAGCGTGGCCTTCGGGTCGGTCTTGCTCTTGATCTTGCGCTCGGTGACCTTCACCAGGGTGGCCTTGTGGCCGAACGGGAACAGATAGCCGGGGTAGACGACCCGCACGTACTGGTCGCGGCCCATGGGTGCCTCGTGGTCCCACGACATGATCGAACTGAGCGTGGCGGTCGACCAGGGCAGGGTGTCCCACTCGCCGTGCAGGTCGAGCCACGCGCCGAGGCTCGAAAGGTAGAGCCGGTCGGCCTCCACCGGGGTCGGGTCGGCGATCTTGGTGCGGTTCTTGGCCCAGACCTCGCTCGACTGCCGCACCAGCATGTGCCGGTCGGACGAGTTGAGCGACATGCGCATCGGCACTTCGGGGGTTTCGGGTGGAAAGTCGGTGCCGGGCCAGTTGTCGAACCGCTCCCGGTCGCGCGCCCACACGGCCCGGATCGTCTGCTCGGCCTCGGTGACGGTGCCGTCGGCGTCGCGGTGGCCCAGCCTGGTGTGCCACAACTCCACCGCGGTGCCGGACGTGTCGGGCACGGGGTCGTCCGCGTGCGTCCAACCGCTCTGGGTCGACGGCGAGACGACGAGCCGGTAGGGCGCCTCGATGGCGGTTTCACCCGTGCCCGGCGGGCGGCTGAGCTTCTCGGGGTTGCGGAAGATCGGCGGCAGTTTGGTGACTGGAATGCGCCAGTCGTCGACCAGTTCGGTGACCGCGGCGTGCGCAGCCGGGGCGTTCAGGGTGGCGCGCACCTGCGCCAGCGCCCGGGCCCGCTGAGCGATGCCGGCGGTGGTGTCGGCGGCGTGCAGATCGGTGAAGGCGGGCTGCTCGTCGGCGGCCAGCACGTGCTGAATCAGGCCCGCGTTGGCCAGCACCTGAACCAGTCGCGGGTTGAACGGGTTGCGCCGGTAGGGGGCGCCCGGCGTGGCCAGGGGGTGTACCGCCATCGGGTACTTCTCCAGCGCGGCCAGCAGCGCGGACGAGGTCACCTCGACCGACTCGCCGGCCGGCACCTGCAGCACCACCCGGGTGGCACGGGCCGGAATGCCGCCGACGGGGTTGGTCGGCTGCTCGGGGCCGCCGGAGGACTGCACCGGCGGGCCGTCCGGATCGGCGGGGTTGGGCTGCGGGGCGGGAATGCCCTCGTAGAACGCCTGTTCGCCCAGGTGCTGGAACGGCAGGGTGAACACCAGCAGGCCACCGGGGCCGTCGGCGGCGGTGGTGAACACCCCGTCGGCCAGATCGAAGCCCGACGTGCTGACCACCATCGAGACCAGGTCGGCCGAACGAATCACCTCGACGTGGTGGTCGAGGACCACCTCGGGAGCGGGCGCTGCCTGAGAAGAGCCCTCCGGCAGACGGGGGATCTTGATCGGCGGAATCACCAGCCCCGGGTCGATCACCACCGTCGGCACGCGGCGGTCGATCTGCAGGTGGGCGATTTGGCCCGCGTCGAACCGCTGCACAGGCACCTCGACGGGCCGGTCGGGCCGCTGCGGGTGCACATCGACGGGGTGATCGACCGGCCGACGAACAGGTCCATCGATAGGACGTTCGACGGGTATGTCGATCGGGCGCTTCCGCTTGGCTGCGACGCGCACCTCTTCGCCCAGGTTCGCGCGGCGCTTCTTGGGCGCCTCAGCCTGTGGTTCTTCCGGCTGCTGAGGCTCGACGGGAACCCGTCGCTGCTTACCGAGGTCGGGTAGCTTGCGGGCGGGTCGTGGGTCGTTCGGTCCGGGCATGCGAACTCCTCAAAGAAGACACCATTGGTCAGTCTGAGCCCACAGCCAACGCATAGCCATGGGGGACAATTGCGTAGTCTCAAGGCCTTGCGGGGTGCCTCCTGGTACCCCTGTGAAACCGTCACTCCCGGTAGACCGTCATTCCGGCGAAGGCCGGACTCTCGCCTGGTGCCGACCGGAACTGTCGCCCGCGCCCACCGTCATTCCGGCGAACGCCGGAATCCCATTCGGCGCCGAGAAAGGTCCGCTGGCTGGGCCTGTCGAAACCTTCGCCGGGTCTCGCAAGCTCGACCAGCGATCGTCAACCCTGAAGCCGATCGAGCAACTCCACCGCCGCCCGCATGTACTCGCTGATCCAGCGGTCGTGAATGCGTTTGATCGGCAACGGAGCCAGGCTGAGGTGCCGCTCGCGCCCGACCCTGCGGCCGATCACCAGGTCGGCCTGCTCGAGCACGCGCAGGTGCTGCAGCACCGTGGTGCGATCGAGTTCGGGCAGTTCGTCGCACAGTTGGCCGGTGGTGCGGGGGGCCTGTTTCAGGGCATCGAGCATGCGGCGACGAATGGGTGAGGCGAGAGCCTTGAAGACCAGATCGTCGTCATCCTTGTGCTCGACCGGCAACATGTTGTAAAAATACAACATGTCAGAGCAGCTCACCGAACTGTCGTTCAGCGTGTCGGGGCGCGTGTCGCGGCCCGTGCGAGAGGTGTACGAAGCCGTCGCCGACCCCGAACAACTGTCCCGGTACTTCACCACCGGGGGAGCGCGCGGCAGGCTGGAGGCCGGCGCCGAGGTGTCGTGGGACTTTCACGACTTTCCCGGCCGCTTTCCCGTCGAGGTGGTCGAGGCCGACGCCCCGCGCCGCATCGTGATTCGGTGGGACGCCCACGAGTGCGTGGCCGCCGACGGTCACACCACGGTCACTTTCGAGTTCGAGCCGCTCGACGACGACACCCGCACGTTGGTGACGATCACCGAGTCGTCGTGGCAGGTCACACCCAAGGGTGCCGAGAACGCGTTCGGCAACTGCATGGGCTGGACCGGCATGCTGGCCGCGCTCAAGGTGTGGCTCGAGCACGGCATCAACCTGCGCGAGGGTTTCTACGCGTGAGACTGGCCGACCCGTAGCCTCATCATCGCTTCGGGTGCTCCGGTTGGCTGGCCCACGCCGGCGCAGCGCATGTTCTGCCGTCAGCAGAACGGCTGTTCGACACCGCCCGGGTCGACCTAGCGTTGCGGCATGGGTGACCTGGTTTCGTTTCCCCGGCTGCGGCCCGAGGCGCCGCCCGAGCCGCTGTGGCGAACCGCGCTCGGGCAAGAGGTGCGCGAGCGTCGCCGGGGCCGCAACGAACGGCTGGTCGACGTCGCCGGGCGCGCGGGCATCTCGGCCCAGTACCTCTCCGAGATCGAGCGCGGGCTGAAGGAGCCGTCGTCCGAAATGGTCGCCGCCGTCGCCGGAGCGCTCGAACTCCGGGTGCTCGACCTGACCGTCGGCGCCGTTCGACGGCTCGCGGCCGGGCGGCTCCGTTCGGGTGAGCCGGTCGCGCTGGCCGCCTGACCTCGATCAGCCGCCGAGCACCTCGTCGGCCAACCCGTAGGCCACGGCCTGCTCGGGGGTGAAGATGCGGTCGCGGTCGGTGTCGCGGCGCAGTCGCTCGGTGGTCTGGCCGGTGTGCCGGGCCAGCACGGTCTCCATCGCAGCCCGCAGCCGGATCACCTCGTCGGCGGCGAGGATCAGGTCGGGAATCGTGCCCTGCCCGCTGGCGGACGGCTGGTGCAGCAGCACCCTGGAGTGCGGCAGCACGAACCGACGCCCGGGGGCCCCGGCCGCGAGCAGGATCGCCGCCGAACTCGCGGCCTGCCCGATGCACGTGGTGGACACGTCGGCCGCGACGAACTGCATGGTGTCGTAGATCGCGAACATCGCCGTCATCGAACCACCCGGCGAGTTCAGGTACAGGTTGATCTCGCTGTCGGGGTTCTGCGCGTTCAGGTGCAGTAGTTGGGCCACCACCGCGTTCGCGACTCCGTCGTCGATGGCCGTGCCCAGGTAGACGATGCGTTCGTTGAGCAGGTGGCTGTAGACGTCCATGATGCGCTCGCCGCGGGCCGAGGTGGTGATCACGTTGGGCACCAGGTAGCTGCTCATGTCAGTCTCCGATCCGCAAGCCCAGACCCACCGGCCCGCGGCGACGCGGCGTCAGCGGCAGCGGGCTGCTCAGCACGGCGTCGATCAAGCCGTAGTCACGGGCCTGTTCGGCACTGAACCAGCGGTCGCGCAGCGAGTCTTCGCGAATGCGTTCCACGCTCTGGCCGGTGTGCTCGGCGATCAGCGACAGCACCGTCTCGAGGGTGAACCGCAGGTCGTCGGCCTGCAGTTCGATGTCGACCGCGCTGCCGCCGATGCCGGCCGACCCCTGATGCATCAGCACCCGCGAATGCGGCAGGGCGTACCGCTTGCCGGGCGTGCCCGCCGACAACAGAAACTGGCCGGCGCTGCAGGCCAGGCCCAGGGCCAGGGTCGAAACGTCGTTCGGAATCAGCCGCATCGCGTCGTGGATCGCCAGCATGGCCGGCACCGAGCCGCCGGGGGAGTTAATCCAGAGGCTGATGTCGGTGTCCGGGTCGTCCGCCGAGAGCAGAAACAGGTCGGCGATCAGCCGCGTGCCGCCGGTGTCGTTTAGGGGGCCGTCCAGCAGCACGATGCGTTCGTCGGCCAGCCGCTGCCGCAACGGGTCGGGCAGGTTGATGGTGTCCATGCGTCCACCCTGCTGACGCGTAGCACCGGGCGAAAGCCGGTGCTGCCCTCGGCGGTTCTGCCCACAGCGGCGGGGCGGAGTCCCGCCGTTTCAGTCGGCACGCAGTCGGACGCCTGCGGCCTCGGCCTGGTCGGGGGTGTCGACGTCGGCGGTGATCAGGGGCGCTGCCACCTGTGCCAGCCGCAGGCCGCCCAGGGTGCGGCCCACCGAGCGGTTGTGCAGGTCGCCCGCCAGTGCGGCCTGCAGCGCAGATCGCCGGTAGCGAGCCGCCAGAAACTGCGGATAGTTCTCGGCGTCGACCAGGCACACTCCGTCGGTGCCGGGCTCGGCAGCGTCGAGGGTCGCGACGATCTCGGCCACTCGCGGCAGGTCGCAGGCCAGCACCAAGACCTCGTCGCCGTCGGAGATCGACGGCAGTGCCGCCAGCCCCGCGGCCAGACCGGCCAACGGGCCGCCGAACGGAGGATCCTCGAGCACCCGCTGCACGCCGGTCGGGTCGACGTCGTGCGGCAGCGCCGGGGTGACCGCCACGATCACCTGCCGCCCGACGCAGGCGTCGGTGGCCCGGGCGAGCAGCGAGCGGCCGTCGAGCACCAGATCGCGCTTGTCGTGCCCCATGCGGGCCGAGCGGCCCCCGCCCAGCACGATCGCGTAGCGCGCGCCGGTCACGGGCAGTTGGACCATTCGGCCGTGCCATCGGCGAACTGCTGGTGCTTCCAGATCGGCAACCGGGCCTTGATGGCGTCGACCAGGTCTGAGCAGGCGCTGAACGCCTCGGCCCGGTGTGAGGCCGACACCGCGGCCAC
This sequence comes from Micropruina glycogenica, assembly GCF_900289045.1. Lineage (GTDB taxonomy): Bacteria > Actinomycetota > Actinomycetes > Propionibacteriales > Propionibacteriaceae > Micropruina > Micropruina glycogenica. The sequence goes on from NZ_LT985188.1 coordinate 21,424, forward strand.
CATGGCCAGGTCGCCCACCACGAGGGTGCCCACCCGGTGCTCGACCGCGATAGCGTGTAGGCCCGGCCGGTCGATGAACTCGTTCGCCACCTCGACGATGATCGTCTCGGCGCTGGGGTGGCCGACGTACTCGATGCCGGCAACCGACCGGCCGTGGTCGTGATTGCGCACGACTCCGGTGAAGGTGACCGTCGCCCCGGCCCGCTCATCGCTCACCGACAGCGCCACCTGCGCGGCGTTCAGCGGCTGGTCGCTGATCGCGGCCAGGCCCACGCGCGCGGCAGATTGGGTCACCAGGGGAGTCTAGCGGCGCTGCACGGAGGTGCTGTCGAAAGACAGTGTGAGTTCGGGTACGCCAGACGATGCCCAAACTCACACCGTCTGGTGAGCACTGCCGGTCATCGCTGGTCGAGCCTGTCGAGACTTCCTGGCGAAAGGGGTTTCGACAAGCTCAACCACCGACAAGCTCAACCACCGACAAGCTCAGCCACCGACAAGCTCAGCCACCGACAAGCTCAACCGACGGCAGGCCGATTTCCTAGGCGAGGCGAATGCGGAACGCCTCGGTGCGGTAGGGCAGCCGCCAGTTCGCTTCGTCTTGCAGGGCTGGGTGGTTGTCGAGCAGGTCGTCCACCCCACGCATGATGGCTGCTCGCTCGTCGGGCGGCGCCGAAATCACATAGCTGCGCGAGCCCACCAGCTCGAGCAGCGACTGGCGGTCGAACGGACGCTCCCACCGCACCACCAGCCGCCCGATCGGCCCCAACTCGGTGGGCAGCGGCTGATCGTTGGCCACGAATCGTTCGGCCTCCGACCCGTGAATGATCCGGGTGAGTTCGGCCACCCACGGCACCGACTCGTCGCGTACGTTCCAGATCAGACCGAGCACGCCACGGGGTGCCAGCACGCGGCGCACCTCGGGTAGGGCCCTGGCCGGATCGACCCAGTGCCAGGCCTGGGCGACCAGCACGGCATCGACACAGCCGTCGGGCAGCGGAATCGCCTCGGCGGCGCCCACGGCGGTGATGGCCTGCGGCACCGCGTCAGCCAGTTGGGCCAGCATGTTGGGGCTCGGGTCGACCGCGTACAGCACGTCGACCCGTCCGGCCAGCAGGCGGGTCAGCTTGCCGGTGCCGGCACCCAGGTCGAGCACACGCTGCGGAGCGGATTCGAGCAGCCAGTCGACGGCCTGTTGCGGGTAGCTGGGACGGGCGCGTTCGTACAGCTCGGCGGCTGCGTCGAAACTGCCCGCCAAGGTGGCCTTGGTCGCGTCGTGGTCGATGCTCCCATCATGGCGCGGCCCCTGCGTGGCAACTCCGACGGCACGCGGTGGCGACCTACCCTGACCACATGGCAAGGCGGCGCGGGTGGGTGGTCGGACGGGTGCTGCTGCGGTTGGCGGTCGTCGGCGCTCTGCTCGGCACCGTCGTGGTGATCGGCCCCGCCTGGTACGTCAAGGCGGTCAGCGACGACCGCACGTCCACCGTCCAGGATGTGCCCGCCCAGCCCGTGGCGCTCGTGCTGGGCGCCGAGGTGTACGCCGACGGGCAGCCGTCCAGGTACCTACGCGCCCGGCTCGACGTGGCGTACGAGCTGTTCGAAGCGGGCAAGGTGCGGGCGATTCTGGTGTCGGGTGACAACGGCACCCGGTTCTACAACGAAACCGACGGCATGCGCGACTACCTGATCGAGAAGGGCGTTCCGGCCGCGAAGGTGGTGGGCGACTACGCGGGCTTCGACACCTACGACTCGTGCGTCCGCGCCCGCCGCATCTTCGGCGTGAGCCGGGCCATCGTGGTGACGCAGAGCTACCACCTGCCCCGGGCGCTCGCCACCTGCCGGGCGATCGGTCTGGACGCCTGGGGCGTGGGTGACGAGACCGTCAAGACCAATCAGCAGATGTGGCTGTACGGGTCGATGCGCGAGCTGGGTGCCAACCTCAAGATGGCCTGGGACGTGCTCAGTCAGCGGCAGCCCACCCTCGGCCCCCGCGAAACGGGCGTGGACGACGCCCTGCGCGCCTGAAGAGGGTTCCGTCGTCCCGAGCGTGACCCGGGATCTCACCGCCGGAATGACGCAACCGACCGTCGTCCCGGGCTTGACCCGGGATCTCATCACAGCAGAACGTACGAGGGAGATTCCGGCGTTCGCCGGAATGACGGGCCTCGACGGAATGACAGAAATCGGCCGTCAGTGGCGGTCGAACGTCTCGGGGTCGGGGCCGACGCGATGGCCCATGTCGAGGTCGTTCAGGGCCTGCATCGCGTGGTCGTCCAACTCGAAGTCGAAGATTTTCATGTTCTCGGCCAGCCGCTCGCGCGATGACGCCTTCGGAAACACGATCAGACCGCGCTGAATGTGCCAGCGCAGAATCACCTGCGCCGGGGTGCGGCCCAACGCTGACGCGATCTGCACCACCGCGGGGGCGTCCAGATCAGCCGTGCGGCCCAGCGGCGACCAAGCCTCGACGGCCACGTCCAGGTTCTGGCAGAACTCGACGAGTTCGAACTGCGGCAGGCTGGGGTGCACTTCGATCTGGTTGACCGCGGGCACGGTCGAACTCTCGGCGATCGCGCGCGACAGGTGCTGCTGGTGAAAGTTCGACACTCCGATCGAGCGGGCCAGACCTTCGCCCTTCAGTTGTTCCAGGGCGAGCCACGCCTCGACGTAGGTGTCGAACTTCGGTGTGGGCCAGTGAATCAGATACAGGTCGACATGGTCCAGGCCCAACTTCTCGAGCGACTCGTGCAGGGCCGCGGGGGCGTCGGTCTGCCGGTCGTTCCACAGCTTGGTGGTGACGAACAACTCGTCGCGCGGCACGCCGGACTCGGCGATGGCCTCACCGACCGCCTGCTCATTGCCGTAGATGGCGGCGGTGTCGATGTGCCGGTAGCCGAGTTCGAGTGCGGTGAGCACGTGCTGCTTGGTCACCTCGGGCGGCATCAGAAAGACGCCGAGGCCGAACTGCGGAATGGTGTTGCCGTCGTTCAGGTCAATCGTGGGAATGGTCACGGACGCTCCTCGATCGGGTGCTGGTTATGGGTTCGACCCTAGTCCGCCGCGGCAGCAACCACGAGCCACGCCCATGACGGTGCCGGACGGCCCGCAGCCGCGTCAGTCGAAGACGGCCGTGCCCGCAACGGCCACGGCCACAGCGGCGAAGCCCAATGCCACCGCCACGCTCCACCGCTGCGGTGCGGTGATCAGCTTCTGGCCCAGCATCACCGCGAACAGCGTCACCGCGGCCCACCACGGGTGACCGGCCAGCATCAGGGCGATCATGGCCGGCCCCCCGACCAGCTGACACGCAGCGCCGTGGCGCAGGCCGAACTCGACCGCCGAGGCGTCCGCAGCCGGGCCGGTGTAGCGCACGGGCCAGGTGCGACAGCACCGCTTCAGCGCCCGGCCCTTGACCCGGCTGAGTTCCCAGCCGCCGGCGGCCGCCACCACCAGCGCCAACGGCCAGCCCGTCAGCGGCTGAGGGACGGCGGCCACCACCAGCCCGAGCAGCAACCACACCGCGCCGTAGCCGAGCGAGAACAGCAGAACCGACCGTTGGGTGCGTGCTTCCTGCGTCGCGAAGCCGACGTAGCGCAGGTGCGGCAGCGTCGTCGGCAACATCATGGCCGGCACCATCGCCACCCACATCACCAGGTGCTGGTCGTACGAGCCCGCCTGCCCGCCGTGATGGTGACCCGCGGTTGCCGAGAGCAGCCCGCCCAACAACACCCAGGCACCGGCGGCGATCAGCAGAGCCAGCCATTCCGGGTGGTTACGGCGCCACGCCGACAAACGACCGCTCGTCAGCGCCACAGCACCAACGTCGCGTGTCGGCACCGATCGGGGTCGCTTGTCGGCGACGGACGCGGTCATCGGGTCACTGAACCAGCAGCGCGATGGTGCCGATGACCACCTCGGGCTCGGGTTCGCCGTTGACGGGCACGGCGTTGACCTGTGCGAGCTTGGCGCGGAAACGGTCGGCGTCCCACCGTCCCTCGGCGTCCAGCACATGCACCAGGGCCGTGATGTCGAACACGTAGCTCAACTCGTGGTCGGCATCGGGCTGATTCGACTCGCGCAGGCCGAACAGCGGCAGGGTGCCCACCAGCACCGGGTCACCCGAGGTGGGCTGCAGGAACACGCCCCATTCGGCCTTGGGCAGGTCGTCGGCGCTGATGTGCTCGACGGCCACCAGAAACCGCTCGTCGCCGCGGGTGGCGGGGGCGTCGGTGCTGAACTCCACGTCGCGCGCGCCGCTCTGCAGCCGGACGGGCTCGTCGACGGCCCCGACCCTTCGGGGCGCGTTGCGCTTGTCGGGCGGCCGCTGCGGGCCGCGGTTCGGATCGTCCATCGGGCCTCCAGCACCCGCCGAGGCGGGAATCGAGGTGTCGGCGTAGCTGTAGCCGAGGTTGGCGACGTTCAACACGCTGCCACAGGTGGGCTCAATGCGGGCGCCGGCGGCGTCCAGAAACTCGAAGGTCTGGTCGACGAACCGGCTGCCGCGCGGGTCGAGCCCCAACCCCGTGGACGTGCGCCACACCTCCCACAGCCGGTCGAGGTTGCAGTGGTGCAGCCAGAAGATCGGGTCGCCCGCCGCTTGGTTGAAGTCGTTCATGCGGCCGCCGACGAACACATGCACCGAGCCGTGGGGGGTGATCTCGAGCGGGCCGGGCGTCGCACCCGGAGCGTTGCCGTGGTTGAAGCCGGTCTCGGTTCCGCCGAACGCGGGCACGAACCTGTCGGAATAGGGGGTCGCGAAGAACCACCCGCGCGCCGTGGTCTGGGCCGGCACCAGGCGCGCCAACCGCGGGGCGGCCTCGCCCTGGAACAGCACGGGGGAGTTGAGCCCCGGGTTACGGAACGGCTCGAACAGCGGGTTGGGTGCGCCATTCAGCGTCGGCTCGCGAAACACCGGTGGTAGTTCGCGGGTGCCGTCGCGGTCGTAGTCCCAGTAGGGCAGCGCCCAGGTGGCCTTGGTGTCGTCGTCGACCTCGTCGGACTCGGCGATGATCGAGCGGCAGATCGCCTCGAAGCTGTGCAGGTACATGCGATGCCAGGGCAGGAAGTACCAGCAGAAGTGCTGGCACTGGTTGCGCAGACCGTCCAATGGGTCGGGGCTCATGCCGTGCACCTGGGTGTGGAAGCTCCACAGCCGGTGCTGCGGGCCGGCGTTGCGCTTCAACTCGCGCACGGCCACGGCATAGGCGGCGATGATCGGGTGCAGCGGGGCGCCGTCAGGCTGCAGGTCGTAGACGTCCTGACGCACGAAGGCGGTCGGTTCGACGGGTGTGGGTGCGGGCTCTGCTGCCTTGGCGATCTCGTCGAGACGCAGCACCGTTCGGGGGCCCACGTCGTCGACCAACTGATCGGGCGGCGCCAGCAGTTCGGTGACCTTGAACCGCACGACCGCCGACGCGGTCTCTGACCCGTACGTGCCGTCCGCGCCGTGCAGGGGCAGGGCGGCGGCGTCCCAGATCAGCAACGCCTGCTGCACCTTGAGCACGGCCGGCGCGGTGGAGTTCTGAAATCGCGAGATGCGTTCGGGTGATCCGTCGGCGATGCGCTGCAGCAGGTCATCGCCGGCGAACAGTTGTGACGTCAACATGGGGCCTCCCGGGTGTTCGTCCGATCGTGCCAAGCCCAGATGCCAGTGCGACAGGGGTAGTTGTGCTACCGGTTGAGGTGCCAGATCCCGGCATCCGCCGGGACGACGACCGCCCGGGTCTCTGCTCCCCGGGTCATGGGCTGGCCGACGGTCGGGAGCACCGGTGCGTGCGTGGGAGGATATTCCTCGTGCTTTCCCTGCCTGCGCTGCTGAACGAACGCTTCGAATCCGTCACCGGGGTCGACCCCGAACTCCGTCCGGCCACGAAGCCGCAGTTCGGGCACTTTCAGAGCAACGTGGCGCTGCGGCTGGCCAAGGCCGAGGGACGTCCGCCGCGCGAGGTGGCGCAGCGCATCGTCGACGAGGTGGACGTCGCCGATCTGTGCGAACCGCTCGAGATCGCCGGGCCCGGATTCATCAACATTCGGCTGCGCAACGAGGTGCTGGCGCAAGTCGTCACCGGCATTCTCACCGACCCCAGCGGCGTGATCGAGCAGGCTGACCACCCCCAGCGGGTGGTGATCGATTACTCGGCACCCAACGTGGCCAAGCCGATGCACGTCGGCAACCTGCGCTCCACCATCATCGGTGACTGCTTCGCCCGGGTGCTGCGCGCCCAGGGCCACACCGTCATCGCCCAGAACCACATCGGCGACTGGGGCACCCAGTTCGGCATGCTGGTCGAGCAGATCATCTGCGAGGGCATCAACGCCGACGACCTCGACCTCGCCTCGTCGGTGGCGCTGTACCGCCGCGCTCAGGAGCACTTTCGCAGCGACGAGCAGTTCGCCGACGCCGCCCGTCGCCGTGTGGTGGCGCTGCAGGGCGGCGACGAGCAGACGCTGGCGATCTGGCGCTCGCTGATCGAGGTGAGCAAGGTCGGCTTCAACACCGCCTACGCGCGGCTCGGAGTGCTGCTCACCGACGACGACCTGGCCGGCGAGTCGCTCTACAACGACATGCTCGCCGGGGTGGCCGCCGACCTGGCGGCGTCCGGCATCGCCGTGGTCGACGACGGTGCGCTGGTGGTGTTCGTGCCGGGCGACGACGCGCCACTGATCGTGCGCAAGACCGACGGCGGCTTCGGCTACGCGGCCACCGACCTGGCCGCCGTCCGTTACCGGTTCGACGAGCTGCATGCGCAGCGCATCATCTATGTGGTCGGCTCGCCGCAAGCGCACCACTTCTCGCAGGTGTTCGCCGTGGCCCGCATGGCCGGCTGGGTGCCGGTCGACGGTGTGCTCGAGCACGTCGGGTTCGGTTCGGTGCTCGGCCCGGACGGCAAGATGTTCAAGACCCGCGACGGCAAGACCGTCACCCTCGACACGCTGCTCGACCTGGCCGAAGAGGTGGCCGCGCCCGAGATCGCGATGGCTGCGGTGAAGTACGCCGACCTGTCGACGTCGCTGCACAAGGACTACGTGTTCGACGCCGAACGCATGACCGCCACGACGGGCAACACCGGCCCATACCTGCAGTACGCCCACGCCCGAGTGAGCGGCATTCTGCGCAAGGCTGAGGCCGAGGGGTGGTTGCCCACCGCGGTGACCGTGCTGGACGAACCCGCCGAGCAGACTCTGGCGCTGCTGCTGTCGCGCTTCGGCGAGGTGGTTGCCGAGGTGTCGGTGAGCCTGCAGCCGCACAAGCTATGCACCTACCTGTTCGACACCGCCACCGCACTGAGCAGTTTCTACGAGCAGTGCCCGGTGCTGAAGAGCGAGGGCGAGGTGCGCACGTCAAGGTTGGCGATCTGCGCCGCCACACGGACGGTGCTCGGCAAGGGTCTCGATCTGCTGGGCATCGTGGCGCCCGACCGCATGTGAGCTCTCGGTCACGTCGCTTTCGTGCCCACCAGGTGCCGGACGAGAGATTCCGGCGTTCGCCGGAATGACGGGGCGGCTTGGATGAACGCAGTCGCTCGGCCGTCATCCCGGGCTTGCCCCGGGATCTCGGGGGCACCAAGGAGCCGTCGGTTTCGACAAGTTCAACCAGCGTGACGTCAGTGGCGCAGCGTCGGCGTGTAGGTCACTCTCTTGCCGTCGGCGTCGGTGTAGCTGATCGACTTGACTAGTGAGTCGGTCGACGAACTGCCCGTGTATTCCGCGTTGGACCGCACCATGTACCACGCCCGGCCGTCCGCCTGGCGGCCGACGGTCCAACTGGCGTCGCCCCGTGGAACGACTTTCACGTCGGTTGCGCCTGCGGGCAACCGTCCGACCGACATGTCGCCGGTGAAGCCCATCACCCGCACCTCGGCGCGGTCGGGGTCGACGGTGCGCCAGACGTCGATCACGTCTGAGGGGAAGGTGCCCCAGCGGCTGTCGCCTGGCCTCTGAAACAGGCGCAACTGGTGATCGCCGACGGTCAGGGCCAGGGTTTGCATGCTCGTGCTGCTGTCATCGCGGACGACTCCGTCGGAGCCGAGCCAGAAGTAGTGAGGCGCCGATCCGTCGCTTGGCTCCCAACGAAAGACGACCATGCTGAACCCCTCGTTGGTCAAGGTTCGCAGCTGCCCGTCGAGATAGGTGGGGTGGCGCCCTTCGTCACCCAGATCGGATGCGTAGTCGGTCACCAGGTCGGGAATGATCACAACGAACAAGTTGCCCGGTAGTTTGCCCGAGAAGTAGCTGCCGACGGGTCCTGAGAGTTCACCGGTCTGCCGGTCGCCGCCGTACTCGAGTTCGCTCGTGGTGTTGACGAAGAGCCGCGACCCGTCCGAGCGCAGGTCGACGCCCACGATGTAGTTGACCGTTTGCGGGTTCTGGATCTGGAACCTGAAGTACTGGCTGGTGAGCTGTCCGATCGACGATGGCGCAGCAGCCGGGGCCGCAGGTGAAACGGTGATCGTATGTGGCGTCAGTGCGGCCCAGCCGACCACGCCCGCCAAGGTCGCCGCCGCGACCCCGGCGAGCAAGCGCCTATTGCGGTGCTGTCGGTCGAGCAGGGTCAGCGTGCCGACCAGATCGTCGGCCCGGACGTTCACGCTCGCCTCGTCGGCCAGTTCGGTCAAGCCGCTGCGCAGCTTCTCTTCGAGTGCGTTCATGACTGGTCTCCGTTCGTGATGGGGGCGTACTGCTCGCGCAGACTCGCGAATGCACGTGAGCAGGCCGACTTGACCGTTCCCACGCTGATGCCCAGGCATTCGGCGGTCTGGGCCTCGGTGAGGTCGTCGAAGTAGCGCAGCACCACGATGCGGCGCTGTTTGGGTGTGAGCGTGGCGAGCATGCGGGCCACCTCGTCGGCGTCGTCCGAGCGGGCGTGAGCATCGTGCGTGTCGGCCCGTTCGGACCACTCCACGGGCACTGGCTCGCGACGTCGGTGAGTATCGATGGACAGGTTCACCAACACCCGGCGGGCATAGCCGATCGCCTCGTGCGGCCGCACCCGGTGCCAGGCGGCGTAGGTGCGGGTCAGGGTCTCTTGCACCAGGTCGTCCGCGCGTTCTTGGCTGCCGGTAAGCAGGTACGCGGTGCGGCTCAGGTAGCGCGCCGACGACTGGACGAAGCTCGTGAACTCCGCCTGCCGCCCCGACCTGCCGACCATCGACGCCCCCTTCGCTCGTTCATCCTCCCCCTACGCCAAAGGAGCGCGAATGGTTGCCGCACTTGCGTCATGGCGAGGCACGTCGGGATCTGTTCTGCTGCCGCCCAGTTTGGAGATCCCGGCGTTCGCCGGGATGACGGGGTGGCCGAGTTTGGAGATCCCGGCGTTCGCCGGGATGACGAAGGGCGGATCAGCGGCCCATCGGGTGCCAGACCGTCTTGATCTCCATGAAGCGGGTCATGCGGTCCAGCGCGGGGGAATCGTCCAGGTTCTCGACCCCGGCGCGCCGGACGAGCTTCAGGTTGTCGGCCGCCGCCACCTCGAGATCGCGGGCCAAGTCGGCGTCGGTCACGCCGGTCAGATCGAGCCCGTTGACGTCCATGTGCGACGCGAGCCAGGGCGCGATCTCGGCCACCTCGCCGGTGAGAATGTTCACCACACCGCCCGGCACGTCAGAGGTGGCCAGCACTTCGGCGAACGTGATCGCCACCAAAGGCACCACCTCTGACGCGATCACCACGCAGGTGTTGCCCGCCGCGATCAGCGGGGCCACCACCGATACCAGGCCCAACAGCGCCGAGGCCGGCGCGATCACCGCCACCACCCCGGCCGGCTCGGGTGAGCTCAGGTTGAAGTACGGCCCCGCTACGGGGTTGGCCGATCCGTCGACCTGGGCGATCTTGTCGCTCCAGCCCGCGTACCAGACCAGCCGGTCGATCGCGGCGTCCACCTCGGCGCGCGCCTCGGCGCCCGACGACCCACCGGCCGCCAGCTCAGCCTCGAACTGGGCGCGGCGTGACTCGAGCACCTCGGCCACCCGGTACACCACCTGGCCGCGGTTGTAGGCCGTGCGCCCCGACCAGCCGCCGAACGCCTTGCGGGCCGCCACCACCGCGTCGCGGGCGTCCTTTCTGGACGCCTTTGCCGCGTTCGCCAGCAGCCGTCCCGAGGCATCGTTGACCAGGTAGGTGCGGCCCGATTCCGACCGCGGAAAGGCCCCGCCGATGTACAGCTTGTAGGTCTTGCGGACGTCGGTGCGGCTCACTGCAGGTACCCTTCCAGCCCATGCCGGCCGCCCTCGCGGCCGTACCCCGACTCTTTGTAGCCACCGAACGGGCTGGTCGGGTCGAAGCGGTTGAACGTGTTGCTCCACACCACGCCGGCGCGAAGCTGCGACGCCATCCACAGAATGCGCGAGCCCTTCTCGGTCCAGACGCCGGCCGACAGCCCGAACGGGGTGTTGTTGGCCTTCTCGACCGCTTCGGACGGCGTGCGAAACGCCAGCACCGACAGCACCGGCCCGAAGATCTCCTCTCGCGCAATGCGATGCGCCTGCGACACCCCGGTGAAGATCGTCGGGGCGAACCAGAAGCCCTTGTCGGGCAGGTCACAGGCGGGCGACCAGCGTCCGGCACCCTCGGCCTCGCCGATATCTGACAGCGCACGAATCTTGGCCAACTGCTCGGCGGAGTTGATCGCCCCGATGTCGGTGTTCTTGTCGAGCGGGTCACCTACCCGCAGGGTGGCCATGCGGGTCTTCAACTTGGCCAACACCTCGTCGGCTACCGACTCTTGCACCAGCAGCCGCGAACCGGCGCAGCAGACGTGGCCCTGGTTGAAAAAGATGCCGTTCACGATGCCCTCGACGGCCTGGTCGAGAGGGGCGTCGTCGAACACGATGTTGGCCGCCTTGCCGCCCAGTTCGAGGGTGACCTTCTTGTGACTGCCCGCGACGGTGCGGGCGATCGCCTTGCCCACCTCGGTCGAACCGGTGAAGGCCACCTTGTCGACGTCCGGGTGGGCGACCACGGCCCGTCCGGTGCCCCCCGCGCCGGTGACGATGTTCACCACGCCGGGCGGCAGGTCGGCCTGCTGGCAGATCTCGGCGAAGAGCAGGGCGGTCAGGGGGGTGGTCTCGGCCGGCTTCAGCACCACTGTGTTGCCGCAGGCCAGCGCGGGGGCGATCTTCCAGGCCAGCATCAGCAGCGGAAAGTTCCACGGAATCACCTGCCCGGCCACGCCCAGCGGCTTCGGGTCGGGCCCGAAACCCGCGTGTTCGAGCTTGTCGGCCCAGCCGGCGTAGTAGAAGAAGTGCGCGGCGACCGTCGGCACGTCGACGTCGCGCGACTCTTTGATCGGCTTGCCGTTGTCGATCGACTCGAGCACCGCCAGCTCACGCGAGCGCTCGGCGATGATGCGGGCGATGCGAAACAGGTACTTACCGCGCTCGGCGCCGCTGATGCGCGACCAGCTGCGAAAGGCCTTGCGGGCGGCGTGCACGGCGAGGTCGACGTCGGCGTCCGTGGCCTCGGAGATCTCGGCCAGGACCTCTTCGGTGGCCGGGTTGATGGTCGTGAAGCCCTCGCCATGACCGTCGACGAAGTCACCGTCGATGAACAGCCCGTAGCTGGGCTTGATGTCGACGATCGCGCGCGACTCGGGCGCCGGCGCGTACTCGAACGTGGTGCTCATCTGCTCAGTCCCCAGCTCTCAGTCGAGGGTGAAGTAGTCGGGCCCGGAGTACCGTCCGGTGGCCATCTTGGTGCGCTGCATCAGCAGGTCGTTGAGCAGCGTCGAGGCGCCGAACCTGAACCAGTCGGGGTTCAGCCAGTCGGGGCCGGCCACCTCGTTGACCATCACCAGGTACTTGATGGCGTCCTTGGCGCTGCGAATGCCGCCGGCGGGTTTGACGCCGACCATCTGGCCGGTCGCCTCACGAAAGTCGCGGACGGCCTGCACCATCAGGTAGGTGACCGGCAGCGTGGCGGCGGGTTGAATCTTGCCGGTGGAGGTCTTGATGAAGTGCGCGCCCGCCAGCATCGCCAGCCAGGACGCCCGGCGCACGTTGTCGTAGGTCTGCAGCTCGCCGGTCTCGAAGATCACCTTCAGGTGCGCGTCGCCGCACGCCTCGCGCACCGCCACGATGTCGTCGAACACCTCCAGGTAACGGCCGGCCAGAAAGGCTCCGCGGTCGATCACCATGTCGATCTCGTCGGCGCCGGCGGCGGACGCCTCCCTGGTGTCTTCGAGGCGAACCGTGCGCGAGGCGCGTCCGGACGGAAACGCGGTGGCCACTGCGGCCACGTGCACGGGGGAGCCCTGCACAGCGGACTTGGCGATGCCGACCATGTCGCCGTAGACGCAGACGGCGGCGGTGTGCGGGCACGACGGGTCGGCCGGATCGGGACGCATCGCCTTGCTGCACAGGGCGCGCACCTTGCCGGGGGTGTCCATGCCTTCGAGCGTGGTCAGATCGACCATCGAGATCGCCAGGTCGAGCGCCCATTTCTTGCTGCTGGTCTTGATCGAGCGGCTGCCGAGACCAGCCGCGCGCTGGTCGGCGCCGACCTGATCGACGCCCGGCAGGCCGTGCAGAAAGCGGCGCAGCGTGGCGTCCGAGGCCGTCACGTCGGCCAGCGTTGACTGCGTTGTCGTGCTCACCGGGTCAGCATAGTGAGCGCCGCCAGATCCGCCGGCACCGCAGTCTCGAGCCTCTCGTCGTCCCGGCGAACGCCGGGAGATCTGCGCTCGTCATCGCGACCGTCCCCCGTCATCCCAGCGAACGCCGGGATCTCCCCACCAAGCACCCGCCTGGCGGTAGTTGGGAACCGTCCCCAACATCCGTCGGCCGTCGGGCTTCAGGAGACCGCTGAGAACACCGCTCGACACTCCGGATTTCTGCTGGTCGAGTCAGGAGATCCCGGCGTTCGCCGGGATGACGTGAAGGCGATCGGGATGACGTGAGGGCGATCGGGATGACGTGAAGGCGGTCAGTGGCCGCTCTCGTCGACCGCCAGCACCGCGGCGCCGATGATGCCGGCGCGGTTCTGCAGTTCGGCGGGCACGATGGGGGTGCGCAGTTTCAGCTTGGGCAAGAACTTGTCTGCCTTCTTGCTCACGCCGCCGCCGACCACCAGCAGGTCGGGCGAAAACAGGAACTCCACGGTCTCGTAGTAGCGCTGCAACCGGGGCACGTACTCGTCCCAGCTCAGGCCCTCTTTGGTGCGAATGCTGGCGGCCGCCCGCTTCTCGGCGTCGTAGCCGTCGATCTCGAGATGACCGAGTTCTGAGTTGGGCACCAGCACCCCGCGGTAAATGATCGCCGACCCGATGCCGGTGCCCAGCGTGGTGACGATCACCAGGCCGGGGTTGCCGCGGGCCGCGCCGAACTTCACCTCGGCCACGCCGGCGGCGTCGGCGTCGTTGACCAGAACCACGTCGCGGCCGAGTGCGTCGGCGAAGATCTGCTGCGCGGGGCAGTTCACCCACGACGGGTGAATGTTCGCCGCCGACAACGTCACCCCGTGCTGCACGATCGCCGGAATGGTGAGCCCGATGGGGCCGTCGCCGAGTTCGTCGGCGAAGTTGGTCACGATCTCGCCGACCACTGCGGCCACATTGGCCGGAGTCGACTCTTGCGGTGTCTCGATGCGCAGGCGATCAGAGGCGAAGTCGCCCGCGTCGAGGTCGACCAGGGCGCCTTTGATGCCTGATCCGCCGATGTCGATGCCGAGCGCGACGTTGCGTGTCATGGCGCACACATTAGTGGCCCGTCCCCCCGCGGCGCTCGTGTTGGCCTGCGTCACGGACGGCTGCTTCGTCCGGCTCCTGACTCAGCGGCCGTTGACGTCTGTGGCACGCTGCGGGCAGGAACTGCGCAGAGGTTCAGGCTCACCGGTGTTCGCGAGTGGCGGGCGGCCGTGGCTGCCGACAGACTGGGTGCGTGAGTACCTGGTTGGTCACCGGCGGCGCCGGCTACATCGGCGCGCACGTGGTGCGCGCGTTCAGTTCCGTGGGCATCACGCCCGTGGTGGTCGACGATCTGTCGACCGGACGGGCGGCCTTCGTGCCGCCCGAGGTCACCCTGGTGCAGGGCGACATTCTCGACGTCGACCTGCTCACCGACACCCTCGATCGGTTCAACTGCACCGGCGTGGTGCACGTCGCCGGCTTCAAGTACGCGGGCGTGTCGGTCAAGCGGCCGCTGCACACCTACACCCAGAACGTCACGGGCATGGTGAAGGTGCTCGACGCCATGCACCGGGCCGGCGTGAACAAGCTGGTGTTCAGCTCCAGCGCGGCGGTGTACGGCACGCCGTCCACCGAACTGGTCACCGAAGACTCGCCGACCCACCCCGAATCGCCCTACGGCGAGAGCAAGCTGGTGGGCGAGTGGCTGATGAGTGACGTGGCACGCGCCTGGCCCGAGTTCTCGAGCGTCGCCCTGCGCTACTTCAACGTGGTCGGCTCGGCCACCGACGAGGTGTACGACATCAGTCCGCACAACCTGTTTCCGATCGTCATCGAGGCGCTGATCGAGGGCCGGACGCCGCAGGTGAACGGCACCGACTACGCCACCCCCGACGGCTCGTGCGTGCGCGACTACGTGCACGTGGGCGACCTCGCGATCTCGCACGTGGCGGCCGCCCAGGCGCTCGAGGCCGGTCGCGAACTGCTGCCCGCCTACAACCTGGGCAGCGGGGAAGGGCTTAGCGTGCTGCAGATCATGGACGCCATGCGTCGCGTCACCGGTGTCGACTTCACCCCTGAGGTGGGTCCGCGCCGTGCGGGTGACCCCGCCCGAATCGTCGCGGACGGCACCGCGGCGGCCGCCGACCTCGACTGGCAGATGCGGCACACCGTCGACGAGATGGTCGCCAGCGCGTGGAGTGCCCGCACCGCCCACAGCTGAGGCCGGGACTTTCTTCAAACCGGCGAACGGGATTGTCACTGTGACGGACCCTCCGTCATCCCGGCGCACGCCGGGATCTCACAACTGGACGGGGACGCCAGCACTCCTACGTCATCCGGGCGAACGCCGGGATCTCCCAACCGGACGGCCGCGAACGCCAGCTACCTCTGCAAGCGCGGCACGACACCAGACGGCGACATGCTCACTCGGCACTGCTGAACAAGCCGTCCAGTTTCCCGCTCCGTGCCCGCTCCGCCTCGGCGAACAGCAGCGCCCGGGCGGCGTCGGCGTCCAGGTGTAGGGCCGCGTTCACGGCCAGCGCCTGGGTGGTGTGCACGGCAACCGAGGCCAGCCGCAACTTGCGCAGCAGCGGGCCCTGCTGCAGGGCTAGCGACTGCACCCGGGCGTGCGGCACGACGTGCTGCGTGCGGGTCAGCCAACCCATGCGGGTGACCAGCACCGAGCCGTCCCAGCCCCAGCCGACCCAGCCCTGGGCCAGCGGCTGCACCCAGCGGGCCCGCTGGGGGCTGGGTGTGATCGCGATGGCGTCGAGGTCGAGCCCCGGCCAGATCGTGCGCAGCACCCGGTCGACCTCGGCCCGGGTGCCGATCGGCAGCAGAATGCTGGTGCGCCCGGCCTGATCTTCGTCTCGGGCCAGCCCGTGGTTGCCGAGCACCGACATGTCGACGCGGTAGTAGCCCAACCGACGCCACCACAGCGGCTGAGCGATGCGCAGCGACTGAATGCGATGCCGGGGCACCGACTGGCTGCTCAGACTGGTCAGGCCGCGGGTGATCTTGAGGCCCGGCCCGCTGCGTACGAACTGGTAGTGCCACTGGCCGATCACCCGGTGCACCACGAAACTCCACAGCCCGCCCAGCGCCGGCAGGGCGGCCCCGAGCAGCAGCCAGGGGTTGCCGAGCACCACGCTCGGCCCGCGGGGGTCGAGCGCGATCACCACCGCGATCATCACCGAGGCGGGCACCGTGAGCAGCAGAAACTCGTGCGAGAGCAGGGCGCCGATCACCAGCCGCCCCGACGGCACCCGCACGAGCACCTCGTCGCCGGCGGCGAGGTCGTCGAGCACCCCGGTGGTGCTCTGCCGGGTCACCTCGGCCGGCCGTTGGCCGTGCGCCCGGGCGAGCAGGTAGTCGCGCATGGCCGCCGCCCGCGCCCTCGACAGGTACCGCATGCGGTGGCCGCCCTCGGCGCCGACGTCGATGGTCACCTCGGCCAGGCCCAGCAGTCGGGCCGCGAAGGGTTCGGTGATGTCGACCGACTGAATGCGGTCGAACCGAATGCGTTCGGACGACTTGGTGAACACGCCCCGCTCGAGCCGCAACTCGCCGTGATCGACCACGAACGAGGTGGCCCGCCAGTCGAGGTAGGCGACCACCAACAGCGTCACCAGTACTGCGCCGACACCACCGCTCACCCAGGTCAGCGGCGGCAGGCGCAGCCCCTCGGGCCGACCCAGCAGGTCGCGGCCGATCGTCCAGGCCACGGCCACCACCAGCACCCAGGCCCGCACCAGCGGGGTGAGCGGGTGCGGCTTCTCGACCAGCGCGGGGGCCGACGGCGGGGTTCCCACCGGTACGTTGGACGACCCCGCGTGCGGCCAGGCCCGATCGTCGCGGTTCTCGGCAGGGCCCGGCTCACCGCTGCCGAGGGTCTGCGGCTGCACCGGCCCTGAGAACGAGCCCGGCGGAATGCTCACAGGCCGTCCTGATCGCCGATGCCGATGGCGATCAACCGGTCGCGCAGCGCTTCGGCGTCACGTTGCGGCAGTCCCGGCACCCGGCCACCCGATTGCAGGCTGGCCGTGACCAGTTCGACGTTGGCCAGGCCGAGCGCGCGGGTCAACGGGCCGCTCTCGACCTTCACCGCCTGCATGCGGCCGTACGGAATGACGATCAGCTCACGCGACCAGAGCCCATGGCTGAGGTACAGGTCGCCGTCACGTTCGAGGTAGCCCCAGGCCCGCACCCAACGCCCGAGCCTGAACCACTGCCACCCTGCGTAGCCGACGCCCAGGGCGATCAGGGCACCCGCCCAGCGGGGGTCGACGGCATGCCACAACACGGTGGCCACCACGCCGATCACAAGGGCGGTACCGATCAGCATGCGTGCGCGCAGCACCATGGCGTAGGCGGGCGAGATGCGCCGCCAGCCGGCCGCCGGCGGCGCGAACAGGTCGTCCATGTCGTTCAGCGTACGGGCCGACCCCGCACGGCCGAGCGGGGCGGGGGCGTCCATCTGGGACGGCTCAGCTGCCGCAGTCGCGGCGCTTGCGTTGCTTCTTGCTGAGGCCGCGCACCTCGACCCCGCCGAACCCGATGAAGCCCTTGACGATCACGGTGGGCGCGCCGGGCGTGGGAGGCATGGTCTTGGTGTCTGAGCCACCGAAGACCGCCATGCACTCGTTGCGCACCGTGGTGCCGTCGGGCACCGTGATCTCGATGCCGCCGAACAGGCAGAACACGTTGATCTCGCACACGTTGTCGGTGAAGACGGCCTGGGTGAGGTCGAGTTCCGCCCCGCCGAACAGGGTCAGCACGCTGAGATTGCGCCGCGGCTGCCACACGCCCTTGCGCGCCGCACCGCTGAAGATGGCGACGATCATCTCGGGGCCGGTGTCGGGGCCGACCGGTGCGGACGACCAGGTCGGGGTCAAGGCCGGACCGGGAACCACCACGAGGTCACGGGTGAGCGGCACCAGATCGTCGAAGGTCTGGGCCTGATTGGCGGCCTGCGTGCGCTCGGCATGCTCGGCCGGGGTGATGCGGCCTTCGGCCAGGGCGGCGTCGAGCAGGGTGAGCACCTTGGTCTTGTCGCTCGCGTTCACGGCCAGGTCGCCGCCGTAGGCGGGCCCGACGTCGGTCGGTTCGGCGTAACTCATGGTTCTGACGCTAGCCCCGTGCGGCGACGATGGGCACCCGGGCGAGGAGTCTCCAGGGCACAGGCGGGGGACACCCTGAGCCGTTGTGCGTCGGCCACGACGCGCCCGCTAGACTGACGGCGGTCAGCGCGCCTCGCGGGCGTAGTTCAATGGCAGAACATCAGCTTCCCAAGCTGAGAATGCGGGTTCGATTCCCGTCGCCCGCTCTCATCTTCTAGGGGGCTTGAGCGCCTCGACTCCCAGTGCCGCACGACTTGTCGCGACCGGTCCGGCCGGGCTCTTGGACGAGTTCAACCATCGGGTCAGCGCTCCTGGGGCGTGGCGAACCTGACTTGCCAGGGCCGCACCAGCACGTCGAAGAGTCCTTCGGCGACGCTCGCGTCCTGTTGGTGGGCGGCCTCGACCAACTCGCCGACCTTGTCACCCGGCACCCGCGCCACCGTGAGCCCGGCACCGTCCTGATCGCCCAGCGGACCGGCCGCCACGAGCCAGCCACGGCCGTCGAGCCACTGCAGAAAGGCCACGTGCCGGCGAAGCGGTCATCGGCGAAGACCGAGAGCTCAGGGGTCAGATTCGAGGTGTGCCGCAGCGCGAACCACGCCGCCACGGTGGGTGCGGCCGGCTCGGTGCCGATCGCATCGCCGAGCCGCGCCATCACCAACGGCCAGCCGTTGCGGTACTCCTCGCGGGCCGCCGCGGGTTCGGCGAGCCGCTCCCAACCAGTGTGGGTGAGCGTGACCAAAGTCGTGCCGTCCGCCAACTCGACGAAGGTCACCTCGACGTGCGAGGCCGGCTCATCGGGACGTCCGGGGTGCCAGGAGAACGCCAGCCGTTCGGGCGGTTCCCAGGCCGTGACCTCGCCCCACTCGTGGGTGTCGCCGTCGGCCGCGGTCTCTACCAGCCGTCCATTCTTGAACTCGACGGACGACCCCGCCCCGCCCACGCTGAACCGCTCCAGGGGCCACCACAGGCCGATCTCGGTGGTGAACACGGCGAAGGCGCGGCCTGCCGTGGCGGCGACCACGATCTGCCGGTGCAGCGGCGTCATTTCTGCTGCTCGAGATGCCGGGCGAAGGCGGTCAGCGCGGCCGTCCAGGTGTCGGCGAACCAGCGCTGCGCCACCGCGTAACCCTCAGGTGCGAGCGCGTACAGGTTGCGGGTGCCCACGCTGTGGTGGCTGACCAACCCGGCGCACTGCAGCACCTTCAGGTGCTTGCTCACCGCCGGCCGGCCGACGGCCACGCGCTCGGCGAGCACCCCTACGGCAACGGGCTCGTCGCCGATCGCGCGCAACAACTGACGCCTGGTGTGGTCGCACAGTGCGTCGAACACCTCGTCGGCAAGCGGTAACGTCGTTCGCTTGCTCTACAGCAACCGTTGCTGCAGGGTAACCATTGCCGAAAGGACGGTTCAGCGATAGCGCGGCAGCGGGCCGTAGAAGACGTTCTGAATCGGCTGCGAGTAGGCCGTCTGTGGGTGCCGCACGGCCTGCCAGCGGGCGAAGAACGGCCTTGTCGCCGGCAGCCACAGCGCCGCGGCCCCGAGTGCAACGAAGCCGATCGTGACGGCCGCGATCGGGGTGAGCAACAGCGACAGCAGCGACACCCCGAGCGCGACCAGCCCGCCGATGCGCGTCCAGTCGTAGCCGGCGAACGCGTAGTAGCCGATCACCGCTGCGGTGCCGGCCACGGCCACCGCGATTACGCAACAGACGATCGCGAAGAACACCCGCCAGCCGCTGGCGGGTTCGGACGGGAACTGCGCGGTCAGCCAGGTGGCCTCGTTGAACTTGTCGTCTTTGGTCCAGCCGTCGGCCACCTCGACCCAGGGCGAGGCCATCACCCACATGGCGAGCAGCAGGCCCACGGTGACGGTGATCGCGCCGCCGAACATCAGCACCGCCGAGGCCCAGATCGTCCACGGCCGCACGGGTTGGCCGGTCTTCTCGCTCAACTTGGCCAACCCGGGCGGGGTAACGGCCGGAGCGCTGAGCATATCGATGTGCCCCGGACCCGCCGCGCTCGCGACGGCCCCGGTCGGCTGTTCGGCGGGCGGGGTCAGCGGCGCCGGCATGGGCGTGGTGGGCAGCGGCTGAGTCGGCAGGGGCACGGTCGGGGGCGGGTAGCCGGCGCCCGGCTGAACCTGCGCCCAGGTCGGCGGCGGCGGGGTCGTTCCGGACGGCTGGTCGCCGGGCGCCTGCCCAGGGGTCGGCTGCGCTCCGTCCCCTTGGGGGCGGATCGGGTCACCGGTTGGTGCTGGCCAGCTCATCGTCCTCCTGAATCCGCGACCAGCCTACCGAGCCGGCGAATCACCAGCTCTCGACGAGAATCTCTTGCATCGCCCGGCCCAGGCCACGCACCAGGTCGCGGTCGGACGCCGCCTCGAGCGCCTGCAATCTGAGGATGTAGCGGCTGAGCGCCATGCCCAGCACGAGGCTCACCGCGAGCTGGGCCCGCAGGCGATAGTCACGATGACCGAGCTGCTCGGCGATCGGGCCGAACACCTCCTTCGACATGAACTCGCTGAGCGGCCGCTGCACGATGTCGGCCGCCACCGCGGAGCGGAGCATGGCGGTGAACCGGTCGCGGCCGCTCTCGGGGCTGTCGTAGGCGGCCAGAAAGGCGGCCACGGCCCGCTCGCCGATCTGTTCGCGCGGGCCGTTCAGCACGTCGCTCACCACCTGGCCGGCTTCGAGCGGAAGGTCGAGCACGGTCTGGGCGAACAGGTCGGACTTGCTGGAGAAGTAGTGATGAATCAGCGCCGGGTCGACGTCGGCCTCGCGCGCGATGGCGCGCAGCGACACCTTGTCGTAGCCGATCGTCGAGAACAGGGTGAGCGCGGCGCGGCAGATGGTGCCGCGGGTATCGGCGCGGCCCGGCCGGCGCCCGCGCGGCTTCGCGGGGGAGTCCGTCATGCGCTTCCTCTCTCACCTGCCGGCGGACGCGGGGGGTCCCGTCGCGGCCCGACCAGCCACCGGCCGGTCCCATCGAAGCCGGCCCGCGGTGGCCGCCGTCCCACGTTGCTCAGGTTCGGCGTCCTTGCTCAGGTTTGAACCTATGCAACGAACCCAGGGCTGAGCAACGTCCCGCGAGGGTGGTGAACACGGGACGCCCGCCGGGCAGATTAGGCTGACCCGGTGAATTTCGTGGCGCCGAAGACCGTTCTGTTCGACCTCGACGGCACGCTTGCCGACACCGTCCCGCTGATCGTCGCGACCTTCCAGCGCACGGTGTCGCAGGCGCTGGGCTGGGAACCGACGCTCGCGCAGTGCAAGGAGTGGATCGGGCGGTCGCTGACCGAGACGTTCACCACACTGGCGCCCGAGGTGGCCGACGAGCTGACCGCGCGCTACCTGGAGTGGAACCTGGCCAACCACCAGGCCTATGTGCGGCCCTTCGACGGGGTCGGTGCCCTGATCGGGGGACTGCGGGCGTCCGGCCGACCGTTCGGGGTAGTCACGTCCAAGCGGCACGCATCGGCCCTGGTCAGCCTGGAGTGCGTCGGCCTGACCGGGCAGATCCCGCTGTTGGTCACCGAGGAGGACACCGCCACCCACAAGCCCTCGCCCGAACCGCTGCTGCATGCCCTGAACCAGATGGGTGCGGACGCCGCGGACGCCGTCTACGTCGGGGACGCCATCGTCGATATGCAGGCGGCCCGGGCGGCCGGTGTCCGGGGCATCGGGGTCACCTGGGGAGCGGCGAGCGCCGAGGAGCTCCGTGCCGCCGAACCGACCGCGGTCGTGCACAGCGTCGGCGAACTGCAGACCCTGCTCGGCCTGTAACGGACGCAGCGCCGCACGGACGTCCTCAGCCCGGGGCGAACCGGAGCCGCAGGGACGCCGCCCGGGGGGCGAGCGCCTGCGCCGGCCACACGTCCGGACCACACGCCCGCGAGCCGAGACCGTGCTGGGCCGCGTCCAGATACAGCCGGGTGGCAGTCGACGGCGGCAGCTCGTGGGGATGCGCGGCGCGGTCGACCTCCTCGGCGGTGTGCGGCGTGAGCGTGAAGCCGGGAAGCCGGCCCGCGGCGTCCGGACCGGTGTCGATGCGCAGCCAGTCGGCCCCGGATCGGCGCACGGTCAGCGAGCGCAGGTCGCTGCGGTGCCCGCTCTCCTGGGGACGTGCGTACCCGACGGTCAACTCGCCGAGCGCCGCGCTGAAGCGGCCCACCCGGGCGGCCTGGAGGCTGTCCGGATATGACTCCAGCGGACCCGTCCCGAACCAGGAGGCACCGTCGATGCCGGTCGGCAGGTCGAAGCGGACGCCGAGCCGCGGCCAGATCAGGTCCCACCCGGTGCTGGGCTCCAAATCGACGACCAGCGCCAGGCCGCGCTCGTCGAGCCACCAGTGCTCGTCGCAGACCACGGCGAGACGTGAGTTCGCCGCCGCCCACCGGGTGCGGACCCGCAGCCAGCTCGCCGACCCGGACGCCGAGACCACACGCGGGACCATCCGGTCCAGACCGGCCGCACGCCAGCGGGCGTCCCAGGGTGGGGCCGGCGTGGCGCGCCATGGCGGCAGGGTGGGGTCGGCGTCCTGGTAGCTGCCGAACCCGCTGCCGCGGTCGTTGTCGGTAGGGGCCCGCCACAACGCCAATCGCGGTCCACGGACCGGTTCGCCGGCCAGCTCGACGAGCCGTCCGGCCTCGAACCGGGCGGGCCCGAGGACGTCCGGCAGCCCCGACCCGAGCCCGCCGGTGGCCGGGTCGCGCGGTGCCGGCGACCATCGCAGGGCCGGGGCATCCGGCGCCCGGGCGATCAGGCCCTGGGCCGTCGCCAGCGGGTGGCCGGCCGACGCCCACGCGGTCGGTGCGACCAGCCGCGCCGCCACGTTCAGCCACAGCTCGCCGGCCCCGTCCGGCAGTCCGGGCAGCGCCGGACGCGCCACGGTCACCGACGCGTGGGGCGCCAGCAGGGGCACGTCCAGTTCGCCGGAGGCCAGCGGCTCGCCGTCGGCCTCGGCCGACCACGAGAACACCACGTCCGCCGAGTCGGCGCTGTGCCGCCGGCTACGGATCGTGAGCATGTCGGCGACCTCGATCGCGAACGGCGCGGCGACCTGGGCGAACTCGTGCAGCGAGGGGGTGGGCGTTCCGTCGGAGAGCACCATGCCGTCCATCACGAAGTTGCCGTCGTGCACCACCTCGCCGAAGTCGCCGCCGTAGCCGAAGAACTCGATGCCGTCGGCGGTGCGTGTGCGCAGCCCGTGGTCGCGCCATTCCCAGACGAAGCCGCCGTGCAACCGTGGATACCGCTCGACCAGCTCTTCGTACTGGTCGAGCGCCCCCGGGCCGTTGCCCATCGCGTGGGCGTACTCGCAGAGCAGGAACGGCTTCGAGCGCTGTCGCGCCGATTCGGACGCCGAACAGCCGAGCAGCAGCGCGCCGGAGTCGTCACGGCCGATCGACGCCGTCTCGGGAACCGGGGAGTACATCCGCGAGTACACGTCGGTGTACGCGCCGGCGTAATCGCCCTCGTAGTGCACCGGCCGGCCGGGGTCGCGGCCATGCACCCAGGACGCCATCGCGGCCAGATTCTGCCCGGTCCCGGACTCGTTGCCCAGCGACCACAGCACGATCGACGGATGGTTCTTGTCCCGCTCGACGGTGCGCTCGATGCGGTCGAGCAGCGCCTCCCGCCAGGCCGGGTCGTCGCTCGGATTGTCCCGCCAGCCACCCGGCTCGAAGCCGTGGGTCTCCAGGTCGCACTCCAGGATCACCCAGAGGCCGAGCTCGTCGGCCAGGTCGAGCAGCCGCGGATGCGGGGGATAGTGGCTGGTCCGGATCGCGTTCACGTTGAACCGCTTCATCAGCAGCAGGTCGGCACGGGCCCAGTCCTCGTCGAAGACCCGGCCGCGATCGGGGTGCGTCTCGTGCCGGTTCATTCCGTGGAAGACCAGCCGTTCGCCGTTGACCAGCAGCCGGTCGCCGGCGATCTCGACGGTGCGGAAGCCGAGCCGCAGCCGCACGGTCTCACCGGTGGAGGCGACCGTGGCGTCGTAGAGCCGCGGCAGCTCCGCCGACCAGGGCTGCACCGGGCCGGCGTCGATACCCGACACCTCGGACGCCGAATGCCAGGTCACCTCGACGCCCAGCTCGGGCACCCGCAGGGTCATCGGGTAGGCGTCGTCGGCGGCCACGATCTCGGGGCGGATCGAGCCCCGTCCGGCGTGGTAATCGGTGCGCAGCCAGACGTCGTCCAGGGCGCCCGCCGGGCGGGCGAGCAGCGTGACGTCGCGGAAGATGCCCGGCAGCCACCACTGGTCCTGGTCCTCCAGGTAGCTGGCCGCCGACCACTGGTGCACGCGCACCACCAGCAGGTTCTCGCCGGGACGGACGGCATGGGTCACGTCGAACTCCTGCGCCAACCGGCTGCCCGACCCGATGCCGATCTCGACCCCGTTCAGCCAGACCCGGTAGCGCGACTCGACCCCGTCGAAGCGCAGCAGCACCGACTCCGCGCCGGCGAAGTCCGCGGGCAACGCGAAGCGCCGGCGGTGGTCGCCGGTCGGGTTGTCGTCCGGCACAAACGGGGGTTCGATCGGGAACGGGAACTGCACATTGGTGTAGATCGGACGCCCGTAGCGTCCGCCACCGTGCAGCACCCAATGGGACGGGACGGGGAGCTCGTCCCAGCCGGAGTCGTCGAAGCCGTCCTCGGCGATCGCGTCGGGTGCTTCGCCGTCCGGCAGCACCGCGACGGCGCCACCGGGGGCGCCGGGCAGCAGCCGGAACCGCCAGTCGCCGTTCAACGACAGTTCCGGCGCGTCGCTGTCCAGCCGGGAACGGGCGGGGGCCCGGGTACCGGACCCGGGCCCCCGATCGAGCAGATAGTGCGGGGCTACTTGACCGCTCCTTCCGTGAGCCCACCGCGCCAGAAGCGCTGCAGGACGATCATCGCGATGACCAGCGGATCACCGACAGCAGGACGCCGCCGGTGGTCAGCTCGTAGAACTCGGGCAACCGATCGACCTGGCCCAGCCAGTTGTTCAGGCCGAGCGTAATCGGGTACAGCTGCGAGTCTGCCAGCATGACCAGCGGCAGGAAGTAGTTGTTCCAGATGCCGATGAGCTGGAACAGGAACACCGTCACCAGGGCCGGGGTGAGGATGTTCAGGCCGACCGTGTGGAAGATCCGCAGTTCGCTGGCGCCGTCCAGCCGAGCGGCTTCGAGCAGGGCGTCGTCCACGGTGGCGTCGGCGTAGATCCGGCACAGGAACAGCCCGAACGGCGAGACCAGCGACGGGATCAGCACGCTCCAGTAGGTGTTGGCCAGACCCAGCTGGCTGAACAACAGGAACAGCGGCAGCGCGGTGGCCGTGCCGGGAACCAGCACCCCGCCGAGAATGATGCCGAAGATCACGTTGCTGCCCTTGAACTTGTACTTGGCCAGGGCGTATCCGCCTGCGGCCGCCAGGTAGGTGGCGAGCAGCGCGCCCACCCCCGCGTACAGCACCGAGTTGAGGAACCAGCGCACGAAGATGCCGTTGTCGTAGGTGACGACCTGGCTCAGGTTCTCCCACAGCGCGAAGTTCGGGGCGAACCAGAACCCGAACGACGAGAACAGGTCCTCGGTCGTCTTCGACGCGGCCACGAACACCCAGTAGACCGGGACGATGAAGTACAGCGCGACGATCACCAGCAGGCCGGTGACGACGATGGTCATCGCGGCCGAGCGTCCGGCCGAGCGGTTGGCGTGATCGGCAGTGCCGGCGGCGCGGGCCGCGCGGGTCGCCGCTTTCGAGGCGGTGGTGGTGGTCACGAGTCCTCCCGGTTGGTGAGGCGGAGGAAGACGAACGAGAGCACGAACGCGACCACCGCGATGAGCACCGCCTGGGCCGCGGCGACGTTGTAGTCGTTGTAGGCGAAGGCCGTGGTGAAGGCGGAGAGGTTGGGGGTGAACTGGCTGTCGATGGCCGGCGCGACCTTGCTCAGCACCTGCGGTTCGGCGAAGAGCTGCAGGGTGCCGATGATCGAGAACACGGTGGTCAGCACCAGGGCCGGGGTGATCAGCGGAATCTGGATGCGCCAGGCGATCTGGAACGGCGTCGCGCCGTCGACCCGGGCAGCCTCGTAGAGCTCGTTCGGGATCGCCTTCAGCTGCGCGACGATGATCAGCATGTTGTAGCCCGCGTAGCTCCAGGTGACGATGTTGGCGATCGACCACAGCACGGTGTCGGCGCCGAGGAAGTCCACCTCTAGACCCATCCAGCCGGCGACGTCGACGATCGGGCTGAGCCCCGGCACGTAGAGGAACGACCACAAGATGGTGGCGATCACGCCGGGGACGCCGTAGGGCATGAAGTAGGCGGCGCGGAACAGGCCGGGCCACTTCGCCGAGGCGGATTCGAGCAGCAGGGCAAGGATCGTGGCCAGCACGATCATCACCGGTACCTGGACGACGCCGAACAGCAGCATGCGTCCGATCGAGGCGATGAAGTTACCGTCGCCGAGGGCCTGGGCGTAGTTGGCGAAGCCGGCGAAACCGCTGGTCACGCCCTCCTCGCCGAAGAGCCCGGCCCGGGTCACCCGGGTGAAGCTGGAGCCGACCGCGGTCAGGATCGGCAGCACGAAGGTGAGGGCGAACAGCACCAGGAACGGTGCCAGCAGGATCCAGGGGGGCTCGCCTGGTGGCCGCGTTCAGTTTGCGGGCGTGCGGCTGGGTGGTGCTCATGCCGACACCTTTCGGATGCTCAGGCCTTTGTTGGTGAAGGCGGTCAGGATCTTCTTCTCGGCGTCGGCGACGGCGTCAACCAGGGTCCCGTCGGTGGCCTTGCGGCGGAAACCGTCGGCCAGGATGTTGAACGACTGCTGGGTGATCGGCCACCAGCTCCAATCGGCGTTCTGCTGTTTGGCGGCAGGGACGAAGATCTCCTGGTTGTAGTCCTGCCCGCTGAAGAACTCGGACGGCTGCTGCCGCGGGGTGCCGATGAGAGCGGGGTTGGCCGACCAGCCGATGCCGCTGTTCTCGATCAGGCCGTTGACGCCCTCCGGCGAGCTGTTCAGCCAGACGGCGAACTCCAGCGCCTCCTTCGGGTGGCGGCTGCTGGAGAGGACCGCGGTCGTGGAGCCGCCCCAGTAGCTGGAGCCGAAGCCGGTGTCCCAGCGGGGCATCGGCGCCACGCGCCAGCGTCCCTTGCCGCCGGCCACCCCCTCGATCAGGGCGTCGGCCCAGCTGGCGCCGGTGAGGGCGGCTATTCCGCCCCGGGAGCAGGCGGCGAACCAGGCCGGCGAGAAGGGTGAGATCTGGGTGGTGACCAGACCGTCATCGATCGCCTTGTCGAAGAACCGGGCGACCTTCATGGTGGCGTCGTCGGTCATGTTGATCAGCCAGCCCTCCGGGGTCGGCGTCAGCCACTCGGCGCCGGCCTGGGTGGCCAGCGAGCAGAAGAAGCTGGCGTCCGAGAGCGAGAAGCACTCCAGGTAGCTGTCCACCTTGCGCAGTTCGGTCGCGACCGCGCGCCAGTCGTCCCAGTTGGTCGGCGGCTTGGCGCCCACCTCGTCCAGCAGTTCGGTCTGGTAGTAGAAGCCCATCGGGCCGGAGTCCTGCGGGACCCCGTAGACGCCTCCGGTGAAACTCACCTGGCTCCATAGCGTCGGGTCGAACTGCCCGGCGTGATCGTTGGCGCCGTAGCGGGCCAGGTCGACCAGGCCGTTGACGAGGATGAATTCGGGGATCGATCGCATCTCGATCTGGGCCATGTCGGGCCCGCCGCCGGCGGCCAGCGCGGAGTACATCTTCTGGTAGCCACCCGAGTTCCCACCCGGAATCCAGACGGCGTTCACCTGGACGTCGGGATGCTGGCGGTTCCAGATGTCGGCGACCTTCTGCAGGTCTTTCAACCAGGCCCAGTAGGTGAGGGTGATCTTCTCACCCGGGGCCTTGGGCGGAATGACCGGCAGGCTGTTCACCGAGATGGTGCCCGGTGTCGAGCACCCGCCCACCATGCCCGCGGCCACGGCACCCAGGCCGAGGCCCAGGACTCGGCGTCGCGTGAGGGTTCGCATGTGCCTCCACATCGTTGTGAGGGGGTAGCCGAGGCTGCTGCCCAGGCTGGGCTGGACGCTAGCACAAAAATCGAGTAGTTGCTCGAAATTCAACCGAGGAGTGGACGCGGCCGGTAATGTTTCGCTCGATGAAGACACAAGACCGCAAGCGGGGGCCTTATGCGAAGTCGGCGCAACGGAGGCGGCAGATCATCGAGGCCGCGTTCGATGTGTTCGCCGCCCGCGGCTACCAGGGTGGGTCGTTGCAGGAGGTGGCCGACCGGGTGGGTCTGAGCCAGACCAGCATCCTGCATTACTTCCCGAGCAAGCGGGCCCTGCTGATCGCGGTCCTCGAGCAGCGGGACGCGGTCGCCAAGCCGCAGCCCAGCGAGGCCCCGCAGGGACTGGTCGAGGTGGTGCTTGCACAGGCGATGCACAACCAGACCATTCCCGGGCTGATCGAGCTCTACACCGTGCTGTGCGGCGAGGCGGTCACCGAGGGGTACCCGGCCCGCGACTATTTCGTCGACCGGTTCTCCAGGTTGCGCGCGTCCTATGCCCGGCGGTTGCGTGAGTTGGAGGCCCGGGGACGGCTCCGACCCGGTGTCGACGTGGACCGTGCGGCGGCGTCCCTGGTCGCCCTCTGGGACGGCATCCAGGCGCAGTGGCTGCTCGATCGCGACACCGTCGACGTGGTCGGCTGCCTGGGTGACTTCTTGAACGGCATCATCGTGCCGGCCGAGCACTCCGCGGTCGGCGCCGACGCCGGTTCGGAGAGTCGGACCGCTCCCGAGGGCTGATGGGCGGTCGCAAGCCGACACCCCGGACGCGGTGCCACGCGCACGCGTCCCCGGACGCCGTGCCGCCCAAAGCCCTGCCCAATCAGTTCTGACGTCCCGTCGACGAAAGGGCAGAACTGATTGGGCAGGGTCCTACGGCGTTCGGACGTCGCTGGCCGGCCGAGCCGGGGGGCCCGAGGTTCAGGCCGGCTGCATCGTGCCGGTCTCCAGGAACCGCTGGTGCCAGCTCAGCGACAGCCGCAGGTCGTGGGGGGTCTGCAGGCCGTTGCACACCTTCTGGGCGTGCTCGTAGTAGTCCTCGAGCAAGGGGCGGTAGGTCGGGTGGGCGCAGTTGGCGATGATCAGCTTGGCGCGCTGCTTGGGTGACTTGCCGCGCAGATCGGCCAGGCCCTGCTCGGTGATCAGCACCTGCACGTCGTGCTCGGTGTGGTCGTGATGGCTGACCATCGGCACGATGCAGCTGATCGCGCCGCCCTTGGCCACCGAGGGCGTGACGAACGCCGAGATGAACGAGTTGCGGGTGAAGTCGGCGGAGCCGCCGATGCCGTTCTGCATCTTCGAGCCCATGATGTGGGTCGAGTTCACGTTGCCGTAGATGTCGGCCTCGATCATGCCGTTGCAGGCGATCACGCCTAGCCGGCGGATCATTTCGGGGTGGTTGCTGATCTCTTGCGGACGCAGCACGATCTTGTCGCGGTAGCGCTTGGCCTGGTCGTTCATGCGGTTCGCGTACTCCGGCGACAGCGAGAACGCCGTGGCCGAGGCAACCGTCATCTTGTCGGCATCGATCAGGTCGACCATGCCGTCTTGAATCACCTCCGTATAGCTGGTCAGGTAGCTGAACGGACCGTCCATCAGGCCGGCCAGCACGGCGTTGGCGACGTTGCCCACGCCCGACTGCAGCGGCAGCAGGTCTTTGGGCAGCCGTCCCTTCTTCACCTCGTGGGTGAGGAACTCGAGAAAGAAGCCGGCCATCTTCTTCGAGTCCTCGTCGGCCGGCTTGAACGGCGTGTTGCGGTCCGGGGCGTCGGTCTCGATGACCGCCACGACCTTGTCGAGGTCGAGCTTGTAGTTGCGCTGGCCGATGCGGTCGCCGGTGTGGGTGAGCATCACGGGCTGACGCTCCGGTGGCAGCCGGGTGCCGTAGTAGATGTCGTGCATGCCCTCGAGGTCGGCCGACTGCCAGGAGTTCACCTCGAGGATGATCTGGTCGGCCTGGTCGAGGTAGGTCTTGTTGTTGCCGACCGACGACGACGGAACCGCGGTGCCGTCCTCGTTGATGGCGGTGACCTCGACGACGGCGGTGTTGAGTCGGCCCATCGAGCCGGCCCAGATCATCGGGGCCAGGTGCGACAGGTGGATGTCGGCGTACTCGGAGATGCCGGCGTTGATCTTCTTACGCATGATGGGGTCGGACTGGTACGGCGTGCGAAAGCTGATGCCGTCCACCTCGGCGAGCACTCCGTCGAGCTCGGGGGCCGTGGACGCGCCGGTGAACAGGCCGATCATGAACTCTTCGCCCCGTTCGTGGGCCGCCTTGATGTTGGCGGCGAGGGCGCCGGGAATCTCTTTGGGGTAGCCGGCTCCGGTGAAGCCGCTCATGCCCACGTTGTGCCCCGGCTTGATCAGTTTGGCCGCTTCTTCGGCCGTTGTGATCTTCTTGCGCAGCTTCTTGTTCAGAACCCGTGACATGGCGCCTCTTCGTCGATGAAATGATCTACTACACATGATAGTAGTTGCTGACTCGTCCTGAGAATCCTAATGCTCACTACGGTGGGCGGCATGGTAAACGACGCATTCGGCGCCTGGTCGTCACCGCTTACGGCCCGGTCGCTGGCGGTAGCGGGCGTGCGCTTGGGCGAACCACGGTACGACGGCGCCGACCTGTACTGGACGGAGGGCCGACCCGCTGAGGGCGGTCGGGTCGCGTTGATGCGCGAACGCGCCGGTGCGGTCGAAGAGGTCGCGCCAGGGCAGAACGTGCGCAGCCGCGTGCATGAATACGGCGGTGGCGCGTGGGCCGCCCGCGACGGGGTGGTGGTGATCAGCTCCGACCCGACCGGGCAGCTGCTGCGGGTGGACGGCGCCGAGCCGATCGCACTGACGCCGCCCGATCGTGGCTGGCGCTACGCCGACCTGCGGGTGCTGCCCGGCGCTGGGCTGGTGCTGGCCGTTCGCGAAGACCATTCGCAGCCCGGTGAGCCGGTGAACACCCTGGTGGCGCTGCGATTGGAAGCCCCCAACGACGATGGTGGGGTCGTGCTGGTCGCGGGCGCCGACTTCTTTGCCTGTGCCGAGCTGAGCGCCGGGGGACGGCTGGCCTGGATGGAGTGGCGGCACCCGGCGATGCCGTGGGACTCGTGCCTGATCGTGACCGGACGGTTCGACGTTTCGTCCCTCACGGTCGACGACGTGCAGGTGGTCGCGGGTGGTGCGGCGGAGTCGGCCACGCACCCGCTGTGGCGTGGTGAGGAGTTGTTGTTCTGTTCCGACCGCACGGGTTTCGCCGAACTGTACGCACGGTCGTCCGAAGGCGCCGTGACGCAACTGACGCACCTGAACGCGGATCTGGTGGAGCCGTTCTGGGTGTTCGGACGGCGCCCGGTGGCGTTGACGGGTGCGGGCGATCTGGTGATTCGGCCGCGGGTGGACGGCCGCAGCCGTCCGATGCTGCTGCGCAACGGCGAGTATCTGGGCCTGACCTCAGACGTGGTCGACTGCGACAGCCTGGACGCCGCCGGCGACCGCATCGTGTTGCTGGCCGAATTCGCCGACGTGCCCACCGAGATCGTCGAGCTGTCCCCTGGGCACCGGCGGGTCGTCCGCGCCGCCGGGCGGCGGATTTTCGAACCGGCCTGGGTCAGCCACGCCGAGGCGGTGAGCTGGCCGGGGGAGGCCGGTGACGTGCACGGCTGGTACTACGCGCCGGTCAACCCGTCCGTCGAGCGAGTCGAGACGGCGGCGGGCGAGTCGGGGGAGACACCGCCGCTGATCGTGATCAGCCACGGCGGGCCCACCGCGTTCTCGTCGTGCGGCTTCGATCTCGGGGTGCAGTTCTGGACCACCCGCGGCTTCGGCGTGCTCGACGTGAACTACTCGGGCAGCAGCGGGTACGGCCGTGACTACGCCGAACGGTTGCACGGCCGGTGGGGCGAGCTCGACGTGGCCGACTGCATCGCGGGTGCGCAGTTCTTGGCCGACAGCGGTCGAGTGAACGGCGCCAAGCTGGCGATTCGCGGCGGCAGCGCAGGCGGGTACACGACGCTTCGGGCGCTGACCACGTCGGACGCCTTCGCCGCGGGTTGCAGCCGCTACGGCATCGGTGACCTCACCGCACTTGCCACCGACACGCACAAGTTCGAGTCACGCTACCTCGATGGACTGGTCGGGCCGTGGCCGCAGGCGTCCGAGGTGTACCGCGACCGCTCACCGATCAATCACGTCGACGCGCTCAACTGTCCGATGCTGATTCTGCAGGGGGCGGACGACGCGGTGGTGCCGCCGAACCAGGCCGAGACGATGGCTGAGGCAGTGGCTGCCAAGGGGCTGGAGGTCGAGCTGATCGTCTTCGAGGGCGAGGGCCACGGCTTCCGCCGGGCCGAGACCGTTGAGCGTGCCCTAGAAGCCGAGTTGGCGTTCTACCAACGCATCCTGGTGGGTAATGGGGACGGTTCCGATTACCGTTCAGATTCTCGTCCTGGTGGGTAATGGGGACGGTTCCGATTACCGTTCAGCCCTGGTCAAATCGCTCTGACAAGTGTGTTTACTCATGCAATGAACGGGAATCGGAACCGTCCCCGATACGCGCCAGATCCCGGCGTTCGCCTGATGACGTGTAGTGGGCAGTCAGTCGCGGGGTTGTAGCTCTATGCGTTGACTGATCGTCCAGTGTTCGCCGGGCAGCAGCGTGATCGCGTCGGCGTAGGCGTTGGCCGCCTCGACGCAGACGAAACCTTGCCACTCGCCCGGGCCGATGTCGGCGATGTTCTCGGCCCCGGTCGACCACGGGTTCCACACCACGACGTTGGCCGAGCCCGACCCGTGCAGCACGATGCGGCGGTCCCAACCGGGGTCGTCGACGGTGACCTCGCCCTCGTGCATGAACACCCGGTCGGTTGAGCCGGTGATCTGCAACTGCCCGTGCTGCACGTTGTCGAAGGCCTGATCGCCCGCCACCTTGTCGAGGTAGGGCGCGTCGTGGAGCCCGTCGATCGTGACGGTGGTCACGTCGCTGACCGCGAGGTAGGTGTGCAGCGCCTCTTCGATGGTGAACGCGTCGTCACCGTGGTTGTCGACGCGCAGCGACACCGTCAGATGCTCGGCGGTGAACCGAGCCGTCAGCCTGGCCGAGTAGGCGCCCGGGAACAACGGCTGATCACCCGTCACCGATTGATCGATCAGGTAGCTGACCTCGAGGCCGTGATCTGACTGCTCGACCGAATCGCGCACCCATGCCGTGGTGCGCACGAAGCCGTGTGGGGGCGTCTTGTCGCCCGAGAAGCCGGGGCCGAACCACGGAAAGCAGATCGGAATGCCGCCGCGAATCGCCTTGCCGTCGGCGAGCGCCGTGGCCGAACTCAGCCAGAGCACGGGGCGTTGGCCCTCAGGCTGCCAGGCCCACACGTGCGCGCCGTGGTCGTAGACAGCGTAGTGGCCGCTGCCGGGGTGAGTCTCGACGCCGGGCAGGGGAGACGTGACATCGGTCATGGGCTCGAGCCTAGGGCTCGTTCTGGGGCCGCGCACGGTCGGGCGTCGAATCGTCAGATTGAACCGAGGGGCAGGGCCCGCGCCTTGCTGCCACACGCACCGCGGACCCGGCCATGTCGGTCGGGTCCGCGGTGGTTGGGCGAAGCCGTTCGGGGAAGGCTTCGGGTGACCGGCGTTTCGGAGGGACGCGGGGGCGTCCGCGGACCGGTCGGTTCGAAGAAGCACTGCGGGACCGGGGCTACCGATCCCGCAGTGCCGGGTGAGAGCCGGGGGGATGGCTCTCAGCTAATGATCAGTACGCGCCTCTGGAAGCGAGGACGGCACCGGCAGTGCGCATCATGATCGACACGTCTTGCATGACCGACCAGTTGTCGACGTAGTACACGTCGAGCCGGACGGTTTCGTCCCACGAAAGGTCCGAGCGGCCGGACACCTGCCACAGGCCGGTCAGGCCGGGGCGAACGTCGAGCCGGCGGACGGCGTCGCGGTCGTACTGAGCCACCTCACGGGGCAGCGCCGGACGCGGGCCGACCAGGCTCATGTCGCCACGGAGAACGTTCCAGAACTGCGGCACCTCGTCGATCGAGAACCGGCGAATGAACTGGCCCACACGGGTGATGCGCGGGTCGCGCGCCATCTTGAACAGCACGCCGTTGCCCTCGTTCTGCGACTCAAGTTCGGCCTTGCGGGCCTCGGCGTCGACGACCATCGAACGGATCTTGAAGCACTCGAACTCTTCGCCGCGGCGGCCGACCCGAACCTGCTTGAAGAAGATCGGGCCATGATCTTCGAGCTTGATCGCGATGGCGACCGCGAGCAGGATCGGCGAAGCGGCGAGCAGGAACAACGACGACCCCACGATGTCGAACAGCCGCTTGATCCAGCGTGAAGCCTCCATGGCCTGAGGCCGGTCGACCTGCACCAGCGGCAGACCCGCCACCGGGCGAGCGGTGAGTCGCTCAGAGCTGATGTCGGTCAGGGCGGGCACGACCATCATCTGGGTGTCATGCTCTTCCAACTCCCACGCCATGCGCTTGAAGTGCTGGCTGTCGGGGAAGGAGCCCTCGGCGAAGATCACGGTGTGCACGTCGGAGTCGCGAACCAGGTCGACAACTTCGCACACCTTGCCCAGCACAGGCAGCCCGCACGCGGTCTCTTCGATGTCGGCCGGGGTCACCGCGCCGATGATCTGGTAGCCGAGCCACTTCTCGCGCCGCAGCACCTGGGCGACCTCGTCGATGTGGGCCGGCGATCCGGCGACCAGCACGGGCGATTGGAACAGGCCCTGGGTGCGGAGCCGTTTCATCATGCGCCGACGGCCGAGGCGCAGCACGAGGAGTGCCGGAACCGCGATGACGAACAGCAAGACGAAGTAGCCGCGCGACAGGTCGTACTTGCTCAAGAAGCAAGCGACACCGAGAGCGCCGGCGGTTATGCCCGATGCCAGCGTGATCCGCTGGTACTCGACCATGCCGGTCTGCAGGTGCGGCAGCGAATAGCCGCCGGCAACGGCAATCACGACGATCCACAGTGCCGGAATGGCGTGGGCCAGCCACGACGGCACGTCGGGGTGAGCATCCATGAACAAACTGTCCAGTCCGAAGCGCCCCATGTAGGCAGCCAGCGCAGCAACGATCAGAACGGCGGAGTCGCCCAGAGCCAGCAGGGTCTGCCGCAGCACCTTGCTGCGTTGAGCCCTACGAAGAAAAGAGGTGGAGAGCGCCGGCTGAGTCGCGGCAGCGCGCAGCCGGACGTCTAGCGTGGTCATGAAATGGTTCCCCCCCGGAAACTTTCGCGAGATCCCCCGAACTCGCGCGTGAGTACCCCCCGGAACTCACGATGCAGATTCTTGCACAGGCGAGGAACAGAGGCAACGTGGGTCCAGATCGGTCGTCGGCGTGTCGCTACGTAGAACTGCGTAGTCCGAGAGGGTTGCCGAGTTGACTACGCGACCTCGTATGGCCGGTCTATACGAAGCAGTCGGAAGAGGCGACGGGTCTACACGGTCAACGGTGCCGTCCGACGCCGGCCCTCAGCGAATGGCCCGGGCCTCGAGGTAGTAGCGCTTGTCTTGCGCCTCGCCGAGCGAGAACGTCTTTCGCGGCAAGGCTCCGTCGGCCACGATCGAGTCGAAGAACGTGTCTTTCGCCACCTGTGGCAGCAGCACACCGATGTTGCCGGGCGCACGGCCCAAGTCGTCGGTCGCCTCGACTCCGTGGATGTAGTCAACAGACGCCGCACCGGCGGCGGTCAGCCCGTCGATGACGCGTTGCAGGGTGCCGGCGGCGATGCTGGCGCGCGGTTCGTCCAGTCGGTAGACGGCCGGTCCGTCGGCGTCCACGTAGCCGAACGCCTGATGTCCGGGCTGTTCGATCACGTCCAGCACCTCATCGGTACCGGCCGCCGCCACCCGTTCGAAGGAGCTGCACTGAGTGGCCAATGCGGCCTCGAAGGTTTCTCGGTCGGCGCCGAAGAGCACCCGGTGGATCGGTTCGAACTCCAGCCCCGGGTCATGGATGTTCTCCAACTCGACCAGGCAGTAGCGAGCAGGATGGCCCTCCCACTGGTCGTGCGGAATCGCGGACTTGATGTTTTCCCAGATGCTTTTGGCGGTGGCGAAGCTGTGATTCCCGTCACCCATGGCGAACAGCAGCGGGTTGGCGGGGTCGAGCCCGGCTCGCAGCGCAAGCAGGCCGTCGCTCACGGCCTCGAGGTCGGCCGTGGCATCGACCGCCCACCCCGTCACCCTGCCGCCGCCCAGCATCAGCTCGGTGTCGTAGAGGCGGGTCAGGCGGGGGGTCGCTGCGGCCAACGGCTCGATGACCTGGCGTTGGGCGTCGCTGATCAGCACCATGATGTGCGGCAACTCCAGGGCCGCGGCCTCGCGGATGCGCACCCGCGGTGGTAGCCGGTCGAGAATCGTGCCTTCCGTCGCTCGAATGAGCGTTCGCGCGTCGGGCTGCCACGAATACTGCTCCAGATCGAGAGCGACGATCAAACCCCACCGGACGACGCCGTGCCGGGTTTCGCGGCGCACCAACACCATGGTCTGCGGGTGCTGGACGAACAGACCCTCGTCGACGTAGCGCGCCATCGCGTCGTTGATGGCGGCGATGCGCGCGTCGGGGTCGGGCCGTTCGAGGTACACCTCGGGAAAGATCAGCCGCAGGGTCGACGGCGCGTCGCCCACGAGCTGCTCCACCTGCTGCCAGTAGTCGGGCTGGCTGGTGAACTGATCGCACGCCACCACCGCCCACGACGCCAGGGCGGTGGTCGGAAGCAACACATCGGGCACCCGCACCCCGACATCGGCCAGTGCCTCATGGACGTCCATGACCATCACGGTAGCGAAGCCGACGGCTGCCGAACGCACGGTCTCGCCCGCCCTGAGACCGGCCTGGGAGTCACGGCTGGTAGGTGCTCAACTGCCCCGAGTTGAGAGCGGCGGCCAGTTCCGCCATGCGCTTGTTGTTGGGTTTGACGTAGCTGGCGCCGTCCGCCGAGGTGCCAAAACCGGCCACCGGCACCTGAAACTGGTCGATGACCTGGTCAGAGGTCAGTTGCAGCGTCTGCACCAAAGCGATGATCCGCTTGTTGGTCAACGAGTCGTCGAGCGTCACCGACTTCGACAACCGACCGATCACTGCCAACAACTTGGACGGGTCGGTGAGGGTTTTGCTACTGGCCAGCTTGTCTACGATCGCCTTGATCACCAACCGCTGCCGTTCGGCCCGGTCGAAGTCGCCGCGCGGCAGGTCGTACCGCTCACGAACGTACAAAAGCGCGGTCTGGCCGGTGAGCTTCAGGTCGCCGCGTGGAAAGACCACCCCGTCGTTCTCCGAGGCGTTCTCGTTGAACACCTGCACCCCGCCCAGGTCATCGATAAGGTTGAAGAAGCCCTCGAAGTCGGTGAGGGCGACGTGGTCGATGTGAATCTTCAGCAGGTTCTCGACGGTGCGCACGGCCAGCGGAGCACCCCCGAACGCATAGGCGGCGTTGATCTTGTTCGTGCCGTGCCCCGGAATCGGCACCCAGAGATCGCGTGGCAGTGAGATCAGGTACAGCCGGTCGCGGCTCGGGTCGGCGTGCACCAGCATCATCACGTCGGAACGGCCGCGATCGTCGCCGCGAGAGTCCGAACCCAACAGCAGAAAGTTGAGCGGCTGGTCGTCCAAGTCGGTGGTGTTGGTCGTGGT
Organism: Micropruina glycogenica; assembly: GCF_900289045.1. Lineage (GTDB taxonomy): Bacteria > Actinomycetota > Actinomycetes > Propionibacteriales > Propionibacteriaceae > Micropruina > Micropruina glycogenica. The sequence continues at coordinate 58,852 of NZ_LT985188.1, forward strand.
GGACGCTTCGGGCGGCAGCAGGCCCGGCTCACGCTTCACGGCATTGAGTTGGCCGACCCCCCACACCACCACGGACGCGAAACCGACGACGAGTGCGGTGACCAGTACACCCAGCACGATCAGCCACCGCCGAAAAGCTCGCTTGGGCTGTGCGTTGCCCGGCGCCTCGTCGGTCAACAGGTCGTCCATGTGCAGGCCGGACGGCTCGTCTCCGGCCGGGCGTGCCTCATGATCGCTCACGACTGATCTCCCCCCACTGCGTGTGCGCTCAGCCATCCATAGTAGGCGGGCCGCGCGGTTCCGCGGGTCACCCCTGGGTGGGACTACGGGACCGAGGTGGTAGGGGTCACTTAGCCCAAGTACTCGCGCAGCCGATCGTCGGCGTTCGCCGGCTCGAAGCCGGCTTCGGCGAGTTTGCTCAGTGCCAGGGTGCTGTGGGTGGGGCGGGGCGCCATGCCCGGCTTGTCGGCGAAGTACTCCGCGGTGGTCACCTCGGTGACGTCGTCGGCGGAGCGTCCACGCAGTTCGAAGACCCGCTTGGCGATGTCGGCCCAGCTCTGGGTGGGGCCGGTGTTGGTCAGGTTGTAGGTGCCTCCCGGAGCGTTGGTGCTGATCAGGTGCACGATGCCGGCCGCCAGGTCGGTGGTGAAGGTCAGTCGTCCGTACTGGTCACCGACCACGCTGGGTTTGACGCCTTTGTCGGCCAAATTCGCCATGGTGCGCACGAAGTTGTTGCCGTCGCCGATGACCCATGAGGTGCGCACGATCCAGTGCCGGGGGAGCGTCGCCACTAGGGCGTCACCCGCGGCCTTGGTCTGGCCGTAGACGCCCAGCGGGCTGAACGCCTCGTGCTCGGTGTGGGTCTCTGCGGTGCCGTCGAACACGTAGTCGGTGGAGACGTGGACAAGTGGGATCCGATGCTGGCGGGCCACCTCAACCAGCCGACTCAGGCAGGCGACATTGACGTCCCAGCACGCGCGGCGTCCCTCGTGGGTCTCGGCGGCGTCGACGGAGGTGTAGGCGGCGGCGTTGATGATCGTGCCCACCTGCCCCCACGGCACCGACGCGATCGCGGCCGGGTCGCGCAGGTCGAACTCGGGCAGGTCGAGGCCGAGGGAGCCGGGCAACAGGGCCGTCAGGGCACGGCCGAGTTGGCCTTTGCAGCCCACGACCACGGTGCGCTTGGGCGCCATCGGCGTGACGTCCGCGAGTCGCGGGTGGGCGGCGTCCGCGGCCGAGATCTCCGCTTGCGACAGCGGAATGGGCCAGTCGATCGCAACGGTCTCGTCAGCCAGGTTCAGGTAGGTGTACGAGCCGCGGGCATCCGGGCTCCAATGTTCGTTGACCAGGTAGCTGTAGACCGTGTCGGGGGCGAGTGCCTGATAGCCGTTGGCGACCCCTCGCGGCACGAACACCGCCGTTTCGGGGCCGAGTTCGAGAGTGAACACGGTGCCGAAGCCGTCGCCCGGGCGCAGGTCGACCCAGGCGCCGAAGATGCGTCCGTTGGCCAGTGAGATCATCTTGTCCCACGGCTCGGCATGCAGGCCACGGGTCGAACCGGCGGCGGCGTTGAACGACATGTTGTTCTGTACCGGGCCGAAGTCGGGCAGGCCCAACTCGAGCATCTTGGCCCGCTGCCAGTTCTCTTTGAACCAGCCCCGGGCGTCGCCGTGCAGGGGAATGTCGAACACCAGCAGGCCCTCGATGGGGGTCTGCCGCACGGTGAGCCCGCTCACTGGCCGGTCTTCGCGTACTTGGCCTCTGTGGCGGCTTTCATCGGACGCCACCAGTCTTCGTTGGCGCGGTACCAGTCGATGGTGGCGGCCAGGCCCGAGCGGAAGTCGCGGTAGGTGGGCGTCCAGCCGAGTTCGGTGCGCAGTCGGGTGGCGTCGATGGCGTAGCGCATGTCGTGACCCGGCCGGTCGTTGACGTGGTCGTAGGCGTCGGTCGGCTGGTCCATCAGTTCGAGGATCAACTCGATGACCGACTTGTTGTTCATCTCGCCGTCGGCGCCGATCAGGTAGGTCTCGCCGATCACGCCGTCGTCGATGATGCGCAGCACCGCCGAGTTGTGGTCGTCGACGTGAATCCAGTCGCGCACGTTCTCACCCGCTCCGTACAGCTTGGGCCGAACGCCGTCGATCAGGCCGGTGATCTGGCGCGGAATGAACTTCTCGACGTGCTGGTAGGGCCCGTAGTTGTTCGAGCAGTTGCTGATCGTGGCCTGCACGCCGAAGCTGCGCACCCACGCCCGCACCAACAGGTCGGAGCCCGCCTTCGTTGACGAGTAGGGGCTGGAGGGGTTGTAGGGCGTGTTCTCGGTGAACTTCGCCGGATCGTCCAGTTCGAGGTCGCTGTACACCTCGTCGGTCGAGATGTGGTGGTAGCGCTTGTCGTGGCGGCGGACGGCCTGCAGCAGCTCGTAGGTGCCGACCAGGTTGGTCTGGATGAACGGCGACGGGTCGTTGAGCGAGTTGTCGTTGTGCGATTCGGCGGCGAAGTGCACCGTGACGTCGTGGTCGGCGACCAGGTCGTTCACCAGGTCGGCGTCGCACACCGACCCGACCACCAGCCGGAACCTGTCTTCGGGCAGCCCGTCCAACGAGGCCGCGTTGCCAGCGTAGGTGATGGCGTCGAGCACGGTGACGTTGTGATCGGTGGTGGCCAGTACGTGCCGCACGAAGTTGCTGCCGATGAACCCGGCCCCGCCTGTGACGAGAAGCGAAGACATGGTGGTGATCCTATTGGTTCGCGGACGGTCGTTCGGCCGTGGAACAATGCCGCGCATGCGCGGCATCATTCTGGCAGGGGGCTCAGGAACCCGGCTGCATCCGATCACGATGGGCAGCAGCAAGCAGCTGGTGCCCGTGTACGACAAGCCGATGATCTATTACCCGTTGTCGACGCTGATCTTTGCGGGTATTTCCGAGGTGCTGGTGATCAATACCCCCCACGAGCAGGACTCCTTCAAGCGGCTGCTTGGCGACGGTTCTCAGTTCGGCATTTCGATCAGCTACGCGGTGCAGCCCGAGCCGAAGGGGTTGGCCCAGGCGTTCACCATCGGCGCGGAGTTTCTCGGTGGCGAATCGTGCTGCCTGGTGCTCGGCGACAACATCTTCTACGGGCAGGGTCTTGGTCACCAGCTCACCCGGTTCAACGACATCGACGGCGGCGTGATCTTCGGCTACTGGGTCGCGAACCCGACCGCGTACGGCGTGGTCGAGCTGGACGCGGCCGGGCTCGCGGTGTCGATCGAGGAGAAGCCTGCGCTACCCAAGTCGCACTACGCGGTGCCCGGGCTCTACTTCTACGGCTCGGACGTGGTCGACATCGCCAGCGAGCTGGCGCCGTCCGCCCGCGGCGAGTACGAGATCACCGACGTGAACCGGGTCTATCTGGAGGACCGCCGGCTGCAGGTCTCCATCCTTCCCCGGGGCACCGCCTGGCTGGACACCGGCACCTTCGACTCGCTCAACGACGCCAGCAACTTCGTTCGCACCATTCAGGCGCGGCAGGGCCTGCAGGTGGGCTGCCCCGAAGAGGCCGCCTGGCGGCAGGGCTTCCTGAGCGACGAGGGACTCGCACAACGCGCGCAGGCTCTGGCCAAGTCGGGGTACGGGGACTACCTGGCGTCCCTGCTGTCCTGACCGCCGCTGGTCTCACAGCCTGTCGAGACCGAGATCCCGGCGTGCGCGGGAATGACGAAAACCGTCCCGCCCGTCATCCCGGCGAAGGCCGGGATTTACGCCGCAACAGCGATGCCCAACTGCTTTGCCGCGTCCGCGAGCGCCGCGTCGAAGGTGGCCACCCTGGCAGATGTTTCCAGGACCGCGGCCAGCACGCAGCAATCGGGCAACTTCAGCCGGGTGGATGCTCGCAGCCGTGCGAGTGCGAGCGATTGACCTGTCGGCACCGCCACCTGCTCGACGGCGAGCCGTTCGATGATCGCCAACGCCTCCTCCTCGCGTCCCAAGCGAGCCGGACCCACCAAGCACTCGGCGAGGGTGAACGGGTGGATGGCCAACTCCTCCTCCGTGTCGAGAATCTCGAACGCCTCCGAGCCATGGATATCGTCGTTCGCGAGATGGGCGATCAGCACGCTCGCGTCCAGCACGATCATTCCGCCCAGTCCTGCCGCAGATCGTCCAGATAGTCTCTGGGATAAGCAGAGCGAAGGCTTCCCCGGGTTTCGTTCAACACCAAACGTCGGGCAGCTGCACGCTCCGCGCGGGAGGCCCGGACAGCTTCAGCGCCGGCAGTCAGCAGGCGGGTGATCTGCTCGGCGCGAGGGACGTCCGGCCACTCCAGCTCGGCGACTTTGAGGGCCGCCGCGACGGGCGGCGTCTGAGTGACCTGAATGCGCCCGAGGTTGGTCGGCATGGGGTGAGTGTACCACCGGACACTTCGGTGGTACACCCGCTGGATTGCGACCAGGAGATTCCGGCATTCGCCGGAATGACCCGACCCGTCATTCCGGCGAACGCCGGGATCTCGTCAGCGGGCCTGCTCTCCGACGCCCTGGTCGGTGGTCAGCTGACCGCGCTCCCGCAAGTCAGCGACGATTCGCGCGTAGAAAGCCTCGTCGATGCGGTACTTGGCCCGGTAGATCAGATAACCGGCCACGATCAGGATCAACGGCAGCACCAGCATCGCCATCCGCATCAGCAACAACCCGTTCGCGCTCACGTCGTCGGGTGTCGGCGCCGAGTTGATCCCCGACACGATCACCACCACGCTCACGATCTGCGTGGCCAGTGCGGCGCCGACCTTGTTGATGAACGGCTGCAACGCGAAGGTCACCGCGGCGTTACGGCGGCCGAGCTTCCAGTGCCCGTACTCGATGCAGTCGGTGATGAACACCAGCATCAGCAGCACCACGAACGCCTGTCCGACGAACAGCATCAGCCCGGCGATGCCGATCCAGATCATGTTCATCGGTGAGAAGAAGAACAGCACGTAGCCGGCCACGATCGACCCGGTGGCGGCGGTGTACAGAGTGCGCCGGCTGAACCGTCGCCGGAACAGCGGAAAGATCAGAAAGCCGGTCAGCTGGGCGACGCCCAGCACGGCGCCGAACGGGGTGTACATGTTCTCGTCCCGGTAGGCGTACTTGAAGAAGTAGGTGCCGAACGACGTCGTGGTGACATAGCCGGTCATGAACAGCACCATCGAGATCGCCGTCCACAGCAGCTGGTCGTTGCCCACCACCACCGACCACAGCTCCCGCAGGGTGACCTTGGGCTGCTCGACGGCCAGCTTCGGCTCTCGGACGCCGATCAGGGTCACCGCCTGCCCGGCCAGCATGATCACCACCACGCCCGCGGTGAACAGCAGCCAGGCGCGGGTGTCGTTGCCCAGCCCCTTGGTCACCGGAAGGATGGCCACCACCACGCTGAACAGACCGATGGTGCTGAAGATCTTGGCGAGTGCGCCGATCCGCTCACGCTGCTGCTGGTCGAGGGTCAACGCGGGAAGCAGTGACCAGTACGGAATGTCGTTCATCGTCCAGGTGAGCCCCCACAGTAGGTACAGCAGCGCGAAGACGGCGACGTAGGCGGCGTCCGGCAGGTGCAGGTCGGTGAACAGCAGCACCGTGCAGACCGACGAGGCCAGAGCGCCGGCAAGGATCCACGGCTTGTAGTGCCCCCAGCGGCTGCGGGTGTTGTCGACGATCGACCCCATCACGATGTCCATCACCGCGTCGAACAACCGGGCGGCCAGGATCAGCCAACCCGCCCACCACATGAACGTGTCGGACGCGTTCAGCACCTCGGTCAGAAAAAAGATCAGATAGAGGCTGACCAGCGCGTAGACCATGTCGCGGCCCAGGGTGCCGATGCCGAAGGTCCAGCGATTGCGCGCGAACAGGGCGTCCGGCGAGCCGGGGGAGGGCGTCATGGGCTCAGGGTAGGACGTGCGACAACCCGTGCCCAACCCACCATTGGCAGGCGGTGAGGGCGGCCGGCGCGGACGACACCCGGCGCCTGCAGCGACGCTGTTGCCACCACGCGATCTGCCAATTGCGTTCGTCGCTGTGGTGGACAGGGTGAAGCGCTGGGGGGTGTGGATCGCAATCGCGGTCGTGGCGTGCGCATTCGTCGCTTTGGCCGTCTGGGGCTACCGGCAGGCGCAGGAAGTTCCAGGCATTGGCGAAGTCGGGCAAAGCCGACGCGTCGGCAGCCTTGAAGAGTCTGGATGCACAAGACGCGGCGAGCGCTCTGGCATCTTTCCAGAAGGCGAAGGACGAGTTCGGCCAGGCCCGAGAGCTGCTCGGGCCAGGCTGGTTGCAAAGCATTCCGTGGGTGGGTCGGCAACTGGCCGCAGCCGACGATCTCACCACCATCGGGTTCGAAGGATCGTCCGCCGGCGCCGAAATCAGCACGATTCTTGTCTCGGTCCCTTCATCGTCCGGAAGTGATCGGCTCACCCAGGTGATCAGAGCTGCGCACCCGCACCTAGAGGCGGCGCTGCAGTCAGTCGTTTCCGTCAATGACCGCGCCGAAGGACTGTCGGACGCAGCACTCGTCCCCCCGCTGGCCGACGCGGTCCGCGAGGCGCAGGGGATCTTGGAGCCGATGCGGCCTCTTCTTGGGCGCGCCGAGGCCTTGCTCGAACTCGAGCGCTACCTGTTCTCGGCTGACCACCGGTTTCTGGTGCTTGCACAGAACAACGCCCAACTTCGCCCCCTCCGGTGGGTTCATCGGAACCTATGGCCTGATCTCCATGGGGTCCTCGGGGTTTCGCCTGGAGAAGTTCGAGGACGCCTACAAGCTGCCCAAGGACCGCAGCGGCCTGCCTGTGCCCGAAGGCATGAACAAGAAGCGCCTGCACTTCATTCTCGGCAACTGGTGGCTGGACTTTCCGTCCACGGGAAAGACCATGGTTGAGCTGTGGGATGCTTTCACCCCTCGCCAGCCCGCGATCGACGGCGTGATCGCCATCGACCTGCCCACGATTCGCGACCTGCTCACGGTGTTCGGCGCGATCAAGGTGCCCGAGGTGGACGACCCGCTCACAGCGGCCAACGTCGTCGAGCGGCTCAGTTATGCCGTGGAGATCGAACATGCACCTAGGGGCGATGACAGAAAGGCGGCGGTCGTCGTGTCCTTGACGCTCACGTCGTTGGTGTTCGGTCGGATCGGACGGCTCTCGGGTATGCGAATGCTGATCCGTTCACTGGTGGTCGGCCTCGGCACCATGGGAGTGAGTTACCTGGCCGGAGTCGTGCTGCTCTGACACCGCTAGTCCGGGCACTGCTCAGCACGTGGACGGATTTGACCTCACCCAAGAGCACCCTTAGTGTTTCTCAGGAAGTGTCCCCCCACTCTGGTCCGAACCAAGGCCTTCAGCCGCCACCTCCCGGCTGTCGTCGCCAACAGTCGACCTTGTATTCAGGAGGTCCCCATGAGGACTGCTCTCAGGTTTTTGTTAGCTTCGATTCTCGTAGCCACCGGTTTGATTGTCGTCCAGACGCCTGCGTCGGCGGCGATGGAACCCTCGTTCGTGGTCACGTGTTATCCAACCGGAATTGCCAAGAACGATCCGATCGTGTTCCCGGGTCAAGCGGGAATGTCGCACATGCACTCATTCTTCGGCGCCAAAGGCGTCAACGAAAACACCACGGCCAGTTCGCTCTCCGCCGCCACCTCGTCACAGTGTGGCAGTTACTACGACGGGATCGATCTTTCGGCCTACTGGATCCCGACCTTGTACAAGGACGGTCAGCAGGTTTACCGGGACGACGGCAGCATCCAGTTGCGCGCCTACTACAAGCGTGCCGGCGGCCCGGACGGCGAGCCTGTCGATCAGGCCTGGCCCCGCGGGCTGAAGATCATCGCCGGCGACATGCACGCCACCTCCGCTCAGTCCGAGGTGCTGTACTTCTGCGCCAACACGGTGGACACGGGCAGCCAGGGTAAGGCGTCGTCGCAGTTCCCCAGTTGTGACTCCGACGAAACGCTGGTCGCGAAGCTGCAGTTCCCCGACTGCTGGGACGGCAAGTATCTCGATTCAGCCGATCACAAATCGCACATGGCCTACTCGAGCGGTAGTGGCAACACGTGCCCGTCCGATCACCCGGTGAAAATCGCGCAGCTCACGTTCGAAGCCTGGTTCTACGGCGTCAACGGCAGTGGTTCAAGTTTCAGTTGGGCCAGCGGCGGACCGTACAGCTTCCATGGCGATGTGATGTCGATGTGGCAGCCGCGGCCGGCGGCAAACCTGGTCAAACAGTGCATTAACGTGGCCTTCGACTGCAACATCTTCAACTACACCGATATCCCTGTGGGTCCGGTCACTCAGGCTCAGATCGACGCGCAGTACACCGGCGTCGAACCTCCAGTCACCAGCCCGACCCCGATGCCGTCCATGACGATGTCGCCGACGGCGTCAGCGACTGCCTCGACGTCTATGACGATGTCGCCGACGGCGTCAGCGACTCCTTCGACGTCTATGACGATGTCGCCGACGGCGTCAGCGACTCCCTCGCCGTCCATGACGATGTCACCGACTGCGACCCCAACCCCGTCGGTCTCGCCGACCCCGACCCGGACTTCACCCACGGCAAGTCCGACCGCTACTGCGACGCCTACTACCACCCCCACTCTGGGCACGTTGACGGGCAGCACCCCTCAGCTCAAAGCATTGGGCAACAGCATTCTCAGGATTGGCGTGGACGTGGGCAACTGGCAGCCGGCGCCGGTGAGCTTCACCTACCAGTGGTTGCGCAACGGCTCACCGATTGCCGGTGAGACCGCCTCGACGTACGACTTGTCCTGGGCAGATCAGGGCAACTACATCTCGGTCAGAGTGACCGGTTCCAAGGCGGGCTACGCAAGTCTGACGCGGACTTCGCGCTCGATCGGTCCGATCTGGTTCCCGTCCTGGGCTCAGCCCAGCAACGGCCTGAAGGCCGTCTGAGCCCACCGGCCGTCGCTGACAGTGCGCCCGGAGGCGTCCCAGAGTTACTTTGGGGCGGCTCCGGGCGCTGTTGCGTACGGACGGCGTTTCCGGGCCAGCGCCCGGTCTGTCACACTGCTGGCGATGAGTGATCGGACTCGGTCGGGGGACGAGGGCGCGTTGGGCGACCCTGGCCCTCACAGCGCCCAGACGAACGCGATCCAGTCGGCTGTATCGCCGCCGGTCCTGTGGCCACGCCTGGCGGGCGGAGTGCGGGCTGACATTCAGGGGCTGCGGGCTATGGCGGTCATTCTGGTCGTGGTGCACCACTTCTGGACGCCGCACTTTGAGGGCGGCCACCTGGGTGTCGACGTCTTCTTTGTTGTGTCTGGATACCTGATCACACTGCACCTCATCGGAAGACCACCGCTGAGCAAGCGGGAGTTCGCGCAGTTTTGGGGAAGGCGCATCAGGCGCCTCCTACCGGCGGCAACGGTGGTGCTGCTGGCGTGTCTTGCCTTGGCAGCAGTCCTCACCCCGGGCGAGGCGGCGCGGGCATCAGCGCGACATGCAGTCGCGGCGTCACTATACGTTGAGAATTGGGCAATCCAGTGGGACATCAGCCATGGGGCAGCGGTCAGCCCGCCCATTCAGCACTTCTGGTCACTGTCCGTCGAGGAGCAGTTCTACCTCATCTGGCCAATCCTCATCGCGACCGGGTTCATTCTGGCTCGTCGGAGGGGAGAACCGCTTCGGTGGCTTGCCCTGCTGGTGGGTGGCCTGATCGTGATCTCATTCGGGCTGCAGGCGTACGGCAGTTTGGCTATCAGAGGGTGGGTGCCGTCCCTCGGTTGGCTGGATTACTCCTACTACGGCACGCAAGCCAGGTTGTGGGAGCTAGCCGCTGGCGGCCTGACGGCGGTGTTGGTGGTGAGGGGGGTGCACAAACGCTTTGTCGCAGGCCCACGTGCCCGCGTGATCCGAGCCTGGGTGGGAATCTCCTAGTGTTGATCGCTGCGGTGGGGCCAGACCTCCCGCTCCTCAACACACCGATGGCGATCGTGGGCAGCGCCATGGTGATCCTGGCGGATAGCGACGGGGACCCCATGAGTCCCGGTCTGCTCTGGCGCAACCGGGCCGTCCAGGCCGTGGGTGACGCCTCATACTCGCTGTACCTGTGGCACCTGCCGATCTACGTATTCGCTGTCGTGATCCTGGGCTCTGACATTCCTGCGCTCACCAGGCTGCTCCTGGTCGCTTTGGCGCTGGGGATCGCGTTAGCAAGCAAGCGTTGGGTCGAAGACCCATTCCGTAAGGCGCCCGTCTTGGTGGCAAGCCTGCCTCGGACATACCTGTTCGGAGCCGCCCTGATCGTCACGGTGGTCGGTGCTGCGATTCTGGTGGGCGGCCTGAATACCCGGTAGCTCCCCGGGGCCCTGCAACACCTGGCATTCGCAGGCTCATGCGGCCATGAGCCTCGGCTCAACGAGTGTTGCGCGTGTAGATCTGGTGGGCAACAAAACGCTGATACATCTCTTCGGTCACTCCGCGGTTGGCTGCTATCTCGGCGAAGAACCGGCCCGACTCGCGCATTGTTCGCTCCTGTGTCTCGTAGTCGAGCCGGATCAGGCCGAACCGGGCGGACTCGCCCTCGAGCCACTCCCAGTTGTCGATGAAGCTCCAGTGGTAGTAACGCTCGATCGGCAGGTCGGACGCCGCGATCTCGGCCAAGTGCTCATGGATGAAGCGGCTACGGAAGCCGTCGTCGGAGTTGGCGGTGCCGTTCTCGGTGACGTACAGAGGGCCGGGGTGAGTTCCGTGCAGCCACGTGGCCACCTCGATCAGCCCCTGCGGGTAGATCTCCCAGCCGAGATCGTTGATCGCCACATCGGCGCCGACACCATCGGCGAGTCGACTGACGGTGCTGCGCGAGTAGTAGTTGATGCCGTGAAAATCGTAGTACGTACCCGGATGGACGCCTGCGGGCTGGGACAGCGGAGCCAGGAACCGTCCCCTGCACATCGCCTTGGTGATGACCCGCTGGAACAGCCACTCCATCATCTGTGCGGACGCCCAATGGCCAGGATGCCAGGCGATCCTTGGGCGAAAAACGCGCAGGTGCTGGGCGACCCCGACACGTGCATCGGGCTGCATCTCGTGGATCAGCTTGTAGGCGTCGATGTGTGCCGCCGCCAGATTGGTGTACACGTGGGTGAGCGTCTTCAGTGATCGTTCTCCGGGCGGCCAGAGGCCGAAGTAGTACGCGTGGGTCGCGTAGATGTTGGGCTCGTTGATGGTGATCCACTCGTCGCACAGGTCGCCCAAGGCGCCGACCATGCGTTGGGTGTAGCGCTGCAAAGCCCCAGTCGCTTCGCGGTGGAGAAATCCGCCGGCGTCCTCAAACCACACCGGGTTGTTGAAGTGATGCAGGGTGACCAGGGGTTTGATCCCTGCGTCGACCAGCCCACCCAGTTCGTCTCGGTAGTGTTCAATGGCCGCATCGTCGAACTCGCCGGGACGTGGCTCCACGCGAGCCCATTCCAGGCCCATCCGGTAGTGCTGCACGTTGAGTTCGCGCAAAAGCGCCTGATCTTGGCCGACCCGGTTCCAGTGGTCGTTTGCGCGCCAGGGGCCGGAGCCATCCTTGATTCGGCCAGGTTGTTCAGACCACCGGTGCCAGTTGGTCGCAGCATGGCCGCCCTCGATCTGGGTGGCGGCCGTCGCGACGCCCAGCTCGCAGCGGTCCAGCGTGAATGCGTGCCGACCTCCCACCTGCGATCTGGCACGCTCAGCGTGATCATCTCGAAGGCTGTTCAACGCTGCCCGCGTTCGGCCCGGTAAAGCTCCTCGTAACGGTCGGCGACGCTGCTCAGCGAGAACTCGCGCGACCGTTCCAGGCTGGCCTTGCCCAGGTCGTCGAGTCGGGCTGGATCCGGCAGCAACGCACACAGTTCTGACCCCAACTGCTCCAGATCTGCCAACACCCCGTAACGGCCCTCATCGGTGACGTAGCGGGCGCCGATGTTGGGGGTGGCAAGCACGGGGACACCCGACGCCATCGCCTCCGCGTACGGGATGCCGAACCCTTCGTAGGTGGAAGGCAGGCAGAACACCCAGGCGCGTGCGTAGGCATCGGCGAGCTCTTCGTCGCTGAGCCGACCGAGTACGGTGACGCCGTCGCCCAGGTCGCTCGGGGCGTCCTGCGTGACCATGAGCAGTTCTGCGTCGGGAACGGCAGGGCGCACCTGCTCGCTGAACAAGCGTGCCAGGTCGGATCCCCGCTTCCGGCCACCCCAGGTGCCGACGAAGAGCACCGTCGGATGCTCGTTCCGCCTGCCAACAGATGGATGAAACCGACTGGTGTCGACTCCATTGGGAATGACGTGCGTGACCCAGGGCGTCCACCGCAGGGTGGCCGGTGAAACGGCCACGGTCACATCGGCCACAAGGCTCGCCAGCACCTCGGAGAAGCCGAGCAGGATCATTCGCGCCTTCTCTTTGACACCCTTGATCCGCAGTGCCTCCTCGAAGCACGAGCCGTGCAAGGTGCGGACGTGCCGAGGGACACGGCGACGCCACAGCCAGTAGTCGTCTCCGTGCGCGTGCAGCACGTCGTAGGAGCCGAAATCCACCCTTCGCAAGTTGGTGGCGAACCGGAAGGTGCGAAGAGGGCCGGACAAATGCAGTCGTCGCAGGGCGTACAGCGCCCCCTCCATGGGGCCACACTCACTGAACACGTCGACGTGGTGACCGCGGCGGACGAACTCGTTGGCGAGCTCGTGGACCTGATACCCCACGCCGATCTTGCTGCCGCTGGGCAGGTAGTAGGAAATCATGGCAATGCGCATTGGGTCGCTCACTACTGCAATCCGTCCCTCAAAGCCTGGAGCCACGCTCGTCCGTTGATCAGGTCGGGTTCCAGATGGTTCCCCTCGGCCCACTCGTTCCAGGACTTGATCCACAACAGCCGCTCGGCGAACGGACGGTCGGCGATGGTCGCGATCGCCTCTTCGACGTTGCGGCGGAACTTCGCCGGGGTTGCATCCCGCAGCACCACACCTCCACGTCCGGAGCGCGGGGTGTTGTCCCAATTGGGGTACACACACGGCTGGATGTGGGGGCCGGTGATGGAATCGCCGGCGACGTGGTCGTTGTAGTCGAAGATCTCCGGACCGCCGAGAACCTTGCGAATGGCACGCATTCGGAGCATGCCGGCCTTGGATCGCACCGCAGGAAGACGCATGTACACGCTGGCATCGAACCCGTCCGCGTCGCCGTCTGCGTAGCGCACGTTGCCATGCATGTCGCTCATCTCACCCACCAGATACAGTCCAGGCAGGCCCGCCTCCCGCGCCATGCGCTGCCACCGGTCGACGAACTCCGCGGTGTTGGGAAGGTCTTCTGGGCGAAAGACATAGAACACGGGACGGTCGTTCACTCGCAGGTAGCGCTCGTCGCGGAAGGCGGCCAGCACCGTGTCGAAGTGACGACGGTCGTCCTCGGGTCCTGGGTACAACTGCTCACGCAGAATGCGGTCGCGAGCGCCGTGCCAGATGCCGCTCCAGGTCTGATTGGCCCAGGCCAGGCAGAACGAGATTTCCGGCGAGCCGGCCGCCAGCACCTCCATGAAGGGCCGCTCCAAGATCCGGGTGCCGTGACCGAACCAATAGTGCCAATAGGCGAACGCCGCGACCCCGAACTCTCTGGCGAGGTCGCTCTGCGCCTGACGGGTCTCGGGGACGCGAAGGTCGTAGAAGCCCAGTTCCGAGGGCAGGTTGGGTTGTCGATGACCCGGAAACAGCCGCCGGGCGCGCGCTGCATTGGTCCACTCGGTGAATCCGGGACCCCACCACTCGTCGTTCTCGGGAATGGGAAAATACTGAGGGAGGTAGAACGCGATCGCCCGCGCCTTCGGGTCCACGTGGTCTCCCGTCTTGAGTTCCGGCCGGCTCTATCGTAACGGCCCCGTGGGGGGCGCCCAATCACAGACCGGCGGTTGCCTCAGCGGCTTTCGTCCGGAAGGTACGCGGTGGCCTGCAGCCGGAATAGTTCGGCGTAGATGCCGTCGGTCGCCATGAGCTCGTCGTGCGTACCGGACTCGGCGACCCGTCCGCTGTCGAGCACGTAGATTCGGTCAGCGTTGCGCACTGTGGAGAACCGATGGGAGATCACCAGTGCGGAGCGCCCCTCGATTGTGCTGCGCAGCGAAGAGAACAGATCGTACTCGGCGCGCGGATCCAAAGCGGCGGACGGTTCGTCGAGAATCACCAGCGGCGCGTCGCGGTAGAAGGCACGGGCGATCGCCAGGCGCTGCCACTGCCCACCCGAGAGGTCGTGTCCGCCGTCGAACATTCGAGTCAGCATGGTTTCGTAGCCCTGTGGCAATTCGTCGACGAAGTCGGCGACGCCGGACGCTGCTGCCGCTCGCCGGATGCCATCGTCGTTCACCGGTTGCTCGGGCTGGCCGAGAGCGATGTTGGTGCGCACGTCCATCGCGTAGTGCACGAAGTCCTGAAAGATCACCGCGGTGCTGGCTCGCGCCGTGCCCTCCGGTAGCTCGCTCAACGGGCTGTCGTCCCACCACACGGCGCCTTGATCGGGCGGGTACAGGCCGGCGATCAGCTTGGCCAGAGTGCTCTTGCCGGACCCGTTCTCGCCGACCAGCGCGACCACTTCGCCGCGTCTGATCCTGATCGACACCCCGTCGACGGCAGGCGTCCGCCGTCCTGGATAACTGAAGCTGACCTGCCTCGACTCGATCTGCTCGAACGGGCGGACGGCAGCCGCTGTGGCCGGCTCGGGAGCGAGCGCGAGGAAATCCTGCAGGTCGTCGATGAACAACCCGGATTCGAAAACTGCTTGCACACCGCCTGTCAGCCCCTGGATCTGGCTGGCCAGCATCCGCACCGCCACGAGCGCCGCACCGGCGGTTGCAATCGTGAGGCCACCTCCGGTGACCATCCAGGCGAGCGCCAGCAGGGTGAGTCCAAGCACAATCGCCGCGCCTGACTGTCCGATCACGCTGAGCGCCGTGCGACGCTTGAGGTGGCCGCGCAAGTCGTCCAGGTACCGCGAGTAAACCGCGTCGAAGCGTCGGCGAAGATTGCCGACCATGTCGAACGCGCGGACCTCCTTGGCCTCATCGCGTCCAGTCATCAAGATGGCCAGGTAGGCGCGGAGTCTGCTGGGCTGGGTCTGCGTCACGTTGAAGCGAAACTCCAGCCGGCTCTCCTGCCTACTGGTCAGCAGCAACGGAAGTCCGCCAAACGCCAGCAACGGCAGCAACAGTGGATTGAAAGTCACGAGTGTCAGTCCGAGGCCGATGCAGGACAGGGCTGAGCCAAGGGCGGCGATGACGCCGCTGGTGACCTGAAACGGCCGGGTCAGACCACTGACCCGCACGCGTTCAAGTCGGTCGAAGAACCCCGGATCCTCGTAATTCCACAGGCCGACTCCGGTAGAGACGTCGAGGATCGAATGCCACATGGTTCGGCCCACCTGCTCGCCCACATAGCGAGTGAGAGATGTCTGGACGGAGGACGCCACTGCGGCTGCGGCAGTGAGGAGTGCCATTATGGTGATCGGAGCTATCGCTGCTCCGATGCCAGTCGAGCCCAGCTCGAGCAAGGCGTTCAAAAGCCACTGGACAGTGAGCACCTGGCCCGCCAGGATCCCTGCGTTCAGCAACTGCAGGCAACTCAAGACGACGAACGAGACCCGCGCCGAGCGCCACACCAAACGGCTGCTGAAGGCCACCAGACTTCGCAGTCTGCCCAGCGACTTCGGGGCAGTGGGGATCGCAGTCGGGTTGGACACCCTCAGAGGGTAGCCACTCAGATGTGCGGAGCCCTGTGCGACGTGGCCCCTCGCCTACGGCGCACACATATATCACCTCTGAATCCCATGTGTTATCGTGGATGCGCCGCGGGGGATGCGGCATGTCAACTATTGGGGGGATGATTTACATGACCTACGAAGCACCGACCATTCAGGAGGTCGGAAGCGTCGCCGAGCTGACCCTCGGCCAGCCGCTTCCGATCCGTCTGGACGACAACACGTTCTGGTGGGGCGCCACTCCGGGCTCCCGCTGAACGAAAGTCCGCAGGACGGCGGGCGACCCGGAAGGGCCGCCCGCCGTTTGCGTGCAGACATGACACAGTTTCGGCGACTCGATGCGGTCGAGGCCACGTTCGGGCTCCCGCGTCAGATCGTCGAAGCTCCCGACGGTTTCAGTAGTCATTCCAGCGAATCGCCTCGCCAGGCACTTGAGGGCCTCCTGGAACCCGCGCTCGCCCATACAGAACCCTGCTATGTGCTGTTCTCAGGTGGACGGGACTCCTCAGCCGTTCTCGCTGTCGCTGTCGCGGTGGCTCGACGGTTGGGCGCCGACGACCCGCACCCAGTGACTTATGTGCACCCGGACGCTCCCGGCAGTGACGAGGGTGAGTGGCAGCGTTTGGTGCTTCAACACCTCGGCATCGGTCGTCGGACCGTGCTGGAGTTCCGCGGAGAGCAGGCTTGGCTCGGCGATGCCGCTACCGAAAGTCTGGGCGCCAACGGCTTGCTGTGGCCGCCCTCCGTCCACCTGCACGGAGCCATCTACAAGCACCTGGACGCCGGAGCTTCACTTGTTTCGGGCGAAGGGGGCGACCTCGCCATCGAGGGTCGCCGAATCACGCCATTGGTGCAGGCCGTGCGTGCATTGCGCCCGCGGGCCTCCCTGCGTGGGTTGACGGAACTGGTCCGCGGTGACAGGAACCGGGCTATCCAGGGTCTGGCGGACGCTTGTGGCTGGCTCACCGCGACAGGACGGCAGCGATTTCTCCAACTCTATGCGCCCGACGCCGAGCCATTGCGCTGGGACCGTAGCCTTTACAGCGCAGCTTTCTCGCGGATCGCGGTGCTAGCCGGCTCGAACTTCCGGGCCCAAGCGCAAGCTTTCGGGCTGCTGCCGCTGAACCCGCTCGAAGAGCCACGATTTGTCGCCGCACTGATGAGGCAGGGTGGAATGCTGGGCATGGGTAGCCGTACCGACATGATGCGCTCACTGTTCGCCGATCTGCTCCCCGATGCCGTGGTCGCGCGCACCTCGAAGGCCTACTTCAACGAAACGCGCTGGTCGGAGACCGAACGAGCGTTTGCGCGCGAGTGGGAGGGTGCAGGCGTCGACCCGGAGTACAACGACCACGATCTTCTGCGCCGCGAGTGGTTGTCTGAGGCTCCGTTCACGATGAGTGCCTTCCACCTGCACGCAGCCTGGCTCGCCAGCCATGGTTTACCGTTGGCTCCTGATGGCTCTTAGGCACAGAATCCGAACCGTGCTGTCGTACCCTCCTCGACGGTGGGGCGACATGCTGACGGCAGCCGCACTGGCGATCCGTGCCGAAGTCGCGATCCGGCGTCACGGCGTGGCGGGTGCCGCTCGGGTGGGCGGTCTGCAGTTGGCCATGGACGGTGCCGCGGCTCCGGTCGCGAGTCCGACCGAAGCCGGGCTCACAGACCGCGAGCTCGAGCAACTCGATATTGCCTGGCGGATGTTGAGGTGGGGGCCGTTCAACGGCACCTGTTTGCGGCGCGCCGTCGTCGGGGGCTACTTTCTGCGGCACCATGAGCCACTGCTGCGGATCGGGGTGACGAAGATCGACGGAAAGGTGGCGGCTCACGCCTGGGTCGAGGTCGGTGCAGTTGGGCTCGACCCCGACGGTGCCGCCGTGTACCGGGTCTTGGTGACTCCGGAGGAGGTGCAAGGGTGAACGTAACCCAACTCTATGGACTGCGGATCGCAACAGATTTTGACTTGCACGACTCAGGAACCCCCACCGCAGGCCAACCGGATGTCGTTGTTCACAGCGCCGAGTCCTTCGATCTTTGGCAACCACAGCCAGTTGGGCAGGTGCTGCTGGACTTCGAGACCCACGAGCCCTGGTACACCTTGGTACGGCTCGAGGACGGACGCTTCCACTACCGGGTGCACAGCATCGGCGACTTCGTCATCTCGCCGGACGTCACCCACGTGGAGATGCGGCTGCACCGTGACGTGCAAGACGGTATGGATGCAATCATGACCACAGGCACCCTGCTGTCGCTGCTGCTTTTCCTGCGCGGCACGTCCGTCTGGCACGGCAGCGCCGTCGATGTGGCCGGTGAGGCCATCGGCTTCGTCGGTCACTCAGGTCAGGGCAAGACCACCATGGCGACCCTTTTCTGCGCAGAAGGGGCTTCGGTCGTCACCGATGACGTACTGGTGATCGATGAGGCGGGCACCCGTCCCACGGTACGTCGAGGTTCTCGCGAACTGAGGTTGCGCTCCGGAACCGCGGAGCTGGTGGAACGGCTGTCAGATGTCGCGACCCGCACGAGTGCCGATGAGCGCCAGATCCTCGCGCCCACCCACGCCGCGCAGGAGTCCACGCCTCTGCGGGCGATGCTGATTCCGCTACCCACCCGCGACGGTTCCGCGTTGAGATTCGAGCGCCTTCGGGGAAAGAATGCGGCGCTGGCCCTTGTCCGTTACCCGCGCCTGATGGGTTGGCGGGACCAAGGTGTTCTGCGGCGGCTGTTCGCAGACGCCTCCGCAGTCGCGTCGACGACACCGGTGTTCGCCGCCCTTGTACCGTGGGGCCCGCCGTTCCCAAGCGACATCTCCGGCGCGCTGGCCGAGACACTGGCATCGTGATGGATCGGTTGCGGCCGCTGGCCCAATTGCTGGTGGAGAGCGTCCGCGCCGTTGAGGGACCTTTGCCGGGCGACCTGAGTCACGTCGGCGCCCATGACTTGATGGCTGCCGGACTTCAGCATCGAGTGCGCCCGGCGATGCTGCGGCGATTGCGGGCCGCGCCGGACGCGCGACAAGACTGGGTCACGGCACTGCAGGCGTCCCGCCACGGACAGTTGATCCGGCAGATGCAGTCCGCTCACGATCTACGGCGGATCGGTGACGCCTTCTCCGAGCGAGGGGTGCGGTGGGCGGCGGCGAAGGGTCCGGTCTTGGCGAACACCGTCTGGCCGCATGTGGACATGCGCGAGTTCAGTGACCTTGACCTTTTCTTGCACCCGGAGGACTTCGCCGGAGCGTTGAGGGTGCTGGAGAAGCTGGGATGCGGCTACGTTGATCGAAACTGGCCAGAGATCCTGCGTCAGGGACGAGCTGAACTGGCCTTGACCGGCCCGTCAGGGTTCGCGCTCGATCTGCACTGGGACATGGTGGTCTCGGCCTCGGCGAGGCGATGGTTCAAGGCCGATCTACCGGCAATGCTGGCGCGTGCCCGCACCGTGCGGTTGGCACCCGACCTCGCCGTCCCGACGTTCGACGCCTCCGACACCCTGTTGCATCTGGCCCACCACGCGGCACAATCAGGAGCGAATCGCCTGGTCTGGCTGGCGGATCTGCTGCACGCCTCCGCGAACCCAGAACTTGACTGGCCGGCGGTCGCCCGGCGTGCCGACCGCGCCGGCATGGCGATCACCGTCGGAATCGTGATGGCCCGCACGGAGCGCACCTTCGAGGTGGCGTTTCCGCTTCCCCCAACGCTGCGGCGAGCGGCTGAGAGGTCGCTGTCAGGCCGCGTCGCCGCTCGGCGCGACAACATTCGCCCTTTCCCGCATCTGCCTGGCGATCCTGCGCTGTCCGGCATCGAATACTCCAGCGCTCGTCGAGGGGATCTGTCGTCGGTTGCCGCGGCCATCGGCCAGTGGTTCGGGGTGCGACGTACGGAGTGGCGGGTGAGACGGCACGGGGCAGACCAGAACCCGCTCGATAGGGCGGTCGACGACGACCAGGCGAAGGGAGCCTATTTGAGGCTCGCAGCCCACGACGGCCGCTGAGGGTCGCCTGGTCAGCTTAGGCGTCGTCTGCGATGAGCAGTTCCTTGCTGGCCAATTGCTGCAAGAAGGCTTCGGCGTCCTGCGTCGCGGTGTCAATGTCGATGCCGTACGTGCTGACGAGCAAGTCAACGAGGTCGTCGAGCGAACGATCCTGCGTCAAGAACTTCGCCAACAGGGCGCCGACGACATTCGTGGTCAGATAGGTCGACCGCTGCAGATCGAGGATCACCAACTCGCCGTCGATTTCCTGCCAGGTGACGTTCTCGGTTCGAATCCGCACGTAACCTCCATCGGAGTCTCGTCAGGTTGTGGCCGCGCACCTGGGCCGGTGGGTCCACTCCTATAGTAGGGGAAACGAGCCTTGGGTATTGGTGCGCGATGGCAGCAGCCGGCCGTGACGAGAGGGAAGGGTCTTGCGTGAGTTTTCACGTTCCGGTCGCCTTGGCGCACGATTATCTGACCCAGCGCGGGGGCGCCGAGCGGGTAGCCGCGATCATGGCCGAGGCGTTTCCCGGCGCGCCGCTGCACACGACTCTCTATGAGCCGGTCGCCACCTTCGACGACTTTCGCCGACTCACCGTCAAGACGTCGATGCTCAATCGTGTGCCCGCTTTCCGGCACGATCACCGCATCGCACTGCCTCTGTACGCGCCGGTGGTTTCCGGCCTGAGGGTCGAGGCCGACGTGCTGCTGGCGAGCTCGTCGGGTTGGGCTCACGGCATCAGCTGCACCGGGAGCAAAGTGGTCTACTGCCACGCCCCGGCCCGCTGGCTCTATCAAACGGAACGCTATCTCGGGGCAGATGAGGGCGGTCTTGGCGCGCGGACTCGACGCGCGGCGATGAAGGTCGCACTGACCGCGCTCTCGCCGTCTCTGCGCGCCTGGGACCACAAGCGGGCGCTGACCGCTGACCGCTACTTGGTCAACTCTTCGGTGATACAACAGATGGTGCTGGATGTGTACGGCATCGAAGCGGAGGTGCTGCCGCCGCCGCCGGCATTGCCAGTGGAAGGTGCGCTGGAGCGGGTGGAGGCGATCGAGGAGCCGTTCGTGCTCTGCGTTGCGCGGTTGCTGCCTTACAAGAACGTGGACGCTGTGATCTCAGCTGTGAAGGCGATTGAAGGGCTGAGTCTCGCGGTGGTCGGACGCGGCCCAGATCATGAGCGGCTTCAGGATCTGATCGGTGCAGACCCGTCGATTCACCTACTCGGGGGAGTGAGCGAGGAGGCGTTGCGTTGGCTCTACACCGAGGCAGTGGGCTTGGTAGCCGCGTCGTATGAGGACTTCGGGCTCACTCCGTTGGAGGCCGCGTCCTTTGGCAAGCCCACTGCGGCCCTGCACGCCAACGGCTACCTCGACACGATCGACCCTGCAGTGAACGGCTTGTTCTTCGAGCGTCCGGACGTGGTCTCAGTTACTGCCGGGATCGAGGCCATGATCGGTCGCTCGTGGAATGCGGACGTGGTGCGGGCGCACGCGGACATGTTCGGCAAGCGACGCTTCTGTGCCAGGCTGCAGGATGTCGTCAACGGTCTCGCCTGAAGGATCCGTGCGGGCATGGGCGATGCCGGTCGCTCGGGCGTGGGGGTGCCTGGCGGCGGTTGCGGCGGTATTTGTCGTTGCCGTCTGGACGCCGGTCGGCCAGCGAATCGACTCTGCCCTGATGGGTGCCGGCTTCGCCCCCTTGACCGTGCCGATGGAGCCCTGGCAACTGGTCCGGCGCGGTTCCCTGATGGTGGTGGCCGCCTTGGTGGGTGTCGAGGCTATTGTGGCGCTGGCTCGCAGACGCTGGGGCCTGGTGCTGCGTTGTGCGATGTTGGTCGGCTGCGCCACCCTCGTGACCACTGCATTGCGGCGAGTGCTCACCCGACCGGAGCTGGGCGACCCGACCTATCCGTTCAACACCTGGCCCAGCGGCCACGCCGCCGCCTCGGCGGCGCTCATTGTGTCGGCTTTCGTGCTAGCGCCGCCGCGTTGGCAGGGCGTGCGCATTCGGCGGCTGACCGCCGTGACCTTGGTGGTCGTGGCCGGCTCGTCGATTGCCACGTTGGCACACAGGCCCAGTGACGTGATCGCAGCGGTGTTATGGGTGGCTGCGCTCAGCGCGGTGTTGTTTCCGAATGGACCGGTGGGCTGGCGTGCATTACAGCCCGATCTGAGGCCGGCGGCATTCTGCGTCGCACTGGCGGCGGTGGCGACGTCGCTGCCATGGCTCTACCAGCTGGGGCTGCTCGCCAACGGGGCCTGGCTGGCGGCTGCAGCGCTGGTAGCCGTCGGCTGGACCGGACCCCGAAACGGCCGGTCTGCCGTCGCGGAGGGGCGTCCTAGCAGGGCTCGTAGTCGCTAGGCGGCCCCCGTATCGCTGGCGGGGGTGGCAAAGACCTCGCAGTGTTCCGCTGGTAGGCTGCCGCGGGAGTAGAAGGGGTGGTGATCGGTGGCGACAGGTACAGCAGTCTCGGTCTCGGACCTGTCGAAGGTGTACCGAATCCGGTCGTCTTCGCAGCATCGACCGACCCGGGCCACTGAGGCGATCATGCATCGACTGCGGCATCCACTGGAGCGACCAGAGTTCGAGGAGTTTTCGGCGCTGTCCGGCATCAACTTCGAGATTCCTTTCGGGGAGGCCGTCGGAATCATCGGTCGAAACGGCGCAGGGAAATCGACCTTGCTCAAGGTGTTGACCAGGATCACGGCTCCGACGACGGGGCGGATCGAACTCGGCGGGCGGGTCGGCAGTCTGCTCGAGGTGGGCACCGGGTTTCACCCTGAACTGACTGGCCGGGAGAACATCTTTCTCAACGGTGCACTGCTGGGAATGCGTCGCTCAGAGATTACCCGCCGCTTCGACGAAATCGTGGATTTCTCCGGTGTCGCCAAGTTCTTGGAAACGCCGGTGAAGCGGTACTCATCCGGTATGTATGTGCGGCTGGCTTTCTCGGTTGCGGCGCATCTGGAGACCGAGATCCTGGCCATCGATGAGGTTCTCGCAGTAGGGGACGCAGAGTTTCGAAACAAGTCCCTGGCCAAGATGCGCGACGTCGCCAAGGATGGACGAACGGTGCTCTATGTGAGCCATCAGATGGCGACGGTCACGGCGTTGTGTACCCAAGCGATCTTCCTGGCCGGTGGCAAGTTGGTGCACAGCGGATCTGTTGACGATGTTCTAGAGATGTACCGAGACAGCTTTGAGACGGTGGCCCAGACCACAGCCGTCGCATCTCGTCGGCCAGGCACGGGTGAATTGCGGGCCAGCGACGTGCGTGTCGCTGACACAATCTTCACCAGTGTCGATGACAAAGTCATCGAGATCGACGTCCCCGCCAACCTGGAATCGATCGGCTCGTACTTCATCTCGTGTCACATCAACGATGCGAACGGCATCGTGATCACCAAGTGTGACTCCCGCCTTGTGGAAGCGTGGTTCGACCCGGAGCACGACCAGCAGGTGCAGTTGACCGTCTCGGGAATATGGTTCGCTCCCGGCCGCTACACCATCGATGTTTTCATCTGTCGAATGGGCATTCTTGACGCCTGGGAGGGCGCCGCTACTTTCGAGGTGCTGCCCGAACTGCCCTATCCAGAAACGATGAACGACGAGGCTATTCAAGGAGCCTTGGTGCTCAGCGACTTCGAATACGCTCGGAGGTAGCGTGAGCAAGATTGTCATCACCCCGCCTCGGCGGCTCAACCTTCCCAAATGGCGCGAGCTGTGGGAGGCCCGTGAGGTCGCGTATCGCTTCGGTCAACGCGACGTAATCCTGCGATACCGGCAGACGGCGGTCGGCGTGATCTGGGTACTGCTGCAACCGCTGGTGGCAGCCGGTGTCTTCTCGATCGTGTTCGGAAATCTAGCCGGACTGCCAACCGACGGAGTTCCTTATTTCCTGTTCAGCTACGTGGGCATGTTGGCGTGGAATTTCTTCAATGGGCTAGTCAGTCGCGCGTCGGGTTCGCTGGTGGCGAATCAGGCCTTAGTGGCCAAAGTCTTTTTCCCACGCATGCTGGTTCCGCTCTCGTCGGTGTTCGCGGTTCTGCTCGATTTCTTGGTCGCGCTCGCCTTGGGTATCGTTTTGCTCTTCGTCTACGGCGTCAACCCAGGCTGGGGTTTTCTGCTGATGCCCGTGTGGCTCATGTGTCTGCTGTTGTTCTCGCTAGGGCTTTCGCTAGCGGCTTCGGCCTTAATGGTGAAGTATCGCGACGTGATGTATGTGATTCCCTGGGTACTGCAGATCGGATTGTACGCCACCCCGATTGCCTACTCACTAAGTGCGGTGCCCGAGGGCTTCCGGTGGTTGTTCTATGCGAATCCGTTGGCTTGGATCATTGAACTCGTTCGCGGCAGCCTGCTCGGCACAACGCCCAGTCAAGTGTGGCTCGCTCCCGCCGCCATTTTGGTGAGTGTAGTTGTAGCCTTTCTGGGCGTGTTGGTCTTCCAGAGTCGTGAACGCGAGTTTGCTGACCTGATCTAGTCGAAGGCGGCCATCTTTTCAAGGTGTAGTTCACCGAGGCCAGGGCCGAGTTGCTGGATGGTCGAAGGCTGCCATTGATCTCCCTATGGTCTGCTGCGCGCGCCTTTTCAATCGGTCGACCGGGCTGGCTGCGGGATAGTTTGCTCCCGCTGCTTCAGGGTGATCAACCACGAGCGGCAGGTACGTCGCCCTCTGCCGGCCGGTGCAACGCATCCAAGCATCTATGCGCTGCTCGAAAACAGGCTCTATATGAGCGAGAGGATAACGCCATGAGGCAGGCGCAAGTCTTCGATAGATGTGTCTGCTAAAGTCTTTTCGGCGGCCGACGAATGCAACGTCAGAAAACCCATAACCAATAGCAAAGTCGCCCTGTACGTATAAGGACTCTCGTTCTGCTAGTCCGATGTGCCAATTGTTCGGATTCCCGACGGCAATTTGTGGATTTCGTGTCATCAAGTCGACTGTGGGAGTTATCCAGTCGCCGGGTTCGCGCAAGACTGCTCCCGCGTCCCAGTAGACAACCCAGGCGGGCCCCGGCATAGTCACCGCGACAAGGCAGCAGTCGGTGAAGTGAGTTAGTCTGCGTAGATGTCGCCGCGAAAGGCCACACTTCTCTAGGGCGCCCGGAAGTAAGTCATGCACGAATGCATAGCGGTCAACTTCGTCCTTGACGGCAGAGGCGAGGGCTGCTGCCGCAGGCGGGTCGTCAACATTGTTTATCAGAACAGTTACGCAATCGAAGTCGCGGCACTGGGACTTGACCACATTGCTCATGAAACCTGGTCTCAGGACATCGCGATACGTGCGCTCGTAGCAGTTCACCACAAGGTCTATGGACACGAGGACTCCTTCTCGAACGATATGGCATCTAAAGGGTTGTTGTCGGACTAGACTGATGAAATCTGAACCGGAGGCCGGCTACGAATCAACGGCAGTCGTGCCCTCCTGAGTGACCCACTCGATTTGACTTGCTACACAAAACGTTTTGCATAGCCAAGTCTGTAGCGAAGGTCGCGCGAGCGGTCCCGAATGTGCCGGGCGGGGTTTCCCCCCACCAGTGTGTAGGCGGGAACACTCTTTGCCACTACGCCGCCGGCGGCAACGACTGCACCTTCTCCAATAGTGACTCCTGGCAGGAGGATCGAGTGACTCGACACCCACGCATGGTCCTCGATTCGAACGGGCGCACCTGTCTCGGTGAAGTCGGGGTCGTCAATGTCGTGCTGCCTTGTATAGATGCTCACGTGGCTTCCCAGATTGACACATGCACCGATCGTAAGGCCGGATCGTCCGTCGAGAAATGCAGAATCGCCAATCGTGCAGTATGGACCGATCTCGATGCGTTCGGGGGCGTAGAATTCTGCTCGCCAATGGATGCTGGAGGTTGGGTGCAAGCGCATTCCAGCACTCCTATAGAGGCAGTTACGAACCGTATGTGAGGGGATGAAACCGGCCTCACTAAGCAGGCGCAGGCGCAGATCCGCCCACACCTCGCGGCCCCATCGGACTGAACTCACGGCCTGTGGCGGCGCAAGCCTCTTGAAGGACTCGCGGAGTCGCCCCATGTCTATGCCTTCCGTGCGCGGACCCCAAAGGTACACCGGTTGGCGACCGATCCTCTACGGTTGACGAGGAGGCGACGGAAGGGTGGGAGAAAGTGGGGCGACGGCTAGGTGCGTACGTGTTGCCGGGTGATCCGGTGTGGCTGGCAGAGTCCTTGGCGCAGTACTACCCGCTGCTCGATGCTCTGGTCATCCCAGTACCCGAGGACGGTCTAGGTTGGTCTGGGGCGCCAATCCCGGTCGACGAGTGTCTGGCCGAAATCAGGCGAGTAGACACTCGCATGATCGCGCGCGAGATTCCAGGGCGATGGGTCAATGTCGACCACCCGATCATGGCCGACACCGCCCAAAGGCAGGCCGCCCTCGAAGCACTGGTCGGATCGGTCGATTGGGTGGTACAGCTGGACAATGACGAGTTCCTGCCTCGGCCCCGTCTTCTGATGGAGTCGATTGACAGGGCTGCGGCGTTGAGCCTGGATGCCGTCGAGCTTCCGATGAGGGTTCTGTTCCGCCGCACGTCGTCGCACGTGTTCGAAATCGCGGGTGCGCACGGCGACCTACACCACGAGTACCCAGGGAGCGTACTGGTTCGGCCCACCGTGCGATTGGGGAATGCGCGTCAGGTGAACGGTCGAGTTTTGCGGCTCGGTGCGCCTGAGGCGAGCGGTTCAATCCAGCTGTCGCGGCCGCCAGATGACAGCGAGACCCGTGTCATGGAGTTGGCGGCTGCGGACGCCATCGTGCACAACTCATGGGCTCGCTCGTCTCGCGAGATCCGTCGCAAGGTTGCCTCGTGGGGGCACGCAGGTGATGCAAACTTCGGGCTCTACTATTGGCTACGTTGGTGGCCTGTGCCTTGGATCTGGTGGCTCATCCGAGACTTTCACCCCTTCAGCCGCGGCCTGTGGCCGCGGCTGCGACGGTTGCCCAATGCCGGCTCGGTGGCTGATCACCCTCACCTTTGAACGTGATTCGGCTCGCGGCTCGACGTCTGTAGGCTTGGGTCCGGCCAGAGCCATCAAGGGGGTATGCCGATGAGCGGAGGATGGGTTGAGGCTATAGCCGGTCCCGCCGTCGCTTTGATCACCGGAGTCGCCTCATGACGCGAGGAAGCGACGTGGTGGTGGTGCTCTCGTACAAGGGCGCTGACGACACGATGGCCTGCGTCGAGTCTCTCGTCGTGGGGTCTCCATCCATCGAGGTCTTAGTCGTCGACAATGGCTCCGGGGACGGTCTCTTGGAGCGCGTCGGCGCCGCTTGGCCGCAGGTCCACACTCTGCAAACCGGCGCGAACCTGGGTTATAGCGGCGGCATGAACGCCGGGATTCGGTGGGCACTCAATGGCAACGCACGCACCGTGACGGTACTGAACAACGACACAGTCATTCCTTCAGGAGTTCTGGAACGCCTGGTAGAGAAAGTCACCTCTGGACTAGTGGTAAGCCCCGAGGTGCGCTACGCCGACCGGCCCGATGATGTGTGGTTCGGCGGTGGAGCAATTGATGCCGACACGGCTCTGCCCAGGCATCTGCAGGACGTCGAGTTGCGGGCTCGTGGGGGTGCGGGCCCGCTTTCGGACAGCCCGATCCTGGCCGGCTGTTGCCTCACGGCGACGGCCGAAGTCTGGAGACGAGTGGGATTGTTCGATGACCGTTTCTTTCTCATGTTCGAGGATTCGGAATGGAGCGAACGTGCGCAGCGTGCAGGAGTCCGTTTGGTGGTTGATCACACTACGCACATCCGCCACAAGGTCTCCGCATCGTTCAAAGGTCCGTTCGCCTATCTCGGTCTGTACTATTACGCCCGTAACGGGTTGCTGTTCGGCTCCATCCATAGTCCGTGGAAACCGCTTGCGCGACTCCGATTCCTGCGGCGACATGTGCTGATCGTGCCTGTCGCCGCCGCTCGCCGCGGGGACATACCTGGCGCATTGCAGTTCAGCTTGGTCATCGTGCTCGGCGTCGCGGCCAGGTTGTTGGGCGCCTACGGCCGTGCACCCGGCTTTCTCGAACGGCTCAGTCTGCGTTGGTCCGATCGCGCAGGCTCTCGCACGGTCACCGTCAATCCGGTGGTCGGCTAGCCCCCGTGGCACCACGCCAGGCCGCTTGGCAGGTGGTGGCGGTGGCGTTTACGCTGAACTGTTCATGCGTGGCACACGCCGCAGATCGAGCGAGTTGAACGTTGCGTTCGGGCTCGCGCAGGATGGCCTTCATGGCTTCGGCGAACCCCGCCACGTCACCAGGTGCGACCAGTCGTCCACGGTCAGTGCAGAGCACAGTGCCCGCGCCCAAGGGTGCGTCCGGTGGTGCGCCTACGATCTCACCGACTCCGCCGCCCAGCGTCGCAATTACGGGCACATGCCTCGCCATCGCCTCGAGGATGACCTGCCCGAAGGGTTCTGGCAATGGTGAGGCATGAACCAGTGCAGTGAAGCCATCGATCGCGGCCCGCGGGTCGGGCGCCCATCCCGTCCACTCGACGCGGTTCGCGATGCCGAGTTCATCGGCCAACTGTCTGACCTCGACTGCGTAGGGGTGATCGGAAAACAGTGCCTCGCCGACGATTCGGAATCGGACGTCAGGATGGTCTTTGCTGACGAGGGCGGCCGCCTGTATGAACTCGCGCTGCCCCTTGGTGTTGCTGATCCTGCCCAGCAGCCCGAACACCGGCGGCGTCGGGGGAGTGTGGTCGTCGGTAAAGGCGTCATCGGGCAACCCCGGATACGCCACTCTGACCCGCGAGGGGGGCAGCCTCGTCAGCCGGGCGACGTCGCGCGAGTTCGCGACCACATGTGTGGCTCGCCGGGCGAGCCGCCGCAGCGCGAACACCACTGGTGCGGCCAGATAGTCCGGAGCGATCCGGTCGTGCAGGTGCCATACCCAGGGCAGCCGGCTCCGCCAGGACGACAACTCGGCGAGCACGGCAGCCTTTAGCGAGTTGGCCACGACCAGGTCGGCATCCAGTCGCTGCACGCGTTGTGCCACTGTGCGGGCGAAGGCGAGTGAGTCCGATCCTGAGCGAACCAGGACGCGGGGATCGGTCAAGGTGGTCCGTGACTGGCCGGACGTGCGTTCCGGCATCTCCAGCACCTCGACGTCGATGCCGGCTTCTTCCAATGACACGCGGAAGGGGCCATCGCTGAACAGCAGCACCGAGACATCCCATGAGTCGTCCACGGCCAGCAGAAGCCGCTGGAGGGCAATCTCAGCGCCACCGAGTTGACCGGTGTGGTCCAGGACGACGACCCTTCGGCCGGTCACCGCCGCGCCTCTACGACTTTGGTGTAGAAGGCCCGCGTCTGTTCGGCCTGGATCTGTGGCGTGAGCAGATCGCGGTGGCGGAGGCGACCGGCCTCCGAGAGCGCGTCGCGTAGGGCAGGATCAGATGCGAGTTCGCGCATCGACGCTGCAGCCACGGCAACGTCACCGGGCTCGAACCCGTGGGCCAGCTCCTGTTGCGGCAGCGACTCGGCGTGGCCGCCCGCTACAGCCGCCACGACCGGTAACCCGGCTGCCATGGCTTCCACCACTGTCAGGCCGAAGGGTTCAGCTGGAGCACTGGCCAGCAGTATCGAGCTGGACGCCATCAGCTGCGGAACATCGTCGCGACGTCCCATGAACTCGGCGGAGCCAGCCACGCCCAGCGTGGTCGCGAGGCTCTCCAGTTCGGTGCGCAGGGCGCCGTCGCCGGCGAAGCGTATACGCCATCCCAGATCGGCAAGTCCAGACCCGGCGAAGGCGCGGAGGGCCACGTCGGTCGACTTCTCCTTTTCTAGCCGCTGCGCGACCAGAATGGACGGTTCACGCTCGACGGCTGGGATGGTGGGTGTCGGCACCCCGGGAAGGATCACCGTGCTACAGCCTTCAATCCGGTCGGCTACGAATCGGCTGATTGAAATTTGGCCGTCGAGGCCGGCGGCGATGAGCGGTGCCGCCAGAGACCCGATCCTGCTCGCCCCACGATGCTGCGCGAAGTGCCGGGTTGTTACCACTTTCGACGTTCGATTGAGCATCGCGCGCGTGCTGACAGCAACGAGTTCGGCGTCTGTCATGTGTGTGTGGATCACGTCGGCATCGCGGAATCGGCGCAAACCGCGGGCCAAGTCCGACAACGAGCCTCCCGGCGAGAACCGTACGCCTTGGGCGCGCAGTTCAGCATGCATGGTGACAGGGGAGCCGCCGACCACTGCCACGTCGTCGCCCATCGAGGATTGTGCGGTTGCCAAAGTGGCAATGTAGCGCTCGACACCGTAAAAGGCGTCTGAGTGCACGATGTGCAGAATCCTCATCCAATGCCTTTTCTGTGGATGCCCCCGCGCGGTGCGACCCACGCCGCCCGTCGAGTGCCGCTGGGCCAATCTCGCCGATCACTCTAGCCGCATACTGATGGCCAACCTTCTCGGAGGCAACGCGGGCCGGTAGGTTGAGGGCACCGCAACCGACACGATGGATGATCGCCACAGGGGGAAGCATGCCGAGCACCGCACTGCCACAGCCGATTTCGCAATGGCGCGACCGATGGTCTGGTGAACCGGGCGGCGTAGTGGTACTCGACCTGGGGGAACAACCTCCGTCCGATCTCTTCCCGATCCCCGGCGACCCGTTGCCCGATCCGGCCTACTCCACACGCATGGTGCTCAGTTCCGTGAGCGGGCTGCTGCAACTTGAGGATGATCCCACCAGTCCGGAGGAGCCGATCGGCATTGAGCCAGCCGCTTTGGTGAGGCAAGCCGAGCTGTGCGTAGACGACGCGGAGGCCGCCGGTTTCGTG
The DNA here is from genome assembly GCF_900289045.1 of Micropruina glycogenica. Classification (GTDB taxonomy): domain Bacteria; phylum Actinomycetota; class Actinomycetes; order Propionibacteriales; family Propionibacteriaceae; genus Micropruina; species Micropruina glycogenica. The sequence continues at coordinate 89,375 of NZ_LT985188.1, forward strand.
ATCCCCGGAACGCGGGTGCTGGAGTATCCCAGTCCACACGGAGGATCCTGGGCCAAGCAGCTCGCTCGTCGGGCGATGGTCGAGGTGACTGCCGGAGAGGCCGACCTATTGGTGGACGTGCACGGCATGATGCACGACGCCGACCAGCATGCGGCCTTCACCGAACGGCTCGATCACATGGGCCCGGACAGCGTGCTGCTGATGATGATTCACAATGCGACCTCAATTGTTCGTAATGGCATGTGGAATGCCTTGAAGAATGGACATTTCGCCTACTACACAACCCCGAGCCTGGTCGGAATGGCCAACGAGATCGGGTTGGTGGGAGTGGGTGCGTGGGAGTACCCGCTGTATGGCAACGGCACCACGATGCTCGCCTTTGCTCGGCAGGGCAGCCGCTGGGGCAGTGAGGCCGACGCGGTGACCGCCCTGATCGCGAAGGAGCTGTCCGAAGGTGCCACGGATGCGCAGTGGGTCTCCTCGTTGAACCGATCCTTGACCGAGTCGGTGGCCGCAATTCGCGCATACCTCGATGACGCTGCCAGCCGGAGCCTGACCGTCGGCGGCTACGGAGCTGCGTCACGCACGTCGGCTCTGTTGTGCTGTGCGGAAGTGACCGTCGACGAAGTGATGATGATCGCCGATGCAGCCCCGGGTAAGCATGGCCGCGCCATGCCTAGGAACCGGATTCCTATCGTCTCGCCGGCCGACTTGATTGCGGCACGTCCCGACCGAGTACTGCTGTTCGTACCGGATCTGCTGCCGGAGGTGCGGACGGCTTACCCCCAGATCGAGGCAAACGGTGGACGCTGGGTTGTCATGGATCCCACGCCGCGTGAGATTCAAGCCGATTGAGCCGCAACCTTCTTGCGGGCGAGACACATCAACGTGAAACCCATGTTCCGACCCTCCTCCCATCGCTTGAAGCGTTGGAGAGTGCCGGACAGGTGAAGCTTGGCCGCAAGGTGCTCCATCTTATCGGAGTTGACAATGTGTAAAGGGCCATCGAAAAACTTCGGACAGACGGATCTTAGTTCCATAACTTGGAACTCACGTTCCACAAGTTCGCGCAGTTCGTCAATGTCTAGCCACTTTCGGTACCAGCCAGGATTGGGCAGGTGCCTGATGCTTCTCTCCATGACAGGCCGGTTCTGACTTGCTATGACGAAGATACCTCCGGGCTTCAGAAGGTCTGCTATTCGCTTGAGGAAGCCTATCTGATCCTCGAAATGCGAGATCGTCTCAACAGTAACGACTGCGTCGTAGGAGCCCCTGTCACCTAACTCTGTCGTGAGGAAGTCGCCAGCCACAAAGCGAACATTTGGTTGATCGGCAAAGCGCTCGGATGCCTGCATCACTACTTTGTCGGCGTAGTCGGTTGCCGTGACGCGTCCGATGCGGACCAGTCTGTTTTCAAGCCATGCCGTGCCACAGCCGACGTCGAGAATTTGAGGGTTGTCAACGGTCAGATTCGTTTGTAGCCACTCTTCGATGAGCGAGCCCTGCGCGACCTGTACAGGACCCAATCCGTCATCCCGGTTGCTGCTGAGGTTCCACTCAGTCCAGGCACTTCGTGCATCCATCTCTGCTAGTCCCCAACTCGTCGATCATTTCAAGCGACCCCGAGGAACCGCCTATACTCGGCCCAGGATTGGCCCTGGCGGTCGCGTTCGCTGACGATTGTGATCGGCGCAGGCCAGGGTACCGCGAGTTCCGGGTCAGCGAAGTTTACAGTGGTGTCCTCGCCGGGTCCGTAGAAGTCATCGATCTTGTAGCAGAAGTCGGTCACGCTTGTGAGGGCCTGGTAGCCGTGCAGGAAGCCGCGCGGAATGTAGACCTGCCGATGCAACTGGTCGTCGAGCAGGAAGGTTCGCATCTCGCCGAATGTGGGCGAGCCGACCCGGGTGTCGATCGCGACGTCCAGCACTGCCCCGTGCGCGCATCGAACAAGCTTGGCCTCCCCGCGATTGAGCCTGCCGTGCAGCCCTCTCACCACACCCTGATAAGAGCGGGACTGATTCTCCTGCATGAAGCTGGTCGGGTCGACCCCCGCCTCCGCCGCGATCTTGACATCGAAGGTTCGGGTGAAGTAGCCGCGCTCGTCTCTGGCCGGCGTCGGCTCAAAGACGATCAATCCCTCAATGCCGGTTTCAATGATCTTCATGGCGCTCAGCCTAGGAGTCGTGGGCTCGTCGGGCCACGTACTCCGCAATCTGGCCCTCCGTCACCTCTCGCGGAGTCTTGCCGCCGCGCACGGCGGACTCCCAGTTCGCCACCCACGCGATTGCCTCGTCGACGTCGAGCAGGGGTCGCCAACCAAGCTCGTGCCGAGCCAGCGCCGAGTCCACCGACAGCAGACCGGCTTCGTGAGGCCCGGCTTCGCCGGTGGAGCGCCAGCGTCCGCCCCCCCAATGTTCGCCGAGGCGTTCGGTGACCTCCGCAACGGTGAGGACGTCGTCGGCGGTAGGACCGAAGTTCCAAGCGGTCGCATTGAGGTTCGGGCCCAGTTGCTCGGCGAGTGTCAGATACCCGCTCAGCGGCTCCAGGACGTGCTGCCACGGGCGGGTTGCCTGCGGATAGCGCAGCATCGCCTCGCGGCCCTCCGCCATCGACGTAACCACCTCGGGGATGAGCGCGTCGGGCGTCGCGTCTCCGCCGCCGATCACGTTGCCTGCGCGGGCGGTGGCAACCGCGTAGCCAGTGCGAGGAAACGACACCGCGAACGAATAAGTGGCCAGCTCTGCAGCGGCTTTGCTGGCGCTGTAGGGGTCATCGCCGCCCAATGTGTCAGTCTCGCGGTAGGCCCATTGCCATTCATTGTTGCGGTAGACCTTGTCGGTGGTCACCACGACACAGGACTTCACGTTTTCGATGGACCGGGTCACATCCAACACGGTTACCGTGCCGTCGACGTTGACCGAAAAGGTTTCGCGAGGGCTGGCGTAGCCCTCGCGCACGGTGGTCTGGGCGGCCAGATGAAGCACGATGTCGGGGTCACATGTCCGCATGGCCCATTGCAGCTTGTCCTGGTCGCGAACGTCGCCGCGAACGTCACGGCTGAGCACCTCGGCCACGCGGGCCCGATGGAACAGAAAGTGCTGCGGCGTCTCTAGGGCGTACCCGTGCGTTTCGGCGCCCAAGCGGGCCAGCAGCAGGCACAACCAGGCGCCTTTGAAGCCGGTGTGGCCCGTCACGAATACCCGCCGTCCACGCCAGTACGATGCCCGCATGGAGTAACGCTATCGTGTCGATCTACGGGTCTGGCCAATGAGCGATTCAGGCGGCAATTCAGCAGGTGGGGGAAGAAGATGAGTAACCGAGCGCATGATCGTACCTTCGATCGATCGAATGCGGCTCAGGCACGACTGCATCAGCTTGTGCCGGGGGGTGCGCACACTTATGCGCGCGGATCTGATCAGTGTCCAGAGTTCATCAGCCCGATCATTGAGCGCGGCGAAGGTGCTCGTGTCGTGGACGTGGACGGCAACTGGTTCGTTGAGTACGGCATGGGGTTGCGGGCGGTAACGCTCGGCTACGGCTACCGACCGGTGGTTGAGGCCGCCTGCGAGGCCGCTCATGGCGGGCTGGGCTTCTCCCGTCCCAGTATCTGGGAGGTGCGGGCCGCTGAGGCGTTCCTGGCTCACGTTCCAGGGGCTGAGATGGTGAAGTTCGCCAAGAACGGTTCAGACGTTACGACTGCTGCGATCAAGCTGGCTAGGGCGTACACGGGCCGCGATCTGGTGGCGATCTGTCGTACGCAACCCTTCTTTTCGGTGGACGACTGGTTCATCGGAACGACGCCGATGAGGGCCGGCATCCCGCAGGACGAGCTCGCTCGTACCGTCGGTTTCGCATACAACGATCTTGACTCCTTGGATCGGCTGCTGGAGCAGCATCCCAAACAGATCGCGGCCGTCATCCTGGAGCAGGCAACAGCGACCGCCGAACCTGTGCCCGGCTTCCTCGAGGGCCTGAGGAAGCGGGCCGACCAGGAGGGCTTTCTGCTCGTCTTCGACGAGATGATCACTGGGCTTCGCTGGTCCGTCGGCGGAGCCCAGGCTGTATACGGGGTCACACCCGATCTCTCCACGTGGGGCAAGGCGCTAGGCAACGGCTTCAGCGTCTCAGCCCTGGCCGGCAAGCGCGACATCATGGAACTTGGCGGCCTCAACACGGATCGTTCGCGAGTTTGGCTCCTCTCAACCACCCACGGTGGCGAAACCACCGGTCTGGCGGCCCTTCTGGCCGTCTACCGCACCTACGACGAACACGACGTGGTTGGTGAGATGGAGGCCAGTGGCGAACGGTTGCGTACCGGCCTGACAGAGTTGACCGCTCAGCACGGCCTGGCTGACTACGTCCCGATCATGGGACGCTCGACGTGCATGGTGTTCGGAACCAAAGACGCTGACGGGAAGCCGTCCCAACCGTTCCGAACCCTCTTGCTGCAGGAATTGATGAAGCGGGGCGTGCTGTCCCCATCGCTGGTGATCTCGTGGGCGCACACGGATGAGGACCTGGCCGGCACCCTGGCGGCCTTCGACGGGGCACTGGAGGTCTACGCCCGGGCCATGGAGGCCGGCACCGTCGACGGGTTGCTCGTTGGACGCCCCGTCGCTCCCGCGGTACGTGAGTTCGCTGCGCCGAGGGAACTGAGGCAGTCATGAAGGTGGTTTTATTCTGCGGGGGCTATGGGATGCGCATGCGATCCGGCGATGCCCCACTGCCAAAACCAATGAGCCTTATTGGTGCGCGACCAATCCTGTGGCACATCATGCGCGGCTATGCCGAATTCGGTCACAAAGAATTCATACTCTGCCTGGGCTATGGGGCTCAAATAATCAAGGACTACTTCTTGAACTACCGCGAGACGGGATCAAACGACTTCATCCTGTCCCATGGGGGCGCTGAGATTGAACTGCTTGAAACCGATATCACGGACTGGAAGATCACCTTCATCGACACCGGTTTGGAGACACCCATCGGCGAACGCCTTCGGCGGGTGCGCCCGTACTTGGGCAACGATGAAATGTTCATGGCCAATTACGGCGACGGACTGTCGAATGTGGACCTCGACGATCTCGTCGCCCGATTGCCAGGCAATCATGTCGGCAGCCTGCTCGCGGTAACCCCGCAGGACTCCTTCCACGTCGTCGGAATCTCGCCCGAGGGCAACCTGACCGGGCTCGAGGCCGTCGCCGACATGGACATGCGCATCAACGGCGGCTTCTTCGTGCTGCGCCAGAGCATCTTCGACTATTTCAACGAGGGGGAGGATCTGGTGACCCACGCATGCTTACGGGCGGCCGCGGAGGGCCGCTTCCAAGCGAATCGGTTCGACGGGTTCTGGGCCTGCATGGACACCGTCAAAGAGCGTGCGTATCTGGAGGGCCTGGAGGAAACCGGGATGTCTCCCTGGAAGATCTGGCGCTCAGGTCACCCGACTGTCCGCGTAGCTCCGCCGCAGGCAGCGACCATCCCGGACTAAAACCATGTCCATAATGTTGCCTGACGGCCCCCTGACAGTCCTCTGCCTGGCCGCCCATCCCGACGACATCGAGATCGCTTGCGGCGGCACGCTACTCACCTTGGGGCGCGACCGCGAACTCGACGCCGTCTCGCTGGTTCTGACCGGCACCGCTGAGCGACGTGCGGAGGCTGCGGAGGCCACGGAGGCCTTCCTGCCCGGGGCACGGCTCGAGTTCGGCGGTGAGCCGGGCGACTTCGCTGACGGATACCTGCCTGAGCAGTGGGGACGAGTGAAACGACGTCTCCACGAACTCGCTGCCCACATGGCGGTGCCGCACCTCGTTTTCGCGCCACGACCCGACGATGCGCACCAGGATCATCGGCTGCTCGGGCGCCTGGCGCCGACCGTGTGGCGCAACTCAACCATCATGCACTACGAGATCCCGAAGTGGGACGGCGACCTCGGCCGGCCCAATGTGTACGTGCCGCTGGCCGACGACATCGCTCGCGAGAAGGTCCGTGCGCTCAACGAGTGCTATCCGTCGCAGCATTCCAGGGACTGGTGGGACGACGAGTTGTTCCTGGGCTTCATGCGGGTGCGGGGCATGGAATGCAAGGGTCATTACGCCGAGGCATTCGTGGTGAACAAGCTCGTTATGGTCACATGACTCCCAGACGTGCATGGCTCTGGGCGCTCGTTGCCATTCTGCTTGCTGCGATCGGTCTCGGGTCCGGGTGGGTGCTCTGGCGCGACTACCTCTTCGAGGTTGAGGACTTTCAGATACCGGGCGGAGTGCCCGTGTTAAGTGCGGTGGAGCCTCAACGTCTGATCGTCCCGACCGACGCGCCCCCGTACGCCCTCCACGTCGCCGCAAATGGACGGAACTTCGTCGATCAGTCCGGTAATCCCATTCTCATTCGCGGGGACTCACCCTGGGCGCTGCTCTCCAGACTCAGCTTGTCGCAGATTGAGACTTACTGGCGTCAGCGGCAGCAGCAAGGCTTCAACGCAGCCATCATGTTGTTTGTGGGTTCGCGGGAGGGCAGTGGCTCATGGGACGGATCGACTCCCGACGGTATCCGGCCATTCCAGAACGATTACTTGTTTTTCAATGGCGACGTCACCCGTCTCAACCCAGCTTATTTGCAGCGGACCCGCGACGCGATCAAGTCCGCCGCGCAGCACGGCATCACGGTATTTCTCTATGCCGCCGACACCTGGTCGATGGGTCGAACCTTCCGCCCATCCAGCCAGCAGGCTTGCGCCGACTACGGACGAGCACTGGCGGCAGGTGTGGCCGACCTGCCGAACATCGTCTGGGTCCTGGGTGGAGACTTCACGCTGCACGACTCGCCGACATCGGTCGACCGGTGCTTCGACGCTGTGAGGCTCGGCATCAGGGCAGCGGGGGACCGGCGCCCGATCTCCATCCAGTTCACATCACCGATGACGTATTCCACGCTCAGTACCTTCTGGGCCTCCCGGGTGGACTGGAACTTTCTTTACAGCTATGCGCCGCCGTACCAGGGAGCCAGATCTGCTTTTCGGTCCGACCCTCCCAAGCCGGTGATTCTCGGCGAGACGAACTACGAAGGTATGAATCTTCAGCCTGGCACCCCGACCACAACGCTGGCCTCCTTGCGCAGGCAGGTTGCCTGGGCCCTAACGTCGGGGGCGTCCGGGGACTTCTGGGGAAATGACGACTGGCAGTTTCCACCGGGATGGGAGGCGCGAACCTGGCCGGGCTACCAGCAAGTCAACTCCGTGCGGGACGTTGTCGGTGCGCTGCCATGGTGGCAAATGCACCCTGCGGGGGATCGAGAGGTTGTGATCGACGATCGACCACCGAGCACCGACCTTGGGCGAGATGTGCTCGACGACGACCGGGTAACAGCCGCAACCGATGCCGAACACACGGTGGCACTTGTCTATTTTCCTGCCTCAGTCACCGTCAAGGTCGTGGCTCCGTTTGACCGCTCGGGCGTTCGGTTCGTTTGGGTCGACCCCTCCAATGGCTCCCGACGCTCGACACCGCCGAGCGCCAACGCCACGCCGCCGGGAAAGAACGCCGCGGGCGACGAAGACTGGCTCTTGGAGATAACCCGTCGTTGATCAACGGGCGAGCCAGCCGGCGTCCCAAGGTAGGCGAATCACGTCGCCGAAGACCGTCTTGATGTTGGGAAGGGTGAAGTGGCGCAGGATCACCGAGTAGCAGGATCGCCGCTGGGAAGCCGTCAACGGCGCGTCGGCCACCGTGCGAAGAAACAAGGGAGTCGCCCGCGAGTAGGGGAACACTGCGCGTGGTCGATCAGGATTGACCCAGGCTGCCTCACTGGCGCGATCCCCACCATGCCGGTCCTCGTGTTCACGGATGCTGAGCAATTGCTCCGGTACCAGGGCCAACTTGCCTCGGAGGGCGAGGGCAAGGGGGAGCACCATCTCACCTGCCACGTCAGCACAGGTGCCGCCGGCCGCCCGAGCCGCCTCCGTGCGCATGACTCCGAACTGGGTCTGCGTGACGAACTTGACCAGGAGGGTCCGGATCCTGTCCGCCACCTCGTCCGAGTCGACGTGCAGGTCGGCGTCGTCGTGTTCGCCGGTCACGTCTCCGGCGGAGTTGATCAACCGAACGCGGGGGAAGGCGAGCACGGTGTCGGCGCCCCTTTCATCGAGTACCTCGACGCACCTTCGGATCGCCGAGGAGTGCATGAGATCGTCGTGGTAGACCCACTTGAACAGTTCCCCGCGAGCCTCGTCCAGCAGTAGGTTCGAGTTCACGGCCCCGCCGAGATTCCGCTCATTGCGCTCGTAGTGAATGCGCGGGTCATGCTCGACGTACCCACGGGCGATTTCCTCCGTGCTGTCGGTTGATGCGTTGTCGCGGATCAAGAGTTCGAAATCGGTGAAGTCTTGGGCTAGCACTGAGTCCAGGGCCTGCGACAAGTAGTCCGCTCCGTTGTACACGGGCAGGCCCAATGTGACGCGTGGTTCACGCGATCCTGTCATCCCTCTGTCCTTCCGGAGCCGTCATCTCCCCCGACGCACATCGTCGATCGCTCGCAGCAATTCCGCACGCAATGATGTCTGGCCCTCTTCTATTGAGGTCGCCATCCTTTCACGAATCACTTCACGGCTCTGGTGACTGGCGAATATGGCCGTCTCAACGGATTCAGGCTCGAATGCGGCTGCCGAAAACAGATAGCGATCGAGTCCAAAGGTCCTCATGAGCGAGTCGTCCTTGTCGGCGTGGCTCAGGGCGACCACGGGAACTCCTGCCAGCAGAGCGGCGATCAGCACATGGAAGCGGCTGGCGACCACCACATCGGCATGTTCCACCACGTCGGAAAGCACATCGTCGAAACTGGGCCCAGATGTGACCGCCAAGCCCGGGCTGTGGAGACGGTCGATCAGAGCTTCCGCAACCGGGCCGTCGGCTGCGTCGCCCAGCACCAATCGGATCCGAATGCCACGATCCTGCAAGCGCGAGACCAGTTCGGCTAGACCGTTAAGATAGCATCCCTCACTCCGGGATGTGTCAAGACGCTGAGGCAGGTCGATTGGTCCGATCGCCACCACCTGAAGCTCGTCGCGATCCCGTGGAGGGCGAGAGATTGGGGCACGGGCGATGACAACGTCAGTCACCACGGCGTCCGTGCTCACGTCCAGGCCGTTCGCGGCCAGCCACGCTGGTGTTAGTGGGTCCCGGTAGGAGCGGGTTTGCGCGGCCTTGCCCGCCCAGGCTGCGAGTCGTCCGGGAATGCGGCTGGCGTAGCGTCCGCCGCCGATCGCGAACCAAACCAGCGGAACCCGCCGCATCCGGCAGGCAACCGACAGCATTGACAACCAGACCATATCGCCGCCCGGATAACGTCCCCGCGGAGCCTCCAGCAGTCCGGTCCCCGCTACGATCACCGCGTCGAACTCACCGACGATCCTGATCATCCTGACCTGGTCACCCACCTTCGAGAACAGCCGGAGCGCCTTCACGACCACCGTAGGCCGGGCGCTCGACGGCGCGGACGAGGTGAACGAGAGCGCCGGCAGCCCAACTGCACGAGTGGCCGCAACGCCAGACAAGCTGATCAATGTCACATCCGTGATAGACAGCTCACGGAGGAGCTGATGGACTACTCGGGCTGACTCGTCGTTGCCTGCGTTGCCGATTCCGAACTCGCCGTAAACCCCGATGCGCAAGGTTGCGTCGATGGTCACGCCCTCCTTCTTATCTTCGTTGCCAGGGTCGCAACAGTCTGGCGGGCCGCACGTCACCAGTCGGAACTCGATCGTCACTCTGGTCGAGATGCATCGCTTGGACGCCTAGGACCAGGCCAACGATCATCCAGGGTATGGCAGACAGTCCGGCCAACCAGTACAGGTCTAGTTGGCCTTGGGTGAACCGAGCAAGAAGGATAGCGGCGGCCAGGTTTCCATAGCTGGGGCGAAGAGTGAGCGCCGCCCAGAGCCCGCCCAGGCAAAGCACGAAAAACGCGATCGTGCCCACCACACCGGTTGAGGACAACATCTCGAAGATGGCGTTCGGAGGTTGAAAGCGCTCTGAGAAGCGATCCGTGTACCACCAACGCAGACCGACGCCGAAGATCGGCGACTCGCGCCAGATTTCAATCGACTGAGCGAACCACACGATCCGCTGCGAGGCCGAATTGAACCGATCGCCCTGTTCGTACTGTTCGAGTTGATCCGACAAGGAGTTGAAGACAAACCACATTCCGGGCAGCAGAGCCAGCAGCAGCACACGACCACGGCCGGCGCCACCCTGCCTGCCCCGCAGGCTCATGATAAGAATCGTGACGGCTACCGACACCATCGCCTGCCGTGAACCCGAGGCTGCGATTCCCAGTGCGCACGCCAGCATGACCGGATAGGCGAACCGCTTGCTCCAGCCCAGCCAGCTCGGACGCATGAAGGCGATGATGAAGCCGAAGGCCAACACGTCCCCGATGAAGTTTTTGTGCAACTGCGGCAGGTAAACCGGACCGAACGCATGCTCGGTGGCGAGCATGATCCCACCCATCACGAACGCCCACAGTCCGATGAAGACGCAACCGAGCAGATACAGCTTGAGCGCTGGGCTGGCGAACCCGTATCGTCCCACTACCCAGCCGACCAGCAGGCCGCCGATCACCATGAACATTTCGTGACCCCACTCGATCAGGTTGGCCACGTAGGGGTTGAGCACGAGGGTCGGGATCAGCAGCGCCTGGTAGGCGATGCCCAGCCAGATGAACTGCTGGAGGTCCTTAGCCTCGGATCGCCGATAGAGCAGGAAGGCTGGCAACGTGCCGGCGATAAGCACCAGATCAGTGAGGCTCAGCGGGCCGGTGCGCATCGGGAGAAGCACTGCGGGGAATGCCATCAAAGGCACCAATGCGATGTTCGTGCTTGCCAGCCCGATCGCCAAGACGGCAACGCCAAGGACGATGGCGAAGGTTCCGAATGCGGCGGCGATCCATCCCAGACTTGCGGCAACCAGCAACAGGATCGCCGAGGACAGCAGAAATGCTGCGGTGTCGCCTAGCCACTCGGGTCGCACGCGGCGTAGATTTGCCAGTCTTCTGCTGATGGTGGTGGTCGGTCGGGTCTGAACGCTCATTGATGACTCCGCCGCAGCAACGGAGCAAAGGATCGCGCGACCCGGTCGATGTGTGTGCTGAGGTCCGCCAACACGGCCTCCCACACCTGGGTCGGTCTGCCCATAGGGTCCTCCACGGCGTCGTAGCTGGGGTTTCCCAGGATCGAGTTCACCCTGCGTGCCTCTCCCACCATGACAGCTGCATCCCTGAAGTTGGCTCGTCGGGGCAGTGTGATCGAGTCCGTGAGTTCGGTGAACTGTTTCAGCGGATACACGCGTGCCCAGGCGTCGGGGGCAAGGGCCACTATTTCTCGCGCGTGCTCGCGCGTCATGGTGAGAATCAAGTCGCTCACCTCGACCAGCCGAGCCCCGACCTGAACGCTGAGGTGTCTGGTCAGATCAAGTCCGTGGTTTGAAGCGACGCGGACCCCCACCGACGGTGTCGCGAACCCTCCGGTCAGAAGCCCGGCGGACGCAACGAGTGCATCGACCTCCAGCCTCTGAAATGCGCGGCGCATGAGCTGTTCGGCCAGCGGTGAACGGCAGCGGTTGGCGGTACAGATGAACAGAAGCCGAGGGGGCAGCGAAGCCAGATCAGACACCACGTCGGGCTGGCCGACGCGCGCCGATGATGCGCTCCTCGGCTGGACCGTTCGCAACTGACTTCTCCGTAATGGTGAGATGGTGGCGAGTTCTGTACGTCATCATATTCTGGCAACATCTCGCGCCAAGGAGGCCATGTGGACCAGCGACCTACTGCGGGCCGTTCACTGCGGGTTCTACGGGTGGCGCATCACGGTGTGGTGACTGCATGGCGTGAGCGTGAGCGTGAGCTCATTCGGCGTGGTGTCGATCTCACCCTGGTCTCCGCCATGCGTTGGAACGAGGGGGGACGAGACGTCGAGCTCGATTTCGGCGCCGATGGGTTTGTGCGGGGTGTGGGTACGCTTGGAACGCATCCGAACGGCTTCCTCTACGACCCGCGTGCATTGTGGCGTTTTCTGGGCCAGGGCTGGGATCTCATCGATCTGCACGAGGAGCCGTGCGCGCTCGCGACGGCCGAGATATTGGCCATGATGCGGCTGCGTCGAAACCGGACTCCGGTCGTCCTGTACTCGGCGCAGAACATACACAAGCGCTATCCACCGCCGATCCGGTGGTTCGAACGCACCGCTCTGCGGGTGGCTGAGGGCGCTTACGTCTGTAACGTGGAAGCCGGTCGGATACTCCAGGACAAGGGACTTCGCCACCGTCCATGGCTGATCGGGCTCGGGACGGACTTGTCTGTCTTCAGGCCGGGACCGCACGACGCGCCTCGCTCGCCACTGCGGGTCGGATACTCGGGCCGGCTGGAGACCTACAAGGGGGTGGATGTCCTGCTGCGAGCCATGGCGCATCTAGCTGACGCGGAGCTATCGATCGCCGGCGAGGGTCCCCAGCGAAGCCACTTGGTTGAACTGGCCGCAACCCTGGGCATCGAGCAAAGGGTGACGTTTCTGGGGCATCTCGGCGCCGACCTGCCTGCCTTCTACCGCGGTCTGGACGTGCTGGCGGTGCCCTCACTGCCGACCAAGAGTTGGCTGGAGCAATTCGGCAGGGTCGTGGTGGAGGGCATGGCCTCGGGAGTGCCGGTGGTGGCCAGCCGTAGTGGCGCCTTGCCGGACGTGGTGGGGGAGGCCGGCGTTCTGGTAGAACCGGGCGATCCGAAGAAACTTGCTGATGGTATCGGCCTACTGCGTGACCGCGATCGGTGGGCGGCGCTACGAGCGGCAGGGCTGGAGCATTGCCGGCAGTACAGCTGGAAAGCGGTGGCCGTGCAGCAGCGGGCGTTCTACGATTCCGTCTTGGAGCCTGCGGCCGCGCGATCCGATCCGGAGGTGGTCATCGTCGCCTATGGGCCGCCGGACGCGCTCCGTGACGCGCTCACGCCGCTCGCCAGCTGGTCGATAACCGTCGTCGATAACTCCTCTTTGCCGGCGACCCGTTCACTAGTGGAGGGCGCGGGGGGCCACTACATCGATGCGGGAGCCAACCTCGGATTCGGAGCAGCGGTCAATCGCGCGCTCGCGTCGTTGCGGGAGCGAGGCCTCGATGGTGCGGACGTACTCCTGCTCAACCCCGACGCAACAATAGAAGCGTCCGCCATCCACGCATTGGCGGAAGCCCTCCACGAGCAACCGGGGATCGCCTGCGTGGCTCCCCGTCAGACCGAGCCTGGCCGGTCGCGCGCCGATCTCGTCCAGTGGCCCTTTCCCACTCCACTGGGTGCGTGGCTCATCGCCCTCGGCTTGGGTCGCTTGGATCGCCGCCCGGGTTTCGTCATCGGCTCGATCCTGCTGCTCAATCGCGATGCCATCGATGACGTGGGCAGCTTCGACGAACGCTTCTTTCTGTATGCCGAAGAGACGGATTGGCAGAAGCGCGCGGTCGAGGCGGGATGGCGGATCCGCTACTTTCCGCAAGTCACGGGTACGCACGTGGGGGCGGGCACGAGCACGGACGAGACGGTGCGGTCGACGTTGTTCCACAGCTCTCAACTGGCCTACATGCGAAAGCACTACGGAGTGCTCGGGAGCGTGGCAACCCGGGCCGCCGTGGTCGTGGGATCGCTGCTGCGGGTCGTGGCTGGGAGGGGTGAGACCAGAAAGGCGGCACTGTGGCGCCTGCGGTTCTACCTTCGACCTGGTGTGCCGGGGCGGATCCCCAGGGGTGGGAACGTATGAATCTGCGCGAGTTGGTCGTCTGCTCCCTCGAGTCTTGGGATCAGGTGTGGCGACGCAACCAGTATTTTGTGGACGGGCTGCTGCGACGTAACCCGGAACTGCGCGTGCTCTGGATCGAGCCTGCTGCCGACCCGCTGCACGCCGCCCTGCATCGACATCGGCCCAGTCTCGGGGCCGGACTGCGCGAGGTCCCGGGCTACTACGGACGTTTGCACACCCTGCAGCCGACCAAATGGTTGCCGCGGGCGGTCGGCACGCTGGCGGATCGCCTGATGATCGCCGAGGCTCGCCGTGCGGCGCGGAGCCTCAGCCTGACTGCACCTGTGCTGTGGGTGAACGATCCTGGCTGGGCGGGCTTGCTCGATACCGGCTGGCCGGCGATCTACGACGTGACCGACGACTGGGTGGCGGCCGATCGAGGCACACGCGAGCATGATCGGATCGTGGGCGGCGAGAATCGGCTGATGGCACAGTGTGTCGTCGTCGTGGTGTGTTCGACGGGGCTGCAGGCCACGAAATCGCGCATCCGGCCGGTGGAACTGGTGCAGAACGCGGTGGACGTGCATGCCTATCGGAGCCCCCGTCCGCGCCCCGACGACCTGGCTCCAGGACCTGTCGCGCTATACGTGGGCACTATGCACGAGGATCGCCTTGATGTCGCCCTGTGCGCTCGCATCGCCGACAGCCTGGCCGGCATCGGGGCCAGACTGGCGTTCGTGGGGCCGAATGCCCTTTCTCCGGCAAACACCAGGCTGCTGCAGGAATCACCGGCGACGGTGATCATGGGCCCGCGTCCGTACACAGAGGTGCCTGCCTACCTGCAGCACGCGGACGTGCTGATCGTCCCTCATCTGGTCGACGAGTTCACCGAGAGCCTTGACCCGATCAAGCTGTACGAGTACGAGGCGGTCGGTCGTCCCATAGCGGCGACCCCGGTCGCCGGGTTCAGGGACCTGGCCAACACGCCGGGAGTTCTAGTTGCGCCGGCCGAGCGGTTCGCCGACGAACTGACGCAGATGATCCAGGCGCCGCCGGAACGGGTTGGGCCCTTCGAGCCCGCGGACTGGGCTGGCCGGGTGGCCGCCATGCAGGACGTGTTGGAACGTGCAGCCGCTGATACCACCGAAGCACCCTGACTGGGGCCAAACAATGCCGATCAAACGTCGGTGTGCGTTCGCGCCTCGTCGTCGACGAGGTCGGCGCGATCATTGACACCGCCGGGCGCTTCACGGTCAGAATCCAGTTCCGCGTCCGCCGAGGGATCACGATCAAGCGCAGACGTACTCATCTCAACTTCTCCCGTCTTCTCCACAGACTCGCTGCCATCGGTGAGGTGTTCGTCTGTCGGCAAGTACTGCTCGGTTTCAACCGGTCCGTCGTTCGGCTTTCCTGCCACCTCGTGGGCGTCCGGCAGATCAGTCTGTTCACCGGTTGCAGCCTGTTCGGCGGGTGCGTCCTCACCGGGTGCGCTCCCAGGTGCTAGGTCAGACACAGGTGAATCTCCTGCGCGTGCGAACTCATCGGCTGTGACGGGTTGCGCAGACGCGGGCGCGCCCCCCTCGTGGTAGTAGTGTCCATAGCTCTTGACGGTGGCGCGGCGCGAGCGGTTCACCACCACACCCACCACATTGACCCGGTTGGCGTTCAGGGACTGAAGGGTGCCGCGTAGGGCGGAACCGCGGGTTCGGTGCAGCGCTGTTACCACCAGCACACCATCGGCGACGCGGCCCAGGATGGCTGCGTCAGCCAGCGCCAATCCCGGGGGCGAATCCAGCAGTACGAAGTCGGCCAACCCACGCAACCGGGCTAAGACGCCTTGCAGGGTGTCGCCGGCCAGCAAGTCCGCCGGCTCAGAGTTGCTGCTTCCAGCCGGCAGTATTTGGAGCCCTCGATACGGGGTCTCGATCAGAGCACCCTGGATTGTGTCGGTCGCCGCGTCCGACTCCACCAGGTCGGCAAACCCAAGGGACCCGTCGGGCATCTCGAAGTACGTATGAACACGAGGGCGTCGGAGGTCCGCTTCAACGAGAATCACCGACCGGCCGGCGCGAGCCATGGCAACCGCCAGATTGGCGCTCACGAAGGTCTTGCCCTCGCCGGGTTCGGCGCTCGTCATCACGATTGCCACGCGGCGCTGGGGGAAGATTACCTCCAGCGAGGTGCGGAGTGCCCGGACGCTCTCATTCAATGGTGTGGCCAGGCGGGTGGCGGCCGGCAAGGGCGCCAGCTTCAACTGCCGTCGGGAAACCACAGCAACGTCGCCGATCACGTGGTCGCCGATCACCTCTTCGACGTCCTCTGTACTTCGCACGTGGTCATCAAACTGGTCGCGAATGAGAGCCATGCCGGCGCCGGCGAGCAGCCCGCTGGTGAGGCCGATGAGCATGATGGTGAGGAACGAAACCCCTTGGCGCACCCCGTTCATCGCCGGCTGCAGCACAGCGACCGGCGCGCCATTGCCTTGGATGGTGGCGATCTCGGATCGGAGCTGGCTAATCTCTGACGACGCTGAACTGAAGTTGGTTTGTGCTAGTTGGTCGCCCGGTTTCTTGCTGAGGGTCTTCAGCGCCGCCGCTTGGACCTTCTGCTGCGCGGCCAGTTGCTCCTTGAGGTCGGCGATACCGCTGTCGAGCTGGTCCTTGAGGTGGGCGATAAAGGCGGCCGCGATGCCGTTGGCTCGATTCTTGGCCTGCTCGGGAGTTGCGCCGACGGCGGTCACCTCAAGGCGGTTGATCCGTTGCCCCTCCACTAGGTTCACCGAAACGGCTGCCTGCAGCGCCTGTGCGTTGTCATTGATCGCCTGGGCGGCCGCCTCAGCGAGTTCGGGGGACTGCACGTACTCGGGGTCCAGGTCGAGGTTGATGGAGCCGTAGCTTGAACTGCCCGAGAGGGTGGCCGTTCCCGCTGGGCTGTAGCGCAACACCGTCGTCGCCTGGTACGTGACAGGAGCCAGTCGGGCGTAGACGAACGCCGCCAGTATGACGAGCACAGTGGTTATCGCGACGAGCAATCGCCTACGCCACACGATGTCGAGTACTTGCCTGAATGTCATCCGTCTCTCGTTCTGTCCGTTTCGACGCTCGGGGTGGGTGCGTCCAGCCGAGTGCAGTGTACCGGGGGCGCCATTGGTACTTAGGGAGCCGCCAGCACCGGCTAACCGCGTGCGGAAATGTCTCTGCCTAGCGAGGCGAAGGCCGTGGCCACATTGGCCCAACTGAATCGCCGCGACCTCATCAGGGACCGGTCCCTGGCCGCGGTTCGCTCAGCCTCTGACTCGGCCAGTATGACGATGGCCTCAGCCATTCCTTCGGGGTTGCCGCCGGGCACCACAAAGCCCGCCTCTCCGACCGCCTCAATCATGCCCACCGAGTCGGATGTGATCACCGGCAATCCGCAGGCCATGGACTCCAGCGCAATCAGGGGAAGACCTTCGGCCCACTGTGAGGGCAAGCAAGCGACCGAAGCGGCCCGCAGATGCTCACTCAACTCTGGCTTGGATAGGAAAGGAAGAAACTCCACGGGCGCGGTCATTCGATCCGCGTACGTGCGCAGACTCGCCTCGTACTCGGTTGAGATGCTCTCGGCGTGGCCGTAGCTGTGCGACCCGATGATCTGGGCTCGGATCGGCCGCTGGGCACGTCTCGCAGCCAACTCAACTGCCTCAAGGACGAGATGGGTGCCCTTGTGCGGGGTTGTGAGGCCGGCGAAGACGACTGTGAATGGCTCGTTGGGCGCGGTGGGCGCTATGGCCGGGGTGAAGAGGGGGTCGACGCCATTGTGAACGGTCATGAACTCAGCGGGAAGGCGACCCTTGAGTCGCTCCTCGACATCGACCCGCAAATGATCCGCGCAGAAGGCGACCACGTCTGCCGCGGACAGCAGCCGGGACAATTCACGACGACCGTAGCTTCGGGACAGGGGGTTGTGGCAGTACAGAACGATGGTGGAGTCCTTGCGCACCGCGGACCACGCCGGAAGGGTGGCGGCAACATAATGCCCGGCGTAGAGCAGCACGACATCGCCTCCGACCCCCTGCACGGCCTCTACTGCCGGGTCGTAGGCGTGTCCGTAGTAGGGCCTGCGCAGGCCGGCGAACCCGGCCGCCACGTCGACGGCAAGTTCGCGACGGTTGAACCACTCGCGCGGACAGGTCCGCGTGTAATCGACAAAGTGAAGCTCGGCGGACCTCAGCGAGACGCCACGATTGTCGCTGAGCACTGCCTTGCTCTCGATCCCCATTGGAGCCGACGCGTCAATGATGCTCTGAGCCACTGTCAGCAACGTCGACCCTTGCGTCGAGAGCGCCATCGGCACGTGGATCAGGGAAGTCATGTCATTCCCCACAGTGAGCGAGATGTGCGCACGGCCGACCTACCCGGCACTTGCGTGGGCGATCACAGCCAACCAGTTCCTGGCCACCAGATCCGCTCCGTCCTGGTTCAGATGACCTCCGTCGCTGGTCAAAGCAGGATCCATCGCCAGGAACTCGCCGCTCGACGACGACTTGTAGCGAAGCATGTCGCCGTGGCCCACAGCTTGGACAGCCGCCACATCGAACAGTCGCCCAGTTCCGGCGTACTCGGCGCGGACCAAGGCGTTGTACCGCTCCCGAGCGGCGTTGTGTGCGGGGTCGTACTCCTGGCCCCGGCCCAGCAGAGCCTTCAGACGACCGTACAGATCCCGATCGGCCATGAGTGGGACGGTGGTGTATACGAACCTGACATCGGGGTAGCTTGCCGCCAATGACGCCATAGTCGACTTGTACGACTCGAAGATGACGTTGACATCAGTCTCGGCGTTGAAGTCCACGAAACAGAGCTTCAACATGGCCACATCGATACTTTCCGCCAAGCCCGCGCGAAGAATGTGGTCGAAGTCGGCGATCTTGCCGAGCGGCTCTCCGTTTGACCCGATATGGGTATGCACGATGAAACCCCCCGACTGAGGAAGCTTCGCGCCCAGTTCGATTGTGGTCGGTGAAGAGAG
The DNA here is from genome assembly GCF_900289045.1 of Micropruina glycogenica. GTDB lineage: Bacteria > Actinomycetota > Actinomycetes > Propionibacteriales > Propionibacteriaceae > Micropruina > Micropruina glycogenica. The sequence continues at coordinate 108,144 of NZ_LT985188.1, forward strand.
CTGCGCAGATCGGAAAATAGTCGGAAGCGCCTCAAGAACGTTGTCCCCGACCGATTGGTGAGCAAAGAACACCCGCGCGGACTCGACCGTCTGCATATTGGCCGCCGTGGCCCGGGCGACTTCGTACGGTTCGGCTCTGGCCACCGGCTCCGGTCGCAGCATGAAGAACGCACCCCCCGAGATGATGACCACTACGGCTAGAACGATGAGGAAAGGTTTAGGCATCGCTGGCGCGTCCCTTTCCGTTGACCACAAGTGTGAGGTTGTCGCATAGCGCCTCGACCCCATGATCCGACGGCCCCCGACAACGACGTCAGTCTACCTCGTCTGCGCGTGTGGCAATGAACGAGGCCTGTTCGCCGACGTGCATACCCGGCGTGAATGCGCCCTCGCATTGGGGTCCCCCATTGCCGGTGAACCACACGAAGATTCGCCATAATGTTGACTGCTGACGTGCGCCTCTCATCGTCCAAAGGAAGTGTGTGTGTGATGCATGCGGAAGACGAACCACCCCGAGTCAAGCGGACAGAAAGGCAGGTCACGGTGACCCCGCCCACGTCGTGGGACCGCCGAGGGGTGCGAGGTTTGCTTGAAGTCATCAAGGAAGACATCGCTGTCAACGGCAGCCTGCTGACACCCGGCACCCAGATGCTCGTCCACCTCCGCCTGGGCCAATGGGCAGCGGCTCCGGAGCGCTCGGGGGCGAGCCATGCGATCGTCGAAGTGCTGTATCGACTGGGGTACTTCTACGTACGCAACGTCATCGGGTTTGAGGTTCCACGAACAGTGAGCATGGGCCGCAAGGTGAAGTTCGTGCATCAACACGGAGTGACGGTGCATCCACTAGCCCAAATCGGCGATGAATGCCTGGTTCGGCACAACGTGACCATAGGGCTGCGCGGTGATCCCTCCGACGGCACGCGACAGTTCCCGCCACCTCGAATCGGTAGGCGGGTTCAGTTCGGGGTCGGTACGACCGTCCTCGGTGGGGTAGTAATCGGCGACTACGCGGTACTGGGCGCGCATGCTGTGGTCGCAACCGATGTGCCTGACGGAGCCAGTGTCGTGGCGCCGCCAGCGCGGGTCCTCCGACTCCGGGGGCGCGCTTCGGAAGGTGACGCCGCTTCCGCTGCTGAGGGCCCGATAACACATGCGTAACTTGACGAATGCCTGAATACGCTAAGTTGAACCCGAATTCCACATCCATATGGGGGGAAGATGAAGGATCGCACGGCCTTGATCCAAGAGTTGAGAGATCTGATTCTCGACCGGCTGGTTCCATTGGACGACGACGAGTTGATCAACGACGCGCCCTTGGTGGACGAGGTTCTTGACTCGCTGGGAATCGCCGAGGTCGCGGTCTTCATCGAGGATGAGATCGGCCGCCCGCTGGATCCGGACGAGGAGGTCCGCGCAACCTTCGCAAGCGTGGACGCGGTCGTCGACTTCATCCTCGCCAATCGCTAGCAGACGGTCATGTGCGGCATCGTTGGGGTGACCGCCTGGGCGTCAGTGCACCCGCTGTCACCCACGCATCCGATCCACGCCGGCCTGGCCGCGATTCGGCACCGCGGTCCCGACGCCGCGTTGGCCGACCAGTTGGGCGGGGCTGTCTTTGGCACGGCTCGGCTCGCCATGGTTGACAAGCCGACCTCCAGCCAACCGATGCGGGATCCCAGCGATCGGTACTTGCTGTCGTTCAATGGCGAGATCTACAACTTCCGCGAGCTACGTGAGGAACTCGCCCCGCGGTACGCGTTTCGCACCACCGGAGACACAGAGGTCCTGCTGGCAGCGCTGATCACGTGGGGATCGGGGGCCCTGCCCCGCTTGAAGGGCCAGTTCGCGCTGGCCCTCTGGGACGCACGTGAGAACGAGCTACTGCTGGCCAGGGACCGGTTCGGGATCGTACCGCTGCACTGGACCACGGATTCTGGTGCTGTCCACTTCGCATCCGAGGTCAAGGCGCTGAAGGCGCTCGGGCTGCACCCCGAGCTTTCCCTCCCAGATGTGATCGACGCCGGGGTGCTGTGGGGCACGCACCCGGGCCGCTCGGTCTTCGACGGCGTCGAGCAGGTGCCTCCCGGGGGCTTCGTTCGCATCTCCGATGTCACCGTGGAGCGCGGCCGGTACTGGGCTTTCCGTTACGCCGAGGACCGTGACTCGGGGAGTATTGATCAGCACGCCGAGAAGCTTCGCGCGCTGCTGGCCTGCGCGGTCGAGCGGCGGCTGCCCGTGTACGGCGATCTGGCTGTCCTGCTGTCCGGCGGACTCGACTCGAGCGCGGTTTTGGCGCTGCTGCGCCAAGCCCAGCCGAGCAGTCGGATCGCCAGCTACTCGATCCAGTTCACCCAGGCAGCACTCAACGAGGAATCGTTCCAGGCCGTCGCCGCCGCCGCCTTCGACACCGACCACCTGTCCATCTTGTGCGGCGACCTCAGTGTCGCGCGCACCCTGATAGAGGCGGTCGAGCACGCGGAGCAGCCGCTGTCGCGCACCGCGCCGGCCTCCTCCATTGCGTTAGCCGCCACCATCGAGGCGCAGGGAACGCGCGCAGTGCTCAGCGGTGAAGGTGCCGACGAACTCTTTTGCGGCTACGACCTGTTCAAGGTGGCAGCGATTCGGGACGCCTGGAGCCGCAATCCGGACGGTGACGAGTACGCACAGTTGCTGTCCCAGGTCATGGCGCACCAGAAGGGAATGGGCCGTGCAGTCGAGCGGGCGTTCTACGAGCAGGGGATCGACCGACGCAGCGATCCGCTGTTCTCGCATCTGAACCGGTGGGGGGCCAGCTTCCGGATTACGCAGTACCTGCTGCCCGACCTGCGGAGAGGCCTGAGCACCGACTCGGTGCTCGCCGGGGTTCGCGACCGGCTCCCGTACGAGTACGCCGGATGGTCCGCGGTGGAGCAGGCGCAGTACCTGGAGGTCACCTACTTCCTTGCTTCGGCTCTGTTGGCCGGCCAATGCGACCGGCCCTACATGGCGCACAGCATCGAGGCGCGGTATCCGTTCCTTGACGAGGACGTGGCGGACTTCGCGCTGACGCTGCCCGAAGCGTCCAAGCTGAATGGGCTGCAGGAAAAGGCCGTGCTGAAGCGTGCCGTCGGCCACGACGTGCCGGCCGCCATTCGGGACCGCGTCAAACAGCCGTACACCGCGCCCGAAGGTGATGTGTTCCGCACCCAGCCGGGACGCGAGCTGCTGGACAGGTACACCTCAAGAGAGACCCTCGAGGCGGCCGGCCTGTTCGACCCCAAGCGCGTCGCCTGGCTAAGAAACAAACTGGACAGCGGGGCGACCAGTTTCCACGACGACTTGGCCCTGCTGTGGATCGTCAGTACCCAAGCCCTCGCCGACAGCTACGGCGTGGCAGACCCGAAGGAGTGACCCCTAGTGGTGGACGTAGAGAGCCTCAGCCAGACGGTGCACTTGACCGACGTGGCAGCGGTGGTCGATGAGCTGGTCGCCGACATCAGGGGTGCAGCCCGGCGGTTTCGTCGCAACGGCGCGATTGTTGCGCTCAGCGGCGGCATCGACTCGACCGTGTGCGTGGCCCTCGCCGCCCGTGCGCTCGGACCCAAACGTGTGAAGGGCATCACCCTGCCCGATCAGGAGAGTTCGGGCGAGACGGCGGGACTGGCGCAACTGGCCGCCGAGAGCGCCGGTGTCGAGTTTCTCGCCAAAGACATCACCCCCGTGCTGGACGCGTTGGGCGCCTACCGCGATCGGCTGGCGGTCGTACAGCGCATCGACCCGGACTTCGACCCCGCCAGAGGCGACGCGTTCTCCGTCGAGTTCGTCCCCGCAACAGGGGAGGGGGATCGGATCCAGTCATTCGCACTGAACGTCGTGCGGGGTGGCAAGTCGACTCACCACCGACTGGGCGGACGCGACTTCCTCACCATCATGGCCGCGACCAACCAGAAGCAGCGGGTCCGGACCCTGATGACCTACCGCATCGCCGACGAGGAGAACCTGATCGTGGTCGGCACGTCGAACCGGCTCGAGATCGATCAGGGGTTCTTCGTCAAGTTCGGCGACGGCTGCGGTGAGGCGTTCCCTCTGCGCTGGCTGCTCAAGAGTCAGGTCTACGACGTGGCTGAGTACCTCGGCGTTCCGGAGGAGATCCGTTGCCGACCGCCGACCACGGATACGTTCAGCGCGCCGCAGAGCCAGGAGGAGTATTTCTACGGGACATCCACCGAGATGGGCGACGCCCTGTGGCTGGCGTGGCGCAAGTCCGAACCGGTCGAGCAGGTTGCGCAGCGGCTGGGCTTCACCGCAACTGACGTGGAAAAGTTCTTCGGTCTCTACGAGCGTCGAGCCCAGTATGCGGCCTACCTGACGGAGATGATCACGCCCGAGTGACGCTCATCGTCGGATCGCCTTGCCCGAGCGTGTGGTGGGCAGATGATCAACAAAGGTGATCTGTCGGACCAGCCCCTTCGGGACCACCGTGCGGAGTACGGCCATCCGGATCGGCTTCTGCTCCGCGCCTGGTTCGGCAACGATCAGCAACTCGGCTGGAGTGTCCTCCTCGCGAGAATCCGGCCGGAGCCGGGACTGACGCACGCCGTCAATGCCATCGATAAGTGCCTCGACCGCGGGAAGGGAGACCCGATTCCCGCGGAAGTTCATCATCTCGGCCTGTCTGCCGGTGATGTACAGGTTGCCGGCGGTGTCCAGATGGCCGAGGTCGGTGGTGGTGATCGGATCGCCGGGCTTTCGTGGTTCGTTGCCCACATAGCCGATCATCAAGGTGGGTGAGAACACCTGCACGCGGCCGGTCTCACCGACAGCAAGGGGCTCACCTTCAGGTCCGACGATCCGCACGTGGATCCCTGGTAGGGGTAGTCCAACAGAGTTGCTGGGGGCGCCGTCCCTGCCTCGCCGTACGGCCACGCGAGCGGTCGCCTCGGTGAGGCCGTACATCAAATAGGTCTCACCGGCGTAGTTGGGCAGCAACGCGGCCAGGTCTGTATCGCTGACTCCACCGCCAGCCAGATAGAGGTGCTTGAGTCCGCGCGCCGCATTCCCGCCGAGATCAATGCCACGAGTCGCCATCAGCCGAAGGAAATAGGGCACACATGCGTAAACGGTGACTCCGTTGGCATCCATCGCCTCGGCGAGCCGCCGACCGGGTGCCCCGTCAGGAAGCATCACCAGCGGCGTCCGCGTGGCCAGCGCCAGCAGCGCCATGGAGAGGCCAAAGGAATGCGACATGGTGAGGGTCTGACCCATGCGATCACCCGATTCCCACGGCACGGCAGTGCGCAGCATCGCGGTGAGGTGTGCCAGAAGGTTGGCCTCGGAGAGTCGAACACCCTTGGGCAGGCTGGTGGTGCCGGAGGTAAAAAGGACTAGGCGCTCGGGTGAATCGTCGGGCGTGAGACCGTCGGTCGTGAAGCGGCCAACGTCATCTCTCACCAGTGACAGCACCTCGATTGCGCCCTGACTCACCAACGCTTGACAGTGTGCAGCCTGCGCAACGTCCAGCGGTTGTTCGCTTCCCAGCCCGTCTGTCGGAAGCAGCGCCGTGGAACGGTTGGAGAGCAGGCAGCCGAGCACATCCACCAGTCCCTGTACACCGACGGACGTCACGCCTACTCGGGCCGTTGGCTCGACCGTTGACCGCAGTCGGCCGGCCAGATGTCGCGCGGCTCCCATCAAGTCGCGCCGGTTCAAGGTCGTCGTGCCGTCCGTCACCGCTTCACGGTCGGGGGAGTCCCCCACCCCGAGCATGTCTTCAAGCGACATGCGATGCACCCCCAATGCGACCGGACGACCGTAGACGCGAAACCGTCTGCGCTACCGCTAAAGAGACTTTATAGGTCTTGGCGCAAGACTTTCTCGACGATGGCCTGTGACCTCGTCCGACAACGCGCAACCGCTCGAAGCACGGTCGGCTACGCTGTCGGACCACAGCATCAAGCGGGCTACAGAAAGTGCGAACTGTCGAGTTCGTCGCTTCTTGCGGATCACCCGCTTTGGTTTCAGGGGGAACGATGAATACGGATGCTCGGCTCTGGCCCTCCTGGGTCGTGTTGTTTGCCCTCTTGGCTGGCACCGTCTTCGCGGTTGTAATGCCGGCGGGTTTGCCGTACGACGAACCCTCGCACTGGAGCACGGTGCAATACATCGCCACCCACTGGACACTGCCTGTCATGGGCGATCCCGGGGTGACCTACGAGGCCCAACAGGCTCCGCTGTATTACCTGATGGCAGCACCTCTCAGTTTGCTGCCCAACGGATTCCTGATGGTTCGCCTGTTCGGAGTTGTGGGTCATGGTGTGGTGGTGCTGCTGACTTGGCTCCTGATTCGGCGAGCCGTGCCGAGCATCCCGGCGGTGGCATTGGCCGGCGCCGGTTTTGTTGCGCTGAATCCGGTACTACTCGCGATCGCCGGATCAGTGCAGAACGACACGTGGGCCTTGGCGTGGGGGGTGGCGGCGTTGCTGTCCGCGGCCACGTTGACGGCCGAGCATCCCAGCCCAAGGGACGCGATTGTGGTCGGCGTTGTCGTTGGATTGATGCTCCTGACAAAACTGTCGATGCTGCCGGTCGCAGTCGGCATCGTCATCTTGTTGCTGATACGGCGACTATTCGGGGCCGCAGGTTGGCTGGTTCTCTCTGCCACCCTCGTCTCTGGTTGGTGGTTCGTGCGCAACGTGTTGCTGTACGGAGACTTGAGTGGGCAGTCCGCCGTGGCGCGGACAGGTGTCAGTTTTCCGCACACCGAGCTCAGCGCCCGCTACATCGCCCAGTCGGTGCTCGCCTACCTGACCGTGCCCACTGAATATGTGCGGAACATCGTGTCGGCCCCACCCGTGGTGGACGTCGCGGCGCTGATGCTGGGGGTGGCAATCGCGCTGGGGGCAGCATTGCTTGGTTTGCGACTTCGGAAGCAGGTCGATGGTCAGTTGACCGGGCTCGTGGCAGGTGTTGGCTTCCTCGCGGTCGCCGCATGGCTAGGGCAAATTCTCATTGCCCAGCCAGTGTCCTTTAGGGCGGCCCTGGGCGTGTGGCCGCTAGTCGCAGTGTGCGCCGGATCGGTCAAGACGGTGAGTTCTCGGTGGTACGGGTGGGCTGCCGTGGGGGTAGTGGCCGCTGTTCAAATCGCGATCATGGTGTGGTTCCTGATCAGCATTGCTGGTCAGCCAACGATGTTGTGATTCGGGGCCAACCGTCGCTGTCGCGGGCCGTCTCCAGTTAAGACTGCGAGACCTCGACCTCCCAACCGAGTTTGCGCAGTACGGCCACGTTTCTCAGGCCAGTCGACGTTGGTGGCTCGTTCCCGTCGAGCAGTAGAGTGACACCCTTGGTCTGCCATGACGCGACTTCGGCCAACACGTCGTCCACAACCGACGAGGTCAGGCTGTTCCAGCGCAGTCTTATTGTCTGTAGCGCTTTGCAGCCCGTCAATGCGATGCCCGTCAGCTTGTTGTTCTCGAGGTCAAGTTCGCCACCGCCGTCCCCTGTCCACTGACCTGTGAAATCGGCGCTGGTGTACTGATTCGACCGGGACATAACCGAGAGGGCCTGCTGAGGGGTGGGTAGTTCGCCGGTCTGACCTGTGTTCCAGTTCCACAGCTCCTCGCAAGCGGGCAACTGTTGACTTGATGGGTGCCCGGTCACAGTCTGGTCGCGTACGCAGAAGTGGTAGAGGGCTGCCAATGGCTGGGTCAGCGGTGTGAAATCCAGCCGGCCTGATTCCTGCACCGCTGCGCGCAGGTCGCGCAGACTGTTTGCGACCGGGTTGAGGTCCAGTTCCGTCAGCCGGTTCTTTTCCATGCACAGGCGAACGAGAGAGGTGCAGCCCTTCACGTCCACTCTCTCAACTTGGGCTTGAAAGCACTCTATGAACTCGAGCTTCGAGAGACCGCCGAAGTCGAGTATCCCGGTCAGCGGCGTATTCGCCGCCATGAAGCGTCGAAGATTGACCAGGAGTCCCAGACCGGAGACTCCCTCAACTGTCTCGGGATCCTTGTTATAGCTGGAGTCGACGTGAAAACGGCCAGCGTCGTCGTAGACATTGAAACCCAGATTGACGGTGAGCACGTCCTCGAAGACCGTCAGCAGTCGCACGGTCCGCGGTTCGATGGAGCCGAAGCGGATGATCGGCGAGGCTCCCGTTGCCAACTCCGATCCGTCCTCGGCGACCCAACGCACAGAGGCGTTCGATTGTGGAGCAAGCTCGATGGATGGGTTGAAAGTCGCCCCAGTCGTCGTGAAACGCACTCCCACCTCGGGCGATGGAGGTCCCACATTCTCTTTCGGCTGGGCGAATGTGCAACCCACGAGCGAGAGCAGTCCCAGCCCGGCCCCGGCGTGTAGCAGCGCTCGTCGAGAAAGCAACTCACGCGGCACAGGCGATGCGTCAGTCGGCACTCCGCCAGAGTACCGGGGCCAGAGGCAGTGCCGTTTGTGCGGATCGCGTCAGAACATAAGCCCGGTCTCGCATTACAATCTGCGTGGGCCCGATTGAATCCCGTAACCAGGCGAGGTACGGCAGGTGGGCGTTGTAGACGCACCAGAACTCGCCGTGGTCAGCGAGTGCGGCCCCTACCTGCTCGAACAGCCGGCGGGTCGGTTCGGTGTCCTTGGCTGTGCCGATGTGGAACGGCGGGTTGGTCACGATCAGATCGACGGGTTCGGCCCAGTGGGCCAAGCCGTCCCGGCGCTGCACGTCGATAGTCAATCCGTGGGCCTCGGCGGTCAGCCTGGTGGCGTCGCAGGCACTCCACGTGACGTCGATCGCGGTCACCGAACGTCCTTGCCGGGCGAGCAGGGAGGCCAGAATGCCGCTGCCGCAGCCCAAGTCGATGGCGCGATCGGCGTCCGGCACCCGGTCGAACACGGACGCCAGCAGCGCCGTCCCGCGATCGAGCCGGAAGGTGTTGAACGTGGCGCCATGTGCACTGACTTCGAGGTCGAGGACGTCCAGATGACCCGATCGTGGCCAGGTGACTTGCCCGGGGATCGGCCCGTCGGCCAGCAGGGCCCGCGCCTTGCGATATCCAAGACTTGCCCGCACGTTTGTGAATCGGCTGGCCAGAGCCTGGTTCATGGAGCGGCTGAGGTGCTTGTCGCGTCCGGCCGCGAAGACCCGGACGTCCGGCGCCGCGTGTTGGGCGATCAGCTCGGCGTACTCCTCGACGGCGCTGACCGCCTTGGGGAGTCGCCACAGGACGGTTCGGACGTCGGCGAGCGCCTCGGCTGGGGTAGAGGCGATGGTGGGGGAGAGATCTCGACAAGCTCGAACAGCGGCCTCTTCTTCCCGGAGGTCGTCGCACCAGACCCGAAACTCCACGCCCCGAGCCATCAGTACACGCGTCAGTGCCCCGGCCACGTCGTCCAGCACGGCCACCGGCTCGGCCAGATCGCCTGCCTCGCGCAGCAGGACGTCCGTGACCGCGTCCAACCGGTCGGGGTTCGGGCCGCTCACCCAGCCAGCAAACCACACGAGCGGCCTCGACAAGCTCGACCATCGGCGAAGCGCGACCATCGGAAACGCTCGACTAGCCCTGAGCGCGAGACGGCCACAGCTTCGGCACCGAGCGTCCGCGCAAACAGCTAGAGTGACCGTCGAAAAGCCTGGGTGCCGCACCCGCTCCACCGGCGCCCCGCGGTCGAAGCCGACCATCGGCCTCCGATCGTGCTGACGGAGCTCCCATCGAAGGAGATGCCAGGTCACGATGAGTCACAAGTACGTGTATGAGTTCAGCGAGGGCGACGGGTCGATGCGCAACCTGCTCGGCGGCAAGGGTGCGAACCTCGCCGAGATGACCGGGCTGGGCATGCCAGTTCCCGAGGGTTTCTGCATCACCACCGAAGCCTGTACCCGCTACTACGCCGACGGCGAGCAGATCGGCGACGACATTCGCGACGAGATCATCACCTACATCGGCAAGCTCGAAGAGATGACCGGCAAGAAGTTCGGCGACCCCGAGAACCCGCTGCTCGTGTCAGTGCGCTCGGGCTCACGCGCGTCGATGCCCGGCATGATGGACACGATTCTCAACCTCGGCATGAACGAGGCCGTGGTCGAGGCGTTCGCGCAGAAGACCGGCAACCCGCGCTTCGTCTACGACAGCTACCGCCGCTTCATTCAGATGTACTCCGACGTGGTCATGGAGGTGGGCAAGGCCTACTTCGAAGAGCTCATCGACGAGATGAAAGAGCGCAAGGGCGTCAAGAACGACCTCGAGCTCGACGCCGACGATCTCAAGCAGCTGGCCGGCGAGTTCAAAGAGGAGTACAAGAGCAAGATCGGCGCCGACTTCCCGTCCGACCCGATCGAGCAGCTGTTCGGCGCGATCAAGGCCGTGTTCCGCTCGTGGGACAACCCCCGCGCCGTCTACTACCGCCGACTGAACGACATTCCGTCCGACTGGGGCACCGCCGTCAACGTGCAGTCGATGGTGTTCGGCAACCTGGGTGACACCTCCGGCACCGGCGTCGCCTTCTCGCGCAACCCGGCCACCGGCGATCGTGGCCTGTACGGCGAGTTCCTGATGAACGCCCAGGGCGAGGACGTGGTGGCAGGCATTCGCACGCCGCTCACCATCGATCAGCTGAAGGCGCAGAACCCGGCCGTGTACGACGAGTTCCAAGCCATCGTCGACAAGCTCGAAGATCACTACCGCGACATGCAAGACATGGAGTTCACGATCGAAGAGGGCAAGCTCTACATGCTTCAGACGCGCAACGGCAAGCGCACCGCTGCCGCCGCGTTCAAGATCGCCTGCGACCTGGTGGACGAGGGGCAGATCAGCCCCGAGCAGGCCGTCAAGATGATCGACCCCAAGCAGATCGACGCCCTGCTGCACCCGCAGTTCGACCCGGACGAGCTCGCCGCAGCCGTGCCGATCGGCAAGGGCCTGCCGGCTTCGCCGGGCGCCGCGAGCGGCAAGGTCGTCTTCACCGCCGAGCACGCCGCCGAGCAGGGCAAGCTCGGCGAAGACGTCGTGCTGGTGCGGCTCGAGACCACGCCCGAAGACATCGAGGGCATGCACTACGCCAAGGGCATTCTCACCGCCCGCGGCGGCATGACGTCGCACGCCGCCGTGGTGGCGCGCGGCATGGGCACCTGCTGCGTGTCGGGTCTGGGTGAGATCACCTTCGGCCCCAAGAGCTTCTCGCTCGGCGGCGAGACCTACCACGAGGGCGACTGGATCTCGCTCGACGGCTCGACCGGCAACGTGTACGGCGAGGCGATCAAGACCGTGCCGGCCGAGATCGGTGGCTACTTCGGCCGCATCATGGAATGGGCGGACGAGTTCCGCACCATGAAGGTGCGCACCAACGCCGACACCCCGCACGACGCCGCTCAGGCGCGCGAGTTCGGCGCCGAGGGCATCGGACTGTGCCGCACCGAACACATGTTCTTCGAGCCCGACCGCATCGCGGCGATTCGCGAAATGATCGTTTCGAAGACCGTCGAGCAGCGCGAGGCCGCTCTGGCCAAGCTGCTGCCGATGCAGCGCGGCGACTTCGAGGGCATCTACGAGGCGATGGAGGGCTTCCCGGTCACCATTCGCCTGCTCGACCCGCCGCTGCACGAGTTCCTGCCGCACGACGAAGAAGACATCGTCGCCCTGGCGGGTGAGATGAGCATCTCGGTGGACGAGCTGCACGCCGTGATCGACTCGCTGCACGAGTTCAACCCGATGATGGGTCACCGCGGCTGCCGCCTCGACGTGACGTTCCCCGAGATCGGTGCCATGCAGACGCGCGCGATCATCGAGGCCGCGATCAACGTGCAGGCCAAGCACCCCGAGTGGGATCTGGTGCCCGAGATCATGATTCCGCTGGTGGGCGAGGTGAAAGAGCTGGCCTATGTGAAGAAGATCGTCGTCGACACCGCCGACGCGATCATCGCCGAGTCGGGCGTCGACCTGAAGTACCTGGTCGGCACCATGATCGAGATCCCGCGGGCGGCGCTGACCGCCGACGAGATCGCCAAGGACGCGGAGTTCTTCAGCTTCGGCACCAACGACCTCACCCAGATGACGTTCGGCTTCAGCCGTGACGACGCGGGCAAGTTCCTGGACGCCTACTACGAGAAGAAGATCTACGAGAACGACCCGTTCGCCCGGCTCGACCAGACCGGCGTGGGCAAGCTCGTCGAACTGGCCGTCGACCTCGGCAAGCAGACCCGTCCTGACATCAAGCTCGGCATCTGTGGCGAGCACGGTGGCGACCCGTCGTCCATCGAGTTCTGCCAGAAGGTCGGCCTCAACTACGTGTCGTGTTCGCCGTTCCGGGTGCCGATCGCGCGGCTCGCGGCGGCACAATCGGCGCTGAACAACAAGTAGTCACGCTCGGCAGGGCCCGGCTCCATCAGGAGCCGGGTCCTGCTGCGTGTGCGCGTTCTCGTCGTCCGGGGACTGACGGAAACCGACCGTCGTCCCGGGCTTGACCCGGGATCTCATTCCAGCGGACGGTGCGGTTGAGAGTCCGTCGTCCGTCGGAATGACCGAGACCGACCGTCGTCCCGGGCTTGCCCGGGGACCTCATTCCAGCGGACGGTGCGGATGAGAGTCCGGCGTCCGCGGGAATGACGGAAACCGACCGTCGTCCCGGGCGCGACCCGGGATCTCACCGCCGGAATGACCGAGACCGACCGTCGTCCCGGGCTTGTCCCGGGATCTCATTCCAGCGGACGGTGCGGTTGAGATTCCGGCGTCCGCCGGAATGACGCGCCTCGCCGGAATGACTGGAACCGGCCGGCGAACGCCGGGATGTCTGTGGGTGTGGGTGCGCACCCGCGACGTCCGGGGGAGTGGCGCTGCCCTGACCGCGGCACAGTGGGTGGCAGAGTGGAGCCGGTGAAGCGCTGGATCGTGATTGCTGTGTCGTTCGTGCTGGCCTGCGTCGGCTGTGCGCGGCAGGCACCGGTGACGCCGTCCGTCAGTCCGAGCGTGAGCCCGAGCACCGAGGCAGTGGTCATCGGCACCACCACCGATCCGACCATCAAGGTGCTGGCCGAGCTCTACGCGCAGGCCCTGACCGCCAAGGGCCGCGCGGCGCGCATCGTCGAAGTCGACGACGACACCAATGTGCTGGTCACCAAGCTGATGGCGGGCGACGTCGACCTCGCACCCGCTTTCGCCTGGACGGCGGGGCAGGTGCTCGAAGTCGATTCCGGCGACCCTTCCACCCTGGTGTCCGACCTGGCCACGGCTCTCGACGGGCAGGTGACGGTGCTGCAGGCGTCCGGCGTCGACCACGGTTGGCGCTACCTCGCCGAGGCCCCAGGGCGTTCGCTGCAAGAGCTCGCAGCCACCGATCTGGTCGTCGGGCCGGCAGCCTGGGCGAAGGCACCCGACGGCCCGGCCGGGCTGGCCAGTGTGTACGCGAAGAAGCCCACGGTCGAGACCGTCGACGACCCCGCAGCCCGGGCCGAGAAGGTGCGGGCCGGAGCCGTCGGGGTGTTCGACGGCACCGACCCCGCTGCGGCCGGCCTGCAACCCGTCGACGACCCGTTGGCGATGGTGGCGATCGATCCTCAGGTGGCCTTGCTCAACACCGACCTCGCGGGCGACGACGTGGTGCTCGACGTGGTGCAGCAGTTGCACGGCATGCTCGGCAACGACGACGTGATGGCCATCAGGTCGAAGGCTGCCACGGGGGATCTCACCCAGGCGGTCAGCGAGTGGCTGAGCGCGAACCCGCTCACGTGAACCCGTCAAGAGACCAACCGCCCCACGTAGCTGCCTTTGTGACACCCCGCTGCCCGCGTGCAGGCAGTCACGTGTCACAAAGGCAGCTACGTCGGACGAGACAGGCCTCAACCGAAGAGAATGCCCCAGGTGCGGGTGGACACCCCGCCCGTGCCCTTCAAGCCGTGTGACTTCTGCAGTTTCTTCACCGACGCGAGAGTCGTTCCTGCGTAGGTGGTGCTGGTGTTCACGGGGTACTTCAAGCGCTTCACCAGCGCCTGCAGCGCCGTCACTTGGGTGCCCTTGGCGCCCGCGAGCACGTCGGGGGTGAGGCGGGTCAGGGTGAGCGGGTCGGCGGTTCCGGTCGCCGGCAACGTGGCGGTGGCCTGGTAGGCCTGAACCGCGGTCACCGTCTGGGTGTCGTAGCTGCCGGTGACCTGCACGCTCATGCCTGCCTTCAACAACAGGTTCTGCAATGCGGTGACCTTCGCACCGGTGGCGCCCTTGGTGAGCGTGGCGGTGATCGCCAGGTCGTACTTGGTGAGCCCGTACTTGGTGATCAGCGCGTACACCTTGCTGACGTAGCTCGAACTGCCCGACCAGCCGGCCTTGGCGACGGCGGTCAGAAACGCCTTGGGGTTGTCGGTGAGCTTCATCGCCTTCGCATACCGCGGTCGCGTGCTCAACACGGTGGCCTGGTCTTTGATCGAGTCGGCCAGCGATTCGTACGAGCGCACCTTGGTGCCGCCGATCGTGGTGCACGTCGAGGTGACGGTGCTCTTCACCGTGCCGCAGATCATGCCGAAGTAGTTGTTGGCCTTCGTGGCCAAGGCGTTCGTGCCAGAAGCCGAATGGAAGATCGCCTGTGCGATGGTCACCGACGACGGCACGCCGGTGGCCGCCTCGCTGCGTTGCGCCAGGCCGGCCATGGACGAGATGAGCGTGCCGGTCGAATCGACCGCCGGAGCAGGGGTGCTGACGCCGTCGAAGCGGTAGAGGTTCCAGGTGCGCATCAGCTTGATCACCGACGTCGAATAGTTGGGGTCGGTGGCGTAGCCGGCCTTGTGTACTTGGCGAATGAAGTTGTCGGGGTCGTCGGTGTACGTGAATGCGGCGTTGTAGCGATCGAGTCCGTCGAGCAATCGTCCATGGTCGAGAAACGACTTCTCCATCGAGCTGTAGACGCGAAAGCGGCTGACGTACTTCTTCTTCTTACCCTTCACGTACTCGTACGAGGACAGTGCGACGCACCCCTTCTGGTACGGGCTGATCACCGCGCTGCACTTGATGCCGAAGTAGTTCTTGTACTTGGTGCTGAGCCCCGACCGCCCCCAACCCGACTCGAGAATCGACTGCGCAATGGTCACCGCGCGCGGCACCCCATACTGCTTCTTGGACGCCTTCGCTGCCTCGGCCGCCTTCTCGATGTAGCCGTTGTAGTCGAAGGCCGCGTCGCTTTGCGTGGTGGCCACGGTGCCACTGATCAAGCCAGCCGTGCACAGGGCGAACACCAGCAGTGCGGCTCGAATGCGAACACTCGGGTGGGTCATGGGCAGTGATTCAAACCTGAGAGACGCCCAAGAGCCACCGAAAGTCTCGACAAGACGTCGATAGCTTCCGGTAGACGCGCCTTTGACTAGGCGTTATAGAAGACGCAACCCTCAAGTTGCCGTCCAACTTTCGGCGGTGATTGAGGCCAGCTTGTGCCGACGCACGCTTTCGTCATCCCGGCGGAATCGGGGATCTTCAAGCGCACCTCCCCGCACCGGCCGCGGGTGGCGCTAGCCGAGCCGTCCAGCAAGTGCGGGACAGGGGCGCCTCCGCTTCGCCGCGACAGACGCAAGCACCGGAGGCGATGGCCGTCAGCCGGCTGACGGGGCCGGAGCGATCGGCAGGGTGACCGTGAAGACGGTGTGACCAGGTTCGGACTGCACCGAGGCCGTCCCGCGGTGCGCGGCGACCACCGCCGCCACGATCGCCAGCCCGAGCCCGGTGGACGATCCGCCCTGCTTGCGCACCCGGCTCGAGTCGGCCCGGGTGAACCGTTCGAATACCTGCGACTGAAGCTCGGGCGCGATGCCCGGGCCGTTGTCGGTGACGGTGAGCACGGCGCGTCCGTTCTCGACGGCCACGGCGGTGCGCACCGTGGTGCCGGCAGGGGTGTGGGTGCGGGCGTTGGCCAACAGGTTGGCCAAGACTTGGTGCAGCCGGTACCGGTCGCCCATCGCGTAGACGGGCTCGTCGGGCAGCGACAGCGTCCAGGTGTGGTCGGGGCCGGCGACCCGGGCGTCACTGGTGGCGTTGAGCACGATCTCGGTCAGGTCGGTGGCGCGCACGTCGAGCGCGGGCCCCGAATCGAGCCGCGCGAGCAGCAACAGATCCTCGACCAGGGTGCTCATGCGGTCGGACTCGCTCTCGATGCGGGTCAGGGCGTGCGACATGGTGTCAGACACCTGATCGCGCTCGCGCCGGGTGAGCTCGGCATAGCCGCGAATCGCCGCCAGCGGGTTGCGCAGCTCGTGTGACGCATCGGCCACGAACTGCCGCAGCTTCACCTCCGAGGCGTGCCGCGCCGCCAGAGCGCCCTCGACGTTGTCGAGCATGTGGTTGAACGCCAGCCCCACGCGGCCGACCTCGCTGACCGGGTCGGTGTCACGCTGCGGCACCCGCACGATGCCCTCGACCTCGCCCGACTCGAGCGGCAGGTTCGACACGGTGGTGGCGGTGGCGGCCAGCCGGTTGAGCGGCGCGAGGCTGTTCACCACCACGCTGCGGGCCACCACCACGGCACCGATGATCACCACACCGGCCAGCAGCGCCTCGAACAGCAGCAACGACGTCATGGCGCTGGCCACCTCGTTCAGCGGTATGCCCACGATCACCCGATTGGTGCCGTCCGTGGCCGCGGCGACGCGGTAGAGCCCGTAGCCCGTGAGTTGAACGGTGGTGCGGCTGCTGTCGGCCAGGGTCAGCGCGGTTAGCTGGCTGACGGCGTCCGTGCTCAACGTCTCGAAGCCCACCGGGGCCGATGTGCTCGACTTGTCGACCAGGATCACTCCGCTGGCGGTGCCACCGGTCTGCACGGCGGTGATGGTGCCGATCACCTGGCCGCCGGGGGAGGGCCCGCCGCGGCCGCCGTCGTCGGGCCGGGTCTGCCGGTTCAGCGCGAGGCCCAGCCGGTTGTCGATCTGGTTGATCTGAATGTTGTACGCGGCCAGCGCGACCACCGTGCTCAGGCCGATGGCCACCACCGCCACGAGCACCGCGACGCGCACGACCAGCCGCCGTCCGAGGGTGCCTTTGGCGAGGGGACGAACGGGTGGGGTCACGGACGGCTGCGGGGTGGCAGGCACAGAAGGACTCATTCGGTCGCGGGTTTCAGCACGTAGCCCGAGCCGCGCAGGGTGTGGATCATGGGCGGCCGGTTGGCGTCGATCTTCTTACGCAGGTAGCTGATGTACAACTCGACCACGTTGGCCTGGCCGCCGAAGTCGTAGTTCCACACCCGGTCGAGAATCTGCGGCTTGCTGAGCACCCGGCGCGGGTTGCGCATCAGGTAGCGCAGAAGTTCGAACTCGGTGGCGGTCAGCTGAATCTCTTCGCCGCCGCGGGTCACCTCGTGCGAGTCCTCGTCGAGCACCAGGTCGCCCACCACAAGCTGTGATCCGGGACGCACGGTGGTGGCGCCGGTGCGGCGCAGCAGGCCCCGCAGCCGGGCGATCAGCTCCTCGAGCGAGAACGGCTTGGTGACGTAGTCGTCGCCACCGGCGGTGAGTCCGCCGATGCGGTCTTCGAGGGCGTCCTTGGCGGTGAGAAAGATCACCGGCACGTCGGGCTGTTCGGTGCGAATGCGCCGCATCACCTCGAGGCCGTCGAAGTCGGGCAGCATCATGTCGAGCACGATGGCGTCGGGCCGCATCTCGCGCGCGGCCTTCACCGCGGCGATGCCCGAGCCGGCGGTGGCCACCTCCCAGCCCTCGTAGCGCATCGCCATGCTGAGCAGCTCGGTGAGGCTCGACTCGTCATCGACGGTGAGAATCTTGATCGGTGTGCCGTCGGGCCGGGTGAGGGCGTCGCTGCCACCGCGGGTGCTGGTCGTCATGTGGCCAATCTGTCAGCCGCCTGTGAGGTTGAGCTAGGTAAATCCTGTGTAATCCCTGTGAGGGTACTCGCCTGACAGGATGGTGACCGTGACATCACCCTGGCGCGACGGCTGGCGACTGGCCGTCGGCACGCTGACCGTGCTGCCCGTGCGACCACCCGAGCAGGTCGACGCCCGCGTGGCGCGGGCGATGGCCACCCTGGCGCCGCTCGCGTTCATGCCCGTGGCCCTGATCGCTGGTGGGCTCGGCTTCGCGACCGTGGCGCTCGGCTGGCCGTCGCTGGTGGCCGGACTGTTGACGGTCGCCGCCACGGCGTGGCTGACCCGCGCGATTCATCTCGACGGCCTCGCCGACACCGTGGACGGGCTGGGGTCGGGGCGTCCGACCGAGGCGGCGCTGGCGATCATGCGGCGCGGCGACGTGGGTCCGATGGGCGTGGTTGCGCTCGTCGTCGTCCTGGCGCTGCAGGCGATTGCTGCTGCCGAACTGCTCGGACGTGAGGGTGGCTGGCTGGGGTTGGTGGTCGCCCTGTGCGCAGGTCGAGCCGCCCTGGCCCTGGTGGCGCTGCGCGGCGTGCCGGCCGCCCGGCCCGACGGCCTGGGAGCGGTGTTCGCGTCGTGCGTGCCACCCGGGTTGGCGATCACGATCTGGCTGGTGTCGTCCGCCGCGCTGGCCGCGGCCGCGGCATGGGCGGGTTCGAACTGGTGGCTGGGGGTTGTGGCCGCAGCGGCGGCGGCAGCGGCGGTGCTGGCCCTGGTGCGTACGGCCGTGCGAAAGTTGGGCGGCACCACCGGCGATGTGCTGGGTGCCGGCGTCGAACTGGCCACCACCGCCCTGCTCGTGATGCTGGCCCGCTGATCCAGTGTCACCTCGCCCGAGGCGCTTGCTGCTGCGCGGCGCTCAGGACGCAGGTCGCGGCTTTGCCCTCGGTGGTCGGACAACCCGGGCCGACTTTCGCAGAGCGGCTGTGCCGAGCGGGGCGCGGCGGTAACTTCCGTTGCATGAAGGTGTTGGTGACCGGAGGCATTCGTTGCGGTAAGTCGCTGTATGCCGAAAACCTGCTCGCCGACGCCTCGGCGGTCACCTACGTCACGCCCGGCTACGCGGCGGATCCCAGCCACGACCCAGAGTGGGCAGCGCGGGTGTACAACCACCAGAAGCGCCGGCCCCGCCACTGGACGACCATCGAGACCGTCGACATCGCGTCGGCGCTCAGGGCGGCGGAGTCGCCCGTGCTGATCGACTGCCTGGGAACGTGGCTGTCACGCACCATCGACGGTTGGGGCGTGTGGGAGAAGCCGTTCGAGCAGTGGCGGCACAGGTTCGACGATGCGCTGATGGATTTTCTGGACGCCTGGCACGGCAGCAGCCAACTGACGATCGCGGTCACCAACGAGGTGGGCTGGGGGCTGGTGTCGGAGTACCCGTCGGGGCGGCTGTTCGCCGACCTGATGGGACGGCTCAACTATCGGGTGGGCGGCGCCAGCGACGACGTGGTGTTGATGGTGTCGGGTCGTGCCCTGCACCTGGGCTCCGATGCGAACTATCACCGCTGACCGACTCTTCGCACAAGAGATCCAGCCTCGACCCACCGGTGGGGTCGGATCTGTATCGCTGGTGGTGATGGGTCAGAAGCGAACGTCGAATCCACTCGTGCGGCTCGACGGTTCGACCCAGTCGATCGTGTGCGAGGTGACCTGTCCGGGCCGGCCGGAGCGTGGCGGGTGTTCGAGCAGCGCGTGGATCAGCTTGCCGAGCGCCTCGGTGGAGCCCTGAGCGTCGATCTCGACCCGGCCGTCGTCGAGGTTGCGCGCGTAGCCAGACAGGCGCAGTTCGCGCGCCAAGCCCTGCACCCACCACCGAAATCCGACGCCCTGCACCCGGCCGTCGACCCGGATCAGCGCACGTTCCATGGCAGCACCCTAACCGTGTCGAGAGCGGTGGAAAATGGCGACGGCGCCACCCCGAAACCGGGGTGACGCCGTCTGTCGATGATCGTGAGGACGATCAGTTCGTGGCCTTGTTCCAGGCGGCCTTGGCGTCTTCGCCGGCGTCCTTGACACCGTCTTTGACCGCTTCGCCGGCCTGCTTGGCCTTCGCACTGGCCTGCTCGGCCGCGCCCTCGGCTTGGAGCCGCTCGTTGTCGGTGGCGTCGCCGATCACCTCTTTGGCCTTGCCGCCAACCTCTTCGGCCTTGTTCTTGATCTTGTCGCCGATACCCATGGGGTGCCTCCTTGCCTGGACGCCGGGCGCGTCCGAATGTCTCACAAGGCTAGGTGGCCCACTCGAATAACCCTTCACCCTTTGGGGCGTGTTGTCGGTTGAGGGCCGGTGGCTCATGCTCGACGATCCCCTCAGGTGATGTCGGCCACCGTCGCGTCCAGCGCGGCGAGCATGGCGTCGGCGTCCACGGCGATCGCCACCCCGTGGGCTCCGCCGCCGATCGACACCCGGCGCCCGGTCACGGAGGCGTCTGCGATCACCGGCCACGCCCGCGACGCACCGAACGGGGTGATGGTGCCGCGTTCGTAGCCGGTCACCTTGCGGGCGGTTGCTGCGTCGGGCATCGACAGGCGTGACACCCCGAGCAGGGCGCGCAGCTTCGGCCAGGCGATCTCGGCGTCGCCCGGCACCAGCACGAACAGGTAGTCGTCGTTCGCGCGCCGCACCACCATGGTCTTGACGATGTCGCGCGGCTGCACCCCGCGGGCGGCCGCGGCTTCGGCCAGCGAGTTGACCGGGCCGTGCCTGGTCACGGTGACGTCGAGACCCGCCGCACGGGCGGCCAGGGCGGCCGGGCCGTCGCCGTCCGGCTGGTTCACGAGGTCAGGCGTGCAGGTAGCCGAGCAGGTGGTTGCGCTCGTCGAGCAGCTGGTCGATGCGGTTCTTCACCACGTCGCCGATGGAAATCACCCCGTGCAGTTCGCCGTCGACCACCACCGGCAGGTGCCTGATGCGCTGGTAGGTCATGGTGTGGGCGGTCTCTTCGAGGCTGTCGTTCAACCCGCAGGTGTGCACGTTGGCGGTCATGATCTCGCTGACCAGCTTGGTCAGCACCGCCGCGCCCTGCTTGCCGAGTTCGCGCACCACGTCACGCTCGCTCACGATGCCGTCGATGTGCAGACCGTCGGACGTGACCACCACCGCGCCGATTCGATGCTCGCCCAAGAGGCCAACCAGGTCTTCCACCGAGGCCGAGGGTTCGATCGTGACCACTGCGGCGCCCTTGCCTCGGACGATGTCTTCGATCCTCATAACGGGAAGGTACCCGCTCGCTCGCCGCGAGATAACCCATTTGTCCTAAGAAACGGCCGTCGGGTTCTTCCACGTGCTGGACGGCACCGCCCGGGCCGAGCGGGTCGGCCGACTATTGTCCAGCCGAGAAGGAGGCCTGATGAGCGAGCCGTCGCCGATCACCCGCGCCGTGCGCGCGGGCATCGACAGCGACCTGACCCACGGTGCCGTCGTGCCCCCGATCTACCTCAGCACCACCTTCACGTTCGAAGAGTTCGGGGTGCCACGCGAGTTCGACTACGCCCGACGCGGCAACCCCACGCGTAGTGCGCTGGCCGCAGCCGTCGCGGCCCTCGAGGGCGCCGCGGGTGCGGTGATCACGGCCAGCGGCATGGGGGCGATCACCACCGTGCTGGCGGCGCTGCTGCAACCCGGCCAGGTGCTGGTGGCTCCGCACGACTGTTACGGCGGCTCGTGGCGGCTGTTCGACGCGCTGGCGCGCAAGGGGCATTTCGAGCTGGTGCTCGCCGACCTGACCGACCCCGAGGTGGCCGAGCAGGCGATCCGCGAGCATGGTCCGACGGTGTTGTGGGTCGAGACGCCGTCGAACCCGTTGTTGCGCATCAGCGACGTGTCGGCCCTGGCCGCTCTGGGCCACGCGGTGGGGGCCACAGTGGTGGTCGACAACACGTTCTGTACGCCGCTGGGTCAGCGGCCGCTCGAGCTGGGCGCCGATCTGGTGGTGCATTCGGCCACGAAGTACCTGGCCGGGCACAGCGACGTGGTGTCGGGGGCGGTGGTGTGCTCGACCGAGGCGCAGGCCGAAGACCTGGCCTGGTGGGCCAACTGTCTCGGGGTCACCGGTGGAGCCTTCGACTGCTACCTCGCGCTGCGCGGCCTACGCTCGCTGCATGCCCGCATGGCCGTGCATGAATCCAACGCGGCACAGATCGTCACCCTTCTGACCGACCATCCGGCCGTGACGGCCGTTCATCACGCGAGCCTGGCGAGTCATCCCGGCCACGAGCTGGCCGCTCGGCAGCAGCGGCTCTTCGGCGGCATCGTCACGTTCGAACTGGGCGGCGGGCTGCCGGCGGCGCAGGCGTGCATGGACGGGCTGCGGCTGTTCTGCCCGGCCGAGTCGCTGGGCGGTACCGAGTCGCTGGTGTCGCACCCGGCCACCATGACGCACGCCGCGATGCCGCCGCAGGTGCAGGCCGCCGCGGGCATCACCCCGGGCATGCTGCGGTTGAGCGTCGGTATCGAGGACGCCGCCGACCTGGTCGCCGACCTGGCCGCCGGACTGCAGCGCGCGGCGCAAGTTGGGAACGGTTCCTAACTCGCGCCACCTGGGTTCTGGTGGGTGTTGGGGACGGCTCCTAACTCGCGCCAGCGGGCTGCTGCTCGGCTCAGAAGCCCGACTGCACCTGCTTCTTCTTCGGACGCTCGAACAACGCCCGCAGCAGAAACACCACGTTGGCGGGGCGTTCGGCCAGCCGCCGCATGAAGTAGGCGTACCAGTCGGTGCCGAAGGGCACATAGACCCGCATCGAGTGGCCAAGCCCGGCGAGCCGCACCTGCTCGTCCGACCTGATGCCGAGCAGCATCTGCAGTTCGAACGAATCGACTGCGCGGTCCAGCCGGCTGACCTCGTCGAGCACATGCCCGATCATCGCGTCATCGTGCGTGGCGAACAGCGGACGTCCATCGCCCTCCAATAGCACGGTGGCGCACCGCCGGTAGTTGCGGTCGACTGCGCTCTTGGCTTGATGCGCCACCTCGGACGGCTCGGCGTAGGCCCCCTTGCAGAGCCGCACCCGGTTGCCGGGGTCACGCTGCTGCAGGCAATCGGTGGTGGTTCGGTACAGCATCGACTGCAGCACGGTGCCCACCCACGGGTACTGCTCGCGCAGTTTTGCCACGGTGCGCAGGGTGGCGTCGGTGGTGGTGTGGTCTTCTGCGTCGACGGTGACGGTGGTGCCCACCCGGTCGGCGGCCGCACAGATCACCCTGGCGTTGTCGAGGGCCAACTCGTGCCCGCCCGCCAGCAAAGCGCCCAGCGCCGACAGCTTGATCGACACCTCGACCTCGCCCGTCAGTCCTTCGGCGCTCAGCCGGTTGAGCAGTTCGACGTAGGTGTCGGTGACCCGGTCGGCCTGAGCCGCGGTGGTGGTGTCTTCGCCCAGAAAGTCGATGGTGACCAGCAGTCCGCGCTCGACCAGCGCGTGCGTGACGCGCAGGCAGTCGTCGAGGTTCTCACCCGCCACAAACCGTTCGACCAGCCTTCTGGTCAGCGGAAATGCGACCACCGCGTGCTTGACCGCGGGGGTTCGTGACAGGCCGAGCAACACGTTCTTGAGCATGGAGTCTCCTCGGCACGGACTCTAGCCGCACCCACCCCGAACACGCCAAGGATCAGTTCGGACGGCTGTCGTATCGGTACGTCGTGCCGGCTGGTCCGAACCCCCACTGGTCCGTCACCCGGTCCGTCATCCCGGTGGACGCCGGGACCTCATCGGTCGGAGCGGCACCTATGGCGTCAACCTCTGTACGAGGCCACGAAGTCCACGAACTCGGGCGACGACAGTGATTCGACGGCCAGCTCGGCCGAGCCGGCGATCGCTTGGAGTTGATCGGCGTCGGTGTTCACCGCCACGAACACCGCACCTGCGGCCTCGGCCGCGATGGCGTCTTGAGCGGTATCGCCGAGTACCAGCAACGGACCGTCGCCGGCCAAGGCGCGGGCTTGACGGCCCAGTTCTGCGCGGTCGGACACAAAACCGCCCGAGGCGAACAGTTCCCAGTCGATCAGATCGAGGTCGAAGCCGGACGTCCGCAACTTCACTCGCGCCCGTCGTGGCGTGTTGCCGGTGAGCAGCCCGTTGCGCCAGCCGGCCTTCTTGGTGAGTGCCAGCGCCCGCTGTGCGCCCGGCACCGTTTCACGGGGTGTGTGCGCGTAGAACGCTTCGGACAGGTCGTCCAACTGGCCCAGAAAGTCGTCGACCCGTGCCACGTCGAGCCCCGATGAGCCCAGATGCAGTTCGGCGAGCCGACGGTCGGTGAATCCGTCACGCGGCCCTGGTGGCTGCACCGGTTCGACGCCGAAGGTGGCTGTGGTTTCGGTGAACAGGTCGGTTCGGTTACCGGGGCTACGCACCAGCGTGCCGTCGATGTCCCAGAAAGCGGTGATCACCCGGGGCACCCTATCGATCCTCTGAGGCCGCCGGGCGGACGGGGATGCGCCGGCGCCCGAACGTCCACGACGCCTGATGACATCCCGGAGCGAGGCAGGGAGGG
Source organism: Micropruina glycogenica (assembly GCF_900289045.1). Lineage (GTDB taxonomy): Bacteria > Actinomycetota > Actinomycetes > Propionibacteriales > Propionibacteriaceae > Micropruina > Micropruina glycogenica. The sequence goes on from NZ_LT985188.1 coordinate 132,445, forward strand.
CGGCGCTCAGCCACCCACTCGACGCACCAGGTCGACCGTCAGCCCGGCCAAGTCGTCGAGCACCTCGGCCGCTCGAGCGAGCACGTCGGCCGAGGGGGGCAGAAAGTGCGGCGGAATTGCGATCACCGGCATGCCGGCGTTCACCCCGGCCATGATGCCGTTGGCCGAATCCTCGACGACCACGGTGTGCGCAGGGTCTGCGCCGAGCTGCTCGGCGACCCACAAAAAGGCGTCGGGGGCGGGCTTGCCCTTTGCCGTGCCCTCCTCGGTCGAACGGACGACGGTGAACAGCTCCCGCACACCCAGCACCTGCAGAGCGCGTTCGATCAGCACCCGGGGCGACGACGACGCCACACCCAGCGGCCACACCTCGGCCATGCGGCGAACGGCATCCGCGGCACCCGGCAGCACCGGCAGGTCACGGCTGTAGCGCTGCAGCATGGCGTCGATGGTGCGGCGGGCGGCGTCGTCGGGGTTGTCGCCGAAACCGACGCTGCGGTGGGTGTAGCCCGACCAGTCGGGGGTGCTCATGCCCATCGTGGCGCGGCTGTCCGCCTCCGACCACTCCAGCCCCTCGCGAGCCATCAGGGCGCGGCGCTCCTCGTCCCACACCGCCTCGGTGTTGGTGAGCGTGCCGTCCAGGTCGAAGATCACAGCCTGCGTCATGGCCCCATTCTCGGGGGCGTTCGGTTGCTGCCACCACCAGACCCATCGAACAGACCAGTGGACACGCCAGTGGCCTGGTGTCAGACGCCGCGCAACCGCACCGACAGGCAGGTGACGCAACCTTCGAGCTTCTCGAACTCGCTGATGTCGACGCTGCTCACGTCGTACCCGCGCTGCGACAGCAGTTCGGCGGTGCGTGGCGCGGAGGCAGCGATCAACAGCCGGTTGCCGTTGAGCAGCACCACGTGCGCGCCCTCGGGTTCGGGCACCTCGAGCACGCTGGGGAACACCGAGGGGTCGTCGATGGTGCCGGGGTGAAACAGCACCGCCCCGTCGGGCAGCGCGGTGACGGCCGACTTCAGGTGCAGCACCTTCTCGACCGGCACCGGCACCACCTCGGCGCCGAGCGGGCGCAGCAGGTCGGCGAGCTGTTCGACGCCGGCCGCGTTGGTTCGGCCACCCACGCCCACCCACACGGTGTTGCCGTGCTTCAGCACGTCGCCGCCGTCCAGCGTCCCGGGCTCGGTGATGCGCGCCAGCCGATACCCCAGCGCCCGAACGGCCACCTCGGCGCCCGGTAGCTCCAGCCGCCGCTCGACCGCTCCGGGTCGGCTGATCACCGCCATGTCGCCGTAGACCACCATGGTGTCTTCGATGAACACGCCGTCGGGGCATTCGTCGGCCGCCGGCACCTCGATGGTCTCCCAGCCGTGGTCGTGCAACACCTGCCGGTAGTCGTTCCACTGCTCGACGGCCCAAGGCACGTCCACCGGCTGTCGTTCGAGATGGGTGAGCAGGCCTTCGGCCAGCCTTGCCGAGGGGCGCCGAACCAGGGCACGTTGCTGAAGCACGCCCTTAGTCTGACGGGTCCGGCCGTCCAGGTGCGCGAAACCCACGCCGCGGACGCCGGGCGTCTACGATCGGCACATGCGCGAGTGGGTGCGGTTGAGTGTTGACACGGCGCACGAGATACCCGAACCGAGCGGCCGGCTGCTGCAGTTCGTGGCCCGCATCGACCCTGACCAGCCGCCGTTGCAGGCGCTGCTCGTGGGCGAGCCCAGCGACCGGCTGCTGGTGTACTTTCCCGGCTTCAACACCCCGCTCGGCCCGTGGGAGGCCGCGAAATGCCGCATGCTCGCCACCGCCTTCGACGAGCCGGTGCTGCTGGTCGAGATTCCCGGCATGAGCCACTACGGCGACCCGCTGCCGTCCAGGGTGCGCAAGCAGATGCTGAAGGGCGACGTGCAGGCCTGGGCGAACCTGATGGTCGACTACCAAGAGGCGGCGCTGGCCTCACTCGGGCTGGCGCTGCCCTCCACGATCGACGTGCTCGGGTACTCCACCGGGTGTTCGCTGGGTGTCGCCGCGCTCAGCCGCTGGGGGCGAGACACCGCCGTGCGGTCGGTTTCGTTGGTCGAGCCGGTGGCCACCATGCCGCGCAACCTGTTCAGGCTCGAGTTGCACAACCTGGCGGACGTGCTGCGGCAGCCGGCCAGCTATGCCACCAACCACCCGCACGACTGGGTGATGCGGGCTCGTCGCCGGCAGCTGCGCGAGCCCTGGGTGCGCTACGGCCCCGCCGATCTGGTGGCCATCGCCCACGTGCTGGGCCGGCCCCACCTGCCCGGCGACCTACCCCTGGACGGCTCGGTGGCGGTCAGCCTGGTGCGCGGCGACCGCAGCGACCTGTGCCACTCCGACTCGTTCGCGGCGCTGGCCGCAGCCGCTCCCGACGACGCCGGCATCACCGTCGAGGTGCAGGGCTTCGGGCACCCGCTGTGGCATTCGTTTCCGGTGCTCGAAAAGCTCGTGCCGATGCTCGGCGACGCGGCTCAGCAGGGCGGCGGCAGCGTGATCGACCCGTCGCCGCGATAGCCGATGGCGATGCGTGTCACCGCATCGCCCGTCACCACGTAGGCGATGTAGCGGTCACCGGTGGTCAACGCCCATTGGCTCACCTTCGTGCCGCCGTCGTTCATCGTGACGCGCTTGAGCGCTGAGCCGTAGGTCGCCTTCACGTCGGCCAAGGTGGTGCCGACCCGCACCCCGCGAGCGCTGCCGAACGCGGCGCTGCGAATGTCGATGGCCACCACCGTGCCGCCGGCCGAATACACCCGGGTGTCGCCGAGCAGGTCGGTGGGCGAGTAGGCGTCGCAGGCGGTGGGGGCTGCCTGCAGCACGCCCAGTTCGACGGCCTGCTCGGCGTTCAGGCCGAGGGTGACCGGGCCGAGCCCGTCGATCAGAAAGGTCCAGCCCAGCCGGTTGCTCGCATCGTTGAGCGTGCTCGTCGGCGACGCCGATGCGGTGGGGGTCGGTGTGGCGGTGGGGGTCGGCGTCGGTGTGGGCGTCGGACTGGCTGTGGTCGGTGTCGCGGACGCCGAACTGCGGGTGCGCGTCGGGGTCGGCGTGGTCGACGCCTCGACGCTCGCCCCGGTGGTGCGCACCGGCGTCGCCCGGGTCGCCTCGGGCGAAGGGAAGCGAAACACGAAGAACCACGCCAGCACCAGCGCGACGACGCCCACCAGCGCGCCCAGCGCGATCGCCTGGCCGGTGCCGCCGCCCGCTGTCGCCGGCTTGCGGCCCTGGGTGTCGTTCGCCGGGCTCGACCCCCGGCGCGGTTCGGTCGGTGACGCCGGCTGCGCCGAAGCTGCCGGCGCAGGATCCGCCGCCCACGACGGTGTGAACGGTGCGGTGGCGGCCCCCGTCGGGTCGTCCGGTGGTGAAGGGGGACGGCCCGGCGTCAGTGGCGTGCCGGGGCTTGCCGGCTGGGCAGTCGCTCCGCCGGGTGCACCCGGGCCTGGTTGGTGGCTCGCTTCGCCCTCGTACCGCAGGCCCGCGTCGGTGTCGCTCTGCGGGTCGAACAGCCAGCCGGTGTCGTCGTCGCCGTCCGGACGATCCGTGGCCACAAGTCCTCCTTCGCTCCGACGCAGTCGTGAACCAATGTCGCACGCGTGCCACCCGAGCCGCACGTCGCCGCGTCTGGGCAGAGCGTCCTGACAGGGGTGCGCCAGAGGAATATTCGGCCCAGTTCAGTAGTTGAGTCTGATGCACTCAACTTTTCGAGTTGAGCGTGTTAGGCTCAACAACGTAGCCGGCGGGAGCCGGTAGAGAACCACTACTCACTGGAGGAACAAGCATGGCTCGTGCAGTAGGCATCGACCTCGGCACCACCAACTCTGTCATCGCCGTTCTCGAGGGCGGCGAACCCACTGTCATTCCCAACGCCGAAGGCTCGCGCACGACGCCGTCGGTGGTGGCTTTCACCAAGAGCGGCGAAGTTCTGGTCGGCGAGGTCGCCAAGCGCCAGGCCGTCACCAACGTCGACCGCACGATCCGCTCCGTCAAGCGCCACATGGGCACCGGCTGGAGCGTCGACATCGACGGTAAGAAGTACACCGCGCAAGAGATCAGCGCCCGCATTCTGCAGAAGCTGAAGCGTGACGCCGAGGCCTACCTGGGCGAGTCGGTCACCAACGCCGTGATCACCGTGCCCGCGTACTTCTCCGACGCTGAGCGCCAGGCCACCAAAGAGGCCGGTGAGATCGCCGGCCTGACCGTCGACCGCATCATCAACGAGCCCACCGCGGCCGCCCTGGCCTACGGCCTCGACAAGGCCAAAGACGAGCAGACCGTGCTCGTGTTCGACCTCGGCGGCGGCACCTTCGACGTCTCGCTGCTCGACATCGCCGACGGCGTGTTCGAGGTCAAGGCCACCAAGGGCGACAACCGCCTGGGCGGCGACGACTGGGACCAGCGCATCGTCGACTGGCTGGTGAAGCAGTTCAAGAACGCCCACGGCGTCGACCTGAGCAAAGACAAGATGGCTCGCCAGCGCCTGCAAGAGGCCGCCGAGCGCGCCAAGATCGAGCTGAGCTCGACCCAAGAGACCACGATCAACCTGCCCTACATCACGGCCAGCGCCGAGGGCCCGCTGCACCTGGACGAGAAGCTCACCCGCGCCGAGTTCCAGCGCATGACCGCCGACCTGCTCGACCGCTGCCTCGGCCCGTTCAACTCGGTGATCAAAGACGCCAACACCAACGTCGACAAGATCGACCAGGTGATTCTGGTGGGCGGCTCGACCCGCATGCCCGCCGTGGCCGACCTGGTCAAAGAGCTCACCGGTGGCAAAGAGCCCAACAAGAGCGTCAACCCCGACGAGGTCGTGGCCCTGGGCGCGGCCCTGCAGGCCGGCGTGCTGAAGGGCGAGGTGAAGGACGTGCTGCTGCTCGACGTCACCCCGCTGAGCCTCGGCATCGAGACCAAGGGCGGCGTGATGACCAAGATCATCGAGCGCAACACCACCATTCCGACCAAGCGGTCGGAGGTGTTCACCACGGCCGAAGACAACCAGCCGTCGGTGATGATTCAGGTCTACCAGGGCGAGCGCGACTTCGCCCGCGACAACAAGTCGCTGGGCAACTTCGAGCTCACCGGCCTGATGCCGGCGCCGCGCAACGTGCCGCAGATCGAGGTCGCCTTCGACATCGACGCCAACGGCATCGTGCACGTGCACGCCAAAGACCTGGCCACCGGCAAGGAACAGTCGATGACCGTCACCGGCGGCTCGGCGCTGGGCAAGGACGACATCGACCGCATGGTCAAAGATGCCGAGAGCCACGCCGAAGAAGACCGCAAGCGGCGCGAGGCCGTCGAGATGCGCAACGAGGCGGACGCCCTGGCGTTCCGTACCGAGAAGCTGATCGCCGACAACGCCGAGAACATCACCGACGACGTGAAGACCCCCGTCGAAGAGGCGCTGGCCACGCTGAAAGAAGCCCTGGCCGGCGACGACAACGACGCGGTCAAGAGCGCCATGGACGACCTGAACACCAAGGCCTCGGCCATGGGCCAGGCCATGTACGCCGCCGCCCAGGCCAAGCAGCAGCAGGCCGAGTCCGCCCCTCAGGGCGACGCGCCGACGTCCGAGGCGTCCGATGACGATGTCGTCGACGCCGAAATCGTCGAAGATGAAGACAACGACAAGAAGTGACGCACGTGTTCCGGCCCGTGGGTGAGACGCCCACGGGCCCGGTTCTGCGAAGGAGAACCTGTGACGAACGAGGAGCAGCTACCCGCTGACCACCCCGTGACCCCCGATGAGGCCGAGGGCCTGGTCGAGGAGTCCACCCTGGCCGACGCCACCACCCCCGAGGGCTTCAACGATTCGATCGTCTCGGCCAAGATCAGCGAACTCGAAGAGCTGGCTGCCGAGCGCACCGCCGACCTGCAGCGGCTGCACGCCGAGTACGCCAACTACAAGAAGCGTGTCGACCGCGACCGTGCGCTGGCCCGGCAGGGCGGCATCGAGGCGGTGGTACTCGACCTGCTGCCGGTGCTCGACAGCATCGAAGGTGCGCGCGAGCACGACGAGTTGACCGGCGGTTTCAAGCTGGTCGCCGACGAGATCGAAAAGGTCGGCGCCAAGTACGGGCTGAGCGTGTACGGCGAGGTCGGCGACCCGTTCGACCCCAACGTGCACGAGGCCCTCATGCACGTGCCGATGCCCGGCGTCGAGGTCACCACCGTGTCGGCGGTCATGCAGAAGGGCGTCCGCCTCAACGACCGGGTGCTGCGCCCGGCCCGGGTCGGCGTAGCCGAACCCGAATGAGCGCTGGCCGCGCTCGCCACAACTACGATCGACGGCACCTGAAAGGAGGCGTCTGAATGAGTACCAAAGACTGGATCGAGAAGGACTTCTACAAGGTTCTCGGCGTGTCGAAAGACGCCAAGCCCGACGAGATCAAGAAGGCGTTCCGCAAGCTGGCCCGTGAGAACCACCCCGACCAGAACCAGAACGACCCCAAGGCCGAGCAGCGGTTCAAAGACATCAGCGAGGCCAACTCGGTACTGTCCGACCCCGCCAAGCGCAAGGAGTACGACGAGGCCCGCAGCCTGTTCGGCGGCGGCGGCTTCCGCTTTCCCGGCGGTGGCCAGGGGCCGTCAATGGAAGACCTGTTCCGCAACGCCGGCGGCTCCGGCGCCGGCGCGGCGAGCGGCAACATCAGCGACCTGTTCGGCAACCTGTTCGGCGGCACGTCCACCCGGCGCACCACCACCCAGCGCGGCCCGCGCCGTGGCCAAGACATCGAAGGCGAGGCGACGATCGACTTCACCGACGCCGTCGAAGGGGTCACGGTCACCATGCAGACGGTGTCGGACGAGGCGTGCGGGGCCTGTTCGGGCACCGGCGCCAAATCGGGCACGCTGCCGCGGGTGTGCCCCACCTGTCAGGGCAGCGGCATGGAAACCTCGACCTCAGGCGGTGTCTTCGCGGTCAGCGAACCGTGCCACGACTGCCGCGGTCGCGGATTGATCGTCGAAGAGCCCTGCCCGGTGTGCGGCGGCTCCGGCCGCGGCCGCTCGACCCGGTCGATGCAGGTGCGCATTCCCGCCGGGGTCACCGACGGGCAGCGCATTCGCATCAAGGGCAAGGGCGGCGCCGGCGAGAACGGTGGTGCCCCGGGCGACCTGTACGTGCTCGTGCACGTGCGGCCGCACAAGCTGTTCGGCCGCAAGGGCGACAACCTCACCCTGACCGTGCCGGTCACCTTCACCGAGGCCGCCTTGGGCGCCGAGGTGTCGGTACCCACCCTGAACGGCCAGCGGGTCACCCTGAAGCTCGGCCCGGGCACCCCCAACGGACGCACCTTCCGGGTGCGCGGCCGGGGCGTGCACAAGAACGACGGCAGCACCGGCGACCTGCTGGTCACCGTCGAGGTGCAGGTGCCCAACCAGCTCAACGACACCGCCAAGGAAGCGCTCGAGAGCTTCGCCGCTGCGCTCGGTGACGCCGACCCGCGCTCGTCGCTGTACGCGTGAGCGCCATGACCGAGCCGACCGGTTTTCTGCCCCAGCGCATCGATTCGGACGCGCCCGTGTTCGTGATCTCGGTGGCCGCGCAGTTGGCCGACATGCACCCCCAGACCCTGCGCGGCTACGACCGGCTGGGTCTGGTGGTGCCCAAGCGGGCCCGCGGCCGTGGCCGCCGTTACTCGCTGCGCGACATCGCCACCCTGCGGCACATTCAGCACCTGTCGCAGAACGAGGGCATCAACCTCGAGGGCATTCGGCGCATTCTGGCGCTCGAGAACGAGTTGGACGCCGTGCGCGCCCAGCTCTCCCGCGTGGCCGACCTGCTCACGGCCCTGCAGCACGAGGTGCCGGCCGCACGCATCTTCACTGCTGCGGCCGCCGGTGACGTGCACCTGGGTCGCAGCGCGGCGCGCCGTCCGGCTCTGGCCCTGCCCAGTCGGGCGAGCACCGCCCGCGATCTGGCGCGGCGTGACGTGCCGCCGGTTTCCAAAGCCCTCTGAGCCTGGCTGATCAGGCCTGGCGGGTGCGGCGCGCGGCGACGAACGACCGCACGCCCACAACCAGGTAGGCCACCAGCAGCACGCACATGACGGCACTGGCGATGATGGCGCCCGGTCGTTCGGCGGTGCCGTCGAACACCTCGCCCAGCTTGAGGGTGTTCATCACCGAACCCAGCACGCCCAGCAGGGCGACGGCCAGCGCACCGTGAATGGCGTGCCTGCGCATGCGCTCGTCGCGGGCCAACCATCCGGCCACCAGCAACAACACCCCCACTGCGCTGGGAATCAGGGCGGTGAGGCTGCCCGCGTGCGTGGCTGCGTAGGCGACCACGCCGGTCAGCGTGAGCAGCGCGCCGATGGCCAGGGTGAGTCTGGTGATCACGGTGAGGTGTCCTCTCGTCGGTGAGACAATCGTCTCACGCTTGGTGAGGTACCCCGCGCCGGCCGGACCGGGCCGGCAGGTCGGGAGCGATGTGCCACTCCACGATCACCCCTACCGCCAGCACCCCGTCCTCGGCGTTGATGTCTGAAAGAGGTCGTCGGGGCATCGGCTGATACCGCCGTCGAGCGTCAGCCGGTGGCGTGACTGACTGGGCCGTGCGGTGCTGGGGCCAATGCCTACTTGCGCCCACCACTCGACATTGCGGCGAACGCGGGAATCTCACGACGCAACCATGAGGCCCGAGGGACCGCACGCGGCCCACCCTCGTCCACCAGAGATCCCGGCTTCCTGCGCACAGTTGGCGTGAGTTGGGGACGGTTCCGATCTCGCGCCACCCTGGCCGCACCCCTGTGGCGTGAGTTGGGGACGGTTCCGATCTCGCGCCACCCCGGCCGTCCGCACCCCTGCCGCTGGTCGGCGATCTCGAGATCGCTGCAGACTTTCAGCCGCGCTGCACGCTTTCGCCCTGCAACACGCCATCACGTGGCCGGCCCGAAATCGTGCCGCGATCTCGAGATCGCAAACCCTCACCGGGGTGCAGACGAGTGCATGCGGGATCGTCCGGCCGATGAATCAGCGGGGACGGCGGCACCCACCCACCGGAGCGGTGCAACGACTTCGTCCACGCAGCGCTCGGAACTGTCGGAGCCGGCGGGCATGCTTGCGTCATGACACACCCCCGGCACACCATCATTCCGCCCTACTTATTGCGGCACCTGGCCGAGTCGGCCGACGATTCTGTGGCGGCTCGCGCCGAGTCGACGCTGCGGGTCGACCAGACGTTTCGGTCAGATCGGCGCGCCGTTGCTGCGCAAGCGACCTTCCGCCCCACGGCCATCACTGTTGCCGCCGCACCGAACCGCGAGATCAGCACTGCCAAGAACGCCAGGCGATTGCCCGGCACCGTGGTGCGGCGCGAGGGCGAGGCGGCCACCGGCGACGCCGCCGCCGACGAGGCCTACGACGGCTTCGGCGCCACGTGGGCCCTGTTTCACGACGTCTATGGCCGCAACTCCATCGACGGCGCGGGCATGACACTGGCCGGCACGGTGCATTACGACAAGGGCTACGACAACGCGTTCTGGAACGGTGAGCGCATGGTGTTCGGCGACGGTGACGGCGAGATCTTCGGCCGGTTCACCGCCAGCCTCGAGGTGATCGGCCACGAACTCACCCACGGGGTCACCGAGAGCACGGCCGGCCTGATCTACCAGGGCCAACCCGGTGCCCTCAACGAGCACGTCTCGGACGTCTTCGGGGTGCTGGTCAAGCAGCACAGCCTCGGCCAAGACGCCACTACGGCCGACTGGCTGGTGGGCGCAGATCTGCTGCTGCCCGGTGTCGCAGGCGTCGCCATTCGCAGCATGATCTCGCCCGGCACCGCCTACGACGACCCGCGCCTGGGCAAGGACCCGCAGCCCGACCACATGAGCGACTTCGTCACCACCAGCGACGACAACGGCGGCGTGCACATCAACTCCGGCATTCCCAACCGGGCGTTCGCGCTGGCGGCACGCGCCATCGGCGGCCAGGCATGGACGGCGGCGGGCCAGATCTGGTTCGACGTTCTGACCGGTGCCGACATCACCGCCCGCACCGACTTCGCCACCTTCGCCCGCTTGACGGTGGCGGCGGCTGCGGCCAGGTTCGGTAGCGACAGCGCGCAGCACGACGCGGTGCGCGACGGGTGGGTCACGGTCGGAGTGCAACTCGACGCACAGGTCGACGCGGCGCCGTCCGAGCCCCCAGCCGGCGCCGACGCCGAGTTGCTCCTGCGCCGCACCGGTGGCCTGGCAGGGCTGGTCAAAGAGCGTCGCACCACGCTCGACGAGTTGCCGGCCAAAGACGCCAAGCGGTGGAGCAAGCTGCTCACCTCCGACACCCTGCAGTCGCTCAGCGGCGGCAACCCGGCTGTGGACGGCTTCTGCTACCGAGTGGCCTGCGAGGCGCTGTCGGTCGACGTGACCGTGCCCGAGCAGCAACTCAGCGAGTCGCAGCGCAACCTGTTCAAGCGCACCCTGCACCAAGGCGATCAGTAGGCCACGGCCAGCTCGTCGAGACCCATCCCGTTGGTCTAGCTCGTCGAGACCCATCCCGTTGGTCTAGCTCGTCGAGACCCTTCCCGTTGGTCGAGCCTGTCGAGACCCTTCCCGTTGGTCGAGCCTGTCGAGACCCTTCCCGTTGGTCGAGGGCCTGCTTTTCGAGCCCGTTCTGGATGAGTCTCTTGCCGCGGAGTGGCACTGCAGCCCGTCCCGCCCGGGTCAGCCTCACCGGCTTCGCAGGCTCCGCCGCTGAGTTGGCCCGGACGCCGGCATCACCACCCGTGACCGGCTCTTTCGTCATCCCGGCGGACGCCGGGATCTCACAGGCCGGGTCTCGACAGGCTCGACCTGCGGTGGTCTCGACGAGCTCGACCAACGCGGTCTCGACTTACGTCCCCGTCATTCCGGCGAACGCCGGAATCTCTCAGGTGCGGTCTCGACAAGCTCGACCGACGGCTCGCCCCCGCTCGACCTGCTTCACCCGCGCCGACGATACTGGGCCCATGCAGCAGCCCCGCGAAACCGCCCGATCGATCGATGGCCGCTGATGGGTCGCGTCACGCAGCCGGTGCAGGTGCTGCGCTTCGAGCACGGCGTCGCCGCCCGCCGTCCTGATCGGCTGGCCGTCGAACAGCCGCTCGAACTGCGACTGGGTGGGCTGGCCCATGCGGTCACCATGCGCACACCGGGCCAGGACATCGAACTGGCGCACGGTTGGTTGCATGCCGAGGGGGTGATCGCCGAAGCCACCGATGTGGTGCGGGCCCAGTACTGCGCGGGTTCGGTGCTCGACGACGACACCGGCACGCCGGTCAACACCTACAACGTGCTCGACTTCACTCTGGCGCCGGGGTGCGCAGCCCCCACGCCGCGCGACACCTACACCACCAGCGCGTGCGGGGTGTGCGGGGCCGACTCGATCGATTCGCTCAGCCGCCACGGCCGCTACGAACTCGCCGCCGACGACACCGCCGTCACCGCGGAGCTGCTCGGCTCGCTGCCCGAGGCGTTGCGGGCCCAGCAGCGCACGTTCGAGTCCACCGGCGGGGTGCACGCCGCCGGCCTGTTCGCCGCCGACGGCACCCCGCTGGTCGTCCGCGAAGACGTCGGGCGGCACAACGCGGTCGACAAGGTGATCGGCTGGGCCCTGCTGGCGGGCCGCCTGCCGCTGACCGGCACCGTGCTGCAGGTGAGCGGACGGCTGTCGTTCGAGCTGGTGCAGAAGGCGTACCTGGCCGGCGTTCCGATCATCTCGGCGGTGTCGGCGCCCAGCTCGCTCGCAGTCGAGACGGGGCGGCGACTGGGGCTGACGGTGGTGGGTTTCGTGAGGGGCGAATCGCTCAACGTGTACGCCCACCACCGACGCGTGCAAACCGTTTGATCGGGCGCGACCGCACGCGCAGATAGGTGATGGATCACCGAAATTTGGCATGCCACGTATTCGTGAAAGAAGTCAATGGAAGCAACGTGATCGCGCAGTGAGAACGCTTTTGATGCCGCACCGATCAACATAAGAAGGCGTAAAACAATGCACCACCCCATCAACTATTCGGCACAATTTGCGTCATGCCGATGACGTGATGCGCCGAATGGGTCTACGTTCGGGCACATGAAACCCCTAGTCATTCGCTCTGCGATTGTCGCCTCCCTGGGTGGTTTGATCTTCGGATTCGACACCGCCGTCATCTCAGGGACGACCGAAAGCCTCAAAGAGGTCTTCCACCTCGACGACGCCGGACTCGGCTGGACCGTGGGTATCGCCCTGCTCGGTACCATTCTCGGCGCCCTGATCGCGGGTAAGCCCGCCGACAAGTTCGGCCGCAAGCCCACCCTTTTCGCCATCGGCATTCTGTACGTGATCGGTGCTCTCGGCACCGCGCTCACCAGCAATCTGGTGGCCTTCGACATCTTTCGCTTCCTGGGCGGCATCGGGGTGGGTGCCGCCTCGGTATGCGCCCCGATCTACACCGCCGAGGTCTCGCCGCCCGCCGTCCGTGGCCGGCTGGTGGGCCTGGTGCAGTTCAACATCGTCTTCGGCATTCTGCTGGCCTACCTGTCGAACTACATCATCGTGAGCACCATGTCGGCAGATGTCGCGTGGCGCTGGATGTTCGGCGTCATGGCCCTTCCGGCCGCGATCTTCCTGGCCCTGCTGTTCACCGTGCCCGAGACCCCGCGCTGGCTGATGAGTGTGGGACGCGACGCCGAGGGCGAAGAGGTGGCCCGACGTCTGGCCACCACCGACGCCGAGGCCGATCAGGTGATCCACGACATTCACTCCGCCCTGAATGCCGCCGAGAACGCGCCCAATGTGCCGTTCTTCACTCGTGGTCACACCAAGGTGATTCTGTTGGCCTTCACGATCGCCATGTTCAACCAGCTCTCGGGCATCAACGCGGTGCTGTACTACGCCCCCGAGGTGATGCGGCAGGCCGGTGCGGCCACGAACACCGCCTTCCTGATGAGCGTCGGCGTCGGCGCCATGAACCTGGTGGCCACCATGGCCGCCCTCACCGTGATCGACAAGATCGGCCGGCGCAAGCTGATGTTGGTGGGGTCGATCGGCTACATCATCAGCCTGGGCTTCCTGTCGTGGGTGATGTTCTACTACGCCGGTCACTACGACGCGACGTCCAGCTGGCTGGTGCTGGCCGGCCTGATGGTGTTCATCGCGGCCCACGCGTTCGGTCAGGGCGCGGTGATCTGGGTGTTCATCTCAGAGATCTTCCCCAACCGCATTCGGGGTCGTGGCCAGGCCCTCGGGTCGCTCACCCACTGGGTGTTCGCCTGGATCACTTCGACGGCGTTCCCCGCTGTGATCGCCCTGTTGGGCAGTGGCGTGGCGTTCGGCATCTTCGCCGTCTGCATGGTGGCCCAGCTGATCTGGGTGATCAAGGTCATGCCTGAGACGAAGGGTGTGCCGCTGGAAGAGATGGAGCATAAGCTCGGTCTCGTCCACGATCCCAATGATGTGGGTGGGCCCTCCACTCCCGTCATGCACTGACGGGAGCGCGCATGGCCAAACAGAGTCCGGTGCTGGTGCTCGGCGAGGCGCTGGTCGACGTCGTCCACGCCAACGGCGAGATCAACGAGCACGTCGGAGGCAGCCCCGCCAACGTCGCTTTCGGCCTCGGCCGGCTCGAACACGACGTCACACTCGCGGCCTGGTTCGCCAAAGACGAGCGCGGCGAACGCATCGCCCAGGCGTGCCGTGACGCCGGGGTGAAGGTCGCCGCAGGTGCAGACCGGGCGCCGCGCACGTCGGTGGCCAACGCCGACATCGACGCCGCCGGCAAGGCCACCTACCAGTTCGACCTGTCGTGGCTGCTGCCCGAACTGCCCGCTGCGGGCAGCTCGGGCCACGTGCACACCGGCAGCATCGGGGCGACCCTCGAACCGGGCGGTTCGCAGGTCGTCAAGGCGCTGCGCGACAACGTCGACGTCGCGACGATCAGCTATGACCCCAACGCCCGGCCGACCCTGATGGGCAACCCGGGGGCCGTGATCGGGCGGGTCGAAGAGATCATCGCGCTGTGTGACGTGATCAAGTCGAGCGACGAAGACATCGAGTGGCTCTACCCCGACCGGTCAGTGGCCGACGTGATGCGGCACTGGCTCAACCTGGGCCCGGCCCTTGCGGTGGTGACCCGGGGCGGTGACGGCGCGTACGTGGCCGTCTCGACCGACGATGCCATCATCGAGGTGGAGCCCCGCACTGTGAGCGTGATCGACACCGTCGGGGCCGGCGACTCGTTCATGGCCGGCCTGATCTCGGGCCTGCTCGACGCCGACTACCTGGGTGGCGCCGAAGCGCGTGAGGCTCTGCGGCACGCGCGTCTGGTGGACGTGATGCCCGCCATCGACCGGGCGATCAGCACCTCGGCCACCACGGTCAGCAAGGCCGGGGCGTACGCGCCGACCAGAGACGAGTTGTAGCGCCTGATCAGCGCGCTCCAGGTCGTCCGGTCGCACCATTGGACGGAGATCCCGCCACTTTCGCCGGGTACGGCGAAAGGGTGGGACAACCGTGCAGTGACGGCGGGTGGCCTTGCGAGGTCGCACCGGGCAGGCTGTGCGCATGGATCTGGAGACCGCGGCCGACGAACTGTACGGGGTGGATCCCGACGAGTTCGTGCCGACCCGCACCCGGCTGGTCCAGCAGGCGCGGGCGGCCAAGGATCGTCCGCTGGCCACCGCGATCGCGGCGCTCAAGAAGCCCACCCGATCGGCCTGGTTGGTGAATCTGTTGCGCGACGACCGGGCGGCGGGGGAGAGCCTCACCGCGCTGGCCGGTCGGTTGGCGAAGGCCCATCAGAGCGTCGACCTGGTCGCCCTGCGCGCAGTCGGCGCCGAACGGCAGAAGCTGGTGGACGACCTGACCCGCCGAGCCGTCGCCGCCGGCGCCGAGCGGGGCTACGTCGCCACCGAGGCCGTGCGGCTCGAGGTGCAGGGCACCCTGTCGGCTGCGGTGGCCGACGCGAGTGTGCTGACTGAGGTGCTGAGCGCGCGGGTGGTCAAGGCGCAGGTGTACTCGGGTTTCGGCTTCACGATGCCGCTCGCCGCGCCCGCGCCGGCCACAGCACCCCCGGCAGCCGGCGCCCCTTCGTCCGACGATGCGGACGCCGAGGCGCAGAAGGCCGGGTTGGCGCAGCAGGCGCTGGCCGAGGCCACCGATCGGCTGCTGGAGGCGCGGACGGCACTCGACCGGGTTCAGGCGACGGCCGACGAAGCCACGGCCGTGCTCGACCGGGCCAGCCAAGAGGTGGCCGACCTGCGCGCCGAGTTGCGCCGGGCCGAGCAGGCCGAGGACAAGGCCCGTCAGGCAGCCACGCAGGCCGCGGACGACGTGCATGACGCGCGCACCGCCGTCCAGCAGACCGAGCGGGCGCTCGCCGAGGCGGCGCGGGCGGTCGGCTGACAACTCGTCGAGCGTGTCGAGACCAGGACCGTCGGTCGAGCGGGCTGTTGAGACCTCGCTGCCGAGAACCGGTGCTCAGGCCGACTCGGCGGGGTCGTAGTCGATCACGGAGCGTCCGGTGACCCGGGCTTTGATCAGCGCCACCACCGGCAGGTGGGCGGGGTGCACCGCGTACCCGCTCAGCGCGTCGGCGTCGGTGAACACCGAGTACAGGGCCAGATCGAAGCTGGTGTCGAGCCCGTCCTGCGGGGTGATCACTTCGAACTCGAGAATGCCGGGCACCTTATCGGGCAGTTCGCGCAGCGCCTTGGCCGCCAGCGCCACGTTGGTCGCCTTGTCGGCACCTTCTGCTTCGTCGGCGAAGTTCCACGCCACGATGTGCTTGATCATGGGCGTCAATCTATCGGCCGGCCCTGGTACTACGGTGACCCGATGGACGACTTTCTGGTCGATCGCGCGCTGCTGGCGGTGGAGCAGATTCCGCCCGGACGGGTGGCCGCGTACGGCGACATCGCGCGCATCGTCGGCTGCGGGCCACGCAGGGTCGGCACCATCATGCGGCTGTACTCCCGCGACGTGCCGTACTGGCGGGTGGTGGGGGCAGACGGCGATCCGGGCGGCAAGCTGCTCGACCACTTCCGCCCGCACTGGGATGCCGAGGGCATCACGGTCAAACCCAACGGGCTGGGCTGCCGCATTGCTGACTACCGCGCCGATCAGGTCGCCCTGGATCACGCCTATCGGCAGGCGCTGGCCGAGCTGTTGGCGCGCTCGTCCACGCCGCTGCCACTGATCGGACGCCCGGCGACCGACGCGCTGGCAATCATCGGGGTGACCTGCCTGGAACGGGTGATCGAGCATTCGCAAGCCGAGTTGCTGGGCCTGCACGGCGTGGGGCCGAAGGCGATTGGGCTGCTCGCGGATGAACTCGACCGCCTCGGCTGGGGCTGGAGCCGGCGAGGCGCAGCCTGAGGCGGCTGCGATCGCTGGTCGCGCTTGTCGAGACCTCTGGCTACGTGTTTCGACCCGCTGTCGCCGAGGCCGAACGAGCACACCCTCGTCATCGGGGACTTGATCCGCGATCTCACCACTCGCGCGCCGCACCAGAGATCCCGGCCTGCCGCGCTGACGGGACGCCAGGCTCGGCCAGCGGTGGTCAGGGCTCTGACCGACCGATCGTGACGGGTCCGGCGCCCCGAATCAGCCAGCTGTCGTCCGCCCCGCTCAGCACGCCACCCTCGACCGACGGACGCGCCCCGCGCAACCGAATCTCGGACGCCTCGCCCGCCAACCCCGGCCCGAACACCAGCCGCTCGGAACTCACCTCGACCAGTTCGGCGTCCGCCATGTCGATCACCCCCAGGCCGGTGACCAGGCCGAGCGGCAGCATCACCCCCGTGCGCGCCGGCAGCGTCAGGGCCCGCGGCTCCGCGCCGCGCCAACCCACCCGCACCTGGGGTCGGTGGCCGGTGATGTTCAGCAGGTGCACCAGCCGCTGGCCGGACTCGTCGGCACTGGTCAGGCCGAACACGCCCGGCACCGAACTGGTCAGCGACAGCCGCGCCGTGGCGCCCAGCCGGGCGAACGCCCGTCCGAACAGGTGCAGGTTGCTGGGCAGTTCAGCGGCGAACAGCACCACGCGGCCCGAGCCCGCCGACACCTCCACACCGCACGGCACGCCGTCGTGATCGGTCAGCAGCACGGTGCCGGCGCCGGGGTCGAGGTGCTCCGGGCAGCCCACCCGGGTCTGCGGCCAGGGCGCCGCCCAGTCGTGGGCGGTCACGGTGGGAAAGTACTGCCGCTGCTCGGTCACGAAGTCGAGCCCCCGCACGCCCAACGCGTCCGCCAGCACGGTGCAGGGCGCCCCGGTCAGGTCGAAGCACGGCACCCGACCGAGCAACAGCAGGCGCCCGCCGCCGGTCAGGAAATCGACCAGCCGTCCCTGCACGCCGCCGTCCAGGTACTGGCCGGTCGACAGCATCAGTACCGCGTCCGGACGCGGATCGTCGCGCTCGAGCCAGACCGCATCGAACTGCAGACCCGACAACAGCGCCGACCGGCTCAGCGCCCGCCGCGGCGCCGCCCCGCGGTGCCGGCGCAGGTCGGCGATGATCGTCGACATCGTCGCAGGTTCCGGCAGTTCGCCGGGCGCTTCCCGACTCACTCGTCGCGGTTGACCACCTCGAGGCGCGGGTATTCCGGCTTCCACATGCGCTGGTAGATGTCGTTGATCGGGTTGTTCAGCGGCGTTCGGGCCAGCCCCTGCTCTTCGGCGGTCTTGGCCACCGCCATCGCCACCGTGGCCGACACCAGCCGCAGGTCGTTCATGGACGGCAGCAGCGACGCCCCCGGCCGGTATTCGTTGACCAGGCCGGCCAGCGCGGCCGCCGCAGCGTAGATCATCTCGTTGCTCACCCGGGTGGCACGCACCACCGATACCCCGAGGCCGAGCCCGGGGAAGATCAAGGCGTTGTTCGCCTGTGCGATGGTGTGGTACACCTCGCCGTGCCGAATGGTGCCGTAGGGGCTGCCAGTGGCGATCAGGGCATGCCCGTCGGTCCATTCGAGCAGGTCGTTGGGGTGGGCCTCCGAGCGGCTGGTCGGGTTCGAGAGCGGCATGATGATCGGCCGCTCGCAGCCCTCGGCCATCGCCTGCACGACCTCGGCGGTGAAGGTGCCCGGCTGGGCCGAGGTGCCGATCAGAATGGTCGGCTTCGCCGCCCGCACCGTTTCGACCAGGCTGATCCGCGCAGGGTTCGCGACGTCCCACTCGTCCACCTCCGCCCGGCTGCGCGCGTACGGCCGCTGAAAGTCGCGAATGCCCGCGCTGTCGTCCACGATCAGCCCGCGGCTGTTGAACGCGTAGAACTGGTCGTAGGACTGCTCGGCCGGTAGGCCGTCGTGCGCCATCGCCTCGCGAATGATGTCGGCGATGCCGACCCCCGCCGTTCCTGCGCCGTAGATCAGCACCCGGTGCTGCGACATCGGCACCCCGGTCAACCGCACAGCCGCCAGCACCGCGGCCAGCACCACCGCGGCGGTGCCCTGAATGTCGTCGTTGAATGTGCAGATCGAGTCGGCGTAGCGCTGCAGAATGCGGTGCGCGTTGCCGGCGCCGAAGTCTTCCCAGTGCAGCATCGCGTTGGGGAACTGCCGGGTGATCGCGATCACGAAGGCGTCGATGAAGTCGTCGTAGGCCTCGCCGCGAACCCGGGCGTGCTGTTCGCCGAGGTAGAGGTCGCTGTTCAGCAGGCCCAGGTTGTCGGTGCCCACGTCGAGCACGATCGGAATGGCGCGCCGCGGGTGAATGCCGGCCGCCGCGGTGTAGACGCTGAGCTTGCCGTTGGCGATCTGAATGCCGCCGATGCCCTGATCGCCGATGCCCAGAATGCCCTCGGAGTCGGTCACCACCACCAGGTCGATCTCGTCGGGGTCGGGCACGTAATTGCGCAGCGACTGTTCGATCAGATCGGGCCGGTCGATCGACAGAAACAACCCGCGGGTGCCCACGTACTCGTGGCTGAACCGCTCGATGGCCTCGCCGATGGTGGGGGTGTAGATGATCGGCAGCAACTCTTCGATGTTCTCGCTCAGCAGCCGGTAGAACAGCACCTCGTTGCGGTCGCGCAACTGCGCCAGGTAGATGAACTTCGCCAGCGGGGACGGCGAGCGGCTGTACTGCGCGTAGGTGCGGCGCAACTGCTCTTCGATGGTGATCACCCGGCTCGGCAGCAACCCCGACAGGTCGAGCAATTCGCGTTCCGCAAGGGTGAACGCCGTGCCCCGGTTGGCGATGGGGTTGCGCAGAATCTGCCGGCCGCGGGTCGCCACCTTCAGCACCACGTCACGGCTGTCTGTGGTGTCGAGGTAGAAATCGGGTGCGCGCATGATCGCCCTTCGTCGGTTGCCTGTTGAGCCTATCGACGGCGGCACCACGGTGCACGATCGCCAGGGCGCCCAGGGCCTCGCGGCGCGTCTGCGCAGCCGGCCGAGGTGGGCAAGAAGTGGGACCGTTCTTGATCCGGATCGAGAACCGTCCCCATTCCTGCTCAGTGCTGTCAGCCGGTGACCTCGAAACGCACGACGACGGCACGGTTGCGGGCGTCTGTCGGCGGCTGCACGAGCGGCTTGCTGCGCCCGTAGCCGACCACGGAGTAGATCGCCTTCGCGGGTACGTCCAGGTCTTTGAGCAGCACCGCCACCACGGTGGCCCGCTGCTTCGACAACTCCACGGTCGCCCTGCCGTTGTCGGACGAGTCGCCCGAGGTGTGCCCCTCGACCACCACCCGGTAGTTCTCGGGCGCTTTGGCCAGGCACTTCTTCAACCCCTGCAGGGTCTTGCCGCGGTCGATCAGAGTCGGGGTGTTGATGATGAACAGGGCCGGGTTGGGCAGCGTGCACACCACCGCGGTGCCCTCGGTGGCGGTGTCGACGTCGTCGGGCCGGGGAACGGCCACGGCCGGGCCGGTGCCCTGCCCAGGGGTGGTGCCGGTGCCGTCGAAGAACTCGACCCGTTTGGCCCCGGCGGCCTTGGCCAGGCCCTCCCACACCGCGTGCAGGTAGCCGGTCTGCAGGTCGCTCAGTTCGGCCTGATCCCCGGCGACCGGGTTGATCACGAAGCTGACCACACGGCCCTTGAGGTCGGGCAGCGCCTTGGCCTTCTTCACCGCCTTGACCACCTCGGACGGAGTCTCGTCGAAGGCGAGTTCGTTGAAGTCGAGCGGGTCGCGGGTGTCGAGCAGAGGCGAGAACACCCACACCGGAGCTCCCGCGGGTGACTTCAGGTCGCCCAGCGCGGCGAGCACCGAGCGGTCGGTGCCCGCACCGGCGGCGGCGTTGATGCGGTCGACCAGACCCTGGCTGTCGGCCGCACCCACAGCCAGGTCGGTGGTGGTGACGTCGGTGGTGTTGGGCGTACTGATCCACTCCACGCCCTTGCCGGCGGCCTGCAGGGCGTTCCACTGGTCGGCCACGGCCTGCGGCAGCGTGCTCACCATCTGGTTGGTGCTGGCACCGGTGCTGATCACGCTGCCGCCGGCCGGCGGGGCGGACGCGGGCACGGTCGCAGACGGCGTGGTGGTCGGGCTGCACCCGGCCAGCAGGGCCGCCATCAGCAGGGGGATCAACAGTGAGAGGGTGCGCGGACGGCGCAGGTCCATCGGGTTCTCCTTGCCTGGAGGGCTGTTCGAGCGCGAATGGTTCGTTCGCCAGCCTAGGGCGTGTCGCATAACCCTGACCACGCTGCGGCGCACCCGTAACGACCGCTCGCTGCCTTGTCATCCTCGGCGATAGGACCCACTGTCGATTCGTCTTCCGCCGTGCGATCGGCCGCTCCGGGCACGTCCTCGCTTTGCGCCCATGGTTGTGCGACACGCCCTGGTGGCGCCCATCGTCCACCCACGACTGGAGGCGGCACCCGACGGTTCAGGTGTGGCCCGAGCGAGCCCCACCCCCAGGTAGCTGCCTTTCGGTCACGTCGCTGCCTGCATGCAGGCAGCGACGTGTCACAAGGGCAGCTACGTCGTTGTTCGGACGGGTCAGAGCAGGCTTCGGGGGTTGTCATGCTCCTTGTGCACTGCGAGGTTAGGAGGGCGAAGAACGCGGAATACCCACCTCGAAAACTCGGTTGAGTTTAGTAGACTCAACTTTATTTCTTCAGGAGAACGACACCACATGGACACTTCCAAGCTCACCGCGAAGAGCCGCGACGCAGTGTCGGCGGCCCTCCGCAACGCACTTACCAACGGCAACCCCAACGCCGAGCCGGTGCACCTGCTGCACGCGCTGCTGATGGTGCCCGACAACACCGTCGCCAGCCTGCTCAGCGCGGTCGGTGCCGACCCCAAGGTGGTCGACGCGGCGGCCCAGGGCGCGATCACCAAGTTGCCCAGCGCGTCGGGCAACTCGGTCAGCCAGCCCACCATGTCGGGCAGCCTGGCCCGAGTGCTGGCCGACGCCGAGACCCGCGCCGAACAGATGGGCGACGAGTTCGTCGCCACCGAGCACCTGATGATCGGCCTGGCCACCATCGTCAGCGACGCGCAGAAGATCCTGCTGCAGTTCGGCGCCGATCCGAAGAAGCTGATCACGGCGTTCAACGACGCCCGCGGCGACAAGCGCATCACCTCGGCCGAGCAAGAGGGCGGCGAATCGACCCTCGACAAGTACTCCGTCGACCTCACCGCCAAGGCCCGCGACGGCAAGCTCGACCCGGTGATCGGCCGCGATTCCGAGATCCGCCGCGTGGTACAGGTGCTGGCCCGGCGCACCAAGAACAACCCGGTGCTGATCGGCGAGCCCGGCGTGGGCAAGACCGCCGTGGTCGAAGGGCTCGCCCAGCGGGTGGTGGCCGGTGACGTGCCCGACTCGCTGAAGGGACGCCGCGTGGTCAGCCTCGACCTGGCCTCGATGGTAGCCGGAGCCAAGTACCGCGGCGAGTTCGAAGAGCGGCTGAAGGCGGTGCTCAACGAGATCCGCGACGCCGAGGGTCAGATCATCACCTTCATCGACGAGCTGCACACGGTGGTGGGAGCCGGGGCGTCCGGCGACTCGTCGATGGATGCCGGCAACATGCTCAAGCCGATGCTGGCCCGCGGCGAACTGCGCATGATCGGCGCCACCACCCTGGACGAGTACCGCGAACGGATCGAGAAGGATCCCGCGCTGGAGCGGCGCTTCCAGCAGGTGTTCGTCGGCGAGCCGTCCGTCGAAGACACCATCGCGATTCTGCGCGGCCTGCGCGAGCGCTACGAGGCGCACCACAAGGTGCGCATCACCGACGGCGCGCTGGTGGCAGCGGCCACCCTGTCGAACCGCTACATCACCAACCGGCAACTCCCCGACAAGGCCATCGACCTGATCGACGAGGCCGCCTCGCGGCTGCGTATGGAGATCGACAGCTCACCCGAAGAGATCGATCAACTGCGCCGCACCATCGACCGCATGACCATGCAGAGCTTCGCGCTCGAGAAAGAGACCGACCCGGCCTCGGTCGAGCGCTACCAGCGGCTGCAGAGCGAGTTGGCCGACGCGCAAGAACAGCTCCGGGGCCTCGAAGGTCGCTGGGAGGCCGAGAAATCAGGCCTCAACCGGGTGGGCGAGCTCAAGGCCAGGGTGGACGAACTGCGCATCGCCGCCGAGCGGGCGCAGCGCGAGGGCGACCTGACCCGGGCGTCCCAGATTCTGTACGGCGAGATCCCGAGCCTGCAGGCAGAGATGGAATCGGCCGAGACCGAAGAGCAGGACCGGGCGCCGATGGTGAGCGAAGAGGTGTCGGCCACCGACATCGCCGAGGTGGTCGGCTCGTGGACCGGCATTCCGGTCGGCCGGCTGCTGCAGGGCGAGAGCGAGAAGCTGCTGCAGATGGAGGAGCGCCTCGGCGAGCGGCTGATCGGTCAGCGCGAGGCCGTCATCGCCGTCTCCGACGCGGTGCGTCGTTCGCGGGCCGGCATCAGCGACCCCAACCGTCCGGTCGGATCGTTCCTGTTCCTCGGCCCGACCGGTGTGGGCAAGACCGAGCTGGCCAAGTCGCTGGCCGAGTTTCTGTTCGACGACGAGCGGTCGATGGTGCGCATCGACATGAGCGAGTACGGCGAGAAGCACTCGGTCTCGCGCCTGGTCGGTGCCCCGCCCGGGTACATCGGCTACGAAGAGGGCGGTCAGCTCACCGAAGCGGTGCGGCGGCGTCCGTACTCGGTGATCCTGCTCGACGAGGTCGAGAAGGCGCACCCCGAGGTGTTCAACATTCTGCTGCAGGTGCTCGATGACGGACGGCTCACCGACGGTCAGGGCCGCACGGTCGACTTTCGCAACGTGATTCTGATCATGACCAGCAACCTGGGTTCGCAGTACCTGGCCGACCAGAGCCTGGAGCCCGAACTCAAGGAGCAGGCCGTGATGGGGGTGGTGCGGCAGGCGTTCAAGCCCGAGTTCTTGAACCGGCTCGACGAGATCGTCATGTTCACCCCGCTGGGCACCGACGACCTCACCCGCATCGTCGACATTCAGCTGAACCGGCTGAACGCCCGCCTGGCCGACCGGCGCATTCACGTCGAGGTGTCGCAGGCCGGCAAGGACTGGCTGGCGCTCACCGGCTTCGACCCGGTGTACGGGGCGCGTCCGCTGAAGCGGTTGGTGCAGACCACCATCGAGGACGCCCTGGCGCGGCGCATGCTGAACGGCGAGATTCTGGACGGCGACACGGTGCGGTTCGACGTGAACGCCGACAACAGCGGACTGGTGGTCGTCGAGGACTGAAGCGCGACGGGGATCCCGGCGTTCGCCGGGAGGACGGCGGCCTGTCATCCCGGGCTTGCCCCGGGATCTCCACAGGTGTGCTGGCCGCGTCTGAGATCCCGGCGCTCGCCGGGATGGAGTCGTTGGTGAGAGCCCGGTGTTCGCTGAAATGGCGGCAGCCACGTCATCCCGGGCTTGCCCCGGGATCTCCAAAGGTCTCGGGGTGCGTCTGAGATCCCGGCGTGCGCCGGGATGCCGGAGTCGGTGGCTGAGAGCCCGGCGCTCGCCGGGATGACGGAATCGGTGGGCTCGAGACCCCATGGTGCGTTCGGGCTGGGGGTCCAGTACCTGGCGCGCGCCGGGCGTCTCAATGGTGATATGTATTCTCGTCGGGTCGAGCGAGCCATCGGGAGGTGATCACCGTGGACGTCGGTATCGCCGTGGCCGGCCTGCTGGTGGGCATCGTGGTGGGCCTGACCGGCATGGGCGGCGGCGCGCTGATGACGCCGGTGCTGGTGTTCTTCTTCAAGGTCGACGCCCTGACCGCCATTTCGAGCGACGTGGTGACCAGCCTGTTCATGAAACCCGCCGGTGCCATCGTGCACCTGGTGCGCAGGACCGCGAACCTGCAGCTGGTGCTGTGGCTGTGCGTCGGCTCGGTGCCCGCAGGGTTTCTGGGTGCGGTGATCGTCGACCACCTCAAGGTTTTTCCCGGTTTCGAGCAGATTCTGCTCGCGCTGCTGGGTGCCGCGCTGCTGCTGGCCGCCGGCGGGCTGATCATTCGGGCCTGGTTTCAGATGACCCGCAAGCGCCTGCCCTGGGGCGAAGGCCCGGCACCCATGACCTCGGCCGAGGTCGTGGTCAAGAAGCTGCCCACCGTGGCCCTCGGTGCCCTGGGCGGCCTGATGGTGGGCATGACCTCGGTGGGCGCCGGCTCGCTGATTCTCACCCTGCTGCTGGTGCTCTACCCGGCGCTGAAGCCGTCGCAACTGGTGGGCACCGACCTGGTGCAGGCCGTTCCGCTGGTGGCGGCGGCGTCCCTGGGGCATTTGCTGTACGGGCAGGTGTCGTTCGGCATCACGACGTCGCTGCTGATCGGCGCGATTCCGGGCGCGTTCATCGGCGCGCAGATCTCGTCGAGGGCCCCCGGCGGCATCATTCGTCGCGCCTTGGCCATTCTGCTGATGGCCTCGGGCCTGAAGCTGATCGGCGTGGCCACACCGCTGGTGCTGATCGCCTCGGGGGTGGCGCTGGTCGGCGGGCCGCTGGCCTGGGCCGTGCTGCGCCGCCGCTACAGCTGGACCAACGGCAGCCGGTCGGCACGGGGTGATCCAGTGCCCGAGAGCCAGGCGTCGCGCGACCCCTGACCCCGTTTGCTCAGTCGTTGTGGCGATTGCGCTTCCTGATCCACCAGCGCTTCCCCTCGCGCATCTGGTGCCACACCCAACCGCCGCCCCGCTCGCGTCCGGTGCGCACGTAGAACAGCACGTTCGGGTTGTTCAGCGTGAGCCGCAGCCGGTTCGCGGCCTCGCGCGAGCCCGCGATCAGCAACTGGTCGCCGATCTCGAGCTGGTAGCCGGTGGTCGGCAGAATCTCGCCGCCGTCGCCCCGGGCCACCATCAGCACCAGGGCGTTCGCCGGCCGGGACGCGTCGTAGGGGTCGACCAGCAGGTGGCCGATGTTCACCCAGTGTTCGTGCCGAATCGCGTCCGTCACGGCCGCCGCCTGCTCGTCGTTGATCGTCACGCCCCACACCTCGGGCACGTAGCCGTCGTTCACCATGCTCAGCGCGTCGGTGAGGTCGGCGCTCCACTTCTCGGACGCCCCTCGAATCTCGAACCGGAACCGGGCCAGCAGCGGGGTGGTGATCAGGGCCAGGAACTCGCGGGCCACGATGCGGCTGGGCTGCATGCACAGGTCGTCTTGGAAGGCCTCGAACAGCGTCGCGTTGCTCACCTGGTTCTGCCTGGTGACGATGAAGATGTCGGGCTTGAGGTCGCGGGCCACCAGCGCGATGGCCAGGTTCTTCAGGTCGCTGGCGTTGCCGGCCACGATGCCCACCGAATGCTCGATGCCGGCATTGATCAGGCTGGCCGAGTCGGTGCCAGTGCCCTCGATGTCGACGCCCTTCTCGCCGTAGTGCAGCTTGTCGATCACGGTGACCTCGTTGCCCGCCTTGGTCAGCGCGTCACGAATGCCGTGCCCGAACCGTCCATAGCCGCACATGATCCAGTGCCCGCGCGGCGGATGGTGCGGCTCGGGCAGGTCGTCGCCGGGAAAGCCGGTGAGAATCTGCCCCATGCGGTACCGCTCCGGACGGGCCACCGCCAGCGCCAGGTACGTGGCGAACCGCTCGAACGGGTTGGTCACCATGTCGCCGCCGAACGCCCCGCGGGAGTGGTCGGTGTCGGCATCGCCGACCCGCGCCATCACGGCCAGGCCCGGCCGCAGCAGCCGGACGGTCACGGCGATGGCCCGGTTGGTCGCGTCGTCCACCGCCAGCGCCATCACGCCGCGGCAGTGCGGCGAGAGCAGGCCGGCGCCGGTCAGCGTGGCCGGCTGGGACGCGTCCGCCATCACGCTGGGCGGGTCGGAATAGAAGTTCTCGAGCTTGATCTGTTCGATGCGGCTGGCGTCCGAATCGATCACCACGAACCGCAGGCCCAGCCGGTCGAGGCCGTGGCAGACCAGGGTGCCGGTCTCGCCCACCCCGCAGACGATGTAGAACGGCTCTTTCAGGTTGCGGATGCGCCGGGCGTAGCGGCCGTGCCGCAGGGCGTTCTGAAAGGCCGGCTCCTGCAGCAGGCCCACCACGGTCACCACCGCGTACGACCAGCCGGTCACGGTGAGGTAGATCGACAGCGCCATCCACAGCCGTTGCGCCGTCGAGTAGGGGTGCGGCAGCTCGCCGAAGCCGATCGTGGTGGCGGTGTAGCTGATCACGTAGAACGCGTTGAACAGGCCCATGCCCTCGGTGGCGTTGCCCGCGTCGTCGACCCCCGGCATGACCGCCAGCCCGAACACGCTGACCGTGTACAGCATGATCACCAGCACCAGCGGCACGCGCATGCGCCGCAGAAACAGGTAGGTGACGTTGTTGATCGCCGTCCGCGGGCTTTGGGTCACCGTCGGTGGCTCACCGTCGTGCGGTGATGATTTCGCTGATCATCAGCACCACCGAGACCACGTTGGCCAGCAGGGCGCCGGCCGACATCGAGACGATCGTCGCCATGTCGTGCGAGGTGACCCCCGCGGGCTGGCTGGCTGCCCACGTCCAGATAATGGCGCCGGCGATCAACTGCACGTCGGCAACCAGCGACGTGGCCAGATGGACGGCGCCGAGCTGCGTGCGGTCGCCGAACTTGAGCACGGTGGCGATCAGGCTGGCCACGATGGCCGCGGCCAGCTCCCAGACGTTGTGCAGTTCGACGCGGTCCATCTCGCCGGTCCAGAAGCCGAAGTTGAGGGCCGCGGCCAGGGTGATGAAGAAGCCGAAGATGACTTTTTCCGAGTTCATGCAGCCTCCCTGCTGGTCGCGGCCCACTCTAGCGAGGGGGCCCGACTGATTCGTGGTGGCGACGTTGCGCACGTTTGGATTCGTTGCCGCGGTTCAAACCTGAGCAACGAACCCAAAGCTGAGCAATGTGGGCTGCGGCCCGGTCGTCTGCGGTGTCGTGGCGGACGCGCTGCGGCTGCGTTTGGGCCACACTGACGCCATGGACCTGACGATGACCCTGCTGGTCGGCGTGCCCGGACAGGTCGCGGTCTTCGCGCTGGTGCCCCTGGCGTACTGGTTGAACGCCTCGCGGCCCGACGGTTCGTTTCTGCGCTGGCTCGGCTTCCGGCGGGTCAAGCACGGCGCCGACCCGCTGGTGCTGGGTGCGACGGTGCTGGCCGGGCTGGGGTTTCTGGGCAGCGCGCTGCTCGACCGGTCGTCGGCGACGATGGCGGGTGAGGGGTACTTTCTGTGGCTCGCGGTGCTGCTGGTGGCGGTGGTGCAGACGGCGTTGAGCGAAGAGATCTTCTTTCGCGGCTTCATGCTGGCCTGGCTGAGCGGTAAGCGCGGGGGGGCGCTGCTGGCCAACCTGACGCAGGCCCTGCTGTGTGGCCTGGTGCGTGGCACGGCGCACTGGCTGTTCGTCGATCGTGACGTGGCCGCCTGCCTGGCGGCTTTCGCGCTGGGCGTCGGCCCTGCGCTGATGGTGGGCTGGGTGCGGCAGCGCACCGGCTCGCTGTTGCTGCCGTGGGCGGCGCACGGTGCCGGCAACCTGATCGCGGGGGTCGTCGCGACCCTTACCCGGTGAGCGGCGTGAACGACCGGGTCGAAGCCGACCGTGAGGTGCGCGGGGCGTTTCTGGTGCGCACCGGCAAGACCCAGCAGTCGTGGGTCGACCCCGACGACCCGTTGCGGCTCGAATTCGAGTATGTGCAACGCATCGCCGAGATTCTGCGGGTCACGATCCTGGGCCGCGACCGTGACGCTCGGCTGCGGGTCGTCCATCTGGGCGGGGGCGGCATGACGCTGCCGCGCTGGCTGTGCGCGGTGCGCCCGGGCACGGCTCAGGTGGTGTGCGAACCCGACGGCGAACTGCTGGCCGAGGTGCGGCGCAAACTGCCGCTACCGCCCCGCAGCGGCATCAAGGTGCGCGAGGTCGACGGCCGCAGCGGCCTGGCCGCGATGCCGCCCGACTACGCCGACGCGGTGATCGTCGACGCCTTCGACGGGCTGCACGTGCCCGGCGCGCTCGCCACCACCGAGTTCTTCGCCGACGTGTCGCGGGTGCTGCGATCCGGCGGCGTGCTGATCATGAATCTGGCGGACGAGTCGCCGTTCGGCTGGTCGCGCGCCTGCCTGGCCGGGGTGGCCGAGCACTTCCGGCACGCCCTGGCGACCGCCGAGACCTCGGTCTGGAAGGGCCGGCGGTACGGCAACTTCGTGCTGGTGGCGGCGCGTTCGACCCTGCCCGTCGACGCCCTGGACGCCGTGTCGCGGCAGGCGTTGTTCGGCTACCGAGCCCTCGCCGGGGCGTCCCTGAAGCGCTGGATCGGCGGTGCCGCGCCGTTCACCGACGTCGCGCCGCGCGACAGCCACGGGCCGACCAGCGGGCACACCTGGTACGGGTGAGGCGTCTTGCCTCACGTCAAGATGTCCGCGAGGGATTGACGCGTGCCTCACTTGAAATGTCCGGATGGTTAGGCGGCGGGTCGGGTGCCGAGGGTGCGTGCTTTGGCGAGGTCGATGAGTTGTTGCTGGATGTGGTTGATGCCGCGGGTGATGCGGGCGGGGTTGAGCAGGTCGTGTTCGGCGGCGAGTCGGGTTCGGGTGGTGTCGTCGAGGGTTGCGGTGTCGAGGAGCCGCTGGTAGGGGGTCTTGGGTTTGTCGTAGATCCGTTTCTTGCGGCCGGAGCTTGTGTGGGCCCAGCCGGTGGCTTTGACGCAGGGCAGGAGGTGGTTCTTGCGGGCCATGACGAGGTCCCAGAGCTGGTTGAGCAGGTCAAGCTCGGCGTCGGTTTCGTAGCGGTAGCGGAAGGCGTGGCGGCGGACCCAGTCGCCGTTGCGTTGCTCGATGTGGGCGTTGTCGTTGTGGTGGTAGGGCCGGCCGCGGGTGATGGGGATGTGGTGGTCGTCGCACCAGGCGATCACGGACCAGTTCATGAACTCGGAGCCGTTGTCGAAGTCCATCCCGGCGATCGGGACGGGGGTGTGTTTCGCGATCCATTCCAGGCCGTCGTGGACGTGCACGAAGGCGTTGTTGCGGATGCTGCGCAGCATGCTCCAGCCGGTCACCACATCGGTGGCTGACAAGGTGCGCAGGAACTCGCCTTTCAAGGTGTGGCCGCAGTGGGCGACCGTGTCCAACTCCAGGAAACCCGGCTGGGTGATCGGCTCGTCGGTCGCGGCCCGGACTGGGATCGAGGACCGCAGGATGTGCGACGGGCGGGTGCTGGACAGGCCCGCTGCCGGGTAGGCGGCGGCCTTGTGCGGTTGCAGATAGCGGTCGATCGAGGCCGCCGACATTGCTCGCAGTTCGTCGATCACCGCGTCGGTGAGCCGGTCGGCGACCTTGCCGAGCTCACGATCACGAACTAGCCGGGCCAGCGTGTCGTCCATGATCGCGACGAGGTACTTGCCGCAGGGCTGGCCCGATAATCGCCACACTTCCTGCAACACGATCAGCGCATCGTAGGAGTACTTGCGGGATCGCCGTTTGCGTTGCTGGTCACGAGCGGCGCCCTTGCGGGCCGCGGCGGCCCGGATCGCGCGGCGGGCATGATCACGGGTCCAACCGGTCGACGCCACCAGGGCATCGAGGATCTCGCCCTTGGCAGCTTTGTCCGCCTTCGCGTACTCACGGGCGAACTTCTTCGTCAGATCACGGCGCGACGCCATCGACAACTCCCTGCTCACACGACCCAGGGAACCCCAGCAGCTACGCGGACATCCTCGTCTGAGGCACGCGCCGCCCTTCCCGGACCTTTTACGTGAGTCAAGTCGTGAGGTTGTCGATCGCCGTAGCCGCGTTCACAATGGACGCCGTGGGGGACACGTTGACGCTGCCCGCGCCTGCGCCGCAATCGCCGGCGCCCAGGCCGCGGCGTCGCCTGCTCACGATCGTCGGGGCGCTGCTGCTGGTCACCGGGCTGTCGTTCGTGGGCCTGTACGTGTACGACGCCTACTTCAACCCAGTGATGGACGTGAAAGCCGCGCAACAGCAGGTCGACGAGGTGAAGAAGGAGTGGTCGGCGGGCAAATCGCCCTCGGCCAAGATTCCCGGCAACGCGGTCGCGCTGATGCGCATTCCCGAGTTCGGCCCCGACTACGAGGTCGCCGTGGTGACCGGTACCACGCCCTATTCGCTCAACGTCGGAGTCGGTTGGTTCGATAGCACCGCGGCCCCCGGGCAGGTCGGCAACTTCGCCGTCGCCGGCCATCGCGGTGCGTCCGGGCCGTTCGTGCCGCTGCTCGACCTCAAGCCGGGGTCGAAGGTGATCGTCGAGACGCGCACGGCGATCTACACCTACGAACTGACCAACTACCCCAAGAACCTCACCGTCGACAGCAGCGAGACCTGGGTGATCGACCCGGTGCCCGGACAGGCCGGCGCCAAGCCGACCGAGGCGCTGATCACCCTGGTCACGTGCCGCAACTTCTTTCACTCCCCGGAGCGTTCGATCGCGTTCGGCAAACTGGTCGGGACCGACAAGAAGTGACCCCTCGCCTGGCACTAGCCTGAGCCGCATGGCCGATCGCGACGAGCTCATCGAACACATCAAGAACCTGGCCGTGGTGCACGGCAAGGTCACGCTCACCTCGGGTGCCGAGGCCGACTACTACGTCGACATGCGCCGGGTGACGCTCGACGGCGTCGCGGCACCGTTGGTCGGACGGGTGATGAACGAACTGGTGGCCGACTGGAGCTTTGATGTGGTGGGCGGCATGACCATGGGCGCCGATCCGGTGGCCACCGCCATGCTGCACGCCAAGGCCGCCTCGGGTGGCCGTCTGGACGCCATCGTGGTGCGCAAGGCCGCCAAGGCCCACGGCATGCAGCGCCGCATCGAGGGAGCCACGGTCGATGGACGGCGCGTGCTGGTCGTCGAAGACACCTCCACCACCGGTGGTTCGCCGCTGGAGGCGATCGAGGCCGTCCGCGCCGAGGGCGGCGAGGTGGTCGGCGTCGCGGTGATCGTCGACCGCAACACGGGTGCGGCGGAGCGCATCGAGGCGGAAGGCGTCCCGTACCGGTACGCCGTGGGACTGGCCGACCTGGGGCTGTAGCGCGCCGTCTGTCGAGCTTGTCGAGACCGCTGCGCTCAAAGGTGCGCGTCGTGGCGGCTCGTCCTCCCGACGAACGGCGGGACCTGTCGCGGGAGGAGGAATGTGGCGCGAGTGAGGAACCGTCCCCAACTCGCGCCAAGTCTCATGACGTGGGTGGCGGACTGGCTTTCGTCATCCCGGCTGTGAGTCGAACGCCGGGACCTCGAGGGCGCCGAACGTGAGAACGTGTTCCCGGTCACTGCCGCCCCTGGTCCACAGCCGGACGGCGCCACCACTCGCCGCATTGCGACGACCACCCGTTAGGCTGGCGAGCACAATCCACGACAAGGAGTAGCCCCATGTCAGGCATTTTGTGGTTCCTGGTGATTCTGGTGGTCCTCGCGGTCGGCATCGGCCTGTACGCGGTATCGCTGTACAACGGGTTCGCGCGTGACCGGAACATGATCCAGGAGTCCTGGCGTCAGATCGACGTCGAACTGAACCGCCGCTACGACCTCATTCCCAGACTGGTCGAAACCGTGCGCGCCTACGCCGCCCATGAGCGCAACACGCTCGAAGGCGTCACCCGCATGCGTAACCAGGCCGCGGCTCTGGCGCAGCAGGGTGGCACCGCCGCTCAGCGGGCCCAGGCCGAAGAGCAGTTGTCGGCCGCCGTGCGCAACCTGATCGTGAGCGTCGAGGCGTACCCGCAGTTGCAGAGCAACCAGAACTTTCTCGAACTGCAGCGCGAACTCACCGACACCGAAGATCGCATCGCCGCCGGACGCCGCTTCTACAACGCGAACGTGCGCAACTACAACACCAAGATCGACTCGTTCCCTTCGAACATCCTGGCAGGCATGTACCACTTCGAGAAGGCCACCTACTTCGAGGTCAACGACGCCGAGGTGCGCCGCGCGCCTGATGTGAACTTCGGCGAGATCAGCTACCGCGGCGACGAGCAGCAGGGCAACGCCGAGCCCACCAACGCCCAGCTCAACGCTGCCCCGCAGTCGTCCAACGATCTGCCCAACCCGCAGGGCTACCAGGGCCAGAGCTATCAGGCCCCGGCGCCGGGCGAGCTGAACGAGCAGCCGCAGTACCAGCAGCAGCCGCCGCAGCAGTACCAGCAGCAGCCGCCGCAGCAGTACCAGGCCCCGCAGCCGGGCCAGCAGTATGGCCAGCCCCAGCAGTACCCGCAGCAGGGTCAAGGCGGCCAGTCGAGCCAGGGTGGCCAGTCGAACCAGGGCGGTTACAACCCGCCGCAGACCTGACGCATCGCCTGTCGAGGCCCTGTTTGGTCAGGAGTTTCGACACGCTCAACCAGCTATGAAGGGCTCCCGGCACGATGGTCCGGGAGCCCTTTGCGTCGTGGACGACAGCCGCGGCTCAGTTCTGGTCGGGAAGCCCTGCGCCCTCCAGATCCTCCACGGTCATCGCGTCGGGATCGTAGGGCCGCCGCTCGACCATCACCATCCAGTTGCCGGAGTTGTCGCGCAGCAGCGCCTCGACGCCGTAGGGACGCTCCGCCGGCTCCTGCAGGAACGTGACCCCTTTGGCCTTCAGTTGCTCGTAGGTGGCGCGGCAGTCGTCCACGGTGAGGCCCACACCGGGCATGCCGCCGCCGTCCAGCGAGCGATGAATGGCCTGCTGCAACTCGTCCGACAGCGGAGGGCCGGGTGTGGTCAGGTGCAGGTGCAGTTCGGGCTGGCTGGGGTGCACGACCGTCAACCAGCGAAAGTCTTCGGCCAGGCGCACGTCGTCGCCCACCTCGAAGCCCAGGACGTCGGTGTAGAAGGCGAGCGAGGCGTCCTGATCCTTCACCCATACGCTGACGAGAGAAACATTGGTGATCATGCGATCAGCCTAGGAATCGTCACCGCCGGGACGCTTCTTCTGGCTTGCGGTCTCGGCCAGGCCCCACATGAACACGTAGCACCCGGGTATGTGTGGCGCGCCCGAAGCTGCATAGCGGGCCTGAAACGCACTCGGCGGCTCACCCACCACCTCACGAAAACGGGCACTGAACGAGCCCAGGCTGCTGAACCCGACCGCGTGGCACACCTCGGTGACCGAGAGGTTGGTGGCGCGCAGCAGGTCTTGGGCCCGCTCGATACGTCGGCGCGACAGATACGCGGCCGGGCTCAACCCGTAGGTGGCGCTGAAGAGCCGCTGAAAGTGGTACTTGCTCAACCGGGCGACGGCGGCCAACTGCTCCAGATCGAGCGGCTCGGTGAAGTGCCGGTCGGCGTGGTCGCGGGCGGCCCGTAGATGCACGAGCACGTCGTCGTGGGCCCGGGCGGTGCTCATCGGGTGAGTCTAGGCGTGGGTGCCGACGTGGCGCTTGACGAACTGACTGTACGGGCCGCCGACTCGCTCACCGGCACCGAGTCACTCGGCCGGGGCCTGCGCCTTCAGCTTGCGCCGCTCGCGCAGGTACTCGAACACCATGGGCAGCACCGAGACCAGCACGATGATGATCAGCACCAGTTCGAGGTTGTCGCGAATCATCGGGGCGTTGCCGACCAGGTAGCCCAGCACGGTCAAGCCGGCCGCCCACACCACCGCACCGACGCCCGTCCAGGTGATGAACTTGCGAAAGTTCATGCGGCCGATGCCGGCGATCAACGTGATGAACGTGCGCGCGAACGGCACGAAGCGCGCCAGCACCAACGCACGGGGGCCGTAGCGCTCCATGAGTTCGTGGGTCTGGTCGACGCGCTTGGGGTCGAACACCCGGCCCCAGAACCCTTCGCGTGGTTTGAAGATCGCCGGGCCGATCCACTTGCCGACGAAGTAGCCCGCAACGTTGCCGAGCACCGCTGCCGTCATCAGCACCAGGCACGAGACGAGCAGCACCATCGGTTGGCTCATTCCCGGAAACGTGATCGCCGGGGGCACGATGGCGATGAACATGCCCACGGTGAACAGCAGTGAGTCACCGGGCAGGATCGGGAAGATCGAGCACTCGATGATCAGCACCAGAGCCACTCCCCACAGGGCCCAGTTGCCCAGGGCGTGAATCAGGTACTCGGGGTCCATCCAGTCAGGCAGCAGCAGTGGCACGAGCAAAGTCAGCAGGGTCACGGTTACTCAGGCTACCGTGGTGCGCTGTGCACCCGCTAAGCGACAACCCTGCGCGGCCCGCGGGCGCGTCGCCCGATCGCCCGGGCGAACGCGAGCTGATCGACGAGGCGGACGATCCCACCGCCCCGTCCGTCGGAGTCGGGCCGCACCCCCGTCCCTGGCCCGACGACCCCCGGCTCGACCCGGCCCTGCTCGAGCACGGCGACCGGCGCAACGTCATCGACGCGTACCGCTACTGGCGGTTGGACGCGATCGTGGCCGACCTCGACACCAGGCGCAACCCGCTGCACGTGGCTATTCAGAACTGGGAGCACGACTTCAACATCGGTTCGATCGTGCGCACCGCCAACGCGTTCAACGCCACGGCGGTGCACATTCTGGGCCGGCGGCGCTGGAACCGGCGCGGGGCGATGGTCACCGACCGCTACCTGCACGTGCACCACCACCCCGACGTGCCGTCGTTTCTCGCCGCGCTGGCGCAACAGGGCGTCACCCCGATCGGGGTCGACAACCTGCCCGGCTCGGTGCCGCTCGAGAGCGCCGAACTGCCGCAACGTTGCTGTCTGGTGTTCGGCTCCGAAGGCCCGGGGCTGACCGACGAGGTGGTGCGCGGCTGCGCCGGCCTGGTGTCGATCACCCAGTACGGCTCCACCCGCTCGCTGAACGCGGGCGCCGCGGCCGCGATCGCCATGTACCACTGGGCGCTGACCTGGGGGCGTCCCGGGGTCTGAGTGCGCACCTGCGAGGCCCTCTGGAACGGTTGTCGCGCCACTTTCGCCGGGGTCGCCGAAAGTGGCGCAACAACCGTCCGGTGGCCGTGACAGGGTCGTCCACCCGCTTGGCTAGCATGGGCGCGTGAACGGTGTCGGCGAGTACGTGGTGTTCTACGCGCCCGAGGCCGTGCAGGCCAAGGTCAAGCGTTGGCGCTCGATGCTGATTCAGCGGCTGATCTCGACGGCGTTCTCGGTGGCCGTCGGCGCCGCCGTCTGGTACTTCTTCGCCGCCCAGGTGGGGTCGTGGGGCCCCTGGCTGGTCGGGTCGGCCCTGGTGATCGGCCTGATCTGGGTGATCATCAGCACCGTCGGCCTGCTGATCGCCCGCAGCGAGGCCCGAACGGTGGCCCCGGGGCCGGCGTTCGCCGTCACCCGCGACGGCGCGTGGATCGCCAACCTGTGGCTGACCTGGCCCGAAGTGGGTGCCGTGCTGGCCAACCCCGGCCGCTTCGGACGATCCGCGCGGCTTGCGGTTCAGGGTCGTGACGGTCGTTCGGCCGCAGTACCGATGGAGTACCTGAGCGCCCTGCCCGCCAACATCGACTCGGCGGTGCGAGCGTTGTCGGGCGGGCGCTGCTGGATCGACCTGTCTCGGCTCGACGACTGAACCCGGCGTGCGGGGTGATCGCCGGGCTTTGGCGAATGGGTCGCGCGTCCGGGCGACTTTTGAAAGACTGGCCAGGTGCGGCAGCCGTAGTTGCCGATCGTTGATGTCACGACCCCCGTGAGGAGCGCAGTACATGCCCATCGCAACACCCGAGAAGTACGCCGAGATGCTGGCGGCGGCGAAGGCTGGTTCGTTCGCCTTTCCCGCGATCAACATCACGTCGTCGCAGTCCCTGAACGCCGCGCTGGCGGGCTTCGCCGCCGCCGGTTCCGACGGCATCGTGCAGGTCAGCACCGGTGGAGCCGAGTACGCCTCCGGCCCGACCATCAAGCACATGGTCACCGGTGCGGTCGCGCTGGCCGAGTACGCGCACGTGGTGGCCGCGAACTACCCGGTCAACATCGTGCTGCACACCGACCACTGCCAGAAAGAGAAGCTCGACACCTACGTCAAGCCGCTCATCGCCATCTCGCAAGAGCGCGTCGACCGCGGCCTCGAGCCGCTGTTCCAGTCCCACATGTGGGACGGCTCGGCCGTGCCGATGGCCGAGAACCTGACCATCGCCGACGAACTGCTCGCGCTCACCAGCAAGGCCCGTCAGATTCTCGAGATCGAGGTCGGCGTGGTCGGTGGCGAAGAGGACGGCGTCGCCGCCGAGATCAACGACAAGCTCTACACCACGGTCGAAGACGGCATGGCCACGGTCGAGAAGCTGGGCCTGGGCGAGAAGGGGCGGTACATCGTCGCCCTGACCTTCGGCAACGTGCACGGCGTCTACAAGCCGGGTTCGGTCAAGCTGCGTCCTGAGGTGCTCAAAGAGATTCAGGACGCCGTCGGCGCCAAGTACGGCCGCGAGAAGCCGTTCGACCTGGTGTTCCACGGCGGCTCGGGCTCGACGCCGCAAGAGATCAGCGACGCAGTCGACTACGGCGTGGTGAAGATGAACATCGACACCGACACCCAGTACGCGTTCACCCGCCCGGTGGCCGGCTGGATGATGACCAACTACGACGGCGTGCTCAAGGTCGACGGCGAGGTTGGCAACAAGAAGATGTACGACCCGCGCGCGTGGGGCAAGGCGGCCGAGGCCGGCATGGCCCAGCGCATCGTCGATGCCTGCGAGAACCTGCGTTCGGCCGGCAAGACCATCGGCTGATTCAGTCACCAACGACGATGCCCGGGCTTCGGCCCGGGCATCGTCGCGTTCGGCGGCGCTGGTCGAGCCTCCTGATTTCGCTGGTCGAGACGCTTCTATGTCTTGTCAAGGGTGGTCGTGTTGAGGTGTCGGAAGATTTGGCGGGCGATGTAGCGCTTGAGGCAGCGTCGGATTCGGGGTTTGGTTTGGCCTTGCTGTTTGCGTTTCTTGACGTAGGCCTTGGTGGTTTCGTCGTGTCGCATGCGGGTGTTCGCGATGGAGTTCAGGGCTGAGTTGAGTTGTCGGTCGCCGGTGCGGTTGAGGCGATGATCCTTGGAGTTGCCCGAGGAGATCTCCAGGGGGCAGACGCCGCCGATCTTGGCGAAGCCGGCTTCGTCATGGATGCGGCCGGGGTGAGACCAGACGGCGAGCACAATGGCGGCGTTGATGGGTCCGAGGCCGGGCAGGTCGAGCAGGGTTGGTTCGAGTTCACGCACGAGGGCGTTGATGGCTTTCTCGTTGCTGTCGAGGTCGGCGTCCAGGGTGTGGATGCGGGTGGCGAGGCGGTGCGCTTCGGTGCGGGCGATCCGGGCCAGGGTGGTGTCGGTGGGCCGCTTGCGCCAGCCCGCAATGAGGCTGATGTGGACCTTGTTGATTCCCTTGCGGGCATCGATGTCGAGGTTGTGGGTGCGTAGCAGCGCGGTGAGCTGGTTCTTGGAACGGGTCCGGTCGCGTCGCATGCTGTCGCGGGCGGTGAGCAGGATCTGCAGCGCGGCACGGGTATGGCCGGCGCGTCGGTCGGCGAGCCGTTCGCTGTCCTTGGGTAACGCGCCGCGGGCAGCGACCAGGGCATCGATGTGGTCGTTCTTGCCGCTGCCACGAGCCCGTTTCGGCGAGGGTGCGTCGACGACCCGGTAACCGCGTGCGGCGAGCAGCTCGGCTGCCTGGGCGCCGTAACTGCCGGTGCCTTCCATGCTGATCAGCACCTGGTCGACAGCTGGGTTGTCGTCAACACTGGTGCGGCGGCTGATCCAATCCACGGCCCGCAACAAGCCCGCGGCATGGGTGGGGAACTTCCCGTGGGTGATCTGGCCGCCGCTACGGGTCTCCACGATCGCGTAATGATGAGTGGCGGCGTGGGTGTCCACACCCACCACATAGGTGTAGGTATCTGCAACGATGGCCATCGGTGTCTGAGCCTCCTGTTTTCGGGATGTTGGGCATCGAGCCGGTCGAACCGGCGCGGCCATCCCGGGGAAAGAGTCACCCGTGGCGTTACTGTGATCGGTCACCCCGCCAAAGCGGTGGGACGGGCTTCTATCAGGCCAACGAGTGGGCCGGGATGGTCGGCCGGTTCTCCGTGCACGAGCCGGACAGATCTCGACCAAGACACCCCGCACAATTGCGGACGGTCAGCTTGTCGAAGGGTCACGACCCGCACACGAACAACCGGTCCCACCACCCTGCCAGCTAGCCCCAGGCCAGCCACCACCAACTCTCACAGCTTGTCGAGACCCCGGGAACGACCGTGATGGCCATTCAACCCCCATGTGTCGGTGCTCGGCGAGCGCGGTCAGAGCTCCGAAGATGATGATGTTGAGATCTGACACCCCGTCTGAGGTGGCCAGATCAACACTCTCTTCGGTGTCTGCAGTGATCCAGAACCGTTCCCGCTGGTCAGGTCAACTTTGGCCCGGTCTCGCGCTCCGGTACCGCCTCGGTCAGCCCTTGGCGGTCAGCCACAGCGGCTGGTAGGGCCGCACCCGCAGCGTCTCGGGTTCGAGGGAATAGTCATAGCCGCTGATGTGCTCGACCGCGGTCGACCCGAGCCGGTCGCGCAGCGCGTACACCGGCAGGTCGACGACGTCCTCGCTGAAGTTGTACACCTCGATCAGCATGCCCTCGGGGTGCTCACGGGTGAGCAGCAGCACCCGCGAATCGGGGCTCGGCAGCACCCGTGATTCAACCGAGGCGTGCAGGTGCGGCAGCCGCTTGCGCACGCCGATGGAGTGTTTGAGGCCCGACAGCACGCGCCCGGCGGGGCTGGACGCGTCGGCCTCGGCGTCGGCGACCAGGCCCCAGTCCATCTTCGGACGGTGCACCCACCGGTTGTCGCCGGCATGGTCGGGGTCGTCGAGGTACGAGTGATCGTTCAGCATGCCGATCTCGTCGCCCATGTACAGCAGGGGCACGCCACCGAAGCCCAGCACGAACGTGTGCAGCAGGTTCACCCGGGCGATGGCGTCCGCGAGCTGACCGTCGTCACCGGCGGCCAGCGCGGCCTCGACGCCGGCCAGGCTGGCCAGCGTGCCGCTGATGCGGCGGTCGTTGTTGATCGGGTTGAACTGAAACACCAGGCCCCTGGCGAACGAGCCGGGGTAGAGGCCGGCGTAGAACTCCGAGAGAAACGCGCGGTGCGAATGCCCCTCGAGGTAGGCGCCGCGGGCGTCGTCGTCGCCGATCGCCCAGCCGATGTCGTCGTGGCAACGCACGTAGGTGCCCCAGGTGGCCGAGGCGGGCTTGGCCGGAAAGTTCGACAGGGCCACCTCGAACAGCCGGGTGTGCCGTGAAGCCAGGGCCCCCCAGAGTTGCACCATCACCGAGTTGTGGTAGGCCAGATCACTCACCTTGCCGAAGTGCTTGCCCTGGC
This sequence comes from Micropruina glycogenica, assembly GCF_900289045.1. Taxonomy (GTDB): domain Bacteria; phylum Actinomycetota; class Actinomycetes; order Propionibacteriales; family Propionibacteriaceae; genus Micropruina; species Micropruina glycogenica. Next base: position 172,074 of record NZ_LT985188.1, read on the forward strand.
CCAGGTAGGCGATCAGGTCTTGCGGCCCGACGATCGCCTCTGCCTTGAGCGCACAGGCTGGGGCGACGATGCGCAGTGCGGCCCGCAGTGCCTGGGTGATCTCGTGCACCGGCGGTTCGTTCTGGCAGTCGGTGCCGAGCACCTTCCAGATGAACGCGATGGCGTCGAGTCGCATGACCTCGACGCCGTTGTTGGCCAGAAAGCAGATGATGTCGACGAACTCGGCGAAGACGTCGGGGTTGGCCCAGTTGAGGTCCCACTGAAACGAGTTGAAGGTCGTCCAGACCCAGCCGTTGAGCTCGTCGTCGAAGGTGAAGCTGCCGGGGGCGAAGTCGGGAAAGATCTCTGGCAGGGTGCGCTCGTAGGCGTCGGGTTCGGTGCGGTCGGGGTAGATCAGAAAATAGTCACGGTACTTCTGCTCACCGGCGCGGGCGCGGGCCGCCCACTCGTGCTCTTTGGCCACATGGTTGAGCACCAGGTCGACCACCAGCGACATGTGGTGGCGGCGCAGGGTAGTGGCCAGCGCCACCAGGTCGTCCATGGTGCCCAGGCGCGGGTCGACCGCGCGGTAGTCGGCCACCGCGTACCCGCCGTCACTGTCACCCGGCCGCGGCTCGAGCAGCGGCATCAGGTGCAGGTAGGTGACGCCGAGCGATTCCAGGTGGTCGATGTGGTCGGAGACCTTGGGCAGCGAGCGGGCGAACCGGTCGGCATAGCAGACGTAGCCGATCTGATCGGGGCGCTGCAGCCAGTCGGGACTGAGCAGGCGGGCCTCGTCGAGCACGCGCAGATCGGCCGGACGGGCGTCGAACGCGCCGCGCAGAGCCTCGGTCAGCCGCTCGAACAGCTCGCCGGCGCGGTCGCCGTAGGCACCTTCGAGACCGCTCAGCAGTTCAGGGCCGTAGCGGTCCATGCGCAGTTGGAACGTGGTGTCGTCATCGACCATGGCGGCAGCATAGAGCGTGGTTGCAGGCAATTTCACATCGAGGTCGCAGACCATCTGGGAGGCTCGTCAGCCCACGATCGGGGTCGGCCGGCGACGGCTGAGCGGCGGTTCGACCTGCGGTGTACCGATGCGCACGACGGTGACCACGCGGCCTGCGACGTCGGCTGCCTCGAGCAGCAGCGCCATGGTGGCGGCGGTGTCGGGGCAGGCCGTCACGTGCGGCAGCGGCTGCAGTCGCAGGCCGTGCCGAATGCCGTGCAGCCCCAGTCTCAGCAGCGCGGCGCCCATCGTCCACGGCACGGGGGAGCCGCCGGTGTCGACCAGCGCCGCCACCGTGCCGAGCCCGCGCGGGTGGCCGCCCAGCAGGTCGGCGATGCCGTCGTCCACGGCCCCGCGCGATGCCAGAAAAAGGGCGGCTCGCCAGGCCGGCAGGCCCAGGGCGACGGGTTCGATGCCGTCGTCTGCACCCGGACGCACCCAGGCCCGCAGTTCGCGGCGCGGTTCGGGGGTGGCGAACAGCCAGCGGTGGGCACGCTCGACCAGCGGATCGCCGGTCGCGCGTTCCCAGGCGATCACCCGGGCGTTCGCCGGAAGTGCCGCCCGGTCGGCGAGGTGCTCGACTTCGGCGATGCTGGGCGAGGGCTCGGCGAACCGTCCGACCCCGGTGACCCGATTGCGCAGGTCGTCGGCGTCGAACGGTGGGCGTACCACCGGGCCGGAGTGCAGCAGCGCGAACCGGTGCCGGGCTTCGTCGAGGGCGGGTTCGACGCGCACCCCCAGGCCGGCGGCGGCGCCGGCGATCAGCATGGCCTCCACGAAGGCACCCAGAGCGAGCCAGAGTTGGTCGTGACGGGGGTCGAGCACGCTCAGTGTGCGGGCAGGATCCCAGTCGACTTCGACGAAGTTCTCGCCGCGACGCAGCACCACCGGTTGGGTGTTCAGCACGCTGGGCGCCCTGCGAGCCAGCGGCTCGGTGCGCAGTACGTCGTCGACCCAGGTCACGGGGTCAGTATCGCCACTTTTTGGTTGAAAAGAATCGCTGCTGCGCTGAGGCCCAACGCCTCCGCCACTTTATGGTTGAAATAGATACCCGCGGGGGGTACCTATTCCAACCATAAAGTGGCGGCGTGGAGCTGCGGCCACAAAATCCGCCGGCATATCAACCACAAAGTGGCGCCCGACGCTCTCGGTAGGGTGAGGGCCATGTCGCACCTGCCCTTCGCCGACCCGCACGCCAACCGCACCCTGTTGCCCGACGACGTCGCCGCCACCGCGCCGACCGATTCCGACCCGTTCGAGGTGGCTGCGGAGTTTCCGGCCTCGAGTTTGGCCTGGGCCGTGCTGGCCGAGCTGGCACTGGCGAACGGCACCCGTGAAGGAGTGCTGCAGGCCTACGCGTTCGCCCGCACCGGTTACCACCGTGGCCTGGACGCACTGCGGCGCAACGGCTGGCGCGGCGCCGGACTGGTGCCGTGGGAACACGAGCCCAACCAGGGCTTTCTACGAGCGGTGTGGGCCTTGGCGCAGGCCGCCCGGGCGATCGGTGAGACGGCGGAATACGACCGCTGCGTGCAGCTCTTGGTGGACTCGTCGCCCACCGGTTACGCGGAACTGTCGGGCAACACGCTCTGATTCGAGGCACGTTGCGGGCGGGTTTCTGTGAGGTTGAGCGATCTCGAGATGCCTGCACGATGTCACCCTCGCTGCACGATGTCGTGTTGCAGGCCGAAAGTCTGCAGCGCCGCCGCGATCGTACGACGATCTCGAGATCGCCGGTCAGCCGAACTGCATTCCTGTGGCCTTCAGGTAACCGTGGTTGCCAATAACCGGGAATCCCGGGTCAGTCCACGTGGTCGATTACCGACAACCGTCCCCGGGTCACCGCCCGGTGCTGTGGACGGATGCCCGCACATGTATACCGTTCTAGCCGCTCTGAGGAACGGTGCCGGGCCTGACGACCCACTCCGATAGGCTCACCAGGTAAGGGCCCGTGAGACGGGCCGTTCTCATGCCGGAGGAGTACACATGCCGGGCATCGTGGTCGTCGGAGCGCAATGGGGCGACGAGGGCAAGGGCAAGGCCACCGATCAACTGGGCGACCGGGTCGACTACACGGTTCGCTATTCAGGCGGCAACAACGCGGGCCACACCCTCGTGGTGGGTGGGGAACGCTACGCGCTGCACCTGCTGCCGTCCGGCATTCTCAACCCCAACAGCGTGCCGGTGATCGGCAACGGCGTGGTGATCGACCTCGACGTGCTGTTCGACGAGATCGACGGCCTGGCCGCCCGCGGCGTCGATGCCGCGAAGAACCTGCTGGTTTCGGCCAACGCCCACCTGATCACGCCCTACCACCAGACCATCGACAAGGTGTCGGAGCGGTTTCTGGGCAAGCGCAAGATCGGCACCACCGGGCGCGGCGTCGGCCCGGCCTACTCAGACAAGGTGAATCGGCTCGGCATTCGGGTGCAAGACCTGTTCGACGAGCAACTGCTGCGCGAAAAGGTCGAGGCCGCCCTGTGGCAGAAGAACCACCTGCTGGTGAAGGTCTACAACCAGCGCGCCATCGACCCCGACCAGATCACCGAGCGGCTGCTCGGCCACGTCGATCGGCTGCGGCCGATGGTCACCGACATCTCTCGGGTGCTCATCGACGCCCTGGACGCCGACAAGGTGGTGCTGTTCGAGGGCGCCCAGGCGCATCACCTCGACGTCGACCACGGCACCTACCCCTACGTGACGTCGTCCAACCCGATCGCGGCGGGCGCGTGCACCGGCGCAGGCGTGGGACCCACCCGCATCGACCGGGTGATCGGCATCGCCAAGGCCTACACCACGCGAGTGGGCGAGGGCCCCTTCCCCACCGAGCTGTTGGACGCCGACGGCGACAAGATTCGCGCCGACGGGGCCGAGTTCGGCACCACCACGGGGCGCAAGCGCCGCTGTGGCTGGTACGACGCCCTGGTGGTCGACGCCGCGGCCAGCACCAACGCGTTCACCGACATCTTTCTGACCAAGCTCGACATTCTGTCGGGGTGGCCCAAGATCCCGGTCTGCGTGGCCTACGACGTGGACGGCGAGCGGCACGACCGGCTGCCGATGACCCAGACCGACTTCGCCCGAGCCGTGCCGGTCTACGAGTTGCAGGACGGCTGGAGCGAAGACATCTCAGGTGCCCGCACCTTTGCCGACCTGCCGAAGACCTGCCAGGCGTACGTGCGTCGGCTCGAAGAGCTGAGTGGCGCCCGTATCTCTGGCATCGGCGTCGGCCCGGGCCGCGAACAGGTGGTCATGCTGCACGACCTGCTGTGAACCGAAAGAACCGTCCCCTGAACGTTCAGGGGACGGTTCTTCCAGTTCAGGGGACGGTTCCTTCGGTTCAGGACGACAGCGCCTGACCCCGCTGCACCGCGGCAACTCCGGCGAGCAGAACGACGCCGCCGACCAGTTGCGGCAACCCGGGCAGCTCGCCCAGCAGCAGCCAGGCCCACAGCACGGCGAACAGCACCTCGGTCAGCCCCACGAAGCTCGCCACCGTCGAGCCCAGGTGCTGCACGCCCACGAACCCCAGTGCGTACGCCGCCGCAGCGGCCACCAGGGCCAGTTCGAGCAGCGGTACCCACCAGGCCAGCGTGACCCCGACGAACACCACATCGGCGGTGGTCGCCCGCAGAGGCATCAGCCCAGCCACCCCCGCGATGACAATGGCGACGGTTCCGATCGACAACCCGACGGCCACGAACGTGAGCGCCGGCAGCGTCATCTCGCGGGCCGACACCACGAAGTACACCGCCAGCCCGAACGCGGCCAGCAGCCCCCAGGCCAGGCCGCGCGGGTCCAGTGCGCCCATGCAGCCCGGGTCGAGCACGATCACCAGCCCGGCGATCGCCACCACGACGCCCACCAGGGTCAGCCTCGACGGCAGGCGTCGCGTGCGCAGAGCCACCCAGCCCACGACCAGCAGAATCCCCAGGTATTCCAGCAGCAGGCCGAGCGCCACCGGCACGTACTGCACGGCGTTGAAGAACGACACCTGTGCGGTCGCGCCGCCGAACACCCCGTACGCGAGCAGCGGACGCCAGTGGGCCAGCAGCAGCCGCCACCGTCCGCGCAGCGCCAGCAGGCCGGGAATCAGCAGCACCACGGCGGCGAGGCCGAGCCGAACCGACACCACGGCCCCGGCGCTCCACCCCGAGGCGAGCAGCGGTTTGGCGAAGGCGCCGGACGTGCCGAAGGCCGCGGCCGACACCAGGGCGGCCGTCCAGCCGGCCACGGCTCCCGAACGCATGACGCGTGGCGCTTCGGTCACCTCTGCCAGCGCCTCGGCCATCACGATCCTTCCCTTTGTGTAATGGGTCATGAGTTAACATGCTCATGACATCGCATCGATGCGTCAGGAGTCAAGATGGATTTCACTCATGACACCCGTCTGTCTTTGCAGGCGCTCACGGCGTTGGTGAACACCCGCCACCCCGACACGCTCACGACTGTTGCCGACCTCGACGACCTCTGCGACCGGTGGCGCTGGTCGGGCGGCCGCAACCACGACGAGGCCGAACTGCAGGCCGTGCGCGACGTGCGTGACCGGCTGGCCGGCTTCTGGGGCGCCGACGAGCAGACGGTGGTGAACCTGATCAATGCCCTGCTGTTCGAGGGCAATGCGTTACCGCAACTCGTGCGACACGACGGTTTCGACTGGCACATTCACGCCACCAGAGCCGACGACCCACTGGTGGTGCGCATGGTGGTGGAGTACGCCATGTCGATGATGGACGTCGTGCGCGCCGGCGATCTCGACCGGCTGTCGTACTGCGCGGCCGACGACTGCGATCAGGTGGTGCTCGATCTCAGCCGCAACCGGTCGCGCAAGTTCTGCGACTCGGGCTGTGGCAACCGCAGCAACGTCGCGGCCTACCGAGCCCGGCGCAAGCGGGCCGACTGACTGCGCCTCGCCGCGCACCGTTGGCCGGGCGGTTGTGCAGGCAGCCACGCGATCGGACGGTCGTCCAGCACAAGTGCCGACGTCGCATTCCACGCGAGGTCAAGCGGCTGTTCAGAAGCCGTTTCCCTTCCACGGCGGCCCCTTGTGGGGCAGCATGTGGGCCATGACGACCTACGACGCTCGCTGGTTCGCCAGTCAGGCGGCAACCTGGGACGACGACCCGCGCAGAGTCGAGCGGGCCCGTCGCGCCGCCGACGCGATAGCCGCCGAGGTGCCCGTCGACCCGTCATGGTCGGTGCTCGACTACGGTGCCGGCACCGGCCTGTTGGCCTTCGCACTGGCCGATCGGGTGGGCGACATGCTGCTGCTGGACTTCTCCGACGGCATGGTCGAGGTGGCCCGGCGGCGCATCGCCGACTCGGGCCGCGCCGGCATGCGGGCCGAGGTGCACGACCTCACGCAGGCAGCGGTGCCCGAGGGGCAGAAGTTCGACCTGGTGATCTCGATGATGGTGATGCATCACGTCGACGATGTTCCGTTGCTGCTGAAACAACTGGCCAAGGCGACCGTCGACGGTGGTTGGATCGCCGTTCTCGATTTGGAGCCCGAGCAGGGGGAATACCACGACCCCGGCTTCACCGGCCATCACGGGTTCAAACGGGGCATGCTGCGCCGAGCCTTGTCAGCGGCCGGTTTCGGGCATCTGACCGTGCGACGCGTGCTTGAGGTCGACAAAGAGGTGGACGGCGTCAGCCGAACCTTCGGCGTCTTCTTGGCCACCGCCCGCAAAGACGCGCAGCGCTCCGAAGGCACCGATGCGTGAGCACCACAGACGCTGATCACCGCCGGTGAAGCCCGTCGAGACCTTCGCGTGGCGAGGCGTTCGATAGCTCACCCAGCGGCTCGGTCACTTTGGTCGAGGTTGTCGAGACCTCCTGTGGCTTTCGACAAGCTCGACCAAGGGTTCGGCCGGTCGACCAGCGTGGCACAGTGCGTCGAGCGCGAACGAGAGATCCCTGCTTCCGCTGTCTTGCGATGCCTGACTCGGCCCTCGCCAACCGGCGAGCCGCTTGGGGCACACGCCATTAGGCTGTGCGCGTGCGAAATCAGCAGCTTTCCGTCTTGGTCGTCGGCAGCGGTGGGCGCGAACACGCGCTTGCTCTGGCATTGTCGCACGACCCGTCCGTCACCAGACTGTTCTGCGCGCCCGGCAACCCCGGCACGGCAACCGTGGCCACCAACTATCCGGTCGACATCAACGACGCCCGGGCCGTCGTCACCCTGGCCCGCCGGTTGCGGGTCGACCTGGTGGTCATCGGCCCCGAGGCGCCCTTGGTGGCCGGCGTCGCCGACGCCGTTCGGGGGGCCGGCATCGCGTGCTTCGGGCCGTCCAAGGCCGCGGCCCGGCTCGAGGGGTCGAAGGCGTTCGCGAAAGAGTTGATGGCGGCCGCCGGGGTGCCCACGGCTCGGTCGCGCTACTGCGAGACTCTGGACGAGGTCGCTCATGCACTCGACCACTTCGGCGCCCCCCACGTGGTGAAGGACGACGGGCTGGCGGCCGGCAAGGGCGTCATCGTCACCCACGACCGGGCTGCTGCGCTCGCGCACGCCGAGGGTTGCCTGCCGGTGGTGGTCGAAGAGTTTCTGGACGGGCCCGAGGTGAGCCTGTTCGCGATCACCGATGGCCTCACGGCCCTGCCGCTGCAGCCGGCCCAGGACTTCAAGCGCGTCGGTGACGGCGACAGCGGCCCGAACACCGGCGGCATGGGCGCCTACACGCCGCTGCCGTGGGCGCCGCCCGGGCTGGTCGACGAGATCATGGAGAGCGTGATCGAGCCCACGATCGCCGAACTGGGCCGGCAGGGCACGCCCTTCGTCGGGTTGTTGTACGCGGGGCTGGCGCTCACCTCGAAGGGCCTGCGGGTGGTCGAGTTCAACGTGCGCTTCGGCGATCCCGAGACCCAGGCGGTGCTGGCCGCGCTCGATTCGCCGTTGGGCCAGGTGCTCTACGCGGCCGCCACCGGCGACCTCGAAGACGTGGGCGAACTGGCCTGGAAGCCGGGCTCGGCGGTGGCCGTGGTGCTCGCTGCGAACGGGTACCCGGGCCAGCCGTCGCTGGGTGGGGTGATCGACGGACCGCGGTTGCAGGGCTCGAGCGACAACGTGCACATCGTGCATGCCGGCACGGCGCTGAACGACGCGGGTGAACTGGTGGCGTCCGGCGGTCGGGTGCTCGCCGTGGTGGCCCAGGCGTCCACGCTGAGCCAGGCGCGGGCCGATGCCTACGCCGGGGTGGCCGACCTGGACGCCCCGAGCCTGTTCTGCCGCAGCGACATCGCCGAGCGGGCCGAGCAGGGCGACATCGAGGTGTCGAAGACCTATCAGGTCAACTCCAGCTACGCCCAGTACCTGGCCGACGTGGCCGAGGGTGACGCGGGGGAGTGGTGAGGCGGTTTCGGGCTGCTCGCTAGGCTGGAATGATGCGTTCTTCTCGAATCTCCGCTGCCGCCGCCTGTGCCGTGCTGGTGCTCGCCGTGGCGCAGGCCGTCGCGGTGGTACTGCCGTTGTGGCTGTTCGGCACCGACCCCAACTCCGACGAGTCGACCTGCTGATCAACCCCGCCGGTTACGCCTTCACCATCTGGGCGGTCATCTACCTGGCGTGCATCGCCACCGGTGTGGTGTTCGTGCACACCCGGGTTTCGGGCAACCCGTCGGCCCAGCGGTTGACCGTCGACCTCGCCGTTGCCTGTGCCGCGGCTGCGTCGTGGCTGCTGGTGTCGGCGGCGTCCATCGACTGGCTGCCCTCGGTGCTGCTCACCGTGATGGTCGTGGTGCTGATCGACGCCGCACTGATCGCTGCCCGGCCGGCCGCTGCCGACGTCGACGCGCGAATCACCCTGCTGGTGCGCACCACGATGGGAAACTACGCAGCGTGGGCCAGCGCCGCGGTCTTTCTCAACTGGGCCGCCGATCTGGGCCGATCAGTCGCTGATCCGCAGGCGCTGGGTTGGCAACTCGCGCTGTTGATCGCGGCCGCGGCGCTCGGGGTGGCGGTGACCTACCTGGTCGGTTCGGCGCTGCCTGGCTACCCGATCACGCTGCTGTGGGCGTTGGTTGCGATCATCGTGAACGCCGCCGGACGGTCGACCGTGGTGGTCGCGGTTGCCGCCATCGGCATCGCCGCGGTGATCGCGGCGTACCTCGCCTCGCGCCGCCGTCACGACCGGCTGGTGGTCGCCGCCGGCAGCACCGCGTGACTGCCCGGTCGGCGCACCCGTCCCGCTCCGTCCACGGCTGCACCTGAGAGCAGCAGGCTCGTGAAAGCATGAACCCATGACCGTTCCCAACGTGCTGGCCACCCGTTATGCGTCCGAACAGATGCGGGCGATCTGGAGCCCCGAGCAGAAGATCGTGGCCGAGCGCCGGCTCTGGCTGGCCGTGCTGAAGGCGCAGAAAGACCTGGGCGTCGACTTCGGCGGCGCCGACGCGGCCGAAGTAATCGCCGACTACCAGCGGGTGCTCGAGCAGGTCGATCTAGCCTCGATCGAGGCCCGCGAGCGGGTCACCCGGCACGACGTGAAGGCGCGCATCGAAGAGTTCAACGCGCTGGCCGGGCATGAGCACGTGCACAAGGGCATGACCAGCCGCGACCTCACCGAGAACATCGAGCAGTACCAGGTGCTGAGCGGTCTGAAGCTGGTGCGCGAGCGCATCGTCACCGTTCTGGTCGCCCTGTCGCGGCTCGCCGTGCAGTACCGCGATCAAGCGCTCACCGGACGGTCGCACAACGTCGCCGCGCAGCTCACCACTCTGGGCAAGCGGTTCGCGACGGCCGCGGACGAACTGCTGGTCGCGTTCGCGCGCGTCGATGAGCTGATCAACCGCTACCCGGCCCGCGGCATCAAGGGCCCGATGGGCACCGCGCAGGACATGCTCGACCTGCTCGGCGGCAGCGCCAAGAAGCAGTTGGCGCTCGAGAACCAGATCGGCCAGTACCTGGGCTTCGCCCGCATCTTCACCTCGACCGGCCAGGTGTACCCGCGTTCGCTCGACTACGAGGTGTTGACCGCCCTGGTGCAGGTGGCGGCGGCGCCGTCCAACGTGGCGACGACCATTCGGCTGATGGCCGGCCACGAGCTGGTCACCGAAGGATTCAAAGAGGGCCAGGTCGGGTCGTCGGCCATGCCCCACAAGATGAACACCCGCTCGTGCGAGCGGGTCAACGGGCTGGCGGTGGTGCTGCGCGGGTACGCCACGATGGTGGGCGAGCTGGCCGGCGACCAGTGGAACGAGGGTGACGTGTCGTGCTCGGTGGTGCGACGGGTGGCGTTGCCCGACGCCTTCTACGCCCTGGACGGCCTGTTCGAGACGTTCCTGACGGTGCTGGCCGAGTTCGGCGCGTTCCCGGCCGTGATCGAGGCCGAACTGGCCCGCTACCTGCCGTTCCTGACCACCACGAAGGTGCTGATGGCGGCCGTCCGCAACGGGGTGGGTCGCGAGGTCGCGCACGAGGCGATCAAAGAGCACGCCGTGGCGGTGGCGCTGGGGTTGCGGCAGGGGGCGCGCACCAACGACCTGCTCGACCGGCTGGCGGCCGACTCTCGGCTGGGGCTCACCCGTGAGCAGTTGGAGGCCACCCAGGCCGACCCGCTCGAACTCACCGGCGCGGCCCGCGATCAGGTCGACGACGTGGCCGACAAGGTGAAACGCATCGCCAAGAAGTACCCGGCCGCCGCGGGCTACACCCCCGGCTCGGTGCTCTGACGGTTCAGGGGACGGTTCTCCAACCGGTGAGGGGACGGTTCTCCAACCGGTGAGGGGACGGTTCTCCAACCGGTGAGGGGACGGTTCTGCAACCGGTGAGGGGACGGTTCTCCAACCGGTGAGGGGACGGTTCTGCAACCGGTGAGGGGACGGTTCTCCAACCGGTGAGGGGACGGTTCTCCAACCGGTGAGGGGACGGTTCTCCAACCGTCCGAGAACCGTCCCGGCTGCCGCGTCGCGATCTACAGCGCGGGACTTCTTGCAGACTGAGCCTATCGCCACCTCAGCGAGGCGAGGTCTCGAAAGGCTCGACCACCGATGCCGCCATCGGTTAGTACTGCCGTCCTGGGTAACTCATGCCGGGTTATTTCGCGGCACCAGTTCTTTGAGGCGGCAGCAGAGATGATGCCGCCATCAGTGATCGTGAGCCTGCGCGCTTCGCCGTTCAGGACTTGATGACGATCTTCGCCGACTTGTTGGGCAACTCGACGTAGGTCTGACCCGGCGCCATCGACAGCGGGCTGCCGTCGTCGAGGGTGAACTCGAACAGCTCTTCGATGCTGCCCTTCTTCCACGTGCCGGTCACGTACTTGCCGCCGTGAAAGTAGTGGAACGGGCCCGAGGTGTCGATGATGTCGTGAATGGGTTCGTCGTGGCCCGAGCCGCTGTAGATCTTGTCGTAGTGCTGTTTGGCCCGAATGATCAGCACGTTGTCGGGGGCCACCCGTTTGCCGCCGGCCAGAACGTGCGGGCCCCAAGGCATACTGCGTAGCCAGGTGCCGGTTTTCTCGCTCCAGGTGTAGCTCATGTTGTAGCTGTTGCCGCTCTTCCACGGAACACTGATCGAGGCAGCGGTCTTGCCGTCGCGAGTGCTGGCCACCTTGGCGTCACCGAACGGAAAGTAGACCTGCGGCGGCCCGTCGCGAAACTTCTTGGTCTGCTTGGCGAGCACCGACGGGTGGCACACCACGGCCCGGTCGTAGTACGTGTTGCCCTGGTACACCCGCACCCGGGCCGAGTCGATGCCGTACGACCCGGTGCCCTTGGTGTTCATGTACGACAACATGCCTTCGAGGTAGCTGCCGTAGTGCTTCACGTACTTGAGCACCCAGCCGGTCGCGCCGGTGTTGCCGATGATCGCGTGCATGGGGCTGAGCAGCGGAATGTCCACCGGACGAATCGAGCGCACCGGGCCCACCGATTCGGCCATCTTCGAGTGGAACACCGGCACCAGCCGGGTGCTGCTGTAGCCGGCGGAGTCGCGGTAGCCGTCCAACTCGACGAACACGATGTCGGCCTCGTCGAGGCCCCGCTGCGGGTGCTCGTTCTTGTTGTCGGGCACCTTCACCGCCACCGCGGCGTGTTTGGCGTCGTCGGCGTCCTTGAGCAGCTTGCCCGACAGCGGCCAGCGGGGCCTGGTGTCGACCGAAACGGACGGGGATGGGCTGGGCGACGCGCTCGTCGACGGCGCGACGGACCCACTGGTGGACGGACTCGGCGTACCCGAGCAGCCCGCGGCCACAGCACCCGCGGTTGCGAGCAGGCCGACGAGCGCCGTTCGACGGCTCAGTTCATGCATGCCACACAAGGTACAACCTCGCATCACACCCCAAAGGTCAAGGCTGGCATCATGGGCGGGGCGCCGTCGTCGCGGCGCAGCAGCCGGAGGTGACCGTGGGGCAGCCGACCTGGATCGAGCGCGGCGTTCCCGGCCGTCACGGCGAGGTCAGGGTGCGCGAGTACACCCCCGACGGCGAGCCGTCCGGCCCGCGGCTGGTGTGGGTGCACGGGGGTGGCTGGGTGGTCGGCACGCTCGACGAACCCGAGGCTCACGCCGTCAGCATGGCAGTGGCGAAGGCCGGATTTCCGGTCACCAGCGTCGAGTACGGACTGCTGCCGATGTTTCCGCTGGTCGGGCCGTTGCGGCTCCGGCCGTCGCCGTTTCGCTACCCGGTCAGTCAAGACCAGGTGATGGACGCCTGGCTCGACGCCCAGCGCAGCCACGGCGGTGCGATGTGGCTGGGTGGTGCGAGCGCCGGCGCCTGCCTGGCGGCGGCGGTCGCGCTGCGGTTGCGTGACGGTGAGGGCAGTCGTCCGGCCGGCCTGGCGTTTCTGTACGGGCTGTTCCACGGGGTGCTGCCCGAACCGTCGGCGTCGCTGCGCCGGCGCATGTTCGGGGTGTCCGACCTGCGGGTCGTGCAAGAGATGGTGCGGCGCGCGGCGGTCAATCACGCCGGCCATGCAGACGACCTGCACAATCACGCGATCTTTCCCGGGCTGGGCGATCTGACCGGGCTGCCGCCGGTGCACCTGCTGAACGCCGACCGCGACCTGCTGCGTGCCTCGGCCGAGAACTTCGCCCACCGGCTCACCCAGGCGGACGTTCCGCACGAGGGTTGGTACCTGCACGGCACCACGCACGGCTTTCTGGCCCGTCCCGAGAAGCCGCCGTTCGGCGTCGGCGTGCGCGCGATCGCGGGGTGGCTGGCCGGCTGAGTTGGGACGAGGCTACGTCCGGTTGGTCGAGATGCTCACCGGTTCGTTCGTGGTCGGCAGAGATCCCGGCTTTCGCCGGGATGACGGGGAGCGAGTTGGCTGACCACGGACGAGGCTACGTCCGGTTGGTCGAGATGCTCACCGGTTCGTTCGTGGTCGGCAGAGATCCCGGCCTTCGCCGGGATGACGGGGAGCGAGTTGGCCGACCCCTTCGTCATCCCGGCGCATGCCGGGATGACGATCCGTCACAGAGCGGCAGCACCTGGTTTCGACAGGCTCAACCAGCGAAAGTCAGCGGCGGCAGCGGCTTAGCGTAGACCCAACGCGCGATCAGGCCCGCCACGTCGCCCTTTGTGTACCGCTGGGCGAAATCGACGAACGCCGGAGTCGTGACCACGCCCCACCGGTTCGCGGCCGTCCAGTCACGCAGCATGTCGAAGAACCGGTCACCCAGCAGAGCCCGCAGCGCGTGCAGGGTGAGCGCCCCCCGCTTGTACACCCGGTCGTCGAACATGTCGTCGCGGCCCGGATCGCCGAGCAACAAGTCCTGCGGCAGCGCGGCCAGCTTGCGGTGATGCTCGCGCGCCAGTTCGTCGGCGCTTCGCCCCCCGGACGCCTCAGACCACAGCCACTCGCTGTAGCAGGCGAATCCTTCGTGCAGCCAGATGTCGGCCCAGGTGGCGGCGGTCAGGCTGTTGCCGAACCACTGGTGGGCCAGTTCGTGCGCGACCAGGCGTTCGTTGTTCCAGCCCGCCACCGCGTGATTGGCGCCGAAGGTCGACAGTGTCTGTGCCTCGAGCGGAATCTCCAGGTCGTCGGCGGTGATCACCACCGCGTAGCCGTCGAACGGGTAGGGGCCGAACAGCCCGGTGAACACCTCGAGCATGTCGGCCTGACGCTCGAACGCGGTGCCCACGCCCACCGGCACCGTGCGCGGGTGCAGCACCTCCACCTCGCCGGCCGCCGTGCTCACGTAGCGTCCGATGTGCAGCACCGCCAGGTAGGGCGCCATCGGCTGTGCCTGCACGTAGCGCCAGGTCGTGCGGCCCGAGCGTCGCTCGCGCCCGGCCAGCACACCGTTGGCCACCACCCGATAGCCGTCGGCCACCGTGATCGCGAACCGGTAGCTGGCCTTGTCATCGGGCCGGTCGTTGCACGGAAACCACGACGGCGCCCCGCACGGCTGCGCGGCCACCAGCACGCCGTCGGTGAGTTCTTCCCAGCCGACCGGCCCGAACACGCTCGGCATCGGACGCGGCTTGCCCGCATAGTCGATCTCGACGCTCAGCCGCGACCCCGCCTTGACCGGCGAGGCCAACGCGATGCGCAGCTTGCGGTCGCGATGGGTGAACCGCGCCGGCCGTCCACCCACCTTCACCTTCGTCACGGTCAACCCGTACAGGTCGAGCGCCACCTGATCGAGCGGCTCGGCGGCCTCGATCTCGAGCACCGCCCGCGCACTGAGGTGGTTGGTGGCGATGCGGTAGTCGAGGTCGAGGTCGTACGCCCGCACGCCGAATCGACGATTGCCGTGCCCGGGAACATAGGCGTCGGCTGCGGGCATCATTCCTCCGTGGTCGGCTCGGACGCCGGCCACGGGGCGATCGGATTGCCGATCCAACGGGTCTTGTCAGGTACGGATTCACCGCGCATGACCAGCGATACCGGGCCGATCGTAGCGTGTCGTCCGATGGTGGCCGCGGGCAGAATCACACTGTTGGGGCCCAGTGTCGCGCCCGCCCGCAGGGTGACGGTGTCCATGCTGAGCACCCGGTCGTGAAACAGGTGGGTCTGCACCACACAGCCGGCGTTCACGGTCACGCCGGCGCGCAGGTCGATCAGGTCGGCCTCGGGCAACCAGTAGGTCTCGCACCACACGCCCTCGCCCACCTTGGCGCCCATGGTGCGAAACCACGCGTTCAGCGCGGGCGTACCCATGGTGGGGTGCGCGAACCACGGCGCGGCCAGCAGTTCGACGAACATGTCGGCCAGCTCGTTGCGCCACACCAGCGAGCTCCACAGCGGGTGGTCCGACGGCTTCAGCCTGCCCAGCAGCACCCATTTGGCGATGGACGCCGACGCTGCCGCCAGCACTCCGCCCACCGCGAGCACCACCCCGGACGCCAATGCGGCAAGCCACCAACCGACGCCGGCCAACGCCACCACTGCCGCGACGCACACCAAAGTGAGCGTCACCAGGGTCAGCGGGGCGAGCAGCCGGCACAGCTCGACGCCGGCCCGGGCCAGCTTCAGCGCCGTGGTGGGGGCGTAGGTGCGTGAGGTGTCGGCGTTGCCTGCGGTGCGGCGCAGCTTGGTGGGCGGCGAGCCGATCCAGGACGTCCCTCGCTTGGCCCGCGCCCTGGCCGGGGCCGCCGACAACACCGCGACCAGCCCACCCTTGGGCACCTTGCGGCCCGGGGCGGCCATGCCCGAGTTGCCGACGAAGGCGTGCTTGCCGATGCGCACCTCTTCGATGCGCAGCCAGCCGCCGCCCAGCTCGTAGCCACCGATCAGGGTGTCGTCGGCCAGAAACGCCCCGTCGGCGACGGTGACCAGCTTGGGAATCATCAGCGTGGTGCTCGCTTCGACCTCGTGGCCGATGGTGGCGCCCAGGCTGCGCAGCCAGGCCGGGGTGGCGAAGCTCGAATACAACGGAAACAACCAGGTGCGGGCCTCGTCGAGCACTCGGATCGTCGACCAGGCCTGCCACGAGATGCGTGACTGCACCGGGTGATGCCCGGCCACCAGGCCGATGCCGAGCAACCGCACCAGCACCCAGATCAGCAGGGCCAGCGTGACGTAGCCCACCAGGGTGGCGGGCAGCAGCCAGGGCAGCACTGCCACCAGGGCCGAGCCCACCGAGGCCGCCCCGCGCAGCGCCGGCCACACCACGGCCAGCCCGGCGAGCGTGGCCAGCAACGGCAGGGCGGCGATCAGCACGCCCATGCCCGCATAGCCGGCCAACCACGCCGGGTTGTTGTTCGGACGATGCGGCCACGGCCCCCGTGCCTGATCGCGCACCTTCACCGCGGGCGAGCCCGACCAGTACTCGCCGGCCCCGACCCGTCCGAACACTGCCGAACCGGGGGCCACCTCGGCACCGGCGCCCACGTCGGCACCGGCGACCAGAGTGCTGCGCGCACCCACCCGGGCACCCCTGCCCACCGTGATGGCCCCGACGATCAGTTGGTCGCCGTCCAACCAGTGCCCGGTCAGGTCGACCTCTGGTTCGACCGAACAGCCCTCGCCCAGATGCAGCAGGCCGGTGACGGGCGGGGCGCTGTGCAGGTCGACGTGCGGTTCGACGGTGACGCCCAGCAGCCGGGCGTACCAGCGCAGCAGGACGGCGGCGGCGATCGACTCGGCCCCCATCTCGTCGGCGAACCGTTCGGCCAGCCAGAGCCGCAGGTGCACCCGCCCGCCGCGTGGGTAGCTGCCGGGCGCGAGACCGCCCAGAATCACCCGCACGCCAATGGCGGTGAGCAGCAGCCGTCCCGGGGTGAAGATCAGCAGCAGGGCACCGAGCAGCACCCACCACCACGACAGGGTCGGCAGCCAGGTCAGCCCGGCGGCGTTGCCGAGGTTGGCGCCGGCCGCGGCCCAGATCGTCCAGCGCAGCCCGGCGATGGTGCGCAACGGCAGCAGCGCCAGCAGTTGGCCGCGTTGGGTCTTGACCGGCACCGGCCGCACGTTGGCGTTGAGTTGCGACAGGGGCGCGGCCATCTCGTCGAGGTGGTGGGCCAAATCGGCCAGCCGCGGGTGGTCGTAGATGTCGGCGACCGTCACCTCCGGGTGGGTGCGGCGCAGCAACGACACCATCTGCGCCGCGGTCAGCGAGCCGCCGCCGAGATCGAAGAAGTCGGCATCGAGCGTTGTCACCCGCGTGCCGAGCGCCGATTCCCAGTGGTCGCGCACCATCGCCTGGGTGCCGCTGAGTTGCAGGTCGGACGACCCTCCGCCCGCGTCGGGCAGCGGCCAGGGCAGGGCGTCGCGGTCGATCTTGCCTGAGGTGCGGGTGGGCAGTTCGGGCACCACCGCCAGCCGGGGCACCAGGGGAGCGGGCAGTCGTTCGCGCAGCAGGGCCAGCGATTCGTGGGCGTCGAAGCCGGGTTCGACGGCGACGTAGCCCACCAGCAACTGGCTGCCCGAGGTGGTGCGCCGCACCGCCGCGGCCGCACCGCTGACCCCCGGCAGGTCGAGCAGGGCGTTGTCGATCTCACCCAGTTCGATGCGCCGTCCGCCGACCTTCACCTGGTCGTCGGCGCGGCCCACGAACAGCAGCCCGGCCTCGTCGTTCACCACCAGATCGCCCGACCGGTAGGCCCGCTCCCACCCTAGAGACGGCAGCGGAGCGTACTTCTCGGCGTCCTTGACGGGGTCGAGGTAGCGGGCCAGGCCGACCCCACCGATGATCAGCTCGCCGGTGCCGTCGGGCGGCACCGGGTGGCCGGCCGGGTCGACGACCGCAAGGTCCCAGCCGTCCAGTGGCAGGCCGATGCGAATCGGCGGTTCGCCGGTCAGCTTGGCGCCGCAGGCGACCACGGTGGCCTCGGTGGGGCCGTAGGTGTTCCAGACCTCGCGCTGCGGGGTGACCAGCCGGGCGCCCAGTTCGGGCGGGCAGGCCTCGCCGCCCAGAATCAGCAGCCGCACCCTGGCCAGGGCTTCCATCGGCCACAGCGACACCAGGGTCGGCACGGTGCTCACCACGGTGATGCGGTTGGCCTGCAGCCAGGGCCCTAGGTCCATGCCCGAGCGCACCAGCGAGCGTGGCGCCGGCACCAGGCAGGCCCCGTAGCGCCACGCCAGCCACATCTCTTCGCACGAGGCGTCGAAGGCCACCGACAGCCCGGCCATGACCCGGTCGCCCACCCCGAGCGGGGCGTCAGTGAGAAAGATGCGGGCCTCGGCGTCGACGAACGCGGCGGCGTTGCGGTGGGTGACCGCCACCCCCTTGGGCTTGCCGGTCGAGCCCGAGGTGAAGATCACCCAGGCGTCGTCGTCGGGTGTCGGGTCGACCCGTTCTGCGGGTGGCCTGACCGGGCCCCGGCGGGTGATCTCGAGATCGTTGCCGATCACCGCGCGCACGTCGGCCTCGGTGAACACGGTGCGGGCGCGCTCGTCGGGATCGTCGGCGTCGACCGGCACGTAGGCTGCGCCGGCCAGCAGAATGCCCATGATCGCCACGTACAACTCGGTGGTGCCCGAAGCGATGCGCACGCCGACCTTGTCGCCGGGGCCGATGCCCAGCTCGGCCAGGTCGTCGGCGACGTCGTCGGCGGCGTCCGCGAACTCGTCGTAGGTCAGCACGATCACGCCGTTGTCGAGTGCCTCGTCGTCGCCGCATTCGGCGACGGTTTCGCGAAAGACGTCCACCAGGGTGCGCGGTGGTGGGGCGAACGGGCCGCGCAACAGGGTCACGAAACTGCTCCTCATGCCGTCGTGCGGCGGCTCGACTCGGGTGGTGCCTGCATTATCGCGCCGTCAGGCGAACAGCAGGTGAACGGTTCGCGTCGTCGCGAAGGGCCGGGGTAGGGGTATCGGGTTCACCGTGATCGGCGTATCGTTGGCGGTCGGTATCACGGCTCGGCCAGGCGAACTCCTGACCTGCAACCGGCGACTCGAAGGGAGGTGCGCGACATGTCCATCACTGTCGTGGGCGCGCTCGCGTCCGAACCCATCGAGGCTCGCTGCCACTGAACCCTCGGCCCATCGGCCACCCAGCGGGCCTCCTCTCACCAGGAGAAACCGCTTGTCATCACAAGAACACGCAGCCGTCGACTGGGCTGCGTTGCAATACATCGCGCTGTCTGAAGACCTGGGCAGCGACCAACGCTGGTCGACGTGGCGAAGCGTCGACCGATCGTCCCGCGGCCCGAAACCAAGGCCCGGGTGGCTCGTCACGTCCGAGGCGGCGCTCGACACCGAACTCGGGCTGCTGAAGACCGGCAAAGAGGCCGACGTGTTTCTGATCGAGCGCGCCGTGCCGGGGGCCGAGTCGTGCCTGCTGGCCGCCAAGCGTTACCGGGCGGCCGAGCATCGGCTGTTTCACCGGGCGTCCAGCTACACCGAAGGCCGGCGGGGCCGCGACAGCCGCGAGAACCGGGCCGTGCGGCTCAAGTCGGGCTTCGGTCGGCAGATCGAGGCGACGCGCTGGTCGCAGGCCGAGTTCGCGACGCTCAAACAGTTGTGGACGGCAGGGGTGCGGGTGCCGTACCCGGTGCAGGTCGACGGCGGCGAGATTCTGATGGAGTTCATCGGCGACGGGCGGGCGGCCGCACCCCGGCTGGCCCAAACCGACCCCGACCCGGACCAGTTGCGCTGGCTGTGGGCGCAGGTGGTCGAGGCGATGATCACCTTCGGCTCGCTGCAACTGGTGCACGGCGACCTCAGCCCGTTCAACGTGCTGGTGCGCGGCATGGACGGCCTCGAGCCCGAACTGGTGATCATCGACGTGCCGCAGGTGCTCGATCTGGTCAGCAACCCCAACGGAGTCGACTTTCTGCATCGCGACTGCCGCAACCTGGCCGACTGGTTCGTGCGCAAGGGCCTGCCGGTCGACGCCGACGTGCTGCTGGCCGAGGTGCTGGGTGCCGCCTGGTGAGGGTGTCGTTGGTCGAGCCTGTCGAGACCCGGTGAGCCGGTGAGGACGGTTCTCCACCCGGGTAGGGGACGGTTCTCCACCCGGGTAGGGGACGGTTCTCCACCCGGTGAGGGGACGGTTCTCCAACCGGTGAGGGGACGCCCGGGTAGGGGACGGTTCTCCACCCGGGTAGGGGACGGTTCTCCAACCGGTGAGGGACGGTTCTCCAAGCGATCGAAGAACCGTCCCCTGTGTGGTCGGAGAACCGTCCCCTGAACTGACAGGAACCGCCCCCGGCCGCTTCTCTAGACTGACGCCGTGACGGACATCGCGCTCGACCTGCCGCTGCTGCACGCCGGAAAGGTTCGCCGCCTCTACGCGCTGCCCGACGGCAACATTCTGATGGTCGCCACGGACGCCATTTCGGCCTACGACCACGTGTTGGCCACCCCGATTCCCGACAAGGGCGCGATTCTCAACCAACTGTCGCTGTGGTGGTTCGACCAGCTTTCGGACGTGCCCAACCACATCGTCAGCACCGATGTGCCCGCGGCCGTCCGGGGTCGGGCCGTGGTGGCCGAGCCCCTCGACATGGTGCCCGTCGAATGCGTCGCCCGCGGCTACCTGACCGGCTCGGGTTGGGCCGAATACCAGCGATCGGGCACCGTGTGTGACATTCCGCTGCCCGAGGGTCTCGTCGACGGATCGCGCCTTCCCGAGCCGATCTTCACCCCCGCCATCAAAGCCCCCATAGGCGAGCACGACGAGAACGTCGACTACGCCACGATCGTCGCGCTGCACGGCCCTGAACTTGCCGAGCGCCTGCGCGATCTCACCCTGAGCATCTACGCTACCGCTGAGGCGATCGCCCGCGGCAAGGGCATCATCCTCGCCGACACCAAGTTCGAGTTCGGCCTCCGCCCCGACGGCACCCTGGTGCTCGCCGACGAGGTGCTGACCCCCGACTCGTCCCGGTTCTGGGACGCCGCCACCTGGCAGCCGGGCGTGGCCCTGCCGTCCTTCGACAAGCAGTTCGTCCGCGACTGGCTGACCAAGGAGTCCGGCTGGGACAAGGCGTCCGACTCCCCGCCGCCACCCCTGCCGGACGAGGTGGTGGCCGCCACCCGGGCCAAGTACGTCGAGGCGTACGAGAAGCTCACCGGACGCCCCTTCGCCGCCTGACTGTGTCGTCATTTCGCGCCCTTGAATCAGGGCGTGCGATCAACCGTCACGGCCGTCCAGTCGAATGCCTCGGGCCGATGACGAAAGGTGAGCGCCAGTGCTGTCACCCTCGCCTCTGCACGCCTTGGCCGCAGCCACTGGCGCTCACCTTTCGTCGTGTTCCGCTTCTGAGCCGAGGCCGACCCGTGCGTCGGGCGCCGATAGGATGCCGGTCATGGCGCGCGTGATCGTGGATGTGATGCCCAAGCCCGAGATTCTCGACCCGCAGGGCAAGGCGGTGACCGGGGCGCTCAAGCGTCTGGGTTTCGACGGCCTGACCGTTCGGCAGGGCAAGCGGTTCGAGGTCGACGTTGAGGGCGACCTCACCGACGAGCGGCTCGATCAGGTGCGTGAGGCGGCCGAGAAACTGCTCGCCAACACGGTGATCGAGGCGTTCGACGTGCGGGTCGAACAGTGAGCCGCATCGGCGTCGTCACCTTTCCCGGCTCGCTCGACGACCACGACGCCCAGCGCGCGGTGAAGCTTGCCGGCCACGAAGCGGTCGCGCTGTGGCACGCGCACGAGTCGCTGCAGGGCGTCGACGCCGTGATTCTGCCCGGCGGCTTCTCATACGGCGACTACCTGCGCTGCGGCGCGATCGCCCGGTTCAGCCCGATCATGACCGAGGTCATTCAGGCAGCCGAACAGGGCTTGCCGGTGCTGGGCATCTGCAACGGCTTTCAGGTGCTGTGCGAATCGCACCTGCTGCCGGGCGCATTGATTCGCAACGACGTGCGCACGTTCGTCTGCCGTGATCAGAAGCTGCGCGTCGAGTCGATCGACACGGTCTGGACCGGCGCGTTCGAACCCGGCCAAGAGATCACCATCGTGCTCAAGAACGGCGAGGGCGGCTTCGTCGCCGACCCCGACACGCTGGCCCGACTCGAAGGCGAGAACCAGGTCGTGTTCCGCTACCTCGACGACAACCCCAACGGCTCGCTCAACGACATCGCGGGGGTCACCAACGCCCGCGGAAACGTGGTCGGCCTCATGCCGCACCCCGAGCACAACATGGAGGAACTGACGTCCCCGAGCCTCGACGGTCGGACGTTCTTCGCCTCGCTCGAGCGGTTTCTGGCGGCCGTCCCGAGCTGAGCCGTAATAGGGGACGGTTCTCATTCCGGCTCAGAGTATGACCCTACGGACCGCACGACTCGGAACCGTCCCCACGTCCGGCCCAGGCGCCGGACGGCCCCGTCACACCGACGCCCGGACGACCCTCGCGGCCAGCGGGCTGTCGGTCACCGTGGGCAGCAGCTTCGCCCCTGCGAGCGCGTCACCCTGCGGTTCGTGAATGGCGAACGACGGCCAGTCCATGGTCAGGTACTGAACGAACTTCTCGAGCACCCGGGTCGACCTGAACGTCTGACCCAGCGCACACACCAGCGGTGGACGGTCGCGGCCCAGACCCACCCGGCGCGCCGCCGCACCGACCGCCTCGGCCAGGTGCGCCGCGGCCCGATCAAGAATGTCGCGCGCCACCGGATCGCTGCCTGCCACCTGGTCAACCTTCGCCGCGTACGACGCCACCCGGGCCACCCGGTCGGGGTCGCCCTGCAGTTCGAGGTAGGCGAGTTCGAGGTCGGGAAAGTCGGCCGCCACCACGTCGGTCAGCACCGTGGCCGTGCGGCGTCCGTCGTAGCCCCGCATGGCTGCTTCGAGGGCGTTCTGGCCGATCCAATACGCCGACCCCGCGTCGCCCATGATCCAGCCCCAGCCGTCCACCCGGGCGACCTCGCGCAGGCCGACGGCCAGCGTGACCACCCCTGTGCCCGACGCGATCATCACCCCCGGCGCCTCACCGAGCGCACCCAAATAGCAAATGACCGAGTCGTGAGCCAACGCGACCTCGCGCACCGAGGTGTCACGCAGGCCGTCCAGCACCGCCTGTGCGTTCGGACGATCCAGCCCGCTCGACCCGCACGCCACCGTCACCGGACTGGCACCCGTGGTCGCCATGACACTGCGGACGGCGTCGACCAGTTGAGGTTCGATCGCCCGACTGGTGTCGACGCCCTTGCGGCTGCCGACCTGTTCACCATCGGCGTCGATCAGGCTCCACGTGATGCTGCTCTGGCCACAATCGAGGGCCAGCACACCGGCTGCCGAATCTGGCATGGGGGACCACCGCCTTCGAGAAAAAGTCTAGTGCCGGGCCGCCCACGACGTGTTGGTTCGCGGCCACTGACCAACCTATCGGCACACCGCCGAGCTGCTGACGCACCGCCCCAATCACATCGTCGACCGCACGCGCCGGCCCTCTCCGCCGCCGGGACGAGCGCTGCCCCCATGCGCCGAGGCGGTACCTTGTCAGCGTGGTCGACACCGTTGCACATGCCGCCGAAACCCCCGACGTCGAGCAGCCCTGGGGCGCCCTGGGCCTGCGCGAGAACGAGTACCAGAAGATCCGCGAGATCCTCGGCCGCCGGCCCACCTCGTGTGAGCTGGCAATGTATTCGGTGATGTGGTCGGAGCACTGCTCCTACAAGTCGTCCAAGGTGCACCTGAAGAAGTTCGGCGAACTCGGCCGCGACACCCCGCGCGGCAAGCTGCTGGCCGGCATCGGCGAGCAGGCCGGCGTGGTCGACATCGGCGGCGACTGGGCGGTCACGTTCAAGATCGAGTCGCACAACCACCCCTCGTACGTCGAGCCCTACCAGGGGGCGGCCACCGGCGTGGGGGGCATCGTGCGCGACATTCTGGCGATGGGCGCGCGCCCGATCGGCGTGATGGATCCGCTGCGCTTCGGCCCGCTGACCGCGCCCGACACCGCCCGGGTGCTGCCCGGAATCGTGGCCGGCGTGGGTGGCTACGGCAACTGCCTGGGCCTGCCCAACATCGGCGGCGAGGTGGTGTTCGACCCCACCTACTACGGAAACCCCCTGGTCAACGCCCTGTGCGTCGGGGTGCTCAAGCACGACGACCTGCACCTGGCCTTCGCCCGCGGCACCGGCAACAAGGTGATCCTGTACGGCGCGGCCACCGGCGGTGACGGCATCGGCGGGGCGTCCATTCTGGCGTCTGAGACGTTCGACGCCGATGGCCCGGCGAAGCGACCCAGCGTTCAGGTCGGCGACCCGTTCATGGAGAAGCTGCTCATCGAATGCACGCTGGAACTGTTCGCCGAGAACCTCATCTCGGGCATTCAAGACCTGGGTGCGGCCGGCCTGAGCTGCGCGACGTCCGAGCTGGCCAGCGCCGGCGACGGCGGCATGCACGTCAACCTCAACACGGTGCCGCTGCGCGACCACACGCTGGCCCCCGAAGAGATTCTGATGAGCGAGTCGCAGGAGCGCATGATGTGCGTGGTCGAGCCGCACAACGTCGACCGCTTTCTCGAGATCTGCGCCAAGTGGGACGTGCTGGCCACCGTCGTCGGCGAGGTCACCGACGGCGACCGGTTGATCATCGAATGGAACGGCGAGGTGGTCGTCGACGTCGACCCGGCCACGGTCGCCCACGAGGGCCCGGTCTACCAGCGGCCCTACGCCCGTCCGGACTGGATCGACGGCCTCAACGCCGACACCGCGAACAACCTGCCGCGAGCTACCTCCGACGACGAGCTCGCCGCCCAGGTGCTCGCACTGGCCGGCTCGCCCAACCTGTGCGACAAGTCGTGGATCACCGACCAGTACGACCGCTACGTGCGCGGCAACTCGGTGCTCGCCCAGCCCGAAGACGGCGGCATGCTGCGCATCGACGAAGAGACCGGGCTCGGCATCGCCCTCGCCACCGACTGCAACGGACGCTTCGCCTACCTCAACCCCTACCTGGGCGCCCAGTTGGCGCTGTGCGAGGCGTACCGCAACGTGGCCGTCACCGGCGCCGAACCGGTCGCGATCACCGACTGCCTCAACTTCGGCAGCCCCGAAGACCCGAGCGTGATGTGGCAGTTCTCCGAGGCCGTGATCGCCTTGGTGGACGGCTGCCGCGCCCTGGGCACCCCGGTCACCGGCGGCAACGTCAGCTTCTACAACCAGACCGACGGCACCAACATCATTCCCACCCCGGTGGTGGGCGTGCTGGGCGTGATCGACGACGTCGCCGACCGCATTGGCATGGGTTTCACGCACTCGGGTGACGCGGTCTTCCTGCTGGGTGAGACCCGCGAAGACCTGTCGGGCACCACCTGGGCCGATGTCGTGCACAACGGTCACCTCGGCGGCATGCCGCCGCTGCCCGACTTCGATCACGAGAAGCGGCTGGCGTCGGTACTGGTGAGCGCCGCGAAAGCGCACCTGCTCAGCTCGGCGCACGACCTGGCCGACGGCGGGCTGTCGCAGGCGCTGGTCGAATCGTGCCTGCGCCGCGGCCTGGGGGTGGCGCTGCGGTTGCCCGAGGGCGACCCGACGGTTGCGCTGTTCGCCGAGACGCCCGGACGGGTGCTGGTCTCGCTGCCCGCCTCGACGGCCGCGCCGTTCCTGGCCCTTTGTGAGCAGCACGGCATCACCGCCGAGCGGTTGGGCGAGGTGACCGAACTGCCCGAACTCGAGGTGGTCGGTCGGTTCACCCTCGACCTCGACGAGCTGCGCACCCGCTGGACGGCCCCGCTGCGCGAGGCAATGGCGCACTGACTCTGTTCGTCGTGAGGGGGGCCCCGTGCGCCGCGATCATGCCGGTCGAGCGCTGCTGAACCGGCAGCGCGACCGGTGCTGCGCGGTGCTGGCGTCCGTGCCGCCGGACGCCCCGACCCTCTGTGCAGGCTGGACGGCCTTCGACCTGGCCGCCCATCTGGACGCCCTGTGCCGTGATGCGCTGAGCTGGCCAGGCATCGCCCTGCCGTGGTTCGAGCCGGTCACCGCACGCCGGGCGGCACGGCTGCAGGCGTGGCTCGGGTACACGGGGCTGATCGACCGGCTGCGCACGGGCTCGCCGGTGATTCCGCCGTTCGGGCTCGACCCCTGGCAGGGCTGGGGTCACCACCTCGGCGAGTGGTTCGTGCACACCGAGGACGTCCGCCGCGCCAATCACTTGCCCGCCGCCGAGCCGGACGCCGCCCTGAGCGAGGCGCTCTGGCTGCGGGTGCAGGTGGCGGCAAGGATTTTGCATCGGCGTGACCGTGACGGGCTGGTGCTGCGGCACTCAGACGGACGTTCGGCGGTGGTCGTAGACGGCCCTGCTCCCGTGGTGGTCACGGGCGAGCCGGCCGAGCTGATGGTCTGGGTCTATCGCGCCGGGTCGGCCGACGTGGTCATCGCCTGACGCCGGTCGAGCCATTCGAGAACCCGTACCGCCGGTCGAGCTTGTCGAGACCTCACACCGCCGGTCGAGCGTTCGAGACTCCCGACACCCGACACCTTCAGGGGGTGTCATCGGGGTAGACCCTGCTGTCTGCTGGGCACCCGTGCGCAAGAATGGAGCGAGACCGGCCACCCCGGCCATGCCCCTGAAGACAGTGAGAAGGCAATGACGCAGAACCCGTGGGAACGTCCCGTCGAGAGTGAGCAGCCCAGCTTCGAGCAGCCGGACGAGTCGCAGGTGTCGCAAACCCAACCCCTGGACGACGCGCCGCCGGTCAGCGACCCCGACTCGCAGCAGTCCGGCCCGGAAGCAGTCACCGCCCAAGAGACGACCGAGCCCCCTGCAGCCGAGGCTGACGATGTGCCGCCGAGCGAGAGCGCAGACACCGTCGAGCCCGACTCCGTGAACGACCCCCAAGCCGTGGCCGGTGAGCCTGAGGCGCAGTCCGGGTCGTCGTTCGGCAACGAGCCCCAAGCGGACGCCGCTCCCGAGTCGCAGTTCGAGGCACCCGCCGATGCCGTTGACGAGCCGCAGGTCGAGACCGATGCCCCCGACACGCACGACTCAGAAGCTGTCGCCGACAGCGTGGTGGACGAGCAGGCCGAGATCGTGGCAGAACCCGAGCAGCCCGCTCAAGCCGACGACGACGCCGACGTTCACGATGCCGTGCTGGTTGACGACGAGTCTTCGGAGCC
Organism: Micropruina glycogenica; assembly: GCF_900289045.1. GTDB lineage: Bacteria > Actinomycetota > Actinomycetes > Propionibacteriales > Propionibacteriaceae > Micropruina > Micropruina glycogenica. Next base: position 198,961 of record NZ_LT985188.1, read on the forward strand.
GGTCGACAAAGCCGACGAGTCGAACCCTGCCGAGGCGGCGCCGGTTGAGGATGCCGGTTCGCGCGATTATCACGTCAGCCCCGACGACGATTACGACCGCTACGAAAAGGCGGAGGCGACCGCCGAGGGCATGGCCGAACGCCCAGATCGCCAGGAAGAGGCCTCCGCCGAACCTGTCGAACCTCAGGCCGGTGAGCCCGACGGCGAGACCGCTCCCGCTCACGACGAAGCCGCGCCCGCTGCCGCGCCCGCCGCCTTCGACCTCGGGCAGGACGCGCCGCCGGCACCGGTCGGCACCGACTTCGGTGCTGCCGCCGCCGATCGTCCGGCCGCACAGCGGCCGCCGGCCGCCCCGCTGGGTTCGCCGCTCGACCTGCCGCCCACCGCACCGGCCGCCGCCCCCGGCGCCTTCGACCTGCCCGTCGATCAGCCCGGGCCCTACGGCCAACCCGGCGCGTATGGGCAGCCCGCGGTCTACGGGGCGGGTGGCTACGGCCAAGACAGCTCGTACGGACAGCAGAGCCCCTACGGTCAGCCCACCACTGCGTACGGACGACCCGGCGCCTACGGTCAGCCCACGCAACCGCCCGGCTACGGCCAAGCCGCCCAGGGTGGCTACGGCCAGCCCGCCGGCAGCGCTCCGTCGGCACCGTCCGCTCCGTACGGTTCCGCAGCCCCCTATGGCGCCCCGGCTTCTTCGGGCCAGAACTCGCCGAGCCCGTACGGCCAGCAGACCCCCTACGGTCAGCCGTCCGGTGCCCCGTCGAGCCCCTACGGTGAGCCTCAGAGCCCCTACGGCCAGACCGGCTACGGGCAGCAGACCCCTTACGGTGAGCCGTCCGGTGCTCCCTCGAGCCCCTACGGCGACGCTCCGCAGAGCCCCTACGGCCAGACCGGCTACGGGCAGCAGACCCCCTACGGCAGCGCCCCGTCGGCGCCGTCGGCCCCCAGCTACGGACAGCCCGGGTCGAGTGCCCCGTCGGCGTCGTCCGGGTCGTACGGCCCCACCGGCCCGCAGTCGGCCTACGGGCAGCCCGACCCCGGGCAGGCTCAGCCGCCCTACGCCGATCCGACGAGCGCGTACGGCCAGAACCCGTACGGTCAGACGCCCTACGGTCAGCAAACCCCCTACGGACAGCAGAGCCCCTACGGACAGCAGAGCCCCTACGGCCAGAACCCCTACGGACAGCCCAGCTCGGGCATGCAGCCCTATTCGAGCATCAGCCCGACCGAAGAGAAGACCTGGGCGATGGCCGCGCACTGGTCGGGCCCGGTGGCCGCGATCGTCACCGCGGGCGTGCTGGGCTGGCTCGGCCCGCTGATCGTGATGATGACCCAGGGCAACAAGAGCCCCCGGGTGCGGGCGGCGGCCGTCGAGGCGCTCAACTTTCAGATCACCGTCGCCATCGGTTTCATCATCAGCTACATCTTGATGGGCGCCGTCATCGGGGTGGTGCTGCTGCCACTGGTGGGTCTGGCCAGCCTGATCTTCTCGATCATGGGCGCCATGGCCGAGAACCAGAACCGCCCCTACACCTACCCGTTCTCGATCAAGATCGTGAAGAAGTAGCGCATTGGGCTCGCGCGCCCCGGATCGTCCGCTGGTGGTTCGGACGGTCCGGGGCGGCGTGGCGTCGGGGTAGAGTGAGCGCGTGCTTCGTCCGGACGGTCGCCTATCTCACGATCTCGACCCTCAAGACAAAGGCCCGCAAGACGCCTGTGGCGTGTTCGGCGTGTGGGCGCCCGGCGAAGAAGTCGCAAAACTCAACTACTTCGGCCTGTTCGCCCTGCAGCACCGCGGGCAGGAGTCGGCGGGCATCTCGGTCAGCAACGGCGAACGCATCATGGTGTTCAAAGACATGGGGCTGGTCAGCCAGGTCTTCGACGAACCCACCCTGAACTCGCTCAACGGGCACCTGGCGATCGGCCAGTGCCGGTATTCGACCACCGGCGCCAGCGTCTGGAGCAACGCGCAACCCACGTTTCGGGCCACCACCTCGGGCGGTCTCGCGTTGGCGCACAACGGCAACCTGACCAACACCGACGAGCTGGAACGCTGGCTCAAAGAGCGCGACGCCAGCCAGGAGGTGCCGCACAAAGATCGCATGGACTCCACCAGCGACACCGCGCTGGTCACCGCCATCATGGCCACCTACTCACACCTGGGCGTCGAGGGTGCCGCGCTCGAGGTGCTGCCCCGGCTGCGCGGTGCGTTCTGCTTCGTGTTCATGGACGAGCACTCGCTCTACGCCGCGCGCGATCCGCAGGGCATTCGTCCGTTGGTGCTTGGACGGCTGGCCAACGGCTGGGTGGTGGCCTCAGAGACCGCGGGCCTCGACATTGTGGGCGCCACCTTCATTCGCGAGATCGAACCCGGCGAGTTGATCACCATCGACGAGGGCGGGCTGCGGTCGCAGCGGTTCGCCGCGGCCGACCCGAAGGGCTGCCTGTTCGAGTACGTCTATCTGGCTCGTCCCGACACCCAGATCAGCAACCGCCGGGTGCACTCGGTGCGGGTCGAGATCGGCCGCACCCTTGCCTTGGAAGCTCCAGCCGACGCCGACCTGGTGATTCCGACCCCCGAGTCGGGCATTCCCGCGGCCATCGGGTACGCGGACGCGTCCGGCATTCCGTACGGGCTGGGGCTGACCCGTAACGCCTACGTGGGACGCACGTTCATTCAGCCGTCGAACACGATTCGCCAGCTGGGCATCAGGCTCAAACTGAACCCGATTCGCGACGTGATCGAGGGTAAGAAGCTGGTCGTGGTCGACGACTCCATCGTGCGCGGCAACACCCAGCGGGCGCTGGTCAAGATGCTGCGCGAGGCCGGTGCCGCCGAGGTGCACGTGCGCATCAGTTCCCCACCGGTGCAGTGGCCGTGCTTCTACGGCATCGACTTCGCCACCCGTGCCGAACTGATCGCGCCCGGATTGTCGACCGACGAGATCTGCCGCTCGATCGGCGCCGACTCGCTCGGCTACATCAGCCTGGAGGGCCTGGTGGCCTCGACCGGGCTGCCCAAACGCAGCCTGTGCATGGCCTGCTTCGACGGGGTGTACCCGGTCGAGGTGCCGGCCGGACGGGCCGAGAAGATGCGCCTCGAACAGGCCGCCGTCGAGCAGGGAGCCAACGCATGACCAGCGCCTACGCCGCCGCCGGAGTCGACATCGAGGCCGGTGACCGGGCCGTCGATTTGATGAAGGCGCACGTGGCGGCCACCCGCCGTCCGGAGGTCTTGGGCGGCCTGGGCGGCTTCGCGGGCTTCTTCGACGCCTCGGCACTGGCCCGCTACGAGCACCCGGTGCTGGCCACATCCACCGACGGGGTGGGCACCAAGGTCGCGATCGCTCAGGCGCTGGACGTGCACGACACCATCGGCTGGGACCTCATCGGCATGCTGGTCGACGACCTGGTGGTCACCGGCGCCGAGCCGCTGTTCGTCACCGACTACATCGCCTGCGGACGCGTGGTACCCGAACGCATCGCGGCCATCGTCAAAGGCATTGCTGAGGCGTGTGCGGCCGCCGGCGCGGCGCTGCTGGGTGGCGAGACCGCCGAGCACCCGGGCCTGCTGCACCCCGACGAGTACGACGTGGCCGGCGCCACCACCGGCGTGGTCGAGAAGAGCCGCATTCTGGGCCCGCAGCGCGTTCGGGGCGGCGACGTGGTGCTGGGGTTGGCGTCGTCCGGGTTGCATTCGAATGGGTACTCGCTGGTGCGCAAGGTGCTGCTCACCGATGCCGGCTGGGCGTTGGAGCGGCACGTGGACGACTTCGGCAAGACGTTGGGCGAAGAGTTGCTGACGCCGACCCGGGTGTACGCCAAAGACATCCTCGCCCTGATCGAGGCCTGTGAAGTGCACGCGATCAGCCACATCACCGGCGGCGGACTGGTCAACAATCTGGTGCGGGTGCTGCCCGAGGGCATCGCCGTGACGCTCGATCGGGCCAGTTGGACCCCGGCGCCGATCTTTCGCACCGTGCAGGCCGTCGGCGGCATCTCGCAGCCCGACATCGAGGCCACGCTCAACATGGGCGTCGGCATGGCGGTGGTGCTGCCGGCCGAATCGGTGGACGCCGCGACGGCCGTGCTGACTGCTCGGGGCATCGACTCGTGGGTGCTCGGCGAGGCGCGAGAGGCGTCCGGCGAGGGTGCCTCGGTGGTGCTGCGCGGCACGCATACCGCTGGGTGAGGCGTGCTTTGCTGGGTTGACCTCTTTGGGTACCCTGTGCACACGACACATTTCTGACCATTGATGCGGCAACGCCGCTGTGACCTGCGAGGGGGCTGACCCATATGGGGCGCGGCCGTGCCAAGGCGAAGCAAACACGAGTTGCTCGCGATCTGAAATACCGGTCCTTCGACACAGACTTCACGTCGCTCGAACGTGAACTTCGTGGTGACTCATACGTTGAGCCCGACGAGCTAGTCGAAGAGGCCGACGAAGAAGACGACGAGGACGATCCCTACGCAGAGTTGGCGAACCGTTACGCCGACGACGAAAGCGACATCCGCCGCTTCGGATGATGGGTCAAGACCGCTCGCGCTGGTCGAGCTCGTCGAGACCCGCTGCGACTAGGGGTTTCGCAGCAGCCAACCCAAGGTCTGTCATCCCGGCGTACGCCGGGATCTCTGTCCGCCGGTCACGCGTAACGGCGGGCCACCTCGATCGCCCGCGCCCCGTAGCCGCCGCCGAACAGGTCCGCGTGTACCAGTAGCGGGTGCAGCTGGTGCAGGCCGATCAGCTCGCGCCAGCCGCCCGGCAGCCAGGTGGACGCCTCGTCGTACGCTGCGTGAATGCGGGCCAGGTGCGGCGTGCCGAACAGGGCCAGCATCGCCAGGTCGGTGAGCCGGTGGCCGCCGTGCGCTGCCGGATCGATCAGCACCACTCCGCTCGGCGACCACAGCACGTTGCCCGACCACAGGTCACCGTGCAGCCGTGCCGGGGGAGCGTCGTCGTCGAACTCGCCCGCCGCCAGCCGGTCGACCACCCGGGTCAATGCCGGGTCGTGCAGACCTGCCCGGAGGGCGTGGTGCAGCAGGCGGTCCTCGGCGTACCAGACGCCCCAACCAGCGGCGGGTGTGGCGCGCAGCGGCAGGGGAGCGTCACCGATCCAGCCGAGGCCGGGGCCGCCGTCGGGGCCGACGCCGAACCACGAAGCGCCGGCGTCGTGGGTGCGGACGAGCTGTCGTCCGAACTGCTCGGCGGCCTGCGCCTTGGCCGGGCCCGTCTCGACCCGGTCGATCACCAACCGGGTGCGACTCACGTCGTGCACGCCCACCACGGGCACCCCACCGGGCACGGCCAGCCACCGCAGACCGGCCGCCTCGGCGGCGAAGAAGCCCTCGGGCGCGTCGGCTCGGGTCTTGGTGTAGGCCACGAGCCCGAGCCTAAGGCGTGCACGAGCCGCGGCTCCGACCCGATCATGAGCGGCCCATTCTGACATCGCCTGGTTGACCGTGACAGGGCTCGGCGCGTCGCGGGGTTACGCCCGCACTGGAGCCGGGATTTCAGAATCGTCGAGGGGTGAGAGGTCTCTCATGGTGCTCTCCGCAGGGGCTCACGACGGCTTGGTTTGGTTGAGATCAAGCAAGCAATCCGATCGAGAGGAACAATCATGAAGCTTCACACCAGCACCGCCGCCTGGGTAGTCACCGGCGCTCTCGGCCTGACCGCACTGTCGGGCGCCGCGCACGCCTTCGCCCAGCACCCTGAGTTGTCCGGGTTGGCCGCCGTGGCCGTCGCCGGTGCGCCCAGCCTGACCGGCTCGGACCAGTCCGCTCCCCAGGCCAACACCGCACTGACCGCGAACACCGCTCCGACGGCCAACACGGCGCCGACCGCGAACACCCCGGTGTCTGCCGTGACCCCGCCCACGGCGAACACCCCGAACTCGCCCAATACCCCGAACTCGCCGAACACCCCGAACACCCCCAACTCGCCCAACTCGGCACCGTCCGCCCCCAGCGCGGGCTGATCTCAACACCCACCGGATGCCCGCCCTGTGCGGGCATCCGGCATGCTTGGGGGTATCCAGGCCGATCGAAGGAGCATGCATGACCCTCGACCGGGCGCTCGCCCTCATCACCTCTGCCGAGGTGGGCGACGTGCTTCAACTGGCCCTGACGGGTGACCCGTCCGCGCGGTTGCCGGGGTTTCGCTTCGAGCTCGACAAGGTGCATCACCGCCCGGGCGCCGACGTCAGCGCCGTCTACCGAATCTGGTACGACCTGCCGTCCGCTCAGGCGCGCACCGAGGAGTGGCTGGGCCTGACGTCCGCAGCTGTCACCGAAGGCGTCGCGACGCTGGTGCACAACGACTTGGTGCTGCGGGCCTGGCGGCACCCCGCCGATCCACGTTTGCCGGGGCTGGTGTCGGCCTGCAACGCCGAGGTGGTCGGCGGCTGGCTGGGGGCGCCGGTCGAGTTGGAGACGTTGGCGTACCGTCCACTGCGCCGCGCGGTGCTGGCGGCTCGGGGCAGCCGTCCAGGCTTCGTCAAGGTGCTGAGGCCCGACAAGGCACCGGGCCTGGCAGAGCGGCAGCGATTGCTGCACGCAGCCGGCGTCGCTCCAGGCGTGATCGGCGAGCCCGAGCCCGGGGTGGTGATCAGCGAGGTCGCCGAGGGTCGCTCGCTGGCCCAGGCTCTGGTGGCCTGGCCGGACGACCCCACCCAGCTGCCCTCGCCGCAGTCGCTGGTGGCGCTGCTCGACGCCCTGCCGGCCGAGGCCGTCCGGCTGCATCGGCGCGGCTCGTGGAGCGACCGCATCGACTTTCACGCCGACGGTGCGATTGCCGCGCTGCCCGAGCTGCGCGACGAGATCGTGGCCGTGCGAGAGGAACTCAAACGGTTGCTGATCGCGGCCCCGGTGGGCCCGGTGGTGCCCACGCACGGCGACTTCTACGAGGCCAACATCTTCACCGTCGACGGTCGGGCGACTTCTGTGATCGACGTCGATTCCGTCGGGCCCGGACGGCGCGACGACGACCTGGCCTGCCTGCTGGGCCACGTGGCGGTGTTGCCGCATCTGTCGCCGCAGCACTACAGCCGAGTCGCCGAGGTGGTCGAGCAGTGGCGGGCCGACTTCGAACTGAGGGTGCATCCGGCATCTTTGCGGGCGCGCACAGCGGCGGTGATTCTCAGCCTGGTGGCCGGAGCCGACACCGCCACAGCGCTGGCGCGCCTCGATCTGGCCCGGGCGTGGCTGGTGCGCGCCCAGCAGGCGCTTTGATGAGAGTTCTCTCATCGAGTTCTCCGAGCCACCTCACGGACGCCCGGTTGACTCGCAGCATGGACGCCCCGCATCGTGCGCCGCGCTGGATCGTCACCGGTGTGCTCGGTCTTGCCGTGCTGGGCACCGCCGGCTGCGCGTCGAGCCCCCCGTCCGTGAGCGAGCAGCTCGGCCCCGCCGTGGTGGTCGCCGGGCCCGCGGAGTCGACCCTGTCGCGACCGCCGGCCACGAAGGCGTCTCTGCAGGCCAGCGGGGGTACCGCCACCGACTCTGATTCGGGCGGCGCCAAGAAGGTCACCGCGCCCTCGCCGCAGACCGTGAACAGCCCGACCACGCCGCCGTCCGCAGCCACGCCGTGATGTGATCGGCCAGCGATATCAACGCGACCGGCTTCAGACCAGCCGATAGCCCATGCCGCGCACGGTTTCGAACCGTTCGGCGCCGAGCTTGCGGCGCAGATAACGTACATAGACGTCGACGACGTTCGAACCCGGGTCGAAGTCGTAGCCCCACCGCTCGACAACAACTGCTCGCGGCTCAGCACCTGGCCGGGGTTGGTCAGAAAGGCTTCGGCCGAGGTGACCTCGCGGGCCGACAGGTCGACCTCACGATCGCCCACCCGCGCCGCGTGCGCAGGTCGAGGCTGAGGCCACCGTGGCTCAGCGTGCTGGCCGCCGCGCCCGCATTCGAGTCGCTGCGCAGCCGCAGCCGAACCCGGGCCAGCAGCTCCTCGAAGCTGAACGGTTTCGCCATGTAGTCTCGGCACCGCACTCGAGGCCGGCGACGGTGTCGGTGACGGACGATCGCGCGGTCAGCATGATCACCGGCGTGGTGACGCCCTGACCCCGCAGCCGGTGGAGCACCTCGAAGCCGTCGATGTCGGGCAGGCCGACGTCGAGGATCACCAGGTCGAAGTCGTCCGTCACCGCGAGCTGGGCACCGATCGCGCCACTGCTCTCGATGTGGCTGCTGTACCCGGCCGCCTTCAGCCCTTTGGCGACGAAGGCGGCGATGCGCGGCTCGTCCTCGATGATCAGAATCTGGCTCACGCGATGGCCTCCTGGCTCGGTCGGTTCGGTGCGGCCGCCTGCAGCGGCAGCACGAGGGTGATGGTGCTGCCCAGATCCGGAGTCGATTCGATGTCGACCCGGCCGCCGTGGGCGGTCACGATCTTGTCGACGATGGCCAGGCCGAGCCCGGCGCCGTCGGCGCGCAGGGCAGCGGTCGAGCCGCGTCCGAACCGGGCCAGCACCCGTTCACGCTCGTCGGGGGCGATGCCGACGCCCTGGTCGCGCACCCACAGCCGCAGCTCACCGAGGCGTACCGCGCTGCCGAGCGCGATCGGCGTGTCGTCGGGCGAGTACTTCACGGCGTTGGACGCCAGCTGCAGCCACGCCTGTGCGATGCGCTGGGCGTCGAGCGCTGCCTCGACGTCGGCCAGCTGATCGAGGGTCCAGCGCCGCTGGGCGAGCGCGCGCGCCTTCTCGAGGGTCTCGTCGGTGAGCCGGCCGACGTCGGTGGGGGACGGTTGCACGAAGTCGGTCCGCTCGGCCTTGGCCAGGGTGAGCAGGTCGTCGACCAGTCGAACCATGCGGTCGATCTCGTCGAGGGCCAGGGTGCGGGTGGCGCGCACGTCGTGCGGGAGGTCGGCGTCCATCAACTCGAGGTGCCCCCGCACGATCGTGACGGGGGTGCGCAGCTCGTGACCCACGTCATCGAGCAGCTGGCGCTGGCTGCCGATGGCCGATTTGAGCCGGTCGAGCATGGCGTTGACGGTGCCGGCCAGTGCGGACAGGTCGTCGTTGCCCTGCACCGGAATGCGCCGGCTCAGATCGTGCTCGGTGATGTCTTCGGCGGTGGTGCGCAGCAGCCTGATCTGGCGCAGCAGCCTTCCGACCAGAAGCCAGATCAAGAAGCCGACCACGACCAGCGAACCTGTCGCGACCAGGGCATATGTGACGTAGGTGCCCTGCAGCAGCAGTTCTTCGGCACGCATGTCGAAGACGTGCACCAGCGCCCCGGTCTCGGTCGGAGAACGCACCGGAATCACCGCGAAGAAGTAGTCGTGCTGAGCGGTCTGCAGCCGGCTGCGGGTCACCTGGTCGAGCGCGCTCAGGGGTAGCACGGCGGCGACGAACTCGGGGTCGAGCTCGGGCCGCAACGGCACGCCTTCGGGGGCGGTCCAGGCCACCTTGCCGTTGATCACGCCCAGCGCGCTCTCGTTGGTGGCCAGCACATGACGCTGCATCGCCGTGCGCAGCAGCTCGTCGAGGCTCGATTCAAGGAACGGACGCCCGGTGGAGTCGACACCTTGAGCCGACAGCACGCGGAACTCTTCGACGGAGCGGTCGAGGTAACCCTGTACACGCTGCTCGGTGAGTGCGCGTTCGAGCGAGTACGCGGTGAGCCCGGCGATGGTCAGGGCGAGTGCGGTGAGGCCGATCACGGCGAGGATCACCCGGCTGCGCACGGTGGCCAGCCGGACCCGCCACAGTGATGGTCCGGGCGGAGCTGGTTCTCGCTTCGCTCGGGCCATGGTTCATTGTGCCAAAGCGGCCATTGCCCGCCGCTGAGTCAGGAGTGAGAGACCTCTCATGAAAGCACAGACGCCCCGGATCTCTCCGAGGCGTCATGGGTGTGGCCAGGACCGGGGTCGAACCGGTGACCTTTCACTTTTCAGGCGAACGCTACTACCAGCTGAGCTACCTGGCCCGATGAGCGATACCGCCGCTCAGCGACCCCGACGGGACTCGAACCCGCGACCTCCGCCGTGACAGGGCGGCGCGCTAACCAACTGCGCTACGGGGCCTTGACAGGCCTCACCGGTCGTTTCCGACCGGCCCCGAAACTATAACAGCCCCTTGCAGAGGGGTGGAAATCGCCCGTCCGTCTGCCCGAGCGGGCCCGATCAGGCTCGCTGCTGGTGCAGCTGACGATGGTGACCGGGGCGGTTCGGCAGAGTGTGGACGGGCTGTTTCACCGCCGGGCGGCGGCCTGCGAGCTGCCCCGGCAGCCACGCACGCGAGACCCGACCGTCGCCGGCTGCAGCGCCTCCGGCGGGTCGCCCCCACAGGTCGACTTAGGCAGCCGGCGCTCGAGCGCGCCGCTTGCGCGGCAGCCGTCTGCGCACCTTCGCCCACAGCGCGTCAGCCTGGTCACCGGTGACCAACACGCTGCCGAACCGGAGCAACGGCAACTTCAGGTGCTCGCGAATGTCGGCCAGCGGCACCGGCTCGATCGAGGTCAGGTGTGCAGCCCGCCGATGTGCCTCGCTCTGGCCGGGCACTTCTTCGGGCTGGTCGCCGGTCACCTCGCCGGTGCCCGTCACCGCACGTAGGGCCGGACCGTCGGGGTGCGACTCGCGCGGCGAGTAGAGCACCAGGCGATCGCCCACATTCATCCGGGCCAGCACGGCCCGTTTGCCGCTGGAGGTGCGCACGAAGCCATCGGCCACCGCCGCACGCACATCGTCGGCGGCGAGCACGATCACCCACGTTCGATCTGTCATGCCCGAAGTGTGCGACCGGCATGCGGAAAGTGTTCAGAATCGCTGGACGCGGTTGAAACCCTGGCATCCCCAACGGGATTCGAACCCGCGCTGCCGCCTTGAAAGGGCGGTGTCCTAGGCCGCTAGACGATGGGGACCTGACCGCCCAACCATACCGGGCGGAGGTTGGCGCACCCAAACGCGAGCACTCGCGGGCGGTCGGTACACCGCTCGTCCCCGGGAGCAGTGAAATACTGGACGCTGTCGCAGGGCGAGGTCTCGCATCAACCAGCGTGCAAAGATCCTGAAATGATGAATTGGGTGAGCGACTACCGCACCCGTGCCTGCCGGCATTCCGTTGCCCGCCGGAATCGAGCAGTTGCCCGACCTCGGGCCTGACGTGGTGGGCACCCGTCCGCGCCAGGTCTGGGCGATCATGGTCTGGTTCTCGGTCGTGCTGATGCTCGGGTTGACGGTGCTGTTCGTCTTCGTGGCGCTCGGGCCGCGCGCTTCGGGTGCCGGGCCGTGGATCGGCGTGCTGATCTGCGTGGCCGTCACCGCTGCCCTGGCCTGGTTCGCGACCACCATCGGCAAGCCCATTCTGATCATCCGACTCAGAGGCCGTCCGAACCCTGGCGCTGATCGGCAAGGAGGCGATCCCGTTGCGCTCCATCACCGGCCTCAGCAGGGGAGTGGGCGGTCGTTCGTTGCTGCTCGACGTCGCCGGCGCCGTCCAGGCCGACGCCAAGCCGGGCAAGAAGAAGTCGATTATCATCAGCAACATTCACACCTACCGGGTCGCGCCCGGCGACCTGATGAACTACATCGCCGCCCGCGCTCGCGCGTCGCACCAAGGGTAGGGAAGGACTGCCTGCCGTTGGTGGAGCCTGTTCTAGGCCTCGTGCGGTCTCGGGTCTCGACGAGCTCGACCAGCGGTCTCGACGAGCTCGGCCAAGCGTGTTGTCGACGCGCTCGCCCCACGAAACCGTGAACCCGCCCGACTCATGCGAGTTCGGGCGGGCTCTTCCTCGGGGGGATTGAGGAAGTCTTCACGGCGAGTACACCGACACGTGCACGTGGTCCATGTGGTTGGCGGTGTCGCCGCCGCGGTCTGACATCGCGCGCCAGCCGGTGGTGGGGTTGGTGTTGCGCTCGACGTTCCACTGCCGCTGCCGCCAGATCAGGTAGTGCACGTGCAGCCGCTTGTAGTTGTCTTGCAGGTAGCGGGCGATGGCGCTGCCCAGCGCCTTGCCGGCCGCGGTCTTGTACGAGGGAATCATGATGTCGATGGCCCGTCCGCCGGGGTGATCGGACGAGTACGAACTCGACATGCGCCAGCCGTACATGGTCTTGATCTGGGGGAACTTGACCCTGATCTCACGCACGATCGCCTTCGCGTAGGCGTTGGTGCGATCGAGGCTGGTGCTGCCCAGGCTGCCGGTGTCGGTGACCGGCGCGGACGCCGTGCTCGGCTTGGTCTTCGACAGGTACGCCGAGTAGGCCCAGGCCACGCCGCCGTTGAAGATCACCTGCGTGCGCGTGCTGGTGGTCTTGCCGGTGGCCAGCAGCACGGTGCCCTGCGTGACGCTGCCGAGCACGGTGCCGGTCGATGCCGAGGTGGCGCGCACGTTCACTTCGTCTACCGCCACGTACCGCTTGCCGGCCGACTTCGGAAACGTTGGCACGCCCGCGCCGGGCACGGTTTTCAGGTAACCGCTGAGCACCCACACGGTGGTGCCGTCGTGCACGATCTGGCTGTAGCTGACCGAATGGGTGCCGGTCAGTGAGACGGTCGAGCCGGAGGGCAGCGTGCCTGCCGAGGTCGCGTCGATGTCGGGGGTCTGGCGCATCGCCAGTGCCGCGGTGGTGGTGGCCTTGTAGGCAACCGTGGGCGAGGTGATGGACGGTGGGTCGGCCAGGTACTTGGTCGAGAGCCAGTTGGTGGCGCCGTCGATGGTCACCTGTGCGAAAGAGCCGCTGACCAGGCCCGTGGTCGCAACGGTGGTGCCCTTGGCGACCACCTTCACGATCGAGGCGTCGAGGCTGGGGGCCGAGCGCAGGTTCAGGTCTGACGTGGTCACCTTGGTGGCTGCGGCGCCGGTTGTCGTGGGGCTGGGGGTCGGCGTCGTGGGGCTGGGGGTCGGCGTCGTGGTGGTCGGAGTGGCCTTCAGGTAGGTGCCCGACACGTAGCCGGTGGCGCCCTTGAACGTCACCTGAACCCAGCCGCTGGCGATGGGCGCCCCGGTGATCGACGCCCCTTGGGCGAGTGTGCCGAGTACCGGGTACGTCGTGGCCGGGCCCGACCTGACGTTGACCGCGCCGATGGCGACGTAGGGTGTCGCGGCGTCCGCGTGGCCGGCGAACACCACGCCGCCGAGCCCGAAGCTGAGGGCGACGCTGGTTGCGACCGCGACAACCGCGCGGGTGGCGGCGTTCGTGCGCTGGTGCATGCCTGTCGTCCACCCCTTCGTCGTCGACGGTCGGCTGCTGGTCGCGTCGTCCCAACTGTCACAGCAGCCTCAGATTGCGCAGGACTCTACGCACGGGTGGACGGCGCCAACAACAGGTTTGGCGGCAGGGCAAGTCGACACGCCGTGAAAGCGCGAGAAACTACAGTTATGTCATTAATTCCTCGGAGGCTCTGTCTAGAGTGGCTTCATGGCGGTGGCGATGGGTGACGAACTGTTCGAACAGCTGGTCGATCGCGCCGTTGCTCAGATTCCCTCTGACCTGGCTGAACTGGTGCAGAACTGCGTGGTGGTGATCGAGTCGCGAGCCCCCGAACCCGACGGTGACCTGCTCGGCTTCTACGACGGTGTTCCCTTGTCAGAGCGTGATTCGTGGTACTCGGGCGTGCTGCCCGATCGCATCGTGATCTACCGCGACGCGATTCTCGACCTGTGTGACAGCGAGGCGCAGGTGGTCGACGAGGTGCGCATCACGGTGTGGCACGAGGTGGCGCACTACTTCGGCATCGACGACGATCGGCTCGACGAGTTGGGCTACGCCTGAGAGGTCATGGGCGCCCCGCACCGCGCCAGGAAGGGCGTCGTGTCGGTTCCTGAAGAGACCTTGAGCGTTACTTGAGATATTCCGGGTCCGCCACTTTCTGGTGGTTATGCGCGTGCTGACTAGCCAACCATCAGGGGTGCGCCACTTTATGGTTGGAATAGATACCCCCGGTGGGTATTTATTTCAACCACAAAGTGGCGAACCGGCGTTGAGCCTCGAGCAGCGGCCCGCATAACCACCAGAAAGTGGCGCCACCTCAGCCACCGGGATCAGTTCGCGATGATCCAACTGGTCTTGCGGTCGCTGACCCAGGTGCCGGTGCTGCCCAGGGCCTCGTCGGGTGCCCAGCCGGCCTGCAGGTCGGTGTGTGACAGGGGCTTGGCGAAGGTGAGGGCGGCGATCCGGGCTGACTGCTCGGCATTCGCCACCACGGGCACGCATTGCACCTTGCCCTGCACTGTGTTGGCGGCCAGGGTGTCGAGCACGTCGTTTCCGAAAGCGGGCGCGACCAGCACCAGCGGACGGTCTGCCTTGTGCCCCTTCTCGAGCAGGGGCAGCAGCTCGCGCACGGTGTCGACGCGGTCGGTCAGCACGACCACGAACGCATCACCGGCCACGGCCCAACCGGTCGGCGAATCCGTGGCGAAGCTCTTGGAAGCCAGTCCCGCCGGCACGCCGGCAGCCGCCGCCAGGGCCGCTTTCAGGTCGGTGCGGGTGGCGTCGTCCAGGTCGGTGCTGGGCAGCTTGTCGGGACGGCTGCGCGCCTTCAGTTCGCTCAGGTACTCGGGGGCCGGGTTGGTGGGGTGAAAGCGGGGAATGTCGCGCTGCGGTGGTGCCTGCATGGCGGCGTCACGCTCGCGGGTCTTGCGTTTGTCGTCGAAGTAGCCGTAGATGACGACGCCGGCTCCCACCACGACGATGACGACGATTCCCCACCAGTCCATGCCCCCAGTGTGCCCGCAACCGACCTGTGCCCGGGTCGTCGCTGCTCGGGCCGACTTCGCCACTAGCCTGTGCGGTTGCCTACCCTGCAACGCCCGCACTGCGCGGGCGCCCTCTGGCTCGAATCCCTCGACTGCGCCGACTGCGGCAGCGCCGTCATGTTGGACCCGGACGGGTTTCGGCCGCTGCCGCTGGACGCGACCAGCCACCGTCCGTGCGATCAGCGCGAGTGGCAGTGCAACTGGGCCGTTCGGGCCGAGTCGACCGCGACGTCCTGCTACTCGTGCCGGCTGACGCGGCGCAGTCCCGCACCCGACGACCTGGTCGCCCGGGCCAAGCTGGCCGCCACCGGACAGTCGAAGCGGCGGTTGCTGCACGACCTCGCCGCACTCGGCCTGCCGGTGGTCGCCGTACTGGGTGGGTGCGGGCGGGCTGGCCTTCGACCTGCTGTCGTCGAAGTCGCCCGGGCAGGGCTCGGTGATCATCGGGCACGCCAACGGCGTGATCACCATCAACCTCGCCGAATCGCTCGATGACTACCGCGAAAGCATGCGCATTCGGCTGGACGAGCCCCACCGAACGATGCTCGGCCACTTCAGGCACGAGGTGGGGCACTAGTTGAGATCCGTAGGCATGGTCGGGCGCCGCGGTGATGGGAAGCGCGTCGCCCCGGTAGAGTGTTCCCGGCAGTACGAGGGCCTATAGCTCAATTGGCAGAGCAGCGGACTTTTAATCCGCGGGTTCTGGGTTCGATTCCCAGTGGGCCCACCAGCAGTTTCAGGCTAGTGACTAGGCCAAACACTACAATCGTTCAGACGCACTGGTGGGCATAAATGGGCAGAGATACACTGCCTTAGTGCACGTAGAGTGCACGAAATCGGGCTTCTGGGGGGTTACCGTGGCAGAGCGACGAGACTTCGGGACGATCCGAAGGCTGCCATCGGGTCGGTATCAGGCTACCTACATCGGTCCTGACCTGGGTAGGCACAAGGCGCCGTCGACGTTCGAGAAGCGGGACCTGGCCGTGGTCTGGCTGCGCAACGAGCAGCGCATGATCGAGGACGCGGTCGCCGACGAGCTGCGCTGGGTGTCTCCTGAGGAGCGACTGGCGGCGTCGCGACGCAAGGCCGAACCGAAGGTGAGGTTCGGCGAATACGGCGCGAAGTGGATCGTCGAGAGGCGCAACTCCAAGGGAGAGCCGCTGCGCGCGCTGACCCGCAAGGACTATGAGCTGGTGCTCGCCAAGTACCTGGTGCCGACGTTCGGTGATCGACCGATCGACC
The DNA here is from genome assembly GCF_900289045.1 of Micropruina glycogenica. Classification (GTDB taxonomy): domain Bacteria; phylum Actinomycetota; class Actinomycetes; order Propionibacteriales; family Propionibacteriaceae; genus Micropruina; species Micropruina glycogenica. Next base: position 214,918 of record NZ_LT985188.1, read on the forward strand.
AAATCACTCGCGCGGACGTGCGCACCTGGCACACCAAGGTCGGTACAGCGGCACCGCGAACTCGGGCGAAGGCGTACGGACTGTTGCGAGCCATCATGAACACGGCCGTGGACGACGAGCTGATCGCGGCGTCCCCCGTCCACATCCGAGGCGCTGGCGCGCAAGCCATCAAACGAAAGGTCGAGCCGGCGACACCGGCAGAGATCGAGCTCATGGCGGACGCGATGCCGCCCAGGTTGAGGGCCTCGGTGATCATCTCCGCATGGTGCGCGCTTCGCTACGGCGAGTTGGCTGAGCTGCGGCGCAAGGACATCGACGTCAAGCGTCAGCTGATCCGGGTGCGTCGAGCGGTCACCTTCCCACCGGGCGGCCCGGTGGTCGGGCCACCGAAGTCGGACGCCGGCGTCCGTGACGTATCGATCCCGCCACACATCTGGCCGGTGGTCGAAGAACACCTGAAGGAGTACGTCCGTCCGACTCCGGATGCGCTGCTCTTCCCGAGTGAGGGTCGTGGCCACATCTGGCACTCAGGGATGAACAACTACTTCAGCAAGGCGCGCACCGCCGCCGGTCGCGAGGATCTCAAGTGGCACGACCTTCGCCACACAGGAGCCACCCTTGCTGCTCAGGTGGGTGCGACGACCGCCGAACTGCAGGCCAGATTGGGTCATTCCACGTCGGTCGCTGCGCAGCTCTATCAGCATGCGGCCAAGGATCGGGACCGCCACATTGCGGAGCGCTTGTCCCGCCTCGTCGACGGCACCTGAGGGGTTAACGCCACGGATGGTGCCGCCGCCTTGCGTGGGTGAAGAAACGAAGCGACCGGATCTAGCCGATGGGCGCATCATAAGAACCTCACGCTGATTTGGCAGCGGCCCGGCTCAGCTCGGAATGAGGTCTCGAATCCGCTGTGACCATGTGCGGTGCCGCACATGTCCCTGTTCCGTGTCAGAGAGGATGTCGTCCCAGGTCGGCATGATGGGCTCAGCCCCGAACTCGATCGCCCAGCGGACGGCAGTCTCGAACATCATCCGCGGGGTAGGAAGGTGCTCGGGCCGTCCCTCGGCATTCGCCATGGGCTTCAGGTGTAGGTGGGGTTCGCGGAAGTTCGACCTTCCCTCCGGATGCCAGTGCATGGCCCAGAGTTCTCGGTTACCTAGGGTCATGGAGTAGTCGTAGCCGAGCGTCGTCACCCGGAACGGGCCGAGCGGTCCAGGGTCTTTGATCAGCTTCCAGGCCATGTACCCGTAGAGCATGCCATCGCGCCTCTCCAGGCCCCGGAGGCTCACCCCCATCGCGTCGTTCAGGCTCCACGAGTACGGCTTGTCCAGCTCGTAGTGGTGCATGGCTGAAACGCTCAGTGGGGTCTCGGTAAGACACCTGAGGGCGCGCCTGATCGGCTGCAGGAAGGCACTCACCGCCGGGGTGGGCTTCCGCCCCGCCATTCACCCTCCTCTTGTATCTCAGTTCAGCAGCTGCGCTGCGTGCGATAGCCGCGAAACCGCGGGGTTGTCCACGCCTTCGTACTCGCCACGTTGAAGCCGAGCCAGGAACTCGACACCAGAAAGGTTGAGGAACTTCTTTGCCTGCTCATCAATCGCGCGAGCGACCTTGCTCCGGTCGACGCACTTGAGTTGCACGATTTTGTCCACCGCTCGCCCTCCTCTTGCAGCACGGTATCTCAATCATCTAGGCCGCCACTGACAACCGGCCAAATCCATCCCGGCCAAGCGCGACGTTGAGACCTGCGCGGCATCTAGACGCAAGTCAGGACGCCGGTTCGGTCTGGGTCGTGGCTTCGCGCGTTAGCGTGGAATCGGAGGTGCCCGCACCAAGTCGACTCTCCAGGTGGCTCTGGGGCTCGGCCGTCTGCCGCTCAATCTCGTCTTCGTCGTGGCGCTCAACATCGGCCAGCACCTGAAGGTAGCCGTGGATTTCATTGGACAGGGCGCCAACAGGCTCACCGCGGATGTACTGGCCGATCGCCTCCCGCGCGGCGCGACACACGATGCGAGTCATCAGCTGAGCTGGCTCGTCCAGGTATCCCATCCCGCAGATGCGCTCACCACTCGACGCTACGAGCCTTGGTATCGGCTCAACATGCTCGCGGACTGGGCTCGGCATGTAGATGAGCGCGGTGTCGATCTCGCGCACAAGCCGCCGCAGCTCAGCGCGGTCGCTCTGTGCCACGATGTCAGACGGACTCCGGGGGATGAAACGGTTGAGCAGCTGATCGATCTCGCGAATAAGGTGGAGAATCTGTTCAGCCGCCGTGTCTGCGCGGGCGCGAACCTCCGCTGCTCGCGCCTCGGCGGTGCGTGCCTTCCACTCCGCCTCCTGCTGCTTGCGCGTGAGGCGACTGGTAACCCATGCGGTGACCGCGCTGACGAGCAGCGTCGCGAGTATCGACCACGGGTCCATGACGCCTAGTGTGGCGCTCCTGCAGCCCCAGCGCACGCGTTCCAAAGGGGCGGTCGGATGGGGGCGAATAGCCCAAGGCCAATGAAGTGCGCACCGCACAGATCTGCTACTCATCGTCCCGAGAGGAAGTGATCAGCTGTGTCTAGGAGCGGCCGGTGTTTGAGTCGAGCTCCCGATGAAGCAGGGTAAGCCGGTCGGGTGGGATTGGTTTGCTCACGTAGTGGCATCTGCTGCCATTGTCGATGGGAGATTCGGCTTCAACGTCGTCCACCAACCGCACGTCGACGGAACCGCCTGTTGTTCATCCGGACGAACCGATCAACCTCGAACTGGTCTTGGCGCAAGAAGGCGCCGGCCACCTCCGGACTGAGGCTCCCTGTGATGCCAGGGCTGGTCGCCACATGCGCTCCCAGTCCAGGCCTGCAGGCCTGATGGACTCGCGATTGCGGCTGGGGGTGACGTGAAACGCTTGCACGTCAGGACGGTACTCAACGCCTACCGACCTGAGCCAACTATCCCCCAGAGCCACGGCCGGTTGGCCAGACGGCTTGGAGTGGTTCACCTCGGCGCTGTGGCGTGCACCATCCTTGACTGTCCGTTAAACGGATAATATTATCCGTTATATGAGAACTCAGGCGCCACTACTTGCACCGGTCTTCCGGTCGGACGGGCAGGCGCGCCTCCTGTCCCTGCTGCTACTCGGAGACGAGGAACTCAGCGTCACAGATCTGGCCGACCGGGGTCAGATGCCGTACCCGACCGTTCATCGGGAGATCACCCGGCTTCTTGATGCTGGCATCCTCGCCGAGCGCCAAGTGGGGCGCACTCGACTGATCCGGGCGAATCCGGAGAGCCCCTTGACCGAGCCGCTTCGACAGATCCTTCTGGTGGCCACGGGACCAGTCGCCCTGCTGGCAGAGGAACTCGGCAACGTGCCAGGTGTTGAGTCTGCCTTCTTGTACGGGTCATTCGCAGCCCGCATGAGGGGCGTTGAAGGGCGAGCACCCTCTGACATCGACGTCATGGTGGTCGGGACCCCGGACGCTGCCGCCGTGTACGACGCCTGTCGACGGGTCGAGCATCTGGTGGGAAGGCCGGTGAACCCGACGATCAGCACGCGAGAAGAGCTGAGCCACGAGTCAGGCTTTCTCGAACACGTCCGCGCCAATCCCATCGTCCACGTGTTGGGTGAGCCGCCATGGCAGTGACCGGCCTGACGACCGTTCAGCAACGGGCCGTCGATGCCCTTGTGGCCAACGGACGGCTCGCACGAGTACCAGTTGACCTGACCAAAGCCACGATCTTCATGCGCCAAGCCCAGGACGTCATCACGGACCTGCCTCACCTCACCAAGGCGCAGAACCGATACAACCTGGCCTACGACGCTTGCCACGACGTCGGCGAAGCCGTACTTGCCGCGCACGGGTACCGCACACTGAGCGGACCCGGCCAACACGAAACCATCGGCCTGTTCCTTTGCGCCGTCATCGACAAGCCACCCGGCGACCAGGACGCACGACGCTTCGACCAGTTGCGGCGATCCCGCAACCGTCAGCGGTACGACGCCCGTCCAGTGAGCGAAGCCGAGGCGACCCTTGCAGCCCGGACTGCGGTGGCGCTTCTGGGTGCTGCCTTGGCGAGAGGATTGCCAAGTCCCTGACCTGCTCCATGACCGCGTCATGGCAGCGGGAGCTCCTCCCCCTGTGCGTCGACGAGCAGGGTGAGCTCGCTTGGAGGCGTGCCGTCCAACGCCAAGCCTTCGACACGGACCGTTCCGTGAGCGGCCTCGATGGTCGACGAGTACCGGACGTGGTGGTGCCCGTGGAACCAACGGGACGCGTGCACGCCGTCAAGAATCCGCCGCGTGCGTTCCTGGTGTGCATCCGCACGGACGACCGCTTCGAGGGGCCACCAGTTGCGGCGGAGCGGGGGAGGAGCGTCCTGCTGCAGGCGCTCGCGCAGGAACGGAGTTCCCATCGGTGCGTCGTGCGCTACCACCACGTCTGCGCGACCGGCGTCGATGAGCGCGGCGGCTTGCCGTTCGGTCACCTCCTCTTCTGGGAACCAGTCGACCCCTTCTGTGCGTAAGTGCTTGTCGACTGACGGAGCGCCGCCGACGGCCAGCCACCGAGTGGAACCCCACGTCCAGCGGTACCCGACCGGCAGTTCGAAGATGCGCGCGCCGATGGCTCGGCGGCCTTCGTGGCCGATCGGCAGTCTTGCGAGCTCTGGCCAGTCCTCGTGGTTGCCGGGCACGAACCACAGTTCAAGGCCGGCTGACGCTAGCGCGTCATCGACGAGGGTGAGGAACTCGACACCGGCGCCGTGCTCGGCGCGCGGCCAGTAGCCGAAGTCGCCGACTTGAAGGATCAGGTCGGCGTTGACGGCTTGGGCGTGGTCGATCACTTCCAGAGCGGCCTGGCTGTTCATGTGCAGGTCGCCCACCAGCAGAATGCGTTGCGGATCAGTCACGGGTTTCTCCTGAGACCGTGAGGAGCGTGTGAATGACGCTACTCAGCACCACTGACGTTGATGATGGTAGGGCTCCGTCCGGGGTGTGACTCTGCCTCTGACTGGTCCGCTCTGCGGGTGCCTTACCCTGATCTGTCCACTCCGGGACGGGGCGTTCGAAGGTGCACCGACCGAGCAGTCATGACTTCATAGGAGCCTGGTCTAGAGGCCCCGTCAACGTCTTGTCTGCCTGCCCGGCCGGCGTTGCCGATCCGTCTCGAAGTGGAAGGGCGTCATCCATCATGACAAGCCAGCGTCTCGTTGTCGCCGGGGCAGACACACACTCCCAGACCCATCACGTGGCCGTGCTCGATGCCGGGACCGGAGCGTTGCTGGGCGACCGGCAGTTCCCAGCGACCCTGGCCGGGTATCGCGCGATCCTCGCGTTCATCAGCGATTTCGGGGCGGTGGTCCGGTTCGGTATCGAGGGCACGAACTCCTACGGTGCCGGCCTGACCCGTCACGCGGTCGCCGCCGGGGTCGAGGTTCGTGAGGTGATCCGTCCGAACCGTGCCGAGCGTCGCCTCCACGGCAAGTCCGACCCGCTCGATGCGATCACTGCTGCACGCGTCGTTATGGCCGGCGAAGCGTTGCCGACCCCCAAGAGCAGTGACGGCCCCATCGAGTCGATCCGGGTCCTTCACCTGGCCCGCGACTCGGCGGTCAAGGCACGCGCGAACGTACTCCGGCAAATCGCGATGATCCTGGTCTCCGCACCCGTCGAGCAGCGGGAGAGGCCGCACCAGCTCGGCGAGAAGGCCCTGCTCAACACGCTCCGGCGTTCTCGCCCCAACCACCCCAGTCACGGTGTCGAGCATGCGACCGCGGTCTCGTTGCGGTCCCTCGCCCGCCGGCATCACCACCTCAGCGAGGAGATCGACGACCTCACCGACCACCTCCGCGACCTCGTGGCACACGCCGCGCCGGCGTTGCTCGCCGCCAAAGGCGTCGGAGTCGTCACCGCTGCGCAACTCCTGATCACCACCGGTGACAACCCAGCCCGGATCACCAGCAAGGCCGCCTTTGCCGCGCTCACCGGCGTCGCCCCGATCCCGGCCTCCAGCGGCAAGACCACCCGACATCGTCTCAATCGGGGCGGCGACCGTCGCGCCAACAACGCGATCCACACCATCGCCCTGGTCCGCATGAGCATGGACCCCCGAACGAAGACCTACATCACCAAGAAGCGAGGCGAGGGCAAGACGAAGCTCGAAGCAATCCGATGCCTGAAACGCCACCTCGCCAACGAACTATTCACCCTGATCACCAACCCACCCGAAGTGCCCGACATCAGCGACCTCCGACCCGCACGCCAAGCCCGCGGACTGTCCCTCCAGACCGTCGCCGACCACTTCGGCGTCTGGCCCATGCACATCTCCACCATCGAACGAGGCAAACGCCACGACGACGATCTCGCCAACCGCTACCGCCAATGGCTCAACGCCGCTTGACACCCCATAGGAGCATCACGGCTCGGTCACTGGTCATGGCTCAGAAGTCGTCCGCGCTCTGGATCTTGCGGAACAGCTTGGCCAGGTCGGCGGCGCCGATGCGGATGATCTGACGGCCGCAGCGAACGGCCGAGAGCTGCCCCTGGTTGATTCTCCTCCGTAGGAAGGTCTCCGACACGTCGTACAGTGCGGCGGCCTTGGCGATCGACAGGTACTCGGGCTGGGGGTTGGGTACACGGCGGGTGGGCATGGCTTTGCTCCTTCTGTTGGGGTTCAGATGCGTGGGCCGTGCGACGGCGGGCGGGACATGGGAGGCGCGATGTCCTCGGGTCGACGATGCAGATTGATCGGCTCGACGGTCTCCCAGATCGGCGGTGCAGTGCGCTGCCGTTCGATGCGGGACGCGAGGGCGGCGGCGGGGTGGTCGTCGGGGAGCAGGCCGTCCGCGACGGCGTCTCGCACCCAACGCCGGACTGGATCGCCGTCAGCAGCCCAGGCGGCCACCTGGCGTCCTACCACCGCAGTGTGAGGATCGCGCTGCAGGTCGGGGACGGTGTCGCGCAGCCAGTTGGTCCACTGCCGAACCTCCGGGTGCTCGTCCACCAGCGCTTGGTCGAGACGGTACTGCCAACGTGCAGCGGCAGCGGCCGGCTGCGCGGCACCGGTCGGACGAAGGTCGCCATCCGAAACACCCATGGCGCATCTCCACACCGTGATCTCGGCGGCCAGCGCGGGCGAGGGTGGCAGGGGCATGTCCGCCAGCCAGGCCGGCCGCCGCTCGGCGCAGCCATTGCGCACCTCGTCCGCTAACTCCCGGACGAGCTGCTGCCTTGCCTCCACGTACACACCCCAGACCGGGTCGGCGCGCAGGCTTTCGGGAACTCCGTCAAGCCACGGCAGCGGACCACCTCGAGCGATTGGCTGCAGTCGCCACGACAACACCGCCGCGGGATCCTGAGCGTCGTCCAAACCGCCCGAATCTATCCCCCGTCGCAGCGCCTGGATCGAGTCGCCTCCTGACGCCTCGATCGTCAACAGGTGCGTGCGCAGGGCCGGCCAGGCGGGTGCCTCGGTCAGCCACAGCACCATCGAGTCGGCTGACCGTTCGATCTCGGCCTTTCGCTCGGCGCTGACGACCTGCTCGGCGGCTACGCCGACGGCATCGACGTAGCGATCCACCGCGGGCTTCAGGAGCACGGCCGGATTGGCCTGCTCACGCAGCGACCCGACCGCGGACACCGCCGCATCGTCCCGGCTCAGGACAGCCTCCAGAAGCTCGGTCGGCGTTGGTGGCCGGACCACCTCAGGCCGGAGCAGCGAATGCGGATCACCGTCCCCGACCGCGGTGACGTACACGTGATTGGCGTGCCGGCCACGGGTCATCATCGTGTACAGCTGCTGGCGGCTCTCCTGCCCGCTGAGCACGCCGTGCATCGAATCGACGGTCAGTCCCTGCGCACCATGGATCGTGCTGGCGTAGCCGAGCACCACATCGTCGCGGACGTACCCTGCCGGCAGTTTCACCTGCCACCCGGACGCATTCGCCACCGTCAGGCTCTGATCGCGGTTCACCGCCAGGACTGTCCAACGGTCCCCGTTGCGCACCCAGCCGTGCCGCGAGTACGTCAGCCGCCGCTCGTTGCGTCGGGTGACGATCGTGTCGCCCGCGGACACCCGATTGCCGTCGGCCAGCGACACCTCAGGCCCCGGCAAGCGCTCACCCAACCGCTGCGCCCGTGCCCGAGCGTTCAACTGGGCGACCAGGTCGTGGGTCGGCGCCAGCATCAGCGAATCGAGGCCGCGGGCACGGTCCGTCATCCAGCCATCGAACGCCTGGTCGAGGGTGGTGGTGGCATCCCCGACATGGATCCGCTGCCGGTCGAGATAGAACCCCAGCGCGGTCGGACGTCCCTGCCGCAACGCCAGCGACGCCGTCGCCTCCGCCGGATCGGAGAACCGGACCACCTCGTCCAGCCGGACGGCCCCGTGCTCGGCTGCGATCTCACGCAACACGCCGCCCGCCTCCACCGCTGAGAGCTGGTGATCGTCGCCGACCAGTCGGACGCTGCCGCCCCGTTTCACCACGAACGACACCACCTGTTCCAGGGTCAGGGTGTCGGCCATGCCCGCCTCGTCGATCACCACCAGAGTGCGCGGGCCGATGGCCGCCGCCCAGCCCGGCAGCCGCTCGTCGTCCAGGCCTTGGGTGAGCTTGTGCATGGTGTCCGCGTGGCCGCCCAGCTGCTGGCCGAGCGCGTCAGCGGCCGCCGCGGACGGTGCCAACCCGATGACGTCGCCGCCGGCCTCCCGCCAGGCCGACGCCAGCGCGTTCATGGCGGTGGTCTTGCCCGCGCCCGCCGGTGCGATCGCCACCTGTAACCGCGACCCTGAGGACGCCATCGCCCGCACCAGCTCGACCTGTCCGTCGTTCAGCCGCACGCCGTTCGCGTGTGCCTCCAGCAGCGCCAGGTCGATGGACCGCTGACCCACGACCATGCCGTCACGACGCCCGGCGGTGGCGAGCAGCAGGCGCTCGGCGGCGAGGATCGGCGCCGAGGAGTACCTGGCCGAGCCCGCCACGACGTACATCGAGTTGCCGTCCGCACGCCGCAGAGGCATCGGTTCGGGCACGTCACCGGGCATGTCCCGGGCGGTGTCCAGGGGGATGGAATGCCTGGTCAGCGCCAGGTCGACCAGGCACTGCGCCGCTGCTTCGGACACAATCCGACCAGAGCGCCGCACCTGCCGCTCCACCTCGGCACGCACATGCCACACCTGCCACGTCGCCCGGTTGCGCTCCACCACGCGGACCACCCGAGCCGCCGTCGCGTCCAGCCACGCCTCGTCCACCGGACGCCGCTCCGCCCGGCCAGGATTCAATGCGGCAGCCACCATCCGGGCCACACCACCACGTCCGAGCACGGCTTCGGCCTGCGCCGCCCACGCCCTTCGCTGCTCGGCCAGCGAGCGTGGCTCATGTTTCGCCTCCCGCGTCTCCAGGGTGGCCCGTTGACCCAGCGCGTGCTGCTCGCCGGGCGTCGGGGTGCGCCCCTGTTCGCGCTGGAAGTCGCCGACCAGCTCGCCCTGAGCCGTCCTGATCTCGAGATCGCGCTGCGACCAGCGCCGCAGCAGAGCCGGGTCGACGCCGGCGATCTCGCGCACCGGTCGGACGTCCCTGCCGTCCTGACGGTCGACGAACCGCACCCCCAAGTCCCGGGTCAGGTGCTGCTCGAGCGCAGTGTTGTAGCGCTCCGACGCGGCCACGTTGGCCAAGTAGAGCAGCCGCCCGTCGATGGCGAGCCAGTCGCCGTCGTCGACCGCCTGCACCTTGTTGGCCACCGCCACGTGCGTGTGCAGGTCGGGATCGCCGGCCCGCGAATCGCGGTGCGTGAAGGCGGCAGCGACTAGCCCGTGCGTCCTCACCTGCCGGACGCCGTTGCGTCCCCGACGGGTGTACAGCGCCTCTTGCTCGATGTAGCGCAGGGCGTCCGCCACGGCCAGGTCGTGGCAGTGCTGGATGCGGGCGGCCGTTGCCGGATCGGCCAGTGCCCACAGCGCCGACACCGACTTCACAGGCGAGAACGTCAGGTCATAGCCGGCTACGCCTTGACGGCTCGGACGCGAGTCCCGAGCAATGAACCCGGTCAGCTCCCGCGGGTTGAGCGGTGCCCGTCCGAACCTCTCCTGGAACCGGTCCCGGCCCACCGCCGTCCGAATCGAGGCACGAACGACCTGCGTGACCGGAGCGCCGTCGGGATGGCCGTTGGCCCGATTCCACGCCGCGATGCGTCCCGACACCTCGTCGGCGAACGCCTCACCGCCGCCGTAGATGCCCCAGCGCTGGCCCAGCCGCATGGCGTTCTTGACGTCACTCGCCGTGGCGTGGTTGTCCAGCGCGTCGAGTCGCTCCCGCGCCAGCGGATGATCGCCGACGCCGAACAGGGACAGCATCTGATCCGCGGTGACCTGATCGCCGGCCTCCAAGCCGTCGATGCCGACCAGGCCCGAGCCCAGCCAGCGTCCGGGCGACTCGCCCTTCTGCTCGTAGTAGTCGGCCAGGCTGGTGTGGCCCTTGGCGGTGGAGTCCTGCGCAGCGACCTGCCGGGTCAGGTAGTCATACCCCGACCCGGCGGTCAGCTTGTGCAGGCTCATCATGGCCGGCACCGCCGCAGAAGAATCCTCACACCCCTTGTACCTGCAAAAACGGGGTCGATCGGGACAGATCGCCCGCAATGGGTGTGGACGCGGCACAGTGTCGGCGAGGGCCAGGCGGCGAGCCGCAGGAGCACTGCATCGTGCGGCACGTCCAGGCCGACGCTCGATGTAGGCACCACTAGCGCCAGTCGGCGCACGCTCACATTGGCGCACCGGTGCAGAGGCGATCTGCGCAATCTCTTCACACCCCTCTTACAGCCCCCGAAATCCGCCCATCTCGGACACCGACGGCAACTTCTTAGGAAATCCAGTGGTCGCGGACGTCGACGAGGCGCGTGTTGCTGCCGTGAAGCAACGGCGGCGGTCCGGGGAGCGCATGGACGTCATACCCCCTAAAGCGCTGACTTCCGACTTCTCGGACACACAGATTTCGGCTTGTTCAGGCGGGAGGAGGTTGGCCGGAGTGCAGTGGGCGACGTGGGAGGGGCGGCGGGACCATCTCGTGGAATGCCTGCCGCCGGTGTCGCCAGTTGGGGTCGACTCCGAAGCGACTCGAGGTCGCACACGGCACGCCTGTACGCCGAGGCCGGTGATCTCGCGCTTGGCTTCGACCACCGCGATCTGGTCGGTCCGAATTGCGTCGGAGCGGACTGCTCCGCCGACGCTGAGATGCGCCTCGCCAGACGTGTGTAAACTTGTGTGTAAGGAGGCGCACATGGCTACCAATCTTGCGATTGACCCCGAACTGCTCGACCGCGCCCTGTCGGTGAGTGGGGTGCGAACGAAGAAGGAGGCGGTGACGATCGCGCTACGGGAGTTCATCGCACGACGCGAACAGGCGCGCATCGTCGAGTCCTTCGGCACCCTCGACTGGGACGACGATTACGACTACAAGGCCGACCGGCGAAGCCGCGACCTGGACGGTGAGCCCGTCGAGTGAGTCGGTTCCTGGTAGACACCAGTGTTTGGTCGCTGGCCTACCGTCGGGACACGCCGCCCGACGTATCGCAGGTCGCCGCATTGAGGTCGGCGCTCGTGGGAGGCGAGTACGTCGCGATCACCGGCATGGTGCTGTTGGAGCTGCTCCGCGGCTTTCTGCCGCCTCGAGCGCAGGATCGCATCATGAACGATCTCGCTGCACTCGAGCTGATCGAGCCGACTCGCGACGACTATGTCGAGGCTGCTCGGCTGGCGAACACCTGCCGGCAGGCAGGCGTCCAGCTCGGTTCGGTGGACGCCCTGCTCGCGCAGCTCGCGATCTCCCGGCATCTGGAAATGCTGACGACCGATCGCGACTTCGAGAACGCGGCGAGGGTGGTTCCCCTGCAGGTCTGGCGGTTGGCGTAGTCCGCCCGGGAGTCTCGTCGGCAGCCGCGAGAGGCTCCGCCGCGTCGTCATCTATTCCCCCTACCACCGCTGGTGCGGTCAGCGCCAACTCCTGGCCAGCGATTCGGCATGGGACGTGATCTGCTCGGCCAATCGCTCCGCGCGCCGCCGGGTTGACGCGGGCAAGGTGCTCATACCCTCGTCCAGCGCCCCGGGGAGCGCGTCACGCAGGGTGCCGAACCTGGCCACTGCAGTGTCGCCGCCCACGCCCAGCCGGCGGCCGACCTTCGCCCAATCGGTCGGTGAGATTTCGCGCATGATGCGATTGTCCCCGATGCGCATCGACGACTCGAGTGGTCGATCCGAGGGGTAGGCCACCGCGGAGGCGAGGTCGTACAGCGGCGCCAGTTGGGCTCGGCTTCCCTGCAGCAGCAGGGAGTAGTTCTTGGCATGAGCGTCGGTGCCGCCGATCAGCACGTTGTAGACGAGCGCGTCCAGGAACCGGTTGGCGCTGGCAACGCGATCGGTCAGATTCAGTCGGGTGAGCAGGTCCGCGATTTCGCCGACACCCGGTCCGCCGTCGGCCTGGTACTTGCGGCTGGGATCGACCGACAACGCCTGGCACAGGTCCTCCTGATGAAGCCGGCGGATCCGGCCCTGCGGGTCAGCCGTTCGGTCGTAGCGGGTCGACACGATGGCGCGGACGTCCCCAACCTCGAGTAGTTCGGAGGTCGCAGCGGGCAGCCCCATGATGCGCGCAACACGCTGGCACAGCACCTCATTGAGATGATGATCGTCGAAGCCTTCGAGAGCCGGTTTGACGATGTGCGTGGTGGGAGTTGAGCCCTGAGGAACGCCCCACGAGCCGTCCGGCGCACGGAACAGCGCCACCTTTGACTGGGCGCCGGCCAGACTCCACCGTCCGGCGTAACGGCCCGGGTTCCAGTCAGAGCGATGTTCCGCCAGATCGTGCACGAGAGCGACAAGATCTTCATCGGTCAGCCACTCGACCTGACGGACGTCGGGGCCGGCGTCGCTGCTGCTCTCACCCTCCGGCACGATCTGCACGGCGCCGGCAGCGTCCCTGCCCACGTGCCTCAGCAGGGCAAACGGGTTGTTCGGCGAGACGCCGTAGGTCGTGCCCCAGCGGTCACGAACCGCCTGATTGTCCGGAAGCAGTCCTTCGATGAACGCGCGGACGACGCGACTGGCGTAGGAGCCCGAACGCAGCGGCATGGCGAGTGACAGCGGGGTCGGGTCCGCGAGGGTTAGGTACGAGTCGTCGTAGCTGAAGCCGAGCTGACCCTGCCTGGACTGAGTGAGCGCGCCGATGAGCGTCCCATCCAGATAGACGGCCAACGCCTCGCTGGTCACTGGCCCTCCAGGACCGACGCGAACGGGTCGGATTCGGCATTGGGCGGCGGGGTTGCCTCGATGGTGACGGTGAGCCCCAAGGCGGTGAACGTATCGAGAACCTTGGCCAGTTCGAGGCGCGGATGCCCCTGTTCGAGGCGAACGAGCCAGTCGCGACCGACTCCTGAGCGCTCAGCGAGCTGGGCCTGCGTCCAGCCCAGCCCTAGCCGGGCCTCGCGGACGGCGAGCCCCACCTCTTGGGATGTTCGCATGCCGGCTCCTTGTAGTCGTACGGCGACACTTGACAATGTAGTCGTACGGCGACAAAGGGGCAAGTGGTCGTACGGCGACACTCTCGCCGATGATGGAATGTGCCGCACGGGTGCCAATCGGGATCCGTTGGATTCCTACTTCTAGTAGGATTGGTGCGTGACTGGAGTCCAGGGAGTTGAGAAGCACTCGGTGTCGATGCCGGCCGCCACATCGGAGTCGGTGCGTGCGCGCGTCGGTGCCCGCGGGTTTTCCGGATATGTGGCGGCCGCGGTGGCTCGACAACTCGAGCGGGATGCGCTGGACGACGCCCTGGCCCGGATGGAGGCCGAGCATGGCCCGGTCGACGAAGCCGAGGTCGCTGCGATCTTCGCCCGGCTGGCTGAATGATCGTCCGGCCGCATTCGTTGCTGCTCGACGCTGAGGCACTGTCCGCCCTGGCCCGGGACGATCGCAGCATGCAGGCGTGGGCCACGTTCGCGAAGCGCAGCGACTCCGTCATCTACGCCTCGTGTCTGACGCTGGCCGAGGTCACCGACGGCTCTGCTCGGGATGCCGGCGTTCGTCGGGCTGTGAAGGCGGTCAGGCTCGTTGACGTCGGCCCGGAGATCGGCTTTCGCGCCGGGCAGCTGAGGGCAGCCGCTTCGGCGTCTCGGCGCAAGCAGCGAGACCTGACGGTCGATGCGGTGGTGGCAGCTACCGCACTCAGCCTGCCAACGCCCGTGGTGGTGCTGACCTCGGACGCCGAGGATCTCGGGCTTCTGCTTGCCGGCTACGACGTTCGGATCGAAGGCATCTGAGAGTGTTTGGTGATCGACACCGTTCGGTGCGCATGACCCGAAGGGTGTGAATGCCGTGGCGGCCAGATGTTAGCCAGAACCTCGTCCAGATGTGAGATTTACATCATCGAGTACCTCGTGGTCGGCTACGGCAACCCGGCCTTGTCGAACTCCAGCTGCAGGCGGGGACGTCGGCGATGGGTCTCGCGAAGGTCGGCGATCAGCTCGTCCACCTCGGCCGCCTGCGGGCTGCCGGACGCGAGTGTTCGCATCCGGGCGAGCCGGCGGGCCGCTGATCGGTAAGAGCCCGCCCCGGCGTTCTCGAGATCGGCGAGCACCAGTTGGGTGTAGATCGGCAGGACGGCCAGCGGCTCGACCTTCTCGTAGCGCTTGGCCAGCTCCTGCCACAGCATCGAGTCGTCGAGGGTGAGGGAGTGGGCGAGGTTCCACGCCAGGGTGAGGTCGTCCAGCCCGTACAAGGCGAACGACACCGCCTCCCTGGGTCGGCGCTCCAGGGTAGCTGTGACCTCCTCGGCGTAGGTCGGCCAGGACGAGCCGCCCCGCTTGTTCAGCGCGGACGCGTTCGACGACGTCGGCCAGCGCCGGAACACCTCCAGCCGTGCAGGTAGCTCCTCGTCCGGACGGTGCTCGGCCAGCAACGCACACCAGTACACGGACGCTTTGGCGGCCTGGTGGCCGAGGTCGAAGTAGGTGGCCTGCCTGGCCCAATCGATGGCGAGGTCGAACTCGCCGATCTCGGCCAGTGCCTTGGCGGTGTCCTGCAGCCAGGCTGCCACCTTCCGGTCCCGGGAGTGGGTGGCGATGATGGCGTCCACGTCGCGATCCCAGACGGCCAGCCGACGGGCGTTCCACTCCAGGACGAAGCGGGTATGGTCCTGTTCGAGAACCTGGTGCCACGCGTCCCGGTCGGTGCTCCACAGGTTGTGCCGATGCTCGTCGGACAGCTTGGGGCTGAGCCCCGCGGCAATCTCGTCCAGCTTCATCCGGTAGGTGGTCATGCCGCGTTCGCCGAGCGCCGGGGCGTAGGCGACCGGGTCGATCGTGAAGAAGTCGCACTCGTTGTCGAACTGGAAGCGGATCATCCAGTCGACCAGCTTGCGGTCCGGCGGCGGCGCGGTGCGAACCAGCTGGGCGTGCAGCTCGAGCAGCTGCCGGATCGCGTCGCCGATGATTCCACTGGAATCGTCGGCTCGCATGATCACCTTGCAGGCGCTCGCGATCGCTTTCTGAGTGACCGTGAGCACCTCGGCCGGCGGCTGGTTCTCGGCCGCGTCCTGGAGCAGGGTCACGGCCTCGTGCAACTGGGAACCGTAGTCGTTGGCGGCCCGCCAACGGTGCAGGTCGGTGCGGGTCCGCACCAGGGGAAGGATCTGGTCAGCGAGGGTCACGGTCACATCATGCCGGGCGACTGTTGAGCGACGGGGCGGGGGACCATCGGTGAAGTGGACAATGACCTACGTTATACGAGAGCTTCGCGGTCACCCTCGGCCGGGTCTGCGTCTTCATGGACGTGCGGGCAGTCGACCAGACAGCAGGCGCAGACGCGAGCGCCGTCGGAGCGGACGAGGTCCGCGTCGTTGGTGCACGTGCAGCCGGGCTGCTGGCACTCGCACCGGACGCCGCGCTCGGTCAGTTCGAGGATCACCCTTCGAGGCTACGACGGACGTCGTCCTTCATCCACTCGTCGTGACCATCGAAGACCAAGCTGCGACGCTGATTCGACTCCTCACGGATGCCGAGTTGGGCGGCGTCCACCGGACTCCGCAAGCCCCTCAGATTCCAGACCCTCGAAGTGCCACAGACCTCATGCATCTGTGGTTCGCAGCCAGTCTGTCGCCGGTCAAATCTTGACCCCTGGCCGCCGGTTCACACCTACCGCCTCTCCCAAGGGGAGGCCGAGTAGTCAGACGTCAACTCGGTTCATCAGACGAGGCGCGGCGAACCCTGTGGGTCACGGGAAACAAGAGCTCGCACGCAGGGCACTACGAGACGGTCCGCGCCTCGCGGGCACGCATCCAGCCGTCTGTCGTTTCGCCGTTGATGGTGACCTCAGTGGCCTCGAGGATCATCTCGACTTTCGTGCCGTCTTCCCAGTCGAGTGTTTCAGACTCGTCGATGAAGACGAGGAGGTCAGAACCCTTCTTGGTTTCCAGGTACACGTAGTAGTCGCCCGAAGCGCCGGTGCCCCAGGGCGATCCTGTCAGCACCCCGGTGACTCGGAACAAGTCGCCGGTCTTGATCCCGCCCATCTTGCTGGAGTTGAGCCTGTTCACCAGCTTGTCGACGGTGGTTTCGGTGACCTTGTCGGAGGCGGTGACGGAGGGCGAAGCAACAGCGGTGGAAGCGGAAGCGCTCGGGGTGGTTGTGGGCTGCGACGAGGGTGAACCGTCTCGGTCGTCGCCTTCGCAGTCGCGGTCCACGGTCAAGCGCGGCTTCTCAGTCACCGGTGCACCTGCCGCCGGCAATTGCTCGCACACCTGCCAGTTGTGCTCCTGCAGGATTCCGAAAACCCCACCGCCGAGCACCTCGGCTTCACCGCTGATGTTGGCTCGCTTGAGGTCGCTCTTGGCCACGTCGAGTTGTTTGCCGACGACGTTAGGCATCGTGGGTGGTGTGCTGCTGCAGCCGGCGAACGCCAATAGCATCACGAAGGCCATTGCCGAATAACGCATCCGCGTTCACTCCTTTGCAGACGTCTCCTCAAGTTCACTATCGCAGAGAAAACTACTACGATCAGTAGTAATAGGTCGATCGCCAAGAGTCGCCTACGCGGGTGACACTCCCGTGGGGAGTGCCGGCGAGCAGGGCTAACCGAACAGGCCCGCGGACGATCCGGCTCGCTTCCAACCAGAGACTCGGGTCGAGGGCATCATGCGTCGGCTCCTCCGCCCGCATCCTGACGTTGTCGGCGATGGCGAGCGATCGGGTGCGCCGTCGCCAGCCGACGATCGCTAGCATGCGGTGAAAGTGAGAAGGGACGACATGAGCAGCACGCTGAAGGCCGGTGGCGGCTCGAGCGCGTCCGCGTGGGCCGTCCACTCGGTGTGCGCCCGGTACCGGGGCACCGACCCGCTGGTCACCGGCCAGTCCCGGCGCCGGCTCGCGGCTCAACTCCATTTCCCCGACGTGTCCGCCGGCATCCCGGACGCCCGCTGGACGCGCGCCATGATCTTCGAGCGGTTGTGCCACGACGCCGCCTTCGCCGGCGAGGTGACGGCGCGCGCGGCCGGCTGGAGCGGGTTCGCCCGGCCGACGTCGGTCGCCCGGATCGACTGCGGCGTGTCCACCGACCGCACCCTTACCGAACTGGCGAAAGCCGCCGAACGCGCCGCCGACGGCACGGCCACCCTGCTCTACAAGCTGGCCGCCCCCTACCCGGGCTTCGCGCCCGGTGACGCCACCAACGTGCTGCCCGACCTCGCGGTGGTGGCGAACGGACCGGACGGACCGTCGCTCATCGTGGGGGACGTCAAGGACTACGAGCGCGTCCGCTCCCGCATCGACGACGGCCGGCTGCTCAAGGGGTTCCTGCAGGTCGCGATGGGCGCGTTCGCGTTCCGCCGCTGGGACGCCCTACCCGCCGCCCTCACGGTCAGTTCGCACGGCTTTCTCGCCGTCCCGCGCAGCGCGTTCTTGCAACCGACCGTGGAGGTGGAGGACCTCACCGACCACCTCGCCGAGGTCGAGGCACAGTGGCGCAGCCGCCTGACCGGTCAGTCGGACACCACCGTCGACGAGCGCGTCGCCGACTACGTGACCGGCCTGCCGCACCGCTTCGACCCGTCCAGTTGCCCGTCGTGTTCGCTGTTCAACTTCTGCCGGCACGAGCTGCGCGAGTCCGACGACCCGGACGCACTGCTCGAGGAGCTCGGCGTGCCGGAGAACGAGTGGCCGCAGGTCCGCCCCGTGGTGGACGGTCACGAGCCGCTGCCCGGCGCCAACGCGTCCACGGTGGCGCGGGTGCGTGCAACGGTAACCGGCGTGGTGGCGAGCACCGGCCAGCGGCGGCTGGACCCGGTCGGCCGCCCCGGAGCGGTCAACGTCGTCGCGGTGAAGAGCGATGCGGCCGCCCTCGGTTTCCACGGTGTCGGGGTGAGCCGCGAGACCGACGACGGGCCGACCCCGTGGCGGTTCGAGGTGTTCGTCGACCCACAGTCGGACGAAACGCGCCGCAGGGTGATGGCGATCGTGGGCAAGCAGATCGAACTGGCGATGGGGGCCAACCTGCGCCGCAACCCGACCAGCCCCGACCCGGTGCACGTGGTCGTTCCGGACGGCGCGACGGCCGACCTGCTCGCCAGCATCGCCGATCAGCTCGCCGGCGTCGAGATCAGCCGGCTGCGCTGGAAGCGAGACCAAGAGATGCGCCGCCCGATCCTCACCTTTGACGGGGAGCCCGCGGTGATGCCCAGGGCGCTGGAGGGCGCCCGGCGCACGGCGGTGTCGTTCCTGCTGGAGCACGACCGGGCGCGCATGCTGACGCTTCGCGACCCGGTGGTCGACCTGACCGGCGTGCTGGCGCGCCACTTCGTGCCGGGCGGCTCGTGGGTGGACGCGCGCCGCCTCGACTACCAGGTGGCGTGGGTGACGGCAACGGAGCCGGTCGACTACCGCGAGGTCTCCGACCGCATCGAGGCCAGCGATCACACCCCGGGGGCCCGGCTCGGCAACGACACGTCGAACGCCGTCCATCACGCGTTGCGCGAGGTGCGCCGCACCGGTGACGTGACCGACTACGAGAACCTGGTCACCGACGAGCTCCGCTACAAGGCCGCGACGGTGGACGCCGCGATCCAGGAGCTCGGCAACCTGCCCGACTCGAAGCTGCAGCCCGCGTACCGCAGCCTGGAGGGGGACGCGCAGAAGGTGTGGCGGCGGCGCAAACGGCTCCGCGCCTCCGACCTGGTCCGGTTTGGCCGCACCTACGCCTACTGGCGCAACTTGCTGGTCGACGTCATCCAGGCCGACGACAAGTGCGCCACTCAACTCGCCGTGCTGTCCAGCCCGGTGCGCGCCGCCGAGAAGGCGAACGACCCGGGCGACCGGGACGTGACGTGGGCGACGGTGGTCAGCGCCCGCCCGCTCACCCTGGACGTCGCGTCGCGCCGGTTCACCGACGGGGAGCGCGTCGTCCTGTTGGCGTGCGGCACCGACCCGTGGGTGGAGACCGACGGCGTCACCGTCACGCTGCAGGCGGGCGCGATCAAGCTGCGCGCGTTCCCGCTCGGTCCCCTCGAAGCGCAAAGGGGAGCGGACGATCGACCCACGCCCGGCCGCTTCCGCTGGGCGCCCGCCGTGGTTCCGCCCGTCCGGCCCGGGGACCGGCTGATCGTCGCCCGGCTCGACTGGTTCAACGCGCTGCGCCGCAAGGAGGAGTTCAACGTCGAACGGCCCAAGCAGGACGACCAGGCGGCGCCGAAGACGACGTGCGACGAGGGGTCGTACGCCGGCGACGCGGACGTGCACCGGTGGTGCTGCAAGCCGCACGAGTTGGTGGAGGCGGACTTCGCCGACGACCTGGCGCTGCGCCGTGCGCGCAACGAGCTGAACCCACAAGTGTGGCCGCCGGTGCTCGACGACGACGGGTTCGAAGTGCCGCCGGCGGGTAAGCCCACCGCGCGCACCGTCGACGTGCCCGACTCGGCCCCGCCCGAGGGGGTGACCGTTGACGAACTGGAGTGACGTCACGTTCACGCCGCTCGTCCCCGCCCCTGACGCGAGGCACCACGAGGCGGCGGCGGCCGGCAACACCGCCGTGACCGCCGCCGCCCAGCGGGAGTTGCTGGCCGCGCTCACCACCCCGCCGGACTCCGACGGGCGCGTCACCCACCTGCTGCTGAAGGCGGCCGCCGGCGCCGGCAAGTCGCACGCGCTGAAGCGGCTGATCGCCGCCGCCGCCGGCGCTCCCGGTACCCGGCGGGTCGGCGTCACCGCGTTCACGAACAACCAGATCAGGCCCCTCGCGCAGGACCTGGCCGGACAACTCGGCCGCGACCGGGTGTGCCTGCACCTGTCGAAGAAGGCGGCCGACGTCTTGCCCCCGGGCGTCACCACCGACATGACGGTCAGCACCACCGCCGCCGCCATCCCGCCCACCGCCGACGTGGTGGTCGCCACCGCGCACAAACTGAAGGCGCCCGGCGAGCGCGGGCGCCTGGCGGGTCAACTCGGCGTCCCCGACGGCGACGCGCTGTTCGACGCGCTGTTCGTGGACGAGGCGTGGCAACTGCCGCACCACCTGTTCGACGCGATCAGCGGCGTCGCCCCGCTGATCGTCGGCGTCGGCGACGTGGGCCAGTTGCCGCCGCTGGAGATCGGCGCGAACCCGTGGCGCGGCGACGCGCGGCACAACCCGTACCGGGCGTGGCCGAACGCGTTCACCGGCCGGCCGGGCACGTGGGAGAGGGAACTGCCCGCCGTGTGGCGACCGGCCGGCGAGGCGCTCGGTCTGTGGCGCGCGTTCTACCCGACCTGGGCGGAGTTGAACTCGGTGGCCGCCCCCGGCGAACGCACCGTCACCCTGCACGGCAACGTCGAGTCGGCCCCGCTGTGGCGCCACGTGGGCTCCGGCGCCCCCACCCTGGTGGAGGTGACCGGACTGCCCGACTCGGAGGCGCCCGACATCGACCTGCCGCTCACCGACCTGCTCGAGCGCTGGCTGGACGACCTGTTCACCGCCGGGTTCACCGTCGAGGCGCGGCGGTACGCCGACGACGGCACCCCCCTGGGCGAGACGGTGACAGACCGGCCCGGCGTGCGCGACGACGGCGACCCGCTGGTGGTGATCCTGGCAACCCGCAACCAGGCCGTCGACGACGCCACCGCCCTGGTCGAACGGCTGCGCCTCAAGCACGGCCTGCGCGAGCGCGATCTGGTCGCCTCCACCGTCGACTCGTGGCAGGGCCAGACCAACGCGATCACCGTCGCGCTCCACCCGCTCAGCGGGGCGACCGCGCTGGACGAGTTCAACTCCGCGTTCGGACGGCTGGCGGTCGCGTGCACCCGCGCCACCCACGGCCTGCTGGTGCTGGCCCGCGCCGGCCTGGACGACCTGCTCGCCGCCGCCCCCGCCCGCCCCGGCACCCCGTTCGGCGAGCCGGGCGTGCGCCAGTTGCCGCGCCAGACGCACCAGCGCATCGTGTCCGCGTTCACCCGAGCCACCGTCGACGTCACCTCGTAACCCCAGGAGCGCCCGTGTCCCGTCTGTCCGACCTGATCCGCGAAGCGAAGCGGCTCGACGCCGGCCTCGGCAACGAACTCGAGAAGGAGGTGCGGCACCTGCAGGAGCGGCGCGCGTTCGGGCTCAACTTCGAGCGGCACCAACCGGAGGCGGTGGACCTGTACGGGCGCCCGGTGCGGGTCGGCGACAAGGTGCGCATGCTGCCGCCCCGCGGAGAAACCGCCGCGCCGGACAAGCGCCTGTGGGTCGTCACCGGCGGCGCCACCGTCGACGGGCAGAGGCGCGCCGACCTGCGCGACCCGAAGACCGGCGACACCGCCACCCACCCGGTGGACGACCTCGTGGTGGTAGCCGAGAACACCGACGTGATCTACCCGGGCCTGGTCAGCACCGGCAAGGTGGAACGGGGCGGAGACAAGCCGTTCCACACGGTCATCAACGCCGAGAACTTGCACGCGCTGGAGGCGCTGCTGTACACCCACCGAGGCAAAGTCGACGCCATCTACATCGACCCGCCGTACAACACCGGCGCGAAGGACTGGAAGTACAACAACGACTACGTCGAGGGCGACGATCTGTACCGGCACAGTAAGTGGCTCGCGTTCATGGAGCGGCGGCTGAAGTTGGCGAAGGAACTGCTCAATCCCGAGGATTCAGTGCTCATCGTCACCATTGACGAGAAGGAGTACTTGCGGCTTGGGTTGCTCCTTGAGCAGACCTTTCCGGGCGACTCTGTTGAGATGGTTACAACGGTCATAAGTGCGAAGGGAGTGGCCCGATTCGGCCAGTTCTCCCGGGTAGAGGAGTACATCTTCTGCGTTCGCCTAGGCCAACAGGAAGTAGGGCTCTCTGAAACAAACATGCTGGACGAATCACGGTCCGCGTCGGCCCAGATTGGGAAACCGGTCGATTGGCTCGGCCTTCGGCGGAGGGAGCCATCGGCTCGACGCGGAGCTCGGCCTAAGCAGTTTTACCCAGTTTTTGTCGACTCGGCATCTGGCTTTATCCACTCCGTTGGAGACTTTATCACCGACGCGGTAGATCGGCACTCGATCGAGGCTCCGCCGGGCACCTTCGCAGTCTGGCCGCTTCTCCCCAACGGCACGGAAGGACTCTGGGGAGTTACGCCCGACACCGCTCGGTCCTACCTCTCGGACGGATACCTTCGCTCTCGCAACTACAAGCCTGAAAAACGAACGGTTGCGGTTCAGTACCTCCCGAGCGGAACTGTGGCCGCAATTCGGGCGGGTGACATCAATGTCGAGGGCCGCGATGAGAGCGGTGGCGTCATTGCAACCTATAGAACCGCCAAAGGTGTCATTCCCAAGCGTGTCTGGAATATGACATCCCACAATGCAGAGACGCAGGGCACAAATCTGCTCTCAGTATTGCTTCCAGGCCGCAGATTTCCCTTCCCAAAGTCCATCTACGGAGTGGAAGATACTCTGCGATTCTTCACAAAGGACAAACCGGGCGCAACCGTCATTGATTTTTTTTCGGGCTCTGGTACAACCGCACAAGCCATAATGCGCCTCAATAGGCAGGATGGCGGCCGTCGAACGTCCATAGCAATAACGAACAACGAGGTGGCCGCCGACGAGCAGCGCGCTCTGCGTCAGCGGGGCCTGCGTCCGGGCGACCCCGAGTGGGAGTCGCTCGGCATCTGCGACTACATCACGAAGCCGCGCATCGAGGCTGCCATCACCGGCCGCACACCCTCCGGCGACCCCATCAAAGGCGACTACAAGTTCACCGACGAGTTCCCGATGGCCGACGGATTCGAAGAGAACGCCGAGTTCTTCACGTTGACCTACGAGGCGCCGCTGACGGTGTCAGCCGGTCACGCGTTCGCGCGGATCGCGCCGCTGCTCTGGTTGCGGGCCGGGTCGCGCGGTCGCCGGATCGAGTCGCTGGAGGACGGCTGGGACGTGGCCGAGGCCTACGGCGTGATCGAGCGGCTGGACGGGCTGGACCGGTTCGTCGACGCGCTCCGTGCGCAGCCCGAAGCGAAGGTGGCGTTCATCGTCACCGACGACGAGCGCCGGTTCCAGAGCGCGTGCGCTGCGCTGCCCGAGCGCGTCGAACCCGTCCGGCTCTACGAGAGCTACCTGCGCAACTTCCAGATCGACGCGGTCAGGAGTTCGCGGTGAAGTTCACGCTGAAGGACTACCAGGCCGAGGCCGTCGACCTGCTGCTGGAGCGGCTGGAGCGCGCCCAGTCCGACTACCGCGAGACCGGGTTGCGGTCGTCGGTCAGCCTGTGCGCGACCACCGGCGCCGGGAAGACCGTCATGGCCGCCGCGGTGATCGAGGCGCTGTTCAACGGGTCCGACGAGTTCGAACCCGACGAGGGGGCCGTCGTCGTCTGGTTCTCCGACGACCCGTCCCTGAACGAGCAGACCCGCAACCGGCTGCTGGAGGCGTCCGACAAGCTGTCGTTCACCGACCTGGTCACCATCGAGCCGCCGTTCTCGCAGCCGCGACTGGAGCCGGGCAAGGTCTACTTCCTGAACACCCAGAAGCTGTCGGTCACGTCCAAACTGACGCGCGGCACGCGTGACGTGGCGGACGAGAACCGGTTCGAGCAGTTCCAGGCCCCCGACGATCAGGCGTGGACGATCTGGGACACGCTCAACGACACGATCCTGGACGACGAGTTGACCCTCTACCTGTTTCTGGACGAGGCGCACCGCGGGTTCGGCGGCAAGGGCACGTCGAGGGACAAGTCCACCATCGTGAAGCGGCTGGTGCACGGGTCGAACGTGGTCACCCCCGCCCCGATCGTGGTCGGCATCTCCGCCACCATCGGCAGGTTCGCGACCGCGATGAGCGAGGCGGAGTTTCAGCAGGACCGGCGGGCACTCGAGCCGGTCAACGTGGACGGCGCCCGGGTGCAGGAGTCCGGCCTGCTGAAGGACACCGTCGTGCTCGACTTCACCACCGAGGCGGGCGTGTTCGACCGCGCCCTGGTGCGCCGCGCCGCCGAGAAGCTGCAAGCGTCCACGGAGGCGTGGGCGGAGTACGCCGCCAGCCAGAAGGACCCCAACGCGGCCGTGTCGCCGCTGCTGGTGCTGCAGATCCCGAACAAGCCCGACCACGACCTTGTGGGTGGTGCGCTGGACGTGATCGGCGAGGTGATCCCGTCGGTAACGCAGCAGGCGGTGCGGCACGTGCTCGGCGACCACACGGCGCAGGAGTTCGGCAGTTGGACCGTCAACTGGATCGAGCCGCAGTCCGTGGAGGACCGCACCGACGTGCGCGTGCTGGTGGCGAAGGAGGCGATCAGCACCGGCTGGGACTGCCCGCGCGCCGAGGTGATGGTGTCGTTCCGCACCGCGAGGGAGCACACCCACATCACCCAGATCCTGGGCCGGATGGTGCGGAACCCGCTCGCTCGAAGGGTGCCGGGCGACGACCGGCTCAACTCGGTGAACTGCCTGCTGCCGTACTTCGACCGCACCACCGCCGGCAAAGTGGTGAAGTTCCTGACCGGCCAGATCGCCGACATTCCGGGCACCGGCAAGAAGGTGCTGCTGGACGGGCGCGAGATGGTGGTCAACCCGACCCTGGCCGACGACGGGGAGTTGTGGGACGCGTGGCGCGCGATGCCGACGCAACTGCTGCCGCAGCGCGGCGTGCGTCCCGTGAGCAGGCTGCTGCAGTTCGCGACCGAACTGGCCAACGACGGGCTGCGTCCGACCGCGTGCACCGACGTCGAGGAGGCGGTGCTGCGCGAACTGGACGCGTGCGCGATCCGGTACGCCCGCAAGGTGGACTCCGCGCGCGAGGAGGTGCTCACCATCCACGGCCAATCGATCGCCGGCACCACCGGCGAGCAGACGCTCGCGTACACCGAGTTCACCATGCACGCCGACGATCAGGCGGTCGCGGTCGCGTTCAAGGACGCCAAGGCGGCGTTCAGCGACGTCGCCCGGGCGTACGTCAAGCACCACGTCGGCGACGCCGAGGACGACTTCGCCAACCCGGTGCGCGACGCGATGGTGGAGTGCGCCGCTCTGGCGACCGTCCCGGAGATTCGCGAGACCGTGGACGCGCTGGCGAACGGCCTGTTCGACCGGTGGGACTACGAGCATCGGCAGGGCATCGAGCGGCTGGGCGATCTGCGGCGCGACGCCTACCGCGAGATCAAGGCGCAGGCGCCCGACCCGCAGGTGACGTCGCTGATCCGGCCGCGGGTGCGGCTGGAGGACTTCCAGGAGCTCGACGCGAACGACCAGGTGACGATGGCGCCGCTGGTCGCGAAGCACCTGATGTCGGACGACGCGGGCCACTTTCCGCTGTCGCGGCTGAACGAGTGGGAGCGGACGGTGGTGCTCGCCGAACTGGCGAAACCGACCACCGTCGCCTGGTACCGCAACCCGCCCCGCTCCGCCGGCGACTCGCTGTGCGTCGCGTACCGCAACGAGTTCGGCAACTGGCGCGGCATGTACCCCGACTTCGTGTTCTTCGAGCGCGTCGACGGGCGGGTCGTGCCGTCCATCATCGACCCGCACCGGCACGACCTGGACGACGCGTTGCTGAAGGTCCGCGCCCTCGCCGGGTTCGCCGAACAGTTCGGGGACCGGTTCGGGCGCATCGAGTCGCTGGCGGAGGTGAACGGCAAGATGCGACGGCTCGACCTGAAGAGCGCGCGCGTGCGCAAGGACGTTCGCTACTGGAACCGCGACGTGAGCGACCTGTACCTCGACGCCGGCGAATTGATCACCGGGGTGGCGGCTGTACAGCCGGGGCGGCCGCCGGGTCAGTCCGGACGTCCGAACCAGTCCACGCCTCTGTTCGGGGACTGACTCGGGCCGGGGGATCCGGTTCGGCGTTCGTGAGCGCGCACCGGCGTCGATCTCGACGCTCACGGCTCTTCGTTCACGTCTGGCCCGGGCCAGTCCGGCGCGCTCAGGTCCAGACGGAGGGCGTCCAGTGTGTCCGGAGCGGACTGGGTGTACCGCCGCTTCAGCAGCTCGAGCATGTCCTCCTGGAGCGGTTGCCCGAACGTGAGGCGGTAGAGGGCGACGTCGCGTTTGATGTTGGCGAGCCGGGACTCGTCGACGCTCAGGCCGAACGGCGACACGTGTCGCTCGATCTTCGCGGGCCCCGGGTACACCCAGTGCGGCGCGAAGTCGCCGAGGTTCGCCTCCTCGTCCTGGGCCAGGCGGTACGCGGCGCGCCACGGGTTCGGGTCGTCGGAGGCGAGGATCGCCTCCGCGTGCCGGTGGGCGATGTTCTTGCGCACCGCGTGCCCGTCGTACCGGTCGACGCGGCCCTCCCGCTGCTCGAAGTCGATCGGGCTCGCGGGCGTGTTCCAGTGCAGCAGGGAGTGACTCCACCAGTGAAAGTCGATGCCCTCCTGACCGACGCTGGTCGTGGCGAGCACCAGCGGCCAGAACGGGCTGTTGAACGCTTGACGGACCACGGGCAACCGGTTGCTCTCCTGCTCCTGCCGGCGACCGCCGTAACGCAGCGCGAACCGCGCCGGGAGAGTGAGGCGCTCCCTCGGGTTGTCGGGGTTGAACAGTTCGTAGCGGGCGGGGCGCAACGCGACGGCGGTCGCAGCTGCTCGGGCGATCTCCATGAGCTTGGCGTCGTCCAGCTCGGCCGAACCCAGGTTGACGGCCAGGTGGTGCAGATACTCGTCCATGACGGCCTGCAGGTTGCCCCACGCGCAGTAGGCCAGCACGGCTCGCCAGTACACGGCGTCCGGGTTCAGCTGGTCGAGCAACAGAGTCGTCTCCGGCCGGGAGAACAGCGTCCGGAACGACGAGGCGAGTTGGGCCGCGGCGAGCCACAGTCCACCGGGCGTCACCTTGGGGTGGTCGTGGCTGATGCGGCGTAGGGACCGGTACGCGACGTTGGCGGGCGAGTGCGCAGCCACGTCGGCCAGCACCTGCAGCACCTCGTCGGTGATGGCGCGATCCTGCGCCGAGCCACGCGTCCGGAATGCCTCGCGCACGTGGTTGGTGAGCAGCTCCGGTTCACGGTCCCGGGCTTGTGACGGGGCGTTCCCGTCCGTGGGCTCCTCCTCGTCCTCGACGCCCGCGAGCGCGGGGACCATGTCGGCGATGCCGAGCCCCGGCGGGAACGAGTCCGGCCGGCGGAACAGCTCGAACCAGTGCGACGCGAGGCCGACGGTGTCCTCGTCCGCGACCGGTTCCACCTCCGGTCGGAGCCGGTCGACGATCGCTTGGCGCAGGGACGACGCGTCCACGGGCGCGCCCGTCTCCCGGCGGTGGTCCCTCGGGTCGGCCAGTTCCGCCGACCCGGGGGCGGGCCAGAACAGCGCGAGAGTCGCCATGCTGGCGGGTCGGTCGCGCTCTCGGTCCATGCGGAAGGCGAGTCGTCCGCGCCGGCCCTTCCGCTCGGTGTCGCGCTCGTCGGGCGTCTTGTCGCGGAACGAGTCACCGGCCGACAGCCGGTCGGACTCGTAGCTGAGCAGGGTGGCGACGGCGCTCGGGGTCGCCATCCACGACGAGAAGACGAGGCGCTTCGTCACGCGGGACGCGAACTGCTCGGCGTACGGGCCGCCCGGGGCCAGGTAGGGCAGCGAGGGCGGAACCCACAGCAGCTTCCACCACCCGGCGTCGACCGTCTCGTCCGCGAGCCGCCGCAGCCGCGCGTTCGCCAGATCCACCGCCTCGTAGGCCTTGATGGCGTCCGTGTCCAGTCGCTGTGTCCTCTTCAGCAGGCGTCGCACTCCGGTCGCCCGTGAGGGGTCCTTGAGCGCCTCCCTGACCTTCTCGGCGATCTTGTACCCGTCCATGAAGTTCGCGAAGTACGGCGCGGACTTCCAGTACTCCACGGAGAACGGCGCGCCCACCTTACGGGCGACGTCGCGCATCGCGACGAACCCGAGCAGGTCCTGCGCGGGGATGGAGTCGAGCCTGCTGAACGACTCGGTCGCCATCGTCGCGCCCACGACGCGTGGACGCTCGGTGCGCGTCATGAGGCGCAAAAGCAGACGCCTGAGTTCCTGCGTGACCTGGTCGGCCGGTTCGCCGGCGACGACCGCTTTCCGGTAGTCGGCCAGCGCGGTCGCGATGTCGCCGCGGGGGTCACCGGCGCTCCCGTCGGCGAGGAACTCGACCATCGTCATGAAGTCCTTGTGGTGATCCTCGCCGAACTGCGCCTCTTCGGCGTAGGTGAACGGCTTGTACGGGGTGGCCGACAGCAGCAGGGTCCTCGCGGCGTCGTACTCGTACAGGCTGTGGGCGAGTTCGCCGGCCTCGGTCTGCTTGTTGAGCAACTGACGGAACCGCTGGAACTCGTCCAGAATCACGAGGTCGGGGGTGAGCAGGTGGACGCTCTCGCGCGCCAGCGTGGATCGAAGGTCGCCGACGAGGCCCAAGACCCGATGCCAGCTTCCGGGTCCGAGCTCACCCCGCTGCTGAAGGTCCAGGAGTTCGGCGAACCGGTCCAGCAGGCTCGCGGGTGCGCCGTCCGGCCTTCGTTCGGCCGCCGTCAAGAAGGCGTCGACGACGTTCTGATCGATGTCGTCCCGCAACTCGTCCCGCAGCCGCGACACGTACTGGCGTAACCGCTCCCACGAGGACACGCTCCCTTTCAGGAGTTGGTGAGCGGCCTGCGCGCGGTCGCCGAACAGTTCCAGCCGTCGCTCCAGCAGCAAGTAGAGCATCGCCCGCTCCTCCGCCTTGCCCGACCTCCACCCCTTCTCGAACGACGTACCGGGAGTGAAGGAGACGAGGTTGACCGGTTTGAGGAACCGGGCGCCGCCCTCGGGCGCGAAGTGGCGCGAGTGCTTGGCGAGCAGCGTGAGTCTGCTGGCGATGCCGTGGTGCGGGTCACCGGTGACGTTCAGCTTGCGCAGGTTCTGCCGGGCCAGGTCCGTGTTGGAGCAGACGTACACGATGTCGATGCGGTCGACCGAGTCGTCGTGCTGCAACTCCTCGATCGTGCGCGCGATCACGCCGCGGGCGACGATCGTCTTGCCCAACCCGGTTTCGTCGGCGACCAGGAAACGGTTCGAGTCCCGCTGGCGGTAAAAGCGGTCGATGATGTGCTCGACCGTGTTCCGCTGAAACCGAGTGAGGCCGGCCAGCACCGGCGCCGCCGAGAACACGAGGTCAGTGGTCATCGCTTCCCCCGGGGGAGCTTGTCGAGCGCCTTCTTCACCGATACCCAGAACTCATCGAAACCGTCGGGAAGCACGGACCGCCCCGACTCGGTCTGTTGCAGGCGCGAGACGAGCTGGTCGAGGTCGGCCAGCGCCTCGCGACGATCCGCCAGCGCGCCGAGCACCAACTCGAGGACGCCGGTCCACCCGCCGCCACCGAACCCCCACCTTCCCGCCCCGTCACCGGCGTTCTGCTCGTTCGACACCCACAGTCCGTCCCAGTTGCCCAGGCCGAGCAGCAGCGTGAGGAAACGCAGGAACTTTTCTGGGGTGTCGACCTGACGGGCGAGGATCTCGTCGAGCCGTGACGGCGGGTCGTTCACCAGGACGGCGTGGACGACGGTCCCGAGCTCGTTCCCGTCGGGATCCGTGGCGTTCAGGATGAGGAACGGCGTGACGTTCGGCGTGGCGACGCCGCCGAACGTGAGATCGGCCGGCTCGACGCGCGCGAGGGCGTGCGCGGTGCCCGGGACGGTGAGCAGGCCCGCCGTGACCGAGAAACCGTCCCGAACGGGCACCGGCGCGAGGCTGGCGAGGGCCAGCCGATGGGCGTCACCGTCAGGACTGACCGTGAGGGTGAAGCGGACCTCCGCCAGTGCGCGAAGCTGATTCTGCAGCGCCCGCAGTGCGTCGTCGGACGGGTCGACCTCGGCGCCCCCCGTTGCGGCATAAGTCTCCAGCAGGTCGCGGAACGGGCTGTCGTCGCCCAGGAACGCGTCGATGCCGAGCTCTCGTGCACGACCCGCCAGCTCGACGGCGAACTCGACGTTGCCGGCGTATGCCGACGACGTCGCGTTGGGCGAGCCGACGAACAGGTGCGCCCGTCCGTAGCTCCGCTCCACGATCGTGATCTTCGCGTGGAGGTCGGTGACCGAACCGTTCTCCTGCGGATCGACCACCACGTGGGGCTCCGGGCCAGCGATAGATGCCACATGGTCGGCTTCCTGCGGCTCGTGCAGAGAAGCGGCCTGATTCAGCACGAGCACACGGCCCACGCGCTGCAAGGTCGCGGATGACAGTCGATCCAGCTCGGCGGGTCGTGACACCAGCGTGACGTCCTTGCTGCGACCCGTGAGGTGCGCGATGCCCTGGTCGTTGCAGAACGGCGACACCACGAGGTGCCTGCGTCCGGAGAAGTTCACCGGGTCGCTCGCGTCAGGCACGCCGAACGCGTGGAAGGCGAGCTCCTGGACACCCTGCGGTGCGGTCCACGCGACGTGCGAGGCCCGCTCCGCGAGGTCGCGCAATCGCTCGAGTCGAGAAGGGTGGAGCGGTTCGACCGCCAGTTCGGGCAGGTGCGAAATGAGGGCTTTCAGCGGAGCGTTGGCGGGAACGGCGTCGTAAGAGTGCGTCCCGTTCAGCGTCACGACCGCGTCCCACGCCTGGCTGCCGGCGAGGTTTCGAGTCGAGCACAACAGCCGGTACTGGTCCGGCAGCCCTTCCGCCGCGTAACACAGGAACCACACCTTCGGGTGGAACAGGAAGCCCGCCCGGGGACGCCGGACGGGGTGCACCATCGGCTCCAGGAACGCCATCAGGTCGGACGCCTGCCGAGGCACGGAGATCTGCCCGGCCTGGCAGAAGACGTCGACGCGATCGGTGCAGGAGCGGACCGCCTCGAGTGCGGCGACCGGGTCGGGCGAGTCGCGCAGCTCGAACGACGCGAACGCCAGGGGCGGGACGAGCGCGGTGGTCAGGTCGAGGGTGAACGTGGTCGCCACCGCGGACAGCAGCCGATAGTCGCGCGGGGGGCGCAGCTGGTCGAGCAGGACGACCCGGGCGTCCGGCTCAAGCATCGCGGTCAGCCGTCGGCTCGGGCGAACTGAGGCCCTGATGGATGTCGGCCAGGATGGCGCGGACGGTCGGCCAGCGGTAGTTGAGGGCCCCGCTTCCGGAGTCGCCGCTCCAGGAGGCGAGCAGCCGGTCGTTGATCAGGCGCGACTGCGACTTCTTGAGGCGGCGTTCCCGGCTTTCGACGATCTGCCTGGCGCGAGGGTCGTCGAGCGCCGCCTGGGCGGAGCCGTCGAGGACCGCTGAGATCCAGTCGTTCACGAACGTCCGGGTGCTCCACGAGATCCGCGCGTTCAGTCCGGTGACGTGCGCCCAGAATCGGTCCAGGTTCCACTCCCGAAGCCTTCGACGATCACTGTCCGCCTCTTCGAGCCAATCGCGATACCGCTGTTCGTGGCGGGTCGCCGCATCGACGACCCGGTTGTGGCCGGCTGCTTCGTACCGCCGCGCGACCATCACGTTGTAGAGCAGGGAGGCGCCGTGCATGGTGAAGGAGAACAGCTCGGCGTGGCGCAGCACGTCCTGGGTCTGGTCAGGAGCGGTGCGGCACAGCGGGTCATGCCACGGAAGGTCGATGGCTGGGGCGGGTGCTCGATCTGCCGTAACCAAGTGGGAGAGCAGGGTGTCGGGCACGCTCGCGAGGATCCGTTCCCGCAGCCATTGAGCCTCTCTCGGAGCGAGGTCGAGCCCGCCGGGGAGGGCGTGGGGGAAACCGATCGGGGCGTCGGGGAGCGTGGGGTGCCAACTGCCCCGAGCTCGTTCGGCGAGTTCGTCGGAGCCGCTCTCACGTCCCGAACGGGAGAGTGTCAGCTGTTCGGGGTCGGTGTCGTTGCGAAGGATTCCGTACTGCTGGAGACCGGCCCAGTAGATGGTGGACGGAAGATTCTTCACCGCTCGCCCCTGAACGCGGCCGATCACGCCGAGGTGGTCGGTCTTCTGCAACACCGTGACCAGGTCCCGATCGGTGGCGCGCCGCAGCGCTCGCTGCTTGGCGGGATCGCGCTCTTTGGTGGCCGCGTAGCGGTAGGTCCACGGCACGATCAGGAAGTAGCGCGCACGGGTGAGCAGGACCGTGGTGCCCGGGAACAGCGTGTCGCTCAGCACCTGGCGGACCTGGCCGATCCCGAGTTCGTCGCGACTCTCGGGCTGGGTGAACAGTGCGATCAGTTCGCGGACGCGGCGCTGCTCGTCGGCCGAGGTGTCGAGCCACGCAATGCTCGAGACCATGAACCCTCCCGCGCGTTCAGCGTCGATGGCCCCGGGATTTCCGTGCCCCATCGCGTCCCATCTTGCAGGCGCGCAGCGCTGTCAGCCAGTCACCCCTGCGGACGGCGCGCGGAAAACGGCGTCCGCGTTCTCATCGTGCGAGTCGTCCCGGCGGCGCAGTTCGGCGGCCAGCGCTGCGGGGAACGGCTTGCCCGGACGGGTGCGGTGGGTGTGGCGCTGCCAGCGGGAGGGGTGCCGGGGCTGACCGCCCACCTGCCAGACCGGCAGGCCGACGTCCGTCAAGAGCGCCTCCAGCCAGGCCACCTGGTCGCGGAACCGCTGACGCGCCGGCCCCGACGGCGCCTGCACGCCGTACCCGAGCAGCACGCCGTCCACGGCTGGCAACCGGTGGGCCAGCGTCGTGCGCGCCGCCGACCAGCCGTGTTCGGTGTCGCCCGCGGTGACGATGCCGGCCAGGTCCCGCGTCGGCAGCGCGAACAGGTTGGCAACCTGAACCGATTCGAACCCGAGCAGCCCACGAGCCAACTCGACCCGGGCGCGCGTCCTGGCCCCCGAGGTGAGCGGCGGGTTGAGGCCCACGAACAACAGAGTGGTCGGGCGCCACGGACCTTCACCGGACGGCGCGCGCGACGAAGCGGCTTCCGGGAGGGTCACAGCCGTCAAGCTAGCGCAGGCGACCATCGATGATCAGCGCGTGCGGGCCGCGTTGCAGATGTGCCGCACGTCACACCGGCGGCACTTGAACGCGGCCGGTTTCGGGTCGAAGCGGCGCTTGCGCAATCCCTCACGCGTCGTCAGTTCGCCGGACTCGGCGGACTCCACCGCTGCGTCGGTCACGTCCACGTCGAGGCGCCGGACGGCGCCGAGGTCGTGGATGACGAGGCGGCAACTTCCTGGCCCTCACGACGCCCGGCGTCGACATCGATCTGCAGCTGCCACGATTCGACCTGATCGACCGTAGCGGTCTTGTGGCCGATGATGGCGAGCCTGCCAACCCGTCCGTCGTGCTCGTCGTAGATCACGTCGGCGCTCCGGACACGAGCCCGTCCAGGTATACCTCGAAAGGTCGCTCGGTTGCTCCACGTGCGCAGCAGGTCCGCGGGATGGCCTTCGACGTCGGCTGCACCGGAGTCCGCGCCCGGTCGCGTATCTCCTCGTGCGCCACGCCAAGGTCGTGACCGCACGGCTGCGGGTTCAGGGGTGGGCCCTGCCGGTGTCCGCGCACATGTTCTACGAGGAGGGTGCCTGGCACTGGTCGATGACGAAGGAAACGTCGCGGGCTGCAAGAAGTAGCGAGCCTGCTTCAGTTATGGCGACCGGCCGCTCCCTTGAGTCGCCTGCATTGGCCAGGGTGGGTCGCCGGGGACGGCGTGCAACGATGGACCTCGTGCCGAAAGACAGCGCAGTCGCTTTCGCGGATCTAGCGGATGCAGACCTCGTGCTGGATCGCGTGTACGTCGGTGGCAAGGCAGGCAACGCAGGGGACGACCCGATCGCACGACTTGTGCCCGTAGGAAATCAGGGCGGCTTTAGGTTCAAGGGCAGTCCACGGCGCGGAACCGTACGACTGGCTGTGCTCTACACGTCCGGGGTCGAGGTCGATTGGCCCGACCACATTGACCCGACAACCGGGGACTTCACCTACTACGGTGACAACCGCACGCCCGGGCATGACCTACATGACACGCGGCGGGGCGGGAATCTGCTGCTTCGGGACATCTTTGCAGCCTCGCGCTCAACGCCGGAGGCACGTCGAGCCGTGCCGCCGATCCTGCTCTTCCAAAGCGCCGGTTCGGGCCGGGACGCGATCTTCCGCGGATTGCTCGCGCCCGGTTCGCCACGGCTGGCCAGCGATGAGGAACTGGTGGCCATTTGGCGCACAACCAAGGAGATGCGTTTCCAGAACTACCGCGCGCATTTCACAGTGCTCAAGACGCCGGTCGTACCTCGCGCCTGGCTCGAGCAGATCCTGGCAGGGGAGCCGCTCGGTTCGTCTTGCCCTGGGGAATGGCGCAAGTGGGTGCAGGGCCGCATCTATCAAGCACTTGAAGCGCCGCGGAACCTCTCCGTCCGCAGCAAGGCTGAGCAGCTCCCGAAGCCGGAGGATGCCTGGATGATGCGCATGGTGCACGACCACTTCAGTTCCATGCCGGTTGCGTTTGAGAACTTCGCCGCCGAAATGTGGGTGCATTCGGATCCGCACGTGGCGAGCGTCGAAGTGACGAGGCCGAGTAGGGACGGCGGGCGGGATGCCGTCGGAGAGTACCGGCTCGGACCAAGCCAGGATCCAGTTCGGCTCCAGTTTGCGCTCGAGGCCAAGTGCTACGACCCCGGCGGAGGCGGCATCTCGGTCAAGATGGTGAGCCGGTTGATCTCGCGCATCAAACACCGCGAGTTCGGCGTGTTCGTCACCACGTCGTTCGTCGGTGCGCAGCCCTACCAAGAGGTGCGCGAGGATCAACACCCCATCGTCTTCTTGGTGGGGCGCGATCTCGTTGAGATCCTCAAACGGATGGGCCACAACACCTCGGAGTCATTGTCCGCCTACCTGTTGGCGCAGCATCCGATCGAGTCTGAACCGCGCTCAAGAGTCGACGTGCAGCACCACGAAGGCGTTGACGTGCAGGATGTGCTGACGATCCCAAAGCAAGACTTGGCGACTCAGAACTAAGATGCGTGTCACTCGGCACAGTGCCTCAACGCGTGATCGACGACGGGCGCACACGCTAGTCGGCGCCGCGCGGCAACCGTGTAGCGGACGTCAAAGTCCGCGGGCGCGTGCAGCGGAATTTTGAGGGAAAATCCGCGCCAACCCTGACGCACGCGGGGGGTTACGAGTGCGTAGGTTACCTAGCCAAACACAAGTTTTCCGCGTGCTTTTAAGGGACGCCCAGTATGAACGAGGGCAGGTGAGGCTGAACCCAGGTTGACAAGGGATTTCGTAGGCAGAGTCATCATAGGACGGGTGCTTCGTCAATGTTCTGCTCTTGGTCGGAAGGCCCGGGTTGGTAGCGGATTCTGCTCCACTGAGGGCGAATTATCCGCGGCTCACGAGAGCCGTTTCTCAGCCGCAATTCGCTTATCGCGTGTGGGTGTGAAACGCGCCACATTGATTGTGGGCGGAGCAACGGCGGACGGCCAAGTCGGTAGCCTTGAAACTCATCACAGCCCGGCTCGGCCGATCCGCTCGGCGCCTGAACTCTCACGTGCCTGTCGACGCTGGTGTTGACTGTCTACGTGGCGGCTGACCGGGACTCGGCTCTTCTGCGGGAGTTGGAGCGACTCCGGGAGGAGAACGCTCGGCTGTCGCGACTCTTGCAGTTGCGGGAGGGAGAAACGACTCCGGCAGCGGAGCAGCCGGTGATCCCGGTCGTGGCGCCCGGCCTGGTCACGATGTCATCACCGGTTTCGGCGAAGCTGGCCTTGTTCGCGGATCGATTCGCGGCCCGTCGGGACGTGTATGCGGTGCGGTGGGACAACGAACGCAAGGGGATCAGCGGGTGGTCGCCCGCGATCGCCGGTGGCTGGCGCAAGGGGATCGACAAGCGAGCTGTCCGCCACCTTCCGCTGACGCAGGAGGTACTGGTTGCCCACCTTGCTGGCGGGGTGTTCATTGGTCTGTACCCGCTGTTGCCAGGCAACCTGTGCCGTTGGCTCGCGGCCGACTTCGACGGCGCCACAGCGATGCTCGACGCCTTGGCCTTCGTGAAGGCGGCCGGCAGCCACCGCGTTCCCTCTGCCTTGGAAGTCTCGCAATCGGGTCGTGGGGCCCACGTGTGGATCCTCTTCTCGGGCGCCGTTCCTGCCGTCACGGCTCGAGCAGTGGGCACTATGTTGGTGCACGAGGCGATCGTGTTGCGCGGATCGATGGATCTACGTTCGTACGATCGGCTGTTCCCGAACCAGGACGTCGTACCCGAGGGTGGCTTCGGAAACTTGATCGCAGCACCGCTGCAGGGTCGCCGACGCAAAGACGGTCTGACCGTATTTCTGAACGTGGCGACGCTCGAGCCACACGAGGATCAGTGGGAGTTTCTGTCGACGCTCGATCGCCTATCTCCGGAGAGAGCCGAACAGCTCGCACGGATCGCCGCCCGCTCGCACGTCGGCGGGGAGCTGGTCGCGCTCGAACGTTCGTCGGCAACCCGTGTGCAGCCGCGAATGCCGGCTGTCATCCGCGCCGAGTTGGGGGCTGGGCTGTCTATCGACCTCGCTCGGCTTACACCTGCAGCAATGGCCACATTCAAGCATGCGGCATCCCTTTCGAACCCGAAATTCTATGAGCTGCAACGCCTTCGCAAATGGACCGGCGACACCCCCCGATTCATTCAGGGCTACGACCTGACGCTCGATGAGCGTCTCGTCCTGCCTCGCGGTCTCAGGCATCGCATCGCCGACATCGTCGAGCAGTCCGGTTCGCGGTTGGACGTCACGGACGTTCGGAACGCCGGGCGGGAAATAGACGTCGCGCTTGGTACGGAACTCAGCGGTGCCCAGGCCTCGGCAGTGGGCGACCTGCTGGCGCACGATGACGGCGTCCTCGTGGCGCCGCCCGGGGCAGGCAAGACGGTGATGGCGTGCGCGATGATCGCCGAGCGCGGGGTGTCCACCCTGATCCTGGTGGACCGGAAAGCTCTTGCTGAACAGTGGCGATCCCGAATTGAGCAGTTCGTCGGTGTGCGTCCCGGGCAACTGGGAGCCGGCCGCAAGAAGCTCACTGGCCTGGTTGATGTGGCGATGCTACCTTCGCTGGCTCGCCGGCTGGATGTCGCTGAGTTGACCAGTGTCTATGGCCAGGTGATCGTCGACGAGTGCCACCACCTGGCCGCGGCGGCCTATGACCACTCGGTGAAACCAATCGCTGCGCGGTACTGGCTGGGGCTGACCGCCACCCCTTCGCGACGTGACGGATTGGGCGGCCTGGTCGATTGGCAACTCGGACCCGTGCGACACACGTTCGACAGTGATCGGCATCTGGGAACACTGCTGGAAGCCGACAGCGAACACCGGGGGCCACGCCGCGAACTGCACATTCACCAAACGACGTTCGCGTACGGCGAAGTCGACCTTACAGAGCCGGGGGCGTTGGCCGAGGTCCATCGGGCCCTTGCCAACGACGCTGAGCGGAACCTGCAGATCGTCGAAGACGTCCAGGACGCGCTCAAGCGTGGACGCAACTGTCTGGTGCTGACCCGACGCGTCGCTCAGGTTGAGGCGCTCGCCGGCGCGTTGAAGCAGAAGGGGCACCGACCCCACGTTCTCCAAGGCGGAATGGCCGTGAAGCGACGTCGCGAGATCGTCGAGCAGCTCGCGGACGCGCGACCCGGCAGCGGAGTGCTCGTGATCGGAACCACTCCCTTCATCGGCGAAGGGTTCGACGCCCCAGCCTTGGACACGTTGTTCCTCGCCGGGCCGATTTCCTTCGACGGCCTACTCATCCAGTGCGTAGGACGAGTCGTGCGAGCGTCAGTGGGCAAGGATGTGGCCGAAGTGCACGACTACCACGACGCAGGCGCGCCGATCCTCGGGAGCACCCTCCAGAAGCGACTGCCCGGCTACCGTGCGCTGGGCTTCGTCAGGGCTGCCGACGGCCGCCGAGTGTAAGCGCTGGCCCGCGTGCCATGGTGATCTGCTGGGCCGTTGGCATGTGTCAGTCGGCTGTGAGCATTGGGTTCAACGCGTGCGCGATGAGCCTCATCTGGTCGTCCAGAAGCTCTTCGCACAGATCCTGCGCACCGTTCTTGCGGCGCCACGCTGCCCACTTCACCTGGGACGCTGCGCCGTAGCCGTCGACCACGGTCTCGACCGCACGCAGCTCCACATTCCGATAGTGAGCCACCGCCTCCAGAGCCTCACGCAGAGCCGCGGGATCGGTTCGCTGCCCTCGATGGAGTTGGACGATGTCGACGTAGTCGCGCCAGCGGGTGGAGGTGATGCCACGCTCGAGCAGTGTGACGACCTTCTCCGCGATGGCTGTTTCTGGGGCATAGGACCAGATCGGAATGGGGTCGCCGAGAACCCGTTGAAGCTCGATCAACCTGGGAGGCGGCACGATCGGGTCGCCACTGGAGACGTCCCAGGCGAGCTCCCCCCGGGCGCTACTGATCGTGGCCGGCATCCGCAGTCTGATACCGCGATAGCCCACCTGCTCACGGATGGTCTCCAGCGTGAGCCGGCCGGCATCGAACACAACACCATCGGCTACGTCGAGCGCGGCCACCTCTCGTGCGATCCGGGTGAGCGATTCCTCACTGACGCGAACACCAATCGCGTTGCTGTCCACATCCTTGGTGGGCCTTCGAGCTGCGTAAGCGCCTATCAGAAGGCCGCCCTTGAGGACGAACTGGCTGGCGTGCCCGGTGATCGCCAGTCGCGCCAGGAACGACTCGAGAATGTGCCGTGTGAGATACGCCTGGGTGGCCACGGGCCCACCGGTGGTTCTGCCCTCGGCGCGGGCGAGGCGCTGCAGCTCGTTGAAAACCTGCTCGCTCGACCGCCGAACGGCAGTGCGCCGATCGATTCCGGCGCCCTCGGTTCGTCGGACGTCTGCGGAATCGCTAACGTCGGCCACGGGGTTTCCTTCGTGGGTCTCGGGCATCACGGGACTCGATCGTTCAGGTCAGTGCTTGGAGGGCTTGCAGGAGTGGCGACTTGGCTCGCGGAAGTTTGGTGGCCACCGAGATCAACTCCGCCGGCTTGCCGCCGCGATCGAGCCAGGCGCGCAGGGCCGCGGTCGGCGTTTCATACCCCAGTTCGCCACGAAGGCGATAGGCGTCAGCGATACATCGTTCCGCGTTGTACAAGCCGATCGTCAGTCCGTCGGTGCCGGGGATCGGGATCTCTTCGCGGCCGATGTCGAAGGTCGACTTGTCGAACAGGTGCCACGTGATCGCGCCGGCGGTCGCGGGGATGCGGGAGCCGCGGGGGAGCGCGACGTCCAGGGTGGCGGGGATCTCGTCGGTCAGGCCGTGATGGGCGAGTGCCGACATCAGACAGACGATCGCATCGGGGCGCCGGGCGGCCGCCTCGATCCAGTCCAGGTCGCCGGCTTCGGCGTCCGTGGGTTGGTAGATCCCGCGCGCTATCCGTTCGTAGCGGCCCGCCCTCACCCCTCGTGCCAGTTGGGCCTTCGATGTGCCATGGGCGGCGGCGTTCTTGGTCGTCACCGTGTTCATCCCGGCCTCCTCAGCGATGGTAACCAAGTGTAGACAGATAGTCGTATCTGTCGACAGTCAGCGACAACCTCGGTGGTGCTGTTCTGTCGCACGACTGTTGCACGAGGGGATTACGCGACCGTAGGTTACTTAGCCAAAACCCAGTTTTCCGCGTGCTTTTAATCCGCGGGTTCTGGGTTCGATTCCCAGTGGGCCCACCAGTCGTCGGTCGCGCTAGTCGAGACCTTTCTCAGGGTTAGAACGGACTGGTGCCCCCGAGGGCTCCGTCATTCCGGCGAACGCCGGAATCTGTGGGCAGAGGCATACCTGGCCACTGCGTGGGGCGGTCTACCAGATCCCGTGTTGGCAGCCTCTGCGGGGATCTCGGAGGTGAGCCCCGGGTAGGGGTCCTTTCAAGCCACGCGCTGGTCGCGGAGCCTCCGCATCCGTTCGCGCAGGAGCGCGCCAGCGGTGCAGTAGCGGCCGCGGGTCTGTCCGTCGGCGCGCCCATGAGCCGCTCGGTTGGTGCCCGACCTTTCGGCGATCAAGCTCCGCGGGTCTTGGGATCGATCCCAGGAGGGCCCACCAGGTCAGGGCGACGACCGCTGGGGGATCACGTGGTGATCGAGGCTTCGGAAGTACACCTCGAGACCGAATGCGGCCGCAACCCCTGACACGCCCGCGACCAGCCAGAACGACGGTCGACCGAGCCGGCGCCGTTGCGTGGCCACCAACCAGGCAGCAGTGGCGAGAT
The DNA here is from genome assembly GCF_900289045.1 of Micropruina glycogenica. Classification (GTDB taxonomy): domain Bacteria; phylum Actinomycetota; class Actinomycetes; order Propionibacteriales; family Propionibacteriaceae; genus Micropruina; species Micropruina glycogenica. The sequence continues at coordinate 255,453 of NZ_LT985188.1, forward strand.
TCATGCCCGCCCACACCGCGTTCAGCCTCGGGGAGGAATCCGCGCGTCCCGGCGGATCGGCGAACGGCGTGGGGAAGGGCTGCCGCATGACCGCGTGTGCCAGGTGCGGCACCGCATTGGCCGCCACGGCGCCGGCGGACGCCGCACCGGCATGGTTCTTCAATGACACGGCAGGCTCCTTCAGACGACGGCGATGATAGCGAGCCGCCTCCATCACCGACCTCTCGTCAGTGGTGATCGAAGCCCAACTCGGCCGGGCTCTGGAGCCATCAGGGCTTCCCTCAGGAGTCGGAGGCGCGCATTCCGCGCAGGATCAGCCAGGCGGCCACCAGGGCGAGCAGGTAGCTGACGCCCGCGCTGATCGGTGCCATCAGCGGCAATCCGTCGACGAACACCAGGACGAACGGCGGCCACAGGGTCAGGATGGACGCGACCTGGATGCCCGCCACCCATTGGGCGGGTCGGCGCCGGCCGTTCCAGGCCAGCGGCACCAGCGCCAGGGTCACCAACGCCGTCAACGGGCAGTAGATGGCGAGGAAGATCACCAGGATGTCCCACGCGGATCCGTCCAGGCCGATCTCCGAGACAGCCGGGATGGCGTTGAGCACGGTGAAGGCGGCCGCGAGCGCGAGGCCGATCCGCAGCGAGACGGGACGGCGTGGAACAGCCGGGGCGAGGGCGGGCATCGCCGGATTGATGGTGGCCATGGTTGACTCCTTCTCAGGTTCGGTCGGACCGCCGTTCGGCCCGACAACGAGCCTGCTGCGGCAGGCGTTGCACACACAGGGGGCTGAACCGCGATCCGCCGGGTGATTGTCGGGTTGATCGCCCGGCCGAACCGGGACGCCCACCCCACGCCGTCGGTCGAGCTTGTCGAGACCCATGTCGGGCCGTCGAGAGCCTGTGGCAACGGGTTTTGACATGCTCAACCAACGCGCACGAAGAGGAACCGCCCGGACATCTTCCCGGCTCATCTGGGGGCCGGCCCCTACAGCGACGGCCGTCCGGCGGGAGAGAATGCCGCCATGCCAACTCCCATTCGCGTGCTCGTCGCCGACGATCACCCGATCGTGCGTGGCGGTCTGGTCGCGCTGTTGAGCACGCTCGCCGACGTCGAGGTCGTCGGCGAGGCGTCGGACGGCGCCGAGGCGGTTCGCGAGGCACTGCTGTCGCGTCCCGACGTGGTGGTGCTCGACCTGCGGATGCCGAACGTGGACGGCGTGGAGGCCGCACGGCGAATCGGGCGGGACCTGCCCGGCACCGCAGTGCTGGTTCTCACGATGTTCGACGAGGACGACCTGGTCGCAGACGCCCTCGCCGCCGGCGCGCGCGGCTACCTGCTCAAGGGCGCGGAGCCCGAAGAGATCGAGCGTGCTCTGCGCACGGTGGCCGGCGGGTCGGCGGTGCTGGCCCCGCGGATCGCCGAACACGTGCTGGGACGGGTCACCCGCCGTCCGGCCGGCGAGTCGTTGCCTGAGTTGACCGCGCGAGAGCACGACGTGCTGACCCTGATTGCGCAGGGGGCGTCCAACACTGCGATCGCGCAAGGCCTGGGGATCGCTGCGAAGACGGTGGGCAACCACGTGTCGTCGATCTTTCTCAAGCTCGGCGTCGCCACCCGCGCCGAGGCGATCGTGCGGGCTCGCGAGGCGGGGTACGGGCGATGATCATCCGGCGCATCGGGCTGGTGCTGGCGGTGCTGATCTCACTGGTGGCGTTGGTGCCCGCGCTCGACATCGGCCCCGACCCGGCAACCGGTCAGCTCGGGGTGACCGCGGTGGCCGCGGCGGTGCTGACCGTGCTGGTCGCCGTCGTGGTCGTGGTTCTCGTCGTGCCGGCGTGGCGCGGGTCGGAATGGGCCGGCCTGGCGATCGGGGGTGCCTTGCTGGCGGGCATCGTCACGTCCTTTCCGGTCTTCTTCGCCCCGCCGGAGGTGGTGCCGGCCGGTGGTGTGATAGCGGCCGCCGTCGGCACGTTGGTCACGATCGCGGTCGTCGCGATGGTGCTGGTGACGTCGTCTTCGCTGGCGCTGCACGCCCTGGCCGTGATCGTGGTGATCGCCCTCTACGCGTCGGTGGTGTCGGCGCTGTTGACGGTCGTGCCACCGCAGGCCGAACGGCTCGTGCACGTCGTGACCGCGGTGGCCGTGGTGCTGCTGTATGCACCGCTGCTGACGCTGCTGCGACGCACCGTCGGCCGGGCCCTGTACGGGGGCCGCCTGGACCCTGCCGCGACGGCCTGGCTGGTCGGCGATCGGCGCGGCGCCGACACCGAGGTGGTGGCCTCGGCCCTCACCGACGCTGCTCGGGAGTTACGGCTGCCGAGGATCGAGCTGGTCGCCGGCGATCGGGTCCTCGCGGTGGGCGTCTCGCCGGCGCCTTCCGGCTCCGTCATCGTGACGCTTCCGCTGCGCACCCAGCCCGCGTCGGCCGAAGGCTCAGCTGCGCCCGACGACCTGTCGTTCCGGATCACGTTGCGGGTCGGTGAGCGACAGTTGCGCCGCGACGATCGGACCGCCCTGCAGTTGGTGGCATTGCCGCTCAGCCTGCTGGCGCGCGAGAGCGCACTGCTCACCGAGGTTCGCACCGCCCGGGCCGCGCTCGCAGACGTACGGGAGCGGGAACAGCTCACCCTGCACCGTGACCTGCACGACGGTCTGGGTCCGCTGCTCACCGGCGCCGTGATGCGTGCGGACGCGGCCCGTAACCTGTTGGCCACCGACGTTGAAGCCGCCAGGGACTCGCTGGACGCCGCCCGCAGCGACCTGCGGGTCGCGGTGACAGAGCTGCGTCGGGTCGTCTATCGGCTGTGGCCGCTGGAGCTGGAGCAGCGCGGCCTGTGGGGGGCCATCGCCACCAGGGCCGCACGCTCGGGGGCGGACCTGGTGTGCCCAGACACGACCGTGGGCCTGCCTCCGGCGGTCGAGCTGGCGCTGTACCGGATCGTCAGCGAGGCATTGACCAACGCCGACCGGCATGCGCCGGGAGAAACCGCCCGGGTGGCGGTCGACGTCGGCCAGCAGGCCGTCACCGTGACGGTGACCAACCCGCTACCGGCCGGCGACACGAACCTCACCGCAGGAATGGGACGCACCTCGATCGGGGTGCGTGCCGAAGAGTTGGGTGGCTATGCCGAGATCGGGCCGACAGGTGCAGGGCGAGGCAACCTCTGGCGGGTGCACGCGGTGCTGCCGGCCGCCGCGTAAGAACCGGTCACGGTGATCGACCGGGGCCGACGTCAACGATCAGGGTGGTGAGTTTCCTGCCATCACCATCGTCGCGCTGGTGGCACGTCGCCATGAGGCTGCTCACACCAAACCCAGCATGCGTGCGTACAGTGGGATCGTGCCGATCGCCCCGTCACCGCACGCTGGCATGGGCGCCGTGCCCCACCACGGCGGGGTGACGTTTCGGGTCTGGGCGCCGAACGCCCGCACGGCGCACGTGACCGGCGACTTCTCCGGGTGGCACGCCAAGGGCCGGGTGCCGATGGCCCCCGACCACGCACGGTCCGGCACCTGGTCGGTCTTCGTCGAGCAGGCCGACGCCGGCTCGCACTACAAGTTTCTGCTGCGTCGGGGTGGGCCGTACCGGTGGCGCATCGACCCGTTCGCCCGGCAGGTGACCCACAGCCGCGGCGACGCGGTGGTGTTCGACCCGCGCGCGATCGACTGGGGCGGGCAGCCGTTCGAGATGCCGGGCTGGGACGACCTGGTGCTCTACGAGCTGCATGTGGGCACCTTCGCCGCAGCGGACGACCGTCCGGGCACCTTCGACTCGGCGATCGGCCGGCTCGATCACCTGCGGCGGCTCGGCGTCAACGCGGTCGAAGTGATGCCGCCCTTCGGGTTCGCCGGGCCGCGCAGTTGGGGCTACAACCCGTCCCACCTGTTCGCCATCGAACCCAGTTACGGCGGCCCGCACGCGTTCGCCCGGTTCGTCCGCGCCGCCCACGAGCGGGGCATCGCGGTGATTCTGGACGTGGTGCACAACCACCTCGGCCCGACCGACCTTGACCTCTGGCGCTTCGACGGGTCGTACCGCCGGGGCTACGGAGGCCAGTACTTCTACAACGACCGCCGCGCCCTCACGCCCTGGGGCGCGACCCGGCCCAACTACGACCGTCGCGAGGTGCGCAACTTTCTGCGCGACTCGGCGGTGATGTGGCTGGAGGATTTCCGCGTGGACGGCCTGCGCTTCGACGGCACCAACTACGTGCGGTCGCGGTGGGGCAGCACCCACCGTGCGCAGGACCGCATCGCCGGCGGGCACCGCTACCTGGCCGGGGTGACCACCGACCTTCGCTCGCGGCAGCCGTGGAAGCTGCTGATCGCCGAAGACATGCAGCGTGACCCGCTGGTCACCGCGCCGGTCGAGCACGGCGGGCTGGGTTTTCACTCCCAATGGGACGCCGACTTCGTGCACCCCGTGCGGCACGCTCTGGAAACCCCGTGGGACGCCGACCGCGACGTGGCTGCGGTCGCCCGGGCGGTCACCGGCCACTACCTGCAGGCACCCCACGAACGGGTCGTTTTCACCGAGTCGCACGATGAGGTCGCCAACGGTCGAGCCCGCGTACCGGAGACGATCAACCCGGGCGCCGCCGACTCGTGGCCGTCGCGCAAGCGAGCCGCCCTCGGCCTGGCCCTCACGCTCACCTCGGCGGGCATGCCCCTGCTGTTTCAGGGTCAGGAGTTCTGTGAGGACGGGTGGTTCGACGACCGCAGGCCGCTGCGGTGGGACAAGGCCCAACGGCATTCGGGGTTCCTGCACCTGGCCAGCCAGCTGATCGGGCTGCGACGCAACCTGAACGGCACCACCGCCGGACTCAGGGGAGCGCACACTGCGCTGCTGCGCGTCGACAGCGAGCGCAAGCTGCTGGTGTATCACCGCTGGTGGCGCGGCGGTGCCGGCGACGACGTGGTCGTGGCCGTCAACCTGAGTGCCCACGTGGTCGGCGATTACCGGGTCGGCCTACCGCGGCCGGGTGTCTGGCGCTTGCGCTGCAACACCGACGCCCCGATTTTCGGCCACGACTTCGGCTGCGTTCACGCCGGCGACCTGCACGCCGAGCACGAACCGTGGGATCAGCAAAGCTGGTCGGCCGCTTTCACCATCGCCCCTTACAGCGCACTTGTGTACTCGCAGGATGCCGCCTGACGGAAGGCGTCCGGGGTGCGGCGAACGCTCACCCTGCTACTGACACCATCGCCACCGCATGAACCCCTGCCAGGGGGTGAAAAACGCTGCCGACGCGCGATCACACCCCAACGGACGGAACAGCCCAAGGGATGGCTGCAAACGGTGCTGCGCGGCGTAGCGTGAGGATAGTCGGACTTCAGGAGGACCCATGCCCGCAGCGCACGCAGCGACAACGTCGACCACCGCCTTCATGGAGCGGCTCGAGCAGAGCGAATCCCTGGGCCGGGCGGCCGAAGAGATGGCGAAACCGATGGGTTCGCTGCTGGGCGAGGGCCCCGTGAGCGATGCGCTGAGGGGACGTCCGCTGGGTCACGCACTGCACCCGGTGCTGGTGCAGGTCCCGATCGGTGCGGTGCTGTCGGCGGCGGTGCTCGACGTGGTGCAGGGCCGCAAGGCACAGGCACAGTCGCGGCTGCTGATGGGGGCTGGCCTGGGTCACGTTGGCGCCGGCGGCCCTCAGCGGCTGGGCGGAGTGGGTGCACGCCGACGAACGCACCCAACGGGTCGGCATCGCCCACGCGGGCCTCAACGCCACCGCGGCGGTGGCCTCGGCGCTGTCGTACCTGACCCGGCGGCGGGGCTGGTCGCCGGCGGCCGCGGCGTTGACCGGGGTGGCTGCGGGGGCGTTGAGTGCCGGCGGAGTGCTGGGCGGGCACATGAGCCTGGTGCGCAAGTACGCCTCGCACGACCGGCCGTCGGATTCCGAGGGTGTCACCAAGGGCAGGTTCGACGGCTAGCGCCCGCGCCACTCGCGCTTCAACGGTGCGAGCCTCGGGTGAGAGGCCAGAGCCCTCACCACCCCATCGTGCCCGGTGACCCCTTGAACGGCCCGCTCACCGTGGGGGTGATCCAGCCCCCGTAGAACCCGCCCGGCTGGGGCGTGACCGGACTGCCGTCGACCAGGCAGGCGTCCATCTCACGGGCGTAGAGCGCCACGTGATCGCGCAGCACGGCGGCGTCGCCTCGGGGGTTGCGGTAGGTCCAGGCGGCCCGTGCGGCCACCCGGTCGCCGACCACCACGTCGTAGTAGCTGGCGGCACCCTTCCATTCGCAGACGGTGCCGACGCCGTCCACCTCGCGCAGAACGCCCGGCTCGAAGGCCGAGAGCGGCAGGTAGTAGGTGGGCGGGTGCGAGGTTTCGAGCACGCACCACGCGTCGTCGGTGGCTGCGATGGTCCGGCCTGCGAAGCGCACCTCGACGTGCTCGTGCCACTGCTCGTACGCCGGTGGACGAGGGAAGTCCCAGACCGACCGCTGGCCCGGCTTGGATGCGTCACGACGGGGTCTCATCGCCCCATGATCTCGAAATCGTCGTCGTCCCGCAGTAGGTTCGCGCCCACCATGAACCGAGGGGAGGCCCAGCTGAGTCGAAACCGTCCGGCCCGGTCACCGGCGCCGACCAGGGCGTCGGCTTTCAGGTGAGCAAAGGGCCGGCGCGCGCCATCTGCTCGACCAGTGCGGGGGAGTGAACAGCGCTGGCGTGAGCAGCGATCAGAACCCGGGCGTCTCGCAGCTGACCGCGCACCGACTCGGGCGTGCCGGCGAACAGGTCGGGGCTGACGGCCCGGCCCGAGAGGTGCCGGAGGTAGTCGACCGAGTCGAGGGTCACGAGGGCGGCGTCATCAGGCGTCCCTGCCCTCACCTGCCACTCGCCGACGCCGGTGCCGCTCAACCGCAGAACGAACGCGGGGCCCGTCCAAGCCAGCCCCAGGTCGCGCACCACCTGGGCGACGACGTCGGCATCGGTGGGGTCGCGGGGTACGTACACCCCCGTCGCGCGGCCGATGTCGTAGCGGTGCATGAAGCAATCGCGGGGCAGCACCACATCGGCCAGATGGCCGAAGGTGGCGTACTTCGGCAGCGAGGCGACCCCCATCAGCGGCAATGGCCGCGACCAGCCCGGTGGCACCGCCCTGGGGGTGTCGCGGCGCAGCACCTCGAGCAGCTGATCGGTGCTGAGGCGCCGATACGTCCTGATCGCGGCCTCGTTGGTGCCGTCGAAGAAGTTGCGGCCGCGAAAGTGCAGCAGCCAGCCGGTGACCAGGCCGGCGTACGCGAGCGGGTTGCGGGTGTAGCTGAGCGTGCCGGCGATGTGGGCGCGATGTCGCGTACGGTCCACGGCGCACATTCGGTGACGAGCTGCCACTGGTGGGGTTCGAGCGGTTCGAGCTGGCGGATCAACGCTTGCCGCTGGGCCAGCGCGACCTCGGTACCACGCGCGTGACTGGGCAGGGGAATCTCGACCGCTTTCATCGCATCCACGACCCTAGGGCGCGAACGGCCACAGCAGCGGCACCCACAGCACCGCCACGGTCAGAAAGAGCAGCAGTGGCAGGCCGAGCTTCCAGTAGTCGCCGAACCGGTAGCCGTCGGGCTCCATGATGATGGTGTTGGCGGCGGTCGCCACGGGGGTCAGAAACGACGCGGCACCGGCCACGGTGAGGGCCATCATCAACGGCAGCACCGACACGTGCAGATCGGCGGCCAGCACGGTGGCGATCGGCACCATGATCAGCACGGTCGCGGTGTTCGAGATCAGCTGGCCGAGCACCACGGTGAGCACGCAGATCGCGAGAAGGCCAGCGGCATGAGCATCTGGCAGGAGCGATGCCCACCCTGATGGCCACCACGACCACCACCGGAATCAGGGCCGCGACCGCCCCGTTGACGCTGATCAGGGCGGTGAGCAGCGCCACCAGCAGGCAGATCAGAATGAGCAGTTTCGGGCGTTTCTCGCCGCCGCGGCCGATCACCTGCTGACCCGCCCAGGCGGTGACGCCGGTGGAGTCGAGGCCGTCCGACTCCACGAACAATGTGGCGATGAAGATCACCGTCGGGTCGCCGAAGCTGGAGAAGGCCTGGTTCAGGGTGAGTACGCCGGTGGCCCAGAGGCGCAAGCAACTGGACTCAGACGTGGTCGACATCTCGAACCTGGGCGGGTCGTTCGCCGGCTGCACGACGGCGGCGCTGTTCCTGCAGGAGTTCGTGGGTGAGAAGCCGTGGGCGCACATCGACATCGCCGGCACCATGTCGACCGACGCCGACGACTCATCGTTCGGCCGGTGCGACCGGTTACCGCGCCCGGCTGCTGGCGCAGTTGGCGGCGGACTTCTGACGTATCGCTGGTCGAGCTTGTCGTTGGTCGAGCCTGGCGTTGGTCGAGCTTGTCGAGACCCCCGTGGTTGCGTCTGTTCCGCGGAGCGGGGCCGCCCCTGACCCGCCCTTGCGGAACTGCTCGGCTAGCGCCTCGCTGTGCGCAAACGCCCGACCACGCCCTGACAGGGGCGGCCCCGCTCCGCTTGGAGCTTCCTTTGGTCGAGCAGGTGTCGGCCCCCGCATGGTCGCGTCCGTTGCCTTGAGCGACGGTTGCTCCTGTCCCACCTTGCTGGACTGAAGCTGGGTCAGCCTTCGAACCACGTCGTCCCGGCGCACGCCGGGATCTCATGACCCGAGTCGGGGGTGGTGTGCTGCCGGGCCGGAGGACGTCCATCTGGTGCTGTTTCGCCACGTAGCTGCCTTTGTGGCACGTAACCGCCCGCGTGCAGGCAGCGACGTGTCACAAAGGCAGTTACGTGGTCGGACGGGCCCGATCGACCCGGTTGTTGGTCGTGCTTGTCGAGACCGACCGGCGGGGTGAGGGTGACGGCTGGCTGAAAGCGCCTCGCCGTGTGTTCGTTCGGCGTAGTGTTGAAGGTGTTCACGGCCCCACCGACGGTCAGTGGCGACCCTCGGCGGCGACGTGAGAGGAGGAGCCATGAACACCGAACAGTACGAGCGAATGGGTCAGGGCCTGGGGTTTGTGGCCGCCCTCGACCAATCGGGTGGCAGCACGCCGGGTGCGCTGAAACGGTACGGCATCGAACCCGACAGTTACTCGGGCGACGACGAGATGTTCGACCTGGTTCACGCCTACCGCACCCGCATCATCACCAGTTCGGCGTTCAGCGGCGACAAGATACTGGCGGCGATTCTGTTCGAGCAGACCATGAACCGCGACATCGACGGCATCGACGTGCCCGACTTTCTGTGGCACGTGAAGGGCGTGGTGCCGATTCTGAAGGTCGACAAGGGGCTGGCCGAGGCCGCCGACGGCGCACGGGTGATGAAGCCCATGCCCGAACTGGACGCACTGCTCGAACACGCCCTTTCCAAGCACGTGTTCGGCACCAAGATGCGCTCGTTCGTGCAGGCGGCCAACGAAGCCGGCATCGACGCGGTGCTCGATCAGCAGTTCGAGGTGGGCCGGCGCATTCTCGACGCCGGGCTGGTGCCGATTCTCGAACCCGAGGTCGACATCAAGGCCTCCGACAAGGCCGAGGCCGAGGCACTGGTCACCGAGGGCATTCTGAGCCGGCTGGGGTCGTTGCCGCAGGGGCAGCGGGTAATGCTGAAGCTGACCATTCCGAGCGATCCCGACCTGTACGCCGACCTGGTGGCCCACCCGAGCGTGCTACGCGTGGTGGCGTTGTCGGGCGGGTACAGCCGCGACGAGGCGAACCGGTTGCTGGCCCAGAACCACGGGGTGATCGCCAGCTTCAGCCGGGCGCTCACCGAGGGGTTGCGGGTCGATCAGAGCGACGCCCAGTTCGACGCCACGCTGGCCGCATCGATCGGGTCGATCTACGAGGCGTCCATCACTTGAACCAGGGCCGGACGGTCGAACCTGCCTGATCTTCACGCCAACCAAAGCGATGTGTCGACCCGTGGGTGAGGAGGCACACACGGCGACGAACCTGGCGATCGACTCCCAGTTGGGTTGTTCCTTGACGGCTGTGGCATCCCTGGGCCGCCGGTCGCGTTCATCGTCAACGCAGGCCTGCCATTGGGGGTCCCGGCGGGGGAGGCTGGCCGAACAGTCGCTCGCGCTCGGCGGCCACCACCTGACGGGCCAACTCGGCCTCTGAGATGTCGACGGCGTCGGGTTGCTGCCCGCGGTGTCGCTGATGCGGGCGAAGTCGTCGAACAGGTGCTTTCTTGGCGGGCCAGGATCTCGGTGATGCGTTCGTCCACCCCGTCGTCGATCAGCAGCCGGTGCACCTGCACCGGCTCGAGCGTGGCCCATGCGCCGACGTTGCCTGCGCGCAGTGATGCTGCCTGAGTTCAGAGGCAGGCGATGAACGCAACCGTAGGCAACGTCGCAGGTTCGACGTGGCGCTCCGCCGGTGTCGCGTCACCGGGCTCTTCGGCACGTGCGCGATACTTCGGAACATCATGACCGAAGAATCCAACACCTCGTCCGCAGACTCGATCGGCGAAGCCCGACGATGGCTGGCCTTGCTGCAAGGGCAGGGCCAGACACCGCTCCTGTCCGGTTCGCGCTTCATCGAGCCGCGCCCGGCGCCGCGCCTGCTGCCCCGGCGCAACGACCGGGCCGCGTTCGTCGTCCGAGTCGACCTGGACGACGTGAAGCCCCCGATCTGGCGCCGGTTGCGGCTGGCCAGTGACCTGACGCTCGACGAACTGCATGAGGTGATGCAGACGGCGATGGGCTGGACCGATTCGCACCTGCATCACTTTCAGATGGGGCCTGACCAGAAGAACTTTCGCATGCTGCCGTTTCTGACCCCCTTCGATCTGGAAGAGGGTGACGACGAGGGATTGTTGGAGGCCGACGTGCGGCTCGATGAGGTGATTGCGGCGCCGGGTCATCGCCTGTTCTACGAGTACGACTTCGGCGATGGTTGGCACCACACCATCAAGCTCGAACGGGTCGAGCCGTGGCGCGACGACGACCCGGTCGCCCACTGCCTGACCGGACGCCGAGCCTGCCCGCCCGAAGACGTCGGCGGCCCCTGGGGCTACACCGAAGTGCTCGACGCTCTCAACGGCACGGTCGAGCCCGACAACGCCGAGTGGATGGCCGAGAAGCTCGCGTGGATGCCGGACGGGTTCGACCCGGCAGCCTTCGATGTCGACCAGGTGAATGCGCTGCTGGACACGGGCTCGATGCCCGACCTGTACGACTGGAGCCCCGAACTCGCCCTGCTGGTGGTGCGCACGATCTCGTCGCCCAGAGGGTTGCAGAGTCTGCTCAATCGGGCGCTGGCAGGGTGGGTCGAGCCCGAGCCCGAGCTGATCGCGGGTGCCGTGTCGAGGTATCAGCACTTCATGCGGCTGGTCGGCGGTGGGCTCAGGCTGACGGCTGCCGGCTATCTGCCACCCGCCGTGGTTGAGAGGTTGGTCGCCGACCTCGACCTGGAAATCGAGTTCGTCGGCAAAGGCAATCGCGAGGACTACACGATGCCCGTGTACCACCTGCGCGAGTCGGCCACGGCACTGGGCCTGGTGCGCAAGTCGAAGGGTGTGCTCAGCGTTACCAAGGCCGGGCAGAAGGTGGTCGACGATCCGGTGGGCCTGCTGAGCCACATTCGATCTCGGCTCCCTTTGGGCCGCGAGTTCGAGCGCGATGCAGGTCTGCTGGCTCTGCTCGTCACCGCGGCGGGGCAGAGTTGGCGGCAGCATCACGACGCCGCGACGCCCATCTACCGCGACCTGGGTTGGCACGACCCAGGTGGACGCCTCGACCTGGCCCTGTGGCACGGGTCACGCCCAACCCTCAACGTGCTGGAACAGGCGACCGGCCGATGGGGCACCCCTGAAGAGAAGGCGACCATCGCACGGCTACTCCTTCGCCGCTGATCGTCGACCTACACCCAACCCCAGTGCCGGCGCTGCGCGTCGACCGCCCAGGCAGAGATCAGGGTGTAGTCGGCTGTCGCGAGCAGGGGCGTCCGGCCGGTGTCGAGCAGGTCGCGGACGGCGGCTTCGAGCCGTCCGATCTCGCGCGACACCTCGTCGCGGGGCACCTCGCCGCGCTTCACGGCCAGCACCTGCTCACGTTCGCGGGTCGGCATCGGCAACGTGAGGGTGCCGGTGCCGGCGATCTCGTAGCCCTGATGGGCCAGTCGTAGGGCGTGGCTGCCGTACTTGACGTCCCAGCCGTACTTGACGATCAGTTCGGGACGGTTGGGAACGTTGCGTTTCGACTGTCCGAGCATGCGCTCGTGCTGGCTGCGCATGTAGCCGAGAAAGCGTTCGACGGCCAGGCGCGACAGGAACGACGTCCGCAGAGCTCGCAGTTCTTCACCGAGTGGCGTCAGCACCACCAGTGACTGCTCGGGTGCGAACAGGGGCAGCATCACCGTCGGATTGCCCTTGATCGCCAGCCGCAGGTACTTCTGCAGGCTGTACATGACCAGATCGGTGTCGCCCGGCCCACTGCGGACGCCCTCGGGCTGGGTGCGCCAGATGTAGTCGTCGCGGTGTCGCTCGACGCCCAGCAGGTACTCGGGAGGTTCGATGTAGACGCCCATCTCGTCGTGGTCGTCGGTGCCCTCGATGGCGATGCCGTGCACGCCGCTGCCCACCACGCTACGAAGAATCTCGTTTGGCATCGCGATCTCGCGGTCGCCGTATTCGACGTTGTCGCGCCTGGTCATGGGGGCAGGGTACTGGCGTGGCGTTGAATCAAGACGCGTTGAAGCAGGGCGCGATTGGTCAGCGAAGTCAGGGGCGAGGAGTCAGGGCGCGAGCAGCGCGTCGATGCGGGCCTTGAGCACAGGCTCGGGTTGGGCGCCGACCAGGCGCGCCACGGGCCTGCCGTCACGCAGCATCACGAGGGTGGGAATGCTGCTGGCGTCGAAGCGCTGGGCGATACGGCGGTTGTCGTCGACGTTGACCTTGACCACCTTCACCCGTCCGGCGTAGTGCGTGGCGAGGCGTTCCAGTACGGGGGCGACCTGACGGCACGGGCCGCACCAGGGCGCCCACAGATCGACGAGCACCAGTTGGCCGGTCTCGGTGGCGGCGGTGAAATCGTCATCGCCGGCGTCCACCAGCCAGGGCAGGGAGGTGTGACACGAGGCGCATTGGGCACGCCCTTTGCCGGCCACGGGAACGCGATTCTTGGTGCCGCACGACGGGCAGGCGACCACACGGGCACTCATGCAGACCACGATAGCCCCGACCAGTGGGTGTCCCGATTCGGCGTCGTCTGCGATCCGGTCGTCGTCGAGACCTCACTGCACTCGTCATCACTTCACTTGTCAGGGCGGCATCGGGGCACCCCGTCATCCCCGGCCTCGCCCCAAGCCGGTCATTCCCGGCCTCGCTCCTGCCATCCCGGCGGATGCCGGGATCTCGTGCCGGCTTCAGCTCGTTTGGGGTCAGCTCGTCGACCCCGCTGCGACCGGCCTCACCCCACGGTCATCTCGGCGGGTGCCGGGATCTCGCTGTCGTCTTCGGGGCCTTCACCGTGCCCACCAGACCGGGGTCCGCCTGACTCCACGCCCGGTCGTCCCGGCGAATGCCGGGATCTCAGGGGCTGGCGAGTCTTGCGTCATTCCGGCGGATGCCGGGACCTCTCTGCGGCTGGCGACCTTTCCGTCAACACGGCGAATGCCGGGTCTGGTTCCGCGGAGTGTCCGTGGCCATGAAAAAGTCCCCACTGGTGGCCAGGTGGTGGTCTCCGTTGGTGGCCAGTTAGAAGTCCCCACTGTTCGTGTCGTGTCGTGACCGACTCTGAGGCCCTGCGTGGTGAGGGTGGCGGTGCCAACCAGTCACCGAGCACCACGCAGGGGTTTCCATTGAAGAACGCGAAGGAACGTATGGACGTGATTGCTGCCTACCGAGATGTGGGCACGTATCGAGGGGCGGCCGCGGTGTGCGGCACGACCCATAAGACAGTGAGGCGGATCATCGAGGCTCACCAGGCCGCGACCGAGGGGGTCGTGCCGGTGGCAGTGGTGCGGCCGCGCAACTATGACCAGGTGATCGAACTGGTCGCTGACAGGGTGAAGTCGACCAGTGGCCGGGTCAGCGCGAAGCGGTTGTTGCCGGCTGCCCGGGCAGCCGGTTATGCCGGGTCGGACCGCAACTTCCGACGCCTTGTCGCAACCGTGAAAAAGCAGTGGCGCCATGATCAGGCACGGGCGGGTGGCCGGCGGCCGGCGGTGTGGTCGCCGGGTGAGGTGCTGGCGATCGATTGGGGTGAGGAGGTGTTGGCGGGCCGCAAGCTGCTCGTGTTCTGCGCCGTGCTGGGCTGGTCACGGTTCCGGTTCGTCCGGTTCGCCACCGACCAGCAGCTGGCGACCACGCTGGGCATGCTCGCCGAATGCTTCGAGGTCCTCAGTGGTGTTCCCAAGACAGTGCTGGCCGACCGGATGGGGTGTTTGAAGGGCGGTGTGGTGGCGAACGTGGTGGTGCCCAGCCCGGACTATGTCCGCTTCGCGACCCATTACCGGTTCCGGCCCGATTTCTGCCATGCGGCCGATCCGGAGTCGAAGGGGATCGTGGAACGACTGGTCGGCTATGCCAAACAGGACCTGCTGGTGCCACTCGAACTCGACGACGACCCCTGGGTCGACGGGATCGCCGGACTCAACGTGCGCGCGCACGCGTGGTGTGAGGAGGTGAACGCGGCGCTGCATTCCGAAATCCAGGCTGTCCCGGCCGAGCGGCTCGCTGCTGAGGCCGAGGTGCTGGGTGAGTTGCCGTCGCTGCGGCTGGAGATCGGTCCGAAACCTGTCAGCCGTAAGGTCGACAAGCTGTCCTGCATCCGGTTCGGCTCGGCCCGCTACTCGGTGCCCAACCAGTTGATCGGCACCACCGTCACCGTGATGGTTGATGAGCGTGACCGGATGCTGCGGGTGATCGAACCCGTCACCGGCCAGATTCACGCCGAGCATGCCCTGGTGGCGCCGGGTGAGACCAGCATCGTCGATGCCCACTACGGCCGGCCCCGACCTGAGACGCCACGCCGGGCGGCGCGGGCCAAGACACCAGCAGAGCGGGAGTTCCTCGCCCTGGGGCCGGTCGCGCAACGGTTCCTGACCGGGGCCGCCGCGGCCGGGGTGACCAAGCTGGGCAGCGAGATCAACGAGATCCTGATGCTGGCTGCCGCGCACGGCACCGACGCGTTGCTGGCAGCCCTGGAACGGGCAGTGAGGTTCAGCCGGTGGCGAGCAGCCGATGTGCGCTCCATCCTGGCCACCAACGGATATGCACCCCACCCCACCCCGGCCGGTGCAGCGTTCACTTCCGCGGTGGTGCTCACCCTGCCGTCGGTGCCGACCCGGTCGCTGGCCGACTACGCCCTGCAACCAGCCATCGAGGGCAACGAGGGTGGTGAGGTGTCATGACCGCGATCATCCCGCCGCTGCCCGCCGACCTCAACGACGGGCTGAAACGGTTGAAGATGGCCGCCATGCGCCAGCTGGCACCCGAGCTGCTGATCACCGCCAAAACGCAACGCTGGAACCCTGAGGAGTTCCTGCGCACCCTGATCGAGGCCGAGATCGCTTCCCGCGACGCCTCCAACATCCGCACCCGGATGCGGCAGGCCAGTTTCCCAGTCACCAAGACCCTCGACGAGTTCGACATCGCCGCCTCCTCCATCCCGCCGGCCACCTTCGACTACCTCGCATCCTTGGAGTGGATCCGGGCCGCCGAGAACGTCTGCCTGATCGGGCCCGCCGGCACCGGCAAGTCCCACACCCTGATCGGGCTGGGCATCGCCGCCGTCGAACACGGCCACCGGGTCCGCTACTTCACCGCCGCCGAACTCGTCGAAACCCTCTACCGCGGACTCGCCGACAACTCCGTCGGGAAACTCATCGACAGCCTGCTCCGCAACGACCTGGTCCTGGTCGATGAACTCGGCTTCGCGCCGCTGGACGACACCGGAGCCCAACTCCTGTTCCGGTTCGTCGCCGCCAGCTACGAACGCCGATCCCTCGGCATCGCCTCCCACTGGCCCTTCGAATCCTGGGGACGATTCCTCCCCGAACACACCACCGCCGTCAGCATGCTCGACCGACTCCTCCACCACTGCCACACCGTCGTCACCAACGGCGATAGCTACCGCATGCGACAAGCCCGAACCACAGGAGGCACCAGACCCAAAACCAGCTGACAACGACCCGAACAGTGGGGACTTTCAAATGGCCACCAACGGGGACCGCAACCTGGCCATTGACACGGAGCGGTGGCGCCCCTGTCCCGCCCTTGCGGGACTGCTCGGCTAGCGCCTCGCAGTGCGCAAACGCCCGACCACGCCCTGACAGGGGCGCCGCCACTCCGCTTCAACCGAGCGTTTCGATGGCGTGCGCGGTCTCGACAAGCTCGTCCAACCGATCACGTCATCCCGGCGGATGCCGGGATCTCCGAACTAGCAGGCCGGGTTATCCACAGTGAAAAATAGCACCAAATCAGCTTGTGGATAACTGCACACATGTTCGAAACTGTCAGAGCCGGTCGGTAGCGTTGCTGGCATGGAGTTGACCTTCGAGCAGCTGGATGATGCGGCCCTGGTGGCTGTGATCGATGCTGCCGTGTCGGCTCTGACCGATGACCGGGTCCGGTTGCAGAACGGTCAGCAGCGGCTGCAACTGTTGGTTGATGCGGTGCGGTTGGATGCCCGGTTGTCGGCGTGGCGGTCGGCGTTGGCGGCCGAGGTGGAACAGTCCGGGGTGGCGGTGGCCGAGCATGGCACCTCCACCGTCACCTGGCTGGCCGACGCGGTGTGCATGACGCGTCGTGCGGCGGGCCGGTTGGTGATCGAGGGGCAACGACTGACCCGGTTCCCGACCGTCGCAGCCGCCGCTGCCGAAGGGTGCGTGCTGCCCGAACAGGCCCAGGCGATCACGCAGGTGCTGGACGGGCTGCCCACCGATTTCGACACCGGCCAGTTGCGGCAGGCCGAAGAGCTGATGGTGGGTTTCGCCGACACCCACAACGCCCACGACCTGCGCAGCCTGTCGCGCTACCTGGTGGAGGTGCTCGACCCCGACACGGTCGAGGCGCGGGAAGCGGCCCGGTTGGAACGCGACCTGCGCGCAGCCCGGCACAATCGACACCTGACGTTTGCTCATGATCATCATGGGTCGGTGCGCATCAGGGGCAGCCTGCCGGTGGCCGATGCGGAGCCGTTCATCAAACTGATCGCCAGCTATCAGGCCCAAGCATCCCGCGCGCTGGACAGGCTCGACCCGCTCGCGCCGAACCTCACGCCCGCGCAACGCCGCGCCGACGCGCTGATGGCGCTGGTCGATCGGCACCTGGCCAACGCGCTCGCCCCGAGTCATGGTGGTGACCGGCCCCGGGTCGTGGTCACGTTGAGTTACGACGTGATGGTGAAGACCGCCACCGACGCCGGGCTGCTCAGGGGTGAACTGATCGGCACCGGTGAGCCGATCTCCCCGTCCACGCTGCGGCAGTTGTTGTGTGATGCCGACGTCATGCCCGCCGTGCTCGGGTCAGCTTCGCAGGTGCTCGATGTCGGACGTTCGCAACGACTCGTCACGGCCCCGATTCGGGCGGCGCTTGAGATTCGCGATCAAGGTTGTGTGTTTCCGGGCTGCGACAAGCAGCCGACCGGCTGCCACGCGCACCACATCGTGCCCTGGTGGGCCGGGGGAATCACCGCCCTACATAACCTGGTACTCGTCTGCCCCCACCACCACGGCATCGTCGAACCCAGCCACAACCCCACAGCAGACCGCTGGCAAGTACGACTACCAGCGAACGGCCCGGCCCACGTCATCCCACCCCGACGCGTCGACCCCCAACAAACACCACGAATCCACAACCGATTCACCGCACCCATGCGCACCTGACGGGTGTGGCACTCGGTGAACGACTGCCGTGAGCGAACCGCTGATCAGCCGCGCGGGTCGATGGTTGAACTTGTCGAAAACCCTAGCCGCAACAGGTCTCGACACGCTCGATCACGAAGTCAACTCGACCAACGACCAGGTGACCAGCTCGGCTCCCGCGGACCTGTCCTGACACCGTCAACCCGGCGGATGCCGGGATCTCATCCGACCGTCGCAGCTCAA
The DNA here is from genome assembly GCF_900289045.1 of Micropruina glycogenica. Lineage (GTDB taxonomy): Bacteria > Actinomycetota > Actinomycetes > Propionibacteriales > Propionibacteriaceae > Micropruina > Micropruina glycogenica. Next base: position 273,490 of record NZ_LT985188.1, read on the forward strand.
CGTGCCAAGGCAGGGTCACTGATAGATCACGCATGCCTGGCGACGACCCGCCCAGTGGAGATGCCGGCGTCCGCCGGGATGACGCAGGGTGCCGAGAGGCTTGGCGCCGGCCTGCCGGGGGGCTGCGTGCAGGATGGGGAGATCCCGGCGTCCGCCCAGATGACGCATGGTGCCGAGCGGCTTGGCGCCGGCCTGCCGGTGGGCTGCGTGCAGGATGGGGAGATTCCGGCGTCCGCCCAGATGACGCATGGTGCCGAGAGGCTTGGCGCCGGCCTGCTGGTGTGCAGCGCGCAGGAAGGGGAGATCCCGGCGTCTCCCCAGATGACGCACGGTGCCGAGCGGCTTCGCGCCGAACTGCTGATGTGCAGCGTGCAAGGAAGGGGGATCCCGGCGTCCGCCGATATGACGGTTTGCAACAGTGGCGCTACGCCCCCTGCTCAGACCCTGCCTCGTGCGCCGCCTGGTAGGCGGCCACTGTCTCGGGCCGCAGGCGTCCACGATCGGCGACCGGCAAACCCTCGGCCATGGCCCACGCACGAATCACGGCCGGGCTGGGCCCGCCTGTGGACCCCTCGGAGTTGCCTGAGCGGGGCTGGGCACGTCGCCGGCCACGGCCTGGTGCGTCCAAGCGGGGCAACTCGATGTTGGGCAACTCAACGCTGGGCAATGCCTCGATCCGAGCGGCTGCGGCGCTCTCGTTCTCGAACTCGTCGAGGCTGGCGGCGAGAAAGCGGAACGTCCACTGCTCGGCCAGCGCCCGGGTTTCGGCGAAGAAGATCGGCACGCTCGGAAACCGCGCCTGGCATTCAGCGAGCCCTTCGGCGACCACCAGCGGCCGCACCTGGGTGAGTGAGAACACCTTCGAGTAGCGGTCTTCGACGACCACCGCGGCGTGCGGCAGCGCGGCGAGGGCGGCGAGCAGGTAGCGCATCTTTCCGCCGGTCAGCGTCGAAACCAGGTCGGCCAGTGACTTGCGCTCGACGCTCGCCACGAGTACCCCATCGGCGAGCACGCCGTAGTCGCCGGCTGCCAGGGCTGCCTTCGAGAGCGTCACCGGCAGGGTCGAGAACTTCCAGGCGTACCGTTCGTGGCTGTCGACCACGATGTCGAGGCTCTCGCGGCCACCTGCCCGAGCGGTCGGTGGACGCCCCTGCGGCCGTGCCTGTTTGGCGGTGCGGGCGGTCTGCCAGAAGATCGCCTCGCGTCCTTTCACGTGGGTGAGCACGAACTGCGACCGGTTCTCGCGGCCCCGCTCGAGCACCAGATCGATGGCCGCGCCGCGGCGCACGCACGAGCGCACGGCGGTTCGTTCGACGATCTCGGCGTCGTCGGGCCACTCGGCGCGATGGCAGTACACCTTCGCCGTGCGCGGCCAGGCCTCGCGCGCCTTCAGCACGATGCCGGACGGCCCGAGTGGCAGTCTGATCAGAAAGGGCAGGGTCGACCCGGGCTCGGGGTTTCGGGCCACGAGGAAGTCGTCCACCATGACCGCACCCTACGGCGCGTCACGGATTGTCGGCGAGCCGCAACTGCACCCCGGTGCCGATCAGGCCCGCCGCGAAGGTGGCGGCCAGCACCAGCCCACTGGTCGAGGCCAGCGGTGCTGCATCACCGGTCATGCCCGTGAGCAGCGGCACGATCGACCACGGAAACCAGCCGGCCCAGCCGGTGTGCCCGACGACGTCGCCCAGCAGCAGCATGCCCAGCGCGAAGCCGACCGGCGCCAAGATGTTGCGCGACGCGACGGCGACCCACGCCACCACGGGCACGAGCAGATAGCTCGCCGCGGCGCCCAACAGGGTCGCACGAACCATCTGCCAGCCGAGGTCGGTGCTCAGCCCCGGCAGGGCCATCAACCATCCGATCGCGAGCGCTTCGGCCAGTGCGGCCGCCACCAGAACCAGCCACCAGCAGGCGGCGACCACCAGCTTGGCCACCCCGAAGGCCGCACGGGGCACCGGTAGGGCGAGCATGTTCTTGGCCGTACCGTCGGCGTACTCGCGGCCGAACAGGTGCGCCACCACGAAGGCCAGCACCAGCATTCCCGCGGCGCCCACCAGAACGCTCACGTAGTTGCCGAACGCCGGCCACGTGGCTTCGAGCCCGGCGAGGTTCGCCTTGGTGCCCAGCAGGCCGAGGGACGCCGCCCGCTCGGGCTCGCGGATTATCCACATGAACAACGCCAGCACCCACGGCCCGGCGAGCATCACCGCCAGCGTGATCCACGGCACCACCGAACGCCGCAACTTGATGAACTCGGTGACCACCACGGTGCCGATCATCGAACCGGCCGTTCACTTGGGGCGGTGCGGGCCAGAAAGTAGCGTTCGAGGTCGGCGGTGATCAGTGCCTCGGCGCGTTCGGCTTCGGTGAACGCGTCGCGAACGTAGGCGCGAGCACGGGTCGCCAACTCGTGCCTGGACGCCTCTTCGACCAGTCTTCCGGCGTCGACGATGCCGATGCGGTCGGCCAGGTGCGCCACCTCGGCCAGCAGGTGCGACGACATGAACACCGTCACCCCGCTGGCGGCCAACTCGCGCAACAGTTCGCGAACCTCGACGATGCCGGCGGGGTCGAGGCCGTTCGCGGGCTCGTCCAGAATCAGCAACTCGGGGGCGTGCAGCAGGGCTCGGGCCAGCGACAGCCGTTGCTTGTTGCCCAGCGACAAGCGCCCGGCGCGGCGATCGGCGTAGTCGTCGAGCCGCAGCCGTCCGATCGCCTCGGCGACGGACGACCTGGCGGCCCCGGTGAGCCGGCGGTGAATGTCCAGGTTCTCGGCGACGGTGAGGTTGGGGTAGGCGGTGGCGCTCTCGACCAGAAACCCCACCCGACGCAGCCAGCGTTGGTCGTAGCCGATCGGGTGGCCGAACACCTGCACGGTGCCCGACGTGGGGCGGATCAGGCCCAACAACATGCGAATCGTGGTGGTCTTGCCGGCCCCGTTGCGGCCCAGTAACCCGTAGATCTCGCCGCGCCGCACCTCGAGGTCGAGGCCGTCCACGGCCCGAACCCGGCCGTAATGCTTGGTCAGCGACTCGGTGCGCAGCACCGCCTCAGTGGTCATCGGACGCCCCCAACGCGGCCAGGGCCAGGTCGATGGCGGCGTCGATGGCCTCGGGAAGCGCGGCGTGGGACGTGCCGGCCAGCTCGACCGACTGCAGCCCGCCGAGCACGAACCAGGCCGCCGCTCGCGGGTCGGCCACACGAAAGCTGCCGTCGGTCACACCGTCGGCGACGAGTTGTTCCATCAGCGGCAGCAGCCGGGGTAGCAGGTGCTCGGCGAAGCGGTCGTGCAGCGTCCGGTTCTCGGCGCGGTGAATGAAGTCGGTGACGTCGCTGAGTTCACCGTCGCGGGCGAGGTCGGCGAGCAGGCGTCCGAACGCACGCAGGCGATCCTTGGCGGGCATCTCTGCGGTGTCGAGCCGCCCTTGAAGACTCGTCAGCATGGTCTCGGCGACGCCTTCAACGACGGCGAGGATCACGTCGTCCTTGCTGGTGAAGTACAGGTAGAACGTGCCCTGGGCCACCCCGGCGTCCCGCACGATGTCGGCCACCGAGGTGGCTGCCACGCCCTGCCGGGCGAACGCTTCGGCTGCCGCGGCCACCAGCTGGGCGCGTCGTTCGTGCTTGTCGGTGGTGCGTGGGGACATTGCGATCCTTAATGACTGACTGTCAGTCATTAATATAGGACGGCGCGGGCATCGTGTCGACGGACGTCACGAGGCTCGCCGGGCGAGCAGGGCGAGACCGCTCGTGGGCCAGGGTCTCGTCAAGCTCGACCGGCGGGGAAGTCTCGACAAGCTCGACCGGCGGGGAAGTCTCGACAAGCTCGACCAGCGGGGAGGTGCCGACAAGCTCGACCAGCGGGGAGGTCTCGACCAACTACTGCTCGGCGCTCAGCCGTTCGGCCACGATGCGAATCGCGTTGACCGCGAGCGGGAAGCCCGCGTAACCCGACAGGTGCACCAGAGCCGCCAGCACCGTCTCGGGGCTGTTGCCGGCGGCGAGGGCGCCGGCCACGTGCGAGCGCACCTGGGGTTCGAGGTTGAGCGCGGCCAGCGCACACAGAATCAGCAGTTCGCGCGTGGGGGTGTCGAGGCCACCGCGGGTGGCGAAGTCGCCGAACGCCCACTCGGTGAGCAGACGGGGTACCGCCTGCGAGAACGGCTCGGGCAGCGACGCCAACGAGTCGGCCATGCGGTTGCCGTACAGCGACTGTTGAATGTCGCTGCCGCGCTCGTGGCGATCGTCGTCTGTGGTGGTGCCCTGGTCGGGCAGCGGTAGGTCGACGCCGCGCGAGCTCAACACCTCGTTGAGCACTGCGATCGCGTTCAGGGTGCGAGGAAAGCCCATGAACGGTGCCAACTGGTAGATCACCTCACGCAGTTCCACCGCCTCGACCCCGATGGTGAGGGCCGCGTTGAGGTGCCCGCGCAACTGCGGCAGCGACTGCAGGGTGGCCAGCGTGGTGACGGTGATCAACTCGCGGGTGCGATAGTCGAGCTCGCCCAGCGCGAACAGGTCGCCGAAGATGTAGGTGCGCAGAATGCGTCCGAACTCGGGGTCGTTGTCGACGGCACTGGTGTCGCGCGGGCCGAACAGGTCGGCGTAGACCCGTTCGCTGTGGTCGAGTCGGTCACTCATGGGGTTCCTCTCGGATCGATGGCGTGGTGCCTGTGGCAAGACCATCACAAGGCCGAGACCTGAGGGAGACCCTGTTGCATCCCCCTTCGCGTGCGCGGATGTGGTTCTGGGCTCGGGCGGTTGATGATCGAGGTCAGCGCCGATAGGGGTGTGATCTCGCGGCTTCCCGCCCGTGCGACCCCTGAACCGGACGGCTCGGGGCGTCCGTCCTGCGACCGCTGAACCGGACGGCCGGGCTCAGCGCGTCCGCCCGTGCTACCGCTGACCGGACGGCTGGGCTCAGTGCGTCCGCCCGTGCGACCGCTGACCGGACGGCTGGGCTCAGTGCGTCCGCCCGTGCGACCGCTCACGGGACGGCTCAGTGCGTCCACCGGTGCGACCGCTGACCGGACGGCTGGGCTCAGCGCGTCCTCTTGAGGCGAATCACAGCAGGGCCGCCCCCACCAGGTAGCTCGAACCCAGCGCGGCCAGGCCGATGAACACCGAGCGCAGCAGGGTCTGCCAGATGCGGGTGTGGCCGAGTCTGGCCAGCACCACCGACGTGAGCGCCAGCGCGATCGCCACGGCCACGGCGGTCGCTTCGTCGTTCCAGCCGCCGGGTGCCACCACCGAGATCAGAATCGGCACCGACGCTCCGAGCAGAAACGCCATGCCCGCCCAGAACGAAGTGACGATCGCCCCGCCCAGCGTGGTGCGCTCGTCGAAGCCCTCGATTTCGAGCTGAGCGCTCAGGCCGTCGACCGCAGTGAGTTCCTCGGCGACCAGCCGGGCGGTCTGCGGAGTGACGCCCTTGCTCTCGTAGTATTCGGCCAGTTCGGCGATCTGTTCGTCGGGTGCGAGTTCAGAGCGGCGTTGTTCCTCTTCGGCGGCCAACTGTTCGGCGTCGCGGTCGGCCAACGCCGAGCTGAGCGCGACGGCGGCGATCGAGAGGGCACCTGCGACGGAAGCCATCAGCATGATCGGCGACCACAGATTCTGCAGCTCGCCCACGCTCTGCAAGCCCTGACTGAAGCCCGAGATGGCCAGAATGCCGTCGTTGACGTTCTCGACCTGGGCCCGCACGCTGGCCGGGTCGAGGCGCAGGGCCAGACGGTGCCGCCAATCGGACGCTGCCTCCACGGCAGCAGTGTGCCAGCCGACGCCGCCGGCGTGAACGGACCTGACACCAGCAGCTTTCTGCGTGCACAACGGGCAGTGGGCGCTCAGGAGGGCCAGGATGAGGCCATGTGGTCTGCGTTGGGGTGGGGTGCGCTCGCCGCCGTCTCGGTGGTGCTCGGCGCCCTGCTGGGCCTGGCCCGGCGCTGGCACGACGGCGTGATCGGGTTCGTGCTGGCCTTCGGGGCGGGCGCCCTGCTGTCGAGCGTCGCCTACGAACTAGTCGAAGACGGCATTCACAACGGCGGCCCGGTGCCGGTGGGCTTCGGACTGGCGGCGGGCGCACTGGCCTTCTACTTCGCCGACCGTGCTCTTGAGCGGCGGACGTCCGGTTCGTCGGGCGGGCTCCCGCTGGCCCTGGGCGCTCTGCTCGACGGTATTCCCGAGCAACTCGTGCTGGGGCTGGGGCTCGGCGCGGGCGGCGGCATCAGCCTCGCCCTGCTCGGCTCGGTGTTCGTGTCGAACCTGCCCGAGGGGCTCGGGTCGGCTGCGGCGATGCGCGAAGCCGGGCGCACGAAGGGTCAGATCGTCACGTTATGGGCGATCGTCGCGGGCTGTTGCACCGCCTCGACGGTGGCGGGTTTCGCCTTGGCCGAGGTGCTACCGGCCGCGGCGGCCACCGGCATCAACGGTTTCGCCGCGGGCGCGCTGCTGGTGATGCTCACCGACTCGATGATTCCCGACGCCGAGAAGAAGGCCCCGGGCAAGGCCGGGCTCGCCACCGTGCTGGGGTTCGCGGCGGCGATGTCGCTCTCGCTGCTGCAGTGAGTGTTGAGTTGGACGCCTACTTGCTCTCGCCCGTGGTGCCTGCCGGCCGTACGAACGTGGCGCCGCTCTTCAGGGTGGCGTCCAGCCAGTCGCCCAGCATGTCGTTCGACAGCCCGACTTGGGTCGATCGTGAGATCGAGCCCTTGTCGCAGCCCAGGCCGAAGAACGACGACGAGTCGAGAAAGCCGCAGTGGTAGCCGCCGGTGATCGACACCCAGGTGGCCGGCGACCGCTTGGCGTCGTACATCGCCCGGGTGGTGTTCGGCTTCACCACCGTGTCGGACGACCCGACGACGAACAGGGCGGGCACCGTCACCGATCGCGCGGCGGTGGTGGCCGACGGGTTGGTCTCGGCGGCGGCCAGCACCGCCACGGTGTCGATGCTCTGGTCGGCCGCGGCAGCCAGCAGGGCGGCCCCGCCACCCATCGAGTGGCCGAGCACCGCGTCTTTGGTGGCGTTCGCGTTGAGCTGGGTGGCGTGCGCCCACGCGATAGCGGCGTCGAGGTCTTTGGCGAAGGCGGAATGCCGCGATCGATCAACCGTCGCCTGATCGCCTCACCGTCGACATCGATGTGCACCACGGGGTGGCCAGGCCGATGAACACGGAGCGCAGCAGGGTCTGCCAGATGCGGGTGTGGCCGAGCGCACGCCTGCGCGTCGGTTGGCGAGGGTTAGGCCCGATCGGGCCAGGATGAACGGATGTGGGCGGCACTGGGCTGGGGTCGCTTGGCAGCGATCTCGCTCGGCATCAACGGTTTCGCCGCCGGCGCGCTGCTGGTGATGCTCACCGACTCGATGATTCCCGACGCCGAGAAGAAGGCTCCTGGCAGGGCCGGATTGGAGACGGTGCTCGGCTTCGCCGCGGCCATGTCGCTGTCGCTGCTGCAGTGACGGCGCTGGGCTCTGGTGGTTATTGGGGACGGTTCCGATTACCGTTCACAGCGCCCGTCCGACGGCATCGTGCCTGGTAGCAGCGACTTCGTCCTCCGGGTGGCTACCGGATGAACGGTAATCGGAACCGTCCCCAATACCCACCAGGCGGCCCGTGACGGCGTGCGCCCGCGATCATCCGTGCGTCCCGGGACGAGCGGCACTAGGGTGAGCCGATCCGTCCAGCCATTGGGAGTGCCATGCCCACCACGCCGCTGATCGTCGACGTCGACACCGGCATCGACGATTCGCTCGCCCTGCTGTACCTGCTGGCCAGCCCCGAGGCCGAACTGGTCGGCATCACCTGCACCGCCGGCAACGTGAACGCCCGCCAGGTGGCGATCAACAACCTGGCCTGGCTCGAACTCTGCAACGGCCCCGACGTCGAGGTCGCGCTCGGTGCCGAGGTGCCGATCATTGCGCCGCTGATGACCACCGAAGAGACCCACGGACCGCAGGGCATCGGCTATGCCGAACTGCCGGCGCCCACCCGAACCCTGTCGACCCGGCACGCCACGCAGGTGTGGATCGACAACGCCCGAAAGCGGCCCGGCGAGATCACCGGCCTGATCACCGGGCCGCTGACCAACCTGGCCCTGGCGGTGAAGCTCGAACCCGAACTGCCGCTGCTGCTCAAGCGCATCGTGGTGATGGGCGGCGCGTTCAACCACCCCGGCAACACCACGCCCACCACCGAGTGGAACGTCGCCGTCGATCCCGACGCGGCCAAGATCGTGTTCGACGCGTTCTCGGTGGTGCCCGACGACCGGCGTCCGGTGATCTGCGCATTGGACGTGACCGAACGCATCGAGATGCACCCCCACCACATCGCCGAACTGGCCCGGGCAGCCGGCAGCACGCCTGATGAGATCATCAGCCCCGACGACGAGCCGGGCCGCCGCTCACAGGCGTCCAACAAGGTGATTCGGCACCTCAGCGACGCCGTGCGCTTCTACATGGAGTTCCACCGGCTCTACGAGCAGGGCTTTCTGGCGCACATGCACGACCCGTTCGCGGCCGCCGTGGCGCTCGACCCGAGCCTGGCCACCGTCCGGGAGGCGACGGTCGACGTCGAGCTCGCCGGCACTCTCACCAGAGGTCAGACGGTCGCCGACTGGCGTGGCATGTGGGGACAGCGCCCGAACGCTGCCATCGTTGTCGACACGGATCCGGCCGAGTTCTTCCGACGCACCATCGACCGGGTCGGGGCCCTGGCCCGCGCGCTCGGCTGAGCGGCTTCAGGGCGCAGTACCGCCACGACGATGTCGCACAGGAGGACACCATGACATCAAGCGCGACCGCAACGCCGAACAAGTCACGCAATCTCGCCCTGGTGGTGGGCGGCACGGTGATCGTGCTGGCCACCTACCTGTATCTGGTGATCTCCCAACCCACCGAGTTACAAACCAGCAGCACCGCACCCGCCGGACTCATCGCCATGGCCGGCTACCTGGTCGGCGCCGTGCTGATCGCCGCCGGCTCGATTCATCGGCTGTCGACCACCACCATCGCGATGATTCCGGTGGCCATCGCCCTGAACATCGTGGTGGGCCAACTGGTCGCCGTGATCGGCCTTCCGGTCTATCTCGATTCGATGGGCACCGTGCTGGTCGCGGCCCTCGCCGGCCCGGCGGCGGGTGTGGTGACCGGCATTCTGACCAACGTGATCTGGGGCCTCACGCTCAGCCCGATCGTGTTGCCGTTCGCCGTTGTGCAGGTGGTGATCGGCATGATGGCCGGCTACGCCGCGCGGGGCGGCCTGTTCCGCAAGCCCTGGTTGCCGCCCATCGCCGGGGCGCTCACGGGCGTGGTGGCCGCGATGATCTCGGCACCGATCTCGGCGTTCATCTTCGGTGGTGCCACCGGTGGCGGCACCGGCGCTCTGGTTGGCATGTTCCAGGCGATGGGGCAGTCGCTGCTCGGCGCGACCACGATGCAGGGCCTGCTGTCGGACCCGCTCGACAAGCTGATCAGCTTCACTGTGGTCTACCTGGTGCTGAGCGCATTGCCGGCCCGGTTCAAGCAGCGGTTCCCGTTCGTTCGCCAGTACCAGGTGTTCGGCAAGGCGCCCGCCGCCAAGGCCTGAGCCGCGCGTGTCGTCCACGTTGTACGTCGAGCGCCCGTCGGCGGTGCACCGGCTGAACCCGGTGACCAAGCTGGTCGCGCTGCTGTGCGTGATCGTGGTGGTGTTCGCGATTCCGCAGTGGTGGGCGTCGGGGGCGGTACTGCTGCTGGTGATCGTGCCGGCGGCGGTGATCAGCGGCTGCGGTGGGGCGCTGGCGCGCATCGGCGGGCAGATTCTGCTGCCGCTGCTGGTGGTGCTGGTGCTGGTTCAGGGGTTGACGTTTCCGGGCGGGCAGACCGTGCTGTGGCGGTGGGGTCCGCTGGCCCTGACCACCGAGGGGCTGATGTTCGCGGCCACCATCGGTGCCCGCATCGTGGTGCTGGTGCTCTCGTCGGTGCTGCTCGTGCTCACCACGCACCCCGGCGACCTGATGTCGGCGCTCACCGAGGCGGGCATGTCGCCCAGGTTCGCTTACATCATCAGCTCGACGTTGCAACTGATTCCGTCGTTTCGGGCCCGGGCCGACAGCATTCTGCTCGCCCAGCAGGCCCGCGGACTCGCGGTGCCGCGCAACCCGGTGCGTCGGTTGGGGGTGCTGATGCCGCTGCTCGCCCCGCTGGTGCTGGGCATGTTCACCGACGTCGAAGAGCGCTCCACGGCCATGGAGGCCCGCGGCTTCGGCTCCACCGCCAAACGCACGACGCTGACGCCCGTGCGCGACAGCAGGGCGCAGAAGGTGGCCCGCTGGGTGATGCCGGCGGTGGCACTACTGGCGGTCGTGCTGCAGGTGGGTTGGGGGTTGCTGTGATCAGGTTGGACGACGTCGGTTACACGTATCCGGACGCGCCGGCCCCGGCGTTGCAGCACGTCAGCCTCGAAGTGCCGCCGGGTTCGATCACCGGGGTGGTGGGGGCGTCGGGGGCCGGCAAGACCACACTGGCCAAGGTGATCGCCGGCTTCATTCCGCAGGTCGAGGGCGGCGAGTTGACCGGCTCGGCCACGGTGGACGGGCGCAACCTTGCCGAGTTGAGCCTGGTCGAGGCGGTGTCGAAGGTCGGGCTGGTGATTCAGAACCCGTTCAACCAGATCTCGGGCGCCCGCTACACGGTGCGCGGCGAGATCGCGTTCGGGCTTGAGAACCTGGGCACCCCGCGCGCCGAGATGGCCGCCGGGGTCGACGAGGTCGCGGCCCTGCTGCGCATCACCGACCTGCTCGACCGCTCGCCTTACGCGTTGTCGGGCGGGCAGATGCAGTTGGTCGCGATCGCGAGCATGCTGGTGCTGCGCACCCCCGTGCTCGTCATGGACGAACCCACCTCGCAGCTCGACCCCGCCGGTACCCGGCTGGTGTTCAGCGTGCTCGACACGCTCGAAGAGGCCGGCGTGACCGTGGTGATCTTCGAGCACAAGCTCGAACTACTGCAGGCCCACGCCGACCGGCTGTTGGTGCTGGCCGACCGCACCATCGCGTTGGCGGGCACGCCCACCGAGGTGCTCGCCGACGAGCGGCTCAGCGGCTGGGGCATCGGTGCCACCCGTTACACCAGGGCCGCCCGGCTGGCCCGCGAGCGCGGCCTGATCGGGGCCGAGGTGCCGCTGCCGGTCTCTTTCGACCAGGCGGCGGCGGTCTTCGGTACCGGTGCGGGAGGTGCGCGATGAGTGCGGTGCGGTTCGAGAACGTCCGGTTCAGCTACCCCAGCGGCGTCGAGGCGCTGCGCGGTGTGTCGTTCGAGGTGCCCACAGGGCAGCGGCTCGCGATCGTCGGCCAGAACGGTGCCGGCAAGACCACGCTGGTGCGCCATCTGAACGGCATCTTTCAGCCCACCTCGGGCTCGGTGTACGTGGCGGACGCCGCGACGACCGGCCGGGCCATCGCCGAACTGGCGGCGTCCGTCGGGTACGTGTTTCAGAACCCCGACGAGCAGATCTTCGCCTCGACCGTGATCGCCGACGTCGAGTTCGGGCCGCGGAACCTGGGCTGTTCGGCCGACGAAGCGCGGTCGCGGGCGATGGCGTCGCTCGCGACGGTGGGGTTGGCAGCAGAGGCCGACACGCACCCGCTGCACCTGTCGCTCAGCGAGCGCAAGCGGGTGGCGCTGGCCGGCGTGCTGGCCATGCAGACCCCGATCGTGGTGCTCGACGAGCCCACCACGGGTCAGGACGCCGGGGGAGTGGCGATGGTGGCGGGCGTGGTCGAGGCCCTGGCGAGCGCCGGACGCACCGTGATCGCGATCACCCACGACATGGACTTCGCCGCCGAACACTTCGACCGGGTGGTGGTGATGGCCAAGGGCGAAGTGCTGGCCGACGGGCCGCCCGTGGTCGTGTTCGGTGATGCCGAGGCGCTGGCCCGGGCGGCGGTGGAGCCGCCGCAGTTGTTCCGGCTGGCAGCGCACCTGGGCTGGCCGGATCGTCCGCTCACCGTCGAGGGCTTCGTGGACGCATTCGAACGCCGTTGAGCCCCGCTGGTCGAGCTTGTCGAGACCCGGTTGCCGCGGTGTGGGGGCACCCCGTCCTGCCCCCGCGGAGCTCGCCGGCCGCTTTCGTCTCTGCCGTCGATTCATTGGTCGAGCCGACGAGCCCGCCTTATACGCAGCACGCCGAAGGCGGGCAAGCTGAGGAGCGGAGCGACGATACGCCCACCTACCGGGACGGGGTGCCCCCCACACCGCTTCGAAGTTGCTGTCGGCAGGTGGTGAGATCCCGGGTCAAGCCCTGGATGACGAATCGTGCCCTGTCATCCCGGCGGACGCCGGGATCTCCCAACCGCACCCGACGGACAACCCCGCACGACGAGTCTGCTCCCGTCATCCCGGCGGACGCCGGGATCTCCCAACCGCACCCGACGGTCGAGCCCGGACGTCGATGTCGCGCCTCAGCTGACCTCGATCACCAGCTTGCCGCGGGTGTGGCCCTCACGGCTTTGCGCGAAGGCGTCCGCGACCTGGTCGAGGGCAAAGGTCTGTGCCACCTCGACGTTCACCGCTCCCGACTCGACCAGCTCGGCCAGCGCCGCGAGGTCGTCGGGGTTGGGGTGCACCCACATCCACTGCCCTCCGGCACCCAGCACCTCGGGGTCGGTGATCGACGCGTGCACGCCGCCCTCGGCCAGCACGGCCATGGTCGCCGGCACCACGCCGCCGACGAAGTCGGCCACGATGTCGACGCCGTCAGGCGCCAGCGCGCGCACCCGCTCGGTCAGCCCGTCGCCGTAGGCGACCGGCTCGGCGCCCAGCGAGCGCAGGTAGTCGTGATTGCGCTCCGAGGCGGTGGCGATCACCCGCGCGCCTTCGGCCACTGCGATCTGCACGCCGAACGACCCGACGCCGCCCGCGCCGCCGTGAATCAGCACGGTCTTGCCCGAGGCGAGCCCCAACCGGTGCAGCACCTGATACGCGGTCAGCCCGGCCAGCGGCAGCCCGGCGGCCTCGGCCCAGCTCAGCCGCTCGGGCTTGCGGGCGAGGCAGCGCGGCGGCACGGTGACGAACTCGGCGAATGTGCCGCCGTGCACCCAGTCTTTGCGGGCGTAGGCGATCACCTCGTCACCCACGGCGTAGTCGACGGTGTCGATGCCGACCGACTCGACCACGCCGGCCACGTCCCACCCGGGAACCACCGGGAACTGCGCCACCATCAGCGAAGCCAGTCCGCCCGACATGACCTTCCAGTCCACCGGATTGACTCCGGCCGCCTTCACCCGCACCAGCACCTCACCCGGCCCGACCGGGGGTACGGGTTGCTCGCTCACCGCCAACACCGAGTTGTCGCCGAACCGGTCGTACGTCACTGCCTTCATCGTCGTCATGTTCACCGCAACAGCCGTAGTCGCGAACTGATTCCCTGCCACGCGGGCCGTTTCTGGTCTGGGCGAGTTCGATCGCCAATGGTTGCATTCCTGCAATATTGCGTTACCGTAATCATGCGCTGCCGCAAGATTGGCAGCGTTTCGCATGTAGCAGGAGGATTCCGTGGCCGCTGCCACCGTTGAACGCCCGGTCGAGATCGACGACGGGTCGAACCCGATCATGAGCCACCGCCAGATCATGCTGGTGATGTATGCGCTGATGGCCGGCATGTTCTTGAGCGCCCTCGACCAGACCATCGTGGGCACCGCGATCAGGACCATCGGCGACGACCTCAACGGCCTCGACCAGCAGGCGTGGGTGACCACCGCCTACCTGATCGCCGCCACCGTCACCACACCGCTGTACGGCAAGCTGTCAGACCAGTTCGGACGCCGCCCGCTGTTCATCGTGAGCATCAGCATCTTCGTGCTCGGCTCGTTGCTGTCGAGCTTCGCCACCTCGATGCTCGGCCTCGCGGCGTTCCGTGCCTTTCAGGGCCTGGGTGCCGGCGGCCTGATGTCGCTGCCGCTGGCCATCATCGGCGACATGCTGGCCCCGCGCGAGCGGGCCAAGTACCAGGGCTTCTTCTTGGCCACCTTCGGCATCGCGTCGGTGATCGGCCCCCTGGTCGGCGGCCTGTTCGCCGGTGCCGACACCATCTTGTGGGTGGACGGCTGGCGCTGGGTCTTCTTGGTCAACGTGCCGGTCGGAGCCATCGCCCTGCTGATGGTGATCAGCTTCATGCACCTGCCGCACCACCACAGCGGACACCCCCGCATCGACTGGTGGGGCGCCACCCTGGTGGTCGGCACCCTGGCCCCGCTGCTGCTGGTCGCCGAGCAGGGCCGCGAGTGGGGCTGGAGCTCGGCGCCGTCCATCGCGTGCTTCGTGATCGGTGCGGTGGGCCTGCTGGCGTTCATTCTGGTCGAACGGGCGATGGGCTCCGACGCGATCATTCCGCTGCGGCTGTTCAAGTCGTCCGGCTTCTCGTTCACCACCGTGCTGAGCGTGCTGGTGGGCTTCGGCATGTTCGGGGCGATGCTGACCATTCCGCTCTACCTGCAGATCGTCACCGGCCTGACCCCCACCCAGTCGGGCTTCGCCACGCTGCCCATGATGGCCGGCCTGATGCTTGCCTCGATCGGCTCGGGCCAGCTGATCGCCCGCACCGGCAAGTACGCGATCTTTCCGATCACCGGCACCGGCACCACCGCCGTGGGCTTCGGGATTCTGACCTTCATCAGCGTCGACAAGCCGCTGTGGTTCTTGATGATCGCCATGTTCGTGATCGGCCTGGGGCTGGGCCAGTTGATGCAGACCCTGACCATGGCCGCGCAGGCGTCGGCCGAGGCCCGCGACATCGGCGTGGCCACCAGCTCGGCCACGTTCTTTCGCCAGATCGGCGGCACCATGGGCACGGCGATCATGCTGTCGCTGCTGTTCAGCATTCTTCCAGTCAACGTCACCAACTCGCTGGCCGACGAGCAGGTGCTCACCGAGGCCCTCGACGCCGCACTGGATCCGGCCGTGGCCAACGCCCCCGAGAACCAGGCGATCATGACCCAGATGTGGGGGCCGATCACCGACAAGATCAAGTCGCAGGTCGACGACAATCTCGCCGACGCCACCAAAGAGGTGCACGACCAGGTCGAGGCGGCGGTGCGCGAGAAGGTTTCGGATGCCGTGCACGCCAACGCAGCCAAGGGCGCGGGGAAACTGGCAGACGGCGTCTCGGCGGTCAGCCTGGGGCTGGGCAAGCTGAGCGACGGCACCGGCGCGTTCGTCGGCGGCGTGGGCAAGATCGGCGAAGGCGCGCAGGCGCTCGCCACCGGAACCAGGTCGGCGGCCTCGGGCGCGGGCAAGCTGGCCACCGGCGTGGCCAAGCTGAGCAATGCCGAGAACGTCGCGGCCACGAACGCCAAGCAGGCCACCGACGACTTCAACGCGCTCAGCGCGGCGATGGCCACCATGGGCGACGATCAGAAGAAGTGCTCCGACGGCGATCAGACCGCCTGCGACAAGCTCGAAGCCGATCAGGGCAAGGTGTCGGGGGCCATGAAGGCGCTGGGCACCAGCGTGTACACCACCAGCGGCTACCTCAACGGCAGCGGTGACAAGCCGGGCCTGGCCACCGGGTTGGCGGGCGTGGCGAGCGGAACCAAGGGCCTGGCGTCCGGCCTGAACAAGCTGGGCGACGGCCTGCAGAAGCTCGCCGACGGCGCCACCACTGCGGCCGACAAGGGCGGCGCGTTGACCACCGGAACGAAGGCGGCGGCATCGGGCACGAAGAAGCTCGGCGCAGGCGCGCGGCAGCTGTCGACGATCGAGAAGGTCATCAAAGACAAGGTGAAAGAGCTCACCCCTGCCGCGGTGAAGAAGGCGTTGCAGAAGGTGGCCGACGAAAAGCACTTCAGTGTGGTCGACGGCACGCTCGCGGTCGACTACAGCGACCCCGTGCAGCGCCGGGCGATCATCGACTCGCTGGTGCCCGAGATGGTCAAGACGATCAAGAACGGCGACACCGCCGACGTCAAGACCGACACCAGCTCGAGCGACACGTCATTTCTCACCGGCGCCGACCCGCGGCTGACCAAGCCGTTCTTGACCGGCTTCAACGCCTCGGTGGTGAGCATCTACTGGGTCGGGCTCGGCGTGATGCTGCTGGCGTTCGTGATCACGTGGTTCTTCCGGGTGCCGCCGCTGCGCACCCGCTCGGCCCTGCAAGAGCGTGCCGACGGAGCGAGAGAAGGCCACACACCCAGCGCCGCGGAGGGAATGTTGGGATGATCGGTGTCATGACCGAGCAGCCGTGCACGTCGCTGCGTGAGCGCAAGAAGCGGGCCACCCGCGAGGCGCTGCATGCGGTGGCGCTGCGGCTGGTCATTGAGCGCGGGGCCGATGAGGTGACGGTCGAAGAGATCTGCGACGAGGTGAACGTTTCGCCGCGCACGTTCTTCAACTACTACCCGACCAAGATCGCGGCGGCCTTCGACCTGCCGGCCGCCGACGAGATTCCGCACGACGAGCGCGCACGCTACCTCAGCGCGTCCGGCGGCCTGATCGCCGACTCGTGCGAGCTGGTGTCGCGCAACGTGAGCCTGCCGAGCGACTTTCCGCGCATCAAGGCGATGTTGAAGGCGCGCCCCGAACTGGCGATGGACTTTTGGCACCAGACGCTGCAACGGCTGCGTCCGTTCTTCGTGCTGATCAACGAGCGCACGGGTGACGCCGAGCGGGCCCGCATGACCTTCGGCATCGTCATCACGGCGGTCACCTCGGCCATGATGCGCCCCGAAGCGCAGGCCGGGGGCGAATCGCGCGATCGGCTGCTGAACGAGGTGCGCGCGCTCAAGGCCCTGCTGCACGAGGTGGACGCCTGAGTTCGCCGATGACCGCGGGTCGAGCTTGTCGAGACCCATGGTGTGGTGGTCGAGCGTGTCGACACCGCTCGCGGTGAGGGGGTACGACACCCTCAGATCCTGCGATCGATTCGGCGTGGCCGCCGCTTCATGCAGCGACTCCCGTAGGTGGCACCTGTGAGCGTCGACCGTTCGAGCATCCGCGTGAAGGCCATGATCATCGCCCCCAAGGACGTGCGCACGGCACATGCGGTCAGCGTCCACGCACCCACCAGAGAGAATCCCGACGGCTTCCATCGCCTGATCGGTGGTTCGGTCGAACTCGGCGAGCGACATGTGGACACGATTCGTCGCGAGGTCAGGGAGGAACTGGGCGCGGACGTCCACGACCTCGCCCTGCTCACGGTCGTGGAGAACATCTTTCGCATCGACTGAGTGCTCGGCCACGAGATCGTGTTCCTGTACTCCGGCCGTCTGGATCCCCCGCCGCCGGCGACCGGGGCGACCTTGATCGAGGACGACGGCGCGCGCGTCCCGGTGGTGTGGCGCCCGCTCAACGACCAGGACGAGCAGGTGCCCCTGTACCCCAGTGACGTCGGATCGTGGGTCGGCAAGTAGCCGACCCCCAGTGCACCGGACGGATCAGCGCACCGCGTTGAACCAGCTGCCGCCGTAGTCGCGGTTCACGGTCTCGGCCGACTGCACCCTGACCCCCGCCACCTCGATGCCCTCGACCGACGCGTCGGCCAACAACCGACCGACCTGCGCGCGCAGGTCGACGACAACCGACAGTGCGTCCCGCTGCAGATCCGTCCCGGTGCCCAGCCACACCCACACCCACGCATCCGGCGGCGAGGCGACATACTCGACCCGATCGACGCCCTCCGCGGCGAAGGCCGCTATCAGGTTCGCTCGCGCAGCTTCCAGCCGGTTCCAACGGAGGTCGCTCACCTGACGATCTTCGCACCGGCTGGGGACGACGCTCTCGAAGAGGACTCCGAACCGTCGAGATTCCGGCATTCACCGAATGACGAAAGGCGCGGATGAGGGTCGGCCGAAGATCCGCAGCGATGGTCATAACGGTGCGCTGGCGGCCGCGTTGGACGGCAGTCGCGAGCTGATCACGCCGGTGGTCAAGGCGGCTGAAATTCCGCGCGGCAGGCAAGAGCGCCTAGTGAAACGATGATTAACGAAACTACATTCACAATGAGGGGGAGGGCTTGCTTGTTCACGGTTGCGCAATAGATCGAGAATTCTCCGAGCAGAGAATCCAGTCGACGCGCAAACCGACGCTCACAAGGAGTTTCTCGACTCTTGGTCGAGTGTTGATCTCAGCTTGCGCCAAGCCATGTTATGCGCATTTCATCGCTGATAATGTGCGGCACGCAGCGGAGCACGACATTTCGACACGCCAACCCGGTGGCGGGCGAAGGGGTCCGCAGAGCGGGGAACGCCGTGGCGCAGGCTCAACGATTCGCGACGGGCGGTCGGGCACGTCGATACCTGACGGTGCTGACCGCATTCTTGCTGGCGCTCGGCTGGGTGCTCGGCCACCCGGTCAAGGCCTTCGCCGACGGCCCCACCACATTCAGCAACACCACCTCGATCGCCATTCCAGCCACCGGATCGCCCAACCAGATGGGCCAGGCCAGCCCGTACCCGTCGATCATCCCCGTGAGCGGTATGACCGGGGTCGTCACGAACGTCACGGTCACGTTCAACGGTCTGACCCATGGCGCGCTCAATGACGTGGACGCGATGGTGGTGTCGCCCACCGGCGCCAACCTGGTCGTGCTGTCCGACCTCGGCGACCCGAACAGCCTGAGACTCGCCAACAACATCAACCTGACCTTCTCGGATTCGGCCGCCTCGGGTGTTCCCGAGATCGTCAATGTGCCCAGCGGCACGTTTCCTCCCACGAACAACAACCCGGGAGCCGCGGTCGACAGTTTTCCGGCCCCGGCGCCCACCCCGTCCAGCCAGACCACCTTGGCGGGGGCTTTCGCCGGCATCAACCCCAACGGTGAATGGAGGCTGTTCATCGTCGACGACACCAGCGGCGAGGTGGGCAGCATGGCGGGCGGCTGGAGCCTGACCATCACCACCGAGGTCACAGCGGTTGCGACCACCACCACCGTGACCTCGTCGGACGCGACCTCGACCACGGGCGACCCGGTCACCTTCACCGCCTCGGTGCGGGCGGGTGCGACGCCCGTCACCGCCGGCACCGTGCAGTTCAGCAGCGACGGCACCAACGTGGGTGCCCCGGTGGCGTTGAACGGCTCCGGCACCGCCGGCCTCACCACGTCGGCCCTGGCCGAAGGCAGCCACCTGATTCGCGCCACCTACAGCGGTGCCAGCGGATTGCTGACCAGCAACGGCACCATCACCCAACGGGTCGACAACGCCACCACCGTCACCGACACCACGTTCTGCAACACCGGCGTGATCACCGTGCCCAACGTGGGCCCCGCGTCGCCGTACCCGTCGAACATCTTCGTCACCGGGCTCACCGGGCAGATCACCAAGGTCACGGCGCAGGTGAAGGGTCTCACGCATCAGGCCCCGATCGACTTGGACGTGTTGCTGTCGGGCCCCGATTCGAGCCGCAACCTGTTCTTGATGAGCGATTCCGGCGGTCAGACCCCGGTCAGCAACGTCACCCTCGACTTCGACGACGCCGCGGCGGGCTCGTTGCCCAACCCGCTGACCAGCGGCACCTTCATGCCCACCAGCACCGACGATCAGAACGCCGACACCATGCCGGCGCCGGCCCCCGCCTCCAGCGGCGCGACGCAGTTGGCGACCTTCAACGGCCAGTCGCCCAACGGCACGTGGAGCCTGTGGGTCAGGGACGACGCCACCGGCGACAGCGGCAGCATCAGCGGGGGCTGGTGCCTGACCATCACCTCTGCGGTGCCGACCACGACGGCGCTGACCGCGAGCCCCAACCCGTCCACGGTCGGCCAGAGCGTCACGTTCACCGCCACGGTGGCCAGCGGCGGCAACCCGGTGAGCGCCGGCACCGTGCAGTTCTCGGACGGCCCCACCGACCTGGGCGCACCGGTATCGGTCAACGCCAGTGGGGTCGCCACCCTGACCACGTCGGCGCTGACCGCCGGCAGCCACACCATCACCGCCGACTACTCCGGTACGTCCACCCTGCAGGAGAGCTCCGACTCGGTCGATCAGGTGGTCAACCGCGTCGCCACCGCGACCGTGCTCACCTCGAGCCCCAACCCGTCCACGGTCGGCCAGAGCGTCACCTTCACCGCCACGGTCACCGGTGGGGGCAGCCCGGTGGCCAGCGGCACCGTTCAGTTCTCGGACGGTGGCAGCAACCTGGGCGCGCCCATCGCCCTGGCCGCGGACGGCACGGCGACGTTCACCACCTCGGGGCTGGTCGCCGGAACGCATGCGATCAGGGCGAGTTTCGCAGCCACCGCCACTCACGGGGCCAGTTCGGATGACCTCGATCAGGTGGTCGACCTCGCCGCCTCGCTGACCACCCTGACCAGCAGCCTCAACCCGTCGGCGTTCGGCGACCCCGTGACCTTCACGGCCACCGTCACCGCTGCCGGCGCTCCGGTGACCAGCGGCAACGTCACGTTCAGCGTCGACGGCACCGATGTCGGTACCGTCACGGTGTCAGTCGCCGGCGTGGCAACATTCGCGACCGCGAGCATCGGTGGGGGCACCCACACGGTGGCCGCCCGCTACCTGGGTACACCGGCACTCGGCGTCAGTTCGGCCAATCTCAGCCAGGTGGTAGGCCAGCGGGCGTCCAGCACGACCGTGACGTCGAGCCTCAACCCGGCCGCGTTCGGCGCCACCGTCAGCTTCACGGCCACGGTCACCGCGGGCGGTGCGCCTGTGACGTCGGGCACGGTGCAGTTCAGCGTGGGCGGCACGCCGGTGGGCCTGCCCATCGCTGTCGCGGCCGACGGCACCGCCGTGCTCACCCAGGCCGGCGGCCTCGAACCGGGCACGTTCACCATGACCGCGACCTACTCGGGCACGGACGACATCGCCGGCAGCAGTGGCAGCGTCAGCCAGGTCGTCCAGGGTCGGCCCACCACCACGGTGCTGACCGGTCCGGACAGGTCGTCGCTGGGCACCGAGGCGATGTTCACCGCCACCGTCTCCTCGGCGGGGGCCCCGGTGAGCGCAGGCAGCGTCGTGTTCGCGGTCGACGGAGTGCCCGTCGGCGGCGAGGTCGGCGTCGACGGCTCGGGGCAGGCGACGTTCACCACCTCGGACCTGTCCTACGGCGACCACACCGTCACCGCGACCTACAGCGACCCGGCCGGCGGGTACCACTCGAGTAGCGGCAGCCTCACGCATCGGGTGTTCGTCGAGTTCGCGATCGTCGGAACGCCCTACCAGGTCGCCGAGGGTGAGTCCCTGACCCTGCAGGCGACCGGCTCGCCGGGCGCCACCTTCGGTTGGGACCTCAACGGCGACGGGGACTACAGCGACGCCACCGGCCTGAACCCGACCCTGACCTGGGCGCAACTCGAGGCGCTCGGCATCGATGACGGACCCAGCACCCACCAGATTCAACTCCGGAGCACCAGTCCGGACGTGGGCTCAGCGTTGGCAACGGCGCTCACCGTCACCAACACCGCTCCCGACTCGGTGCTCACCGGTGATTTGACCGCCACCGTCGGACGTCCGTTCACCATCAAGGTCGGTGCCGACGACCCGTCGTCGGCCGACATGGCGGCGATGTTCACCTACACCGTCGACTGGGGCGACGGCTCGCCGGTCGAAACCGTGACCGGCCCGGCCGACCCACCCGTGACGCACACCTACACCACCGAAGGCACGTTCGACGCCTCGTTCACCGCCACCGACAAGGACGGCGGCACGGGGCCGGGCACGACGGTTCAGGTGGTGTCGCAACGGCAGGCGGCGCCCACACCGTCACCGTCACCGACCGACGATTCGAACGACGACGACGACCTGCCGCAAACCGGTGCCGACGCGAACCTGGGCCTGTTGTGGGCCGGTCTGGTGTTCGTGTCCGTGGGCGCGGTGGTGATGGTCGCCGCACTGATCGGACGGGGCCGCCGCCGGCAGGGCTGACCCGCTGATGGGACGCCCCCTGTCGGGTGCGGTTGAGGGATCCCGGCGTTCGCCGGGATGACGAGAAGGCGTGTCGGGCTGCGCAGTGCTTGGTCGTCATTCCGGCGGACGCCGGAATCTCTGCCGGTCGAGCTCGTCGAGACCCGTCCTGAGCGGGTCTCGACACGCTCGCCCAGCGCTCGTCAACCCGCGGCGGTGCGCGTCGTGCGGGCCAGGTAGGCCAACCCGCGCGGACTGAGTTCGTAGCCCACCGGGTGGCTGATCGTCAGCCCGAGGTTCTTCAGCTTGCGCACGTCGATCTTGAACGGTGCGGTCTCGCGGCCCACGGACGCCGCCAGGTCGGGTGCCCGCACCTGTGGACGCTGCCCGATCAAGGCCAGGGTGGCCATCGTCCAGGGGCCGAAACTGCTGGCCCGGTCGAACCGCTCGAGCCTGGCATCCAGCGCCGCGACGTCGGCGTCGCTGAGTGCATCGTCGCTTCTCAAGGCGATGCGCGGGTCTTCGCCGACCCACGACAAGCCGATGCGGTAGACCGGCCAGCCGATCTCACCCGAGAGCCGCTTGCGCACCGATGTCGCGTCGCGATGACCGGCGCGCGCCGCCTCGTCGTCCGAGATCAGCTCAAGGTCGACGACGTCGATCGTCTCGACCCTGATCACCCCGGCGGACGTGCGGAACTGCGCGCCGGGCTTCACGTCGGGTCGACGCCAGCGGCGAAAGGCGAGCGTCACCGTTCCGTCGCGCACGCCCTGGGCGATCATGGGTGGGAGCAGCACCGCACCATTGTCGCGCCGGGGTACGGTGTTGCGCGATGCCCAACCTCAAGTACCCGGCCTGGGTGAGCGACCTTAGCGAGCCACGCATCGCCCAGATGTTCACCCGCGACACGATCGCCCGCGGCCGGGCCTACGCAGAGCAGGGCCGGGTCGGCCACATCGCGGTCGGCTCGGGCACCGGCGGTTCGCTGGTGCAGGCGCAGGTGCGCGGGTCGTCTTTCCACGCCTACGCCACCGTGCTGCGCCACGACGCCGCGACCAACTCGTTGAGCAGCACCTGTTCGTGCCCGGTGCGGCACTCCTGCAAGCATGCGGTGGCCCTGCTGTGGCACATGCGCACGGTGAACCTGCGCGCGCTGACTCCGGCCTGGCAACGCGCGCTCACCGAGGTGACGGCCGGCGCCGGCCGGATGGGCAAGGGCGAACCGCTCGGCATTCAGGTCAGCCGGCCGAACGGCCGGGTGCACTTGCGTCCCCTGGTCTGGGGACGATCCGGACGCTGGGTGAAGTCGGGCATCACCTGGGACCAGGTCGGCTACCCCTGGCAGGGCAACTACCGCGAAGAGCACCGCACGGCGATGGCCGGGCTGGCCCGCACCCGCGACCAGCGCACCGGGGCGAGCTTCTACTACAACCGGGGGCGGGCGGACGAGCTGTGGCTCGCCGAGCTGGGCTCCGGGGTCTGGTACTGGCTGCGTCAGGCGATCGCGGCCGGGGTCGAGCTGGTGCCGGGGCCCGGCCTGGAGGCCGTCCGGATCGCCGATGAGCCGGCCCACCTGGCCAGCCGGCTGAGCCGCACCGCCACCGGCCTGGAACTGCGCACGTTCGCCCAATCGTCCGAGCTCGAACGGGCGGTACCCCTGTCGGATTTGCTCGGCGACCCGCCGCACGGCTTCGTGATCGAGGCGGCCGAGGAGTTGCTGCTGGTGCCGTTCGTCGAGCCGCTGAACTCGGGCCAGAAGGCGTTGCTGCTGCAGCACGCCCGGCTGCAGATTCCCGACGCCGAGGTGCCCGCGTTCGCGGCCCAGTTCTATCCGCCGCTGCGCCGGCTGACCGCCGTTGTGGCCGACGCCGACGTCGCGCTGCCCGAGCCCGAGCCGCCCCGGCTGCTGCTGCGGGTGGCGTTTCTGCCCGACCACGTCAGCGAGCTGCGCTGGGCGGTCCGGTACCGGGTGGGCGAGGGGGCATTGGACGTCGGGCTCGACCCCGGCCACGAACCCGAGCCGTTTCGCGACCTCGAGCTCGAGGCGGGGCTGTTCGGCGCGCTGCCGAGCGGGCCCTGGCCCAGCCTCACCGTCGGTGAGGTGCGGCGTCCGGTCGAGACGGCGAGGCTGATCGGCCCGGCCACCGCGCAGTTGGCCGAACTGTGGCTCGAACGGTTGCGCGCACTCGGCGTGCTGGTCGAGGTGACCGGACGCCCCGCCGACTACCGGTTGGCCACCGAGGCCCCCGAGGTGACCCTCAGCGTCACCGACCCGCCCGAGGGTGCCGACTGGTTCAACCTGGGCGTGCGGGTGAGCATCGAGGGCGAACCGGTCGAGTACCGCGAGCTGTTCTATGCGCTGGCCACCGGTCAGACGCACCTGATTCTGCCGTCCGGCACCTGGTTCAGCCTGGAGCTCCCCGAGTTGGAGCAGCTGCGCTTGCTGATCGCCGAGGCGCGCGAGTTGGGCGGCGACGCGGGCGACGGGCAGGTGCGGCTGCGCACCGAGCACGCCGGACTGTGGGAGGAGCTGGTCTCGCTGGGGGTGGTCGCCGAGCAGTCGGCGGCGTGGACCCGCGCGGCGTCCGCCCTGCTCGATCTGGACGAGCTGCCGCAACCGCCGGTGCCGAAGGGGCTGACGGCAACCCTGCGCCCTTACCAGGATCTCGGCTTCCGGTGGCTGCACTTTCTGCACGCCGCCCGGCTGGGCGGCATCCTCGCCGACGACATGGGCCTGGGCAAGACCGTCCAGGCGCTGGCGTTGGCGTGCGCGCTGAAAGAGGCGGGCGAGCTCGACCGTCCGCTACTGGTGGTGGCCCCGACCTCGGTGCTGAGCACCTGGGCCGAGCAGGCCGCGCGGTTCGCGCCGGGGCTTGTGGTGCGGCTGGTCACGCAAACGTCGAAGAAACGGAACGAGCCGCTGGCCGCACTGGCCGCGGGCGCCGACATCGTGGTCACCTCGTACACGCTGGTGCGGCTCGACGAGGACGAGTACGTCGACCAGCCGTGGTCGGTGGTGCTGCTCGACGAGGCGCAGTTCGTGAAGAACCGGCAGGCCCGCGGGCACCAGTCGGTGCGCAAGCTGCGGGCGCGCACCAAGTTCGCGATCACCGGCACGCCGCTGGAGAACAACCTGATGGACCTGTGGGCGCTGCTGTCGATCGTCTCGCCCGGGCTGTTCGCCGACCCGGCGGCGTTCACCGAGCGCTACCGGCGTCCGATCGAGAACGGGTCAGACCCCGAGGCGTTGGGCCGGCTGCACCGGCGGGTGCGGCCGCTGATGCTGCGGCGCACCAAAGAGACCGTGGCCGCCGAGCTGCCCCCGAAGCAGGAGCAGGTGCTGTCGATCGAGCTGTCGCCGGCGCACCGCAAGCTCTACGACAAGCAGCTGGCCGCTGAGCGCAAGAAGGTGCTCGGTCTGGTCGACGACCTGCGCCGCAACCGCATCACGATTCTGGCCTCTCTCACCACGCTGCGGCAGTTGGCCCTCTCGCCGGCGCTGGTGCTGCCCGACCAGGCGGCGACCTCAGCCAAGATCGACACGTTGATCGACCTGGTCACCGAGCTGGCCGCCGAGGGCCACCGGGCGTTGGTGTTCAGCCAGTTCACCACCTACCTGGGCATGGTGCGCGAGCGGTTGACCGCCGAGGGCCTCGGCACCGTCTATCTCGACGGACGCACCCGTGACCGGGCGGCGCGCATCGAGCAGTTCCGCGACGGCAACGACCCGGTGTTTCTGATCAGCCTCAAGGCCGGCGGGTTCGGCCTCACCCTGACCGAGGCCGACTACGTGTTCATTCTCGACCCGTGGTGGAATCCGGCGGCCGAACTGCAGGCCATCGACCGCACCCACCGCATCGGGCAAGACAAGCACGTCATGGTGTACCGCCTGGTCAGCGCCGACACGATCGAAGAGAAGGTGGTCGCCCTGCAGGCCCGCAAGCGCGACCTGTTCGACAAGGTGGTCGGCGAAGCCGGCGACCTCGCCGCCCCGCTGACCGCCGACGACATCAGGGGTCTGCTGGAGCCGTAGGTCGTTGCGTGAGATCGGCGGGGGACTCGTCGTCCCGGCGATCTCTGGTGCGGTGCGCCGGTGGTGAGATCCCGGATCACGTCCGGGATGACGGTGAGCCCCGAGGTCCGAGGCTCCGGGCCCCGGAAGGTGGCGGAGATCCCGGATCAAAG
Organism: Micropruina glycogenica; assembly: GCF_900289045.1. GTDB lineage: Bacteria > Actinomycetota > Actinomycetes > Propionibacteriales > Propionibacteriaceae > Micropruina > Micropruina glycogenica. Next base: position 299,509 of record NZ_LT985188.1, read on the forward strand.
TCCGCGATGACGGTGTGAGCGCAGCGTCAGCTCGCCAGACGCGGGTCGATCAGGGTCAACGCACGGTCCACCGCTGCAGGGGCGTCCGCGCGGTCGGGTTGGCCCACCACCACGCCGTGCACCATGTGGATGAACAGCAGAATGTCGGCCATCGACCAGCCGGGGTCGGCCAGCCCGGCCGCCTGAGCCCGAGATCGGCGTCGAAGGCAACCGCCTGGCTGACACCGTGGCGCGGGGTGCCCGGTGATCTGGGCACCAAGGGCGGGGTGGTCACTGACGCCGACGCGCGCGTGCTGCGCGCCGACGGTTCGGTGATCGAGGGCCTGTACGCGGCCGGCAACAACTCGGCGTCGGTGATGGGGCGCACCTACCCGGGGCCCGGCTCGACGCTGGGCCCGGCCGCCGTGTTCGGCTACCTGGCCGCGCGGCACGTCGCGGCCGCCGTGCCGGTGGCCTGACAAGGGGGACGACGGGCGGACCGGTCTGCGCGACCGGTCGGGGGACCGTCCGTCGTCCTACCCTTCGGCCCTTCGCTCTGCGACTAACTCGATCCATTGGCGAAAGGGGCGCGGCGACATTAGCGTTCAGGTGAGCGAAGGGGCTGCGATGAAGCTGATCCGGCTGGGTGAACCCGGCAACGAACGTCCGGCGGTGCTGGTCGACGCCGACGCCTACGTGGACGTTTCCGACGAGGTTGCCGATTACGACGAGGCCTTTTTCGGGTGGGGCGGGTTGGCGAGGTTGGCCGACGTGGTGGCGTCGCGGGTGGCGTCCGGCGAGGTCGAACCGCTGGGGGGTCAACGCATCGGGGCGCCGATCGCCCGTCCGCACCAGATTCTGTGCATCGGGCTCAACTACAGCGACCATGCCGTTGAGACCGGGCAGCGGGTGCCCGCCGAGCCGATTCTGTTCACCAAGTCGCCCAACACGCTGATCGGGCCCAACGACGACGTCCGCATTCCCCGCGGCTCGACCAAGACCGACTGGGAGGTCGAGCTCGGCATAGTGATCGGCTCGCGCACCTCGTACCTTGATTCGATTGCCGACGCCGCCGGGGCGATCGCCGGCTACGTGGTGGTCAACGACGTCAGCGAACGGGCCTTTCAGACCGAGCGTGGCGGGCAGTGGAGCAAGGGCAAGTCGGCCGAAACGTTCAACCCGTGCGGCCCCTGGCTGGTGACGCCCGACGAGATCGACGACGTGGGCCGGCTGCGCCTGTGGCTCGACGTGAACGGTGAACGGCGCCAGCGCGGCTCGACCGAGTTCATGATCTTCGACCCGCTGTTTCTGGTGCACTACCTGAGCCAGTTTCTGGTGCTCGAGCCGGGTGACCTGATCAATACCGGCACGCCGCCGGGCGTGGGCATGGGCATGCAGCCGCCGCAGTTCTTGCAGCCGGGCGACGTGATCGAACTGGGCGTCGACGGCTTGGGCACGCAGCGCCAGCGGGTCGTCGGGCCACGATGAAGGCGCTGGTGCTGGCCGAGTTCGGCCGCCTCGACGTGGTGGAGTACCCCGACCCGGTGGCAGCGTCCGGCGAGGTGCTGGTGGCGATCGCCCACACCGGCATCTGCGGCACCGACCTGCACGGGTACACCGGGGCGAACGGACGCCGCGTGCCCGGCATGGTGATGGGGCACGAGACCGCCGGTGTGGTGGCGGCGGTGGGCGACGGCATTTCTGGTTTCGCGCCCGGACAAGTGGTGACGGTGAATCCGGTGGTGGTGCCGACCGACGATGCACAGGCCTGGCGGGGTCGTGAGCAGCAGCACCCGGGCTAGTACGTGATCGGGGTCAAACCCGATGTGGTCGCGGCGTTCGCGCAGTTGGTGGCGGTGCCGGCGCGCAATGTGGTGCCGCTGCCCGACGGCATGCCCACCACCCACGGCGCACTGGTCGAACCGCTGGCCGTCGCGACCCATGCGGTGGGCCGGCTGAACCCGCCCGACGGCCCGGTGCTGGTGGCCGGTGGCGGGCCGATCGGTCAGTCGGTGGCGGTGGTGCTGCGGCAGGTCGGCGTGCGACAGGTGCTGGTGAGTGAGCCGGCCGCGGAGAGGCGCGAGTTGCTGACCGCGCTGGGCGTGACGGCTCTGAACCCTGGCGACGCACCGGTCGCCGAGCAGGTGCTGGCAGTGGCGGGCCGTCCGGCGGTGGCGGCGTTCGACGCGGTGGGCAGTTCGGGCTCGGTGGCCGACTGCCTTGCCGCTACCGAGTTGGGCGCGTCGGTGTGCCTGATCGGTGGCGACGCCTCGGCTCGACCTGGCCGCGTTCGACATCACCGCGGCCGAGCGCTCGCTGGTGGGCAGCTTCGCCTATTCGAGCGTCGACTTCGAAGTGGCATTGGAACGGCTCGCCTCCACCCCTGAGTTGGCCGAGGTGCTGATCAGCCGCACGGTGAGCCTGGCCGAAGCGCCGGCGACGTTCGCCGCGTTGGCGTCGGGTGACGGCACGCCGGGCAAGGTACTGGTCGAGCTGTAGCCGCTGGTCGAGCTGGTCGAGCTTGTCGTTGGTCGAGCTTGATGCTCCTATTGGTGTCAAGCGGCGGTGAGGTATTCGCGGTAGGCGTTGCTGAGGAGGATGTCGGGACGGGTGCCGCGTTCGAGTTCGCTGATTCGGGTGGGTGCGGTGCTGAGGTGCTGGGCGACTTGGGTGAGGGTGAGTTCTCGTTGGTGGCGCAGGGTTCTGAGGTCGTCGGTGCGGGGTGCCGGGGTTGGGTGGACGAGGAGGTGCCAGGCCTCGCGGGCGATCGCTCGTTTCAGGCAGCGCAGGACGTCTTTCTTGCTTTTGCCGGCGGCCCGGAGTTTGGCGGCGTAGGTTTTCGTGCGTGTGTCGGTGGACAGGCGGACGAGCGCGATCTGGTGCAGGGCCCAGTTGCCCTGCCGGTCACCGCCTCGGTTGAGGCGGTGCCGGGTGGTTTTGCCGGAGCTGGCGGGGATCGGTGCGGCACCGCAGAGCGCGGCGAAGGATGCTTCGGTGCGTAGCCGGTCGGGGTTGTCGCCCGCGCTGATCAGCAGGGTCGCGGTGGTGATCACGCCGTAGCCCTTGGTGGCGAGCATCGTGGGTGCGGCCTGGATGGTCAGGGTGTGTAGTTCGGTGTCGATCTCGTCGATCTCGGCGGTGAGGTTCTGGTGGCGGCGGGCGAGGCGGCGTAACGCTTGCCCGGTCGCGGCGGACACGCTGGTGGTTGCGGGTCCGGGCCGGGTGGTGGCGAGGGTGTCGATCAGGCGGTTGCCGGTCAGGTCGGTGAAGCGGGCTTTGAGGGCCTCTGGTGCGGTGATCAGCAGGCAGGTGATTTGTCGGTGCGCGGCGACGCGGGCCTTCATCGCGGAGCGGCGGACCGCCATGAGTACCCGGATCTGCTCGACCGGCCCGTCGTTGGTTTTCGCGACCGGCAGGGTCTCGGGTTCGGCTAGGGCCTGCGCCGCGGCAGCGTAGGCGTCGATCGGGTCCGACTTCCCGCGCCGCCGTTGAGCGCGTTTGGGGCGGATCACCTCACGAATCGACACCCCTGCCGTAGCCAGGGACCGGGCAAGGCCGGCACCGTAGGAGCTTGTGCCCTCGATACCGATCAACCTGATCGCGCCGAACGACGCGACGAAACTGAGGAGTTGGTCGTAGCCTGCCGGGGTCGCGGGAACCTTCAGGTCCCCGAGCCGGGCACCGGTGCCGACGGCGAGCACGGCAACGTGGTGGGTGTCCTTGTGTGTGTCGACTCCCGCGACGACCGAGGTGTCGCGGCCAGTGGTGGTTGTTGTCATGATGGTGGAATGCCTTCCTGATGGTGGGCACGCCGGTCGGAGGCCGAGCAGACAAGACGTTGATGAGGCTGACCAGGCTCATATGAAGTCATGCAAGGCCTTCGACCGGCGCTCTCGCAGGTCACCCCACGGCAAGAGGGTCGTGGACGGATCAAACCCAAGGCAGACCCCTTCCGGGGGTACGCCAGTCGAGACCAGGGTCACACGCCCCCTTGCCGGGAGGCACTTACATCCTCTACGTCGAGACCCCTGTGGTTGCGTGTGTTGCCGCGGAGCGGGGGCGCCCCTGTCCCGTCCTTGCGGAACTGCTCGGCTAGCGCCTCGCAGTGCGCAAACGCCCGACCACGCCCTGACTGGGGCGCCCCCGCTCCGCTTCACTCTTGATCGTGGCTGTCGCCGGTCGAGGATCAACGGACCGTCGTCATCCCGGCGGACGCCGGGATCTCCGATATCGCAGTCGGTGAGGTCTCGACAGGCCCGACCACGGCGGCGGCCGGCGGGTCTCGACGAGCTCGACCGACGGACGATCGTCATCGGGGCGGACGCCGGGATCTCTCGCGACACCGCAGCCTGTGCGAGGTCTCGACAAGCTGGACCGGCGAGGTCTCGACCAGCGCCCTTTACCGGTGGAACTCGACGATGTGCTCCGACAGGTAGCGGTGCACGCTGGGGCCGAGGTCCTTCACCCAGAGCCGCGCCCGTCGTCCGAGTTTCACCGACGTGTGCCGCTCGGCGACGCCGTCTGGGCCGTCCAACGGCTGCAGCGACGGGTACCACAGGGTGTGGCCGGGCTTGCGCAGCAGGAGTTGGGGTGGGCTCCAGTCTTGGCTGTTCGCGCCGGCGCCCAGGTCGCGGTGCGGGTTGAGGCTCAGCCAGACCGAATCGCCGGCCCAGAACTCCGAATCGACGCCCCCGAACGTCATCACCCAGCCCTGCAGGTGAGCGTTCCAGCTCACCGACGGACCCCAGTGAAACGACCGGTCGCCCGCCGAGACCGGCCCGCCGCCGTCCTGGGCCGGTATCTGGAGGGTGGCGATCGGTGCCCCGACGCCGTCGTGCGGGGCTGCGAACGCGCGCCCGTCCCAGCGCCGGGCCGCACCGGTGGGCGAATCGAGGTCGGCCAGCGCGATGCGGGCCACGCTGATGCACTGGCCCGCCGCCTCGACCTCGCCGTTCCAGGTGCCGGGAGCGTATTCGCCGGGGTAGCCGTACTCGCCGTAGAACACATACAGGTGCTCGCCGCAGGCCACGGCCGACGGGTCGCCGACGCCGCCGGGAAAGGTGTAGTTGCGGTTGACCGGTGCCAGAACCAGCCGCGGCTGCAGGTCCTCGAGCCCACCGCGTTCACCATGACCGACCCGAAGGTGGTCGAGGTGTTCCGGTTCGTCCAAGACCTGATGTGGGGCAAGCACATCGCGCCCCGCCCCGACGAACGCGACGCCAACAACCGGCGGGTTCGCGGGCGGCATCGTGTCGATGATGCCGGGCGGCACCTGGAACATCACCGGCTACCAACAGATGAAGGGCGGCTGGGGCATGGCCCCGTTGCCGCTCTACCAGAACGCGAGCGTGATGCCGTACTGGCTGGGTGGCTGGGTGATTCCCAAGCAGTCGGCGGCGCTCACCGCGGCCCAGACGTTCGCAATCTGGCGGGCCACCACGTTCCAGGACCAGATGGCGGCCGACCACGACTGGATTCCGATCGCCAACGCGGCCCGCGAGTCGACCGCCATGCTCGAGGGTATGCCGACGGGCTTCAAAGAGGCGCTGGCGGCGCTGCCGCAGGCCAAGATCGGCGACCTGTACACCGAGAACAGCCAGAAGATTCTCAACGAGGTGTACGGCACCCGGTTGGACGAACTGTTCCGCAACAAGGCCACGCCCGAGGCGACCGCCCAGACGATTCAGGACGAGGCCACCGCGCTGCTCTGACTCGCAGGGGTCTGGGCCAGAACGGGACGGTTCCAGTTCTGGCCCACATCGCCTTGGCAGAAGGCTGCGCTCTGCCAAGGTGCTGTCGTCCACGCGGGATGCCCGAAGTGTCGCTACACGGTGAGCCACAACGAGAACCGTCCCCGGGATTCCGGTCACGTGTCAGAAGCGACGAATCGCCCCGGTCCAGACGGACCGGGGCGATTCTTCTCAGCTCTGCGAGCAGAGCGTCGTGTTGGCTCAGAGAGCGCGGATGTTGGTGGCCTGGAGGCCCTTCTGCCCACGCTGGGTCTCGAACTCGACCTGCTGACCCTCGAAGAGGTCGCGGCGGCCGGTGCCGACGATAGCCGTGAAGTGCGCGAAGACGTCGGCCGAGCCGTCGTCGGGAGCGATGAAGCCGAAGCCCTTCTCGGAGTTGAACCATTTGACAGTGCCAGTGGCCATGTCGTTATTCCTTCGTGTTTCTTGGGACGCTCGGGGCGACCCTACCTACCCTCTTCGACGGCGCCGGAGAGGAATCCATGGGGGGAGCAGGCTGTGGCCGCGCACGCTCTAACGGCCGCCAACTGCTGGGGCGGCGATGAGGCGCGGGTGCTGCTGATGAGACTGCTTTCGAGACATTCGTCACACCAAATGGTGCGACTAATCACTCTAGCAGCCTCCCCCCAGCACGGCGATTCTTCAACACCCCGGACCTCGTGCGAGAATGGATCAAGGGCGTGCACCGCGCCGCCCGGCATCGCACCACCGTCCGCAGCGCGCCGGCACCAGCCGATGATCGCGAGCGAACCTGGCCAGTGGTGAACCCGATTCTTTGAAAGCAGCACCGTGTCTTCAACCGTTTCTGAGGCGACCTTCGCCTCGCTCGGCGTTCCCGCCGAACTCGTCGCAGCCCTGCGGGCCGGCGGCATCGACCGACCCTTCCCGATTCAGACCGCCACCCTGCCCGACACCCTCGCCGGTCGCGACGTGCTCGGCCGCGGCCGCACCGGGTCGGGCAAGACGATCGCCTTCGCCCTGCCCGTTGTGGCTCGACTCGCCCGACTCGTGCCGTCCGGCGAGAGCATCGCCGCCCGCACCCGCGGAGCACGGCCCCGAGCCCTGATTCTGGCCCCGACCCGCGAGCTGGCCAATCAGATTCTGGCCACGCTCCAGCCGCTGGCTGCGGCCGCCGGACTGCGCACGATGACCATCTTCGGCGGCGTCGGGCAGGCCAAGCAGGTGGCCGACCTGCGCAGTGGCGCCGACATCGTGGTGGCTACGCCCGGACGCCTGGAGGACCTGATCGGTCAGGGTCACGTGCGACTCGACGCGGTCGCGATCACCGTGCTCGACGAGGCCGACCACATGGCCGACCTCGGGTTTCTGCCGGCCGTCACCAGGCTTTTGGGTGCGACGCCGACCGGCGGCCAGCGGCTGCTGTTCTCGGCCACCCTCGACCGCGGCGTCGACACGCTCGTCAAGCGTTTTCTGCATCGTCCGCTGCAGCACAGCGTGGACGCGGAGAACTCGCCGGTGGCCGCCCTCACCCACCACGTTTTCCTGGTCGGCGACGCGGGGCAGAAGCGCCAGGTCGTGCGCGAGCTCGCGGGCGGCAACGGCCGTCGCCTGCTGTTCATGCGCACCAAGCACCAGGCCCGCAAGCTGGCCCGCGAACTGACCGCCGCGGGCATTCCGGCCGTCGAACTGCACGGCAACCTGTCGCAGAACGCGCGCGAACGGGGGCTGCAGGCCTTCTCCGACGGAAGCATTCAGGTGATGGTGGCCACCGACATCGCCGCCCGCGGCATTCACGTCGACGACGTCGATCTCGTGGTGCACGTCGACCCGCCGGCCGAGCACAAGGCGTACCTGCACCGCTCGGGACGCACCGCCCGCGCGGGCAACGAGGGCGACGTGATCACCCTGGTGTTGCCCGAGCAGCACCGCGACTTTCAGGCGCTGGCCCGGGCCGCCAAGATCAACGCGCGCCCCCAGCCGGTGAGCGCCGGCGACCGCACCGTGCGCGCGCTGGCCGGTGAGCCGGCCCCGCTGGTGGCGCTGACGGACGCGCCGAGCGCAGCCGCGCGCAAGGGCGAGAGCACGCCCAAGCCGGCCAAGGCGAAGGGCAAGGGTGCGACGGCACGGGCTGCGGGCCAAGCCCATGCACGCCCCCGGGTGACTGCCGGCCCGGTTTCGTCGGGTGCCGGTGTGGTCAGCCTGTCGCGGCAGGGCACTCGCCCGCGCAGGAACACCGGACGCCGACCACTGCGCCGGTCGGCCTGATCCGTTCGAGGGTTGCCGCCAGGGAATCGCTGATCAACGGTCGGGTCGTTGGTTGAGCTTGTCGAATCCCTTGGCCGCAACGGGTCTCGACAAGCTGCACCAGCGAAGATCTAGCCGTCGAGCACGGTCGGGGAGCCTCCGACACTGAGCACCCGCACGGTGCCGTCGGCAAGACGCAGCACCGTGGCCGACAGGGCAGCGGCCAGGTTCAGCCGCTGCCACGAGCCGTCCGCAAGCCCGAGGGCCTGCAGGGTCGTGGTGTCGAGGGCGTTGCCAGAAGCGGTTTCGGTCTGCGCCAGCACGGACTGCCGCTGCGTGCCGGTCAGCGTGGGAAAGGCGGTGCGCAGCAGGTTCTGAGCCCCTTGGGGCACCGACGCGCCGAGTGCCGCGGGGGTGATCGGCGTGAAGCCGTAGCCGAGCCGTTCGGTGTAGGCGATCAGTGCGGTGGTGCGGTCGGTGACCACCTGGCCGGTCAGGGCCGGGGGCGCAGCGCCGCCGTAGGGGTCGTCGGTGTACGGACGGTCGGCGGCGATGCACGCGGCCAGGGTGTCGCCGCACGCCGACTGCAGGTAGCCGATCAGTTCGCGGCGCGCCGGCTGCAACACCTGGGTGCGGAACTTCTCGTCCGACCAGCGGGCGGCGACCGCGGCCTGGCCGGCCATGCGTCCACCGATCACGTCGAGGGGGTAGTGCACGCCCAGCACGATGCGGTTGTTCGCCGCCTCTGACACCCGGGCCAGAATGCTCGGCGCGAGTTCGGGCAGCAGGGTGGCCAGGGTGAGGCCCGCGGAGTAGGCGTCGGTGGTGTGACCGCTGGGAAACGAGCCGCCCAGGCACAGCGATGCGCGGCCGTACCCGGCGTCGAGCGTCACGTCGGTGGTGGCGAACCGTCGGCTGGTGTCGACGGCCGGCGCGACCCGGGTGATGCGCAGGTCGCCCGCGGCGGTGGCCCAGGGTTGCCCCTTGCGAAGGGACGCCAGCGACTCGCCGCTGACGCGGCTGGGCGCGCAGGCGGCCTGGTCGCCGCTGGCCCGCACCGAGCCGGTGCTCACCGGCAGGTAGGGCCGGGGATAGCCGAACGCGGCCTTGGTGTCGCCGGTGTCGAAGTAGTCGCCGGCGCTGCCGGTGGTGGTGTTGAGCAGTTTGGTGGTGAGCGGCAGTTTGCCGCCCAGGCGTCCCTTGGCGTAGAGGGTGCCGAGTCGTTGGCCCAGCCCGTCGGCAATGGTGATCGACTGGTCGTAACCCGAGCCCTTCGCGGTCAGATACTGCGCGTCCTGAAGCGCGCGAAACTTCTGTGCCGACGTGGCGTGCTGGTTGATCCAACTGGTCAGCCGGTCGTTCCACTGCAGTTGCTGGGCGTTGCGCACCCGTCCGGTCAGGTCATCGTCGCCGGACGAGCGCCACACCGTGCGAAAGCCCACCAGCACGGCGGCGAGCTTCGGCTTGTCGTCATCGCTGGGGAAGGGTGACTGCGCCCGTGCGGTCGACGGGGCCAGCAGCGCGATGGTCAGCGCGAGAGCGGGTAGTGCGGCCACCAGGGCCCTGCGTGCCATCACCACCTCCTGCTCGTGCCCAGGCTAGTCTGCGGCACCCAGCGGCGACATCAGTCGCGCACCACCGTGGGTGCGCCACCCACCGCGATCACCGTGACCGTGCCATCGGCGCTGAGCCGCACCGTCGCCGACATGGCTGCAGCCAGGTTGAGCCGCTGCCACGAGCCCGGACCCTTGCTGAACACGCCGCCGCGTGAGGTGGTGTCGAGCGGGTTGCCGGCACCCGCCTCGGTTTGGGCAAGAATCGCCCTGCGTTGCTTGAGCGACAGGGTCGGAAACGCCGTCACCAGCAGGTACTCGGCCTTGCTGGGCACCGAGGTGGCCGACGATGCGAAGCGGGCGGCGAAGCCATAGCCGAGCCGCTCGGTGTACACGGCGAGCGCCGAGGCGCGGTCGGTGACGGCCTGGCTCGACCCACCCGGTACGGCGCTCGCGCCGTACGGCCGGTTGGCGTAGGGCTGGTCACCGGCGATACATACCGCGAGTGCGGCGCCGCAGCTCTTCTCGAGGTAGGCCACCAGCTCCTTGCGCGCGGTCAGAATGTTGGCGTCGCGAAACTTCTTGTCGACCCAACGCTGGGTGACGCCGGCCTGGCCGTTGATGCGTCCGCCGATCACGTCCAGCGGGTAGTGCACGCCGAGCACCACCCGGTTGTTGGCCGCCTCTGACGTGCGGGCCAGAATCGACGGTGCCAGTTCGGGCAGCAGGGTGGCCAGCGCGATGCCCGACAGGTAGGCGCTGGTGGTGTGGCCGCTGGGGAACGACCCGCCGGTGCACAACCCCGAGCTGCCGTAGTCGCCGCTCAACTTCACCGGCTTGGCCGAGAAGCGACCGCTGGTGTCGGTGGCGTCGGCTACCCGGGTGATCAGCAGGTTGCCGGCCGCGTCCGCCCACGGCTGCCCCTTGCGCATCGACGCCAAGGACGACGCATTCACTCGGCTCGCGGCGCAGACACTCGAATCGCCGGGCACGGCGGCCGCCTTCGGGTCGGCGGGCAGAAACGGACGCGGGTAGCCGAACTGCTTCTTCAGAGCTCCGGTGGTGACGTAGCGCCCGATCGTGCCGTCGGTGTTGCTGAGCAGTTTCGAGGTGAGCGGCAGCTTGCCGGTCAGGCGGCCCTCGACGTAGAGCGCGCCGAGCCGTTGGCCCAGTCCGTCGGCGACGGTGATCGACTGGTCGTAGCCGCTGCCGTCCGCCGAGCGGTACTCGGCGTCCTGCAGGGCGCGGAACCGCTGCACCGAGGTGGCGTTGTGATTCACCCAGCTGGCCACGCGGTCGTTCCAGGCCAGGGTGACGACGTCTTTGACCGTGCCGCTCAGGTCGGCCTTGCCGCTGGCGCGCCAGCGGTAGTTGAACGCGGCCAGCGCGGCACTCAGGTCGGGCTTGGTCTTGTCGCTGGAGTAGCCGGACGCTGCCGCGGCGGGTTGGGTGGTGAGGCCCACGGTGAGCGCGACCAACAGCACACCGGCCGCACGGCGTCGGTGCATGGGGGCTCCTTCGACAATGGGTCTCTCAGCAGCGTCACCCGAGCGGCACGATGGGGCGTGGCGAACTCGCGTGCGCGCCTACTCGGATCCGAGACGCAGCCCGGGTGAGGCTGGCCCGCGGGGCGACGAGCCGTCACCGTGTAGACGAGAGGAGACGTCCATGGCCATCGGTGCGGTTGAGGTCGGCGTGGTTCGGGTCGGTATGGGCCCGGTCAGCCGTGACGAGGTGGTGGCTGTCGCCCGCCACGACGCTCGGGTGACGCTCGCGCCCGACGCGCTGGCCGCACTGGCCGCCACGCGTCAGCGCATCGAGGCGCTGGCAGTGGCCGATCGTCCGGTCTACGGCGTCTCGACCGGGTTCGGCGCCCTGGCCACCCGGCACATTCCGGGCGATCGGCGCGTCGACCTGCAGCGAAGCCTGATCCGCTCGCACGCAGCCGGGTCGGGGCCCGAGGTCGAGCGCGAGGTCGTCCGCGCGATGATGTTGCTGCGGCTGTCGACGCTGGCCACGGGCCGCACCGGGGTTCGTCCGGTGGTGGCCGAAACCTACGCCGCCCTGCTCAACGCGGGGATCACGCCGATCGTGCACGAGTTCGGATCGCTCGGCTGTTCGGGCGACCTGGCCCCGCTGGCGCATTGCGCGCTCGCGGTGATGGGTGAGGGATTCGTGCGCGACGCGGGCGGCGAGCGCCGGGCGGCCGGCGCGGCCCTGCGCGACGCCGGCATCGAGCCGGTGACGCTGGCCGAGAAGGAGGGTCTGGCCCTGATCAACGGCACCGACGGCATGTTGGGCCAGTTGATTCTCGCCGGCCACGACCTCGCGGCGCTGCTGACCACGGCCGACATCACCGCCGCGATGAGCGTCGAGGCGCTGTTGGGCACGCCCCGGGTGTTCGCTCCCGACCTGCAGGCGTTGCGGCCGCAGCCGGGCCAGGCGGCGGGCGCCCGAGTCATCGCGGCGATGCTGGACGGCTCAGAGATCGCCGCCGGGCACGCCGACGACGAATGCCCCATCGTGCAGGACGCCTACTCGCTGCGCTGCGCGCCCCAGGTGAGCGGCGCGGCCCGCGACACGCTCGCGCACTGTTGCTGGGTGGCCGAGAACGAACTGGCCTCGGCGATCGACAACCCGGTGGTGACGCTGGATGGCCGGGTCGAAAGCAATGGCAACTTTCACGGCGCGCCGGTGGCGTACGCGCTGGACTTTCTGGCCATTCCGGTGGCCGATGTGGCCTCGATGAGCGAGCGCCGCACCGATCGGCTACTCGACGTGAAGCGCAGCCACGGGCTGCCGCCGTTCCTGGCCGGCGACCCGGGGGTCGACTCGGGGCACATGATTCTGCAGTACACCCAGGCCGGCATCGTGTCGGAGCTGAAGCGGCTCGCCGTGCCGGCCTCGGTCGACTCGATCCCCTCATCGGCCATGCAAGAAGACCACGTGTCGATGGGTTGGGCGGCGGCGCGCAAGCTGCGTCGCGCGCTCGACGGGCTCACCCGCGTGCTGGCTGGTGAGGCACTCAGTGCGGCGCGGGCGCTGGAGCTGCGCGAGCGTCGTCCGGCCCCGGCCACCGCGGCGGTGCGCGACCGCATTCGTCAGGTGGTCGATGGCGTCGGCCCCGACCGCTTTCTGGCACCCGAGATCGAGGCCGTGGTCGAACTCGTGCGTGACGGCGCTCTTATCGCCGCCGCGGAGCGAATCACCGGCCCGCTTGAGTGATCGCATGTCAGGGGACGGTTCTCCAACGGTTGGGGGACGGTTCTCCGACGGTTGGGGGACGGTTCTCCGACGGTTGGAGAATGTGAAGTCACGGACCTTCGTAGACGGTTGGAGAACCGTCCCCTTGTTGGTTGGAGAACCGTCCCCTTGTTGGTTGCAGAACCGTCCCCTTGTTGGTTGGAGAACCGTCCCCTTGTTGGTTGGAGAACCGTCCCCTTGTTGGTTGGAGAACCGTCCCCAAACCGTCATTGCAGTCTCCGGGTGATCTCATTGGCGCCGGCCACCAGGTGCCCGATCAACTCGGACGGGTCGCGCAACGCCACCCGTGAGCGCCAGGTGCAGCTCAGGGCGGCCACCGGCTGACGGTGCAGGTCGAAGATCGCCGCACCGGCCGAGCGCAGACCCGCTCCGATCAACTCGACCTCTTCGGACCAGCCCTGCGCGCGTTCCAGGGCGAGGGCGGTCTGTAACTCCTCCAGCGAGCGCGGCCCACGACCCGTCCGCGAGGTGAAGTCGCCCGGCTTGCTGTACAGCGCCTGCAACTGCTCGATGGGCAGGTGGGCCAGAATCGCCCGGCCGTTCGCGGTCAGGTGGGCCGGCAGCAACACCCCGACCGCGGTGACCAGCGGGGGCTCGTGTTCGCTCTGCTTGGCCGGGTACTCCTTCAGCAGGTACAGCGTGCTTGCCCCGCGCAGAATGCCCAGGTGCACGGTGATGCCCGCCGCGGCCGCGACCGATCGCAGCACCGGACGCGCCAGCCGCTCCATCTGGTCGTGCATGGTGAAGGCCGACGACAGCTGATACGCCGCCGCCCCCAGGGCATAACCCCTTGCCTCGGGCACATACACGGTGAACCCGCGCTCGGTGAGCACCGTGAGAATGTGGTACGCCGACGACCGCGGCAGTCCGAGGTCGCGGGCGATCGTCGAGGCCGGCACCGTGCCCGTCCGCTGGGCCAGGTAACTCAGCATGTCGAGCGCGCGGCCGACCGCGGGCGACGTGCTCGACTCGTTCGCCACCGTCATGCTCCGTTCTTGCTTCGACCGCGATCACTGTAGGGGCCAGTCTGTCTCGGATACCAGATGCGCCAGGCTTGCCTCGTGCATCCACCCCTTGGCTGACCAATGCTGAAGGTGAGAGGAGCACCCATGACCATCACCGCCGACTCGCGTACCACCACCGAGAACGTGTCGGGCCCCCGACCCGTCCGCGCTCACCGTGGCACCGAGATGCACACCAAGGGCTGGCCCCAAGAGGCCGCGCTGCGCATGCTGATGAACAACCTCGACCCCGAGAACGCCGAGCACCCCGACGATCTCGTCGTCTACGGCGGCACCGGACGGGCCGCGCGCAGCTGGGCGGCCTACGACGCGATCGTGCGCACTCTCGAGACGCTCGAAGCCGACGAGACACTGCTGGTGCAGTCCGGTAAGCCGGTGGGCGTGTTCCGCACCCACGAGTGGTCGCCGCGGGTGCTGATCGCCAACAGCAACCTGGTGGGCGACTGGGCCAACTGGCAACATTTCCGCGAACTGGAGGCCGCCGGGCTGATGATGTACGGCCAGATGACCGCCGGGTCGTGGATCTACATCGGCACCCAGGGCATTCTGCAGGGCACCTACGAGACCTTCGGTGCGGTGGCCCGCAAGCGGTTCGGCGGCACGCTGGCCGGCACCATCACGCTCACCGCCGGGCTGGGCGGCATGGGCGGTGCGCAGCCGCTCGCGGTCACCATGAACGACGGCGTCGCGATCTGCATCGACTGCGATGAGAGCCGCATCGACCGCCGCCTCGAACACCGCTACCTCGACGTCAAGGCCGACGACCTCGACCACGCGGTCGCGCTGGCCAACCAGGCCAAGGCAGCTGGGACGCCGCTGTCGATCGGCCTGCTCGGCAACGCCGCCGACCTGGTGCCCGAGCTGCTGCGCCGGCACAACGCCGGCGACATCACCATCGACGTGGTGACCGACCAGACCTCGGCCCACGACCCGCTGAGCTATCTGCCCCAGGGCTACGCGTTCGCCGACCTCAAGCGCCGAGCCGCCCAGAACCCCGAGCAGGTCACCCGCGACGCGCAGGCGTCCATGGCCGCCCACGTCGAGGCCATGGTGGGCTTTCAGAACGCCGGTGCCGAGGTGTTCGACTACGGCAACTCGATTCGCGACGAGGCCCGCAAGGGCGGCTTCGCCGACGCCTTCGCGTTTCCGGGCTTCGTGCCGGCCTACATCCGTCCGCTCTTCGAAGAGGGCCTCGGCCCGTTCCGCTGGGCGGCGTTGTCGGGCGACCCCGACGACATTCGCAAGACCGATCAGGCGATTCTTGACCTGTTTCCCGACAACGACCACCTGCGCCGCTGGATCACGATGGCCCAAGAACGCGTCGCCTTCCAGGGCCTGCCCGCCCGCATCTGCTGGCTCGGCTACGGCGAACGCCACCTGGCCGGGCTGAAGTTCAACGAGATGGTCGCCAATGGTGAGATCGGCCCGATCGTGATCGGCCGCGACCACCTCGACTCGGGCTCGGTCGCCTCGCCCTACCGCGAGACCGAATCGATGTTGGACGGCACCGACGCGGTGGCCGACTGGCCGCTGCTGAACGCCCTGGTCAACACCGCCTCGGGCGCCACCTGGGTGAGCATTCACCACGGCGGCGGGGTCGGCATCGGCCGCTCGATTCACGCAGGCCAGGTCTGCGTCGCGGACGGCACCGAGTTGGCCGCGCAGAAGCTGGCGCGGGTGCTGACCAACGACCCGGGCATGGGCGTGATCCGGCACGTCGACGCGGGGTACTCCCACGCCGCCGACGTGGCGCGTGAGCGGGGCGTCCGCATACCGATGCTGGAAGGCTGAGCGCCGTGAGCGTGCTGATCGACAACATCGGCTCGCTGGTCACCAACGACCCTGCGCACGGCGGCCTGCTCGGGGCGATCACCGACGCCGCCGTCGTGCTCGACGGCGACCGCATCGCCTGGGTGGGGCCCCGTGCCGAACTGGACGGCGCGGGCGCCGACGAGCGCCTCGACGCCGGTGGCAGGGCGGTCGTCCCGGGGTTCGTCGAAAGCCACAGTCACCTGGTGTTCGCCGGCGAGCGCGCGGAGGAGTTCGCGGCCCGCATGGCGGGGGAGTCGTACGCCGCGGGCGGCATCAGATCGACGCTGGCGAAGACGCGGGCCGCCACCGACGACGAGCTGGGCGGCAACGTCGCCCGGCTCACCGGCGAGTACCTGGCCCAGGGCACGACCACCGTCGAGATCAAGTCGGGCTACGGCCAGAGCGTGCCCGACGAGCGGCGCAGCCTGCAGGTCGCCGGCTCGCATACACCGTTCGCCACGCTGTTGGCCGCGCACGTGACGCCGCCGGAGTTCGCCGGCCGCACCGACGACTACGTGGCGATGGTGATCCACCAGATGATTCCCGCCTGCGCGCCGCTCGCGGGTTGGGTCGACGTGTTCTGCGAGGTCGGCGCCTTCGACGAGCACCAGTCGCGGGCCGTGCTGGCCGCCGGAAAAGCCGCCGGACTAGGGGTGAAGGTGCACGGCAACCAGCTGCACCAGGGCCCCGGCGTGCAGCTCGCCGTCGAACTCGACGCCACCTCGGTCGACCACGTCTGCCACACCACCGACGCCGACATCGAGGCGCTGGCCACGTCGTCCACCGTGGCAACCCTGCTGCCCGCCGCCGACTTCAGCACCCGCAACCGCTACCCCGACGCCCGCCGGCTCTGGGACGCCGGCGTCACCGTGGCGCTGGGGGCCGACTGCAATCCGGGCACGTCCTACACCACGTCGATGCCGTTCGTGATCGCGCTGGCCGTCCGAGACCTGCGGCTGAGCCCCGACGAAGCGCTCTGGGCCGCGACCGCCGGCGGAGCCAAGGCGCTGGGCCGCGACGACCTGGGCGTGCTGCGCCCCGGCGCGGTGGCCGACCTGGCTCTGTTGGACGCCCCGAGTCACCTGCACCTGGCCTACCGACCCGGCGTGCCGCTGGTCGTGGCCGTGGTCAAGAACGGCGCGCCGGCAAGGGGGCGATGGACGTGATCGACCGCGAACCCGTGCGCTGGAAGGGCCGCGAGGACGGCCCCGGCGCCGAGCACGCCCGCTGGCACCACATCGTGACCGTGGCGCCAGGCGATGTCGCGATCGTCGGTTTCGCCAGCGACGAAGGCGTGCGGCGCAACCACGGCCGGCTCGGCGCGGCCGAGGGGCCGACGGCGCTGCGCACGATGTTGGCCAACCTCGCCGACCCCGGACGTCCCGTCACCGATCTCGGCGACGTGGTGGTGGCCGACGGCAACCTCGAAGCGGGGCAGGCGCGGCTCGGTGCCGTGGTCGGCGGGCTACTCGACCGCGAGGCGCTGCCGCTCGTACTCGGCGGCGGCCATGCGGTCGCCTACGGCAGCGGCCTGGGCTGGACGGATCGAAGCGAGACCTGGGGCGTGCTCAACCTCGACGCCCACCTCGACCTGCGCCAGGCCCCGATCGCCACGTCGGGCACGCCGTTCCGCCAGCTTGCCGATGATCTCGCCGCAGCCGGACGCCCCTTCCACTACTCGGTGATCGGCGTCAGCCGGCCCAGCAACACTCGGGCCCTGTTCGACACCGCCGACCGGCTGGGCGTCGAGATCCTGTACGACGTCGACACCGACGCCACCAGCGCCGTCGCCGCGGCCGAGGCTCTGCTGAGCAGGGTCGACCGGGTGCACCTGACCCTCGATCTGGACGTGCTGCCGGCGGCCGTCGCGCCGGGGGTGAGTGCCCCTGCGGCCTTCGGAGTGGCCCCTGCGGTGATCCTCGCGGTGCTGCGCACCGTGGCGGCGTCGGGCCGGCTCGGCCTGTTCGAGGTGGCCGAGCTCAACCCGCTGTTCGACGTCGACGCCCGCACCGCCCGCATCGCCGCCCGGTTCGTCGACGAGGTAGTGCGGCACCTGTGATCGTGCTCCTACCGCCGTTGGGAGATCCCGGGTCAAGCCCGGGATGACGGTGGTCGGGTCAGCGGCTGGCCGTCGCCGTCGGTTGGGCGCTGGGTTGGGTCGAGCTGCCACCGCCGGACTGGGCCGCCGTGGTGGCCTGAGCCGTCGCGGTGGTCGTCGTACGCCGCTGGTTGTTGTTGGTGTTGGTCGGCAACTCCGCGGTGTTGTCGGCCAAAACCACCGTGTCACCGGCGCTGATGCCCTGCTTGATCTCGACCCATCCGCCGCCCACGGCGCCGGTGGTCACCTGCACCGTCGAGGCCGTGGACGAACCCGAGGCCAGCACCTGCACCGTGGCCGTACCGGTACCGGTGGGTGTGACGGCCGAGGCCGGCACCCGCACCGCGTTGGTGGCCGAGGCCACCGGAATGGTCACCGACGCCTTCGCGCCCGAGGCCAGCAACCCGTCCGCGTCGGACACCGTCACCACCGTGGTGTAGGTGGGCGTGTCACCCGCGGTGCCGCTGGTTTCGACGGCGCTGATGCTGGTGATCGTGCCGGCCAGGGCCTTGGTCGACCCCGCCGGGGTCACGGTCACTTTCTGGCCGTTCTCGACCAGCGTGCGGGTGGCCAGCGGCAACTCGAAGCTCACCTGGGCGTTACCGCTGCCCACGATGGTGATCGCCCCCGCGCTGGACGCCGAGCCCTTCGACAGCTCGACCGTGCCGACCGTGCCCGCGATGGGAGCCAGCAGTTCGGCGTTGTCGAGGTCGTCCTGCGCCGCCTGCAGCGCCTGCTCGGCCTGCAGCAGCTTGGCCTTGGCCGACGCCACCTGGGCGGCGCTGACGGTGGCCGTGGTGGTCGACGAACTGCTCGACGAGCCCGACTTGGTGCTCGACGAACCCGACGTGGTGTTGGACGATCCCGTGCCGCTCTGGCCGCCGGTGCCGCCGTTGCCGGACGGCTGCACCAACTGCTGCACCACCGTCTGCAGGTTCGCGGTGGCCAGCTTGACCTGCGCGCGAGCCTCACCGCACGCCTTGAGCTCGGCATCGGTGGGGTCGTTGGCCTCGATGATCGCGT
This sequence comes from Micropruina glycogenica, assembly GCF_900289045.1. Classification (GTDB taxonomy): domain Bacteria; phylum Actinomycetota; class Actinomycetes; order Propionibacteriales; family Propionibacteriaceae; genus Micropruina; species Micropruina glycogenica. The sequence goes on from NZ_LT985188.1 coordinate 318,215, forward strand.
CCTGGTCTTCGACCGTCGCGGACGGGCTGGCCGACGGCGATTCGCTCTCGGTGGGCGTCGGCTCGGCCGACGGGCTGGCCGTTTCGGTGGTCGTCTCGGACGGGCTCGGGCTGGCCGACGGGCTCTCGCTCGTCGACGGGGACGGGCTCGCCGTCGGTTCGGGAACGGCCCCGAACACGGGTTCACAAGCGACCTCTTCGGCCGCGACCGCAGTGGTGAGCGCCGTGGTGGCGGCCAGCAGGGGAGCAGGGTTGATGGTCACCCCACCCTGCGCACCCGACCCGCTGCCGCCAGAGCCGCTCGAACCCGAGCCGCTCGAACCCGAGCCGCTCGAACTCGAACTCGAGCCCGACGAGCCCGTCCGGCTGCTGGTGCTGGTGGGGTTCTGTGCCGAGTACAGGTTCGCCTTGGCCTCGGCCACCGACGTCTCGGCGTCGAGCACCGCCAACTGCAGCGGACCCTTCTTGAGCACCGCCAGCACGTCACCGGCCTCGACCTGATCGCCGACGGCGACCTTCACGCTGCTCACCGTACCGTCGACGGCGAAGCTCGCCTCTGAGGTGTTGGTGCGCGCGATGGTGCCCGAGGTGGTGTAGGTCTGGGTCACGTCGCCGGTGCCGGCGGTTGCGGTGACGTACCTCGTCTGACTGGACGGGTTCGCCACCGCGACCCCCCACCCCACGCCGCCGACCACGGCCAGCGCGGTGCCGGCGATGATCACAGCCCGAAGGCGTCCATTGATGGCCATGTGCTACTCACTCCTCAATGCGTCGATCGGGGCCAACTTCGCGGCCCGCGACGCGGGGTACACACCCGCCACCAGGCCGATACCCAGCGACACCACGAGCGCGAGCAGGGTGGCGGGTATCGAAATGGCGACCGAGATGCCGATGATCGGGGTCAGAATCAGCGCGCCGGTGACCCCGATGGCGATGCCGAGCAGACCGCCCAGCGTGCCGAGAATGCCGGCCTCGACCAGGAACTGTTGCCGAATCACGCCCGGTGTGGCGCCCAGCGCCTTGCGCAGGCCGATCTCGCGCACCCGCTCGCTGACCGACACCAGCATGATGTTCATCACGCCGATGCCGCCGACCAGCAGCGAGATGCCGGCGATGCCGCCGAGCAGCACGGTCAGGATTCCGGTGATCGAGGTCGCGGTCTCGACCAGCGACGCCTGGGTGCTCACCGAGAAGTCGGCGTTGTCGCTCGTCACGCCGTGCGAGGCGAGCAGCGCGGTCTTCACCTGCTGGTAGGCCGCCGACAGGCTGTCGGCGTCCTTACCCGACAGGTAGATGGACGAGATGCTGTTGGCGTTGCTCGACGTCGACAACCGGGCTGCGTACGAGGTCAGCGGAACGAGCACGGTGTCGTCCTCGTTGCTGGTGCCCGAGGTGCCCTGGGTGTTCAGAATGCCGATCACGGTGAACGACGAGCCGTTGATGCTGATCGTCTGGCCGACCGGCGAGCCGTCGCTGAACAGTTCGGTGGCGGTGGTCGAGCCGATCACCGCCACGTTGCTCGAGCTGTCGAGTTCGTCGGTGGTGAAGAACCGTCCGGTGCTCACCGTGCGGGCGCGCACCGTCAGCCAGTCGGGCGTGGTGCCGACCACGGTCGAGGTCCAGGTGGTGCTGGAGCTCTGCAGCGATCCCGAGGTGCTCGACACCGGGGCGACCGCCGCGATGTCGGGGGCCACGGTCTTGTCGGCGAGCATGGTCGCATCGGCGGTGGTCAGGGTCGACACCGAGCCGCCGCCGCCACGAAAGCCGCCCGACGACGTCGACTGGCTGGGCGTCACCACGATCAGGTTCGAGCCCAGCGCGTTGATGCGTGAGGTGATCGAGGCCGAGGCGCCCTGGCCCAGGCCGACGGTCAGCATGACCGCCGCGATGCCGATCAGAATGCCGAGCATGGTGAGCAGCGACCGCATGCGGCGCGCGTTGAGCGCCGAGATCGCGGTGCTGATCGTTTCTTTCCACTCCATGTCAGTGCACGCCCCCCAGCACCGCGTCGGTGGCGTTCAGCAGGCCGTCGCGAATGAACGCCCGGCGCTTGGCGTGTTCGGCCACCTCGAGTTCGTGGGTGATGATCACGATCGTGCGGCCGGCCTCGTTGAGCTCGGCGAACAGTTCCAGAATCTCGGCGGTCGAATGCGAGTCGAGGTTGCCGGTGGGTTCGTCGGCGAGCAGCAGGGCCGGGTCGGTGACCAGGGCGCGGGCCACCGACACCCGCTGCTGCTGACCGCCCGACAGTTCGCCCGGGCGATGCTGCACGCGCTCGGCCAGGCCCACCTTGTCGAGGGCGGCCATGGCCCGCTCGCGACGCTCGGCCACCGGCACACCGGCGTACACCAGCGGCAGTTCGACGTTGCGCAGGGCGGTCAGGCTGGGCAGCAGGTTGAACTGCTGAAACACGAACCCGATCTTGCGGTTGCGCACCTCGGCGAGCTGCTTCTCGCTCATCTGGCTGACGTCGGTGCCGTCGAGCAGGTAGGTGCCCGAGGTCGGCACGTCGAGGCAGCCGATGATGTGCATCAGCGTCGACTTGCCCGAGCCGGACGGCCCCATGATGGCCAGGTAGTCGCCCTCGGCGACGTCCAGATCGACCCCGCGCAGCGCCTCCACCTGAACCACGCCGGTGGCGTAGGTCTTACGGACGTCCGTCATGTGCAGCATGGTGCTCATCGCGTCGGCCCGTTTCCGCCGGTAACGCCGCCCGGTGGCTGCCCGCCGCCGAGACCGCCGCCGCCGAAGCCGCCGCCGCCGAAACCGCCACCGTTCTGATTATTGGTGCCGCTGCTGCTGGTGCCGCTGGGGCGCGTGAAGGTGATCTGCACGCTGTCGCCCTCTGAGAGGCCCTTGGTGATCTGGGTGTAGGTGCCGAACACCTTGCCCACGGTCACCTCGACAGTGCTCGTGGCGGTGCCGTTCACCTTGGTGACCACGGTCTTGCCGTTCTCGGTTCGAATCGCCGCAGTGGGCACGGTGAGCACGTTGTCGTAGCTGCCGGTGGTGATCACCGCCGTGCCGGTGGTGCCCGAGTAGAGGTCTTTGTGGGTGCCCGACAGGTTGATCACCACGGGGAACGTCGCCGCCCCGTCACTGGTCGAGGTGGCCACGATGCCGACCGAGGCGACCGTCCCCTTGATCGCCTCGGTGGCACCGGACGGCGTGACCTCGACCGACTGGCCGGCCTTCAGGCTGCCCAGGTCGGCGCTGCCGACGGTGCCTTCGAGCTTCCAGGTGGCTGTTGAGATCACGCTGAACTGGGCGGTGCTGGTCGTGCTGGTCGTCGAGCTGCTGCCGCTGCCGGAGGAACTGCTGCCGCCCGAGCCGCTGGATTTCGACGACGACGACGAGCCGCTGCCGGTGACGCTGTCGCCCTCGTCGGCGTTGACCGCGGCCACCGTTCCGGCGATGGGGGAGCGCAGCACCGCGTTGGCCAGGTCTTGCTTGGCGCTGGTCAGGGCGGCCTTGGCCGAGCTCACCTGCGCCTTGGCCGAGGCGATCGCCGCGCTGCTGCCGTCGTTGTCGACGACCTCGTCGTAGTTGGCGTTGGCCGTGGTCAGGTTGGCGCTGGCGACGTCCACCGCGTCTTGCAGGTCGGTGTCGTCGACGCGGGCCAGCTTCTGGCCCTTGCTGACCGTGTCGCCGGCCTTCACATACACCGTGGTGATGGTGCCCGACACCGCGAAGTTGACGTCGGACTGCTTGCGCGGGCTCAGCGTGCCGTCGAGGCTGACCGTCTGGGTCTGGGTGCCGAGCGTGGCCTGTACCGTGCGCGACGTGGTCTGGTTGGCCGCGGTGTTGCGCGAACGCGAGAACATCCAGCCGCCCACGCCGGCCGCCACCAGCACCACGAAGGCGACTGACAGCAACAGCCATTTCTTGCCAGACATACGAAAACGGCGCCGTTTGGGTGGCACCGTCGCCGGGTCGGTCACGTCTGCGCTTTGCCCTTCGGCGGCCGCGCTTGGTTCATCGGTTGACATGCGTTTCGCGTCTCCTCAGCTGTTTACGGCAGTGACGCTAGGCCGTGAACCTGTGCCTTTGCTGTGTTCAGCTGTGGTTCAGGCTGTGCCGGAACCGCTTAGCCAAGGGCGAGCCAGGCGTGCAGCGCCGGGTCGTCCAGCGAGCTCAGAAAGGCGTGCGCGTCACTGGGGTCGCTGGGGCCGGACGGAATCATCGCCACCCACAGTCCCGCCGCCCGCGCGGCGGCGGCCCCGGTGCGGGAATCCTCGATCGCGATCGCGTCGCCGGGCGCGACGCCCAGCAGTTCGCAGGCCCGCAGGTAGGCATCGGGGGCCGGCTTGCCGTTCGGCACCTCGTCACCGGCGACGACGATGTCGACCAACGCGGCCAGCCCCGAGCCGTTCAACGAGATGTCGAGCAACTCGCGCGGGGTGTTGCTGGCCACCGCGTACGGCACCCGGCTGCGCAGCAGGCCGAGCAACTCGACGGCGCCCGGCATCGGCGGCGCGTCGCGGCGCAACTCCACCCGGGCGCGCTGCATCAGGTCGGCCAGCACGACCGGCTGTGGCTCGTCGAAGTACTCGGCCATGATGCGGGCCGTCTCGGCCACCGCGGTGCCCAAAAACAGGTGTCGCTCGGTGTCGCCGTAGGGCACCCCCCGGCTGGTGAACATGGCCTGCTCGGCCACTCCCCAGGGCTTCTCGGTGTCGGCCAGCAGTCCGTCGAAGTCGAACACCACGGCTTGAACGGGGTCTGGGCGGCGCATGGACGCCACCATAGGCGGGTGCCAGCCCCAGTCATCCCGGCGAACGCCGGGATCTCGTCGTTGAGTGTGTCGCGATCGTGGTGGAAGATTCCGGCGTTCGCCGGAATGACGGGGTCTCGACAAGCTGTGAGAGTTGGTGGTGGCTGGCCTGGGGCTAGCTGGCAGGGTGGTGGGACCGGTTGTTCGTGTGCGGGTCGTGACCCTTCGACAAGCTGACCGTCCGCAATTGTGCGGGGTGTCTTGGTCGAGATCTGTCCGGCTCGTGCACGGAGAACCGGCCGACCATCCCGGCCCACTCGTTGGCCTGATAGAAGCCCGTCCCACCGCTTTGGCGGGGTGACCGATCACAGTAACGCCACGGGTGACTCTTTCCCCGGGATGGCCGCGCCGGTTCGACCGGCTCGATGCCCAACATCCCGAAAACAGGAGGCTCAGACACCGATGGCCATCGTTGCAGATACCTACACCTATGTGGTGGGTGTGGACACCCACGCCGCCACTCATCATTACGCGATCGTGGAGACCCGTAGCGGCGGCCAGATCACCCACGGGAAGTTCCCCACCCATGCCGCGGGCTTGTTGCGGGCCGTGGATTGGATCAGCCGCCGCACCAGTGTTGACGACAACCCAGCTGTCGACCAGGTGCTGATCAGCATGGAAGGCACCGGCAGTTACGGCGCCCAGGCAGCCGAGCTGCTCGCCGCACGCGGTTACCGGGTCGTCGACGCACCCTCGCCGAAACGGGCTCGTGGCAGCGGCAAGAACGACCACATCGATGCCCTGGTCGCTGCCCGCGGCGCGTTACCCAAGGACAGCGAACGGCTCGCCGACCGACGCGCCGGCCATACCCGTGCCGCGCTGCAGATCCTGCTCACCGCCCGCGACAGCATGCGACGCGACCGGACCCGTTCCAAGAACCAGCTCACCGCGCTGCTACGCACCCACAACCTCGACATCGATGCCCGCAAGGGAATCAACAAGGTCCACATCAGCCTCATTGCGGGCTGGCGCAAGCGGCCCACCGACACCACCCTGGCCCGGATCGCCCGCACCGAAGCGCACCGCCTCGCCACCCGCATCCACACCCTGGACGCCGACCTCGACAGCAACGAGAAAGCCATCAACGCCCTCGTGCGTGAACTCGAACCAACCCTGCTCGACCTGCCCGGCCTCGGACCCATCAACGCCGCCATTGTGCTCGCCGTCTGGTCTCACCCCGGCCGCATCCATGACGAAGCCGGCTTCGCCAAGATCGGCGGCGTCTGCCCCCTGGAGATCTCCTCGGGCAACTCCAAGGATCATCGCCTCAACCGCACCGGCGACCGACAACTCAACTCAGCCCTGAACTCCATCGCGAACACCCGCATGCGACACGACGAAACCACCAAGGCCTACGTCAAGAAACGCAAACAGCAAGGCCAAACCAAACCCCGAATCCGACGCTGCCTCAAGCGCTACATCGCCCGCCAAATCTTCCGACACCTCAACACGACCACCCTTGACAAGACATAGAAGCGTCTCGACCACCCAAGCTCGACCGCGGAACCGCAACGGCCCGCCGCCCGCCCTGAGATACCATGAGGGCGATTCGTGCTCCGGGGTCGGTGTAAGTCCGAACCGGCGGTGACAGTCCGCGACCCGTCGCAGCAATGCGACGGTTGATCCGGTGAAACTCCGGAACCGACGGTGAAAGTCCGGATGGGAGGCAGCACGGGCGGCGTCCGCTTCTGCGTGCGCCGTCGATCGGCGCATTCTCCTGCGCCGACCCCCGGTCGCGAAGCGAACCGGAGGAGACGATGACCAGCATCAGCCCGCAGACCAGGCGCCTCGTCGCGCCCCTGCTGCTCGGGCTCGCCCTGCTGGCGCTCTGGACGGCCCTGGCCGGCGTCGCCTCACCCGTACTGCTGCCCGGCCCCGCGAAGGTGCTGGCGCGGTTCTGGAGCGACCTGATCACCGGAGCCCTGTGGCCCTACCTCGCCGTCACCCTTGCCGAAGCCCTGGGCGGCTGCCTGATCGGCGCCGCCGTCGCGCTGCCGCTATCCGTGGCGATTCACCGCTCGGCGTGGTTCTCGGACGCCGTCCAACCGTTTCTCGGCGCCACCCAGGCCATTCCTGCGGTGGCGCTGGCGCCCCTGCTCGTGCTGTGGATCGGCTACGGCCTGCTGCCCGTGGTCTTGCTCTGCGCACTCATCGTGTTCTTTCCGATTCTGGTGGCCGCCGTGGTGGGCCTGCGCATGGTGCCCCGCGAGGTGGTGGACGCCGCCAGGCTGGACGGCGCCGGCAGCCTCGGCCTGCTGCATCACGTCGAGGCCCCGCTGGCGCTGCCCTCGCTGCTGGGCGGGTTCAAGAACGGCTTCGCGCTCAGCGTCACCGGCGCCGTGGTGGGCGAAATGGTGATGGGCGGCAGCGGCCTGGGCACCGTGCTCACCGTGCAACGCGACGCCGTCGACACCACCGGCATGTTCGCCACCATCGCCTGGCTGTGCGTGATCGCCGCCACCGCCTATTCGTTGATCACCTGGTGGGAGCGCCGCTCCGCCATCGTCGAAGCCCTGACCTGAAACAAAGCCTCGAAGGAGTCGTCCATGCACCGCCGAACCCTGCTGACCGCCGCTCTGGCGCTCGCCGCCGCGGGCTGCGCCGGCCCGTCCACCACCAGCGGGTCGCCTGCGGCCTCGGGCAGCGCGCCCACCAGCCGGGCCGTCATCGGGCTCAGCTACATACCCAACGTGCAGTTCGCGCCGTTCTATGTGGGTGTCAACGACAAGCTGTTCGACCCGGTGCCGGCCCAGGTGAGCCTGCGTCATCACGGCGCCACCGAGGGCCTGTTCAACGCGCTCACCTCAGGTGCCGAGCACTTTCTGGTGGCGGCCGGCAGCGAGGCCATGCAGGCGCGCGCCGAGGGTGTCGACGTGATCGCCGTGGGCGCCTACTACAAGTCGTTTCCGGTGCAGGTGCTGGCACTCGACTCTTCACCCGTTCAGGCCCTGGCCGACCTGAAGGGCCGGCGGTTGGGTGTGCCCGGCCGCTACGGCGAATCGTGGCTGGCGGCCCAGGTGGCGCTCAACACCGCCGGGCTGACCGAGGCCGACGTGACGATCGTCGAGGTCGGCTACACCCAGGTCGCCGCGCTGACCACCAAGAAGGTGGACGCCGTGGTCGGCTTCACCACCAACGAACTGGTGCAGCTGCAACTCGCGGGCGCCAACCCACGCGCACTGCCGGTGGCCGCCGGCACCGTGCCCCTGGTCAGCACCTGCCTGCTCACCACCACCGCGTACGCCAAGAAGAACCCCGAGGTCGTCCGCCAGGTGGTGCAGGCGGTGGCGAGCGCGATCGAGGCCACCGCTGCCGACCAGCCGAAGGCGATCGACATCGCCGCCACCCAGATTCCGGGGTGGACGGCCGCGGCCCGGCCCAACGCCGAAGCGGTGCTGCAGGCGTCCATCGACCTGATGGACGTGCACGACGGCACCTTCGGCCCGGCCCTGGACGCGACGCAGTGGGCTCAGATGGCTGAGTTTCTGCAATCGGGAAAGCTGATCAAGACCCCGGTCACGGCCACGGACGCCTTCACCAACACCTTCGCGATGTGACCAGTCACGGACCCGCCTGGCGACCGTCGGACGGGAGTGGCACTATGACGGGTATGAGCCAGGTCGGTCCCGGAACGCCGAATTTCGTCCCGGGCAGAGCCCCCATGCGCGGGCCGCGGGTCAGTGCGAGCGATGGTTCGGAGTGCCGGGACGCGTGTTTTCGTTTGTGAGAAGCGGCGGCAACCTGGGCAGGGCTGATCCTGCGCGGGGTGCGACCGCGTCCGGTCTGCGGCTGTGGCTGGCGCGCGCCCTGGGCATGACCTGCCTGGCCATTCTGGTGCCTGCGCTGTTCATCTCACTCAACCAGTTGCCCTACCTGCACTGGATCTGGCTGGTGTTGGTCGGCGGCAGCATCGTCGGTTTCAGCCTGCTGATGCCGGTGTACGCGTGGCAACTGGGTGATGTTCGGTGGCTGTCGGGGGCGTACGCGCTGGCTGTTCTGGTGGGTCTGCTGACCTGGCCGCTGGCCTGGCTCATCGACACCCCGGCGCAAGCAGCGCCGTGGCTGTGGATGTGTCTCGGGGTGGCCAGCGTGTGCGCTGCGATGGCCACCACCGTGGGGGTGGGGTTCGGCTACGCCGCCGTTTCGTCGCTGGCGTTCGGTTTCGTGCGGCTCACGCCGGCCGGCGGCGCCCGCCCACCGCTGGGGGCGCTGCAGGACGTGCTCACCCTGATGGTGCTGCCCACCGCCCTGTTGCTACTGATTCAGTTCTTCGCCGGGGCGGTCGAAGAGCTGGACGCCACCACCGCCGAATCTCAGCGCGTCGAGGCCGACCGGGCCATCGACAAGGCGCTCAGCCAGCGCCGCACCGTGCTCGACGGCATCATTCACGACCGGGTGATGACCAGCCTGGTGGCGGCGGTGCAGACCGACCAGCCGCGCGGCGAGGTGGCCGACCTGGCCGGGGCGGCGCTCGACTCGCTGGCCGAAGCGGGAGCCCCGACCGACGTGGGGCAGCCGCTGTCGCCCCATCAACTGGCCCGGCTGATCGAGGGCATGGTCGAGGCCGTGTGTCCGCAGGCCACGGTCAATGTGGACGCCGACAGCGACGCGGTGGCCGTCAGCGCGTCGGTGGCCAGTACGCTCGGGCAGGCAGCGCGCGAAGCCGTGATGAACGTCACCCGGCACGCCGAGGCCGACCAGGTGACGATCGACATCTCGGCTCGGCTGGTCGGTGACGACCAGCGGGTGCGGGTCGACGTTCGTGACGACGGCCGCGGCTTCGACCCCGCCGAGGTGCCCGAGGGTCGGTTCGGCATTCGGGTGTCGATGAGAGAGCGCATGGCGGGCGTCGGCGGCACGGTCGACATCACCTCGCGCCCCGGTGACGGCACGCTGGTCAGCCTGCGCTGGAGCGGCCGCGACCAGCAGGCGGGCGAAACGATCTCGCGGCGCCGGGCGTCCGAGGCGTTACGTTCGGTGCTGCGCGTCGAGGTCTTTCTGTTTCTGGTCTGGCTGGTGGTCGGCGTGCAGGTGGTGGTCGGGTTGATCTCGGCGATCTCGATGCCCAACCAGGGCCCGGTGCTGGTGGCCCAGGGGTTGGCCATCGCAGCCACCGCGATCGCACTGCACAAGGCCGGCGATCGTCCGATGACCACGCTGGAGGCCGGCCTGGTGGTGGTGTGCCTGGTGGCGATCGCGCATCTGGTGCACGCCACGTTGCCCATCGGCGAGATGCCCACCAACTCCACCTGGCACAGCACCGTGATCATGGCGTTGCTGATCACGGTGCTGGTGCGCGGCCAGCGACTGGCCGCCTGGCTGGGGCTGGCGGTCTTCGTGGCGCAGGCCGTCTACTGGGCACGCACGCACGAACTCGGGCCGGCAGCGGTGCTGCAAGAGATCTTCGGGCCCGTGCTCTGGCTGGGGCTGGCCACCCTGGTGCTGCGCGGCCTGCGCTCGATCGGCGAGCAACTGGTGCGGGTGCGCAAGCGCTCGCGCGAGAACACCCAGGCCATGGCCGAGAGCTTCTCGAACCTGGTGCTGCGTGACGTGTGGCTCACCCAGTTGCGCGAGCAGATCGGCCCGCTGCTGCAGAACCTGGCCGACCCGACCCACCAACTCACCCAGGCCGAGCGCGACGACTGCCGCATTCTCGAGGGCCGGCTGCGTGACGCGTTGCGCGCCGGCAACCTCGTCTCGCAAGGGGTCTCGGACGCCATTCAGGCCGCCCGCGGACGCGGCGTCGAGGTGGTGCTGGTCGACAACCGCGGGTCGCGGCTGCCCGAGGCCGTCCGGTTGGCCACGCTGCGTCGACTGGAGCAACTCGTGCGCACCTCCACCAGCGGACGTATCGTGGCGCGCACCGCACCCGAGGGCTATTCCGAGGCAGTCACCATTCTCACCGTCGACGCCGAACGCAATCTGACTACGATTGACGAGACCGGCACGGTGACAGTGAGGAAGACATGAGCGATCCAGCCCCGATCCGTGCCGCGATCATCGACGATCACGAGGCGATTCGGCTGGGCGTGGGTGCGGCCCTGCAGCAGCACACCGCGGGCCAGGTGAAGGTGGTCAGTTCGCACGAGACCGTCGATGAGTTTCTGGCCGACGACGTCGACGCCGACGTGGTGATGCTCGATCTATCACTGGGCGACGATTCCGACCCCAAAGAGAACGTCGAGAAGCTCGCCGAGGGCGGCTACCGCATTCTGGTCTACTCGATCGCCGACGACATCAGGCTGGTGCGGCGTGCGCTGGCCGGTGGGGCCGACGGGGTGTGCCGCAAGGCCGAGCCGATCGCGCAGACCATCGAGGCGCTCGAGGCGGTGGCGAACGGCCAGATGGTGCTGAGCCAAGAGATTCTGGCGGCCATCGAGTCCGACACCACCTACGTGGCGGCCAGCCTCGGCCCGCGCGAACGGCAGGTGTTGTCGCTGTATGTGGCAGGGCTCGAAATTCCCGAAGTGGCCCAGCAGTTGTACATCACCGAGAACAGCGTCAAGGAGTACCTCAAGCGCATTCGGGTGAAGTACACCCAGGTCGACCGGCCGGCCAACAACAAGCTCGACCTGCTGCGCCGGGCCATCGAGGACGGCATCATTCCGCCGGTGCAGCGACGCAACTGAGTTCTTCAGGGAAGCGCTGATTCTTGTTGATCGAGCTTGTCGAGATCGCATCTCGGTAAGGGTTCCGACACGCTCAACCAGCGCGGCCGGTTGATCAACGCTTGCCCCCGGGGGTCAGGGCATACCTTGGCGGTGGCTCAGTACCAGCCGTGACCGGCCTTGAACCCCCAGGCACTGCAGGGCGTGCCGTAGCGATCCTTGATGTACTTCAGGCCCCACTTGATCTGGGTGGCCGGGTTGGTCTTCCAGTCGTCGCCTGCAGTGGCGAGCTTGCTGGCCGGCAGCGACTGCGGAATGCCGTAGGCGCCCGAGGTGGGGTTTTCGGCGTTCCACCGCCAGTTCGACTCCTGCGTCCAGATCTTGTCGACGCAGGTGAACTCATCTGCGCCCCATTCATACACCTTCAGCATCATGGCCTTGGCGATGTCGCGAGGGTCGGTGGTCTTGGGGTCGTAGCCGAGCTTCTCGACCTGTTCGGCGTAGCGGGTGGCGGCTTCGGTCTTCGCCCGCTGCTTCGCGAACTCGTTCACCTGCTGGGTGCGTTCGGCCACCGCGATCTCGACCGAAGCCTGGTTGAGCTCGGCCTGCCGCTGGTTGAGCGCCCGCGCAACCTCGGGCAGCAGGGCCGGACGGCTGTCGTCGCGCGAGATCTCACCGTCACGGTCGAGCGGCGCGACCGGCGCAGCAGCGGGAACCTGTGCGTGCGCCTGGGGCACCACGCCGAAGCCGGCGCTCAGGGTCACCGCAGCCAGCACTCCGAGTACGGGGCGGATCGGTGACGGCACCATACGAGGGTGCCACACAAACGTGGTTCAGCAAACTCTCAGTTGTCACCAGTTCGGGTGACAACGGGCCAGCACCGGGACAGGTCACCGTTTGCCCGGCGGCCCACCCAATCCGCGCAGAAAGTCGGGGTCGTCGTCGGGGGCCGGGGGACGCGTGTTGCGCGGGGGTTGGCGGCGCACGGGGCGTCCGAAGATCAGCCAGGCCAGCGCACCCAGTCCCGGCAGTGCGATCACCATCACGGCCCAGAGCCAGCGCGGCATGAGCCGGACGCGGTCGGGGTCGGACTGCGCCACCTCGACCACGCAATAGATGACCAGCAGCGCCAGAATCAGCACCGGCAGTATGCGCGGCATGTCACCAATATAGGTCGGCATTAGGGTGAACGGGTGCCCTGCAGACGATCAACCGGTGCCGGCATCGCGAAGGCCGTCGCCGAGGCACTCTCAGGCGGCCCCGGGGTGGCCGTCGCCGCCGACGTGCACGGCTTTCCCCCCGCGTGGCAACTGGACGGCCCGCCTCTCGACGACGGCGTGGCGGTGCTGGTCGGCACGTCCGGGTCGACCGGCGACCCCAAGGGTGTGCAACTGACGGCGGACGCGATCGGCGCCGCGGTGACCGCCACCCATGACCGGCTCGGCGGCCCCGGGCACTGGGTCTGCCCGTTGCCGCTGCACTACGTGGCGGGCGTGATGACCGTGGCTCGCTCAGCCCTGGCCGGCACCCGGCTGAGCGTGGTGCCCACCGACCTGACCTCGCTGCCGCGACACCCGGGCCGCAACTACGCCTCGGTGGTGGCCGCACAGTTGCATCGCGCCCTGGATGATCGAGCGATCACCGCCGATCTGGCCCGCTTCGACGCGGTACTGGTGGGCGGTTCGGCGATACCCCCCGCCCTGCTGCAACGTGGCCGGTCCGCGGGGGTGAATCTGGTGGCCACCTACGGCATGGCCGAAACCTGTGGTGGCTGCGTGTACGACGGGCTGCCGCTGGCCGGGGTGCAGGTGGCGATCGACCTGGCCGACCGCATCGCCATCACTTCACCCGCGGTGTTCAGCGGGTACCGGCTCGACCCGGCCGCCACTGACGCGGCGTTGACCGGGCGGACGCTGCGCACCAACGATCGCGGCCGCTGGAGCGGTGGACGGCTGCAGGTGCTGGGCCGGGTCGACGATGTGGTGATCACCGGTGGCGTCAACGTCGACCTGGCCGCGGCCCAACGGGTCGCCGACGCCGCGTTCGGGCCGGCGCGACTGGCCCTGCTCGCGGTGCCCGACGAGCGGTGGGGCGTCCGCATCGTCGCCCTCACCGACGCAGCGATCGACGTGGCCGAATGTCGCGCCCGGCTAGCCGATTCGTTGCAGCCGGCGGCGGTGCCGCGGGATCTGCGCCGCGTGGCTGGCCTGCCCCGCACGTCCACTGGCAAGATCGATCGGACGGGCCTGCTGCGGCTGTGGGCCGAAGGAGGCTGAGTGGCCACGTCGACGCAATGGGTCGAGGGCGCCCGTCCACGCACCCTGCCGGCTGCGATCTCACCGGTGGTGGCCGGCAGCGGCATAGCCGCCCACGCCGGCGGCTTCGCGTTCTGGCCGGCGCTGCTGTGCCTGGTCGTCGCGCTGGCCCTGCAGGTGGGCGTCAACTACGCCAACGACTATTCCGACGGGGTGCGCGGTACCGATACCGACCGGGTGGGCCCGATGCGGCTGGTGGGCTCGGGGGTGGCGCGACCCGAGCAGGTGAAGGCGGCCGCTTTCGGCTGCTTCGGGGTGGCGGCCCTGGCCGGGCTCGGCATCGTGCTGATCACCCAGTTGTGGTGGCTGCTGCTGGTGGGGGCCGCCGCCATCGCTGCGGCCTGGTTCTACACCGGCGGCAAGCGGCCCTACGGCTACCTCGGGCTGGGTGAGCTGTTCGTGTTCGTGTTCTTCGGCCTGGTCGCGGTGGGCGGCACGGTGCTGGTGCAGGTGGGGCACACCACCCCCGCCACCTGGGCCGTTGCGGTGACCATCGGCGCCTTGGCCTGCGCCATTCTGGTGGCCAACAACCTGCGCGACCTGCGCGGCGACGCGGCGGTCGGCAAGCGCACCCTGGCCACCCGGCTGGGCGATCGCGGCACCCGCTGGTTCTTCGCCGCGCTGGTGCTGCTGGCCGTGGTGGGCGTGCTACTGGTCGCCGCCTGGGCGACGCCGTGGGCCCTGCTCGGCCTGGCCATGCTGGCGTTCCTGGTCACCCCCGTGCGCGAGGTGCTTGCCGGTGGCACCGGCCGGGCCCTGATCGGGGTGCTCAAGCAGATCGGCATCGGTGAGCTGGCCGCGGCGGTGGGTCTGGCCGTCGGCCTGGTGATCGGGCGCTGACGTGCGATCGGTGGCCTACCAGGTGAACCTCACCACCCGCTTTCGCGGCATCACCAGCCGCACGGGACTGCTGCTGCAGGGCCCGGCGGGCTGGGGCGAGTGGAGTCCGTTCCCCGAGTACGAGCGCCCCGAGATCGACGCATGGTGGGCCGCGGCGGTCGAGTCGGCCACGCTGCCCTGGCCGACACCGGTGCGTGACAGCGTGCCGGTGAACAGCATCGTGCCGGCCGTGTCGGCCGAGGTTGCGGGCCGGTACGCCACCGCCGGCGGCTGCCGCACCGCCAAGGTGAAGGTGGCCGAGCGCGGGCAGACCCTGGCCGACGACGTGGCCCGGGTCGAGGCCGTCCGCGACGCCCTGGGGCCGAGTGGACGGGTTCGCGTGGACGCCAACGGGGCCTGGAGCGTGTCCGAAGCCCTGACGGCGATTCGGCAGTTGGCCCGGTTCGAGCTCGAATACGTGGAGCAGCCGTGCGCCGGAGTCGACGAGCTCGCCGAGCTGCGGGTGGCCCTGGCACGCGCCGGGCTCGACGTGGCGATCGCCGCCGACGAGTCGATCAGGCGCTCGGGCGACCCCGAACGGGTCGCGCGGTTGCAGGCCGCCGACGTGGCGGTGCTGAAGGTGCAGCCGCTGGGCGGCGTGCGGCGGTGCCTGCAGTTGGCCGAACGACTGGGGCTGCCGGTGGTGGTGTCGTCGGCGCTGGAGAGCTCGGTGGGCATCGCGGCCGGGGTGGCGCTGGCCGCGGCGCTGCCCGAGTTGCCGTACGCGTGCGGGCTGAACACGCTCGCGTTGCTGCAACAGGACGTGACCAGCGACCCGCTCGTGGTGAGCGAAGGACGGCTTGCGGTGCGTCGGGTGGCCCCCGACGGTGAGGCCTGGCAGGCTCCGCCGCAGACAGACCTCTGGTGGCGGCAACGTCGCGCGACGGTCGAGGCGGCCGGTGGGGAGGTGGCGGGATGAGTTCACCGCAGTGCGCGGCAGCGATCGTGGCACAACTGCTGGCGCAGGGCGTCCGTGACGTGGTGCTGGCGCCCGGCTCGCGCAGTGCACCGCTGGCGTTGGCGCTGGCCCGGGCCGAGTCGTCGGGGTCGCTGCGGCTGCATGTGCGCTACGACGAACGCTCGGCCGGCTTTCTGGCACTCGGCCTGGCCAAGGGCGGGGGAGTGCCCGTCGCGGTGGTCACCACGTCGGGCACCGCGGTGGGCAACCTGTTGCCGGCCGTCATGGAGGCCCACCACGCTCAGGTGCCGCTGGTGGTGATCAGCGCCGATCGGCCCGCGGCGCTGGTGGGCTTCGGAGCGAATCAGACCACCGACCAGGCACGGCTGTTCGAGCCGTTCGTGCGCTGGTCGGCCCGGGTGTCCTCGGGTGCCCCCGCGGCGTCGTGGACGGCGCAGGCCGCCAAGGCCTGCCTGATCGCAGCGGGCCCGGCGAGCCGCCACCCCGGCCCCGTGCACCTCAACGTCGAACTGGCCGAACCCCTGGTGGGCGACTCGGACCAGCCCGTCGTACGCCCGGTGCGGCAACCGGCTGCGGCTGGGGCAGAACCGGTGACGCTACCCGCGGGCCCGCGCACCCTGCTGATCTGCGGCGACGCGTCCCCTGCCGTGGGCGCGGTGGTGGCCCGGCTGGCGCGCGCTGCGGGGTTACCGCTGGTGGCAGAGCCGTCCAGCAACGCGCGCTGCGCGGCCCTGCGCACCGGACGGCTGCTGCTGGCCGGCGCGCTCGCCGATCAGGTCGAGCGGGTGGTGGTGTTCGGGCACCCGACCCTGTCACGCCCGGTCAACCGCCTTCTGGCAAGGGCAGATGTTGAGTTGATCGTGGTGAGCGCGAACGCCGATTGGGTCGACCCGGGCTGGCGGGCGAGCCTGGTGGTGCGGGGCGTCGCGTTCGAGGGTGCCGACGCCGACCCCGACTGGCTGGAGCAATGGACGGCTGCCGACGCCGAGGTGGGCGACGCGCTCGACCGACTGCTGGCGGCGCAGTCGGCGCTCACCGGGCCCGCGGTGGCGGCGAAGGTACTCGCCTGCGTGGGTGACGGCGCGCTGGTGCTGGGCAGTTCGCAACCGATCCGCGACGCCGACCTGGCCGCCGAAACCCCGGCCGAGGTGTTCGCCAACCGGGGGTTGGCCGGCATTGACGGCACGGTGTCAACGGCGGTCGGCATCGCCACGGCGGTGGGGCGTCCGGTCACCCTGCTGTGCGGCGACCTGACCTATCTGCACGACGTCAACGGCTTGGCCGTTGGCTTGGGGGAGCGGCGACCCGACCTGCGCATCGTGGTGGCCGACGACGGCGGTGGCAGCATCTTCGCTACCCTCGAATACGGCGAGGCGCTCTATGCGGACGCTTTCGAACGGGTCTTCGCCACGCCGTCCGGCGTAGACGTAGCTCTGCTGACCGAAGCCCACGGCGTACCGGTGCGCCGGGTGGCCACGGCCGCTGAACTGCAGCAGGCGTTGCAGGCACCGATCGTCGGCACCGACGTGGTCGTGGTGACCGTCGACCGCACGGGCCGTCGAACGCTCAACGAGGCCGTCAACGCACTGGTCAACCAGCAATAGCCCAGCGAGTGGGACCCTCGCACGCACCCAGGCCACGAGCAGGGCTGGAGGTGGCGGAGGGGGCTCGACTCGAGATGTGGATGGGTCTGGCCGCCGAGGGAGCCTGCGCCCGAGGCTGGTTTTCTCGAGTCGAGCCCCCTCCGACGCCGGTCCGCCTCACGGCATCTTGTCAACAACGGGTGAGCTAAGCGAGCCCGCGCAGCCAGCGCCGCACATGCCACGTGGCCTCGACGTCGTCCTCGTTGTATTCGAGCACGCGCTGCCTGGCCGCCTGCCGAATCGCCTCGGTGTCGCCCGCCAGCGCTTCGTCGAACCAGCCCTGGCTGTTGAGCCCACCGGGGGTGGCGTCACGCCAGGCGAACCCGGCCGCCTTCGACGCCACCACCTTCAGCCCCAGACCCTGGGTGCCGAAGAAGTGGGTGCGAATCACGGTGAACAGATCGAAGAAGTGGGTGTTGCCCCACTGCAACGCCCACGCCAGCGCCGGTGAGCCGCTGCGCCTGGCCAACCGGTCGAGCCGCACCACCTCGTAGTCGGAGTAGTGCACCACCAGGGCGTCCACGCCGTCGACCAGGTCGTGCAGCCACTGCATGGCGGCTTCGGCCAGGGCCACCTCGGCGTCGTCGTCGAGGTCTTCGAAAGCGCTGAAGTGCCGGTAGTAGTGCGAACCGTCGCGGGCGTCGCTGACCAGAAACCCCCACAGGTACACCCGATCACCCACGGACGTTTCGATGTCGAGGTCGATCTCGACGGTCGCGGCGGGCAGATCGATGGGTCCCGTGGTGACGCGGTCGAAGTCGACCCCGCGGGCCATCAGCACCGAACGCCGCCACGCCAGCCGCAGCCGTTCCTCGGCCCCGATGCGGTGGGTGATGCGCGGCAGGTAGTCGGGCAGCAGTGCGTCCACGTCACGGGCGGCCAACTCGGTGACGGTGGCCACGCCGAGGTCGCGCAGCACCTGAATCTCGTGCACGTCGAGCGGCGACTTCGAAATGCGCAGGCTCAGGTCGTCGTCGGCCAGCCGGGGGCGGCAGACGTCCCACCACTGGCACCAGCTGCATTCGCGGTTCGCGATGGGTTCGAGCAGCGGCGGGTCGCCGGGCGCCAACGCTGAGGCGGCCAGCGCCAACTCGACCCGAAACGCGTGCTCGCTGTCGTAGCGCTCCAACGCCGAGACCGATTCGACGTCGTAGGGGTCGGTCAGGTCGCGCGGGCTGGGCGGCACCACGGGCAGACCCAGATCGACCCACGAGAGCACCCGGCCGAGGCCCTCGATGTCGTCGGTGCCCACCACCGCGGCCAACGGACGCCCCGACGCACGTCCGATGCGCTGCAGCATGCGGTGGTAGTGCGCCAGTTGCAGCAGGTCGTTGAGCCGCCAGGTGTGCCGAAACCGCCGTCCGGGTAGTTCGTGCCTGGTCAGCGGGTCGGCCAGGCTCGACCAGGTCAGCGTGGCGGGTTCGCGGCGCGGGTCGCTGACCCGGTGGAACTTGATCTCGGCGGGGTGGTACCCGCCGTCGTCGGCGCGCAGCAACAGGTCGGGGCGCCCGCTGCGGTGCTGGTCGACGTCGCGCGGCAGCAGCGGGGCGATCAGCACCTGCACCCCGCCCGCCATCGCGGCCAGGGTGATCTGCTCCTGCTCAGCGCTGGGCAGGTCGGTGAGCAGCCGGGCGTCGAGCACCGAGCCGGTGAAGCCGCGCAACAGCTCGTGCAACACCTCGGCCTCGAACGCCACACCACCGTGAAAGACCTCGCGCAGACTCTCGTCGGCCCTGGTCGGCACGCTCAGCCCCGGGTGAAACGCGTTGTGCGTCTTGACCGGGCAGCTGCGCGCCGCGTAGGCGTCGAGGGTGAACGACTGCATCAGGCCACGGCGCGGTGCAGGGCGACGATGCCCCCGGTGAGGTTCTTCCACGAGACGTCGCGCCAACCGGCCGCGGCGAGCTTGTCGGCCAGCGGACGCTGCGCCGGCCAGGCCAGAATCGATTCGGCCAGGTACTCGTACGCGATCGGGTTGCTCGCGCTGAGTCGCGCGATCAGCGGCAGGGCCCGCAGAGCGACGTTGGCGTACAGCCAGCGCAGCGGCGCGAAGGTCGGCGTGCTGAACTCGCAGATCACGATGCGACCGCCGGGCCGGGTCACCCGGCGCAGTTCGGCCAGAGCGGCGTCGGTGTCTTCGACGTTGCGCAGCCCGAACGAGATGGTCACCGCGTCGAACGCCGCGTCGGCGAACGGCAGGGCCAGCGCATCGGCGTTCACGAAGGTGAGCTGCGGCTGCCGTTCGGCGCCCACCTGCAGCATGCCGAGGCTCAGGTCGGCCGCCACCACCAGGGCACCCGCGTCGGCGAACGGCTTCGACGACGTGCCGGTGCCGGCGGCCAGGTCGAGAATGCGCTGCCCGGGTTCGGGTGCCACCGCCGCCACGACCGCCCGGCGCCAACCCCGGTCGAGCCCGCCGGTGAGCAGGTCGTTGACCAGGTCGTAGCGGGCCGCCACCCCGTCGAACATCGCCGCCACGTCGGCTCTGCGCTTGGCCAGCGTCGCCCTTGCTCGTCCGGTGTCAACCACGGCGGCTAGCTTGCCACGCCGCACCGACACTCACCGACCCGGCGGACGATGCGTAGCAATCTTTCGTTGTGGTGGAGAATCGGGCCCATGGCCAAACGCAGCACGGTGCTCAAGGTGGCTGGGATGAGCAAGTCGTTCGGCCCGGTCGTCATCGTCGAGAACTTCAACCTCGAGGTGCGTGAGGGCGAGGCGATCGCGCTGACCGGACGCAACGGGGCCGGCAAGTCGACCATTCTGCGCTGCATCGTCGGTGCCGACCAGCCCGACGAGGGCACCGTCGAGGTCGACGGCATTCGCATGAGCGAGACCAATCCCGAGGTGCGTCGCGCCGTGGCCACCGTGATCGACGACCTCGACTTCTTTCCCGACCTTTCGGTGGTCGAGCACCTCGACCTGCTGGCCCGGGCGCACGGCATCGCCGACGCCGAGCAGGCAGTCGACGAGGTGCTGCACGAGGTGCAGCTGGTGCCGCAGTCGGGGCAGTTGCCGGGCACGCTGTCGTCCGGTCAGCGCCGCCGGCTGGCGCTGGCCACCGCGTTCATCCGCCCGCGCCGGCTGCTGGTGCTCGACGAGCCCGAGCAGCGGCTCGACGTCGAGGGCGTGGAGTGGCTTGCCGCCCGGCTGGCCGCCGAGCGCAACCGCGGGCTGGCCATCGTGATGGCGAGCCACGAGCCCAAACTGGTGCAGAGCGTGGCCACCCGCATCGTGCGCATCGGCGAGTCCGTGGCCGTCGACGAGGTCGCCGGGTGAGCAAGAAGTCCCGCAAGCTGATCAACGCGGCGCAGAGCAAGCCCGAGCCGTCCGCGCCCGAAGCGGTCGTCGAGCCGGCCGAACCCGAGCAGACGTTCTGGTTTCTGCCCGACGTGGCCCCCGAGCCGGTGGACGAGCGCGACCTGCACGAGGCGATGAAGCAGTGGCGGCACGGTCGCGCCACCCGAACCATCGGCGAAGCCATTCAGAACGCCTACGTGGCCATCTTCACGATCGTGATGATCGGCGCCATGATCACCAACCTGGTGCTCAAGGCGCAGTCGTCGATGGCCGGCTGTGCCGAGTTGTCGTGCCAGTCGGCCCGCACGCTGGTGCCGTGGGCCACCTGGTTCGCGCTGCTCGGCCTGGCCCTGGGCGTCAGCCGGCTGTTCGGGCCGGTGCTCGTGTCGGCCGCCGAAGGCTTCTGGCTGATGGACGCCCCCATCGAGCGTTCGCGGCTGCTGAGCGGACGGCTGCGGCTGGCCGTGCTCGCCTTCGGCCTGATCGCCGCGGTGCTGGGTGCCCTGACCGCGGCGCTGAGCGGCTCCAGCCCGCTCGAGATCGCCCTGTGGGCCCTGGCGGACGGGCTGGGCGCGGCCGGGGTGACCGCGTTCGCCGCCGCAGAACAGACCCGCGAACGCGTGCGGCTGACCCGGCTGGTGCAGACCGTGCTGGCCACCCTGGCGCTGGCCACCCTGCTGCTCACCGTGGCCGTGGCGGCCGGTTGGCTGACCCTCTCGCTGCCGCAAGAGACGTCGCTGCTGGTGCCCGCCGTCGCGGCCGCGCTCGGGCTTGTGCTCCTGATCGTCGAACTGCTGGCGGCCCGCCGCCGGCTCGATCAGATCCGCCGGGCGCGGCTCGTGTCGGGCGGTTCGCTGGTGGCGGGCATGCAGGGCGCCATGTATGCGCTCGACTTCGGTCTGGTGCGCGACATCGTGGTCGAGCGGGCCGCCGTCGAGCTTGGCCACGTCAACCCGACCCCCGGCCGGGGGGTGGGCCTGCAGGCGCTGCTGTGGCGCGACCTGCAGCGGCTCACCCGGTTCCCGAGGCCGCTGGTGGGGCTGGCCGCGTCGGTGGTCGCCCCCTACGCCTTGGACGCTCTGGGCATGACCACGCTCAACCCGTTCATCTCGGGCCTGATCCTGGTCGTGGTGCTGGTGCCGTTCATGTCGATGCTGCGGGTGCTGTCGCGCACCGGCGGCCTGGCCCGCATGTTTCCGTTCCGCACCTCGCAGGTGCGCACGGTCGCGATGGTGGTGCCGCTGCTGCTGGCCCTGGCCTGGCAGGTGGCCACCGTGCCGGCCTTCGTGGGCATCACCTCGGGCGGAGCCGAGCGCAGCGTGCTCGACGGCGTCGCTATCGCGCTCATCACCGGCATCGCGGGCTGGCTCGGGGCCGTCCGTTGGGTGACGGCGAAGAAGGTCGACTTCAACAGCCCGATGGTGGCCACCGAGTCGGGCGCGGTGCCCCCGACTTTGATTCTCAACCTGTTTCGCGGCATCGACATGGTGGCGTTGATCACCGCCCCGGTGATGCTGGGCGGCTCGCCGCTGTGGTCGTTCGCGCTGGCCGGCGTGGCGTTCGTCTTCTTGCGCGGCACGTTCAACATGGACGAGATGAAGTCCCAGCAGGAGCAACTCAAGCGCGAGCAGGACGCAGCCAAGAAGTCGTCCGGCGACAAGATCAAGGTGCAGCGGCCAAGTCGCTGAACGGCCGCCGGCAAGTGCCTCGACAGTCCAGTCTGGGCGAGCCCGATCCCGTCACGACAACGCGGCAACCCGCTGACCGCGTCGACGTTGCGCACCTTATGCCTCGTTGCGCATGGTGCACCCTGCGCAATGAGCCACGACCTGCGCAACGTCGACGAGGCGTAGCGGCACGGACTCCCTTGCCGCCTCGACGGGGTCGGCGGGCGGCGAATATCGGTAGTGAGATCGGTGGTGCGCCAGGGTGCTCGGGGACCGACTAAACTGGAGACACCGTTTCTGGAGGCGCCGCCCGGGTTACTTGAATGGACCGGTGGAGATGCGAGCCCATGACTGTTATCGATGCCGACACGCCGCCCACGACCTCTCGCCCTCGGGCGCGCGACGAGATCACGCGTCGCACGCGAAGTTTCACCGAGCTCGCCGCGGCCGTGCGCGAGCAGGGGCTGAACGCGCGTACGCGGTGGTTCTACTACTCGGTGTTCGGCGTTTTGCTGCTGGCCCTGGGCGGGGCCTTCACCGGGCTGGTGCTGCTGAAAGACTCGTGGTTCACGCTGCTGATCGCCGCCGCGCTGGGCGTGATCTTCACCCAGTTCGCCTTTCTCGGCCACGAGGCGTCCCACCGACAGGTGCTGAACTCGGGTCCGGCCAACGACCGGCTCGGACGGGTACTGGCGAGCTTCTTCGTCGGCATGAGCTACACGTGGTGGATGACCAAGCACACCCGTCACCACGGCAACCCGAACAAGGTCGGAAAAGACCCAGACCTGAAGTCCGACTTCGCCAGTTTCACCACCGACGACGCTGCCCAGAGCCGCGGTTTGAGGCGCTGGCTGACCCGCCGCCAGGGTTGGCTCTTCTTTCCGTTGCTCACGCTGCTCGGGTTCGACCTGCACAGCCAGTCGGTGCGTACCTTGCTCGGCCGCGGCCGGGTCGAGGGACGGGCGACAGAACTCGCTCTGCTCGGCACCAGGTTCGTTCTCTACCTTGGGCTGGTGTTCTGGCTGCTGCCCCTGGGCATGGCTTTCGCCTTCGTCGGCGTTCAGGTGTTGGTTTTCGGGTTGTACATGGGCATCACCTTCTCGCCCAACCACATCGGCATGCGCATCGTGCCGGCAAACTCGCGGCTTGACTTTCTCGACAAGCAGGTGCTCACCTCGCGCAATGTCTCGGGCGGCTGGTTCGTTACCGTGCTGATGGGTGGGCTGAACTACCAGATCGAGCACCACCTGTTCCCGAGCATGCCCCGACCCCATCTGTTCAATGCTCGGCGCCTCGTACTCGCCCACTGCCGCGAGCACGGCGTGCCGTATACCGAGAATCGGCTGGGAGAGGCGCTCGCGATCGTGGTGCGGCACATGAACGACGTCGGCCTGGCAGCCGCCCGGCGGTTCACCTGCCCGACCGCGGGTGCGATGGGCCGGGGCTGACTTCGCCTCCCAGTGCCTGCGGGCGAACCGGGGGATCGGCTTGTACGTGGGTGATCCGATCCGGCGCCGACGTTGCGCACTTTGTGGCTCATTGCGCATGGTGCACCCTGCGCAATGAGCCACAACCTGCGCAATGTCGGCCGGACGGTCTCGACAAGCTCGGCCAACGACGGCTCGACCAACGACGGCTCAGCCCAGCAGCGCGTTCACCATCGGCACCAGTTTCGCCTGGGTCTCGGCCAGCTCTTCGTCGGGGTCGGAGCCCTCGACGATGCCGCAGCCGGCGAACAGCCTGATCTGGCGGGGGTCGTCGGCGTCGATGATTCCGCAGCGCAGCGCGATCGCCCACTCGCCGTCGCCGCGCGCGTCGATCCAACCCACCGGACCCGAATAGCGGCCCCGGTCGAGGCCCTCGAGCTCGGCGATCGCCGCCCGGGCGACGGACGTGGGTGTGCCGCAGACCGCCGCGGACGGGTGCAGCGCCGCAGCCAGCCGCAAAGCCCCGGCCTTCTTGTGCGCCACGGCGGTGACGTCGGTGGCCAGGTGCAGCACGTTGGGCAGTTCCAGCACGTAGGGCGACTCGGGCACGTTCATGCCCGAACACAGCGGGGCCAACGACTCGGCCACCGAGGCGACCGCCAACTCGTGCTCGCCCAGGTTCTTGCTCGAACGGGCCAGGGCGGAGGCCAGCTTCAGGTCGGTCTCGTCCGACCCGCTGCGCCGAATCGTGCCGGCCAGAATGCGCGAGGTGGCCAGCCCGCGCTCCCGGCGGATCAGCATCTCGGGCGAGGCGCCGACCAGGCCGTCGATGCAGTACGTCCAGCAGCTCGGGTAGTCGCGGGCCAGAGTGTCGACCAGGTGTCGCGCATCGATCGGCTCGGACGCCCGCGCAGTGACAGACCGCGCCAGCACCACCTTCTCGAGCCCATTGGTCTCGATGCGACGGACGGCCTCGGCCACCCGTTCCTTCCAGCGGGCCTGGGCGGCCTCGTCCACCTCGATCCGGACGCTCCGCGGCGCCCGGGGCGCAGTGGGGCGGGCGGCGGTCAGGGCCTCGACGAGCTCGACCAGCGGTGAGGTCTCGACCTGCTCCACCAACTGGGTCTCGACCAGTTCGACCAGCGGCGGGATCTCGACCGGCGACACCCCATCACCCAGCACGGTCAGCCACGCCTGCCCCTGCCGTCGTCCGATGATCACCTTCGGAACGATGAGTCGTGACACCGCCTCGGTGTGGTCTGGGTCGAAGGTGAACGAGCCGAACGCCAGCGGCCCCGAGCCGGCCACGCCGGGCATTTGCGAGTGGTGATCGAGACCCTCGACCAGGGTGCTCCACCAGGCGTCAGCCTCGGCCGGCGAGGTGACGTCTGTGCATGCGTAACACCCCAATCCGACCATGCCTTCGCCGTGCCTGATCCACGCCACGGAAGAGCCGTCCACAAGGTATTTTTCCAACATTCCCGGGTCGTTAATAGGCACTGTTCGGGCAATTGTGTAGGCAGCCGGAGGGGCAGAGATCACCCGCGAAGCTTAGCCACCTTCCACGCCCGCCCCTCGAATGGCTGTCGTGTCATTTCGTGCCTAGACTGGCGGAGCCCACCCGGCAAAACGACCAGCGACGAGGAGCAGCATGTCCGACGAGCACGCGGACGTCGTCGTCGTCGGGGCGGGCCCCGCCGGCGCGACCACCGCCTGCTGGCTGGCCGATCAGGGCCTGAACGTCGCACTGCTCGAAAAGGGCACCTTTCCGCGCGACAAGGTGTGCGGCGACGGGCTGACCCCGCGGGCCACCAAGCAACTGCTGCGGTTGGGCATCGACGTCAGCGAAGAAGCCGGCTGGCTGCACAACAAGGGCCTGCGGGTGCACGGCGGCCGCGCCGAACCCTTCGAGCTGCCCTGGCCGACGTTGGGGGAGTTCCCCTCGTTCGGGCTGGTGCGCAAGCGCGCCGACTTCGACGAATTGCTGGCCAACCATGCCGTCGCCAAGGGCGCCACGTTGTACCAGCAGGCCAACGTCACCGGCGCAGTCGTCGACGAGCGCACCGATCGGGTCACCGGCGTCACGACCAAGGACGGACGCACCTTCACCGCACCGATCGTGGTGGCCGCCGACGGCAACTCGTCACCGGTGGCCAAGTCGCTCGGCCTGCTGAAGAACGCCAATCGTCCGATGGGTGTGGCCTGCCGTACCTACTTCACCTCGCCCCGGCACGACGACGACTGGATGGAGTCGTGGCTGGAGTTGTGGGACGGCAAGCCCGGCGAGTCGAACCTGTTGCCCGGCTACGGGTGGATTTTCGGCATGGGCGACGGCACCTGCAACGTCGGGCTGGGCACCGTGGCCAGCACGGCCAAGAGCCAAAAACTCAACTACCGCGAGTTGCTGCAGACCTGGCTGGCGAACACCCCGAAGGAGTGGGGTTTCAGCCCCGACAACCAGGTCGGTCCGATCGCCTCGGCAGCGCTGCCGATGGCGTTCAACCGCAAACCGGCCTACACCCGCGGACTGGTACTGGTCGGTGACTCCGGCGGCATGGTGTCGCCGTTCAACGGCGAGGGCATTCCGTACGCCATGGAGGCCGGCGAGGCGGCGGCCGAGGCGATCGTGCGAGCCCACGCCGAGGGCGTCGGCACCCCCGGCGCCGAGAAGGCCCTCAACAGCTACCCGGCCCGGCTGGCGGCCGAGTGGGGCGGCTACTTCAGGCTGGGGCAGATGTTCGTCAAGCTGATCGAGCACCCGCAGGTGATGCACCTGTGCGTGCGCTACGGGCTGCCCCGGCCGGTGCTGATGCGATTCACCATCAAGTTGCTGGCCCACCTTTATGACACCAAAGATGGTGATTGGATGGACCGGGTGATCCACTCGTTGTCACGGGCGGTGCCCGCAGCATGAATCGACGGAGGCAGTGATGAGTCCCTACATACCGATTCTGGGCATCATGGCGCTCGCCGGCGGCTTTCTGGTGCTGTCGGTGGTGCTCAGCCTGACCGTCGGGCCGCGTCGCTACAACCGGGTCAAGTACGACACCTACGAGTGCGGCATCGACCCCACGCCGGCCGCTGCCGGCGGCGGCCGGTTCCCGGTGAAGTACTACATCACCGCGATGATGTTTCTGGTGTTCGACGTCGAGGTCGCCTTTCTGTACCCGTGGGCGGTCACCTTCGACGCGCTCGGGGTGTTCGGCTTCGCCGCGATGATGATCTTTCTGATCGTGCTGGGCGTGGCGTACTTCTACGAGATCAGGCGTGGTGGGTTGGAATGGGACTGAGCACGACGACCGCGCGAGGGGTGCGACATGGGGCTTGAGGAGAAGATTCCGCAGGGCGTGCTGCTGACCACCGTCGAAGGCATCTTCGGCTGGATGCGGCAGGCGTCGTTCTGGCCGGCCACCTTCGGCCTGGCCTGCTGCGCCATCGAGATGATGACCTACGGCGCGCCCCGCTTCGACGCCGGACGCTGGGGGCAAGAGGTCTTTCGCGCCTCGCCGCGGCAGGCCGACCTGATGATCATCTCGGGCCGGGTCAGCCAGAAGATGGCCCCCGTGCTGCGCCAGGTCTACGACCAGATGCCCGAACCCAAATGGGTGATGGCGATGGGGGTGTGCGCCAGCTCGGGCGGCATGTTCAACAACTACGCGATCGTGCAGGGTGGCGACCACATCGTGCCGGTCGACATGTACGTGCCGGGCTGCCCGCCGCGCCCCGACATGCTCATCGACGCCATGTTCAAGCTGCGCAAAGAGATCGTCATGAAGCGGCCCATCGGCGCCCATGAACTGGCCGAGATCGAAGCGCAAGAGCAGGCCGCGCTCGAGGCCATGGCCACGCACGAGATGAAGGGCCTCATGCGATGACCGACGACAAGCTGCCCGGCGAAGCGAAGACCGTCGACGAACCCGTCGAGGGTGCCGGTTCGGCGCCCAAGGCCGGCCTCGAGCGTGAGGACGCGCAGCCCGACGAGGCCACCGAGCTGTCTGAGGCCGTCGATCAGGCCGTCACCTACGCCGAGGGCCCGCACGCCATCGAGACGCGCACCGGCATGTGGTCCAGCGGCTCGGGCGACACCTCCGGCTACGGCCGCATCGTGCGCGTGGTCGAGATGCCCAGTCAGCCGCTGCCGTCCGACGGCTGGTACGCGGGCGTCACCGCGCGGCTGGACGAGCTGGTGCCCGACGCACTGGTCAGGGTCGTGTTCGACCGCGGCGAACTGACCTTCTACGTCGCCCGCGAGAAGCTCAGTCAGGTGATGGGCCAGCTTCGCGACGACGCGCACCTGCGGTTCGAGTTTCTGCCCAGCGTGTCGGGGGTCAACTACCCAACCGACGAGGGCGCCGAACTGCACGTGGTGTACCACCTGCAGTCGATGACCCACAATCGCCGGCTGCGGGTCGAGACCAGCTGCCCCGATGACGACCCGCACGTGCCCAGCGTGGTGGCCATCTACCCGGCCGCCGACTGGCACGAGCGCGAAACCTACGACATGTTCGGCATCGTGTTCGACGGCCACCCGCACCTGACCCGCATTCTGATGCCCGACGACTGGGTCGGCCACCCCCAGCGCAAGGACTACCCGCTCGGCGGCATTCCGGTGGAGTACAAGGGCGCCGTGGTGCCGCCGCCCGACCAGCGCAGGAGCTACAGATGAATCAGTGTGAGCGAAGCGAACTCCAGCCGCACCGGCAAGGTGGGTACCGATGAGAGTGTGTGAGCGAAGCGAACTCCAGCCGCACCGGCGAGGTGGGTACCGATGAGAGTGTGTGAGCGAAGCGAACTCCAGCCGCACCGGCGAGGTGGGTACCGATGAGATTGTGTGAGCGAAGCGAACTCCAGCCGCACCGGCGAGGTGGGTACCGATGAGATTGTGTGAGCGAAGCGAACTCCAGCCGCACCGGCGAGGTGGGTACCGATGAGATTGTGTGAGCGAAGCGAACTCCAGCCGCACCGGCGAGGTGGGTACCGATGAGATTGTGTGAGCGAAGCGAACTCCAGCCGCACCGGCGAGGTGGGTACCGATGAGATTGTGTGAGCGAAGCGAACTCCAGCCGCACCGGCGAGGTGGGTACCGATGAGATTGTGTGAGCGAAGCGAACTCCAGCCGCACCGGCGAGGTGGGTACCGATGAGATTGTGTGAGCGAAGCGAACTCCAGCCGCACCGGCGAGGTGGGTACCGATGAGCACCACCGACTTCTACGCCCAGCCCGGCGAAGAGACCGAGGGCACCGTCTACACGGCCATGGGCGGCGACTGGGCCGAGATCGCGGCCGAGCAGGCCGAGCGATCCGACGAGATCCTGGTGATCAACATGGGGCCCCAGCACCCGTCCACCCACGGCGTGCTGCGGCTGATCCTCGAATGCGACGGCGAAACCGTGCTCTCGATCCGCCCCGGCATCGGCTTTCTGCACACCGGCATCGAGAAGAACATGGAGTACCGCACCTGGACGCAGGGCAGCACCTTCGTGACCCGCATGGACTACGTGGCGCCGCTGTTCAACGAGGCCGCCTACTGCCTGGCGGTCGAGCGACTGCTGGGCATCGAGAACGACATTCCCGAGCGAGCCCAGGTGATCCGCGTGCTGATGATGGAGCTCAACCGCATCAGCTCGCACCTGGTTGCGATCGGCACCGGCGGCATGGAGATCGGTGCGCTGACGGTCATGACGATCGGTTTCCGTGAGCGCGAGATGATTCTCGACTTCTTGGAGGCCGTCACCGGCCTGCGCATGAACCACGCCTACATCAGGCCCGGTGGGGTGGCCAACGACCTGCCCGAAACCGGCATCGCGCAGTTGCGCGAACTGATCGCGTGGCTGCACAAGCACCTGCCCGAGTACGCGGCGTTCTGCAACGAGAACCCGATCTTCAAGATGCGCATGATGGGCATCGGCCATCAAGACCTGGCCGCCTGCATGGCGCTCGGCGTCACCGGCCCGGTGCTGCGCTCCACCGGCTACGACTGGGACCTGCGCAAGCAGCAGCCTTACTGCGGCTACGAGACCTACGAGTTCGACTCGGTCGCCTGGCAGCCCGACGACGGGTGGGCGTCCAGTGACAGCTACGCCCGGTTCCGCATCAGGCTCGAAGAGATGTGGCAGAGCCTGCGCATCGTCGAGCAGTGCGCAGACCGGCTCGAAAGCACCGCCGGCAAGCCCGTGATGGTGGCCGACCCCAAGATCGCTTGGCCCGCGCAGCTCGCGGTGGGCCCCGACGGCCAAGGCAACAGCCACGAGCACATCAAGCACATCATGGGCGAGTCGATGGAGGCGCTGATCCATCACTTCAAGCTCGTCACCGAGGGCTTCCGGGTGCCGCCCGGCCAGGCCTACGTGCCCATCGAGTCGCCCAAGGGCGAGATCGCCTGCCACGTGGTGAGCGACGGCGGCACCAAGCCGTTCCGGGTGCACATGCGCGACCCCGGGTTCAACCATCTGCAGTCGGTGCCGATCCAGTGCGAGGGCGGCTTGATCTCGGACGTCGTGGTCGCGGTCGGCTCACTCGATCCGGTTATGGGAGGTGTCGACCGATGAGCATCTCCACCCTCGCCATCTCGGCCCCAACCGTCCTCCCGGCGAACGCCGGGATCTCGAGCGCCATCACCACGACGTCCGTTGGGAGGAAAGTGTGAGCGACCACGAGTTCCAGTCCTGGTTCCCCGAGTCGGGGTCGATCGATTACGACGACACCCAGACCAACATCACCGAGGCCACGCTCGACGAGATGCGCTCGATCGCGGCCCGCTACCCGCAGGCGCGCTCGGCGCTGCTGCCCATGCTGCACCTGGTGCAGAGCGTCGACGGCCGCATCAGCCCCGCCGGCGTCGAGGCGTGCGCGCAGATTCTCGACATCACCACGGCGCAGGTCTCGGGTGTGGCGACCTTCTACACCATGTACCGCCGCCGGCCCGGTGGACGGCACCACGTGGGCGTCTGCACCACCGCCCTCTGCGCGGTGATGGGCGGTGACGCCCTGCTCGACCAGGTCTGCGACCGGCTGGGCATTCACGAGGGTGAGACCACTGCCGACGGCGCGATCTCGCTCGAACGCATCGAGTGCAACGCCGCCTGCGACTTCGCGCCGGTGCTGATGGTCAACTGGGAGTTCTTCGACAACATGAACCCCGAGAAGGTGGACGACCTGCTGGCCGCGCTGTCTTCGGGCGAGACCGTCAAGTCGCCGCGCGGCGCCACGCTCACCTCGTGGATGGAGGCCGAGCGGGTGCTGGCCGGTTTTCCCGACGGACGGGCCGACGAGGGTCCGACCGCCGGCGAGGCGTCCCTGCTGGGCGTGAACGTGGCCCGCGAGAACGGCTGGCGCGCCCCCGACGCACCCCCGCCCATTCCGGCCTCCGACGAGGCCGCGAGCGCCGAAGGAGGGCAGAAGTGACCGACGAACTCACCCCGGTGCTCACCGCCAACTGGGCCGACGAACGGGCCTGGAAGCTCACCAACTACGAACGTCGAGGTGGCTACCAGGCCCTGCGCAAGGCGCTCAGCACCACCCCCGCCGACGTGATGGAGCTGGTCAAGGACTCCGGACTGCGCGGCCGCGGGGGCGCCGGCTTTCCCACCGGCATGAAGTGGTCGTTCGTGCCGAAAGACAACCCCAACCCCAAGTACCTGGTCGTGAACGCCGACGAGTCCGAGCCGGGAACCTGCAAGGACATGCCGCTGATGATGGCCAGCCCGCACACGCTGGTCGAGGGTGTGATCATCGCCTCGTACGCGATCGGCTGCCGTTACGCGTTCATCTACTGCCGCGGTGAGGTGCTGCACATCATTCGCCGGCTGCAGCAGGCCGTGCGTGAGGCGTACTCGGCGGGCTATGCCGGCAAGAACATTCTGGGCAGCGGCTACGACGTCGAGGTGGTCGTGCACGCCGGTGCGGGCGCCTACATCTGCGGTGAAGAGACCGCACTGCTCGACTCGCTCGAGGGCCGCCGCGGCCAGCCCCGGCTGCGGCCGCCGTTCCCAGCCGTTGCCGGCCTGTACGCCTCGCCGACGGTGGTCAACAACGTCGAGACGATCGCGTCGGTGCCGTCCATCATCGACCGGGGGGCCGCCTGGTTCGCCTCGATGGGTACCGAGAAGTCCAAGGGCATGACCATCTACTCGCTGTCGGGTCACGTCAAACGGCCCGGCCAGTTCGAGGCGCCGCTCGGCGTCACCCTGCGGCAGTTGCTGGAACTGTCCGGCGGCATGCGCGAGGGCCACGAGCTCAAGTTCTGGACGCCCGGTGGCAGCTCCACACCGATCCTGACCGCCGAACACCTCGACCTGCCGCTGGACTACGAGGGCATGGCGGCGGCCGGCACCATGCTCGGCACCAAGGCGCTGCAGTGCTTCGACGAGACCACCTCGGTGGTGCGCACCACACTGCGCTGGATCGAGTTCTACAAGCACGAGTCCTGCGGCAAGTGCACCCCGTGCCGCGAGGGCAACTGGTGGCTGGTGCAGTTGTTGAAGAAGTTCGAGGCGGGCCAGGCCCAGCAGGGCGACGTCGAGAAGCTGCTCGACATCGCCGACGACATCGGCGGCCGTTCGTTCTGCGCCCTGGCCGACGGAGCGGTGGCTTGCCTGACCAGCGCGATCAAGCACTTCAGGGACGAGTTCGAGCAGGGCATGCACATTCCCGCGTGGGAGTTGTTCCCCTACGAACGCAGCGCGCTGTTCGCCGTACGGGAAGGGGCGCACGCATGACCGTCACCGCCAAACCGGGCGAGGTCGTCGCCAGCGACCTGATCACCGTCTTCATCGACGGCACCGAGGTGCAGGTGCCCAAGGGCACGCTGGCGATCCGGGCCGCCGAGATGATCGGCGTCGCCATTCCGCGGTTCTGCGACCACCCGCTGCTCGACCCGGTGGGTGCCTGCCGGCAGTGCCTGGTCGAGGTGCCCGACATGGGCAACGGCCGCGGCATGCCCAAGCCCCAGGCGTCGTGCACCCTCGAATGCGCGCCCGGCATGAAGATCCTGACCCAAGAGACCTCGGCGGTGGCCGCGAAGGCCCAGAAGGGCATGATCGAGTTTCTGCTGCTCAACCATCCGCTCGACTGCCCGATCTGCGACAAGGGCGGCGAATGCCCGCTGCAGAACCAGGCCATGGCCAACGGTGCCGGCGAGAGCCGCTACGAGGGCGTGAAGCGCACGTTCCCCAAGCCGGTCAGCATCTCGGCGTTGGTGTTGCTCGACCGAGAGCGGTGCATTCTGTGCGCCCGTTGCACCCGGTTCTCGGAGCAGATCTCGGGCGACCCGTTCATCACCCTGGTCGAGCGCGGCGCGCTGCAGCAGGTGGGCTTTTACGAAGACCACCCCTACGACTCGTACTTTTCGGGCAACGTCATTCAGATCTGCCCGGTGGGTGCGCTGACCAGCGTGTCGTACCGGTTTCAGAGCAGGCCGTTCGACCTGGTCAGCACTCCGGTCACCTGCGAGCACTGCGCCGGCGGCTGCCAGTTGCGCAGCGACCACCGGCACTTTCAGGTCAAGCGCCGGCTGGCCGGCGACGCCCCGTTGGTCAACGAGGAGTGGAACTGCGATAAGGGCCGGTTCGCGTTCAAGTCGGGCCGCGGGCCCGACCGGCTCACCCGGCCGCTGGTGCGCGACAACGGGGTGCTGCGGGTGGCGTCGTGGCCCGAGGCCATCGACGCCGCGGTGGCGGGCCTGCGCCGGGCCGGCTCGCGGGTCGGCGTGCTGACCGGCGGACGGCTCACCGTCGAAGACGCCTACGGGTACAGCAAGTTCGCGCGAGCGGTGCTGGGCACCAACAACATCGACTTCCGCTCGCGCCCGGCCTCGGCCGAAGAGGCCGTCTTCCTGGCCAACCGGGTGGCCGGCACAGAGCTCGACGAAGACCGGCTGAGCTACACCGCACTGCAGCAGGCCAAGCAGGTCGTGCTGGTGGCCTTCGAACCCGAGGAAGAGGCCGCGATGGTCTTCCTCCGGCTGCGCAAGGCGGTGCGCAAGAACGGCCTCAAGGTCGTGACCGTTGCGCCGTTCGCGTCCAACGGGTCGGTGAAGCTGAACGCCGAACTGGTCGCCACCGTGCCGGGTGCCGAGGCCGAAGCCTTGAACGGCATCACCGCGGACGCCGACACCATCGTGCTGATCGGTGATCGCGCCGCCGTGGTGCCCGGGCTGCTGAACGCCGCCGCCGACTTCGCCGACCGAACCGGCGCCCGACTGGGCTGGGTGCCCCGCCGCGCCGGCGACCGCGGCGCGGTCGAGACCGGCTGCCTGCCCAACCTGCTGCCCGGCGGCCGTCCGACCGGTGACGTGCTCGCCAGGGTCGACGTGCAGGCAGCGTGGGGCGTCGACAGCCTGCCCGGCACCCCGGGCCTCGACGCCGACGAGCAACTGGCCGCCGCCCGCGAGGGGGGCTTCGCCCTGCTGGTCGGTGGCCTGGAGCCGTCGGACTTCACGCAGGCGAACGAGGTGCGCGAGGGGCTTGAGAACGCGAGCTTCGTCGTGAGCCTCGAACAGCGGTTGTCTGAGGTCACCGAGCGCGCCGACGTGGTGTTTCCGATCGCGCTGATCGAAGAACGGCCGGGTCACTTCTTGAACTGGGAGAGCCGTCGCGGCCGGGTGAACACGGTGATCAAGCAGGCCAACCAGCCGATGACCGACCTGCGGGTGCTCGCCGCGCTGGCCGACGCCCTGGGTCGTCCGCTGGGTGTGCGCACCGCACGCCAGGCGCTGGCCGAGTTCGACGAGTTGGGGGCCTGGGACGGTGCCCGCGCCCCGCTGAGCCGCGGCCGAGGTGTGGCCGCCGATCACGCCGACGGCGAGGTGGCGTTGGCCACCTGGCGCGAACTGCTCGACGGTTCGCGGGCCCTCGACTACGAGCCGGCCCTGCTCGAGACGGCCAAGCCCGTGGTGGCCAGGGTTGCACCCGAGACCGCCGAGCAGTTCGGCCTGACCGCCGCCGTCACCGTCAGCGGCAACGGCGGCTGGCTCACCCTGCCGCTCGACATCGTGCCGGGCATGGCGCCCGACACGGTCTGGGTGCCCACCCACGCCCCCGACACGCCGCTGTCTGAGCTGGGCCTGGTGCACGGCGATCCGGTGACCATCGGTTCGCCCGCCGCGGCGCTCGAGCGCGGCGAAGGTTTCGACCAAGGTGAAGGGGGCGTGGCATGATCCCGCTCGATCTCAGCCTGTTCGGCACCGACCCGTGGTGGCTGGTGGTCATCAAGGTGCTGGTGCTGTTCGTCGTGCTGCTGGTCTGGACGATCTTCAACGTCTGGTACGAGCGGCGGTTGGTCGGCAAAATGCAGCATCGGCTCGGGCCGATCATGAACGGCCCTTTCGGGCTCGGCCAGGCACTCGCCGACGGTGCGAAGCTGCTGGTGAAAGAGGACTTCCGGCCCGCCTCGGCAGACCGGATCCTGTTCACCGTTGCCCCGCTGATCGCCGGAACGGCCGCCTTCACCGCCTGGTCGGTCATTCCGTTCGGCGGTGAGGTCGAGATCTTCGGCGTGAAGACCCGGTTGCAGCTCACCGACCTGCCGATCTCGGTACTGGTGATTCTGGCCGTGGCGTCGGTGGGCATCTACGGCTTCGTGCTGGCCGGCTGGTCGTCCAACTCGCCGTACTCGCTGCTCGGCGCGCTGCGGTCGTCGGCGCAGATGATCAGCTACGAGCTCAGCATGGGGCTGGCCCTGGTGGCGGTGTTTCTGTACAGCCGGTCGATGTCGACGTCCGAGATCGTCGAGGCGCAGGGGCAGCCGTTCGTGCTCGACCTGCAGCTGGGCGGCTTCCGGATTCACTGGGACTGGGGCATGCAGAGCTGGTACTTCCTGCTGCTGCTGCCGTCCTTCGTGATCTACGTGATCTCAATGGTGGGTGAGACCAACCGGGCACCCTTCGACCTGCCCGAGTGCGAGTCGGAGTTGGTGTCGGGCTACCTCACCGAGTACTCGGGCTTCCGCTACGCGACCTACTTTCTGGCCGAGTACATCAACATGGCCACGGTCTCGGCTGTCGCCACCACGCTGTTCCTGGGCGGCTACCACGCGCCGTGGCCGATCAACGCGCTGATTCCGGCGGTGGATCAGGGCTGGTGGGGGCCGCTCTGGTTCATGCTCAAGGTGCAGTTGCTGATCTCGCTGTTCGTGTGGCTGCGCGGCACCCTGCCGCGATTCCGCTACGACCAGTTCATGACCCTGGGCTGGAAGTGGCTGATTCCGATCTCGCTGGTCTGGGTGATGGTGATCGCCACGTTCCGCATCGCCCGCAACCTGGCCTGGTTCAGCAACCCCCTGGTGATGGGCGGCACGGTCGTCGTGATCCTGGCCCTGTTCGCCATCTGGTGGCTGCTCGACCGCGAACCCGAACCACCCGAACCAGAAGCAGAGACCACCTTCGACGCCTTCGCCGGCGGCTACCCCGTGCCACCCATGCCGGGCCAGAAGCTGCCCGAACTGGCAGATGTGGTGCCTTCGAAGCTCGACGCCGAAAGGACGGACGCCTGATGGCCACGTTCGCAGATCGATGGGCCGGGTTCGGCGTCACGTTTCGAACCATGTTTCGCAAGACCTTCACCCAGGGCTACCCGGAAAAGGGCAAGGTCAAGGTCACCGCGCCGCGCTTTCACGGCCGGCACCAGTTGAACCGCTGGCCGGACGGGCTCGAGAAGTGCGTCGGCTGCGAGTTGTGCGCCTGGGCCTGCCCCGCTGACGCCATCTACGTCGAGGGCGCCGACAACACCGAAGAGAATCGGTTCTCGCCGGGCGAGCGGTACGGCTCGGTGTACCAGATCAACTACCTGCGCTGCATTCTGTGCGGCCTGTGCATCGAGGCCTGCCCCACCCGGGCGCTGACCATGACCAACGAGTTCAAGTTGGGCGACACCAGCCGCGAGAAGCTGATCTACACCAAAGAGCGGTTGCTGGCGCCGCTGCTGCCCGGCATGGAGGAACCGCCGCACGCCCGCCGCCTGGGCGAGGACGAACAGACCTACTTTCTGGGGCTCCCGAAGACCGGCACACCCGACACCCGCACCGGCCGCGCACCTGTGGGGGAGGCCCGATGACCATCGTGTTCTGGATCTGTGCGCCCCTGATGGTGCTGGGTGGCCTCGGTCTGATCCTGTTTCGCAAGGCCGTCTACTCGGCGCTGTCGATGGCGCTCACCATGGTGTGCCTCGCGGTGCTGTACGCCTCGCTGGACGCCCCGTTCTTGTTCGCGATTCAAATCATCGTGTACACCGGCGCGATCCTGATGCTGTTCCTGTTCGTGCTTATGCTGGTGGGCGTCGACACCCCAGACTCGATCGTCGAGACGATCAAGGGCCAGCGCATTCTGTCGGCGATCGGGGCCCTGGGCCTGCTGGGGCTGATGATCTTCTCCATCGGCGGGGCCGTCACCGGGCCGTCCGCCGGGCTCGCGGGCGCCGAACAGGCCGCAGGCGGCAACGTGCAGGGCATCGCGCAGTTGCTCTTCGGCCGCTACGTGTGGGTGTTCGAGCTCACCTCGGCGCTGCTGATCACCGCCGCGGTCGGCGCCATGATCCTGGCCCACGCGCAGCGCACCAAGCCCAAGCTCGGCCAGCGTGAGCAGGCGGACGCCCGCATGAAGGCCTACGCCGATCAGGGCACCCACCCGGGCTCGCTGCCCAACTCCGGCGTGTTCGCCACCAGCAACTCGATCGCCACCCCGGCCCTGTTGCCCGACGGCACCATCGCACCCGACTCGGTGAGCCAGACGCTGGCCGAACGGGGCGCGCAACTCGACAGCACCCAGTTGCGCGCGCTCACCGCCGAAACCTTCGAGCGAGCCGAGCGCATCCGCGACGAGGAGGACGAGGAACTGTGATCGATCAGTACCTGTACCTGGCGGTGATCCTGTTCGTGATCGGCGCCGTGGGCGTGATGATTCGGCGCAACGCGCTGGTGGCGTTCATGTCGGTCGAACTCATGCTGAACGCCGCGAACCTGGCTTTGGTGGCCTTCGCCTGGCACCACGCCAGCTTCGACGGCC
This sequence comes from Micropruina glycogenica, assembly GCF_900289045.1. Taxonomy (GTDB): domain Bacteria; phylum Actinomycetota; class Actinomycetes; order Propionibacteriales; family Propionibacteriaceae; genus Micropruina; species Micropruina glycogenica. The sequence continues at coordinate 355,742 of NZ_LT985188.1, forward strand.
AGGTGGCCAGCTTCTTCGTGATGGTGGTGGCGGCGGCCGAAGTCGTGGTCGGCCTGGCGATCATCGTCAGCATCTACAAGACCCGTCGTTCGACCTCGGTCGACAACGCGAACCTGCTGAATCAGTGATTGGGAAGACGGCATGATCCCCCTCGAAACGATCGATCCGGTGGCGGCCACCGGGTTGTTCAGCTACGCCTGGCTGATGATCGCGCTGCCCGCGTTGGGTGCGTTCGTGCTGCTCGGCTTCGGACGCTACGTCGAGAAGTCGGGCCCCTACCTGGCGGTGGCCACGATCGGCGGCTCGTTCGTGGTGGCGATGGCACTGTTCGTGCAGATGCTGGCGGCGCCCGTCGATCAGCGGGCCGTGTCGGTGCAGCTCTACACCTGGTTCACCACCGGCACCTGGCAGCTCGACGTCGGCCTGCTGGTCGACCAACTCTCGATTCTGTTCGCCCTGCTGATCACCGGCGTCGGCGGCCTGATTCACGTCTACTCGCTGGGCTACATGGCGCACGACGAGCGCAAGCGCCGGTTCTTCGGCTACCTGAACCTGTTCGTGGCCGCGATGCTCACCCTGGTGCTGGCCGACAACTACCTGGTGCTGTTCGTCGGCTGGGAGGGCGTGGGTCTGGCCTCGTATCTGCTGATCGGGTTCTGGCAGTACAAGCCCTCGGCCGCCGCCGCAGCCAAGAAGGCGTTCGTCATGAACCGGGTCGGCGACCTGGGCATGGTGCTGGCGATCTCGGCGATGCTGGCCCAGTTCGGCTCGTCCGCCTTCATCGACGTGAACCACGGCGCCGAACACCTGGCCCCGGGCTGGACGACCGCGATCGGCCTGTTGCTGTTGCTCGGGGCCTGCGGCAAGTCGGCGCAGGTGCCGCTGCAGGCCTGGCTCTTGGACGCCATGGAGGGTCCCACCCCGGTGTCGGCCCTGATCCACGCAGCCACCATGGTGACCGCCGGCGTCTACCTGGTGGTGCGCAGCCACGCGATCTTCGACCTCACGGCCGACGCCCGCCTTGCAGTGGTGATCGTCGGCACCGTCACCCTGCTGGCCGGCGCCTGGATCGGTTGCAGCAAGGACGACATCAAGAAGGTGCTGGCCGGTTCGACGATGAGCCAGATCGGTTACATGATGCTGGCCGCCGGCATCGGCCCCGCAGGCTACGCGTTCGCGATCTTCCACCTGCTCACCCACGGGGCGTTCAAGGCGAACATGTTCCTTGGTGCAGGCTCGGTGATGCACGGCATGAACGACGACGTCGACATGCGGCACTACGGTGCCCTGGCCAAATACCTGCCGATCACGTTCTGGACCTTCGCGTGCGGCTACCTGGCCATCATCGGCTTTCCGCTCACCGCCGGCTTCTTCAGCAAGGACCACATCATCGAGGCGGCGTTCGGCCAGAGCGCTCTGGTCGGCACCCTGGCGCTGCTGGGTGCCGGTGTCACCGCCTTCTACATGACCCGGTTGATGCTGATGACCTTCGGCGGCAAGAAGCGCTGGCTGGACGGCGTGCACCCGCACGAATCGCCCGCGGTGATGACCGTGCCGTTGATCGTGCTGGCCGCGCTCAGCCTGGTGGCGGGTGCGGTGATGAACTGGTGGATTCAGGAGTGGCTCGAACCGGCCGCCGGCAACCACGCCCACGAGGTCGAGCTGCTGCCCACCCCGATCGGCTGGCTCACCATGCTGGTGGTCGCAGCCGGCGTGTTCGTGGGCTGGTGGGTGTTCGGGCGCAAGCCGATTCCGGCGGTGGCACCGCAGGGCAACGTGCTGGCCGTGGCCGGCCGCAACGAGCTGTACGGCAATGCGGTCAACGACACCCTGGTGGTCAAGCCGGTGTTGGGCGTGTCGCGGGCGGCGGTGGCCGCCGACGCCAAGGCTTTCGACGGTTTCGTGAACCTGCTCGCCAACGCCCTGGGGGGCCTCAGTGTGGGTGGCCGCAGGGTGCAGAACGGCTACGTGCGCAGCTACGCGCTCACCATGGTGCTCGGCGTGCTGCTGGTCGGCGTCGTGTTGATCCTCGGCCTCGGGGCCTGAGGGAGGAGATGAGATGACGTTCGGTTGGCTGACCCTCCTCGGCCTGTTGCCGTTGGTGGGTGCGCTCGTGCTCGCACTGCCGGTGCGTGGCGCGGCCCGGGCCATCGGCCTGGCCTTCTCGCTGGCGACGCTGGCGGTGGCCGTGCTGGTGACCGTGCAGTACGTGGGCGGCGCCGATCTGGCCGTGCGGCTGCCGTGGATTCCGGCGTTCGGGGCTTGGTGGGCCCTCGGTCTGGACGGCATGGGCCTGATCATGGTGCTGATGACCGTGGTGCTCACCCCCATCGTGCTGTGGGCCGAGTGGGGCGTGCGGGGCCACGGACGCTGGAACGCGCAGGGCTACTTCGCGATGGTGCTGGCCCTGGAGGGCACCGCGCTGCTGACCTTTCTGGCCGATGACGTGCTGCTGTTCTACGTGTTCTTCGAGGCCACGCTGATACCGATGTACTTCCTCATCGGTGGCTTCGGCGGTGCGTTGCGCCGGGCGGCGGCGCTGAAGTTTCTGATGTTCAACCTGGTGGGCGGGTTCATTCTGCTGGCTTCGGTGATCGGGCTCTTCGCGGTGTCGGCGGCGGGCGGCACGCCCAGCTACCTGCTCAGCGACCTGGCCGGGCAGCCGATGGCCACCAACACCGCCCGCTGGCTGATGGTCGGCTTCTTGATCGCCTTCGTCATCAAGGCACCCATGGTGCCGTTGCACACCTGGCTGCCGGCGGCGGCCGAGCAGGCCACGCCCGGCTCGTCCACGTTGATGGTCGGCGTGCTCGACAAGATCGCCACGTTCGCCATGATCAAGTTCTGCATCGGGCTGTTCCCCGAGGCGAGCGCCTGGGTGGCGCCGTTCATGATCGCTCTCGCGCTGATCTCGATCATCTACGGTGCGGCGGCCGCGATCGCCTCCACCAACCTGTTGCGGCTGGTCAGCTACACCTCGGTGAGCCACTTCGGCTTCATGGTGCTGGGCATCTACATCTTCACCTCGCAGTCGATCAACGGCACCGTCTTCTTCATGATCAACCACGGCTTCTCGACCGCCGCGCTCTTCCTGGCCGTGGGCTTCCTGATCAAGCGCCGCGGCTCGGCCGACATCAGCGACTTCGGCGGCGTCGAGAAGGCCACCCCGGTGCTGGCCGGCGCGGTGCTGCTGTCGGTGCTGTCGGCGATCTCGCTGCCCGGCATGTCGACGTTCGTCAGTGAGTTTCTGGTCATCGCCGGCACCTGGACGCGCGAGCCCTGGGTGGCCGCAGTGGCCGCGCTGGGCATCATTCTGGCCGCCACCTACGGCCTGCGCCTGTATCAGCGCACCATGACCGGGCCGCTGCCCGATGAGGTCGCCCCGCACTTCACCCACGATCTGGACGCCCGCGAGAAGTCGGTGCTGATTCCGGTGATCGCGGTGATTCTGCTGTTCGGGTTCATGCCCGGGCCGATCATGCAGCTGGCCGAACCGACCGCGAAGGCGGCGATGCAACGCATGCAGCTCGACGATCCGGTCGCGCCCGCGAAGGGAGAGAAGTGATGACGACCGTGGTGTTCGAATGGCGCGCGCTCGCACCGGTGCTGCTGGTGCTGATCGCTGCCGTGCTCGGCATTCTGGTCGAGGCGGTCGTGCCGGTGGTGCACCGGTTCTTCGCCCAGGTGTTTCTGGTCGTGGCCAGCATCGTCGCTTCGGCGGCGATGCTGGTGGCCAACTGGCGCGCCGGCATCGGCGGGCCGGTGGCGATGGGCTCGATGATGCTCGACCGGCCCACCTACTTCATGTGGGGCGCACTGCTGGTGTTCGGGCTGCTGGCCATTCTGGTGTTCGCCGAACGTGAGGTGAACGGGGGCGTCAGCACGTTCGCCGCGTCGGCCGCCACGGTGCCGGGCAGCCGGGCCGAGGCCGAGGCGTCCGCCGCCCGGTTGGAGCACACCGAGGTGTTTCCGCTGGCGCTGTTCGCGCTCGGCGGCATGATGGTGTTTCCGGCGGCGTCCGATCTGATCACCATGTTCGTGGCGCTCGAGGTGTTCTCGCTGCCGCTGTACCTGATGTGCGGCATGGCCCGGCGGCGGCGGTTGCTGTCGCAAGAGGCGGCCCTGAAGTACTTCCTGCTCGGCGCGTTCAGCTCGGCGTTCTTCCTCTTCGGCGTCGCCCTGCTGTACGGCTACGCCGGCTCGTTCGACTTCTCGGCGATCGCCGCCGCGGTGCAGAACCCGACCATGGGCTCTGGCATTCTGATCGCCGGTATGGCGCTGCTGGGCGTCGGCCTGCTGTTCAAGGTGGGCGTGGTGCCGTTCCAGAGCTGGGTGCCCGATGTGTACATGGGCGCACCCACCCCGGTGACCGGGTTCATGGCGATCTGCACCAAGCTGGCCGCCGTCGGCGCCACCCTGCGCGTGTTCTACGTGGCCCTGGGCGGCGAGCGCTGGACCTGGCAGCCGCTGCTGGCGGTGCTGGTGGTGGCCACCATGGTGGTCGGTGCGGTGTGGGGTCTGACCCAGACCGACATCAAGCGCACCCTGGCCTACAGCTCGATTGCGCACGCCGGGTTCATCATGACCGCGGTGGTGGGCGCCACCGCCGGTACTGCCACCAGCCCCCTCGACAGCCTGTCGTCGGCGCTGTTCTACCTGGTCGTCTACGGCCTGGCCAGCATCGGCGCGTTCGCGGTGATCACCCTGGTGCGCAACAACAGCGGCGAGGCCAACGCGATCGCGAGCTGGTCTGGGCTGGGCCGCACCAGCCCGCTGCTGGCCGGCATCTTCGCGCTGTTCATGCTCAGCTTCACCGGCATTCCGCTCACTGCCGGCTTCATCGGCAAGTGGGCGGTGTTCGCCGCGGCCTGGCGCGGCGGCTACGACTGGCTGGTGATCGTGGCGGTACTGCTCAGCCTGGTGGCTGCGGTGTTCTACCTGCGCATCGTCGTGGTGATGTTCTTCGGTGAACCCGCCGACGGCGTCGTGGTGGGTAAGGCGAGTGCCTTCACCTGGCTGCCGATCGCCGTCTCGGCCCTCGGCGTGGCGGTGCTGGGGGTCTTTCCCGGCCCGGTGCTTGCCCTGGCGACGGCTGCAGGCACGTTCATTCGGTGAGGCTAAGCTGGGCCAAGCCCCGCCTGTGACAAGGAGAAGCGTGACCCTCGAGATCGGTGTCGATGAGACGTTCGCCGAGTCCGTCGCCGACCGGTTGCGCAGCATCGAAGATCGGCTGGGTGACGCGGCGTTCGGGCACACTCCGTTCGTCACCGAGGCGGCCTCCCACATCATCAACGCCGGCGGCAAGCGGTTCCGGCCGCTGCTGGTGGTACTGGCGTCGCGGCTGTACCCGGGCGCAGACGACGATGCGGCCGAGCGGGCGGCGCTGGTGGTCGAGCTCACCCACGTGGCCAGCCTGTACCACGACGACGTCATGGACGAGGCCGATCTGCGCCGCGGTGCCGAGAGCGCCAACCATCGCTGGAGCAACTCGGTGGCGATCATGGTGGGCGACTTCCTTTTCGCCAAGGCGTCGTCGATCGTGGCCACCCTCGGTGTCGACTACGTGGCGCTGCAGGCCGACACGTTCGCCCGGCTGGTCGAAGGGCAGATTTCCGAGACCCGTGGCGCCCAGGGCGACGACGACCCGGTGGCGCACTACCTGCGCGTGCTGGCCGACAAGACTGGGTCGCTGATCGCGACGTCCGCGGTGTTCGGCGGCATGGTCTGCGGCGCTCCGCCCGAGGTGCTGCGCGCCCTGGCGGCTTTTGGCGAAGAGCTCGGCGTGGTGTTTCAACTGAGCGACGACATCATCGACATCGACAGCGACTCGACGGGCAAGACGCCCGGCACCGACCTGCGCGAGGGTGTGCCCACCCTGCCGACCATGCTGGTCAAGGCCGGCCGCGAGCCCGCGGACGACCGGCTGCGGCACCTGCTCGCCGGCACCATCGACGACCCCGACGACCTGGCCGAGGCCCTGGCCCTGATGCGGGCGCACCCGGCCATGGCGGCTGCCCGCGCCGAGGTCGAAAGGCGTGCACAGGTGGCCAAGCAGCACCTGGCCGTGCTGCCCGAGGGCCATGCCCGCGACGCCCTTCACGAGCTCTGTGACCAGATCGTGGCCCGCTCCGCGTGATCGTCCAGCTTGGGCAAAGATTCTTGCCACTGCCGCAAGCGGCAGGCAGACTCATGCACGCAAGCCGTCCGGCCTCACACCTGGAGTAGCCATGCCTCGTCCCCACGTAGTCATCATCGGCTCCGGCTTCGGCGGTCTGTTCTCGGCGCGTGCGCTGGCCAAGGCCGACGTCGACATCACCATCATCAGCAACACCACCGCGCACCTGTTTCAGCCGCTGCTGTACCAGGTGGCCACGGGCATTCTGTCCAGCGGTGAGATCGCACCCGCCACCCGCGACATTCTGGCCAAGCAGAAGAACGTCAAGGTGCTGCTGGGTGAGGTGAGCCGCATCAACGTGAAGTCGAAGATCGTCGTCGCCGAGAAACTCAGCAAGCAGATCGTGCTGCGCTACGACTACCTGATCGTGGCTGCCGGCGCCGGGCAGTCGTACTTCGGCAACGACCACTTCGCCACGTTCGCGCCGGGCATGAAGAGCATCGACGACGCACTCGAGTTGCGCGCCCGCATCTTCGGTGCGCTCGAGATGGCCGAGCTCAGCCAGGACGCCGCCGAGCGCCGGTCGCTGATGACGTTCGTGGTGGTGGGCGCCGGCCCGACCGGTGTCGAACTGGCCGGTCAGATCGTCGAACTCACCCACAAGACGTTGTCGCAGAGCTTTCGAAACATCGATACCAAGCAGTGCCGGGTGCTGCTGCTTGACGCGGCGCCGGTGGTGCTGCCGCCGTTCGGTGAGAAGCTGTCGGCGGCCGCCGCCAAAGAGTTGCAGCGCATCGGCGTCGAGATCAAGCTCAACGCCATGGTGACCAATCTGGACGCCACCGGACTCGACCTGAAGCACAAGGACGGCAGCACCGAGCGGGTCGACGCCATCTGCAAGGTGTGGGCGGCAGGTGTGCAGGCCAGCCCGTTGGGTAAGACCCTCGCCGACCAGTCGGGCGTCGAGGTCGACCGAGCCGGCCGGGTGCCCGTGCAGCCCGACCTGACCCTGCCGGGCAACCCGAACGTGTTCGTGATCGGCGACATGATGAGCCTCGACCGGCTGCCGGGCGTGGCGCAGGTCGCCATTCAGGGCGCCAAGTACGCCGCCAAGACCATCATCGCCGACATCAACGGCCAGCCCCGGCCCGAAAAGTTCAAGTACTTCGACAAGGGTTCGATGGCTGTGATCAGCCGGTTCGGCGCGGTGGCCAAGATCAACGAAAAGCTGCAGTTCAGCGGCTTCTTTGCGTGGGTGGCCTGGCTCGGTCTGCACCTGATCTACGTGGTCGGCTTCAAGAACCGCATCACCACTCTGTTGCACTGGACCATCACGTTCCTCGGTAGCGGACGCTCCGAACGCGTCACCACCGAGCAGCAACTGGTCGGACGCCTGGCGGTCAAGCAGTTGGGCCCGGCCTTCGAGCCCACCATCTCAGGCATTCTCGACCCGAAGAAGATCGGGCACTAGCGAACGAGCGTTCGTCATTCCGAACTTGTTGGTTGAGCTTGTCGAAACCCCCTAGCTGCAACGGGTCTCGACAAGCTCCACCATCGAAATCTGCGCCTCCCCAGCGAACGACGGTCGTCATCCCGGCGAACGCCGGGATCTCTGCTTCGCCCACGATCGCCGCTGCGGGGGTTAGTCCGGCCGCGGCGGTGATGGGTCTCTGTCAGACTTGCTCGCGTGCGTGCCGATGAGTACACCGGGCTGAGCGCGCTGCAGACCGCTGCGGCGGTCAACAGCCGCGAGTTGTCAGCGGTCGAAGTCGCCGAGGTGGCCCTTGCTGTCGCCGAACAGCGTGACCAGTACGGAGCCTTCACCTGCCTCGCGCCCGAACGGGCCATGGCGGACGCAAGGCGCACCGACCAGCGGGTCGCGGCCGGAGAGCGGCTGCCGTTGGCCGGCGTACCCAACCCGATCAAAGACCTGAACCCGGTCGAGGGTCTGCCCTGGCAGGCCGGCTCGTCCGCCATGCGGGGCGTGGTCGGCCCGGCGGACGACCCGATCGTGGGGTGGTTCGCCGAGGCCGGCACCACCATGCTGGGCAAAACCGCGACGCCCGAGTTCGGGTTGCCCTGCTACACCGAGCCCGACGGACGTCCGCCCACCGTCACGCCGTGGGACGTGACTCGTTCGGCGGGCGGCTCCAGTGGGGGAGCAGCGGCCGCCGTCGCCGCGGGCATCGCGCCCATCGCGCACGCCTCGGACGGCGGTGGCTCGATTCGCATTCCGGCCTCGGCCTGCGGCTTGGTGGGGCTCAAGGTCAGCCGCGGGCTGATCTCGCCCGGGGCGCGTCCGCCGGGGCCGGGGTTGGGCACCGAGGGGGTGGTGAGCCGCACCGTGCGCGACACGGCGCTCGCGCTCGACGTGCTGGCGGGTGCTCGGCCGGGCGACACCTACTGGGCGCCTCTCGCGCCGGGCGGTTACCTGGCGGCCTGCGAGCGGGCCCCCGAACGGCTACGGGTCGGATTGCTCACCACTCCGGTGATCGCGGCCGACGCCGAGGTGCACGCCGCCTGTCTGGACGCGGCCGCCCGCGCCGCCCTGTTGCTCGAGGGGCTGGGACACGAGGTCAGCGAGGCCCCGGTGGCGTTCGCCGCCGAACGCTGGGAGGCGTTCCGTTCGGTGTGGGCGGTGGGGGCGCTCGGCATTCCGCTGCCCGCCGAGGCCGAACCGGCGCTGACGCCCCTGACCCGCTGGCTGCGTGAGCGCGGGCGCAGCGCCACGGGGTTGGAGTACGCGGGTGCGATGGCGGCGATCCAGGTGCTCACCCGCGAGGTGGCGCAGACCTGGGCGGACTTCGACGTGATCGTGTCACCCACGCTGGCGCAGCCGCCGGCGCCCGTCGGCAGCCTGCGTGATGACGCCGACCCGTCCGCCGACTTCGAGGCACAGATGCGCTTCACGCCGTGGACCTCGGTGTTCAACCTGACCGGACGCCCCGCGATCAGCCTGCCGCTGCACAACGCCCGAATCGACGGGGCAGACTCGCCCGTGCTGCCGATCGGTGTGATGCTGGGCGCTCCGTTCGGCGCTGACGACGTGTTGCTGGGCCTGTCCGCGGCCTTGGAATTGGTTGCGCCCTGGGAGCGTCCTGGTCGGTAATGGGGACGGTTCCGATTACCCACCAGACGGCCGGGTGAACGGTATTGGGGACGGTTCCGATTACCCACCAGACGGCCGGGTGAACGGTATTGGGGACGGATCTCCCCCTACGCGGCGGACTCTCAAAGGGTTTCGGCACTTCGGTGAACGGTAATCGGAACCGTCCCCAATACCCGCCAGGAGGCTTCGGTGAACGGTAATCGGAACCGTCCCCAATACCCGCCAGGAGGCTTCGGTGAACGGTAATCGGAACCGTCCCCAATACCCGCCAGGACGGTCAGGCGTCGATCGCGGCGACCAGCACCGCCAGGGCCTGGACGAGTTCGGGCTCACTCACGCCGCCGAAGCCGAACACCACGCCCGAACGATCGTCACGCTCGCCCGACCAGTGTGCCGACAGGCGTCCTGCCAGCACACCGGCGGCTCGCGCGCGGGCCAACACCTCGGACTCGTCGCGCACGGTTTCGATCACCACGTGCAGACCGCCGTCCATCGGGTAGACGCGACCGCCCTGCAGCCCCGAGAGCGCCTCGGTGACCAGCTCGCGCCGCCGGCGGTACAGCTGCCGTATGCGCTGCACGTGCCGGCGCAGTTCGCCCGAGGTCAGGTAGTGCGCGAACGCGCGCTGAGTGAGCTGGGCGACCGGCTGCCCGAGGTCGGCACGCGACGCCAGCACGTCGGGCAGCAACCGCGACGGCGCCAGCAGGTACCCCACGCCCAGGCCGGGGCCGACGGTCTTGGCGAACGTGCCCAGGGTGACCACGCGTCCCTCGTCGGGGTCGTCGAGGGCCGCCAGCGCGGGCAGTGGGCGCGAGGTGTATCGCAACTCGGCGTCGTAGTCGTCTTCGACGATCACCACGTCATGTCTCGCGGCCCAGGCCAGCAACTGCTGCCGCCGGGCCACCGGCATCGAACCACCCAGCGGGTACTGATGGCTGGGCGTGACGATCAGCACCCGCGGCGCGTTGCGCTCGGGCAGGGCGTCGGTCACCAGTCCCTCTGCGTCGGCCGCGAGCGGCGTGGTGGCGAGCCCGAGCCGCCCGGGCACCCGGCGCAGCGACGGATACCCGGGCTCTTCGACCCCCACCGGCCCGGGCAGCCCCAGGGCGTGCAGCAGCACGGTCAGGCCCTCGCGGGCACCCGCGGTGACCACCACCTGCTCGGCGGGCCGATGGACGCCCCGCATGCGCCGTAGATGGTCTGCCAGCGACGTCCGTAACCCGGCGTCCCCGGCAGGGGCCGGGTCGGTGCCGAACGGGTCGTTGGCGGCGGCGCGCCAGGCTGTTCGCCACCCGGAGGTCGCGACGTCGGCCGTCCACGGACGGCCGGGTCGCAGGTCGATCAGTGGGCGCCCCTGAACTGGCGGAGGGGGCTCGGGGCCGGAGCGTCCAGGGTGCGGGTGCAGGGCGCGTAGCCGCGGGTTCACCACCGTGGCAGACCCGGGGCGAGCGGTCAGAAAACCCTCGGCCGTGAGCTGCTCGTAGGCCGCCACCACCGTGCCACGCGACACCGACGCCGCCCGGGCCAACGAACGGGTCGACGGCACCGGATCCCCAGGCGGTACCCAGCCGTCGAGCACCAGGCCGCGCAGGGCGTCCGCCAGTTGCACCGGCAGCGGTCGCCCGTCGTCGCGCGCGAGCGTCACCGGCAGGGTGACCTCGGCCGTGGTGCGCATACTGGATCATTGCAGATCGTCGAAACTGGCGCTTGGCTCAGACCAGTTCGGCCGCAAGGCTTGGCGCATGACACTTGTGAACGACGCGCCCCGCACGGGCACCGACCTGGTCAAGAGCGGCCTCGCCGACATGCTGAAGGGCGGCGTGATCATGGACGTGGTCACCCCCGAGCAGGCCCGAATCGCCGAAGATGCCGGCGCCGTGGCCGTGATGGCGCTCGAGCGGGTGCCCGCCGACATTCGCGCCCAGGGCGGCGTGGCGCGCATGAGCGACCCCGACCTGATCAGCGGAATCATCGACGCGGTCACCATTCCGGTGATGGCCAAGGCCCGCATCGGCCACTTCGTCGAGGCCCAGGTGCTGCAACAGCTCGGCGTCGACTACATCGACGAGTCCGAGGTGCTCTCGCCCGCCGACTACGCCCATCACATCGACAAGCGCGGCTTCACGGTGCCGTTCGTGTGCGGTGCCACCAACCTCGGCGAGGCGCTGCGCCGCATCACCGAGGGTGCGGCCATGATCCGATCCAAGGGCGAGGCCGGCACTGGCGACGTGTCCGAAGCCACCCGCCACCTGAGGACGATCCGCGGCGAGATCGCCGGCCTGAGCGCCACCTGGCGCAGCAACCCCGACGAGCTCTACGTGGCGGCCAAGAACCTGCAGGCGCCCTACGAGCTCGTGCGTCACGTGGCCGAGGCCGGAAAGCTGCCCGTGGTGCTGTTCGTGGCCGGCGGGGTCGCCACCCCGGCTGATGCGGCCATGATGATGCAGTTGGGCGCCGACGGCGTGTTCGTGGGCTCGGGCATCTTCAAGTCGGGCGACCCGGCCAAGCGGGCCGCGGCGATCGTCGCCGCGACCGCCGGCTACGACGACCCCGAACTGATCGCCCGGGTGTCGCGCGGCCTGGGCGAGGCCATGGTCGGCATCAACGTGGCCGACGTGCCCGCGCCGCACCGGCTCGCCGAACGCGGCTGGTGAGAGTCGGCGTTCTGGCCCTGCAGGGCGGCGTGCGCGAACACGCCGCCCTGCTGGCCGAGCTTGGAGCCGAGCCGGTGCTGGTGCGTCGACCCGACCAGTTGCGCGACCTGGACGCGCTGGCGCTGCCCGGCGGTGAATCGTCGGTGATCGACCGGCTGGCCAGGTCGACGGGGTTGTTCGACCCGCTACGCCGACTGATCGCCGACGGACTGCCCACGCTGGCCACCTGTGCGGGGCTGATTCTGCTCGCGCAGGGCGTGCTCGACCCGGCGCCGGGGCAGCAGAGCCTGGGCGTGCTCGATGTGGACGTTCGCCGCAACGCGTTCGGCCCGCAGCTCGCCTCGGCCGAGGTGCCCCTGGCCACCCGGTGGGGGCTGGCGTCGGTGGCGTTCATTCGGGCTCCCGCGGTCGAACGCGTGGGTGCCGACGTTCAGGTGCTCGCCCAGCACGCCGGACGGGTGGTGGCCGTGCAACAGGGCAGCATCATCGGGCTGGCGTTTCACCCCGAGCTGACCGGTGAGCCGCTGTTTCACCAGCACCTGCTGGGTCTGGTGAGGCTCGTCGCACGTCCGTCATCCCGACATCCAACCCTGTCATCCCGTCACCCAACCCTGTCATGCCGGCGGATGCCGGGATCTCTGCCTAGCGGGGTCACGAGCCGGTGAATGGATCTCCTCGCTGCCACGTCGTGAGATTCCGCGCGTCCGACCACGGTCATCCCGGCGAATGCCGGGATCTCTACCTCGCCAGATCAGGTTGCGGCGCACGAGTCCGCTCGCGCGGCCACGTCGTGAGATTCCGGCGTCCGCCGGAATGACGTGGGCACGCAAGACCTGCGCGCCGCGACTTTGTCAGTCAGCTTCGTCTGATTCATCGGCAGGGATTGCTTGCTCATCGTGGAAAACCCGCTCGGGGTGCGACTTGGCACCGCCGTGAGCGACACCGGTACCACCACGTTCACCGTCCGAAAGGACCCCTCGATGCCGTCTGTCTGTCACTGGCAGTGGCGAGTCGCTGCCGTCGCGGTGTGCCTGGCCATGCTCGCCGGCTGCACGGACGCACCCACGCCGTCGATCAGCCCGTCAACGTCGAGCCGCGCGCAGGGTGAGTCGATCGAGGGCGGCCCCGCCTACGTTCTGCGCCAGAACGATCGGCTGCTGCTGCGATCGGTCTGTGCCGGGGGTTTCGCCGAGGCGTCCGTCACCGTGGTGGCCGGCCACAACGGCCATGGTCGAATGGCAGGCCCGCTTCGTCGACGCCGCGACGCCGGCCACCGAGTTGGCGTTGTACGCCGGCCAACTGACGGGGTATCGCGTCACCGACCGCAGACCCACGGGCATGAACACCGACACGCTCACCCTGTACTACTCGGTGACGAGCCAATCGTCACACGGGTGGAAGCTGACCGGCGACATCAATGACCTGCCCGAAGGCACCGTGCTGTGGTCGGGTGGCACCGAGCCCCTGTCAGACTTCGAGGCCAGCGGGTACGGCAGCACGCAGCCCTGCGTTGAGCACCCCAGTCGTCATGCGTGGGTGAAAACGTCGATCCAATACCGGCGCCGCATAAGCCCGCCGCCCACGTCGACCACATTCTCGAGCACCCCGCCGGCACCCTCGATCACCCGCGCAGACCCCACGTTGCCCTCGTCGCAGGTGACCAGGGCCCGATCGACGCCGGCCGCCGCCAGTCGCTGCAGCGACTGCCGCAGCATCTCGCCGGCATACCCCTTGAGCCGATGCGCAGGGGCCACCGCGTAACCGATGTGGCCCCCGTAGTGGTGCAGCCAGTCGGTGAGGGCGTAGCGCACCGAGGCCCGTCCAACCACGTCGCGGCCGACCTCGGCGACCAGAAAGTCGGCGCGTACCCGTCCGGGCTCCAGGTCGACGCCGGACGCCTCGCGCTCGGCTCGCCCCATCACCTCGGCCCAGGTGTGCCCTTCGGGCAACAGGTCGAACCCCTCCGCGGCCAGCTCGGCTTGCATGCGGCGCATGGGCACTTCGTCGGCGGCCGTGAGCGGTCGCAGGATCAGAGTGCAGCGGGCACTCACCAGATCTTCACCCGAAGCTCGGGCGCCATCCACAGCTCGTCGTCACCCGTGACGCCGAAGGCGGAGTAGAACTCTTCGATGTTGCGCACCACCTGGTTGCAGCGAAACTCGTCGGGCGAATGCGGGTCGGTGGTGAGTTGGGTGATCAGCGCCTCGGGCCGAGCCTTGTGCTGCCACGCCCGCGCCCACGACATGAACAGCCGCTGCTCGCCGGTCAGGCCGTCGATCGGTTCGACGTCTTGGTCGCCCACCGCCAGCAACCACGCCCGGTGGGCGATCGACAGCCCACCCAGGTCGCCGATGTTCTCGCCGATGGTCAGCTCGCCGTTCACATGGTGACCCGGCGTCTCGTCGGGCTCCAGCTCGTTGTACTGCTCGATCAGGGCCTTGGTGCGGTCTTCGAAGGCGGCCCGGTCGTCGTCGGTCCACCAGTTGCGCAGCTTGCCGTCGCCGTCGCAGGTCGAGCCCTGGTCGTCGAAGCCGTGGCCGATCTCGTGGCCGATCACCGCGCCGATGGCGCCGTAGTTGACGGCCTCGTCGGCGTGCTCGTCGAAGAACGGCGGCTGCAGAATGGCGGCCGGAAACACGATCTCGTTGCGCAGCGGGTGGTAGTAGGCGTTGACCGTCTGCGGGGTCATCAACCACTCGTGCTTCTTGATCGGGCCGCCCAGCTTCGACCACTCGTAGGCGTGCTCGAAGGCGGACGACCGCAGCACGTTGCCGACCAGGTCGTCGGCTTCGATCACCAGCGCCGAATAGTCGCGCCACTGGTCGGGGTAGCCGATCTTCGACACGAACTTGCTCAGCTTGTCGAGCGACTGGGTGCGGGTGGCCTCGGTCATCCAGTCCAGCTCACTGATCGACTGCCGGTACGCCTCGACCAGGTTGGCGACGAGCTCGTCCATGCGCTGCTTGGCCACGGGCGAGAAGTGCCGCTCGACGTAGAGCCGGCCGACGGCCTCACCCAGGCAGCGTTCCACCAAGGTGATGCCGCGCTTCCAGCGCGCACGGTTGGTCGGAATGCCGTTCAGCACGGTGCCGTAGAAGGCGAACCTGCTGGCCACGAACGCTTCGGGCAGGTACGGCGACAGCGCCGACAGCAGATGCCAGCGCGCCCAGGCCCGCCACGACGACAGCCATTCCTCGTCGATCAGCTCGGCGAGCTCGCTCATGAACGACGGCTGCCCGTCGATCAACTGGTCCACCGGCGGCACCTGCGCGGCACCGAGCATGCGCAGCCAGTCGACCCGTTGCGCGAACACCTCGGGACGGGTCGGGTTGTACATCTGCCGCAGATCACGGGTGCGCACCTTGTTCCAGTGCCGCTTGGCAATCTCGGTTTCGAGTTGCATCACCAGCCGGGCCTGATCGGCGTCCAGCCCGGCCAGGGTGAGGGTGTCAGCGACGTGCGTCACGTAGGCGTCGCGAATGTCGGCGAACTTGTCGTCGCGGTAGTACTCCTCGTCGGGCAGCCCCAGGCCCGATTGCATGGCGAACAGGGCATAACGGGTCGGGTCGCCGGGGTCGGACTCCACGTCGAGTGCGACCGGCGACCCGGTGCCGCGCAGAATGCTGCGACCGAAGTAGTCGAGCAGCGCCGGCACCGAGTCGATGGCGTCGACCTCGGCCAGCAAAGCCGCCACCGGATCGAGCCCGCGCCGTTCGACCTCGTCGGTGTTCATGAATGAGGCGAACAGGTTTTCGACCTTCGCCGCCTCACTGCCCGGCGTGGAGTTCTGCAGCCCGGTCACGATGTCGCGGACGGCCTCTTCGGCCTGCTCGCGCAACACCTGGGTGGCGCCGTAGCTCGGCCGGTCGTCGGGAATGGGTGTGCTGGCCAGCCAACGGCCATTGACATGGCGAAACAGATCGTCTTGAGGACGGACGGCGGGGTCGAGATCAAATGTCGTCACTTGGGCGATCCTAGACGGCGCCACCGACAAAACCGGGGCAGCGGCCGGCCGGCCTCACAGACGTCCGGCCGTTGCCTCGTCCCACAGGTCGACCGGCGAGACCGGCGCCGACGTTCGCCCGGCTGCGGGCCCTGCCGAAGTCTCGCCCGAGCCGGCCCGATGCCGCTTGTGCGCGGTGGCGACCATGAGCTTGATCCGGTTGAGCTGGTTGGTCTCGGACGCGCCGGGATCGTAGTCCACCGAGACGATGTTGGCCTGCGGGTGACGGCGCCGCAGTTCGGCGAACATGCCCTTGCCCACCACGTGGTTGGGCAGGCAGGCGAACGGCTGGGCGCAGATGATGTTGGGCGCGCCCAACTCGATGAGTTCGACCATCTCGGCGGTCAGCAGCCAACTCTCGCCGGCCCGGGTGCCCAACGAGATGATACCGTCGGCCTTCGCGGCCAGGTCTTTCATCGCCGGTGGCGGATCGAACTTGCCCCCGGTACGGCGCAGGGCTGCGACCACGGGCTGCTGGTAGCGCTCGATCAACCACAGTGCCAGCTTCTTGACGTGATGCGAACGCGGGCCGATCCCGAGGCTCTCCCACTGGTACTGGGCCGAATAGAGCGGCATCAGGAAGAACTGGACGATTCCGGGCAGAACCGCCTCACAACCCTCGGCCTCGACCACGTCGACGACGTGATTGTTGGCGTCTGGGTGGAACTTGACCAGGATCTCGCCCACGATGCCGACCCGGGGTTTGCGGGGCACCTGCTGCAACGGCAACTCGTCGAAAGCCGCCACGATCCGCTTGATCAGCCCGAGGTAGCCAAGGTTGCGACCCAGCGTCGGACTGTAGCCCCCGTACTGCAGAAACTCCTGGCAGACGGCGTCCCAGCGGTCGTAGAGCGCCTTCGCGGCACCCGGCTCGACCTCGTAGGGCCGAACCCGCAGCAGCACGGTCTGCAACAGATCGCCCAGCACCAGCGCCTGGATCGCCGGGTGCAGCAAGCCGGGCGTGATCGAGAACCCGGGGTTCGCCTCCAGGCCCTGCACGCTGATCGCGAGCACCGGCACCTGGGGGTACCCGGCGTCGGCCAGCGCCTTGCGCAGCAGTCCGACGTAGTTGGTGGCGCGGCACATGCCGCCGGTCTGCGTGATGGCGACGGACGTCCGGTGGGGGTCGGCCTCGCCGGATCGGATCTTGTTGACCAGTTGGCCGACCACCATGATCGCCGGGAAGCAGGCGTCGTTGTTGACGTACTTCAGCCCGACCTCGATGTCGTCGGCGCTCGCCTTCTCGAGCAACCGCATGCGCAACCCGAGCTTGCGGAACACCGGCATCAGCAGCCGGAAATGCACCGGTGCCATCTGGGGCGCGTAGATGGTGTGGGTGTCGCGCGCGTGCTCGTCGAACAACACCCGTTCGCCCAGGGCGCCGTAGGTGCTCACGGTCGCCGAGCCGCGGCGCTCGGCGGCCGCCGCCTTCATCGACCGCAGCCGAATGGTGGCCGCACCCAGATTCGAGACCTCGTCGATCTTCAGCAGGGTGTACATGTCGCCGGCCTGTTCGAGGATCTCTTGCACCTGATCGGTGGTGATCGCATCGACCCCGCAGCCGAACGAGTTCAACTGCACAAGATGCAGGTCGGGCTGCCGGGCCACCGTGGCGGCGGCTTCGTAGAGCCGGGTGTGGTAGGCCCACTGGTCGCGGACCCGGATCGGCCGGGCGAGCCGGGTGGCCTCGGGTGCCACGATAGAGTCCTCGGTCAGGACGCCCATTCCCAGTCCGTTGATCAGGCTCGGCACGCCGTGGTTGACCTCCGGGTCGACGTGGTAGGGACGGCCGGCGAGCACGATGCCCTTCAGCCCGTGCTCGGCGAGGTAGGCCAGGGCGCGCTCGCCCTCGGCGCGAATGTCGGCCTTGAACCGGGCGTCCTCGGCGTAGCCGGCCTCGACCGCGGCTGTCGCTTCGTCGATCGTGACGTTCCAGTCGGCGAACACCTCGACCAACCGCTCGGCCAGTTTGACCGGCTGGTCGAGGTTGAGCAGCGGCGCCATGAACCGCACGCCCGGTTCGTGCAGCCGGGTCAGGTTGCGTTGCAGCACCTGTGGGTAGAAGGCGACGATCGGGCAGTTGAAGTGGTTGTCGGCGGCGTCCACCTGTTTGGCCTCCAGTGGCACGCACGGGTAGAAGATGGTGCGGATCCCCCGATCGAGCAGGTTCTCGATGTGGCCGTGGGCCAGCTTGGCCGGGTAGCAGGCGTTCTCGGACGGGATCGACTCCATGCCGCGTTCGAACACCTCGTGGCTGGACCGCCCCGAGATCGTCACCCGAAAGCCGAGGCTGGTCAGAATCGTGAACCAGAGCGGGTAGTTCTCGTACATGTTGAGCACCCGAGGAATGCCGATCTGACCCCGAAACGCCTTGTCATCGGTGAGCCGGCGATACCCGAACAGGCGCCGGTACTTGTAGTCGAACAGGTTCGGCAGTTCCGACTTGGCGGGTACCCGCTCGGTGCTGGCGCCGCGCTCGCACCGATTGCCGCTGACGTGCCGGCTGCCGTCGCCGAAAGTCGAGATGGTCAGCTGGCAATGGTTCTGGCAGAGCCGGCAGGTGTCCAGCCGGGTCTGCACTGTGAAGTCGTCCAGTTCGGCTGCGGCCAGTGCCTGCGACCGCTCGCCTTCGTGCCAGTTGCGCTGGGCGGTCAGCGCCGCACCGAAGGCGCCCATCAGGCCGGCGATGTTGGGACGGACGACGCGGGCGCCGGTCTGCAGTTCGAACGCCCGGAGCACCGCGTCGTTGAGGAAGGTTCCGCCCTGCACCACCACGGTGTCGCCCAGTTGCTCGACATCCTTGAGCTTGATCACCTTGTAGAGGGCGTTGCGGATCACCGAGTACGACAGCCCCGCGGCGATGTCGCCCACGGTGGCGCCCTCGCGTTGCGCCTGCTTGACCGACGAGTTCATGAACACCGTGCAGCGGGTGCCCAGGTCGACCGGAGCCGACGACTGCAGGGCACTGGCAGCGAACTCGGTGATGTCGAGGCTGAGTGACGCGGCGAACGTCTGCAGAAACGACCCGCAGCCCGACGAGCAGGCCTCGTTGACCGCGATCGAGTCGACCGCGCCGTTGCGGATGCGCAGGTACTTCATGTCCTGGCCGCCGATGTCGATCACCGAGGTCACCCCGGGGCAGACCCGTTCGGCGGCCCGGTAGTGCGCCATGGTCTCGATCTCGCCGTCGTCCAGCCGCAGGGCGGCCCTGACCAGGCCTTCGCCGTAGCCGGTCACGCACGCACGGGCCAGATACGCGTCGTCGGGCAGCGCAGCGAGCACCGACCGCAGAATGCTGATCGACACCTGAACCGGATCGTTGCTGCCCTGGTAATGGCTGAAGACGATGTCGCCGGAGGTGTCGACCAGAACGGCTTTCACGGTGGTCGATCCGGCGTCGATGCCGAGGAAGAGCGGCCCGGACGCCGTCGCCAACTCGCCGCGAGGCACGCCGGCGAGCCGATGTCGGTCGTCGAACTCGGCCCGCTCGGCCGGGTCGTTGAACAGCGGACGAAGGCGATTGCTGCCCAGCGGAATGACGACCCGCGGACGGAGCCGGCTCAGCAGATCGTCCACGGAACTCCGCGACGATCCGCCGGCCAGCAGGGCCGCTCCGATCGCGACGAACAGGTGTGCGTCCGCGGGGCAGCTGAACGAGGTGACCTGATCGGTGAGCGCGCGTTGGTAGGCCTCGCGAAGTTGGGGCAGAAAGTGCAGCGGGCCGCCGAGAAACACCACGTTGCCCCGAACCGGGTGGCCGCAGGCCAGGCCGGCGATGGTCTGGGTCGCGACCGCGGCGAACACCGAGGCGGCCAGGTCGGTGTGCGCCGCACCCTGGTTCAGCAACGGTTGCAGGTCGGATTTGGCGAAGACCCCGCAGCGCGACGCGATCGGGTAGAGATGCCGATAGCGGGCCGCCAGTTCGTCCAGCCCCTGGGCGTCGGTGTGCAACAGGCTCGCCATCTGGTCGATGAAGGCTCCGGTGCCGCCGGCGCAGGTGCCGTTCATGCGCTGCTCGACCACGGGCCGCAGAAAGGTGATCTTCGCGTCCTCGCCGCCGAGTTCGATGACCACGTCCGCGTCGGGCACCAGGCGTTCGACGGCCGCGGTGGAGGCCATCACCTCTTGGACGAACGGCACGCCGATCACCTCGGCGACCCCCAGACCCGCGGAGCCGGTGACCGCGCACTCGAACTGTCCGTCCGGCAACGCCTGAGCCACCTCGCTCAGCAACTCGCGCAGCGCCCCGCGCGCGTCCGCATGGTGCCGCCGGTAGGCACTGAACAGCACCGTCGTGCCTTGCAGCACCACGCCCTTGACCGTCGTCGAGCCGATGTCCAGGCCGAGGGTTGCCATGTCGCCTCCTACAGAACGATCGTTCTGTCGGTTCCACGCTAGCGGCCGTACCGCTGCGGCACGCCCGATACGCTGAACTCGTGGAGGGGCGGCAGCGACGGCAGCCCGGCGCACGCTCGGCGATCATCGCGGCGGCGGCGGAGCTGATCGCGGTGAACGGAGTCGCGGGCACCTCTATTTCGGAAGTGGTGGCCAGGTCGGCAACGTCAGCCGGCGCCATCTACCACCACTTCGGCAGCAAGGAACGTCTGGTGCTCGAGGTGGGGCGCAGCGCCATGGCCGTGCCTTTGCACCTGATCCTGAACACGGCCGCCGATCTCTCGCCGCACGAGTTGCTGAATGCGGCCGTGACGCAGGTGGCGAAGGACGCCCACACTCCGGCCCTGCTGCTGCAGATCTGGGCGGGAGCCCAGTCCGACCCGGCCCTGAAGCAGCTGGTGACCGTCGAGCTCGACACGTTGCGGGCCGGTTTGCGGACCCTGGTCGCACCGTGGTGCCGGGCGAACAGCCCGGCCATCGACCCCGAGGACCTGGTGGGTGTGCTCATCGGTCTGGTGGCGGGCTACGCGGTGCAGCGGGCCCTGCTGCCCGGTGAGGGCCCGGCCGGTTACCTGCCGATGGCCGTGGGATTGCTGCAGGCTGCGATGGTCACCGACGGCAGGCCGGCGCCCGCACCGAGGCTCAGTTGACCGTCCAGGTGTCGCTGCCGTTGATCAGGCCCTGCAGAGCGCTCATGCGCTCGCCGGGTTGGGGCATGGTGATCTGGTCGCGCACCTGATCGTCGAAGCTCGGACGCTCCACCTGCCGGAAGATGCCGATGGGGGACTGCTGCAGCACACCGGTGTCGGTGAGTCGTGACAGTGAGAACGCCGGTGACGGGTCGGCTGCGTGCGCGTCGTGCACCACCACCTGGGCGGGGTCGGCGTCGGCGGTGTCGATCACCGACAGGGTGCCGTCCAGCGCGCGCACCACAGACTTCGAGCCGTCGGGGCCGAAGGTGATCGGCTCGCCGTCCACCAAACGAATCACGCCCGGCGCCTTGGGGCCCTTGAGGTCGATGAACGCGTCGTCGTTGAAGATCGGGCAGTTCTGGTAGATCTCGACCAGCGCCGCGCCCCGGTGCCCGACCGCGGCGGTGAGCACCTCGGTGAGGTGCGCCCGGTCGGAGTCGATGGTGCGCGCCACGAAACTCGCCTCGGCGCCCAGCGCCAGCGAGATCGGGTTGAACGGGTGGTCCACCGAGCCGACCGGCGTCGACTTGGTGACCTTGCCCAGCTCGGACGTCGGTGAGTACTGGCCCTTGGTCAGCCCGTAGATGCGGTTGTTGAACAGCAGAATGGTGATGTTCACGTTGCGCCGCAGGGCGTGGATCAGGTGATTGCCGCCGATGCTCAGCGCGTCGCCGTCACCGGTGATCACCCACACCGCCAGGTCGGAACGCGCCGTCGCCACCCCGGTCGCGATCGCCGGCGCGCGGCCGTGGATCGAGTGCATGCCGTACGAATCGACGTAATAGGGAAACCGTGACGAGCAGCCGATGCCCGACACGATCACGGTGTTCTCGCGCTTGATGCCCAGTTGCGGCATCAGCCCCTGAAACGCGGCGAGCACGGCGTAGTCGCCGCAACCGGGGCACCAACGCACCTCCTGGTCGCTGGTGAAGTCCTTGCGGTTCAGCGGGGTGAGCGACAGCGGCACCCCGGCCAGGCCGGGAGCGGTGGCGGTCATCGGCCCTCCTTCGGGTCGTTGGGGGTCTTCTCGTCGATGACGTCGATCAGGTCTTCGGCCAGCTCCGACAACGAGATCGGCAGCCCGCGCACCCGCGAATAGCTTTCGCAGTCGACCAGGTACTTCGCGCGCAGAATCATCGCCAACTGGCCCAGGTTCATCTCGGGCACGATCACCCGGTCGTAGCGGCGCAGAATGTCGCCCAGGTCGGCCGGCAACGGGTTCAGGTGGCGCAGGTGCAGGGTGGCCACCGCGCGTCCGCTCAGCCGCACCCGGCGGGCGGCCGCCGAGATCGGTCCGTAGCTGGAGCCCCAGCCCACCACCAGCACCTTGGCCCGCCCCGACGGGTCTTCGACCACCAGCGGCGGCAGGTCGTCGGCGATGCCGTCGATCTTCGCCTGCCGCAACCGCACCATGTACTCGTGGTTGTCGGGGTCGTAGCTGACGTTGCCGGTGCCGGCCGCCTTCTCGATGCCGCCGATGCGGTGCTCCAGACCCGGCGTGCCCGGAATCGCCAGCGGCCTGGCTAGCTTCTCGTCACGCGCGTACGGCAGGAACTCGCCCTCGGCCGGCGCTTCGGTGACGAAGCCGGGGTCGATCGCGGGCAGGTCGGCCAGGCTCGGCACCGCCCACGGCTCGGCGCCGTTGCCCAGGTAACCGTCGGACAGCAGGATCACCGGCGTGCGGTAGGTCAGCGCGATGCGCACCGCCTCGAGCGCCGTGTCGAAACAGTCGCCGGGCGACTGCGCCGCGATCACCGGCAGCGGGGCCTCGCCGTGCCGTCCATAGACGGCCTGGAACAGGTCGGCCTGCTCGGTCTTGGTGGGCATGCCGGTGGCGGGTCCGGCGCGCTGGATGTCGCAGATCACCAGCGGCAGCTCGAGCATCACCGCCAGTGAGATGGTCTCCATCTTCAGCGCCATACCGGGCCCGGACGTGCTGGTCACGCCCAGTGCGCCCGCGTACGAGGCGCCCAGGGCGGCACCCACGGCCGCGATCTCGTCTTCGGCCTGCAGGGTGATCACGCCGTGGTCTTTGGCGCGCGACAGAATATGCAGCACGTCGGACGCCGGGGTGATCGGGTAGGCGCCCAGGAACAGTTGCAGACCCGCCTTGGCGGCGCCCGCCATCAGGCCGTAGGCCAGCGCGGTGTTGCCGGTGATCTGCCGGTAGGTGCCCGACGGCATGGGGGCCGACGCGACCTGGTAGCGGGCGGTGAACACCTCGGTGGTCTCGCCGAACGCGAAGCCGGCCTTGAACGCGGCGATGTTGGCGTCGCGAATGTCGGGTTTGCCGGCGAACTTGCGGGCCAGAAAGTCGAGCGTGCCCTGCTCGGGCCGGCTGTACAGCCAGCTCAACAGGCCCAGCGCGAACATGTTCTTGGTGCGGGCGGCGTCTTTGCGGCCCAGCCTGAACGGCGCCACGGCGGCCACCGCCAGCCCGGTGAGGTCGAAACCGTGCACCTCGTAGGCCTCGAGCGTGCCGTCGGTGAGCGGGTTGTCGGTGTAGCCGAGCTTGGCCAGGTTGCGGGTGGTGAAGTCGGCGGTGTCGGCCAGAATCACCGCGCCGCGCGGCAGGTCGTGCAGGTTGGCCTTCAGGGCGGCCGGGTTCATCGCCACCAGAACGTCGGGGCGGTCGCCCGGGGTGCGAATGTCGAAGTCGGCGAAGTGCACCTGAAAGCTCGACACCCCCGCGACGGTGCCCTGCGGCGCGCGGATCTCGGCGGGAAAGTTCGGCAGCGTCGAGAAGTCGTTGCCCAACCGCGCGGTGTCTGAGGTGAACCGATCGCCGGTCAACTGCATGCCGTCACCGGAGTCGCCGGCGAAACGGATGACCACACGATCGACGCTGTGCACCTCGCCCATGCGGGCCCTCGCCCCCTTGTTGTCTGCCGAATTATCTGCCGAGCCGGTCAAGCTTAGCTGTTGGTCGAGTAGATCAGTCATTCACGGCTTTCGGTCGGGACACGACGAGAGATTCGGCGATCGCGCTGCGCCAGCGCTGTTCGATGAGGTCGACGAGCAGGTGATGCACGCCGACCGGACGGCTCACCGCGTCGGCTCCGGCCAACTGCAGTTCGTCGCTGAACCGGCCCGGCGCCAGCAGGTAGGCGGCCACCGCCACCCGGGCGTGGCCGGCGGCGCGCAGGGCGGCGACGGCCTCGGGCACGGTGGGTGAGGCGGCGGTGACGAACCCCGCCAGGGCCGGACGGTCCACGGCCCTGGAAAGTTCGTTCGTCACCGCCCGCACCTCGGCGAGCGCCCGATCACGCAGTGACCCGGCACCGGCCAGCACCACCGCGTCGAAGTCGTCCACCTCGGCGAGGCGGTCGACCACGGCGGGCAGCACGTCGGCACCGATCAGCGGGGTGGCGATGGCCCGTGAACCCGCGGCGGCGATGGCTGCCGGAATGTCGGACGTGACGTGGTAGCCGCTGGTCAGAAACACCGGCACCACGATTGCCTCGCCGAGGCGACGCAGCGTGTCGGTGAGCGTGGGGGTGTGAATGTCGACCCAGCCCAGGTGGGTCTCGACGCCGAGTCGCTCGGCCACTGCGGCGGCCAGCTGTTTGGACGTCTCGGTGCCGACCCGTGACCGGGTGCCGTGCACGGCCAGCACCAGCGGCCGGCGATCAACCGACGGCATCAGATCGACCAGTCCAGGGTCTCGGCTTCGAACTCGTCGCCACCGAGCGTGGTGCGCACCATGCCGGCTGCCAGCGTGCTGCCCATCTGCGGGTCGACCAGCAGAAACGCGCCGGTGCGCCGCGAGTCGGAGTAATTCTCGGCCACGATCGGGGCGGCCAGCCTGATGCTCACCCGGCCGATGTCGTTCAGCGTCAACGCCTCGGCCGGCACGGGTGCCAGGGTGTCGAGGTCGAGCCGTCCCTTGATCTCTTTGACGATGCCCTGCACGGTGCGGGTGGTGTGCTTGAGCAGCACCTTCGAACCGGGCCGCAGGGCGCGATCCGACAGCCAGCAGACCAGTCCGTCGACGTCTTGGGTGGGGCTCGGCGCGTCGTCGGCGCCGGCGATCAGCTCGCCGCGGGTGATGTCGACCTCGTCGGCCAGCCGCAGCGTCACCGACATGGGCGCGAACGCCTCGGTCAACTCGGTGCCGGCGAAGTCGATGCCGACGACGGTGGTTTCGCGGCCGGCCGGCAGCACGCGCACCCGGTCGCCCACCCGCACCACACCCGAGGCGATCTGGCCGGCATAACCGCGGTATTCGGCGTATTGCGGGTCGAGCGCCGCGGCCTGCGGTCGAATGGTCAACTGCACGGGGAACCGGAACGATTCGCTCTCGACCGGACCGCCCGCGGGCAGGTCTTCGAGCAGTTCGAGCAGGCTCGGGCCGTCGTACCACGGGGTGCGCTCGGAGCGGTCGACGATGTTGTCGCCCAGCAGCGCCGACACCGGCACCACGCGCACGTCGTCGACGCCAAGGCCCTTGGCCACCTCGGCCAGTTCGGCGGCGACGGTTTCGAAGCGGGAATGGTCGAAGTCGACCAGGTCGATCTTGTTCACCGCGAACACCAGGTGCGGCACCCGCAGCAGCGCGGCCACGGCCAGGTGCCGGCGGGTCTGTTCGAGCACGCCCTTGCGCACGTCGGTGAGCAGCACGAGCACGTCGGCGGTCGACGAGCCGGTGACCGTGTTGCGGGTGTACTGCACGTGTCCGGGGCAGTCGGCCAGCACGAACGTGCGCTTGGCGGTGGCGAAGTAGCGGTAGGCCACGTCGATGGTGATGCCCTGCTCACGCTCGGCGCGCAGGCCGTCGGTGAGCAACGCCAGGTCGACGATGCCCAGCCCCTTCTCACGGCTGACCCGCTCGACGGCGTCCAACTGGTCGGTGAGCACCGATTTGGAGTCGTGCAGCAGCCGGCCCACCAGGGTCGACTTGCCGTCGTCCACGCTGCCGGCGGTCGCCATGCGCAGCAGGGTGCCGCGGGTCGCAACTGCGCTGCTCATCAGAAGTAGCCCTCTTTCTTGCGGTCTTCCATGGCGGCCTCGGTGAGGCGGTCGTCGGCACGGGTGGCGCCGCGTTCGGTGATGCGGGTGGCCGCCACCTCGGCCAGCACGTCGGCCACGTTGGCGGCGTCGGACTCGACCGCACCGGTGCACGACATGTCGCCCACGGTGCGGTAGCGCACGGTGCGGGTCACCACCTGTTCGGACGGCCTGGGCTGCGACACCTCGCCGACCGCCAGCCACATGCCGTCGCGGCTGAACACCTCGCGCTCGTGGGCGTAGTACAGGGCGGGCAACTCGATGCCCTCGGCCTCGATGTAGCGCCACACGTCGAGCTCGGTCCAGTTGCTGAGCGGAAAGACTCGGACGTGCTCGCCGGCCCGGTGCCGCGGGTTGTACAGGTTCCACAGCTCCGGACGCTGGTTGCGCGGGTCCCACTGCCCGAACTCGTCGCGCAGGCTGACCACGCGCTCTTTGGCGCGGGCCTTCTCTTCGTCGCGCCGTCCGCCGCCGAACACGGCGTCGAAGCGGCCCTCGGCGATGGCGTCCAGCAGCGGCTGGGTCTGCAGCGGGTTGCGGGTGCCGTCGGGGCGTTCGAGCAGCCGTCCGTCGTCGATGTAGTCCTGCACCTTGGCCACGATCAGCCGGACGCCCAGCCGCTCGACCTCGGCGTCACGGTAGGCGAGCACCTCGGGAAAGTTGTGGCCGGTGTCGACGTGCAGCACGGGGAACGGCACGGGTGCGGGCCAGAACGCCTTGGCGGCCAGGTGCAGCATGACCACCGAGTCTTTGCCGCCCGAGAACAGAAGCACCGGCCGCTCCAGCTCGGTGACCGCCTCGCGAATGATGTGGATCGCTTCGGACTCGAGTTCTTTGAGCTGCGAGAGCCGCCGCGTCGAGTTCACCTCGTTGGTCGATCTTGTCGAGACCCTCTCGGCCAGCGGAGGGGCCTCGACGGGCTCGACCGACGGGGTGAGGTTGAGGTTCTGCAGCGCGCTCACGAAGGTGGTCTCCAGGGTGATCGGGGGCTCGTCGGCCTGCACGTGCAGCCCGCATTCGGTCTTGGCCAGACCGGCCCAGCGGCCGGCCCGGGGGTCTTCGCCCGGCGCCACGGGGCGGGTGCAGGGGGCGCACCCGATGGACGGGTACCCCTGCGTGAGCAGGGGATTGGTCGGCACCGAGTGGGTGGTGGCGTAGTCGAGCAGCTCGTCGAAGCTCCACGCGGCGATGGGGTTGATCTTCACCATCTGGTGGCCTTCGTCCCACTCCACCAAAGCGGTGTTGGCGCGCAGGGCATTGTCTTCACGGCGCACGCCGGTGACCCACGCCTCGTAGCCGGCCAGGGTCTCGTTGATCGGGTCGACCTTGCGCAGCTGGCAGCACAGCGTCGGTTCGCGGTCGTGCAGCTTGGCGCCGTACTGGGCGTCTTGGGAGGCCACGGTCTGTTTCGGCAGCACGTCGACGATGGTCACCGGGGCGTTGCGGGCCAGCGAGTCACGGGTCTCGATGGTTTCGGCGAAGTGGTAGCCGGTCTGCAGAAACAGCACGTCGACGCCGGGCAGGTGCCGGGCTATCAGGTGCGGCACCACGCTGTCGCCGGCCATCGAGCACGCCACGGCGACCCGTCCGGCGAAGTGCGCGGCGGTCCACGCGGCGACATCGTCGGCCGTCCAGTCGGCTGAGTCGGCCTGAGCCTGTGCGACCAGCGCCTTCAACTCGGCGACACTGCGCCGCCCGGTGGCCACCTGGGCGGTCATCGCAGCGCCTGTTCGTCTGAGCGCTTGGCCCAGGCCGAGAACGTCTCGCCCTTATCGCGCGAGTCGACGAAGCTGCGCACCACGCGCTCGACGTAGGCGGGC
Source organism: Micropruina glycogenica (assembly GCF_900289045.1). Taxonomy (GTDB): domain Bacteria; phylum Actinomycetota; class Actinomycetes; order Propionibacteriales; family Propionibacteriaceae; genus Micropruina; species Micropruina glycogenica. The sequence goes on from NZ_LT985188.1 coordinate 383,537, forward strand.
AGTTCCTCGGCGCTCACCTTCAGGCCACGGACGGTGCGACCCAGGCCCGGGTCTTCGCGATCGGAGTTCGCCAGCCCGCCGCCCAGATGCACCTGGTAGCCGAACTCGGGCTCGCCGTCGGCGCCGGTGAGGATCTGACCCTTCAGGCCGATGTCGGCGGTCTGAATACGGGCGCACGAGTTGGGGCAGCCGTTCAGGTTCAGCGTGATCGGCAGTTCGAGCTTGACGTCGCTGAGCCGGTTCTCGAGCTCGGCGATGGTGGCGGTGGCGGTGTCCTTGGTGTCGACGAACGCGAGCTTGCAGAACTGAATGCCGGTGCACGCCATGGTGTTGCGGCGAAACGGGCTGGGGTCGGCGAACAGGCCGAGCTCACGCATCGCCTCGACCACGCCGGCCACCTCGTCGCCGGGCACGTCGAGCAGCAGGATCTTCTGGTGCGGGGTGAACCGCACCCGTTGCGACCCGGCCGCCTCGGCGATGTCGGCCACCTGCGACAGAATCGTGCCCGAGACCCGTCCGACCGTGGGGGCGAAGCCGATGAACTTGCGGCCGTCCTTCTGGTCGTGCACGCCGACGTGGTCACCGGCGTACGGCGCGGGGGCCGGGGGCGGGCCGTCGGGCAACTCGTAACCCAGGTACTCGTCCTGCAGCACCTGGCGAAACTTCTCGGGGCCCCACTCGGCCAGCAGAAACTTCAGCCGGGCCTTGTTGCGCAGGCGGCGGTAGCCGTAGTCGCGAAAGATGCGGACGACCCCGTGCCACACCTCGGGCGCCTGCGCCTCGGTCACGAACACGCCCAGCCGCTCGGCCAGTCGCGGCGCCACGCTCAGCCCGCCGCCGACCCACAGGTCGTAGCCCGGGCCCAGTTCGGGGTGCACGACGCCGACCAGTGAGATGTCGTTGATCTCGTGCACCACATCGAGGCTGGGGTGGCCGGTGACCGCACTCTTGAACTTGCGCGGCAGGTTCGAGATGTCGGGGTCGCCGATGAACCGCTCCACGATCTGATCGATCACCGGGGTGGGGTCGATGATCTCGTCGGCGGCGATGCCGGCGACGGGGGAGCCGAGCACCACCCGGGGGCAGTCGCCGCAGGCCTCGGTGGTGATCAGGCCGACGGACTCCAACCGGCGCCAGATCTCGGGCATGTCTTCGACCCTGATCCAGTGCAGCTGAATGTTCTGCCGGTCGGAGATGTCGGCGGTGTCGCGGGCGAAGTCGATGCTGATCTGCGCGATGGTGCGCAACTGCTCGGTGCTGGCGGCGCCGCCGTCGATGCGCACCCGCAGCATGAAGTATTTGTCAGAGAGCTCGTCGGGGCCGAGCGAGGCCGTGCGGCTGCCCGAGATGTCTTGCCGCCGCTGGGTGTAGAGGCCCATCCAGCGAAACCGGCCATGCAGGTCGTCGGTGGGAATCGAGTCAAAGCCCTCTTTGGCGTAGACGTTGATGATGCGGTCGCGCACGTTGAGCGGGTTGTCTTCGGCCTTGAACTCTTCGTTGTGGTTGAGCGGCGTGGTGCCGTCGACCAGCCACTGGCCCTTGCTCTGACCTTCGCGCGGGGGTCTGACCCGGGCGGGCGCGGATGTGTTCATGAGACTCCTGACAATGGGCGACTCGCGCGTCACGCGGGTCGTGGTGAGGCTGACGACTCAGGCGCAACACATCGCGCTGCTGTGCACGCGCAGCAGGTCGACGTGACGGCGGGTCACGAAGAGCGGCTGATGCAGGCAACGCATGCTGCGACGGTACACAGCAGAACTGCGTGCGCTTGAATCGGTGAAGCCAAACCAGCTCAATGGTACTACTTATTGCCTGTGGTGCCCGCCATCTTGTTCGCTACTGACATGGCGAACCCCTACGCCACCGACCTCGTCGAGGTGGGTGAGCTGCGCCTGTACGTGGAGCAGTACGGCGATCCGGACGGCCCGGCGACGCCGCTGCTGCTGCACGGCGGGCTGTTCGACATCGAACTTCAGTTCGGCGCGTTGCTGCCGGGGCTGTCGGCCGGCCGCCGGGTGATCGCGGTGGAGTTTCAGGGGCATGGGCACACCAACGACCTCGACCGGCCGTTCTCGAGTGCAGCCTTCGCCGGCGACGTGCTCGGCGTGCTCGACCACTTGGGCCTCAATTGCGTGGACGTGTTCGGCTTCAGCGTGGGCGGTGCGGTCGCGCTCGAACTCGCCGTGCGGCGCCCCGAGCGGGTGCGGCGCCTGATCGCCTCGTCGGTGTCGTTTCGGGCCTCGGGAATGCGCGGCAGCGAGAACGCCCAGGCCGTCGGCGAGATGAAGGTCGAGATGATCGCCGGCACCCCGATGGAGGCGGCCTACCTGGCCAAGTCGCCGCACCCAGACCACGAGCACCTGCAGGGGCTGCTCGACAAGCTGGGCGCCACCTACGCGGGCGGCTTTCCCGACTGGGCCGACGACGACATTCGCGGCATCGCCGCACCCACCCTGATCACCGTCGGCGACGCCGACATGGTCAGCCTCGACCACGCCGTGGAGTTCCTGCGGTTGCGCGGCGGCGACGTGAACGGCGACTTCGACGGGCTGCCCGCCTCGCAACTGGCCGTCTTTCCGGGCACGTCACACTTCACGGGCATCGGCCGAACAGACCTGGTGATCGACGTCGTGGTGCCGTTCCTCGACGCGTAGTCTTCGCATGTGAATGAGGTGGACCAGAAGTCGGCCGTGCCGCATCTTCGTCCACCCACCCCCGAAACGCTGCGCAGGTACTGGCACGACATCGTCACCGCCTGGCGGGTGCCGGCGGTCAAGCGCGGCCTGCTCGCCACCACCTTGTTGTTCCTGGGTTCGCTGACCCCCGCCTACCTGCCGCAGAACAGCCCGTGGTGGGCCCCCATCAGAGCGCTGGGCTGGGACACCTGGCCGGCGAAGGTGCTCGGTACGGCCATGGTGGTCGCTGCGGTGGTGCTGCTGGTGGACGCCTGGTTCAGGCTCCGCCCCGGCCTCTATCTGGACTTCAAGCACTGGGCCGTCGGCCTGATCTGGAGCCTGCCGCTGTTGCTGGCCCCGCCGATCTTCAGCCACGACGCTTACAGTTACGCCGCGCAGGGCTGGCTGCTGCACAACGGGCTGAACCCGTACGAAACCCCCGTCAGCGTGCTGCCGGGGGCGTTCGCCGATCAGGTCGCCTGGGTGTGGCGCTACACGCCCGCGCCCTACGGGCCGCTCAGCCTGCAGATCTCGCACCTGATGGTGGTGCTGGGCGGGCTCAACCCCTACTACTCCACGCTGCTGATGCGTATTCCCGCGCTGATCGGCGTGGTGCTGATCGTCTACTTTCTGCCGCGGCTGGCGGCCCGGATCGGGGCCGACGTTCAACTCGCCGCGTGGTTCTCAACCATCAACCCGCTGCTGATCATCGACCTGGTGGGCGGCATGCACAACGACGGGCTGATGATCGGGCTGATCATCGTGGCCCTCTACATCGCCCAGGTGCGGCCCGAATGGTTCTGGCTGGCCGCGATCGTGGTGGGGGTGGCGGCGGCGATCAAGCAGCCGGCCCTGCTGGCCGCCTACCCGGTGGCCCTGGTCGGCCTGCCCTGGCGGTGGAACACCGCGCACGTGCTGAACAAGCTCGGACGCGCGGCGGTCAGCTCCGTCATCGCCGTCGCCACCTTCGTGGCCATCTCGTTGGCCACCGGGCTGAACTTCGGCTGGATCAACGCCCTCGACGTGCCCGGCCGGGTCGTCACGCTGGCGCCCTTGTCGCTGATCGGGGAAGGCATTCGGCTGCTCTGCGTGGCCGCCGGACGCCCCGAACTGGGCACCCAGATCGCCGGCGGCCTGCTGGTGGCCGGCGTGGTGGCGTCCGCTCTTATCGTGGCGTACCTGGCGGTGACGGTGGCACGGCGCCGTCCAGTCACCTTCTTGAGCTGGTCGTACCTGGTGATCGCCCTGCTCGGCCCGGCCATGCACTCGTGGTACCTGCTGTGGGGCGGCCTGCTGCTGCCGTTGACCAGGCCCACCGAGCGCGTCCAGCGAATCGCGGTGGGGGTGACCAGCGTGCTGCTCGGCTACGGCGCGGGCAACCTGGCCTGGCGCAACGACACCGGCATCGCCCTGGGTCTGGCCGGGCTTGCGTTGATCATCACCCTGCTGGTGCGCTACTTCGACGAACATCGCAAGGCAGCGAAGGAGACGCCATGACCGACGTGCTGTTCGAGGTGCAGGGCGGCGTCGGCCGCATCACGCTCAACCGGCCACGGGCCATCAACGCGTTGACCACGGCGATGCTTGCCGACATCGGCGAGCAGCTCAGTGCGTGGCGCGACGAGCCGTCCGTCGAGCGGGTACACCTGGTGGGCGCGGGCGAGCGCGGGCTGTGCTCGGGCGCCGACGTGCGCACGCTGCGCGCCGACGTGCTCGAGCGCGGTGAGGTGTCGGCCGAGGTGTTCTTCAGCGTCGAGTACGCGGTCGACGCCCTGATCGCGACGTATCCCAAGCCGATGCGCGCCGATCTGTTCGGCATCACGATGGGCGGCGGACTGGGGTTGAGCGCCCACTGCTCCGAGCGGGTCGTGCGGGCCGACAGCCGGCTCGCCATGCCCGAAACGATCATCGGGCTGTTCCCCGACGTCGGGCTGCTGTACGAGCTGTCGCGGGCGCCCGGTGAGTTGGGCACCCATCTCGCGCTCACCGGCGGCAGTGTCGGCGCTGAGGACGCGGTGCTGGTCGGGTTGGCCGACCGGGTCGAGGGTGAGGCGCCGTCCGGGGTGCTGATCTGGCACCAGCCGTGGATCGACGAGTGCTACGCCGGCGACGACCCGCTGGCGATCGTGCAGCGGCTGGCCGAGCACGACGACCCCGAGGCCAGGGCCACCGCCGACGTGCTTCGACAGCGGTGCCCGTTCGCGGTCGCGGTCAGCCTGGCGGCGATCCGCCGGGCCGCCCTGCTGCCCGACGTGATGAGCGTGCTGGCGCAAGACCTGGTGCTCGCGGTGCCGATGGTGCTACGGCCCGACTTCGCCGAGGGCGTGCGAGCCCAGTTGGTCGACAAAGACCGCAACCCGTCGTGGCGCCCGGCCCGGCTCGAAGACGTCGACCCCACCGAGGTGGCGGCGCTGTTCGACGACCTCTGAGCAGCCCGCTGGTCGAGCGTGTCGCGGCCCGGGTGCTGGTCAGCCGAACAGCGTGCCCAGGAAGGGGTTGGTGAACAGGTTCGCTCCGTCCATGCTCGTGAGCGTCGCCGCCTCCCACGCCCAGTCTTCGGTGTTCGAACGTCCGTCGCTGACCGTGCTGCGCACGTGGGTCAGAAAGTCGGTGGACGTCCACGGGCCGCCGGTGGCGGTGTAGGCCCAGCCCTTCGACCACTCCGGCAGCACCGCCCCGGCCGTTCCGCTGAAGCGTTCGATCAGCCACGTCTCCAACTCGGCGTAGAACTGGTCGGCCCCCTCCGTGCCCGGAATCGTGAGCACGTCGAACCAGACCGCGATATCCCACCCGTTGGCCACGTCGACCGGGCCCTGGCCGAGCGCCGAGATCACCGGACTCTCTGCTGCGGCCACGCCCACCCGGCTCGGGTCGTCCAGAGCCGTCACCCGCAGTTCGAGCGCCGAGTTGACCGGGTAGCTGCCCTTGGCGGCATAACCGGTCAGCATCGAGGTGTACTGGCCGATCAGGTCGTGCACCGCCTGCTGCACGTCGGCCCGGCGCAGGTGAATGGCGTAGCCGTTGGCGGTCACCTTCAGCGTGGTGGCCTGAATGTAGAGCAGGCTGTTCTTCGACGGCCCCCAGATGTCGCGCGACACCGGATAGGTGCCCGACACGCCCGCCCAGTTCTCACCGTCGAGCCCGAAGGCGGTCACCCGAGCCGCCATCTGCCCCACCGCCGGCGTCAGCGATGGGTCACCGTTCACCAGGTGGGTGATCAGGTTCTGCAGACCATCGGGCACGTAGTCGGCGAACGGATAGTTGAACGGCGTGCTCACCGCGATCGAACTGGACGGCTTGGTGGGCGCCACCTGCCAGGTGTGCAGCCACGGGTTGTCGCTGAACGGGTACCAGATGATCTCGACCCGGCCCATGCTGTCGAGAAAGCTGGCGAACGAGTTCGCCGGCACCGGGTCGGCGACTGTCGGAGCGGCGAAGATGGTGGCCGAGGGCAGGTCGGTGATGCTCAAGCAGCGCAGGTTGTAGTTGGGCACCACCTGCAGAGTCGCCTCGGTGACCAGTGCCCGGCCGACGTGGGTGAGCACCGCCTTGGTGGCCGGCTCGTCGCGGGTCAGGGTGCGCGCGGTGTAGCGGGCGCCGGGGTTGGCCGGGTCGGTGGCCACCACGGTCAGGTTGACCACCTGGTTGCTCAGCGAGCCGTAGCTGGCCGCGAAGTCGTCGCCCGGCGCGCCGGGCACGGCGGTGCCGTGCGCCCCGATCGCCAGCACGCCCCCGACGGTCAGGTCGCCGGGTGCCGGCGTGTGGGGGAAGGAGTAGCCCGGGGCCGATCCGCCACCACCGGGCTGGGCCTCCAGAAAGGTCAGCAGTTCGAGCATCGTCGCTCCGGCGCCCACCCGCACCCGAGTGGGCAGGCCGTTGCCGGCGGGCAGCAACTCCATGCCGGCGAAACCCTTGGTCAGATCGACCAGCAGCACCCGTCCGTTCGACGGAGTCGACGGGGTGACGGTCAGCGGCGACCAGCCGTGCATCACGCCGCGCGGCCGCAACTGGTAGCCGTTGTCCTGCGCCCAGTTGCAGACCAGCGCCAGGTCGTCGGTGCTCAACGGTGCGCAGGTGAGCGTGGGCGGCAGCACGATCTGCCGGTCCCAGTTGCTGTACGGCAACAGGTTCAGCGGCACCGACGACGGAAACCCGGGCAGCACGGGGGGCGGGGTGGGCGGATCGACCGCACCCGCGTTCACCGTCCAGTCGTAGGTGTAGCCGGTCACCTCGTAGTGGGCGGTGCGACCGTTCATGGTGAGTTGCACCGGTTCGGGCGGCGGGGGCGGCTGGCGCCTGAGGTCGGCCTCCACGACCACGTCGGGGGTCACGATGGTGCCCTCCGCCCAGGGCTGGCCCGCCAGGTCAACCGTGGCCGAATGGCTCCGGGTCAGGTTGATGGACGCCGTCTGCCTGTACGTGCCGGCGCTGACGGTCCAATCGAGAATCACCCACGCCGAGTTGGTCAGCTCGATGCGCTGTGCCTGAATCATGGCCGGTGCCCGGTCACAGGTAGCTGATCACATAGTTGATCGCCGCGTTTCGTGGACGGGTCTCGGCCCCGCCGCTCGATCCGGTCTGGGAGGCGTCGGTCTGGTTCTCGCCGTACACCCCCGGCGTCTCCGCGCCGCCGTAGTTGATGATGTGGTAATCGCCGCCGGCGCTGGCGTAGGTGTGGGTGTGGGCCTGCAGGCCGAAGGGCTGCATCGACCCGACGGCGTCGCCGGTGTTGCCGGGAATCGCCAGCGACGGCTGCGGGGCGGTGCGGGTGGCGGCGTTGGGGTCGACCCCGGCGCCACCGTCGGTGCCGCGGTGAAAGATGCCGCGGTAGTCGGGCACGCAGAACGTGGTCTTGGTGCCGCCGTAGCTGGTGCCGATCACCTTCAGCAGGCCTTGGTACTGGGGGTCGGTGTTGCCGAGTGCGCGCCCGTCGCAGGGCAGAAAGCCCTGGGCGATCAGGGCCGCCTCAGACGTCGGGGTGAGGGCGCCGGCGTAGGGCAGCACGCAGCCCACGGGGTACAGAGACGACATGAGGGTTCTCCTTCGTGGGTCAGGCCGTGACGGCTTTGATCAGGTAGTTGACGTTGATGTTGATCGGGCGGCTCTCGGTGAGGCTGCCGTTGGCGCCTGTGGTCCAGGTGACCCCGGCGTTGGTTTCGGCGTGGTCGCCGATCGCGGTGGCCGCACAGCTCCAGTAGTCGTTGTTGTAGGTGTAGCTGTGGTCGTGGGCGGCGAAGCTGGTCGCCTCGAGTGAGCCGACCTGGTTGCCGGTGTTGCCCGGAAAGGCCAGTTTCGGTTGGGGTGCTGTGCGGGTCAGGTAGTCGGGGTCGACCACCGGCAGGTTCGGTACGGGCTGGCCCACCACACCGCGCAGGAATCGCCCACGGAAGTCGGGCAGCCTGAAGCTGGCCTGGTCGTCGGCGCCGAACATGTTCGACACCGTCGAGTACAGGGTGGGGTAGTTGGCGGCGACCTGCTTGGTGCCGGTACAGGGCAACCACCCGGCCCCGGCCAGTGATGACGACCACGCGGCCAGGTCGCCCGCGAACGGCAGCACCGCTCCGACCGGAACCACATCGGGTGAGGTGACCGCCTTGATGATGAAGTCGACGTACTGGTTCACCGGACGGGTTTCGGTACTACCCTCTTTCGACACCGACGACGTGGTAGAGCCCGAGAGGCATTCGTGGCCCAGGGTGTGCGTGCTCTTGAGGTAGTGGTTGTAGTAGTTGTAGCTGTGCGTGTGCGCTTCGAGCGAGTCGGCTTGCACCGAGCCGACGCTGTTGCCGGTGTTGCCGGCGTTCGACAGGTCCGGACGGGGTGCGGTGCGGGTCGCTGCGCCCGGGTCGCGCTGGTTCGGGTCGCTGCCGTCGAGGCCGCGCAGAAACAGGCCCTTGTACTCGGGCACCGCGAAGCCTGACGAGGTGCCGCCGTAGCTGTTGCCCAGCACGGTGAACAGGTCGGGGAACTGTGAGTTGGGGTACACCGAGCCGTCGCACAGAATCCACCCGGCGGTGATCAGGTTGAGCACGCCCGCGCCGTCGGTACGTCCGGCGTACATGAGCACGGTTCCCACAGGGGTGGTCGAGGCTGACATGGGTCTCCTTCGGTTGGGTCAGATGGTGGGTGGGGTCTGGGTGGTGATCGCCACGGGCCAGTAAGTCTGCGGGCAGCGTTCGGGGTCGGCGGGTACCAGCTTGGGGCCCTGGCAGGGGCCGTTGCCGGTGGGGCAGAAGGTGGTGCCGTCGGTGGGTGCCAAAGTGGTGGCGGCCGTCCAGCTGATCGGCTCGATGGGCACGGTGATCGAGCCCAACGCGTAGTGGGACACGATTTTCAGTCGCCCCCCGGACGGCGGGGGTGCGTCGGCCGCGATGGCCGCGTTGGTCAGGTTGGCGCCGTCGAGGTTGCTGCCGGTGAAGTCGGCGCCCTGCAGCGCGGCTCCCACGAACGAGAACCCTTTGGTGTGCAGCTTGCCGAGCAGGGTGCCCTGAAACCCGGCCCCGGCCAGGCAGGCCCCGTCGAAGGAGACACCCACCAGGTCTTTCTCGGCCACGCCGCTGAAGTCGATCTCGGGCAGAAACGCGTTGGCGAAGTCGGCCTCGCGCAGGCTGGCCCCGGCCACCGTCGCCGCCTTGCCGTACAAGAACGCGTAGGCGAACGTCACGCCCTGGGCGTTGGCGTTGCTGAAGTCGGCGTCGAACAGGTAGCTGTAGGCGAAGTTCGCAGGCCCCGACGACGCGGACTGATCCAGCGGCGACAGAATCGCTCCGTGAAACGCGGCCCCGTTGAGGTACGAGCCGGTCAGGTTCGCGTTGCAGAGCGAGGCACCGGTGAAATCGGCCTTGGCCAGATTCCAGGCAATCATGTTGACGAAGTCGAGAATGGTGCCGCGGGCGTTGATCTGCGGCGGCTTGGTGGGGGGCGCCGGAAACTGGTTGATCACCGCTCTGGTCAGGTTCAGCCAGCGCCAGTCGGGGCCCAGCGACGGGTAGTCGATAGTCGCCGAGGTGAGGTCGATCCAGGCGTCCTGCGCCGCCCCCAGCGGCGGCACCAGCGTGGTGGCGGTCAGGTCGCAGCCGACGAACAGCGCGTGCCCGAAGGTCTTGCCGGTCAGGTCGGCGCCGGCGAGCCGACAGCGCGAGAAGTCGAACGGCATCGCGGTGACGTCGAGGCAGGTGAAGTCGACGAACGACAGGTCCGAGCCGTTGGGCACGTTCCACCCGCCCGGCGCGGTGAAGCTCCAGGCCGGGTTGGTGCGGGCGGCCTGCCAGGGTGCCAGGTACGGGCCCGCGCTGCCGGTGCTGGTGGCCACCACCGCGCCGTTGCCGTCGCCGGTGCCCAGGTTCACCAGGGCGTACCAGAGTTGGTCGGCCGGGTTCTGCCACCAGAAGGTGAGGTTGGGCCCGAGTTGGTAGAGGCCGAACAGGGCGGCTGCGGCCTGGTCGGTGCCGGTGGCGCAGAACACGGTGCGGGTGCTGCCGGCCACCTGCTGCTGCTGCGCGACCACGTACCGGCCGTTGCTGAGTGACTGCAGCAGAAAGCCCTGACCAGGCGTCTTGGGCGGCAGTTGCACGGTGTAGGCGTTGAACGTCTGGTTGGTGGCCGACGACGCACCCGGCACGCTGTCGAGTCGTCCGTCGTCGCCCACCACCGTCCAACCCGGCACCGCGCCCACCGGGGGCATCGGGGCGCCGAGGTAGGTCGAGAAGCCGAACTGCGAAATGCTCAGAATGTTCATGGCGGCTCCGATCACGACGTGGCGAACAGTTGGGTGGCGAACAGCACGCCGGACGAACCCATGGCGCCGAAGGCGGTCACGGTCTGGCCGGTCTTGAGCTGGGCCAGGGTGGCGGTCACGCCGTCCAGCCGAATGATGGTGCTGTCGTCGGTACTGACGCTCAGAATCGTCTGCGGCGTCTCTTGCAGCACCAGTTGTGGCGCGGTGATGCTCAGAATGCTGCCCTGGTAGGCCTTCACCGGCGGCACCCATAGGCTGACGCTCGGCTCGGGGGTGGCCGAACCCTGCAGCTGTTCGTAGTTCAGCGAGTAGACGTCGCGAATGATGTCGACGGCGATGGCGGCGGCGGCGAAGTCGTCGGTGCGGGCCAGGAACGACCCGTCCGGGCGGTACAGGTCGAGGTGATAGTCGTCGGGCGAGCGGCCGAGGCCCTCGTACGACAGCACGTACAGGTAGCCCTGCGGCTCGACCGCCACGTCGAGCCAGACGGTCTGGTCGGTCGCGTTGGCCAGGGGCATCGTGGCCTGCTTGGTGCCCGAGCCGGTGGGGTCGAAACAGGGCAGCGGGTTGCCGCTGGTGTCGAACGCCTGCACCCGGCAGGTGCCCTGCTCGAGCACGAAGATCTGGCCCTGCATGCCGAACGTGATGGCCCGGGGCACCGACACCAGACCGATCCGTGTGCCGGGTCCGGCGAACATGCAGGCCTTGGGGGCGGTTTCGTTGGGCTGGCCGGCGGCCGGCACCTTGAGCACGTAGATCTTGCTGTGGTTGGCGTCGAAGCTGATGCCGGCGACGTAGTCGTTGAAGGCGGCCAGTCGATCCATCGGGAAGGGGAAGCGCCCCCAGCTCAGGCTCGGGTCGGGGTTGAGGTTCGGCGGCTGGCTGCCGCCCGACTCGGTCCACACCAGTTCCAGCCGGCGCAGGTGCGCCTCTTGCCCGATGTTGGTGGCCGGGTTCGCATCGAGGTAGAAGTTGAGCCCGGTGCCGTCGTAGGCGCCGGTGCGCTGATAGGCGAGTGCGGGCTTGACCACCATGCCTGACTCGGCCGCGTAGGCGCTCTGCGGGTTCTGCAGCAGCGACACGTTCTCGACGGTGAAGTGGCTCGCGTCGGTCTGGTAGGTGTAGCCGAGCATGCCGGCGCTCTGGCTGATGGTGATGCCGTCGAGCCGGGTGAGGTCGGTCTCGGTTGCGACCGTCGCCGTGGGTTGCGTGGCCGGCGGCTCGCTGGTGGTACCCAGCCACTGCCGCGAACCGTCCACCAGGATCGTCTTCTCGGTGAACTGGTACACCGAGAACTGATCAAGCGGTGGTGCGTTGTTGGTCACGATGACGCTCACCGCGCGCGTGGACGGGTTCGGTCCGGTGCCGTCCCCCTTGGCGTCCACCCAGTCGCTCTGGCCCTGGCCGGCCTGCCACCCGGTGGGCGAGTACATGAAGACGCTCACCTGAATCTGGCCGCCCGCGGGCAGGCTCGAGAAGTCGAGGTGCAGGGGGGTGTTCCATGTGGTGGCCGGCATCTGCAGGGTGGTCACCGCCGGGGTGGCGTTCGTCGAGAACGCGATCGACACCTGGTAGGTGCCGCCGATCGCCTCGGGCGGAAACTCGTGCATGGTTTCGTCGGGATTCATGGTCAGCGACAGGGCGAAGGTGCGGGCGATGTCGGTGGTGAACACGAACGGCGAGTCGACCACCTCGACGATGGTCTGGCTGAGTTGGGCCACCGTGATGGCGCCGTTGAAGATCAGCGAGGCGATGTCGAGAAACGGAATCGATTCCACGACCGCACCCACCGCGATCTGGGCCAGCAGAATCACGCCGTAGGCGCAGCCGGTCTGCAGCAGATCGGGCAGCAGGCTCTCGGCGAGAAACTTGCCGATCGCCTCCGCGTCCTGCTGAATCATCGTGGCGGCGTTGAGCTTGGTGTTCATCACCACGCCGACGATGGTCTTGGCCAGGTTGAACATCGTGCCCTTGTGGTTCCACACGCTTTCGGTGAGGGCTGCGCTGTCGACCGTGGCGGCGTCGTACATCAGCAGAATCATCGGCAGCGCCAACTCGAACACCGCGGTGAACGAGATGCCCAGGGCGCAGACGTCCTGGTCGTAGGGGCCGCGGCCCAGCCCGCCCCACATGATGCGGACGACGTTGGCTTCTTTGGGCAGGTAGTCGATGGTGAGGGTGGTCGGGGCGGCGGGCACCGGAATGCCGCAGATGGTGCCGGTCGGGCTCACCCAGGTGAGGAACTTCTTGGTGTGGTCGGGTTCGATGAAACCCATGCCCGACCAGATCGGGTCGTCAACGTTGCAGAAGTCGCCGGGCCACTTGGTGTTGACGTTCTCGATGATCCAGTGGCCGGGCTCCGACGGGTCGGGCACCTTCACCTCGGTGTCGCTGGCCCCCAGGTCGATCGGTACCAGGGTCTGCGACGAGCCCTCGCCCTGGTACTTCAGAAACTGCACGTAGGCAGACAGGTGCCGCAGCCAGTGGTTGGTGCAGTCAAGGGTGAGCTGCCCTGCGTAGGCGGGGTACTTCGGGTTGACGTCTTTGCTCATGTCGACCTTCAGCGAGCTCGCGTCGACACTCAGCCCGCTGCCGGGTGACAGGTTGGTCACCGTCCAGGTCACGTCGTCGTCGGTCGCAGTGGAGTCGGCCACCGTCGCGTGGGCGCGAGGCGTGAGGGCGCCCGACGGTGTGGCGTGGTAGTCGGTGGACGCCACGGCGTCCTGCGTGTTCCAGGTGACACCTTCGAGTTGCTCGGCGTTCTTGGCCGCCTGCAGCGCAGCCCCCAGCGAGCCCGAGAGGGCCGGCTGCAGGGCGTCGATGTTCATCCGCTGCGAGTACACCCAGTCGCCGGGCTGTGAGCCCGAATCGGTGGGTTGGGCCGCCCGCGCGGTGAGCAGCTTCTCGATCGCGGGGTCGTTGCCCTCGCGCCACAGCAGCGGGTCTTTGGTGAAGGCGTCCACCGACGGGGGTGACGGGTAGAGCAGGTGTTCGGTCGGGCTGAGCATCACCGCGTAGGGGTCGCTGATCCAGCTCTGGCCCTGCAGCAAGAGCTCGCCGAGTTGTTGGGCCAGATCGCCGGCGTTGGGCCTGATGCAGGTGTCGAGAATGTAGCTGGGCACTGTGAAGTCGTCCTGCGATGACAGGTTGGCCAGATTGTTGTGCAGAAACAACAAAGCGCAGGCGAGGTCTTCGGAGTCGTTGAGCGGGTCGTCGGCGCCCGGAATCGAGATCGCGAAGGTGACCAACTGGTTGTAGGTCTGGGTGCCCGGCCCCTTGGGTCCGTCGACGGTCACCGGTGTGCGCACCGCCTGAATCACCACGCCGTCGGACGGGCTGGTGGCCACGCCTTTCACGTAGTGGGTGATGCGATGGTGGGCCGCCTGCAGCCTCTTGCTGCCGCCGACCGCCGCCGCGAGGGTCGCCGGCGTATGCCTGTGAATGGGGTAGCTCCGGCCCCGCTTGTGAAACGTGTAGGTACGGTTCGGGTCGAGGTGCGACAGGTCGAACTGATAGCTGATACTCATCGATTTACACATTCCGGTAAATGCGCCTGCACGCGGGCGCGCGGGGGCAGCAGGGCGATTGGACGGTCGGTGGGCGGGGGGTCTTTGCCCACAGTGCTCGAGGGTGGGTGAGCATTGCTGGGCCCTTTTCTCAGGCTTGAGTAAAAGGCCGGCCAGATGAGCATGCTCTCTCATCGCATTGCTCGTCAATAGCGTGATCATGGGTACTATTGCGAACCCCGGCATGGGCGTTCGGGGGTGACCAGCAGGTGTGGGCGGGTATCGTGCATGTGCTCCCAATAGTGCAGTTTACTAGGTGTTACTCACGTCTTAGGGTGCTTGTTTCTGGGGCTCGGCCCGCGCGGTTTCGTCGCTGGTTGCTCATGCCGCATCGGTGGGTGTGCGCCGGCTTGGCTTTCACGCCGGTCGCTCTTTCGTGCGCTCGATCGTTGTTGAACCACGTTATATTGCACGAGACTATGGATAACGCGCGGCGTGCCTTTGTCGTTCGTCAGAAAAATGTATTGGTCAGACCGCGTAGTCGACGACCACGGGGGAGTGATCGCTCATTCGATCCTCGTAACTGGGTTCACGGTCGGTGCCGCCGGTAACGGCGCCGGCCGCCAGTGCAGGTGAGGCCAGGTGGTAGTCGATGCGCCAGCCGGTGTCATTGCCCCAGGCCTGGCCGCGCCACGTCCACCACGAGAAGGGTCCGGTGTCATGGGGGTGCAGGCTGCGCACGACGTCCACCAGGGTGCGCGGGCCGAGCAGCCGTCCGAACCACTGCCGCTCGTCGGGTCGAAACCCCGGTTGCCGCAGGTTCGCCGTCGGGTTGGCCAGGTCGGCCCGGGTGTGGGCGATGTTGAAGTCGCCGAGCACCAGAAACTCGCGGCCCGCGCGCCGCGCATCCAAACGCGCGCGGGTCAGGTAGCGGCCGAACGACGCCATGAAGCGCAGCTTGCGGCGCTGTTTGGCGGCCCACTCGGGGCCGTAGTCAGGGTTGCCGCCCTTGGGCAGGTACAGCGAGCCGACGGTCAGCGGTGGTCCGTCCGGCGGGTCGAGATCGACCTCCAGGTAGCGGCCCTCGTGGTCGAAGCTGCGGCTGCCGAAGCCCGTGCGCACCGCCGACGGCGCCCAGCGCGCCAACACGGCGACGCCGTTGCGCCCGGCACGGCTGCCGGCGTCGTAACTGAGCCGGTACTGCGGCCGCGCGTCCACCGGCAGGTCGTCCACCCCGCACCGCACCTCTTGCAGGGCCACGATGTCGGGCCCGCGCTGCTCGAGCCAGGTACCGAAACCACGCCGCACCGACGCCCGAATGCCGTTCACGTTGGCGGTGGCGATGCGCAGCGTGGTCACGGCAGCCCAAGTTACCTGCCCTGGCGTGCCGAGTGCTCGACGCGAATACTGACCACCATGGGCACACTCAGCTACGGCATGATCACGTCGCTCGACGGCTACGCCGAGGGCCCGGACGGACGGTTCGACTGGGCGACGCCCGACGAGTCGACGCACCGCTTCGTCAACGAGCGCGAGCGTGAGTTCGGCACCTACCTGACGGCCGGCGCCTGTTCGAGACCATGCAGGTCTGGGCCGAGGACGACTGGCTCCAAGGCGAGCCGGACGTGCTGCACGAGTACGCCGACATCTGGCGCGACCGCGACAAGATCGTCTACTCCACCACCATGGCCGCACCCACGCTCGCCCGCACCCGGCTCGAACGCACCCTCGACCTCGACGCCGTGCGGGCCCTGAAGGAATCGACGGACGCCGGCATCTGCGTCGGCGGGCCCACCCTCGCCGCTGCGTTGATGAGGGCGCGGCTGGTGGACGAGCTGACCATGTACATCGCACCGGTGGTGGTCGGCGCCGGTGCGCCGGCCCTGCCGGGGGTGTCGCTCGACCTCACCCTGCTCGAGGAGCGCCGGCTCGGGGACGGATTTCTGTACGTGCGTTACGCGATTCGCAACCCGTGACGAGGGCTCACCTTCTCGGGGTCAGCGATAGTTGGCGAATTGAACCGCGAAGTCGTAGTCGGCTGCCTGAATCAGTCGTTGGCAGGCCTGCAGGTCGTCACGCTTCTTGCTGAACACCCGCAGCTCGTCGCCCTGCACCTGGGTGCGCACGCCCTTGGGCCCCTCGTCGCGAATCAGCTTGGCGATCTTGCGGGCGTCGTCGCCCGAAATGCCCTGCTGCATGGTGGCGGTCAGCTTCCAGATCTTGCCCGACAGCCGCGGGTCGCCCGGCTTGAGCGCCTTCAGGTCGATCTTGCGCCGCACCAGCATGGTCTGCAGCACGTCGAGCACCGCCTTGACCCGCTCTTCGCCGGACGCCTCCAGCTCGATCACGTCGCCGGAGTGCTTGATCGAGGCGTCGGTGCCCTTGAAGTCGTAGCGATTGCGGATCTCTTTGCTGGTCATGTTGACCGCGTTCTCCAACTCTTGGGCGTCGTACTTGCTGACCACATCGAACGAGCTGTCTCCGGCCATCGTCGCTTCCTCATCTGTGACTGTCGTGGATTGGTGGGCTCCGGCCCGGTGTTGCTATCTTTGTCGTCGGCCCCAACCTGGCAGGTTGCCCGAGCGGCCAAAGGGAGCGGTCTGTAAAACCGTCGGCATCGCCTACGTAGGTTCGAATCCTACACCTGCCACCGCCACGATCCCCTGGTGAACGATCTGTTCGCCAGGGGTTTCGCCTTGTCGCCCCGCTATTGCCCTTACCGGCGAGCGCAGCGTCCCGAATTCTCGTTCCGGCGAATCGCCGAAAGCGACTTCGGCTCGATCTTCGAGGTTGTCGCAGGCGTGTCACCTAGACTGGTCGGCATGCTCATGCAGCGAGCGCTTCCCTTGCCAACGCCGGCGAGGCCGGCAGGCGTAGTGATCCGACCGCAGGTGGCGGGTGACAGTGTTGCGCTGGGCGCCCTCTACTGGGACTCCTACCCCAAGGGCGTGGCAGCCGTCGATCTCGAAGACGCCATCGAAGAGATGGAGGGCGTGTTCGAGGGCGAGTACGGCACCCCGGTCGAGTCGGCTTCCCTGGTGGTCACCGACAACGCGGGCGCGCTGCTGGGATGCATCCAGACCGTCACCAGCCCGCCGTGGGAGGGCATTCCCGCGGTGCCGTTCGTGATCGAACTGTTCGTGCACCCGGGTCAGCGGCGCCGCGGCCTGGGTTCGCTGCTGTTGCTGACGGCGGCGCAGGCCGTGCACGAAGAGGGCTGGGAGAGCATCGCGCTGAACGTGCAAGAAGAGACCGCCGCCGAGGCCACCCACCTGTACCGGGCGCTCGGGTTCACCGAGATCACGCCGGCCGCGGTCGAGAGCTGAGCGCTCGGCCGAGACGCGCGCCCCGCTGATCCTGTGGACTCATGTCAAGATGCCCGCTTGGGTTGGGTCGTTGACTCATTTCGTTTTGCCCGCGTCATTTTTGTTCGGGATAGGTAGACGTGGTTGCGTTTGGCTGCTTTGAGGATGGTGCCGCGGCGGCGGGCGAGTTCGAGCAGGTTGCGTTGGATGAGGTCGATGTCTCGGCGTAGTTGGGCCGGGTTGGCCTGGGTGATGCGACTGTCAAGGTGTCGCCGGTCCTGGTCGTCGAGGACGGTGGGGTGGTCACGGAGCAGCCGGCCGGCCGGGGTGGTGGCGGTGTCGTAGGTCTTGGTGACTTTCGCTCCGGTGCGGGTCTTGGTTTTCAGCTTCTGTTGCGGGGTGAACAGGTTGGACAGTTCAGCGGCCAGGGGCCATAGCTGGTTGAGCAGGTCGAGTTCCCGGCTGGTGTCGTAGCGGTAGTAGCCGACGTTGCGGCGGACTCTGGTCCAGTTCTTCTGTTCGATGTGGGCTTGGTCGTTGGAATGGTTCGGGCGGCCGCGGGTGAACGTGATCTCACGGGTGTTGCACCAGCTCATCAGGTGGTGGTTAATGAACTCGGAGCCGTTGTCAGAGTGGACGCCCACGATCGCGAACGGGAACCGGAGGGCGAGTTGCTCCAGCCCGGTGGCCACGATCCTTTCGCCCTTGGACTTCACGGTGATGGTTTCGGTCCAACCGGTAGCCACGTCGACAGCGTCCAGGCTGTAGTGGAAGTGGCCGTTGTTGTCGCCGCCGTCGTGACCGACCAGATCGATCTCGATGAACCCTGGCTGGGTGTCGTCCCACTCGTGCCAGGTCTTCAGCGGGATCGACGATTTCAACAGCGATCCGGGGCGGGTCAAGGACCGGCCCTTGAGGTTGCCGACCAGCCCGAGCCGGTAGGGCCGCAATCGGCGATCGATGGTCGCCGCCGACATGGCCAGCAGTGCGTCGATGACTTCGGGTGTCGCGTTCAGCTCGCCCTTGGCGACCAGGCTCGCGACCAGGACCGGCAGCGCTGGGCGCACGATCTTGCCGCTGGGTCCGTCCAGCACCGCCCAGCACACCGCCAAGGCGTCGATCACCTCAGGTCCGTAGCGGAACACAGGCTCGCGGGGCCTGCGTGGCCGGTTCACGTCCACACCGGCGACCGCTGCCCGGATCATCTTGCGGGCATGGTCTCGATGCCAGCCGTTGACCGCGACCAGATGATCCAAAATGGTCGACTTCTCAGCCTTGGTCGCCTTCGGCCACGCCTTGACCTGGCTCGCCAGCACAGCCTTCCGTTGCCTCATCGTCAGCCCCATCCCCGCAGCCTGACCCACGCGGGCATTCTCAGATGAGTCAACGACCCCACCCACGCGGGCATTCAGCACGAGTCAACTCGCTGATCCTGTGGACTCATGTCAAGATGCCCGCTTGGGTTGGGTCGTTGACTCATTTCGTTTTGCCCGCGTCATTTTTGTTCGGGATAGGTAGACGTGGTTGCGTTTGGCTGCTTTGAGGATGGTGCCGCGGCGGCGGGCGAGTTCGAGCAGGTTGCGTTGGATGAGGTCGATGTCTCGGCGTAGTTGGGCCGGGTTGGCCTGGGTGATGCGACTGTCAAGGTGTCGCCGGTCCTGGTCGTCGAGGACGGTGGGGTGGTCACGGAGCAGCCGGCCGGCCGGGGTGGTGGCGGTGTCGTAGGTCTTGGTGACTTTCGCTCCGGTGCGGGTCTTGGTTTTCAGCTTCTGTTGCGGGGTGAACAGGTTGGACAGTTCAGCGGCCAGGGGCCATAGCTGGTTGAGCAGGTCGAGTTCCCGGCTGGTGTCGTAGCGGTAGTAGCCGACGTTGCGGCGGACTCTGGTCCAGTTCTTCTGTTCGATGTGGGCTTGGTCGTTGGAATGGTTCGGGCGGCCGCGGGTGAACGTGATCTCACGGGTGTTGCACCAGCTCATCAGGTGGTGGTTAATGAACTCGGAGCCGTTGTCAGAGTGGACGCCCACGATCGCGAACGGGAACCGGAGGGCGAGTTGCTCCAGCCCGGTGGCCACGATCCTTTCGCCCTTGGACTTCACGGTGATGGTTTCGGTCCAACCGGTAGCCACGTCGACAGCGTCCAGGCTGTAGTGGAAGTGGCCGTTGTTGTCGCCGCCGTCGTGACCGACCAGATCGATCTCGATGAACCCTGGCTGGGTGTCGTCCCACTCGTGCCAGGTCTTCAGCGGGATCGACGATTTCAACAGCGATCCGGGGCGGGTCAAGGACCGGCCCTTGAGGTTGCCGACCAGCCCGAGCCGGTAGGGCCGCAATCGGCGATCGATGGTCGCCGCCGACATGGCCAGCAGTGCGTCGATGACTTCGGGTGTCGCGTTCAGCTCGCCCTTGGCGACCAGGCTCGCGACCAGGACCGGCAGCGCTGGGCGCACGATCTTGCCGCTGGGTCCGTCCAGCACCGCCCAGCACACCGCCAAGGCGTCGATCACCTCAGGTCCGTAGCGGAACACAGGCTCGCGGGGCCTGCGTGGCCGGTTCACGTCCACACCGGCGACCGCTGCCCGGATCATCTTGCGGGCATGGTCTCGATGCCAGCCGTTGACCGCGACCAGATGATCCAAAATGGTCGACTTCTCAGCCTTGGTCGCCTTCGGCCACGCCTTGACCTGGCTCGCCAGCACAGCCTTCCGTTGCCTCATCGTCAGCCCCATCCCCGCAGCCTGACCCACGCGGGCATTCTCAGATGAGTCAACGACCCCACCCACGCGGGCATTCAGCACGAGTCAACTCGCTGATTTGAGGCCCGCGCCGTCCCTCGTGTAGTGTTTCCTGCGGTCCAGGCCCCTATAGCTCAGTCGGCAGAGCGTCTCCATGGTAAGGAGAAGGTCTGCGGTTCGATTCCGCATGGGGGCTCTGCGTTTGGGGTAGATGGAACAAACCGCCCATCGTGCCCGTTGGGTACTCCGAACGGGGCGGGATAGCTCAGGCGGTAGAGCAAGCGGCTCATAATCGCTGTGTCGCGGGTTCGAGTCCCGCTCCCGCTACCAAACCGGCAACACCCTGCAAGACGAGAGAGAGCAACGCGATGGCCAAGAAGCAGTCGGAGATCCGGCCGAAGATCACCTTGGCGTGCACCGAGTGCAAAGAGCGCAACTACATCACCAAGAAGAACCGGCGTAACGACCCGGATCGTCTTGAGCTGAAGAAGTTCTGCCCCAAGTGCCACCTGCACACCGCGCACCGCGAGACTCGCTGAGCGCATCAACCATCGAGCCGCCCCTACCACGGGCGGCTTTTTGGCGTTCGCGGTAGTTGGGGACGGTTTCCATCTCCCGCCACACAGGTGCCGGCATCAGTCTCTGGTGCCGCTTTCTGTCGCTGCTGCCGTGTTATAGCCAGGCACCACACAGTCAAGCCGGCACCAGTGATCGATGCCGGCATCAGGGGTCTCGTTTGGCGGTAGTTGGGGACGGTTCCTATCGACCGCCAGGCCGACGGCCAACCCGGGTGGCTGCGATGCGGCGGACGAGGGCACGCACTAACCTGTCGCCCATGATTACCGACAGCCACATCGGTCGGACCTACCCGGCGACCGACCCGTACGTGGTCAGCGCCGCGAAGGTGGCCGAGTTCGCTGACGCCCTGGGCGACGCCGCCAACCCCGCCTACGCCGGCCCCGACGCGGTCGCACCCCCCACCTTCGCTGTGGTGTTGTCGTCGGCGGCGTGGGGTGCGATGTTCGACGACCCCGAGTTGGAGTTGTCGTTGAGCCGCACGGTGCACACCGACCAGCGGTTCACCTGGCGCCGTCCGCTGCGGGTGGGCGACCAGGTGACCGCCACCCTCACCATCGAGAAGTTCCGTGCCCGTGGCTCCAGCGCGTTCATCACCATCGTGGTGGGGTTGGACGACGCCGACGGCGAGCGGGTCTGCGACGCGACGTCCACTCTGTTGCACACCTGGCCCGAGGAGATCGCATGAGCACGGTCGAGTTGGCCACCTCGCAACCGGGCACCGTGCTGCCCGGCATCACCGCCGCCTTCACGCGGGGCGCCCTGGTGCGCTACGCGGGGGCGTCCACCGACTTCAACCCGATTCACTGGAGCGACCGGGCGGCCGCCGACCTGGGCCTGCCCGGCGTGATCGCCCACGGCATGCTCACCATGGGCACCGCGCTGCGGGTGGTCACCGACTGGTGCGGCGACCCCGCCCGCGTGCTGAGCTACTACGTGCGGTTCACCAGGCCGGTCGTCGTGCCCGATGACGACGAGGGCGCCACCGTCAGCTTGGGCGGCACGGTCACCAAGGTCGACGACGGTGTGGCGACGGTGAGCATCGAGGCGCTGTTCGACGGCGTCAAGGTGCTCGGTGCGGCCACCGCCGAGGTGCGCCTTGACTGAACTGCTGGCCGACCACACCACCCTGCGCGTCGGCGGCCCCGCCCGACGTTGGGTCGAGGCGACCACCCTGCACGAACTGGTCGAGGTCGTCCGCACCGCCGACGCGGCCGGCGAGCCGGTGCTGGTGCTGGGCGGCGGCTCCAACGTGCTGGTCGGCGACGACGGCTTCGACGGCACCGTGGTGCATGTGGCCACCCGAGGCATCGAGATAACGGGCGGCAGTTGCACCATCGACGAACCAGGCGCGGCCCAGTGCGGGGGAGCGGTGGTCACCGTTGCCGCCGGCGAACCCTGGGACGGCTTCGTGGCCACCGCGATCGAACGCGAATGGCGCGGCATCGAAGCCCTGTCGGGCATTCCCGGCAGCGTGGGTGCCACCCCGATTCAAAACGTCGGGGCCTACGGCCAAGAGGTGGCGCAGACCCTGTGGTCGGTCCGCACCTGGGACCGCCACACCAACGCTTATGCCACCTTCGCCGTCGGCGACTGCGGCTTCGGCTATCGCACGTCGCGGTTCAAGAGCGAACCGGGCCGGTACGTGGTGCTCAGCGTCACCTACCAGTTTCAGCAGGGCGACCAGTCGATGCCGATTCGGTTCGGCGAGCTCGCCACCCGGCTCGGCGTGCAGGCCAAGGGCCGGGCACCGATGACCGAGGTGCGCGAGGCGGTACTGGCTCTGCGCGCCGGCAAGGGCATGGTGCTCGACGCCGCCGACCACGACACCTGGAGCGCCGGGTCGTTCTTCACCAACCCGCTGCTGGACGCCGCCCAGGCCGCCACCCTGCCCGAGGCCGCCCCCCGCTACCCCCAGCCGGACGGCACGGTGAAGTCGAGTGCTGCCTGGCTGATCGAGGCCGCCGGGTTCGGCAAGGGTTTCGGCACCCCGCCGGCGACCCTGTCGACCAAGCACACGTTGGCCATCACCAACCGTGGGGGAGCCTCGGCCGACGACCTGCTGCGGCTGGCCCGGCAGGTGCGCGACGGCGTGCGCGATCGGTTCGCGGTGACTCTGGTACCCGAGCCCATGCTGGTGGGCGTTTCCCTAGACTGAGCCGCATGGCGTCCATCTTCTCTGCAGTTCCGCTTGCTCCCCGAGACCCGATTCTCGGCCTCACCGAGGCCTTCAACGCCGACCCCAACCCGGCCAAGGTCAACCTCGGCGTCGGGGTCTATCAGGACGCCACCGGCAAGCTGCCGCTGCTCGAGTGCGTGCGGCTGGCCGAGCAGCGGCTGGCCGAGAACCCCAAGCCGCGCGGGTACCTGCCCATCGATGGGCTGCCCGGCTACGTGGCGGCCGTGCGTGAACTGGTCTTCGGAGCCGACTCGCCGGTGCTGCGGCGCACCATAACCGTGCAGGCGTTGGGCGGCACCGGGGCGCTCAAGATCGGTGCCGACTTTCTGCGCCGCACCGCCCCCGAGGCCACCGTGTTGATTTCGAACCCGTCGTGGGAGAACCACGAGGCACTGTTCACAAGGGCCGGTTTCAGCGTGGGCACGTACCGCTACTACGACGAGCAGGCCAAGGGCGTCGACTTCGACGGCATGATCGCCGACCTGGCCGCAGCCCCGGCCGGCACCGTCGTGGTACTGCACGCCTGCTGCCACAACCCCACCGGCTACGACCTCACCGCCGACCAGTGGGCCACGGTGCTCGACACGGTGCGCGCCGGCGGCCTGGTGCCGTTTCTCGACATGGCCTACCAGGGCTTCTCGGAATCGCTCGAAGCGGACGGGGCGGTGGTGCGGCAGTTCGCCGAGAGCGGCATCGCGATGCTGGTGGCGACGTCGTTCAGCAAGAGCCTCAGCCTGTACGGCGAGCGCATCGGCGCCCTCTCGCTGGTCTGCGCCGACGCCGACGAGGCGGCCCGGGTACTCAGCCAAGACAAGATCGTGGTGCGCACCAACTACTCCAACCCGCCCACGCACGGCGCCCAGCTCGCCACCACCGTGTTGACCGACCCCGAACTGCGGGCGCTGTGGGTCGACGAACTGGGTGGCATGCGCGACCGCATCAAGGCCATGCGGCATCGTCTGGTGGCCGGCCTCGAGGCCGCCGGCATCACCGACATGGGGTTCATCGCCACGCAGGTGGGCATGTTCAGCTACTCGGGGCTGACCAAAGACCAGATGGTGGCGCTGCGCGAGCAGCACGGCGTGTACGGCACCGACAAGGGCCGCATCTGCGTGGCTGCGCTCAACGACAACAACGTCGATTACGTGTGCCGAGCCATCGCGGCGGTGCGCGGCGCGTGACCCCGCAGGCTGGGGCCGTGCCGGTTCGACTCGCTTCGGCAAGCCCGGTACACTTCTTGTCTTGGTGAGTTCACCTCTGATCGGCCATGCCCACAGCTCACAAGGCACCGGGCGCCGGCCTGAGGGGGTTCACCACGAAGGGCAATAGCTCAATTGGCAGAGCAGCGGTCTCCAAAACCGCAGGTTGGGGGTTCAAGTCCCTCTTGCCCTGCTGGACCAACCGAGTGTGAAGGATCTTTTGTGGCGCAGGAGAAGGACAATGCCGACGGCGACAACGGCGTTCCCGCTGCCCAAGATCCGGCGCGCGAGGTAGCCAAGGCGGCGGCGAGCAGCCGTCCGGTCCGCAAGTCGGCGTCGAACGACGAGACGTCGACCAAGAAAGATCACGCGACCCCCAAGCAGCGCGCAGGCGGTGCCCGGGCCACCCGCAAGCGCACCACGCCGGTGTCGTTCGTCCGCGAGTCGGCCGACGAACTGCGCAAGGTGGTGTGGCCGACGGCCACCCAGCTGCGGCAGTACTTCGTGGTGGTGCTGGTGTTCGTTCTGCTGGTGATCGCCTACGTCAGCGCCCTCGACCTGCTGTTCGGGTGGGGCCTGCTGAAGATCTTCGGCTGAGACAAGTCGATACGAGAGAAGTAACTGTGTCTGAAACGCATGCCACAAACGATGACGCCGAGTTCGAGATCGACCTCGGTCCGGCCGACGCGCCCGCGGCCAGTGACGACTTCGAGGTCGACCTGGGGTTCGGGGCCGAGGTCGACGAGCCCGACGACGGCCTGTCGATCGACCTGAGCGAGCCCGAGCCGACGGCCGACGAGGCCGACGAAGACGACGACGCCGGTGACGAGGCGGTGCTCGCCGAGCTGCGCGAGAAGCTGCGCACCCAGCTGGGCGACTGGTACGTCATCCACACCTACTCGGGCATGGAGAACCGGGTGAAGCAGAACCTCGACTCGCGGGTGAAGACCCTCGGCATGGAGGAGCTGATCTTCGAGTCGGTCGTGCCCACCGAAGAGGTGGTCGAGACCCGCAACGGCACCCGCAAGACCGTCACCCGCACCCGGATGCCGGGCTACGTGCTGGTGCGCATGGACCTGACCGACGAGTCGTGGTCGGCCGTGCGGCACACGCCGTCGGTCACCGGCTTCGTGGCGCACGCCAACGCGCCGGTGCCGCTGTCGCTGCAAGAGGTCGAAGACCAGCTCGCCCCGGCGGCCCTGGCCGCGGCCGCAGCCGCCAGCAACGGCCCCAAGAAACGCACCCGCAAGGTCGAGGTCGCCGACTTCAAGGTGGGCGATTCCGTCATGGTCGTCAACGGGCCCTTCAGCGGGGTGCACGCGACCATCACCGAGATCAACGCGAACAGCCAGCGGCTCAAGGCGCTGGTAGAGATCCTGGGTCGTGAGACCCCGGTCGACCTGACGTTCAACCAGATCGCCAAGGTCTAGTTCGCTAGCAATAACACAACCAGTTAGGACCCAACCAACCATGCCTCCCAAGAAGAAGGTAGCGGCGATCGTCAAGGTCGCCCTCAACGCGGGTGCGGCCACTCCGGCTCCGCCGGTGGGCACCGCGCTCGGCCCGCACGGCGTCAACATCATGGAGTTCTGCAAGCGGTACAACGCAGAAACCGAAGCCATGCGCGGCACCATCGTGCCGGTCGAGATCACCATCTACGAAGACCGCACGTTCACGTTCATCACCAAGACGCCGCCGGCCGCCGAGCTGATCAAGAAGGCCGCCGGAGTCAAGAGCGGCTCGGCTCGTCCGCACACCGACAAGGTCGGCAAGATCACGGCCGCCCAGGTGCGTGAGATCGCCACCACCAAGCTGCCCGACCTCAACGCCAACGACCTCGAGGCCGCGGCCAAGATCGTCGAGGGCACCGCACGCTCGATGGGCATCACCGTCGAGGGCTGATCACCCGCCGGTCGAGCTTGTCGAGACCAGCACCGCAGTAGAACAAAGAGCGGGAGGACGCCCGTCCGCACCGCACCTGGCAATCGGCCACACGAGGCCGTATTCACAAGGAGACCAGAATGAAGCGAAGCAAGGCCTACCGGGCCGCCGCGGAGAACATCGACGCGACCCAGCTCTACAGCGCCGAAGAGGCGCTGGCCCTCGTCAAGAAGGGCGCCAGCGCCAAGTTCGACGAGACCGTCGAGGTCGCGATGCGGCTCGGCGTCGACCCACGTAAGGCGGACCAGATGGTCCGTGGCACCGTGAACCTTCCCAACGGCACCGGCAAGACGGCAAGGGTCCTCGTCTTCGCCACCGGTGAGAAGGCCGCGGACGCACTCGCGGCCGGCGCCGACGAGGTGGGCGCCGACGAGCTGATCGAGAAGATCACCGGCGGCTACCTCGACTTCGACGCAGTCGTGGCCACCCCCGACATGATGGGCAAGGTCGGCCGGCTGGGCCGGGTGCTCGGCCCGCGCGGCCTGATGCCGAACCCGAAGACCGGCACCGTCACCATGGACGTGGCCAAGGCGGTCAGCGACATCAAGGGCGGCAAGATCGAGTTTCGCGTCGACCGGCACGCCAACCTGTGCTTCGTGGTCGGCAAGGCGTCGTTCAGCCCCGAGCAGCTCAGCCAGAACTACTTCGCGGCTCTCGACGAGGTGCTGCGGCTCAAGCCGTCCGCCTCGAAGGGCCGGTACCTGAAGAAGGTCACCGTGTCGTCCACCATGGGTCCGGGCGTGAACGTCGACCCGACCCGCCTGAAGCCCGCCGAGGTCTGATCGGCACCGAGGTCTGAACCAAAGGAACCGTCCCCTGAACTGCAGGGGGCGGTTCTTTCGGTTCAGGGGACGGTTCCTTCGGTTCACCGACGGCCTCGATTTGATGGCCTCTTCACCGTGGCCTAGAATGGGGGAGCCGAAGACCGCTGGTGGCGCCGAAGGGTGTCCTAAGGATCAACGATCGCCCGCGCAGGTAAATCTGAACAGCTCGTCACGAGTTTGCCCCGGATTGCCCTGCGCGCCGGGGTTTTTCCACGTCTACGGCATCGACGGAAGTGGGAAGGAGACTCATGGCGAGGGCTGACAAGGCCGCAGCCGTGGCGGAGCTGAAGGACAGCTTCACCAACTCGGCTGCCGCTGTACTGACCGAGTACCGCGGTCTCACCGTGAAGAATCTGCAGGAACTGCGCAGGTCTTTGGGTGAGAACGCCACCTACGCCGTCGCGAAGAACACGTTGACTGAGATCGCTGCCCGTGAAGCGGGCATCGAGGGCCTCGAGCAGCAGCTCGCCGGCCCCACCGCGATCGCCTTCATCTCCGGCGACGTCGCAAACGTCGCCAAGGGACTGCGTGACTTCGCGAAGGCGAACCCGCATCTGGTCATCAAGGGCGGTGTCATGGACGGTCGTGTCCTCGACGCCGATTCGGTGAAGAAGCTGGCCGACCTCGAGTCTCGCGAGGTTCTGCTCGCCAAGCTCGCGGGCGCCATGAACGGCAACCTCGCGAAGGCCGCCGGACTCTTCGCCGCGCCGCTCAGCCAGGCCGCTCGCGTGCTGGCTGCCCTTCAAGACCAGAAGCAGGCCGGGGCCACCCCGGCAACCGATGCAGCACCCGCTGCGGAGGCCACCGAAGACGCGGCTGACGCTGCATCGAAGTAAGAACGAAAGGAACAACCATGGCGAAGCTCAGCTCGGACGACCTCCTGGAGGCGTTCAAGGAGATGACGCTGATCGAGCTCTCTGAGTTCGTGAAGCAGTTCGAAGACACCTTCGGTGTCACCGCGGCCGCTCCGGTCGCGGCCGCCGCTGCCCCGGCCGCTGCCGGTGGTGCCGGCGACGCTGCCGAAGAAGAAGAGGTCAGCAACGAGGTCGACGTGATCCTCGAGTCGGCCGGCGACAAGAAGATCCAGGTCATCAAAGAGGTGCGCGCGCTCACCAGCCTGGGCCTCAAGGAGGCCAAGGACCTGGTCGAGGCGGCTCCGAAGCCCGTTCTGGAGAAGGTCACCCGCGAAGCCGCTGCCAAGGCCAAGGAGGCCCTCGAGGCCGCCGGCGCCGCGGTCAGCGTCAAGTGAGCTGACAAATCCCGTCAAGTGACCTGAGGTCACCGACGCACCACGACAGCGGCGGACCCCCCGGGACGATCCGAGGGATCCGCCGCTGTCTGCCTCTGCCTCCGCGGGCCCAAATGCTAATCGGCGGCGGAACCTCGTGGTTCCGCCGCCGATCTGCCTGCGGGGGTGGGATTGGCTGGATTGAGAGGTCTACTTCACCGACTTGGTCAACTTGACCGATTGCGGCCACCAGCCCTCACCGCCGGCATGATCGCCCTGAGTGGCTGCGCTGATCGGAACGATGGCGACGGCCAACAGAGTTGCGGCGGCCACGATGGCCTTACGGATTCCCTTCATTGTTTCTCCCCCGGAAGAAATGGTTGTGCATTGTGCTGACAATGATGGTCGAGACTTGACGGATATGTCAAGTAGTGACAGCCTAAGTGACAGACCCCCGGAGGAGGTGCGTTTTGTCGGCGTCGCTAGCCCACAGCGAGTTTGGAGCGCGGCTGCGCGAGACACGTAAGCGTCTCGGTCTGTCACAGAGCGAGCTGGGTGGCGACCGGTACTCCGGCAGCTACATCTCCCATCTGGAGAGCGGCCGTCGGGCCGCATCGGCCGAGGTGATCGAGTTTCTGGCCGGGCGACTGGGCGTCGAGGTCGAAGAGTTGGGCATGGTTGCCGCTCCGCCGACCGCGCTCGAAAGCGTCGAAGACATTCAGGCGCTGGAGATGTTGCTGGTCGCCGATCGGGCCTGGCACGACCGCGACTGGGGTACTGCCGGTGAACTGGCGCTGCGCGCCGCGGCGTCCGCCCTGCAGGCGGGGCATGCCGAGCGGCACTGGCAGGCGCTGTACCTGCGGGCGCAGGCGGCGCTGGCCGAGGGCGACTTCACCGATGCGATCCACTTCGCCGAGCAGTTGGCCACCCACCAAGTGGCCGTCGCGTCGCCTACTCTTCGTGCGCGCGCGTTGTGCCTGTCGGCCACCGCTCACCGGGCCGGCGACGAACTTCCGATGGCGTTGGTGCACGCCGGCCAGGCCGTCGAACTGGCCCGCGACGCACCACCCATCGTGCTGGCCGACGCACTGATGTGCCTTGTCAGCGCAGTTTTGGAAAGCGGGCGTCCGACCGCGGAGTCTGATCGTCTGTGTCGCCGCCTCGAAGACGTCAGCCTGCACGTCGAGTCGTCGCACGCCCGCGGCGTCATCTACTGGACATTGGGCACCGCATCGTTCAAATCGGGCAACGTCAGCAAGGGCCTCGAGATGCACGACTCGGCCCTGCAGTTGCTGAGCCCTCGACGCGATCTGCGCCTGTGGCTGCGGTTGAACATGTCTGCGGTCGGCTGCCGGCTGAGCGCCGGCATCACCGAGGGCGTCAAAGAGTTGCTCGACGCAGCAAACGGCGGCCTGATGCTGATCGGCAACCCGTTCGACATCTTCGAGTTGCGACATGCCGAGGCGAAACTCGAGTTGCTCGAGGGCCGTCCGCTTGAAGCGCGCAAGTTGGTCAAGACGTTGATCGCTGATCCGGCCCTGCGGTCGGCGGTGGCGACCAACGGTCGCGCCGAAGAGTTGTTGGCCGACATCGAGCTCGATCTGGGTGAGAAAGACCTTGCCAGGGCGGCATTCATTCGTGCCGCCGGCCTGTACGGAATTCAAGAGCAGTTCCGCCAGGCCAGCCTGTGCTGGCAGCGTGCGGTCGACCTCGAAACCCTGCGTGCCCATAATATGGACACTGTCGCAGACGCTAGTTGACAAGACTGTCAAGTGATGGTCGAATAACTGTTGTCAACGGCACAACCCCCCGATAGCGTCGTTGATGGGCACTGCTGATCGGTGTTCGCCTTGTGAGTTTCCTCCCGTTGCCCGAGGCGAACACCGATTCGGTGTAAAAGGGGTCCCCCGCCCCAGGAGTTTGAGCCGCCGTTCCCCCACGGCGGCTCCTCCATTTTCTGGCCAGTGCGTGTGACGACGACCCTGCGCGGGCGACGCCCGACGACGTGACGGGGAATACCCGTGCCCCAGCTGAGCGTTGAGCCTGTGAGGGGTTTGAGCCTCTCCTCACCATCGCTGTCGCCCAGCAGGTGTCGGACCTCGGTTTGCCAACATCTGCAGAACGTACTAATGTAGCTGTTTGCCCATCGCTCACCAACGACCCGTGATTTGACGCGGGCCGTTCTGCGTGCAAAGAACCGGTCTCACACCGGGTTTTGGAAGGACCATCACCTTGGCCGTCTCGCGCTCTGCGTCGAAGAACACCAACGTCGTTTCCGCCTCTGGCCGGATCTCGTTCGCCAAGATCGCCGAACCCCTCGAGGTTCCGAACCTGCTCGATCTGCAGATCGAGTCGTTCGACTGGCTGATCGGCAACGAAGCCTGGCGGGCCCGGGTTTCCGCAGCCCTTGCCGAAGGTCGCACCGACGTCAACACCAAGTCCGGCCTGGAAGAGATCTTCGAAGAGATCTCTCCGATCGAGGATCTGTCCCAGACCATGTCGCTGTCGTTCCGCGACAACCGGTTCGAGGACCCGAAGCACTCCGTGGAGGAGTGCAAAGACCGCGACGTCACCTACGCCGCGCCGCTGTTCGTCACCGCCGAGTTCATGAACAACGACACCGGTGAGATCAAGAGCCAGACGGTGTTCATGGGCGACTTCCCCCTGATGACCGACAAGGGCACCTTCATCATCAACGGCACCGAGCGCGTCGTGGTGTCGCAGCTCGTGCGTTCGCCGGGCGTCTACTTCGAGCAGACCCCCGACAAGACGTCCGACAAAGACATCTTCACCTGCCGCATCATTCCGTCGCGCGGTGCGTGGCTCGAGTTCGAGGTCGACAAGCGCGACATGGTCGGAGTCCGCCTCGACCGCAAGCGCAAGCAGAACGTCACCGTGCTGCTCAAGGCCCTGGGCTGGACCAACGAGCAGATTCTCGAAGAGTTCGGCGAGTACGAGTCGATTCGGCTGACCCTCGAGAAGGACCACACCGCCAACACCGACGAGGCGCTGCTCGACATCTACCGCAAGCTGCGTCCGGGCGAGCCGCCGACCCGTGAGGCCGCGCAGGCGATGTTGGAGAACTACTACTTCAACCCCAAGCGCTACGACCTGGCCAAGGTGGGTCGCTACAAGATCAACAAGAAGCTCGGGCTGACCGAGCCGTTCGACAAGCAGGTGCTCACCGTCGACGACATCGTCGCGGCCATCCGCTACGTCGTTGCGCTGCACGAAGGGCGCGAGGAAGTCGGCGGCATCATCGCCGAGACCGACGACATCGACCACTTCGGCAACCGTCGGCTGCGCACCGTGGGTGAGCTGATCCAGAACCAGCTCCGCATCGGTCTGGGCCGGCTCGAGCGCACCGTTCGCGACCGCATGACCACGCAAGACATCGAGGCGATCACGCCGCAGACGCTGATCAACATCCGTCCGGTGTCGGCGGCGCTGAAGGAGTTCTTCGGCACCTCGCAGTTGAGCCAGTTCATGGACCAGACCAACCCGGTGTCAGGCCTGACCCACAAGCGCCGGCTGTCGGCGCTGGGCCCGGGCGGTCTGTCGCGTGATCGCGCCGGCATGGAGGTGCGCGACGTGCACCACAGCCACTACGGCCGCATGTGCCCGATCGAAACCCCTGAGGGTCCGAACATCGGCCTGATCGGCTCGCTGGCCAGCTTCGCGCGGGTGAACGCGTTCGGCTTCATCGAGACGCCGTACCGCAAGGTCAACGACGGCCGGGTGACCGACCAGATCGACTACCTGACCGCCGACGAAGAAGACCGCTACGTCATCGCGCAGGCCAACGCCCAGCTCGACGAGACCGGTCACTTCACCGAGGCCCGCGTGCTGGTGCGAAAGAAGCACGGCGACGCCGACGAGGTGGCGCCGCTCGACGTGCAGTACATGGACGTCTCGCCGCGCCAGATGGTGTCGGTGGCGACCGCGCTGATTCCGTTCCTCGAGCACGACGACGCGTCGCGGGCCCTGATGGGTGCCAACATGCAGCGTCAGGCGGTTCCGCTGATCCGCAACGAGGCCCCGTTCGTGGGCACCGGCATGGAGTACCGCGGTGCGGTCGACGCCGGTGACGTCACGGTGGCCGAGAAGGCCGGCGTGGTCACCTCGGTGAGCGCCGACATCATCGACATCGCCAACGACGACGGCACCTACCGCAGCTACCGGCTCGACAAGTTCACCCGTAGCAACCAGGCCACCTGCATCAACCAGCGTCCGCTGGTCGCCGAGGGTGACCGGGTCGAGGTGGGCTCGCCGCTGGCCGACGGTGCCTGCACCGACGCCGGCGAAATGGCGCTCGGACGCAACCTGCTGGTGGCGTTCATGCCGTGGGAGGGTCACAACTACGAGGACGCGATCATCCTGAGCCAGCGCCTCGTGCAGGACGACGTGCTCACCTCGATCCACATCGAGGAGCACGAGATCGACGCCCGCGACACCAAGCTCGGCGCCGAAGAGATCACCCGCGACATTCCGAACATCGGCGAGGACATGCTCGCCAACCTCGACGACCGCGGCATCATCCGCATCGGCGCCGAGGTCGGCACCGGCGACATCCTGGTCGGCAAGGTCACGCCCAAGGGCGAGACCGAGCTCACGCCCGAGGAGCGGCTGCTGCGCGCGATCTTCGGCGAGAAGGCGCGCGAGGTGCGCGACACGTCCATGAAGGTGCCGCACGGCGAAACCGGCACCGTGATCGGTGTGCGGGTGTTCGACCGCGAAGAGGGCGACGAACTGCCCCCCGGCGTGAACCAGCTGGTGCGCGTCTACGTGGCGCAGAAGCGCAAGATCAGCGATGGCGACAAGCTGGCCGGACGGCACGGCAACAAGGGCGTCATCAGCAAGATCCTGCCCGTCGAAGACATGCCGTTCATGGAGGACGGCACGCCGGTCGACATCGTGCTGAACCCGCTGGGCGTGCCCTCGCGCATGAACGTCGGGCAGGTGCTCGAAACCCACCTCGGGTGGGTGGCGAAGACCGGCTGGGACATCGACGGTGTCGACGAGCCCTGGGCCAACCGGCTCAAGGACGTCGGCCTGGGCCGGGTCGAGGGCGATGCCCGCCTGGCCACCCCGGTGTTCGACGGTGCCAACGAGCACGAGATCGCGGGTCTGCTCGAGCACGGGCTGCCGCAGCGCGACGGCATGAAGCTGGTGGACGCCGGCGGCAAGGCGCAGCTCTTCGACGGACGCTCCGGCGAGCCGTACCCCGATCGGGTCGGTGTCGGCTACATCTACATGCTGAAGCTGCACCACCTGGTGGACGACAAGATCCACGCCCGCTCGACCGGTCCGTACTCGATGATCACCCAGCAGCCGTTGGGCGGTAAGGCGCAGTTCGGCGGCCAGCGCTTCGGTGAGATGGAGGTGTGGGCACTGGAGGCCTACGGTGCCGCCTGGGCGCTGCAGGAGCTGCTCACCATCAAGTCCGACGACGTCCCCGGCCGGGTCAAGGTCTACGAGGCGATCGTCAAGGGCGAGAACATTCCCGAGCCGGGCATTCCCGAGTCGTTCAAGGTTCTGGTCAAAGAGATGAAGTCGCTCTGCCTGAACGTCGAGGTGCTGTCGTCCGACGGCACGGTGGTCGAGCTTCGCGATTCCGAAGACGACTTCCGTAGCGCCGAGGAGTTCGGCATCGACCTGTCCCGTCGTCCGGGCGCCGATTCGTTCGCCGCCCTGGATGAGGTCTGAGTCAACCGCTCAGTCGCAATCAACTCAGACCTACTTTCGAAACACGAGTTCGAAGAAAAGAGAGAAACCACGTGTTGGACGTGAACTTCTACGACGAGCTGCGCATCGGGCTTGCCACCGCGGACCAGATCCGCGAATGGAGCCACGGCGAGGTCAAGAAGCCCGAGACGATCAACTACCGCACGCTCAAGCCCGAGCGTGACGGCCTGTTCTGCGAGAAGATCTTCGGCCCCACCCGCGACTGGGAGTGCTACTGCGGCAAGTACAAGCGGGTGCGCTTCAAGGGCATCATCTGCGAGCGCTGTGGCGTCGAGGTCACCCGCAGCAACGTGCGCCGCGAGCGCATGGGCCACATCGAGCTCGCCGCCCCGGTCACCCACATCTGGTACTTCAAGGGTGTGCCGAGCCGGCTCGGCTACCTGCTCGACATCGCGCCGAAGGACCTCGAGAAGGTCATCTACTTCGCCGCGTACATGATCACCATGGTCGACACCGACGCACGCCATCGCGATCTGCCCTCGTTGGAGGCCAAGGTCGAGGTCGAGCGCAAGCAGCTCGAGTCGCGTCGCGACAACGACGTGAACGCGCGCATGGCCAAGCTCGAGGAGGACCTGGCTCAGCTCGAGAGCGAGGGCGCCAAGGCCGACATCAAGAAGAAGGTGCGCGACGGCGCCGAGCGCGAGCTCAAGGCCGTCCGCGACCGGGCGCAGCGTGAGATCGACCGTCTCGACGCGGTGTGGCAGCGGTTCAAGAACCTCAAGGTGCAAGACCTCGAGGGCGACGAGATTCTCTACCGTGAGATGAAGACGCGCTTCGGCAAGTACTTCGAGGGCTACATGGGTGCCGAGGCGATCAAGAACCGCCTGGCCACCTTCGACCTGCAGGCCGAGTCCGAGTTGCTGCGCGAGATCATCGCCACCGGTAAGGGCCAGCGCAAGACCCGCGCGCTGAAGCGGCTCAAGGTCGTCTCGGCGTTCCTGAACACCACCAACAGCCCCTCGGGCATGGTGCTCGACGCCGTGCCGGTGATTCCGCCGGATCTGCGGCCGATGGTGCAGTTGGACGGTGGCCGCTTCGCAACCTCGGACCTCAACGACTTGTACCGCCGGGTGATCAACCGCAACAACCGGCTCAAGCGACTGCTCGACCTCGGCGCGCCCGAGATCATCGTGAACAACGAGAAGCGCATGCTGCAGGAGGCTGTCGACAGCCTCTTCGACAACGGCCGCCGCGGCCGTCCGGTCACCGGGCCGGGCAACCGTCCGCTCAAGTCGATCTCGGACATGCTGAAGGGCAAGCAGGGCCGGTTCCGCCAGAACCTGCTGGGCAAGCGCGTCGACTACTCGGGCCGTTCGGTCATCGTGGTCGGCCCGCAGCTCAAGCTGCACCAGTGCGGCCTGCCCAAGGCGATGGCGCTGGAGCTGTTCAAGCCGTTCGTGATGAAGCGGCTCGACGACCTGAGCCTGGCGCAGAACATCAAGAGCGCCAAGCGCATGGTTGACCGCCAGCGTCCGGTGGTGTGGGACGTGCTCGAAGAGGTCATCTCCGAGCACCCGGTGCTGCTCAACCGTGCACCCACCCTGCACCGTCTGGGTATTCAGGCGTTCGAGCCGCAACTGATCGAGGGCAAGGCGATTCAGATCCACCCGCTG
This sequence comes from Micropruina glycogenica, assembly GCF_900289045.1. Lineage (GTDB taxonomy): Bacteria > Actinomycetota > Actinomycetes > Propionibacteriales > Propionibacteriaceae > Micropruina > Micropruina glycogenica. The sequence continues at coordinate 418,798 of NZ_LT985188.1, forward strand.
GTCTGCACCGCCTTCAACGCCGACTTCGACGGCGACCAGATGGCCGTGCACCTGCCGCTTTCGGCTGAGGCGCAGGCCGAGGCTCGCATCCTGATGCTGTCGACGAACAACATCTTGAAGCCGGCGGACGGTCGTCCGGTGACCATGCCGACCCAGGACATGGTGATTGGGCACTACTTCCTCACCCTCGAGCAGCAGGGCAAGCCGGGGTCCGGACGGGTGTTCGGCTCGGTGTCCGAGGCGATCATGGCGTTCGACCGTGGCGACCTGGCGATCGGTGCGCCGATCACTCTGAGGCTGCGCGACATCGTGCCGCCCGAGGGGCAGGAACTGCGCGCCGACGGGTCGATCATGTTGAAGACCACGCTGGGCCGCGCCCTGTTCAACGAGGCGCTGCCGACCGACTACGCGTTCGTCAACGTCGAAGTGGGCAAGAAGAAGCTGGGCCAGATCGTCAACGACCTGGCCGAGCGCTACCCCAAGATCGAGGTCGCGGCCACCCTTGACCGGCTCAAGGACCTGGGCTTCCGCTGGGCCACCCGCTCGGGTGTGACGGTGTCGATCTCCGACGTCCAGACCCCGCCGACCAAGCCCGAGATCCTGGCCGGCTACGAGGCCAAGGCCGCCAAGATCACCAAGCAGTACGAGCGCGGCAAGGTCACCGACGAGGAGCGCCACCAGGAGCTGGTGCAGCTGTGGACCGACGCCACCGCGGAGTTGACCGCGGCGATGGAGGCCAACTTCACCCGTGACAACCCGATCTTCATGATGGTGCACTCCGGCGCGCGAGGGAACATGACCCAGATGCGCCAGATCGCCGCCATGCGAGGTCTGGTGGCCAACCCGAAGGGCGAGATCATCGCCCGGCCGATCAAGTCGAACTTCCGTGAGGGCTTGAGCGTGCTGGAGTACTTCATCTCCACCCACGGTGGCCGTAAGGGCCAGGCCGATACGGCGCTGCGCACCGCCGACTCGGGTTACCTGACCCGGCGCCTGGTGGACGTGAGCCAGGACGTCATCATCCGCGAGGAGGACTGCGGCACCGAGCGCGGCCTCACCAAGGTGATCGCCGAAGAGGGTCGGGGAGGCAAGCTGGTTGCGGCCGGCAACGTCGAGACGGCCGTCTACGCCCGCACGCTGGCCACCGACGTGACCAACGCCGACGGCAAGGTGCTGGTGAAGGCCGGGGTCGACCTGGGCGACGTCAACATTCGCAAGCTGCTCAAGAACGGCATCACCGAGGTGAAGGTGCGTTCGGTGCTGACCTGTGAGGCGGCGTCCGGTACCTGCGCGATGTGCTACGGCCGTGCGTTGGCCACCGGCAAGTTGGTCGATGTCGGCGAGGCGGTCGGTATCGTCGCGGCGCAGTCGATCGGCGAGCCCGGCACGCAGCTCACCATGCGTACCTTCCACACCGGTGGTGTGGCCGGTGACGACATCACGCAGGGTCTGCCCCGTGTGGTGGAGTTGTTCGAGGCCCGTCAGCCCAAGGGCAAGGCCCCGATCGCCGAGGCCGCCGGCCGCATTCGCATCGAGGACGGCGAGCGCAACCGCAAGCTGGTCATCGTGCGCGACGACGGCGAAGAGGACGTGGAGTACCTGCTGCCGCGGCGCGTGCGCCTCGACTGGGAGGACAACACCGGGGTTCGGCACTCGATCGTCGACGGCGATCACATCGCCGCCGGTGCGCAGCTCTACGCCGGTACCCCTGATCCTCAGGACGTGCTGCGGGTGAGCGGCCTGCGCAAGGTGCAGGAGCACCTGGTCGAAGAGGTGCAGGCCGTGTACGCCACCCAGGGGGCGCCGATTCACGACAAGCACATCGAGATCATCATTCGGCAGATGCTGCGCCGAATCACGGTGATCGAGTCGGGTGACACCTCGATGCTGCCCGGTGAGCTGGTCGACCGGAACACCTTCGAGACCCAGAACCGCCAGATGGTCACCGAGGGTCGCATGCCGGCCCAGGGCCGTCCGGTGCTGATGGGCATCACGAAGGCGTCGCTGGCGACCGAGTCGTGGTTGTCTGCGGCCTCGTTCCAAGAGACCACCAAGGTGCTCACCGACGCGGCGATCCACGCCAAGTCCGACAGCCTGGTGGGCCTGAAGGAGAACGTGATCCTGGGCAAGCTGATCCCGGCCGGCACCGGCCTGGAGCGGTACCGCAACATTCGGGTCGAGCCCACCGCGGAGGCCCGCGCCGCCGCGTACGAGTTCAGCTACGACCCGTACGACTACGACATGGCCGGTTCGGGCATGGCGGTGTCGTTGGACGAGTTCGACATCGGCGACCTGCGCTGAACTGATTGACGAGGCGGGCGGCTCCTTCGGGAGCCGCCCGTTTCGGCTTTGTCGGTGGGCCGGCGGGCACCTGGGTACGGTCAATCCTCCGCTCGGCGCTGTGCCTCCAGCGCGTCCGCCACCTTGAGACGCCCGCGACGGTTCCCGAGGTGCGCCGGCCCAGGACGTGGGCGATCTCGAGATCGCTGCCTACTTTCGGCCTGGCCGCACGCTCTCGTGTTGCAGGGCGACATCGTGCGGCGAGGGTGAAAGCGGTGAGCGATCTGGAGATCGCCGAATCATGAGTCGCCGCCTATAGTGCTGTCCGTGACCCGGGCGCTGGTGAGTCGTGGCTGGCTCGTCGCAGCGCCACTCTGGGTGGTCGCCGCGGGCGCGCTGCTGGGCGGCGCACGCATGGGGTTGGTGGGACTGGCTACGCGGACTGATCACGGTGCTAGCCGTGCTGGTCGGCCTCGGCGTGCTGGTGGCCCGCTGGTACAGCATCGCCTTCTTCACCAGCAGGGGATTCTGGCTGCCCGATGAAGGTGCCGGGCGGTGGAAAGACGTGATCGACCGCCACGACTTGGCCCTGACACTGCGTACCAGCACGCGGTGGGGCTCTGATGTCACGTCGACTTCCATCGGCTCGCGCGGTGGCCCCGGGCGGGGCCTCATTGGAAGAGAAACTGCCCGAAGAGCTGCCCGGCCACGCCGCTGCCATCCCTCATCCCGAGCACGTGGAACGGGTGGGGGCTTGGACGGACCGATTGCTGCAGGCATTGTCGGGCCACCGAGAGCAACCGGCCACCGCTCGCCACTGGCTGAAGCCGACCGAGGAGTTGCCGGCACATGTGCTCCAGGTCGTCTTCGCACCTACGCCTGGCGCGGCCAGTGTGGAGCTGTTGGTCGGCGGTGAGGATGAGCGGCCGGTGATCAGGGTCGACGGCAACTTTTGCGCGTGGCCGGAGGGTGAGGACGACGACTTCGAGTCCAAGACGTTCGAGCAAGCCGTGCTGGACGAGAGCGTCGCCGTCCTTGATGCACTGCTCGGTGACGTTCCCCGTGAGCCGTTGCGGGCTTGGCGGATCGCGGACGCCGACGGGCGGTGGCGGGAGTTCTATGCGCGCAAGCTTAGCTTCTGACGAGCTGCTCGCCCGGCTGAGTTGGTGCCGACAACCGCGAGCAATGAGCGTGAAATGCGGAGTGGAGAGGTCTCTCGACCAGCACGTTGACGACCTGGACGGGTGACCGGATCCATCGCTCGGCCTAGGGTGGGGGCATGAAGATCGTTGCGCACAGCGACCACGCCGCGGTGGCCATTCGCCAGGAGATGATCGAGCAGGCCCGCGCCATGGGCCACGAGGTGGACGACCTGGGGCCGGCCGAGGGCGAGAGCGTCGACTACCCCTACGCCGGGGCCGTGGTGGGGCACAAGGTGGCCTCGGGGGAGTACGACCTGGGCCTGCTGGCCTGCGGCACCGGGGTCGGCATCTCGATGGCGGCCAACAAGGTGCCGGGGGCACGCGCGGTGGTGTGCTCCGAGCCGTACACCGCCAGGTTGTCGCGTGAGCACAACGCGTCCAACATCGTGTCGGTGGGGGCCCGGGTGGTGGGCCCGGGGGAGGCCCGCATGATCGTCGAGGCGTTCCTGGGTGCCGAGCCAGCCGGTGGACGGCACGCCGAGCGGGTCAAGATGATCAACGCCCTCGACGACCCGTCGCTCGACCTGGACGCCCTGTACCAGATGGGTCCGGCCGCGCATTCCGGGTGAAGGTGAGACGGGGCGCCCTCAGCTGCCGTCGGGGTAGCCGCCGCGGTGCGAGATGACCGGGTGGTGCGGAAGCGTGTCCGGGCGGGGCAGCCTGGCCCGCCAGCAGTCGGGGGGAGCGGTCAGGTCGAGCGCGTCGGTGATCGGTTCCAGTGCCCGTCGAAGTGCGTCATCCTCGACCTCCGGTGCGCGCACCTACTGCTCGTAGGCCGCCCGGCCCTCGGTGGTCAGGACGACGGTCTTCCCCGTGCCCGCGCCGGTGACCTGCGCCAAGCCCTGCATGGTGAGCCACGTGGTCATCACGGCCAGCGTCTCCTTGCCGACCCCGGTGAGCCTCGGTAGGTCGCGGACGGGGACCGGCCCGGCACCCAGGGCCGCACCGGGTAGGCCGCGTACGACAGCGCCAGCGGGTTCGTCGCCTCGTAGGCAAGGGTGCGGTGGACGAGCGCCTTGGCCAGCAGCGCGGCCAGGTCGCGGGGCCGTCCGGGCGGCTCGGTCGCCGACCCAGCCTCGAGGCTCAGCCGGCCGCCGCCTGCCGCGTTGTCGGGCAGGGCGGCGCCGATCGCGTCAACGGCGGCTTCGAGTACCCACGAGCCAGGGCCCGCGTCCAGGCCTGCCGTCCCGCCGATCCTGAGACGTCACGTGTGGAACCGCGGACTCGAACTCGTTGTCGGCCTCGATGGTGAAGGCGACCAGCGCCCACGACAGAAGCGTCGACAGCGGCGCACGGCTCACCGGCCCAGGCTATGCGCCGGTGGGGACGGTGACCACGGGGACGGTGTGAACGCAACTCACAGAACGCAACTCGGAACCGTCCCCACGTTCACCGGCCGGCCGACCGAACCCGGCGCTTCGTCTTGCCTCACGTCAAGATGTCCGCGGGTGATTGGCGCGTGCCTCATATGAAATGTCCGGATGGTTAGGCGGCGGGGCGGGTGCCGAGGGTGCGTGCTTTGGCTAGGTCGATGAGTTGTTGCTGGATGTGGTTGATGCCTCGGGTGATGCGTGCTGGGTTGAGCTTGTCGTGTTCGGCTGCGAGCCGGGCACGGGTCGCGGGGTCGGGCGGGCCGGTGTCGAGGAGCCGCTGGTAGGGGGTTTTGGGTTTGTCGTAGACACGCTTCTTGCGGCCGCTGCGGGTCTGGGTCCAGTCGACGGCTTTGACGCAGGGCAGCAGGTGGTTCTTGCGGGCCATGACCAGGTCCCAGAGTTGGTTGAGCAGGGCGAGTTCGGTGTCGGTTTCGTAGCGGTAGCGGAAGGCGTGGCGGCGGACCCAGTCGCCGTTGCGTTGCTCGATGTGGGCGTTGTCGTTGTGGTGGTAGGGCCGGCCGCGGGTGATCGGGATGTGGTGGTCGTCGCACCAGGCGATCACGGACCAGTTCATGAACTCGGAGCCGTTGTCGAAGTCCATGCCGGCGATCGGGAGGGGTGCCAGTTTGGCGATCCATTCCAGGCCGGCGTGGACGTGCACGAACGCGTTGTTGCGGATGCTGCGCAGCATGGTCCAGCCGGTCACCGGATCGGTTGCTGACAAGGTGCGAAGGAACTCGCCTTGGAGTGTGTGGCCGCAGTGAGCGACAGTGTCCAACTCCAGAAACCCGGGCACGGTGATCGGGTCGTCGGTCGCGGTGCGCAGCGGGATCGAGGACCGCAGGATGTGCGAGGGTCGGGTGCTGGACAGGCCGGCGGCGGGGTAGCCGGCAGCCTTGTGCGGTTTCAGGTAACGGTCGATCGTGGCTGCCGACATCGACCTTAGTTCGTCGATCACCGTGTCGCTGACCCGGTCGGCGACCTTGCCGAGCTCACGGTCTCGAACCAGCCGACACAGGGTGTCCTCCATCACCACGGCCAGGTACTTGCCCGATGGTTGACCGGCCAGCCGCCACACCTCCTGCAACACGATCAGCGCATCGTAGGAGTACTTGCGTGGGCGTGGTTTCCGCTGCTGGTCGCGGGCCGCGCCCTTGCGGGTGGCCGCGGCCCGGATCGCTCGGCGGGCGTGATCGCGGGTCCAGCCCGTCGACGCCACTAGCGCGTCGAGGATACGGCTCTTCTCAGCTCTGTCCGCCTTCGCGTATTCGCGGGCGAACTTCTTGGTCACATCACGGCGCGACGCCATCGACAACTCCCTGCTCACAGGGCCAGGGAACCCCAACAGCTAGGCGGACATCCTCATGTGAGGCACGCGCTGCCCTTCCCGGACCTTTTACGTGAGTCAAGTCGCGCTTTTGCGATCGAGGCCGCCAAACGGTAATCTTGGTGGTTGTGTTCGGGCGACCGAACCATCATGTGTGCCCGACCCTACGTTTGCGTCTGCGTCGGAGCGACACCCAAGAAGCGAAACAGCGTTCGCACGAACGTGCCTCTCAACACGACGGAAAGTGATACCAGCCGGTGCCCACTATTCAGCAGCTGGTCCGCAAGGGCCGCACTGACAAGGTCAGCAAGAACAAGACGCCCGCGCTCAAGGGTTCCCCGCAGCGCCGCGGCGTGTGCACGCGTGTGTACACCACCACCCCCAAGAAGCCGAACTCGGCGCTGCGCAAGGTCGCTCGCGTGCGGCTCAGCTCGGGTGTCGAGGTCACCGCGTACATTCCCGGTGTCGGTCACAATCTGCAGGAACACTCCATGGTGCTGGTGCGCGGCGGTCGTGTGAAAGACCTGCCGGGCGTGCGTTACAAGATCATTCGCGGCTCGCTCGACACCCAGGGTGTCAAGAACCGCAAGCAGGCTCGCAGCCGCTACGGCGCGAAGAAGGAGAAGTAATGCCTCGCAAGGGGCCCGCCCCGAAGCGCCCGGTCGTCGTCGACCCGGTCTACGGTTCGCCGCTGGTTTCCCAGCTGGTCAGCAAGATCCTGCTGGACGGCAAGAAGACCACCGCTCAGAGCATCGTCTACGGCGCGCTGGAGGGCACCCGGGCCAAGACCGGCGTCGACCCCGTGCAGACGCTGAAGAAGGCGCTCGACAACATTCGTCCGGCGCTCGAGGTGAAGAGCCGCCGGGTCGGCGGCGCCACCTACCAGGTGCCGGTCGAGGTCAAGCCGGCCCGCGCCACCACGCTCGCCATGCGCTGGCTGGTCAGCTTCTCGCGAGCTCGTCGCGAGAAGACCATGACCGATCGTCTGATGAACGAGCTGCTGGACGCCTCGAACGGCCTGGGTGCCTCGGTGAAGCGCCGCGAAGACACGCACAAGATGGCGGAGGCCAACCGCGCCTTCGCCCACTACCGCTGGTGATCTGAGGCTCTCCACCCGGGCGATCCCCGGGGAGAGCTTCACGCCTGCCCGCCCACAACTGCAACACAGACTCGAGGAGCCCCTACCGTGGCTATCAACGTGAACATCGACCTGGCCAAGGTGCGCAACATCGGCATCATGGCCCACATCGACGCGGGCAAGACCACCACCACCGAGCGCATCCTGTTCTACACCGGCATCAACTACAAGATCGGTGAGGTGCACGACGGCGCCGCCACCATGGACTGGATGGAGCAGGAGCAGGAGCGCGGCATCACCATCACCTCGGCCGCGACCACCTGTTTCTGGAAAGACCACCAGATCAACATCATCGACACCCCCGGGCACGTCGACTTCACCGTCGAGGTGGAGCGTTCGCTGCGCGTGCTCGACGGCGCCGTGGCGGTGTTCGACGGCGTGGCCGGCGTCGAGCCGCAGTCGCAGACGGTGTGGCGGCAGGCCACCAAGTACGGCGTTCCGCGCATCTGCTACGTGAACAAGCTCGACCGCACCGGTGCGTCCTTCGACTACTGCGTCAAGACGATCAAGGAGCGGCTGAACGCCACCACCGCGGTGCTGCAGCTGCCGATCGGCGCCGAGGCCAACTTTCTGGGCGTTGTCGACCTGGTCGGCATGCGGGCCCTGACCTGGCGCGGCGAGACCGCGATCGGTGAAGACTACGAGGTCGAAGAGATTCCGGCCGACATGGCCGACGCCGCCGCCGAGGCGCGCGAAGAACTCATCAACGTGCTCGCCGACCACGACGACGACTTCGCCGAGCTGTACCTCGAAGACGAAGACGCGATCACCGCGGCCGACATCAAGGCCGCCGTTCGCCGCGCCGTGCTGGCCAACAAGATCACCGCGGTGATCTGCGGCACCTCGTTCAAGAACAAGGGCGTGCAGCCGATGCTGGACGCCGTGGTCGACTACCTGCCGAGCCCCCTCGACATTCCCGCCATCGACGGCTTCAAGCCCGGCGACGAAGAGACCGTGATCGAACGGCACCCGAGCAACGACGACCCGCTGAGCGTGCTGGCGTTCAAGATCGCCGCCGACCCGCACCTGGGCAAGCTGACCTTCGTTCGGGTCTACTCCGGTGTGCTCAAGGCCGGAACCCAGGTGCTGAACAGCACCAAGGGCCGCAAAGAGCGCATCGGCAAGATCTACCAGATGCACGCCAACAAGCGTGAAGAGATCGAGTCGATCGGCGCGGGCATGATCTGCGCGGTGATGGGCCTGAAGGACACCACCACCGGCGACACCCTGTGCGATCCGCAGAACCCGGTGGTGCTGGAGTCCATGGACTTCCCCAACCCGGTCATCGAGCAGGCCATCGAGCCCAAGTCGAAGTCCGACCAGGAGCGGCTGTCGACCGCCATTCAGCGGCTGGCCGAGGAAGATCCGACCTTCCGGGTGCACACCGACGAAGAGACCGGCCAGACCATCATCGCCGGCATGGGCGAGCTGCACCTCGAGATCCTGATCGACCGCATGAAGCGCGAGTTCCGGGTCGAGGCCAACATCGGCAAGCCGCAGGTGGCCTACCGCGAGACTCTGCGTCGTCCGGTTGAGAAGATCGAGTACACCCACAAGAAGCAGTCGGGTGGCTCGGGTCAGTACGCCAAGGTGATCATCAACCTGGAGCCGATGGAGTCGGGTTCGGGCTACGCCTTCGACAACGCCGTGACCGGCGGCCGCATCCCCAAGGAATACATTCCCGCGGTCGACAAGGGCGTGCAGGAGGCGATGGCCTTCGGCCCGCTGGCCGGTTACCCGATCGAAGACATCAAGGTCACCCTGGTCGACGGCGCCTACCACGACGTCGACTCCTCGGAACTGGCGTTCAAGATCGCCGGTTCGATGGTCTTCAAAGAGGCTGCGCGCAAGGCCGACCCGGCCCTGCTCGAGCCGCTGATGGCCGTCGAGGTGACCACTCCCGAGGACTACCTCGGCACGGTGATCGGCGACATCAACAGCCGTCGTGGCCACGTGCAGGGCATGGAGGAGGTGCACGGCAACCAGGTCGTGCGCGCGCTGGTGCCGCTGAGCGAGATGTTCGGCTACGTCGGCGACCTGCGTTCGAAGACCTCGGGCCAGGCGTCGTACTCGATGGAGTTCAGCCAGTACGGCGAGACCCCGAAGAGCGTCGCCGAAGAGATCATCGCGAAGGGTCGCGGCGGAGCCTGAGTTTGACTCCACCGCGACCGTAGACAAGACTTGGTAAGGTTCGTGCCCCATGTGGGGCCGACCGTGACCAGGGATCATACAACCCCAACCACAGACGCCGCGCGAACCGCGCGTGGCGACATCATGAAGGAGCCTCAGTGGCAAAGGCCAAGTTCGAGCGGACCAAGCCGCACTGCAACATCGGCACCATCGGGCACATCGACCACGGCAAGACCACTCTGACCGCGGCGATCACCAAGGTGCTGCACGACAAGTACCCGGAGTTGAACGCCGTTTCGGCATTCGATCAGATCGACAAGGCGCCCGAAGAGCGCCAGCGCGGCATCACGATTTCGATCGCGCACGTCGAGTACCAGACCGAGGCTCGTCACTACGCGCACGTCGACTGCCCCGGGCACGCCGACTACGTGAAGAACATGATCACCGGCGCTGCTCAGATGGACGGTGCGATCCTGGTCGTGGCCGCCACCGACGGCCCGATGCCGCAGACCCGTGAGCACGTGCTGCTCGCTCGTCAGGTCGGCGTGCCGGCGATCGTCGTCGCGCTGAACAAGTGCGACATGGTCGACGACGAAGAGCTCATCGAGCTCGTCGAGATGGAGGTCCGCGAGCTGCTGGACGCCCAGGAGTTCGACGGCGACAACGCTCCCGTCGTGCGCGTGGCCGCCTTCCCGGCCATGCAGGGTGACGCCAAGTGGAGCGAGTCGATCCTCGAGCTCATGAACGCGGTGGACGAGTACATTCCGCAGCCCGAGCGCGAGACCGACAAGCCGTTCCTGATGCCGATCGAGGACGTGTTCACCATCACCGGTCGTGGCACCGTGGTGACCGGCCGTATCGAGCGCGGCATCGTCAAGACCGGCGAGACCGTCGACATCATCGGCATCGCCGACAAGAAGCAGTCGACCACCATCACCGGTGTGGAGATGTTCCGCAAGATCCTCGACGAGGGTCGCGCGGGCGAGAACGTCGGCCTGCTGCTGCGCGGCACCAAGAAGGACGACGTCGAGCGCGGCATGGTTGTGATCAAGCCGGGTTCGACCACCCCGCACACCGACTTCGAGGCCAACGTGTACGTGTTGACCAAGGAGGAGGGTGGCCGTCACAAGCCGTTCTTCAGCAACTACAGCCCGCAGTTCTACTTCCGCACCACCGACGTGACCGGTGTGGTTCAGCTGCCCGAGGGCACCGACATGGTGATGCCCGGTGACAACACCGACATGACCGTGCACCTGAACAAGCCGATCGCCATGGAGGACGGCCTCAAGTTCGCCATTCGCGAAGGCGGCCGCACCGTGGGCGCCGGCCGCGTGACGAAGATCATCAAGTGATCTGAGCAACGCACCGCAGTAGTGTCACCAGGACCTCCGCTTTCGGGCGGGGGTCCTGGTGCTTTTATCGGCACCGTGTACTACAATCTGTCGTAGATGATGCATCAACCACTTGTCAATGAATGACAGGTCAGGGATGTTGGATCATCTTGTGTGGTGACAGAATCGATCACCACAACCTGACCTATACGTGCAGCAAAGACCCAAGGAGTGCATCCCATGTCCAAGTCAGCCGGCGCAGCGAAACTGGTCGGAATCATCAGCATCATCTTTGGAATCGTCGCCTTCCTGGGCGGCGTCGTCACCTGGGCCACCGTCACCAGCCAGCTGGCGGCCGAGAACATCACCGTGCCCGCCGATTCTCCGCTGGTTCCCGGTGCCAAGGTGCAGGACCCGATCAGCGCCTACGCCCAGGCCCAGATCATCAATCACCACGCGCTCACCGCGAGCCAGGGCAAGACCTACGCCGAACTGGGCGCCATGATCACCGAGGCCCGCAACGCCGGTGACAATGCCACGGTCGAGAAGCTGACCGCCACCCGCACCACGCTCATGAACGCCTCGTTCTTGAGGGCGTCGCTGTTCACCTCGGTGGTCGCCTACGGCGTCGCGCTGCTGGTGATGGGCCTGGGTATCATGCTCGCCCTGCTGGGCTGGGCGTTCATGTCACTGGCGCCGGCCAAGGCCACGGACGCCCGGGCTCAGGCGAGTGCCGACGAGGCTGCAGCAGCCTGACCCGAGCCCGCCCTGAGCGGGCAACCCGAGAAAGGTCATCGGGGGAACTCCACCCCGGTGACCTTTTCCGTTGCCTGCCACAGCGCGGTCAGGGCTGCCGCCGAGCGAGCCTGTCGGGGCAGGGGCGCCCGGCCCACCGGGCCGGCCACGCCGAACATGCCGATCGGGCCGTAGTACCCACCGGCGGCGGCCTGCCGGCTCGCTGCACAGAACACCACCGGCTGGGCGCCGTCGCCCGCCGACTGCATCACGCGGGTCGCGCCGCCGAGTAACTGCGGCACCCCCCGGTCGCCGCCGGGCATCATGCCGGTGACCGCCCAGCCCGGATGAGCCGCGTGGGCGTTGAGGCCCCAGTCGCCGGCGGTGCTGTGGCGCTGCAGTTCGCGAGCGAACATGATCATCGCCAGCTTGCTGTTGGCGTAGGCCTGCGCCCGCGACCAGCGACGCTCGAGATCGAGGTCGTCGAAGCGTAGCCGTCCGGCGCGGGCAGCGATCGAACCCAGGGTGACCACTCGGGCGCGACTGGCGGCGCGCAGCGAGTCGACCAGCAGGGCGGTGAGCACGAAATGCCCGAAGTAGTTGGTGGCCATGACCAACTCGTGATTCTGCGGGGTGACCTCGCGCCTGCGAGTGCCACCGATGCCCGCGTTCAGCACCAGCATGTCGATGCGCCGGCCGACGTAGGCGTCGGCGAAGGTGCGCACCGCTTCGAGGTCGGCGGTGTCGAGTCGGGCGACCGTATGCGTGCCCTCAGGGTGCTCGGCGCGCAACTGCTCGGCGACCTGTTCGCCCTTGTCTGGGTTGCGAACCGCCAGCACCACATCTGCACCGGCCAGGCCCAGGGCGCGGGCGGTGGCACGTCCGATACCGCTGCTGGCCCCGGTGACGATCGCGAGCCGTCCCTTGCGCGACGGAATGGTCAGGGGGGTCAGTCGGTCTTTCATGGCTCACGAGCCTATTGGCTGGCACCCTCGGCCGATGGGCGACACCCGCTGGTCGGGCGCAGCGTTGGTCGAAGCTTGGTCGACAACCGGTCCGGTGCGATGCTGGCGGCATGAACGATGGCCACTCCGAGCCCCGACCCCAGCGGTTCGATCCCATCTTCGCGACCTGGACCTCGCCGGACGGGCTGCTGCCCGACCCGGCCCGACCGGGCGGAGCCCCTGCCGAGCCGGCAACTGTTGTGGGTGCCGTGCCGCCAGAACTCGCCGAGGCGACGGGTGCGCAGGCTGATGACCCACGCGGGCTGTCGTGGGCGCAGCGGGCACGTTGGAGCGCCCTGGCGGTCGTCAGCCTCTGGGTGGGGGCCATCGTCGGTGCATTTCACCTGGCCCGACACTGGTCGGCGACGTCGGCGACCGACGGCGTATCAGGCTGGCTGGCCTGGCTGGTGATCGGCATGTGCCTGTCGCTGGCCGGGCTCTCCATTCAGCGTCTTCGCGCGGGCCGTTCCTAACCCTGACGCTTCTGAATGGCCGCCCATTCGTCGCGCAGGCCCACCGTGCGGTGAAACAGCATCGGCTCGCGCGGGTCGTGAGCGAAGTAGCCGAGCCGTTCGAACTGCACCACCTCGCCCGGCGGTGTGTCGGCCAGTGCCGCCTCGAACTGAGCGTCGAGCAGCTCACGCGAGTCGGGGTTGAGGTCGTCCAGGGGCTCACCGGTGCGCTCGCCGGGCACCTCGGCCGAGAACAGCCGGTCGTACAGGGCGGCCCGGCCGGGCACGGCGTGGGCGACCGAGACCCAGTGCATGGTCGACTTCACCTTGCGGCCGTCGGGGGCGTTGCCGCCCCGTGAGGCCGGGTCGTAGGTTGCGTTCACCTGCACCACATTGCCGTCGCCGTCCTTGACCACGTCGGTGGCGGTGATCAGGTAGGCGCCGCGCAACCGCACCTCGCGGCCGGGGGACAGGCGGAAGAATTTGGGCGGGGGTACCTGGGCGAAGTCGTCGGCCTCGATCCACAACTCGCCGCTGAAGGCGACGCTGCGCACGCCGTCACCCGGGTTCTCGGGGTTGTTGGCCACCTCGAAGTGCTCGACCTGACCCTCGGGCCAGTTGGTGAGCACCAGCTTCAGCGGCTGCAGCACCGCCATGCGACGCTGAGCGGTGGCGTTGAGGTCGCGGCGCACGAAGCTCTCCAACGCCTCGATCGCCTGGCGGCTGTTGGTGCGCGTGGTGCCGATGTCGCGGCAGAACGCCCTGATCGCCGAGGCCGGGTAGCCGCGCCGCCGCAGCGCCCGCAGGGTGGGCATGCGGGGGTCGTCCCAGCCGTCGACCAGGCCGGTGTCGACCAGGGTCTTCAGCCGGCGTTTGCTGGTGACGGTGTGGGTGAACTCGAGCCGGGCGAACTCGATCTGCTTGGGCTGGTCCTGCGGCAGTGGCAACTGCTCCAGGTACCAGTCGTAAAGCGCGCGATGGGTGTCGAACTCGAGCGTGCACACCGAGTGGGTGACGCCTTCGATCGCGTCGGACTGGCCGTGCGCCCAGTCGTAGGTGGGGTAGATGTCCCAGGTGTCGCCGGTGCGGTGATGGTCGGCGTGCCTGATGCGGTACATCACCGGGTCGCGCAGCTGCATGTTCTCGTGCTGCATGTCGATCTTGGCGCGCAGCACCCGGCTGCCGTCGGCGAACTCACCGGCCCGCATGCGGCGCAACAGGTCGAGGTTCGCCTCAACGCTGCGATTGCGGTATTCGCTCTCGACGCCGGGCTTGCCGAAGCCGCCGCGCTGCGCCGAGATCACGTCGCCCGGTGAGTCGTCCACGTAGGCCTTGCCCGCCTTGACGAGCAGCTCTGCCCACTCATACAGCTGCTCGAAGTAGTCGGACGCGTAGAGCACGGACGCCGGCGCGTAGCCGAGCCAGGCGATGTCGTCGACGATCGAGTCGACGTACTCGGTTTCTTCAGTGTCGGGGTTGGTGTCGTCGAGGCGCAGATTGCACAGGCCGCCGAAGTCGTCGGCGATGCCGAAGTCGACCACTATCGCCTTCGCGTGGCCGATGTGCAGGTACCCGTTGGGCTCGGGCGGAAACCGGGTCTGCACTCGTCCGCCGAAAGTGCCCTGCTCGTTGTCGCGCCGAACGATGTCGCGAATGAAGTCGTTGGCGGCGGGCTCGGCGGTCATGAGCGCAAACCTATCAACGCCGCCGCAACTCACGGGCCGCGCCGTCGCCGCGAGACGAACCGGCGGTGCGGCCGGCGTCCACAGGGTGAGAGGCCTGGCTAAATATAGTCAGGAGGACTAATATAGAGAGGTGTCCACAGGGGGGACGGACGACCTCAACAGGAAGAAGTACCCAGTTCTCATGTCTGCTCTGCAGATCGACAATCGCCAGTCCGACGCCGACGCCCGCTACGGTCTGGCCGACGTACGCGCCGAGGTGCTCGACGATCACGTCATGACCGTGCTCGTGCGCACCACCGTCGGCGTTCTCACCGCGATCGCCGTGGCGATTCTGGTGGCCGGTGTGGCCACCCAGAACGCGTTCGGAATCGTCGGGGGCGGCCTGGCGACGATCATGCTGACCACCGCACTGATCTGCATGAGTTCGGTGCCCGAGAAGCTCTTCAACCGCTGACGCGCCGCCGGCGACGCAAGCACACCCCGACGGGGGCGACACCCACAGTGTCGCCCCTTTCGGCGTTTGTTGACCTGACCTGTGGACTCACCCGACACCGGCCCCGGGGTCGGGCAGCATGGCTCTGGTGAACGAACTTGCGCGGGTCCTCGGCATCAATCTGCTTGCGTCGTTCGCCGCCCGGTTGCCGGCTCGAGTCGGCACCTCGATTCAGTTGATGCTGGTGGTGGCTGGTTCGCTGCTGCCGCTGTGGCCCCTGTACCGGGGCTGGGTGCAGCTGCAGGATCTGCTGGCCTACGCCGCCCTGTGGATGACCCTGTCGGTGATCAGCACGCTGATCAGGCTGAACACCATGACGCGGCGCAGCCCGAAGACCCCCTTCTTCGCACTGCACTACAGCATCATGATCGGGGCGTTCAGCCTGGTGAGCGGTGCGTGGGCGGTGATCCTGCTTTTCGAAGCGGGCCCCAGCGGTGGTTGGTTCTCGCTGATCCCCACAGCTTGTGCGCTGCTGCTGGCCAATGCCTGGTCGCTCGCCGACGGCTGGTTCGTGCGCGGCGGCAACCGGGCGGCCAAGCTCTGGCAGGTGCTGCTGCCGGGCTACCTCAGATTCGTGCCGGTGCTTGGCGCAACGATCTCGGGCGCGGTGCTGATTCTGGGTGACGCTCCGCAGAGCTACCGGCTCATCGCGGCTGCCGTGCTGATGCTGATCATCGCGGGCATCGACATCACCCTCGCCGTTGCCTCTGTGCGGCTGCGGCCAGGCCCTTAGGCTCGCGCCGGTGAGCATCGACTAGGCTGAACCGGCTATGAATCAGACCCCTGCCCGGCTTCGTGTCGCGCCGTCGCCCACCGGCGACCCGCACGTCGGCACCGCCTACATGTCCCTGTTCAACAAGGCTTACGCGCAGGCCACCGGCGGTTCGTTCGTGCTGCGCATCGAAGACACCGACCGGGCCCGCTACGTGGCCGATTCGGAACAGCAGATCTTCGGCACCCTGGCTTGGCTCGGCCTACCCTGGGACGAGGGCCCGGACGTCGGCGGGCCGTATGCGCCGTACCGGCAGTCGGAGCGGCTTGACACGTATCGTCCGTTCGTCGACCAGTTGATCGAGTCGGGCCACGCCTACTACTGCTGGTGTTCGCCCGAGCGGCTGGCTGAACTGCGGGCCGAGCAGCAGGCGTCCAAGGCGTCCGTCACCGGCTACGACCGGCTGTGCCACGGCCTCACCCGCGACGAGCGGGCCGAGCTGCCCGGGTTCAGCCCCACGCCGGTGGTGCGCATGCTGATTCCCGACGATGCGCCGCTGACCTTCACCGACGTGATTCGCGGCCAGGTGAGCGCGCCGCGGCCCGACGATCAGGTGATTCTCAAAGCCGACGGATTTCCGACCTACCACCTCGCCGTGGTGGTGGACGACCACCTGATGGGCATCACGCACGTGGTGCGCGGCGAGGAGTGGATCAGCTCCACCCCCAAGCACATTCTGCTGTACGAGTTTCTGGGCCTGACCCCGCCGGCGTTCGCCCACATGCCGCTGCTGCGCAACATCGACAAGTCCAAGATCAGCAAGCGCAAGAACCCCGCCGCCCGGCTGATGTGGTTTCGCGAGCAGGGCTACCTGCCCGAGGCGTTGCGCAACTTTCTGCAGTTGCTGGCCTACCCGCCGGTGGGCCAGAGCGAGGTCGCCACGTTTGACGAGTTCGTGGCCGGCTTCGACTGGGCCAAGGTGAACACCGTCGGGCCGATCTTCGACCTGAAGAAGCTCGATTGGCTCAACGGCGAGTACATTCGGGCCCTTTCGCCCGACGAGCTGGCCGACCGCATCATCGCGCACCTGGCCTTCACCGGCGAGTGGGTCGACCCAGATCCGGCGAAGGTCGAGCTGCTGCGCCGGGCGACCCCACTGATTCACGAGCGGCTGGGGGTGCTGAGCGAGGCAGTGGGCAAGTTGGAGTTTCTGTTCACGCTCGACGCCGACCTGGTGGTCGCTGACGACGCCCGCGCGCAACTGGGCGACGACGCGGCCGCCGTGCTGGACGCGGCGATCGATGCGCTGCAGGGTGTGCAGCCGTTCGACACCCCCTCGATCGAAGCGGCCTTGCGGGCGTCGCTGATCGAAGGCCTCGGGTTGAAGCCGCGGTTCGCGTTCGGGCCGGTGCGGGTGGGCATCACGGGTTCGCGGGTGTCGCCGCCGCTGTTCGAGTCGATCGAACTGCTCGGCCGTGAGTCGAGCCTGACCCGGTTGCGGGCGTTGCGGTCGAGCCTGGGGGGCCTCGACCCGCTCGACCAGCAGGGGTCGCTGTGAGCGTGGTCGCCATCTTCGGCGGACGATCCGAGATCGGCCTCGATGTCGCCCGGCGGCTTGCGCCGGGCAACACGGTGGTTCTGGCGTCGCGGCCGGGCGGGGAGCGTCCGGACGTTCCTGGCGCCGCACGCGTCGTGCACGTTGACTTCGACGCCGACGAGGTGACCACTCACGCCGACGTGGTCGACGCGATCGAGGCCGACGCCGGTCCGATCGACATCGCCGTGCTGACCTTCGGCATTCTGGGCGACCAGGCGAAGGCCGAGGCCGACCCGGCCGAGGTGGTGCGGATCATCCACACCGACTTCACCGCGCAGGCGTCCCTGCTGACGGTGCTGGCGAACCTGATGCGTGCGCGCGGCCGGGGCACGCTGGTGGCGTTCTCGTCCGTGGCCGGGCAGCGGGTGCGCCGCGCCAACTACGTCTACGGCTCAGCGAAGGCGGGGCTGGACGGGTTCGCGTCCGGCCTGGCCGACGCCCTGCACGGCAGCGACGTCGACCTGATCATCGCCCGGCCCGGGTTCGTGATCGGCCGGATGACCCACGGCATGTCGCCGGCGCCCTTCTCGTCCACCCCTGAACAGGTGGGCGAGGCCGTGGCCGACCGCATCGTCAAGGGCGGGCCGGTCGAGGTGTGGATTCCGTGGCAGTTGCGCGCCATGTTCGCCGTCGCCCCGTTCGTGCCCCGCGCGCTGTGGCGGCGGCTGCCGCGGTGACCTGCTCCGTCGCCTGGGACGACGCCGGCCTGCCCGCCTGGGGCACCGCGCCGCGCGCGGACTTCTGGGTGGCGCTGCAGCAGAACGGCCCGTGGGGCAACAAGGCGTTCACCCAGTCGCGACTCGACCCGGCGGTGGGTGGCGCCATCGAGTCCGCGGCGCTGGGTGCGGGCGGGCGTGCACTGCTGATCCGTCCGGCGACCAGCCATGCCGATCACGCCGACCACCCGGCCCGGCAGGTGTACGTCGCGGGCGGGCTGGCCGAGAAACCGTGGTTGCTCGCCGGGCGAGTCGATGGGCCTGAGCGCGTAGCCGACCTGCCGTGGCAGCTGCTGCGCGCCGACGAGCCGTCCGAGATGCTGGCGGCCGTGCCCTGGCTCGAACGGCTCGACCGGGGTGTGCTGCTGGTGTGCGCCAACGGACGGCGCGACTTGTGTTGCGCGTTGCGCGGGCGTCCGATCGCGCTGGAACTGGAGCGGGAGCGACCCGGGCAGGTCTGGGAGTGCACCCACACCGGCGGCCACCGCTTCGCGCCCACCGGGGTGCTGCTGCCGTCCGGTCAGTCGGTGGCACGGCTGACCCCCGAGGTTGCGCTGGCGGCACTCGACGCCGCCGACCATGGTTGGCTCGCCACCGAAACCTTCGGCCCGTGGCACGATCGCGGCCTGGGCCATCTGCCGCCCCCAGAAGCCGTCGCAGAGGCGTTTGTGCGTGACCTGACCGGTGAGGTGGTGCCGGGCGCGCTGAGCTGCCGGGCGACCAGACCGGACGCCGAGGTCGAGGTCACCCACAGAGATGGCCGGGTGTGGTCGGTGGCCCTCGAGTTGCGGACCAACCCCGACGACCTGCCCGAGAGTTGCGCCAAGGCTGCCGTGACCGCGCGCAGTTGGTCGGCGGAACTGCTCAGGGTCGGCTGAGCGCCCGTACCCGGGGCCTTGCAGGCGAGCGTTCGGGTGCACGGTAGCCTCGGCGTCATGATCTTCGCGTTCTCGGTGGCCCCCGCAACGTCCGACGATGCCGACGGCTCGGTGAGTGAGGCGGTCGCCGCCGCGGTCGCCGTGGTGCGCGCCAGCGGCCTGCCCAACGAAACCACCGCGATGTTCACCACGCTCGAAGGCGACTGGGACGAATGCATGGGCGTGATCAAGCAGGCGTGCGAGGCCGTTCAGCGGTACAGCCCTCGGGTGTCGCTGGTGCTCAAGGCCGATCTGCGGCAGGGCTACACGGGCGAACTGACGGGCAAGGTCGAACGGCTCGAAGGGCGGCTGGGTGGCCGGCCGTGAGGTCGTGGCGTACAGCCGGGCGCCGTCGGCACTCGACCCCCGCCGTCCGATGTGAGTCAATGGCGGCATGACTACCTCGCCGGTGCGCATCGTCACCGCGGCCAGCCTTTTCGACGGGCACGACGCCGCGATCACGGTGATTCGCCGAGTGCTGCAGTCGCGGGGCGCCGAGGTGATTCATCTGGGTCATGACCGCAGCGTGGCCGACGTGGTGAAGGCCGCCGTCGAAGAGGACGCCCACGGCGTGGCCGTGTCGTCGTACCAGGGCGGGCACGTGGAGTACTTCGGCTACCTGGTCGACCAGCTTCGTGAGCAGGGCTCGTGTGCGCGGGTGTTCGGCGGCGGCGGCGGGGTGATCGTGCCGTCCGAGATCGACGAACTCGCGGCGAAAGGAGTCACGGTCTACAGCCCCGGCGACGGCCAGCGGCTCGGCCTGCAGGGCATGGCCGATGAGGTGATCGCGGCCTGCCGCGAGGTGCAGCAAGCCACGCTGGGCGAGCCTGTCGAGGCCCTTCCACAACGCCTGCCGAGAACCATCACGCTGCTCGGCGAGGGCGTCGCGGTGGCGGTGCCCGAGGGGCGTCCGCTCACCTTGGGCGTCACCGGTACCGGCGGCTCGGGCAAGTCGTCGCTGACTGACGAGTTGCTGCTGCGTTTTCGCCGAGATTCGCCCCAGCTGAGCATCGCCGTGTTGGCCGTCGACCCCACCGCGCGGCGCGGCGGGGCGCTGCTGGGCGACCGCATTCGCATGAACGCCCTCGACGGCGTCTACTTTCGCTCGCTGGCCACGCGAGGAGCCACCGGCGGTATACCCCGGGGCCTGGACGACATGGTGCGCGCGTGCGGGGCGGCCGGGCATGACCTGGTGATCGTCGAGACGCCGGGTATGGGCCAGGGAGACGCCGCGATCGCCGACCATGCCGACGCCGTGCTGTACGTGATGACGCCCGACTACGGCGCGGCCACCCAGTTGGAGAAGATCGCCGCGCTCGACGTGGCCGACCTGGTGGCGATCAACAAGTTCGACCGGCGGGGTGCCGACGACGCCCGGCGCGACGTGGCGCGCCAACTGATTCGCAACCGGGGCGCGTTCGGTCAGTCGTGGCAGAGCCAGCCCGTGGTGGGCACCATCGCCTCGCGGGTGGGCGACGGCGGCGTGGACGAGCTGTTTCGACGGCTTCGTGAAGTGCTCGGCGACCGGCTTGCTGGCTCACGCGAAGAGATCCCGGGTCAAGCCCGGGTTGACGAATCACGCGGACAGGCGAGCGGCCCGCGGGCGATCATTCCGCCGGCGCGCGAGAGGTACCTGTCAGAGGTGGCCACCATCGTGCGCGACTACCACCTCGAGACCGGCCGGCTGGTCGACGCGGTCCGCCGGCACGACCAGGTGGAGGCCGTCGCCGCGATGCTCGACGACCCGTCGCCGCTCGACTCGTTGCGTACCGAGCAGCCGGCAGCCGTGGCTGACCTGCTGTCGCAGTGGCACGCGCAGCCCGAGCCAGAGACGTTCGAAACCTTGTCGGGCACCCACCTGCCGAAGACGGCGCTGCCTGCTGAGCTCGAGACCGGTGCGCTGGTGCGTTACCTGCGGGCCGAGAACCGTCCGGGGGTTTTTCCCTTCACCGCGGGGGTTTTTCCGGCCAAGCGGTCAGGGGAGCGGCCCACCCGCATGTTCGCCGGCGAGGGCGACGCGGCCCGCACCAACCGACGCTTTCACCTGCTGGCGCAGGGGCAGCCGTCCACCCGGTTGTCGACCGCGTTCGACTCCGTCACCCTGTACGGCCGCGACCCGGCGCGGCAGCCCGACATCTACGGCAAGGTGGGCACCTCGGGGGTGTCGATCGCCACGCTGGACGACATGCGGGACCTGTTCGCCGGGTTCGACCTGGCCGACCCCAAGACGTCGGTGTCGATGACCATCAACGGCCCCGCGCCGACGATTCTGGCGATGTTCTTCAACGCCGCCATCGACGCTGCCGGCGACCCCGACGTGGTGCGCCGGGTACGCGGCACCGTGCAGGCCGACATTCTCAAAGAAGACCAGGGGCAGAACACCTGCCTGTTCTCGATCGACTTCTCACTACGGGCGATGGCTGACGTGCAGCAGTGGTTCGTCGACCACGGAGTGAAGAGCTTCTACTCGGTGTCGATCAGCGGGTACCACATCGCCGAGGCCGGGGCGAACCCCATCACCCAGCTCGCCCTCACCCTGGCCAACGGGTTCACCTACGTCGAGACCTACCTGGCCCGCGGCATGGCGGTGGACGACTTCGCGCCCAACCTGTCGTTCTTCTTCTCAAACGGCATGGACGCCGAGTACTCGGTGATCGGACGCGTTGCCCGGCGCATCTGGGCGATCGCGCTGCGCGAGCGGTACGGCGCGGGGGAGCGTGCGCAGAAGCTGAAATACCACATTCAGACCTCTGGACGCTCGCTGCATGCAGCCGAGATGGGGTTCAACGACATCCGGACGACGCTGCAGGCGCTGTGCGCGTTCTACGACAGCGCCAACAGCCTGCACACCAACGCCTACGACGAGGCGGTCACCACCCCGTCGCCGGAGTCGGTGCGGCGGGCGCTGGCGATTCAGTTGATCATCGACAGCGAATGGGGGCTGGCGGGCGTCGACAACCCGCTGCAGGGGTCGTACCTGATCGACGAACTCACCGAGTTGGTCGAAGAGGCGGTGCTGGCCGAGTTCGACCGGCTGGCCGACCGCGGGGGCGTCCTTGGAGCCATGGAGACCGGCTACCAGCGCGGGCTGATTCAAGACGAGTCGATGCTGTATGAGTCGCGCAAGCACGACGGGTCACTGCCGATCATCGGGGTGAACACGTTCGTGGGCGATGACGACGATAACGCGCCGGCACCCGCGCTGGCTCGGGGCACCGTCGAAGAAAAAGAGTCGCAGCTGGCCCGGCTGGCCGACTTTCACGCCCGGCACGCCGACGAGGCGCCGGCGGCGCTCGAGCGGCTCAAGGCCGTCGCGCTGGCTGGTGGCAACCTGTTCGACGAACTCATGCAGACCGTCCGGGTGGCGTCGCTGGGGCAGATCACCGAGGCCTTCTTCGAAGTGGGTGGACGGTACCGGCGCACCATGTGACGCGCCGACACCGGGCACCGTCCGGGCATGGCGTCAGCAAGGTGACTGCCCTTGTGACACGTGACTGCCTGCACGCAGGCAGTCACGTGTCACAAAGGCAGCTACGTGGGCACGGCGTCGCCGCTGACGATCCGATCCGTTGGTTCACCCCGTCTTGCGACGCGGGCGATGCGGCGAGCAGGCCGGGGTGGAGCTCTTCGGATATGGGCCTCCTCACTCAGGCCACGGTGACTCCGGCCGCCGTCAGGTCGTTCACCACCGAGGGCACGTTCGCGGGGGCCACCGCCGCGGTCAAGGGCAGCAGCACCCTGGTCGCAAAGCCCGCACGGGCGGCGTCCAGAGCAGTTGCCATGACGCAGTAGTCGGTGGCGATGCCGCACACGTCCACGTCGGACGCGTCGTGCTCGCGCAGCCACTCGGCCAGCGAATCGCCCGCGGCGTCGGAGCCTTCGAAACCCGAGTAGGCCGCGGCGTATTCGCCCTTGTCGAAGACGGCTTCGAATCGGGGGGCAACGGTCAGGTTGGGGTGAAAGTCGGCTCCGGGCGTGCCGGCCACGCAGTGCGGCGGCCACGAGTCGACGTAGTCGGGGTGGTCGCTGAAGTGCGCACCGGGGTCGATGTGGTGATCGCGGGTGGCCACCACGTGGTCGTAGCCGCCGGCCTCGACCGCCGCCGAGATCGCGGACGCCGTCGCCGCGCCCCCTGCCACGGCCAGCGAGCCGCCTTCGCAGAAGTCGTTCTGCACGTCGACCACGACCAAGACCCGGCTCATGCCTCACTCCTTGCGTACGGGTTGTCGGTGCTGGCGCCGTGCTCGTCGAGCAGCAGGGTGGGGATCGCCGCCTCGCCCTTGCTCATCTTCAGCGCCGACAGCGGCAGTTCGGCCCGCGATCGCGCATGTCGTTCCTGAGCGGCACTCAGGGCTTCGACGCCGACGACGTCGCCGTCGCGAATCAGTTCCACCAGCAAAGGCCGGTCGTTGGTGTCGCCCGAGGGTGGCGCCCCGATGCCGATCACCTCGGCCTCGGCCTTGCCGCGGGCGTCCAGTCGGCGCAGGGCGAACTTGCGCCCGCCGATGCTGGTCTTGTTGACGCTCTTCTTGGCCACCGGCACCAGCGGCGCGTCCGGCTCGTCGCTGTCGGCCCGGGCCACCAGCTTGTAGACGAACCCGCAGGTGGGGGCGCCCGACCCGGTGACCAGCGAGGTGCCGACGCCGAAGCCGTCCACCGGGGCGCCGCGCAGTGCTGCGATCTGCCACTCGTCGAGGTCTGACGTGACCAGAATGCGGGTCTTGGTGGCGCCCAGCGAGTCGAGCAACTCGCGCACCGAGCCGGCCAGTTCGGCCAGGTCGCCCGAGTCGAGGCGGACGGCACCGAGCCGTCCGTTGGTCAACTCGACGCCGGTGCGCACCGCGGCCTCGATGTCGTAAGTGTCGACCAGCAGCGTGGTGGCCTCGCCCAGCGCGCGCAGTTGGGCTTCGAACGCCTCGGCCTCGGAGGCGTGCAGCAGTGTGAAACTGTGCGCGGCGGTGCCCCGGGTGGGCACCCCGTAGCGGCGTCCGGCCTCGAGGTTCGACGTGGCGGCGAACCCGGCCACGAAGGCGGCCCGGGCAGCGGCCACGGCCGCGATCTCGTTGGTGCGCCGCGAGCCCATTTCGATGCAGGGCCGTTCGCCGGCCATGGCCGTCATGCGTGATGCGGCCGAGGCCACCGCCGAGTCGTAGTTGTAGATGCTCAGCAGCACGGTTTCGAGAATCACCGCCTCGGCGAACGAACCCTCGACGATCATCAGCGGCGAACCGGGAAAGTACACCTCGCCTTCGGGGTAGCCCCAGACGCTGCCGGTGAAGCGGTAGTCGGCCAGCCAATCGGCCAGCGGTTGGTCGACCACGTCGTGGGCCAGCAGCCAGTCGATGGTCGGCTCGTCGAACGTGAACGCCTCGACGGACTCGAGCGCCCGGCCGACGCCGGCCACCACGCCGTAGCGGCGCCCGGTGGGCAGCCGGCGGGGGAACAGTTCGAATACCGACGGCCGAAAGGCGGCCCCCGAGCGCATCGCCGCCCGCACCATGGTGAGCTCGTAGTGGTCGGTGAGCAGCGCGGTGGAGTCGAGCATGGGCGTCAGCGTAACGTCGTCTGTCACAATGCCGAACATGTCGATGTCGAGCAGTGAGCCGGCCACCCCCGAAGGGGGCACGGTACTGGCCGAGCGACCGCTCGAAACCCCGGTCGAACTGGTCACCTGGGTGACCATCGTGTGGGACGACCCGGTGAACCTGATGAGCTACGTGACTCATGTGTTCATGACGTACTTCGGGTACAGCAAGTCGAAAGCGACCAAGCTGATGCTGCAGGTGCACAACGAGGGCAAGGCGGTGGTGTCGTCGGGCACCCGCGAAGCGATGGAGACCGACGTCAACGCCATGCACGCCTACGGCCTGTGGGCCAGCTTGGAGAAGGCCGAATGAGCCGGTTCAAGCGGGGCGGCAGCCAGGTGTTGATCACCCTGGCCGACTACGAGGAAGCGGTGCTCGAGTCGCTGGTGGAGCAGTTGATCGACCTGCTCGAGGGCGACGAGGTGCGCTCGGCGCCCGACGACCCGTTCGCCCGCTGGGAAGCCGAGATGGCCGCCCCCGGTGGGCTCGACGCGTCCGATCCGGTGATCGCGCGCCTGTTCCCGCCCGCCTACCGCGACGACCCCAAGGCCGAGCAGGAGTTCCGCCGGTTCACCGAGACGGCGCAGCGGCGCACCAAGATCGAGCAGGCCAAGCTCGTGCTCGACGCCCTGCTCGAAACCAACGGCGGGCGTGAACCCGTGGTGGTGCGAGCCACCGATCTGGAGGCGTGGCTCAAAACCATCACCGCCATCAGGCTCGCCCAGGCGGTGCGCCTCGGCATCGAAACCGCCGACGACGTGCAGGCCTTGGAAGAACTCGACGAAGACGAGCCGCGGGCTGTGCTGTACGGCATGTACGAGTGGCTCGGTTACTTCCTGGAAAGCCTCATCGACAAGGCGCATTGATGCGTTTGTGAGACAACGTCCACGATGTGGACGGCTGGGGCTCACGGGTCGGAAAGTTCTGTCCGTTCGGCTACGCACTCGACGTTCTGTTCTTAGGGTAGGCATCACTTACTCTTGTGAAATCGAGGCCCCCGATGACCGCCCTCACGCTCGCGGACGCTCCGCTGGCAACCCCCGTGACCGTCGTGCACGTACCCCTGGCGTTGGCTCGCCAGTTGAGCCGCATGGGTCTGCGGCAGGGCACGTCGTTCGAGGTCGTGCGGCGCAGTTCGGGCGGCGGACGGGTGGTGGCCGTCGCCGGCTCGCGGGTCGCGCTGGGCGGGTCGGTGCTGCGCGCGGTGGCTGTCGAGGTGGCGCCGTGACCACGCCGGCGCCACTGGCCACCGGCACGCGCAAGGCCGCGCCGCTCACCACCTGTCACTGCGCGAGTGCCACCGGTGGCGCCGGTGAGGGTGCGCCGGTGGTGGCCCTGATCGGCGCTCCCAACTCGGGCAAGTCGACCCTGTTCAACGCCCTCACCGGCTCGCGCATCACCGTGGGCAACTGGCCGGGCACCACCGTCGAAGTGTCACGCGGTGCCTGGCAACAGCGCACCCTGCTCGACCTGCCCGGCGCCTACTCGCTCGACGCACTGTCGCCCGACGAAGAACTCACGCGCGATCTGCTGCTCGCCGACGATCGTCCAGATGTGGTGATCGTGCTGGTCGACGCCGCCAATCTGGCCCGCAGCCTGTACCTGGTGAGCCAGGTGCGCGAGCACCGCCAGCGGGTGGTGGTGGCCCTCACCATGCTCGACGTCGCCACCCGGCGGGGCATCGAGGTCGACACCGTCGCGCTGAGCGATGCGCTGGGCTGCCCAGTGGTCGCCCTCGATCCACGGCGTCGCTCAGGCCTTCGTGGTCTTGAAGTGGCGGTGGCGCATGCGTTGCGCGACGACCCGCCGAAGCGCCGCGTGCACGACTGCTGCGCCGACGAACTGGTCAAGGCCGACGAGCGGTTCGTCTGGGTGGCCGTCGCGGTTGAGGCTGCGGCCGACCACTCGGGCGCCGAGCAGCTCACCTGGTCTGACCGTATCGACCGCGTCGCGACCGCCCGGGTGCTCGGGCCGCTGCTCTTTCTGGGCGTGATGTGGCTGGTGTTTCAGGTCACCACTACGGTCGCCGCCCCACTGCAGGACTTCTTCGACTCGTTGTTCTCGGGTCCGGTCACCGACGGCGCACTGGCCGGCTTTGCTGCTCTGGGCCTCAGCGGCACCTGGATTGAGGGCCTGGTGGTCGACGGCCTGATCGCCGGCGTCGGCATGGTGCTGACCTTCGTGCCGCTGATGGCGCTCATGTTCGTGCTGCTGGCGCTGCTCGAGGACTCCGGCTACCTGGCGCGCGCGGCGGTCGTCACCGACCGGCTGATGCGCGCGATCGGGCTGCCCGGCAAGGCGTTTCTTCCGCTCGTGGTCGGCTTCGGCTGCAACGTGCCGGCGATCAGCGCCACCCGCATTCTGGGCGACGGACGCCAACGGCTACTGAC
Organism: Micropruina glycogenica; assembly: GCF_900289045.1. Classification (GTDB taxonomy): domain Bacteria; phylum Actinomycetota; class Actinomycetes; order Propionibacteriales; family Propionibacteriaceae; genus Micropruina; species Micropruina glycogenica. The sequence continues at coordinate 445,865 of NZ_LT985188.1, forward strand.
GGCCCTGCTGGTGCCGTTCACCTCATGCACGGCCCGGCTGACCGTGTACGTGATGCTCGGCACGGTGTTCTTTCGCGAGTGGGCGGGCACCGTGGTGTTCGCGATGTACCTGGTCTCGATTCTGCTGGTCGTGGGCACCGGGCTGCTGCTGCGCGGCACGTTGTGGCGAACCATGGGCAGCGAGCCCCTGGTGATCGATCTGCCGGTCTATCAGGTTCCGACCCTGCGGCTGACTGCAGCGGTGACGTGGACAAGGCTGCAGGGCTTTCTGAAAACGGCTTCGGGCATCATCGTGGTCACCGTGTGCGCGGTCTGGCTGCTGCAGTCGATTCCCGCTCGCGGCGCCGGCGGCTTCGGTGACGTGCCGGTCGAAGACTCGGTGTATGGCGTGGCCGCGCAGGCGATCACCCCGGTGTTTGCGCCGGCCGGGTTCGCGCAGTGGCAGACCACCTCGGCCCTGGTGGTCGGCTTCGTGGCGAAAGAGGCCGTGATCAGCTCGTGGGCGCAGACCTACGCGCTCGACGAGCCCGAGGGCGACGATCCCGGCTCGCTGGGTGAGCGCATCGCGGCCGAGTTCGCCCAGTCGTCCGGTGGGCACCCCATACCGGCCGCCCTGGCGTTCATGGTGTTTCTGCTGGCCTACACCCCCTGCGTGGCCACCCTGGCCGCCCAGGTGCGCGAGATCGGCCTGCGCTGGACGGTGTTCGGCATCGGGCTGCAACTCGTGGTCGCCTGGACACTGGCGGTGGCGGTCTTCCAGATCGGGAGCCTGTGGTGGTAGCCGGGCCGGTGTCGGTGGTACTGGACGCTCTCGAGACCGACGGCGGGTCGCTGACCGAAGTGGCGCAGCGCACCGGCCTGCGTCTCGACGTGGTGCGTGCCGCCGCCGCGCATCTGGTGCGGCTGGGCAGGGTGCAGCGGTGCGAGCTGCAGTTCGGCTGCGCGTCGGGTGCGCGTTGTGGCGATTGCACGTTGGCCTGCGGTGCGCGCCCTGACACGCTGGGTCGATAGCTGCTGGTCGGTTTACGATCGGTTCCCGTCCGGCTGTTGAAGGCCGGCGCACGACGATCGGGAGACACGGTGTTGCAGCGAAACTGGCCCTGGGTGCGCCTTTTTGCCGCGCTGTTGATGATCGCCGCGCTGCGGCGCAGTTTCAGGCATCCGTCAGCCTCGCGATCGGCCTGGGCCGCGACGTGGGCCTCACCGTGGTGAACTTCTTCAGCTTCTTCACCGTGCTGTCGAACCTCGGCGCCGCACTGGTGCTGGCGTCCATAGCGTGGACGTCGGTGCAGCGGCCGGGCACGCTGACGCGTACGGCGGGCCTCGCGTTGGCGTGCGTCACCACGGCGATGCTGGTGTGCGCGGGCCGTTGGCGATCAACCCTGTCACCGGCCGGCCGCCCTGGTACCCGTACCCGTTCTTGAACCCGGCCGTTTCAGGCGGCTGGGTAGGGGTGCTGGCGTACGTGGTCGGCATCGCTGTCACGTTCGCAGCGTTGGGTGCCGGCGTGATCGTGGTGACCCGTCGTCGGTTCGCTGAGTGACGGCCTCCCTGCCGTTGGTCGAGGCTTCTCGAGACCATTGGCGCGAGTTGGGGACGGTTCCTATCTCGCGCCACGGCGTCAATCGGCGGGAGTTTGGGACGGTTCCCATCTCGCGCCAGCGTGCCTGGGGTCGCTCATCGTCCGATGCTGTCGCAGGCCGCCCACAGGCCCTTCTTGGCGTTTCTCGCTTTCGCCTCCGCGGCGTCGTAGGTCGCTTTCCGAGACGGCGGACGACTGCTGGCCGGCGACCACGACGCGACGATGCCGCGCTGCAGCAGGCTCAACGCCACGTCACCCGTCTTCGAGGTGCGGACGTAGCCGAGGTCGCGTCCGAACCGGTCGTGGTTGTCGGCGCGCGGGTCGAAGCTCACCGTGACCGACGTTCCGGCCGGCAACAGTTTGGTCAACGCCTTCTTGGCCGTTGCCGCTCCGCACTGGGCCTTGGCGTCGTCGGTGTCCAGTTCGGGTGCATCGATGCCGAGCAGGCGCACCCGGTGGTTCTGTTTGGCCTTGTCACGAAGGTCGAAGGTGTCGCCATCGAGCACCCAGCGCACCGTTCCGGTGAGAGTCTTGCCGCCGGTCGAGGGCGTCGACGAAGCAGTCGGACGAGGCGTCGCGGTCGCCGAGGCGCCGACCCGTGAAGCCACCGGCCCCGGCGACGACGCGCCGACCTGCGGGTCGGGTTGGCAACCGGCCAGCAGCGTCGGCGCCAGCACCACCGCCGCGGCAGAGACTGGCCAACGAGCCGTGCGGCCGGTCACCAGACCGCCCCCACCTCGCTCACGAAGCCGCCCATCAGGCGGCTGCCGATGCCTTGAAAGCGCTCGGGATTGCCGGTGGTCAAGAATTCGCGGGTGGCTACGCGCGGTGCGTGATGCAGCAGGCCCAACTCGTTCAGCGTCGTCCAAGTCGACTTGGCGCACTCGTCGGCAGAACTCACCAGGGTGACAGAGTCGCCGAGCACGTAGTTGATCACGCCGGTCAGCAGCGGGTAGTGCGTGCAGCCCAGAATCAGGGTGTCGATGCCGGCCAGCCGTAACGGTTCGAGGTAGTCGTGAGCGATGGCCTCGAGGTCGGAGCCGCCGGTCACCCCCGCCTCGACGAAGTCGACGAACAACGGGCAGGCAGAGGTGAACAACTCCACGTCGGGCACCGCAGCCAGAGCGTCGTCGTACGAGCGCGACTGGGCTGTGGCGGTGGTGCAGATCACCCCGATGCGGCCGTTGCGGCTCACCCGAACCGCTCGCCGGGCGGCGGGCATGATCACGTCGATGATCGGCACCGAGTAGCGCTCGCGGGCGTCGCGCAGCACCGCCGACGAGGCCGAGTTGCAGGCGATCACCAGCGCTTTCACGTCGCGGTCGACCAACCGGTCGAGGCATTCGAGGGCGAACTCGCGCACCTCGGGCAGGCTCTTGGTGCCGTACGGCGCGCGGGCTGTGTCGCCCAGGTACACGATGTCTTCGTTGGGCATCTGGTCGACCACCGAGCGGGCCACCGTGAGGCCACCGAAACCGGAGTCGAAAATGCCGATCGGGCCGGTGGTGTCGCTCACGTCCCGACCCTACCGCGCTGACGGCTGGACGATTCGGCACCGGGGGCTGTGCCAAGTCATGCACACTCTCGGCGCGGTAGGGCACGCTGGCCCCATGGCCGATCAGCATCGCTACGTCCTCACCGCCACCTGGACCGGCAACCGGGGCACGGGCACGTCCGGCTACCGCGACTACGACCGCGCGGTGAGCGTCGAGGTGGCCGGCAAGCCGCTGCTGCTCGGGTCGGCCGACAAGCCGTTTCGGGGTGATCCCGAGCGCTGGAACCCCGAAGACCTGCTGCTGGCGGCGCTGTCGCAGTGCCATCTGCTGTCATACCTGCACGCGTGCGTGGTGCGCGGCGTGGTGGTGACCGACTACATCGACGAGGCGTCGGCCACCATGGTGACCAAGGGCAACGGCGGCGCGTTCAGCGAGGCGGTGCTGCGGCCCCGGGTTCGGGTCGCAGAGACGGCCATGGTCGAACCCGCCACGGCCGCGCACGACGACGCCCACGAGTGGTGCTTCATCGCCAACTCGGTGAACTTTGCCGTGCGCATCGAACCGGTGGTCGAAGCCGGCTGAGCAGCGGCGTCCGCTTTGACTAACTGGCGTGCAGGCAATGGGATGGACCCCATGACTTACACCCGCGTCGACGGCAGGGCCGCCGACCAGCTTCGTCCGGTGACCATCACCCGCAACTGGCTCGATCACGCCGAAGGGTCGGTGCTGGTCGAGTTCGGCCGCACCCGGGTGCTGATCGCGGCGTCCGTGACTCAGGGCGTGCCGCGCTGGCGGCAGGGCTCGGGGTTGGGCTGGGTGACCAGCGAGTACGCCATGCTGCCCCGCGCCACGCACACCCGCGGCGACCGCGAGTCGATCAAGGGCCGCGTCGGAGGGCGCACCCACGAGATCTCGCGCCTGATCGGACGATCGCTGCGCGCGGTCATCGACCACAAGGCCCTGGGCGAGAACACGATCGTGCTCGACTGTGACGTGCTGCAGGCCGACGGCGGCACCCGCACCGCGGCGATCACCGGCGCCTATGTAGCGCTGGCCGACGCCGTCGACTGGCTGCGCGGCCGTGACGCACTGAAGGGCGAACCGCTGATCAACTCGGTCGCGGCCGTCTCGGTGGGCATCGTCGAGGGCACCCCGTTGCTCGACCTCGCCTACGTGGAGGACTCGGCCGCCGAGGTGGATCTCAACGTGGTCACCACCGGCGATGGGCGATTCGTCGAAGTGCAGGGCACCGCCGAGGGTCAACCCTTCGACCGGGCGGTGCTCGACGCCCTGCTCGATCTGGGGGTCAAGGGCGCCGCCGACCTGACGGCTCTGCAGCGGCAGGCCCTGGCCCGATGAACGTGCCGCACCAGGTGGCGCGAGTTAGGAACCGTCCCCAACTCGCGCCAGGGGTCGCACGGTGAGAGTCGTGCTGGCCACCAACAACGCCAAGAAGCTCGCCGAGTTGCGTCGGCTGGTCGCCGAGCAGCAGCTCGACCTGACGGTGCTCGGGCTCGCCGACGTGCCGACCTACCCAGAGCCCGCCGAAACCGAACGCACCTTCGAAGGCAACGCGCTGCTCAAGGCCCGCGCCTGCCGTGACGCCACCGGCGAGCCGGCGCTCGCCGACGACTCAGGCATCGAGGTCGACTTGCTCAACAACATGCCCGGCGTGCGCTCCGCCCGCTGGGCCGGCAGGGGCGCCACCGACCAGCAGAATCTCGACCTGCTGATCGCCCAGCTCGCCGACACCGAGCCGGCCGATCGCACCGCACGGTTCGTGTGCGCAGTCGCCTACGCCGCCCCCGACGGCACCGAGCATGTGCTGCGCGCCACGATGGAGGGTCACCTCGTGTCGACCCCCGCCGGCGCCAACGGCTTCGGGTACGATCCGATTTTCGTGGCCGAAGGAAACACCCGCACCAACGCGGAGCTCTCACCGGCCGAGAAGGACGCGATCAGTCACCGCGGCAAGGCCGTCCGGGCCATGCTGCAGTGGCTGGTGAAAAGGGGCTAGCGGTGCAGCAATACCTCGACCTGTTACGGCTGGTGCGCGACACCGGCGTCGAGAAGGGCGATCGAACCGGCACCGGCACCCGCAGCGTCTTCGGCCACCAAATGCGGTTCGACCTGCGCGAAGGCTTCCCCCTGGTCACCACCAAGAAGCTGCACACCAGAAGCGTCTTCGGAGAACTGCTGTGGTTTCTTCGCGGCCAGACCAACGTCGCCTGGCTGCACGACAACGGCATCACGATCTGGGACGAGTGGGCCGACCCCGCCGGCGACCTCGGCCCCATCTACGGGTACCAGTGGCGTTCGTGGCCGGCTCCCGACGGCCGGCACATCGACCAGCTGGCGCGGGTGATCGACGCCATTCGTACCAACCCGAACTCGCGCCGGCACATCGTCTCTGCCTGGAACGTCGCCGATCTGGACGACATGGCGTTGCCGCCCTGCCACGCGTTCTTTCAGTTCTACGTCGCCGACGGACGCCTCTCGTGCCAGCTCTACCAGCGCTCGGCCGACATCTTTCTGGGCGTGCCCTTCAACATCGCCAGTTACGCGCTGCTCACCCACATGGTGGCCCAGGTCACCGGTTTGCAGGTCGGCGACTTCGTGCACACCCTCGGCGACGCCCACCTGTACCTGAACCATCTCGACCAGGCCGACCAACAACTGAGCCGCGAACCCCGACCGTTGCCCACCCTGCGGCTCAACCCCGACGTGACGGCCATCGACGCGTTCACCCTGGCCGACATCGAGGTGCTGAACTACGACCCGCACCCCGGCATCAAGGCGCCGATCGCGGTCTAGTCGCCGGTGACCACCCCCGAGGTCGACGATCCGGCCCGTACCGAACCCTTCCCCGACAAGCGCCGGCGCTTGATCGGCTCGCCGATCGTCGACCCGCTGAAGCGGCTCATCGCCTCGCGCAAGAAGTCGCCGTTCGAGCGCATGACCGTGCACGAGTTCCAGTACGACGACGCCCGGGTGCGCATCTACGAACTCTGGACGATGCGCCCCGAGCAGGCCGAACGTCCCGACCTCACCACGTTCGCGCTTGTGCACGGCCTGGGCATCTCGTCGCGGTTCTTCGTGCCGCTCAGCGACGCGCTCGCCCCGTACGGACGGGTGCTGCTGTTCGACCTGCCCGGGTTTCACGACCTGCCCAAGCCCAAGCGCAAGCTGTCGATCGTCGACTTCGCCGACCTGTGCAAACGCGCGCTGGACGAGCTGCAGGTGGTCGACCCGCTGCTGGTCGGTCATTCGATGGGGGCGCAGGTGGTCACAGAGATTCTGGCCCAGTACCCCGGCTATTCGAGCGCGGCGATGCTGGTGGGGCCGGTGGTGATGCCCGACGAACGGTCGCTCACCGACGTCGCGGTGCGCTTCATGCAATCGTCGATGTACGAACCCACCGGCAACGCGATCGCTGCGGCCATGTCGTACGGGCGAGCCGGCCTGCGCTGGATCAGCGACACCGCCTCGAAGGTGATCGCCTACCCGATCGAAGAACGGCTGCCGCTCGCCAAGGCCCGGCTGCTGATCGTCGGGGGTGAGCACGACTGGGTGAGTCCCGAGCCGTGGCGCGAACGGCTGGCCGCCGACGTGCGCGACGCCACGGTGATCACCATTCCCGACGCCTCGCACGGGGTGGTGCACGACCGCTTTCGCGAGCTGGCTGACGAGTTGCTCGCACTGGCCGGCATCGGCACGGCATGATTCGGCAGGCCCTCGCGGGGCTGGTCGACTGGGCTTACGGCGTGGGCTGGTGGGCGCACGCGCTGACGGCCGGCGGCAGCCCCGACGCCTTGACCGAACCCGGCCCCGACACCGCCCACCACACGCCCCTGGTGCTGCTGCCCGGCATCTGGGAACGCTGGCAGTACCTCGAACCGCTGGCCAGAACCCTGCACGGCTACGGCCACCCGGTGCACTTCGTGCCGGCCCTCGGCTCGAACGGTGCGCCCTTGGACGCCTCCGCGCGGGTCGTTGCGGACTTTCTGGCCGAGCGTGGCCTCACCGAGGTCATGCTGGTCGCTCATTCCAAGGGCGGGCTGATCGGCAAGCTGGTGATGCTCGATCCTGACGCCGGCGCCCGGGTGTGCGGCATGGTGGCGCTGAGCACGCCGTTCGGCGGCTCGTCGTTGGCCTGGCCGGTGTTTCGCCGCTCACCGCTGGGGGTGTTCTCGCCACGCGGCCGGCCCATTCTCGACCTGTCGGCCCAGCGTGACGTGAACGCGCGCATCGTCTCGCTGCTGCCCACCCACGACCAAGTGATTCCCGAAGGCAGCAAGCTCGCCGGAGCCCGTAATGTGACCCTCGAGGTCGGCGGCCACTTTCGGCCGCTGCGTGACGTGGGTGTGCACCGGGCGATTCACGACGCCGTGCACGAACTCGAGAAGGAGCGACCATGAGCGTGGTGGCCATCGCGGCCGTGGGTCGCAACGGCGCCATCGGCCGGCAGGGCGACGTGCCCTGGCACATTCCCGAAGACTGGCAGCGCTTCAAGCGGGTCACCACCGGCTGCTCCCTGATCATGGGCCGCGCCACCTTCGAAGCAATCGGACGGCCGCTGCCGGGCCGCGCGTCCATCGTGATCAGTCGTGACCCCGAGGCCGGCGCGAGGTGGCGAGCGTCCGAAGCCGGCCGAAAGGCACTGCCCGAGAACACCACGGTGCGGTTCGTCACCAGCGTCGATGAGGCCTTGGCCGCGGCCGATCACAGCCGCACGGTGTGGATCGGCGGCGGCGCGCAGATCTATCGCGAGGCCTGGCCGCAGACACAGGAGTTGGACATCTGCGAGGTCGACCAGAGCCCCGAGGCCGACGCGTTCTTTCCCGCCGTCGACGCCGATGAGTGGGTCGAGATCGCCCGCGACGGGCATGACGGCTACGCGTTCGTCCGCTACCGCCGCAGGGCCGTTGACGAGGGCTGATGCGCGCGCAGGCATCGGTGCTGCACCTCGACCTCGACGCCTTCTTCGCCGCCGTCGAGCAGCGCGACAAGCCGTCGCTGCGGGGCAAGCCGGTGATCGTCGGTGGGGTGGGGCAGCGGGGCGTGGTGTCGACCGCGTCGTACGAGGCGCGGGTGTTCGGGGTACGGTCGGCGATGCCGATGCACGAAGCGCGGCGGCGCTGCCCGCACGCGGCTTTTCTGTCGGGACGCTTCGGCGCCTACCGGCAGGCGAGCGGCATCGTGATGGGGTTGCTGCGCGAACTGTCGCCGCTGGTCGAACCGCTCAGCCTCGACGAGGCGTTCGTCGACCTGGCCGTCGGTGACCGTTCGCTGGCGCCCGAGGCGGTGCTGGCCGAAGTGGCCACGTTGCGGGCTCGGCTCACCGAGGCGACCGGTGGGTTGACCGCGTCGGTGGGGGTCGGGTCGAGCAAGTTCATCGCGAAGGTGGCCAGCGAGTTGGCCAAGCCCGACGGGGTGCGGCTGGTCGCCCCGGGCACCGAGGTCGAGACGATCGCTCCGCTGCCCGCGCGCGCGATTCCCGGTATCGGCCCGGTGACGATGGAGAAGCTGGCCCGACTCGGGGTGGCGACCGTCGCCGACCTGCAGCGGCTGTCGAGCCGGGAACTGGTGCGTGAGCTGGGCCGGTCGCAGGGGGAGTGGATCGGTGCGCTGGCGTTCGCGCGCGACGACCGGCCGGTGGAACCCGACCGCGAAACCAAGTCGATCTCGGTGGAGGACACCTTCGAAACCGACGTCACCGACCGCGAGGCGCTGCACGCGGTGATCGCCCGTGACGCGGCGTCGGTGGCCCGGCGGTTGTCGGCCGCGCACCTGTTCGCCCGCACCATCACGCTCAAGGCGCGCTACCCCGACTTCACCACGCTGTCACGATCGCGCACCCTCGATGGTGCTACTGACGACACGGCCGTGATCACCCTGGTGGCGCGGGCGTTGCTCGACCAGGTGGAGTTGCTGCGCGGCGTCCGGCTGCTGGGCGTGGGCGTGGCCGGGTTGACCGAATCGGCGCAGGAGGCGCTGTTCGGTGAGCAGACCGACGCACCCGAGCAGGTCGACGAGGTCGTTGCCGACCCCGACGCTGTGCCCGACACCACCGAGCAGCCCGAGTCGCTGGCGTGGGCCCGCCGCCGCCCTGATGGTTACCGGCCGGGCATGGACGTGGTGCACGACGAGCACGGCCCGGGTTGGGTGTGGGGTGCCGGGCTGGGCCGGGTCACGGTCCGCTTCGAGACCGCCGAGACCGGGCCCGGACCCGTCCGCACCTTCGCGGTGGATGATCCGCAGCTCCGACCCGCAGACGACTGACCCGCCTACGCCGCGGTCTGCGGGTCAGTGGCCACTGCGTCGGCCGCCTCGGAGCTGTGGAAGTCGACCGACGTCAAGTGGCCGGCGAAGCGCTCAGAAGCTCAGATCCGCGCCCAGGTGCGGTAGCCGCCGTCGAGGTTGCGCACCCGACGTCCGTGTTGGGCCAGCGTGCGGGCCGCCAGGTAGCCGCGCAGGCCGACCTGGCAGTGCACGATGACGTCCTGCGCAACCTCGCCGATGCGTTCGCGCAGGTCGTCCACGGGAATGTTCACGGCCCCGTCCACGGTGCCGCGGGCGTACTCGGCGGGGGTGCGCACGTCGATCAGCTGGACGCCCTCGCCGACCTCGTTCTCGACCTCGTGCCACTGCACGGTCTCGCTCAGGCCGTCGCGCATGTTCTCGGCGATGAACCCGAGCATGTTCACGGGGTCCTTGGCCGAGCCGAACTGGGGTGCGTAGGCGAGTTCGAGGTCGGCCAGGTCGCTGGCGGTGAGCCCGCCGCGCATCGCGGTGGCGATCACGTCGATGCGCTTGTCGACCCCGGTGCCACCGACGCCCTGCGCGCCGAGAATGGCGTCGGTCTCGGCGTCGATCACCAGCTTCAGGCTCATGCCCTCGGCGCCCGGGTAGTAGCCCGCGTGGTTGGCCGGGTGAGTGTGAATCACCCGCACCTTCCGACCGGCGGCACGCGCGCGCTTCTCCGTCCAGCCGGTCGCTGCGGCGGCCAGCCCGAACGCTCCCACGATCGCGGTGCCCAGCACCGGCTTGGCCGCGACGGTGCGTCCGGCGATGACGTCGGCGACCAGGCGTCCGTGCCGGTTGGCAGGCCCGGCCAGCGGCACCAGCGCCTCGGCGCCGCTGATCACGTCGCGCTTCACCACTGCGTCGCCGACGGCGAAGATGGACGGGTCGGATGTGCGCTGGTGGTCGTCGACCAGAATGCCGCCGCGCTCACCGAGTTCGAGTCCGGCGGCCTCGGCCAGACCGGTCTCGGGACGGACGCCGATCGCGGCGACCACGAGGTCTGCCGGCAGCACGACCCCGGTGGACAGCGCGACCGAGTCGGCGCACACCTCGGTGACCGACGCGCCGGTGATGACGCCGACGCCCTGCTTGACCAGGTGCTTCTCGACCAGCGCCGCCATCTCGACGTCCAGCGGGGCGAGCAGTTGATCGGCGAGCTCGACGATGGTGACCTTTAGTCCGCGTTCGGTGAGGTTCTCGGCCAGTTCGACGCCGATGAAGCCGCCGCCCATGATCACCGCGGTCGGCTCGGGTCGGGCCAGGGCAGCGTCGACCGCTGCGGCCATCTCGTCGGTGTCGGCGATGTTGCGCAGGGTGAGCGCCCGCTCCACGCCCGGAATGGGCGGCACGAACGGCGCGGCGCCCGGCGCCAGGATCAGGGAGTCGTAGTTCAGGCTGTACTGCTCACCGGTCGCCACGTTGCGCACCGCAACGGACTTGGCGCCGCGATCGATGCTGAGCGCCTCGGAGTTGACCCGCACGTCGATGCCGAACCGTGCCTTCAGGCTCGACGGAGTCTGCAGCAGCAGGGCGTCGCGATCAGTGATGACGTCACCGATGTAGTAGGGCAGCCCACAGTTCGCGAACGACACGTGGCCGGACCGCTCCAGCACCACGATCTGTGCGTTCTCGTCGAGCCGCCGCAACCGTGTCGCCGCGGACATGCCGCCGGCGACCCCACCGATGATTACTGTTTTCATGGTTGCAGCTTATACCCCTGGGGGTATGACTGGCACATCGATCGCAGATCGCTGAATCGGCTGCGGCTGGGTACCCCCGTGGGTATGCTCGAATCGCAGGCGGTGTTGCCGGCGGGAGGGGTAGTGATGGCCGAGGTCGTCATTCTGGGTGCGGGGGTGTCGGGCCATACGGCGGCGCTGCACCTGCGCCGATTGCTGGGCCGCCAACACGGCGTCACCGTGGTCTCGCCGAACTCGCAGTGGAACTGGATTCCGTCGAACATCTGGGTCGGCGTCGGTGGGCGGCATGGTGTTCGACCAGCAGGGCTTCCAGACCACTAGCGAACTGTGGACGGGCTCGCTGTTCCGTGAGCGTGGTGTGGAGGCCATTCTCGGCGCGCACGTGTCGAAGGTCGAGGACGGGCTGATCCACTACGAGACCCTGGACGGCGCCGCCCACACCATCGGCTTCGACTTCGCCATGCTGATCCCGCCCTTCGGTGGCGTGCCGCTGAAGGCGTTCGACGCCGACGGTGCCGACATCACCGCCGAGCTGTTCGCGCCCAGCGGTTTCATGAAGGTGGACGCCGACTACACCGCCAAGCCGTACGAGCTGTGGCGCGCCGAGGACTGGCCCACCACCTACGCGGCACCGGGCTACGACAACCTGTGGGCGGTGGGCATCGCCTTCGCCCCGCCGCACCAGATCTCGCGTCCGCACAAGACCGCCAACGGCACGATGATCGCGCCCTCGCCACCACGCACCGGCATGCCGTCGGGCGTGATGGGCAAGACCGTGGCGATGACCATCGCCGACCGGATCAAGCACGGTGCCGACGTCGAGGCCCACACCGCCTCGATGGCCCGGATGGGTGCGGCCTGCGTCGCCTCGGCCGGCGCCGGCCTCACCCGGGGCTCGGCGGCCGCCATGACGATGCTGCCGGTGGTGCCCGACTACCAGCGCTACCGCACCGGACGCGACGAACGCGAGACCCGCGGCGAGCTCGGCCTGCACGGGCACTGGGTGAAGCTGATGCTCCACTACCTGTTTCTCTACAAGGCCAAGGCCCGTCCGGGCTGGCAGTTCATTCCGGAGTGATCATGACGCAACCCGCCGCACCCGCATCGGACCCGATCGCCGACCTGTCGAAGTCGCCCCTGCCCACCGCCAAGACCCTGAAGATGCGGCAGAGCCTGCCGTTTCAGTTCACCAGGTTTCTGTCGTTCAACAGCCGGATCATGCGCATGGTGATCAAGGGCCACCACTGAACCGTTGGTCGAGCTTGTCGAGACCGCGGTTTCGACAAGCTCCAACGGTCGAGCGGGTCGGTGTTCAGGCCAGCGAAAGGAAGAGCTTCTCGAGCTGCGCGGTGTCCATGCCCGATCCGTCCGGATGCTCGGTGAGGCACTGCTTCAGGCCCGCGGCGATCAAGGCGAAGCCCACCTTGTCAAGCGCTTTCGAGACCGCCGCCATCTGGGTAACGATGTCGGCACAGTCACGACCGCCCTCGATCATCGAAATGACGCCGCCGATCTGGCCTTGCGCGCGCTTGAGTCGGGCGAGCACGCTGCCCAGTTCAACAGGGTCGAGGTGAAGGCTGACCGTGTCGAGGCCGGCGGACGCGGAGCCGGACGCGGCGGCTGTCTTCGCAGGTGCTCGGGTGGTCATCGGCCCTCCTTCTGATACCCCCTAGGGTATCAGAAGAGTCGCGAAGGGGGCATCGAGAAAGGCGACGGCTATGATCTCCTTCGATCGCAATGCCGAGGGGGTAGCCACGATGCAGCTCGACGCCGACGAACTGGCCGGGGTGGTCAAGCGGCTGCGCCGCGCCGAAGGTCAGATCGGCGGAGTCATTCGCATGATCGAGGACGGTCGTCATTGCGCCGACATCGTCACCCAACTGGCGGCGGTCTCCAAAGCGCTCGACCGGGCCGGATTCGCCGTGATCGCCACCGGTCTTCGCCAGTGCCTGACCGAGAGCCCCGACGGCTCCGGCATGGACACCGCGCAGCTGGAGAAGCTTTTCCTCTCGCTGGCCTGAGCCGATCCGTGGTTCCGACCAGCTCAACCGACGAACCTAACCGCAGGCGGAGGCTCCCGACAGGCGCTGCACCAGGCCGAGGCCGAGAATGGCCAGCGCGAAAACGCCGCTGAGCAGGCCCGAGCCCTGAGCGAGCAGAACGCCGACGCCCGGCACCATCAGGCCGGGCATCAGGCCGCACGACGAGGCTGCCGCTTGCCGGCTGCCCGGCAGTGGCAGGTAGCTGGTCACGATCAGACCGGCCACCAGCGACATGGCGCCGAGCAGCACGATCCAGACGGGGTGGGCGAAACCCGCCCCCAGGGCTGCGGCGTAGCCGGCGAAGGCCAGTGGGCTGATGATCGCGAGCGCCACCGTGTGGCGAAGCCGCCACCCCTTGCGCAGGGCGGTGAAGCCTGATTGCCGGTCGAGCGCGACCGCGTCGATCGTGGGGATTCGACCCTGCGGGCCGAACAGCTCCGACCGGGCGGGTTCGCGGCTCTCGTCGGGCATCAGACGCCGGCGCTCTGCTGTGCGGCGATCTGGGCGCGGACGTCGTCCATGTCGAGCGCCTCGACCTGCTCGATCAGGTTCTCGAGGTCTGCTGGGCGAAGGGCCCCGGGCTGGCGGAACACGAGGATGCCGTCGCGGAACGCCATCAGGGTCGGAATGGAGCTGATGCCCGCGGCTTGGGCGAGTTCGCGCTCGACCTCGGTGTCGATCTTGCCGAAGACGACGCCGTCGTGCCTGGTGGACGCCGCCTCGAAGGTGGGAGCAAACGACCGGCAGGGTCCGCACCAGCTCGCCCAGAAGTCGACCAGCACGATGGGATTGCCGGTGACGGTGGCCTCGAAGTTCGCTGCGGTGAGGGTTGTGGTGGCCATGGGTTGCCCTTCGTTGGTGGCTGTGGGTGGATCAGTTGGTGACGACCTCGCCGCCCGCGGACTGCCAGGCGCCGATGCCGCCGGCGAGGTCGAACAGGTGGCTGAAGCCGGTCTGATTGAGCGCGGCCATCGCCGCTTTGGAGCGGTTGCCGCTGCGGCAGTAGATCGCGTAGCTCCTCGTGGGGTCGAGGCCCGCCGCGGACCGCGCGAAGTCGGCCGACTCGACGTCCAGGTTCACGGCCCCGGCCAGGTGGCCGGCGGCGAACTCCGCGGGGGTCCGCACGTCGAGCAGCACGGTGTTCGGCAGTTTGGCGGCGGCCGCGAAGTCGCTGGGGCTGAGGCTCGCACCGGCGGCGGGGGTGGCGGTTGCCGTGGGGCCTGCGGTGGTGCTCACCGCCGCGCCGGAACAGCCCGTCAGCAGCACCGCCGCGGCCACCAGGGCAGCGGCGAGTCCGGCCCGTTTCACCGGCCGAAGATTCGAAACAGCCCGGAGCTCGCCTTGATCGTGGACGGCCCCGTCGAACCCGACTGGGCGTGTCCACCGCACCACTGGCCGGCCGGCACCCGTGCCTTCACCGCGGCCACATGCTGGCCGCAGCCGGTCCAGGTCGTCTTGCCGCAGGTCCGGCAGGTGGTGGGGCTGCACATGGGAGGTCTCCTTCGTCGAGGTCGTTTCCTTCACTATACCCCCTGGGGTATATGAAAGGCGAATCCCGGGCCCCAGTTGCACCCGAGCCGAACGCGACTCAGGCCCCGCTGGGTTGGCGGGTCAGCTCCGACGACAGGTGTAGGGCGAGACCCTGCCCGACGGCCTCCATGAACACCTCGTAGTGCATACGGTCTCCCTCGACCCGCACGCTGCGCACAACGCGGTCGACCCGCTTCGCGGTCGGGGTGTTCTGCACCGAAGCGTCGGTGTGCACCACGAGTGCGCCGTCGTCATCGGTACGGCAGGTGCCGGATCCTCGTTCGGCCTGTCCGCTGGGCAGTGCGATCACCACCTCGACGGCGTCCGGGTTCGGCATGCGCCAATAGCCCGTCTCGGTGTGCCTGGGTTGGCCGTCGATCGAGGTTCGTTGCACGAAGTGCAGAAACGGCCTGCCGGTGTCGGTGAAGGTGATCTCGTCGGTGTAGCCGAAGTCGGCAATGGTGGGGTAGCAGCCCAGGCCCTCGCCGCGCCAGGTGCCGACCAGACGTCGCAGCTGCGAGTCGTTTGTCATGTTCACACTGTGGCAGAGCCACTGGGGGCCGACGCGCGGTCCGAGCAAGTCCGCCGGACCTGGCTAGGCTCGGGGTCGAGGTTGGTGAAAGCAGAGAAGGAGGAGTCGATGGCAACGTTGGCAGTCGTCGGAGCAGGCCCCGGGCTCGGCGCCGCGGTCGCGCGCAGGTTCGGTCGCGAGGGGTTCGCGATCGCGCTGATGGCGCGTGACCGGGCGAAGCTGGACGACCTGGCGGCCGACCTGGCCGACGCCGGGGTGACCGCGCGCGGCTATTCGGCCGACGTGCGTGATGGCGAGTCACTGGGCGCGGCCCTGGTTGCTGCCGCAGCCGACCTCGGCCCGATCACCGCCCTGCAGTACAGCCCACTGCCGTCCCGCGCGTATCTGCAGCCGGTGCTCGACCTCACCCCCGAGGTCGCGCTGGAGGCGCTGCGCTTCTCGGCGCTCGGCCTGATCGCGGCGGTTCGCGCGGTGCTGCCGGCGATGCGCGCCGCCGGCGACGGCACGATCGTGCTGATCAACGGCGGCACGTCGGTGCAGGCCCGAGCCGGCTTCGCTGGCACGTCGGTGGCGTTTCCCGCCGAGAGCGCGTACGGCCAGATGCTGCACGACGCTCTGGCCGACGAGGGTGTTCGGGTCGTGCAGCTGGTGATTCCGGGGTCGATCCCGAAGCTGCAGATCGAGGGCGGCGTCGACGGGGTCGCCGACCGCATCTGGCAACTGCACACCACGCCGGGGCAGTTTCGCACGATGCTCATACCTCTCGATGAAGGACGCGAGTAGCGAGGTTCAGCACGGCCCCTGCGCAGGAGATGGTGTCCCAGACCCGGGACGTGCTGCACGGCTACCGCGCCGCCGGCGGCGCGGTCACCGAGGTGGTGCTCGAAGTGGTCGGCCCCTCACCGCACCTGGAGCGTCCGGCTGAGTTCCGGGCCGCCCTGCTGAAGGTGATCGGCCACCCGGCCGGCTGAACCGCCGGGAGCGGCGCCTCCGCGCTACGGCGAGGACGATCCGGGCCGAGTTCCGGACCGGCTCGGCACCGGCACCCCGGCGTCGCCGGCTGCGTGGGGGGTCTCGGCGGGCGGCCCGCCCGACCACGTCGGCGAGCCGGCGGAGGCCAGCAGCGCCAGCAGCCACACGATCAGCCCGGCCAGCATCGAGTACAGCGCCGCCAGGCCGAAGTGCCGGGCCTGGTCGCCGGTGAACTGCCCGGCGATCAACTGACCGAGCAACAACTCCGCGACCCAGGCGGTGGCCACCGCCACCCCCAGTGGTCGCAGCGATGGGATGCGCCAGGCCCGCAGCACGAGCGCCATCAGCAGCCCCGCGGCTGCCAGGCCGAGGCCGATCCGAACCACTGCAGGGCCGGTGCGCCATCGCTGCCCACCATCCGCCAGACCGGCCAGCCCAGGCAGCGGACCAGCGAACCCAAGGCAGCGGACCAGCGAACCCGGGCCGGCGACGACGATGCCGACCAGATGCACCGCGATCACCGTGACGGTGGCGGCCCAGGCCTGCGGGCCCAGGGGCGCCCGCGAGCCGGGACGGTCGAGCCTGACGCCGGCCCAGGTGATCAGGCAGACGGCCACCTGCGCGGCGGCGACGTCCAGCACCCCGGCGCCAGCGGCAGGCTGAACAGCACGATCATCATGCCGAACACGCCGGACGCGATCGCGGCCAGCAGCGCCGCCGGCTGGACGATCGTCGCTCGGTTGCTGCATCACCGCACGCCGATCCTGACAGCGGGGATCTGCGGGCGTGGCCGATGGTGGAATCCCGCGGCCGACAACACCCCCGCCGGGGTCCTGGTCGGCGCAAATCGGCGTCGAGCAGTGCTGTCGGCCCTCAATGCGCCCTCGCGGAGATCAGCCTTGGGCAGCGATCGCCCGGGTGGTGGTCGTGTGCGTGTCGGCTGGGTTGGTCATCGTGGCACTGCTCGTTCAGGCGGTGCCGGGGCCCGACCAGAGGTTGATGCCGCCCTCGACCGCGTGCTTGTCGATGGCCTTGAGTTCGTCGTCGCTGAACTCGAGGTTCTGCAGGGCTCCGAGGCTGTTCTCCAACTGGGTGACGCTGGACGCGCCGATCAACGCCGAGGTGACCCGCTCGTCGCGCAGCACCCACGCCAGCGCCAACTGCGCCAGACTCTGGCCGCGGCCCTGCGCGATCTCGTTCAGGGCTCTGATGTGGGTGAGGTTCTGCTTGGTCAGCAGGTCGGGTGACAGCGACTTGTCCTGAGCCATGCGTGAGCCCTCGGGTACGCCGTTCAGGTACTTGTCGGTGAGCATGCCCTGGGCCAGCGGCGAGAACGCGATGCAGCCGACCCCTTCGTCGCCGAGCACGTCGAGCAGGTTCTCCTCGACCCACCGGTTCAGCATCGAATAGGACGGCTGGTGGATCAACAGTGGGGTGCCGAGTTCGCGCAGGATCGACACCGCTTCGAGAGTGCGCCGCCCGGAATAGGACGAGACGCCGATGTAGCGGGCGCGTCCGGAACGCACCGCGTGGTCGAGCGCGCCCATGGCCTCGTCCAGGGGTGTGTCGGGGTCGAAGCGGTGGTGGTAGAAGATGTCGACGTAATCCAGGCCCATCCGCTGCAGCGAGGCGTCCAGGGAGCCGAGCAGGTACTTGCGCGAGCCGAAGTCGCCGTAGGGGCCGGGCCAGAAGTCCCAACCGGCCTTCGACGAGATGACCAACTCGTCGCGGTAGGGCAGGAAGTCCTCACGCAGGTGCCGGCCGAAGTTGGTCTCGGCCGACCCGTACGGGGGCCCGTAGTTGTTGGCCAGGTCGAAGTGCGTGATCCCCAGGTCGAAAGCCCGGCGCAGGATGGCGCGCTGATTGGCGAACGGCACGTCGTCGCCGAAGTTGTGCCACAGGCCCAGCGAGATGGCGGGCAACAGCAGGCCGCTGCGTCCGGTGCGGCGGTAGGGCATGCGGCCGTCGTAGCGGTCGGCGTCTGCCAGGTAGGTGGGTTCCAGCGGCATCGGTGAACTCCTTCGATCGTCGGTTCGAGCCTAGTGGTGCGTCTCCCACATGAGTCACCACTTCGCGGCGCCTGAGCACGCACCTCGCGGCGTTCTCCTCCGTCGAGAGACGACCCGGTATCCCTCCCTCGTCGGCCTTTGCGATGCACGCACTCAACGACCGCGAAACGGCAACCCAGTTGAGAGACATACCACTAATGATCACGACCCGTGTCGGTCAGCGCCGGACGCCGTGGGGCAGGGCCGGCCTTACACTGACCCTTGCCGCCGGAGTGGTGAAATGGCAGACACGCAGGATTTAGGTTCCTGTGCCTTCGGGCGTGAGGGTTCAAGTCCCTTCTCCGGCACTCGTCGATTTGTTGCCTCTGACAAGGCCGAATAGCTTCAGACCCTCCCCAGAGGGCCCAAACGTGCAACATACGTGCAACAACGTAGACCGCGAAACGGCCGGTCCGTCAAGCCGTGCTCGCGAATAGCGCCCGACCCAGCCAGGGCGAACCCGTCCTCCTGGGTGACGTCGAGGATGACCGCGGCCACCGTGCGCTGGAAGTCCCAGCTGGGCATGGCTAGGCGGCCAACTCGGGGAAGCGTGCCTCCCACGAGTCGCGGCACCGTTTGGGTAGCCGGTAGCCGGAGCTGCGGCCAGACACGAGAGAGCAGCCCGACGTTTAGGAGGGCTTCTTGGAGGTCGCTGGTGCCTTCGCGGATGAGGTTCTCGTAGACCTTCTCGACACCTCTGGTGTGGACAGGTCCGCGGTCGCGTCCGGGCCCCAGTACACGGTCAGCGGCAGGGGGGCTGTCGCGGGAGCCTGAAACCGGGCCGATGGGGACTGTCCCACGGCAATGCACATTGTGTATTCCGAGAGGGATGGGCGTGGTGAGGAGTCGAGCAGCGGCCCGTGGCGGGGGCTGACGAGGCCGAGCAGTGGGGATGGGGTCGTAAGCAGGAGGCCCGGGGTGGTCGAGACCGGGTGGCTTCGACGCGGGGCGGGCGGGCTTGGACCAGGTGCGCCGCCTCGCGTCGCTTCGACCGTCGGTGCGTCAGAGCTGGAGTGAGCTGATGAGGGTTCGGACGCGGCGTTCGAGTTCGTCCCGGATACGGCGGACGGTGTCGAGGTCTTGACCGTGGGGGTCGTCGAGTTCCCAGCTCTCGTAGCGCTTCCCGGGGAAGATGGGGCAGGCGTCGCCGCAGCCCATGGTGATGACGACGTCGGCGGCACGGACGGTTTCGTCGGTCCAGGGTTTGGGGAACTCGTGGCGATGTCGATGCCGCGTTCGGCCATGGCCGCGACGGTAGTCGGGTTGATCTCGAGTCCAGGTTCGGAGCCGCCGGACCAGGCGACGGCTTTGTTGCCAGTGAGGGCTTGGAAGAAGCCGAGGGCCATTTGGGAGCGGCCGGCGTTGTGGGTGCACAGGAACAGCACGACGGGCTTGCCGTCCGCGTGGAGTCCTTCGACGCGGGCGAGGGCGTGCAGGCGTTGCCGGGCGAATCGTTCGGCGAGCAGGGGCAGGAACTTGGTGATGGTGGCGCGGTCGGCGAACTGGTCGAAGGAGCTGGCGAGGAATCGTTCGATGGTCTGCTGTCCGTAGAGGCCGGTGAACTCCCCGGACAGGCGGGCGGCTGCCTGCCGGAGGGCGAGCTTCTCGTTGCTGTGGAGGCTTTCCCAGGTGCGTTCCGAGACGGGGTGCAGGGTCATGGTCGGTCTCCTTCGATGCTGGCCGCGAGGAGGTCGACGCGGCGGGTGAGCTCGTCGTAGGCGGTCTCGAACGCGCCGGGGCTGCCGGCGCGGGCGGGGTCGGGGACCGACCAGTGCAGCGGTTGGGTGTCGAGTTCTTCGTAGGCGCGGTCGCAGACCGCGATGAGGAGTTCGTCGCCGGTGAGGATGTCGCCGGTGAGCTTGGGTGTGGCGTGGGTGAGATCGAGCCCGTGCCGGCGTGCCACGGTGATGGCGTCGGGGTGGACGCGCGGGGCGGGGTGGGTGCCGGCGGAGGTGGCGGAGATGTTGCTGATCGTGCGCCAGTAGTGCTCGGCGAGTTGGGACCGGGCCGAGTTCTGGGAGCAGATGAACGCGACCCCTCGTGGCCGGGGAAGCCGGCTGCCGGCGCCGAGGAGCCGGTTGCAGGCGGGGGTGCGGAGCACGTAAGTGCGGCGGCCGTCGCCTTCGGAGCGGCGGCGGCTGATCAGGCCGGCCTGTTCGAGGATCTGGAGGTGGTGGGCCATCAGGTTGGTCGGGATGTCCAGGCTTGCGCCCAGCTCGCCGGGGGCGAGGTCGGCGAGGCCGAGAAGGTCGACGATCGCCAGCCGGGACGGGTCGCCCAGTGCGGCGTACGCCTGAGCTCGGGACTCCAGTTCACCCATCTGCTTACCTCTACGCTTGTTGACTCAACAATAGCTGATCTATTGTGGTCGTCAAGCCTCGGGGAGAGGCACCGACGACCGAGGAGCCACAAGGAATGAGCAAACCCACCGTGCTGTTCGTCTGCATCCACAACGCCGGACGGTCCCAGATGGCCGCCGGTTACCTGCGCCACCTCGGCGGCGATCGGGTGGAGGTGTTGTCGGCCGGCTCGGCACCGGCGGACGCGATCAATCCGGTCGCCGTCCAGGCGATGGCCGAAGAGGGCATCGACATCGCCGGCGAACAGCCGAAGATCCTCACCACTGATGCCGTCAAGACCTCGGACGTCGTGATCACGATGGGTTGCGGGGACACCTGCCCGTTCTATCCGGGCAAGCGGTACGAGGACTGGGTTCTGGACGATCCCGCCGGCCAGGGCATCGATGCCGTTCGGCCGATCCGCGACGAGATCCGCGGCCGGGTCGAGGCGCTCCTGCAGGAGCTGCTGCCCACTGCCTGAATCGGGTCTATACTTCAGCCGTGATTGCATCAATTCAGGTTGAAGTATCGACCTCATTGCTGGCCGCGGTCGCGGACCCGATCCGCTGGCAGCTGATCTCCCAGCTGTCGGAGGAGAAGCGGTGCGTGTGCCAGCTGCGGACCGAGCCCGAGATCCCGGCCAACCTGCTGAGCTACCACCTCAAGGTGCTGCGGGAGGCCGGGCTGATCGTCGGCACCCGGCGTGGCCGGTGGATCGACTACCAACTCACCGACGACGCGATGGACCGACTCCACGCCGCACTCCCCGTACCCGACAGCCGGGCGTGCGGCTGCGCCGTCGACCCCGAGCCGGCGCTGGCCGGCGCCCGGCGGTGACCACCCAGACCAGACCCGACCGGACCGCCGCCCGGCGCTGGACGCTGCTCGGCGCCGCAGCCGCTGGCTGGGTCGGGGCGTACGCACTCAACGAGGTCGCGTGGACGTGGTTGTACGACACCGTGTTCGGGCTCGACATCACGATCGGGTGGGCGTCGATGCTTCACTTCTTCAGCTACGACACCATCAAGATCACCCTGCTGCTGACCGGGATCATCTTCGTGGTCACGGTGCTGCGCAGCTTCATGAGCATCGAACGCACCCGCGCACTGCTCGGCGGCAAACGCGAAGGTGTCGGTAACGTCCTGGCCGCGTCTCTCGGCGTGGTCACGCCGTTCTGCTCCTGCAGCGCGGTCCCGGCGTTCATCGGGTTCGTCGCCTCCGGGATCCCGCTGGGGGTGACGATGAGCTTTCTGATCGCGTCCCCGCTGGTCAACGAGGTTGCGATCGCGCTGCTGCTCGGTCTGTTCGGGGTCGGCCCCACTGTGCTCTACGTCGCCGCCGGCCTGGTGATCGCGATCGTCGCCGGCATGGTCATCGGCCGATTTCGCCTGGAGGGTCACGTGGAGGCGTTCGTGTACGAGACCCGGCTGCGCGGGCAGGTCATCGACTCCACCGCCGGCCTCACCTGGGGCGACCGGCTCGCCATGGGACGGGAGGAGGTCGCCTCCATCCTGCGCAAGATCTGGCCCTACCTCCTGGTCGGCATCGGCCTCGGCGCGGTCATCCACGGCTGGGCCCCGGCCGACTTCTTCGCACGCTACGCCGGACCGGACAACCCGTTCGCCGTCCTGGTCGCCGTCGCGATCGGCGTTCCGCTCTACTCCAACGCCGCCGGCATCCTGCCTCTGGTCGACGCGCTCTACGACAAGGGCATGCCGATGGGCACCCTGCTCGCGTTCATGATGGCCACCGTCGCGCTCAGCCTGCCCGAGATGATCCTGCTGCGCCGCGTCCTCAAACCCCGCCTGATCGCCACCTTCGCCGGTGTCACGGCCCTCGGCATCGTCGCCGTCGGCTACATATTCAACGCCATCCTCTGAAAGGAACCCCCATGCACGTCAAGATCCTCGGCTCCGGCTGCGCCAACTGCGTCAACCTCGAGAAGGCCACCCGCAGGGCAGTCGATGAACTGGGCCTCGATGCGACCTTCGAGAAGGTGACCGACTACGCCGACATCGCCGCTTACGGCATCATGCGCACCCCCGGCCTGGTGGTCGACGAACAGGTCCTGCTGTCCGGACGCGTCCCCACCGCCGGTCAGGTCAAGGACCTGCTCTCCGCACGCTGACCTCAGGCGGGCTTGACGGCCCGGATGACCGCGCCGTGCATCTGCGGGGCGACCTCGTGGGTGAACCGCACCTCGATACCGGTGAATCCCGCCGCGGTCAGCCCCTCGATGTACTCCTGCCGTGACAGGGCGCCGGCGACGCAGCCGACATGGCTGCCACGCTCGGTCCGATCCGCGACGCTCAAGTGGTCCTCGGCGACGACGTCGGAGACCCCGACCCGACCCCCGGGGGAGAGGACGCGGAACATCTCGGCCAGGACCTTCGGCTTGTCGACGCTCAGGTTGATCACGCAGTTGGAGATCACCACGTCCACCGCGCCTTCCGGCAGCGGGACCTGTTCGATCCGGCCCTTGAGGAACTCGACGTTGGTCGCGCCGGCCTTGGCGGCGTTCTCGCGGGCCAGGGCGAGCATCTCATCGGTCATGTCGACCCCGTAGGCGAACCCGTCCGGACCGACCCTGCGCGCCGAGAGCAGTACGTCTAGCCCGCCGCCAGAACCCAGGTCGAGCACCCGCTCGCCAGGGTTCAGGTCAGCCACCGCGGTCGGGTTCCCGCAACCGAGACTGGCGGTCACCCCCAGCTCGGGCACCTGGGTGGCCTGCTCGGCGTCGTACAGGGCTGACCCGAACACCTCGGTCTCCGCGGTACCGGAGCAGCAACCGGCCCCGCCGCAGCAACCGCTGCCGCCGCCATCGAGGTCGTCCAGGACGTCGAGGGTCCGCCTACCGGTGCCCATCGCCGCTCTCGCCGCGGCGGCGTACCGCTCCCGGACCCGCTCCACCACATCACTGTCACTCACTGCTCCACTCACTTCCTCTTCGTCTCGATCGTCAGCAACTGCTTCGTCGGGGCCGGGTCGAGGAGCTGCTGGATCGCCTGCAGCCCGGCAATGTTCACCCAGTACCAGGTCTTCCGGCCATCCCGCTCGCGCTCCAGGAACCCAGCATCGAACAACGCCCCCAAATGGTGGGTCACCGTCGGCTGACTCAACCCCAAACGGTCGGCCAGCACCCCCGTCGTCGCTCGGCCGACAGCCGTGGCGCGGATCAGGCTCAACAGCCGCAGCCGGGCCGGGTCGGCCAGCGCCTTCAACGCCCCCGCCAACACCAACGCCTCCTCCGGCTGCAACTCCGCCTGCAACACTGGCGAACAGCACAGATCACCCACCAACAATGGCCGTGCCGCGACTTCCTGAGCACTCATAGATATCTATCTATCATATCGACGTATGTCGATCAATAGACGCTGGGGATCAACCCTCCAGAATCCGGGACAGCCCGTCAGCTACCCGCGCGTCCGCCCCGTCCAGGTTGTGCTGGTAGTGCATGGCCATGCCCGGAGTGGCGTGGCCAAGGCGCGCCATGACGTCGGCGGTGGTGGCTCCGACGGAGGTGGCCAGTGAGGCGCCGGTGTGGCGCAGCGTGGGTGGTGTCGCGTCGGGGCGACCCGCAGCCAGAGCAGCCTTCTCGACGAGCCGCGCGAAGGAGGACGAATGCGGTGGCCGCCGTTGGGTGCCGGGAGCAGCAGCGCCTCCGGTCCCGCGTCCACATAGGTGTCGAGATGAGTCTTCAGCTCCGGCAGCAGGGCTGGCGGAACGTGGACCCGACGGACGCCGGCATCGGTCTTGGTGCCAACGAAGTAGCCGCCCTTGACCTTCACCATACCGCGAGACACCTTGAGCACGCCCTCCTTGAGATCGACGTCCTGGCGTCGCAGTTCCGACAGCTCCCCGTACCGAGGAGCGCACCAACAGCCCAGTAGCACGGCCATGCTCAGGCGCGCAGGCATGGCGCGCGCCAGGTCGGCGACTTGCGCCACGGTCAGTGGCTCGATGTTCTTGGCTCGCTTCGTGCGCACCTTGGTGCGGCTCGGCAGCGCCACCGGGTTGCTGTCGACCAGCTCAGACTCCACCGCGCCGGCCATGACGTTGTGGAGCAATTTGGAACGCCTTGGACCGGGCGCGTGGTTTCGTCGGGTCGAGCGTGTTCCACCACTGCCCGACGTCCCTCTTGGTCAGTTCCTCCACCGGCATCGTTCCCAGCGCAGGAACGATGTGGTTGGGCAGCAGCTGAGCCAGGTCTCGGCGTCCGCCGCACTGGTGAACGTGACCGGTGCGACGTGGCGCTGCAGGTCCGGCCCGGCGTAGCTTGCCTGGTACCGCCTGGACGGCAGTCGCCTGATCGCTCCGAAGCTCCGGCGTCGAGCCATCAGGACCCCATTTCGTGCAACATACGTGCAACATCTCATCGCGTTTTGGTGCCAACGTGACCACCTTTTTGCACGTTTCGGGATCTGCATCCGATACAGCGGTGCTTGTCAGAGCGAGTTATCTACGGATTTCTCCACAGGAGAAGGGACAGTGTGTGAGGGTTCAAGTCCCTTCTCCGGCACCCACCGTTCGTGGTGCGCCTCAGTGGTCTTCGATCAGGCGTTCGAGCCGATCGACGCCCGCCGCGACGCCGTCCTCACCCGCCAACCGGTCGGCGACCTGTTGTGCGGTCGGCGCCAGCGCGACAGCCTGAGTCAGTCGTTCGGCGAGGGCTGCGCTGCGCAGCCGGCCAAGGGGTGCGGGAGCGACCCCCATTGCGTGTAGACGGCTCGCCCAGAACGGCTGATCGCCGAAGTAGGGCCTGACGACCTGGGGTATGCCTGCGGTGAGGGCGGCGGCCGCCGTGCCGACCCCGCCGTGGTGCACCGCGACTGCGACCCTGGGCAACAGGGCTCGGTAGTCCGCTTGGTCGACCACGAAGATGTCGTCACCGTTGACCGCGGCTCCCAGTCCGGCCCAGCCCGACACTACGACGCCACGCCGACCGGCCATGCGCAGCCCGGCGATCACCTCATCGGACAGTCTGGCCGGGTCTGCGTCCAGCATGCTGCCGAACCCCACGAGTACTGGTGGTTCCCCGGCATCCAAGAACCGACCAAGAGCGTCAGGCAACGGCTCGACCGGGCCGGGCAGTGTCCAGAACCCCAATGGAGCGGCGTGGGCCGGCCAGTCCGCTGGAGCGGGTAGCAGGTGTGGGCTCCAGGCGCTGAGTACCCCCACCTGATCGACCAGGGAGCCGTACGAGGCTCCACGTGCTGACAGGCCGAGTTGGTCGATGCGCCACTGCGCGACCATGGAGCGCCACGGCGCCTCAAGGGCCCCGGACGCCCGCCATGACAACTTGTTCGCGGCCGACGGCCACCAAGCCGGAGCCAGCGGAATCGGATACTGCGCAGTGGCCGGTTCCAGCGGAATCAACTGCGCCGGCACCACCGGCACGCCCAGTCTCTCGGCGAGGGCCGTTCCGCCCAGTGTCTTGCGGGTGCAGACGATCACGTTCGGTTGCACGTCGACGAGGCCGGTGAGGTCTGACAGCCAACGCCGCAGGTACGGACGGGCCCGGCGGACCCCCGTCAGTGCCGCCCCGACCCCCGACCCCGACAGTTCTTCTTGCAGCGCGAAGATCGAGTCGTCCAGACCGACGAACGCAACGGCGGCCGAGCCGCTGAGGGCCTCGAAGCGGCGTGGCGCGGCCACTACAGCCTCATGCCCGTGCGCGTTGAGCCCGGCCGCCAAGGCGATGAAGGGTTGCACGTCGCCGCGGCTGCCCGTGGTGATGACCAGCGCCTTCACGGCAGGCGCCGTTTCATCAGTCGCCACACCTGCTCGGACGGGAAGCGCTTGGCCCACTCGGCGGTCACCGCACCGCGCTGGCCGGTGGCCGCTACGGGTGCCTGAATCTCGCGGTAGTCGATGACGTCGAAGCCGATGCGATCGAACAGTCGTAGCCAGGCCGAGATCGGCAGGTTGAACTCGATGCCCCCCGGCTCGTCGACCGCGTCGCGCCAGTCGAGCCGGCCCAGGTCGAAGTACGAACGCTCCAGCCGGTCGGTGACGGGCAGCGAGCCGTCCATGGGTGAACACACCATGGCCAGGGGATGGTTGCCCAGAAAGACCAATTCACCGCCGTGGCGCAGCAGTCGATGCGCCTCGCTGAGCCAGGCGTTCGGTTCGCACCAGATCGCGGCGCCGTACTCACTGATCGCGAAGTCGAAGCACTGATCGGGTTGCGGCACGTGCTCGGCGTCACCGTGCACCCACTCGATGTCGGGCAGGCCGTGCACCTCGGCGAGGCGCCGGGCGGTGGACAGTTGGCCCTCGCTGTTGTCGATGGCGTAGACGGACGCGCCGAGCCGGCGCATCCAGGCCGACAGGTACCCCGTACCGCAGCCGAGTTCGATGGCCCGCAGCCCGGTCATGTCGTCGGGCAGCAGAGGCAGTTCGGCGTTCGGAATCTGCCACTCGCCCCACTGTGGTTGCTGCGCCCACGCCTTCTCGCCTCTGTCGACCCAGTCGGCGGCCATGCCGTCCCAGTAGCGACGATTCTCGGCAACGTGCTCGGGCAGATCCTCACTCATCTGCTGCCCCTTCGTCGTTCGTGGCGTTCGCGATGGCGTCCAGGTCGCGCAGGGCGTACCGCAGGTGCTCCCACTCTTCTTCGAGAATCACCTGCAGGCACGAGAGGGTGGTTTCGGGGTACTGCGGCGCCCACGGGTTGCGGCGCTCAACCGCCAAGTCGGCGGCGGTCACGTCGGCGAGAAAGTCGGTGACCATGGCCACCCGCTCGGCGCGCACCCGCAGCACCTCGTCGTAGGTCGGCCGCTCGGTCATGAACAGTGACAGGTCGAGGCCGTCCTCGTCGGCGTTGGGCATGGCCTGACCGATCGGGTGAAACGGCTGCTCGAGTTCGAGTACAGCCCGCCCGAGCCAGGTGTCGGTGGCCAGCACCAGATGCCGCAGGGTCTGGGCGAACGTCCACTCGCCGTCGACGGACGCCTCTACCGCCGCCGGCGACAGGTCGGCGGCCCGCTGCACGGCGGCCGACCACGCGTCTTGCAGCACCAGCCAGGCCGCCCGCAGCCCTTCGGGGGTGTCGGCGCAGCGCTGCTCGCGGCCTGGAAAGCGGCGGTTGAGCTCACCCTCGACGAACCCGATCACGTCGACGCCGTTGATCAGTAGGTGGTCGCCGTCGGGCAGCCACGGGGCGTCGATGTCGAGGTTCTCGACCTGCACGCCGCGCATCACCACCCCGGACAGGTCGGCACCCACGAAGCGGGCACCCCGCAGGTTCGTGCCGTCGAATCGTGCCGCACTCAGATCGTCGCCGCGACTGAAGTCGACCATCGCCCCTCCAACCGTTCGGTGTTGACCACACGGTAGGGCAAACCCCTGACAGTTGAGGCAAAGTGGTTAAAAGTTCTATGGTTGCATCATGCAACTATCTGAGGAGTTGACCCGGCTGTTCACACTGTTGACCCGGATCACCTCCGATCATCAGCGCAGCGCCGAGTTGGCCAGGCCCGACTTCCAGGTGCTCGGACGGCTCGTCCGCGCCGAAGCCCTGCGGCCGAGCGACCTCGCGCAACTCGAAGGGCTCGACCAGTCGACGCTGAGCAGGCGGGTGGCGGCCCTGGCCGAGCGAGGCCTGATCGAGCGGCAGAGCGACCCCGATGACCGTCGGGCACAGTTCCTGCGGGTGACCGAGGCAGGCCATGCCGCCTACAACGCCGAGCAGGCGCGGCGCGTCCAGTTGGTGACCGACGCGGTGGCGCACTGGTCGTCGCCGGAGCGTGCCGAGCTGGTGCGGCTGCTGCATGAACTCAACGAATCACTTCAGCAAAGGATCCTCCCGTGACCGACGCGCCCACCCAGTTTCGTCTGACCCCCCAGTCGCGGCGCATCTTCATCGGTCTGCTGCTGGGCATGCTGGTGGCCTCGATATCGCAAACCATCGTCGGCCCGGCCATGCCGCGCATCGTCGCCGAGCTGGGCGGCATGGACCACTACTCGTGGGTGGCCACCGCGGCCATGCTGGTGTCGGCCATCTCGGTACCGGTCGTGGGCAAATTGTCCGACCTGTACGGACGGCGGCCGTTCTACCTGGGCGGTCTGGCGATCTTCATCGCCGGGTCGATTCTGGCCGGCTCGGCGCAGAACTTCTGGTGGTTGGTGGGGGCCCGCGCCATTCAGGGGTTGGGCATGGGCATCATCATGCCGCTCTCGCAGACCATCGTCGGCGACATCATTCCCCCTCGTCAGCGAGGCAAATACCAGGGCTGGATGGGCGTGGTGTTCGGCGTCACGAGCGTGGCCGGCCCGCTGGCCGGCGGTGTGATCACCGACTCGCTCGGTTGGCGCTGGTTGTTCTTCGTCGCCGTGCCCGTCGGCCTGGTGGCACTGTTCGTCATCGCCCGCTTTCTCGACCTGCCGCACGAGCCCCGCAAGGCGGTGATCGACACCTGGGGCATCGTCACCATGTCGCTGGGCGTCACGGCGGTGCTGCTGGCCGTTTCGTGGGGCGGTACGTCGTACCCGTGGAGCTCGCCGGTGATCATCGGCCTGTTCGTGGCCGGCACGCTGCTGCTGACGGCGTTCGTGTTCGTCGAGTTGCGGGTGCCCGAACCGGTGGTGCCGCTGCGGCTGTTCCGCACCTCGATCTTCACCTTCGCCAACCTCGGCGCTTTCGGCATGTCGATGGTGATGTTCGGCTCGATCATCTACGTGCCCATCTATGCCCAGGGCGTGCTCGCGGTGAACGCGTCGACCTCAGGGTTGATCACGCTGCCGCTGATGCTGGGCCTGGTGCTGGTCGGGCTGCTCGCCGGCATCACCATCACCCGCACCGGACGGTACAAAGAGCTGATGCTCGTGGGCGCGGTGCTGCTGGGGGTCGGGGTGTTGTTGCTGGCGCGGCTGAGCGCGACCTCGTCGGCGTGGGAGGTCGTCGGTGGGGTCGGACTGATCGGCGTGGGGCTGGGCGCGCTGTCGCAGCAGTACACACTGGTGGTGCAGAACGCGGTGGCGCGCAAAGATCTCGGGGTGGCCACCGCGGCCCTCCAGTTCTTTCGCAACGTCGGCGCCACAGTCGGCACGGCGATCTTCGGCACTGTGCTCAGCTCGGGGCTCGACGACGCCATTTTTCGTCACCTGCCGCCGCAGTTGGCCGCCACCATGCCGCACGGCACGATCAACGCCGGCTCGGTGCTCGACAGCTCGGTGATCACCTCGCTGCCGGTCGAGGTGATCAGCGCGGTGCGGGCCGGCCTGGCCGACCAGATCGCGCTGATCTTCTGGGTCTCTGTGCCCATCACGGTGTTCGTGTTCATCTGCACCCTGCTGATCAAGCCCATGGAGTTGCGCGACACGCTCAACTCGCCCGAAGACGCCGGACGTGAATTGCTCGACACCATGGCCCAGTCGTCGGGCGACGTGGCGCCGGTGCTCTCGGGCACGGGTTCGGGGGCACGCACCCGCGAGCGGTTGCTCGGCATTCAGTTGGCCATCGTGGCCGAGAGCGCCGCCAGGGGCGATCGTCCGCTACTCACGCGTGCGGTCACCGAGTTGGGCTCAGGTGACCTCAGCCGTGGGCTGACTCTGCTGCACTGCACGGCCGAGATGCTCACCTCCGACGACCCCGACGTCGCGGCCAGCACCGAACGCTACGCCTGCGCGCTCGCCGACCGGGTGCGCTCGGGCGGCGACACCATGAGCGAAGACCTGCGCCGGCAGATCGCGGTGGCTGCGGCGACGGCTCCCAGAGGCGTGGTGCTCGACAGCATCGAACGCAGTGTGGCCGACCGGCACGAGGGCGTCGACATCGGCAAACTCAAGCACGCGGCGAACGACCTGATGGCCGCGTTGCTGGTCGACCTGGCGTCCGATCGTCGCGGGTGAATCGCCCGACCCACTCGCTGGTCGAGCTTGTCGAGACCCTTCTCAGTCCAGCCCTCGTGGTTGCGTCTGTCTCCGCGGAGTCGGCGGCACCCCGTCCCGCCCAAGCGAGGCTCGTCGGCTAGTTACGACTCACCTCGTGCGTCGCCCGGCATAAGCCGACGAGCACGCCTTACGCCCACCTACCCGGACGGGGTGCGCCAACTCCGCTTCACGAGTCCCTTTCGTCATTCCGGCGCACGCCGGAATCTCCCAGCCGGTCCACTGACGGTCATCGTTCGTCATTCCGGCGAACGCCGGAATCTCCCAGCTGGTCCACCACTCAACCGGCCAGGTCGGGAATCTTCAGCTCGCGGCGCAGCTTGGCTACATGACCGGTGGCCTTGACGTTGTATTGGGCCACGTCGACGTGGCCCACGCCCGCATCGTCCACGCTTACCACGAAGGTCGACCTGATCACGCCCTCGATCTCTTTGCCGTAGAGCAGCTTGCGGCCGAATGCGCCGTAGGCGCTCAGCACGCTCTTGTCGGGGTCGGCGAGCAGGGGAAAGCCGAGGTCTTCTTGGGCGCGGAACTTGGCCAGTTTCTCGACCCCGTCGGGCGAGATGCCGACCACGTCGAACCCGGCGGCCGCGATTTCGGCGAGCGCCCCCGAGAAGTCGACCGCCTGAATCGTGCAACCCGGGGTCATCGCGGCCGGAAAGAAGTAGACGATCACGCGGCGTCCGGCGTAGTCGGCGAGCGAGACCGCGTGGCCGTCGGGGTCGGGCAGGGTGAAGGCGGGGGCGACGTCCCCCACGGCGAGCTTCGACATGCCCGACAGTTTAGGGTCGTGTCGAGACACTGTCGTAACCCTCTCGGGGGGTGCCCGCGGCGCCGGGGGCTGGCATAGGCTGAAGGTCCGACTAACAGCGAAGGACGCCCCGTGGCCGACACCACCCGCAGCAAGCAAGACATCGAGGCCGAGATCGCGGCCGCCCGGGCGCGGCTGGCCGACAACGTGGCCGACCTGGTCAACCAGATGCACCCCAAGGCCATCGTGCAACGCGGCATCGATGACGCGCGTGGTTTCGCGGCCACCGAGTTCGAGAACGCGAAGGCCCAGGTGATCGACGATCGGGGTCAGCTGCGCACCGATCGGGTGCTGCTGATCGGTGGCGCGGTGGCCGGTGTGGTCACCTTCGTGCTGTTGGTGCGCGGCATTCTCAAAGGCGTTCGCCGCGGCTGAGCGCTGCCTGGCGAAACCACACCCGTGCAAGTGCCGGTGTGGCATTGCTTCACCTTGTCACAGTCGGTTTCTCGACCGGTATAGATCAACGGTTGATAACGATGTGGCGCGCCTGTGGCGCATGTCGGTGGCGATGGCTAGAGTCCCTCGCAGACCCCGGTAGGAGGGGTCAGGCCCCGGTCGTGGGGCCGTCCCGCAACGAAGTGAGGATTGATGACTCAACCACGCACCACCCGGCGGGTGATCGCCGCGGCCCTGTCTGTTGGCGCCCTGCTGGCGACCGCTGCCTGTTCGTCGGGCACCGCCGCTTCGCCGGCCGCGTCCGGTTCGGCTTCCGCTGCAACCGGCGCCAACTGGGACGAGACCGGACCGATCACCTACGCCCAGGGCAAAGACACCTCGGGCAACCTGAAGGCCCAGATCGACCAGTGGAACAAAGAGAACCCGAACGAGCAGGTCACGTTCCGTGAACTCTCCGACAACGCCGACGAACAGCGATCCGAGATGATCAAGCGCGCCCAGGCCAAGTCCGGCGAGTTCACCGTGATGAGCGTCGACGTCGTGTGGACCTCGGAGTTCGCCGCCAACGG
The DNA here is from genome assembly GCF_900289045.1 of Micropruina glycogenica. Lineage (GTDB taxonomy): Bacteria > Actinomycetota > Actinomycetes > Propionibacteriales > Propionibacteriaceae > Micropruina > Micropruina glycogenica. The sequence goes on from NZ_LT985188.1 coordinate 478,079, forward strand.
CTGGCTGACCGAACTGCCTGCTGACAAATTCAACACCACGGGATTCCTGAAGGCGGCGGTCGACTCGGCCACCTACTTCAACAAGCTGTACGCGATGCCGTCCAGCTCTGACGGTGCCCTGCTCTACTACCGCAAGGACCTACTCGACAAGGCAGGCGTGCAGGCGCCCACCACGTGGGACGAGATGCAGCAGGCCTGCGACAAGGTGCTGCCGGGCCAGTCGGGCATGTCGTGCTACGGCGGCCAGTTCCAGAAGTATGAGGGCCTCACCTGTAACTTCGCCGAGGCCGTCAACTCCGCAGGTGGCGCCATTCTCGGCGAAGACGGCAAGCCCACCGTCAACTCGGCGGAGGCAGTGGCCGGTCTCACCTGGATGCAGAACGGCTTCAAGTCGGGAATGATCCCGAAGGAAGCCATCACCTGGAAGGAAGAGGAGTCGCGACAGGCGTTCCAGACCGGCAAGATCCTGTTCCTGCGCAACTGGCCCTACGTGTACAACCTGGCCAGCGCGAAAGACAGCAAGGTCGCCGGCAAGTTCGACGTTGCCCCGATCCCCGGCAAGACCGGCCCGGGCGTCTCGACCCTCGGTGGCCACAGCTACGGCATCTCGGCGTTCGCCAAGAACAAGGGCACCGCGATGAAGTGGATCAACTGGATGCTGCGTCCTGAGAACCAGAAGGACCAGCTGCTCAAGGCTTCCAGCGCCCCGGTGCTCGAGTCCTTGTACTCCGATCCTGAGCTGGTCGCGAAGTTCGGCTACCTGCCCACGCTGCTGAAGTCGATTCAGAACGCGAAGCCGCGTCCGAAGGCAGTGGCCTACGGTGACGTGACCCTCGCCATCCAGGACGCCGCTTACGCGCCACTGAACGATGTGAGGAAGAGCCCTCAGACCGCGCTCGACGACCTGCAGGCCAAGCTCACGACTCTCATCAAGTGAGTTGCTGACTCAGAGGGTGGCGGGTTCGCCCGCCACCCTTTGGGGGCGTCCAACGCTGTATCCACTCCCCAAGGAGGTGTAACGGTGGCTGACTCATCGGCAACCACGAACAAGAAGAAGAACCCGTTGAGTGACGGCCAGGGCACCCTGGCCGCATTGCTCATTTCGCCCACCATGGCAGTCATCCTGTTCGTGGTCGGCATTCCGATTTTGATGTCCTTGCGCGAGTCCGTCTTCCGCAAGAACTCGGGCATCGACCCCGCCACGGGCATGGTCGCTCAAGGCGAGAGCTTCGTCGGCCTGCAGAACTTCACCGACATCTTCGCCAATCCCACCCTGGTCACCGGCAACTGGGGCACCATCGACCGGCTGTTGAACTCGTTCCTGAACACGACCTGGTTCACCATCATTTGTGTTCTGTTCGAAACCGCCTTGGGTGTCGCAATGGCGCTGATCATGGCGAAGGCATTCCGCGGTAAGGGCCTGGTCCGGGCCGCCATCCTGGTGCCCTGGGCCATTCCCACCGTCGTCTCGGCCAAGATGTGGGGTCTGATCTTCGACGCCGACGGCGTGATGAACAAAGTCATCGGCCACCAGATTCTGTGGCTCGCAGACGGGCCGCAGTCGCAATGGGCGATCATCATCGCCGACGTGTGGAAGACCGCACCGTTCATCGGCCTGCTCACCCTCGCCGGCTTGCAGACGATTCCGGCCGAGGTCTATGAGGCCGCCAAGGTCGACGGTGCGTCGGCCTGGCAGCAGTTCACCCGCATCACGTTGCCAATGGTCAAGCCGGCGCTGGTCGTGGCGGTGCTCTTCCGCACCCTCGACACCATGCGCATGTTCGATCTGCCCGCCGCCATGATCGGCTTCGGCAAGTACTACGTCGAGACTGTGTCGGTGTTGGCCTATGTCGAGAACAACAACCTGCGCTACGGCTCCGCGGCGGCGTACTCGATCATCCTGTTCATCTACATCGTGTTCGTTGCGTTCCTGTTCGTCCGCCTGCTCGGTGCCGACGTGGTCGGTGACGAGGAGGTCAAGGCTATCGCCGCGCAGCGCAAGCGGCAGAAGGCAGCCGCCAAGGCCGCCGGCACAAAGGCCGCACTGGCCAAGTCAACCGTCACCTCGGGGAGTGCATCATCATGAGCACAGCACAGGCACACGTGACCGCGGCCGAAATCGCGGAACTGAACAAGCCCAAGCGCGACGGCAAGTACTGGGCAGGGTCCATCGCCGGCATCGTCGGCATGGCGTTCATCATCATCTACTGCATCCTGCCGTTCTACTGGATGATCGTCTCGTCACTGCGGCTGCCGTCCGACGGCCGCAGCACCGACTTCGTGCCCAATCCGGCCTCAATCGAGAACTATGTGGCGGTGTTTGCGCCGCAAAACATGTTCGGCCAGGCGGTGCTCAACAGCCTCATCGTATCGACCACGACCACGGTGCTCACGCTGCTGTTCGGCATTCTGGCCGCCTACGCGCTGGCCCGGTTGCGGTTCGCCGCGAAGGGCATCGTGCTGAGCATCATCATCGCCTGCTCGATGTTCCCCGGCATCACCCTGGTGATTCCGCTGTTCAAGCTGTTCAGCGGCAACTACCCGGGTTTTGAGTGGTTGAACTGGATGAACACCTACCAGGCGCTGGTCATCCCGACCCTGTCGTTCGGCCTTCCGCTGTGTGTGTGGAACCTGACCGCGTTCTTCCGGCAGTTGCCGGTCGAACTCGAGCAGGCCGCCATGGTGGACGGCTGCACGCCGGGCCAGGCGTTCGCGAAGGTGATCCTTCCGCTCGCCGCTCCCGGAGTGTTCACCACTGCGATCATCACCTTCATCGCGGTGTGGAACGACTACATGATCGCGCTGCAGTTCGGCACCACCCCCGAGATGTACACCTCGGTCGTGGCCCTGTCTAAGTTCACCGGGCAGTACGGCTACGACACTCCGTGGGGCACCATCATGGCCGCCGGTGTGTTGATCACCGTGCCGCTGCTGGTGGCGGTGCTGATCTTCCAGCGCCGCATCGTGGCCGGCCTCACCGCCGGTGGCGTGAAGTAACGCATTGCAGCCGCATCAAAGGGGCGCCCGGATGAGTCCGGGTGCCCCTTCGCCTTTGTTGGTGATATAGAAACCACTAGTCAAACTCGTGTCGCTCAAGTGTTGAAGCCCATCACTCGCCGTGTTAGGTTCGCTGAGTCAGTCACCAACCCCCATTAGGAGAGCCACATGGCTTCACGTTTTGGACTTTCAGTAGCGGCCGTCGTGCTGACAGGTCTAGTCAGCGCTGCTTCGATGCAGCCGGCGACCGCGAGTTCTGCGCCCGCCACGCCACCGACGCCCGAGAAAGGTGAATGCACAATCACTGTGAAGGCGGTTGTGAATGGTGATGTCGGGGGTAACTACACGAAGATCCGGTGCGACAGGGCGAAGAATGTGCAGTTGACCGTGGAAGTCACGACCTATGGTGCCAGCAATGACACCAAGCGAAGAGTTCACAAGTGGGCCACGTTGACTGGGCAACGAGAAGATCAGTTGCCGATTGCTCTGATCGCAACTCGAAAGTTGGAAGCAGAGAGCGTTGTTTGTTACGACACCCCTGGATTTCGCAAGTGTCGATCTCGGATCAGCAGCGTGTCCAACCCCGGGTGATGGACTGGCTGCCCAACGATCCCCTGGGCCAAGAAACGTGGCACTCCACCTGTTGACGCGTTTTTGAGGGTTGCGCTCAAATCTCAACGAGAAGGGCCCCGTCCACAACCTGGACGGGGCCTTCGCCGTCGTGCGCCGCCAGGGACTCGAACCCCGAACCCGCTAGTAGTTGCGATGCGTGCGTGGCCAATCACGGGGGGTCACATAATGCCTAGTGGATGCAAGATTAGCGGGCTTTGCACTATAGACGTGACGTTGGATGATCACGTCGATTACCAACGTACGTTGGTCTCAACGTTGGTAACCGGAGAGGGTCAGAACAATGGGACGCGCAGAGGTTCGACACTGTGATGCACGCGGCTGTGATGGACGCAGAGACGGGGGTCGGAGTGGCCCTGCGGGCGATGCTGGGCAGCATCGACTGGCAAACCTGTACGGAAGTTGCTTGCAACATTCGTTCACCTGTGCGAACTTAGAACCACGCAGGAAAACGACCCCCGAACCTCAGAGACTGAGGCGGCGGTACCTGTCGCAAGGCCGAGGGGTTTGGTTCGTGTAGTTCGTCGCCCCTCACGGCGCCAGCCCGTCGACCGGGACTCACGGGCAGGGCATGGCGCTGGCCGAACCTCTCACCTTTGCGCGACGCGGCGTTTCGACGTGCGCCCGCAACCAATCCCTAAGGGGGACAACCATGACTTTGAGCACCGCTATGCCGAGCGACGACCTGACGCCGCTCAAACCGCCCGCAGCAGCCGAGTACCTGGGGCTTGCCGTGGGCACGCTGAACAATCGTCGCAGCGCTGGCCTGGGGCCGACCTATGTTCGACTGCCGAATGGTCAGATCCGCTACAGGGTGGCCGACTTGCGGGCGTGGCTCGACGCTGGCGAGGTCGTGGAGGCAGCCGCGTGAGTATCTGCGGACCCTACGATCACGCACGCTGGCTGGACTGCGCAGCAGGCTTGCCGCGCGCCGAGCGGATCGTTGCCAAGTACATGCACGACCGCGCCGACCAGAGCGGGTTAGTCACGGGACTGAGCACGAACGCGCTGCGGAATGACGCAGCCGGGCTACGGCTCACGCGCGACGATGCGGCGCGGGCGTTTCAGGCGCTGCGCCGGCAACACCGCTTGTACGACATCGCTTCGGAGGCTGCCCACCACGACGGCGTGCCACGCACGTACCAACTCAGGACAAACTCATCCCCAGTGGTGACGCGCCAGGTCGAGCCGATGCCGATGCACAGACCGGGCGCGAACGTGCCCAAGTACCGGGCCAACAAACTCGGGATTCTTGAGCTTGTCGAGGATGGGTCCGCCGACGGCACAGAGGATGAATACGACGACCACAGCAGGAATGCCAGCCGTGACGATGACGCAGCGGCCTAAGCGAGTCGGCTACCGGGCGATGCACTACCGGGTTGCAACCGAGCGCGGGCCAGCTTGGACGGAGACGTGCGCCGACTGCGGAGAGGGCGCGGACGAATGGTCGTATGACCATCTCGACCCCGCCGAACTGGAGGCCGAGGACGCCGCGAACCTGGGGGCGCCCTACAGCTTGGACGTCGAGCACTACGCCCCACGCTGCGGAAGTTGTCATGCCCGGTTTGATAAGCAAATGGCCCGAGAGAGGCAGGGGATTGTGGACGACGCAGCCGTTATGACGATGATCGAGGACGGTGCGGAGGTTGGGCCGGTGATGCCTATCGAGTTTGGTTGGTATCTGCGGAAGTTCTACCGGGAGACACGGGGGATGCCGGACGATCCGCTGAGCGACCTGCGCGAGTTGCTGGGCATGTACATCTCGACGCAAGACAAGGCCGATCTAGACGTGCTGGCGCTGTGGATCGCGCATACGCACCTGGCGGCGCGAGGCGTGGGGACGGTCACGCCACGACTCTCGATCACGGCGCCGAGCTACGGCGCGGGCAAGTCAACGGCGCTCGACTTCGTGCGACGGCTGAGCCATCGCGGAGAGCTGATCACCAGCACTGTGAGCGATGCACTGCTACCGAGACTGCTACAGACCGAAGGCATGGTCACCGTCTGCATAGACGAAGCCGACAGAGTGCTCAAGGCTGAGAACGCGGGCACCATGTCAGTACTCAATGCCGGGTGGCAGCGAGGCGCGACTACGTGGGTCAATCAACCGGCCAGCGACGGCGGATGGAAGCCGGCGAAGATCGAGACGTTCGCGCCTGTCGCTATCGCAGCTAACGGCACTCGCCTTGCCGCCGATGTGCGGCAGCGCATGATCGCGGTTCGGCTGATCAGGTCTGACGACATGCCAGAGGCGCGGTGGGACGGCGCTCTACAGGGGGTCGATGATCGCCTACGGGCACGTCTGGGTGCGATGGCCGAGCGGGCTAGTCACGATGTGCGAGTACGCAACGTGCGGATACCCGACGGGCTAGAGGGTAGAGATCGAGACCGCTGGTCACTACTACTGGCGACTGCGCGAGCGGTCGGGGGTCCGTGGGTTACTAAGGCTGAGGCGATGGCCCTAGCTGATCGTGATGCGCGTGCCGCCGAGGCGGCAGCGCTCGGAGTGGCACCGAACCATCAGCTCGCTTTCGACCTATTCGCGGTATGGCGAGAGGGCGAGACAACCGTCTCGACCACAGAGCTTGTCGAGCGGCTGATCGTTCATTCGCCTGAGCTATGGGGCGTTCCGAGCGGCAAAGTGCTGACGGCACACTCACTGAGCTACCGACTCAGAGAGTTCTACGGCGTGACTCCAGAGCAGCGGAACCGGGTACGCGGCTACAGCTTGAGCGATATCCGCAAGGTCTGGCGAGCCGTCAGCATCCCCTACGACACCGAAGCACCTACCGAGTAGCGGGGGAGAGAGCCGAAACGTATTTTCAGGCGATTCGGCCAATCACTAGAGGGGCGTTTTTCGCGGGGACCGTGCAATCGTGCGCGCCCCTACCCCCGTACGCGTTCTCTCACGGGTAAACCGTGCAAACCGTGCAGACCGTGCAGACATGACCCTGACTAGGTGTGATACTCGCACGCTTCCGTGCACGATTCATGCACGATTCACCAAACAACCAACCGACAGGAAATAGAACATGACCATCACCGTAGACACCGAAGCGTTCGACCGATTCAAGGTCACCGAGGACGCAGCACGCGAGGCGGCTGCACTCAAGGCGAAGCGCAACACCGAGCACGCCCAGAGCAAGGCGAACCTTGCTCAGATCGACACCCGACTCGCCCGAGGGGACGGCGGCTCGATCACCGGAGCCGAGTACGCAGCGGCGCAGGCGGAGATCACCGTTACCGCCGCCCGGTCCAAGCACGCGCAGAGCGAGTACGGGCGAGCGATCCGAAAGGCTGGACAACGCGATCTCGACGTTGCCGAGGCAGTCGCCTGGCTGTTGGCACCCGCGCTCGACGGAGTGCCGCTAACGATCACGGACAAGCTGCCCGAGACGTTCAAGAAGGCAGGACTGCCCACCGCCTACGTCACGCAGGACACCGCCACGGAGCAGCTGGGCAACGGCTGGGCGGCAGGCTGGGCAACCCTCCACTTGATCGCGACTAGCAAGCTGTTCGCGCTGCCAAGCGCGCAGGCAATCACGGCAGCAGCCCGCGAGCGCAGGTGGATCAACGTAGGCACCTCCAGCACACTGCCCCGAGAGGTTCAGCCCGGTTGCTGGCTCAGCAGCGTTTCCATCGGAGGCGGCGCCAGCACTGCAGCTCTGTTCGGCCCGGCAGCGCGGATGGCACCCACCCCCATCGGAGCGCAGCGGCGCAGCCTCGCAGGGGCGCCCGGAGTGGAGTCGATGCTCGGGGACTGGATCGCCACACACGACGGTCACGGAGTGGGCTTCAACCCGGACCGTCTACCCTACGCACGGGTGGACATCCGACCTACCGGAAGCGTTCAGGCCGGTGAGCACGGAGTACTCACACAGCACTACTACATCGCTGCGCAGCTTGTGAACGCGCCGAGCGGGTGGGCCGCTGACGCGCTGGCCAGCCTGAACGGGAAGCTGCTGCCCGGAGTGGGCACGGTTCACAGCGTTGAACTGCTCGACCGCGAAGGGTTCGAGACGAGCCTGAGCTATCCGACGTGGGCCAAGCTGACCTGCCGCTACCGGCTCGATCACGAACCGCTCGACCTTGCGCAGGGTGACGACGACAGCGGCGCGGAGTGGGAGGACTGAGGACGTGGGAGACGCGCAGGCCGAACGGGTCAGAACCAAGCTGTGCAAGCAAGGTCACGACGTGGCCGAGAGTTGGCACGACGGTACGCGCTGGCACTGCCGAGGCTGTCACCGCTCCTACTCGCGCCGGTGGGCAGCGAGTAACCCCGACAAGATCAAGGTCAAGACCAAGCGCAACACGGAGCGCAAGCGGGCCAAGCGAGAGGCCGAGAGGCCGACGCCCGAGGAAGAAGCAAGGCGGAAGCTTGCCGCGCGCTCGACCCGTGACGACGTGACCGGCTGTCTCGTCTGGAATGGGCGACTCGAACGCGGATATGGGCGGATGCAGTACGACGGGCGCACGCAGTACGCCCACCGGATCGCATGGCAGCTAGTGTCGCGCGTCTGAATCTCGTTTACGGGTGGCGTGGGGCAGGATTTCGTCGGCGGTCTTGGTCCAGGTGAAGGGGTGGCTGCGGTCGTTCCAGCCGTCGATGAAGGCCCGGATGGCGGTCACCAACTGGGCGACGCTGTCGAAGCTGCCGCGGCGGATGGCTTGTCGGGTGATGATCCCGAAGAACACCTCGACCAGGTTCAGCCACGAGCCCGAGGTGGGGGTGAAGTGCAGCGTGATGCGCGGGTTCTTGGCCAGCCAGGCTTGGATCTCGGCGTGTTTGTGGGTGTGGTAGTTGTCCACGACGACGTGCAGTTGGCGGCGCGGGTAGGCCTTGGCGACCTTACGCAGGAAGGCACCGAACTCGGCCTTGCCGTGCCGGTCGTAACACTCGTCGACGACCCGGCCGGTGGCGATCTCCAGCGCGGCGAACAGGGTCGTGGTGCCGTTGCGTTTGTAGTCGTGGGTGGCCTTCTCCGGCAGGCCGGGGCGGACCGGCAGGATCGGCGCGGTCCGGTTCAGCGCCTGGATCTGACTTTTCTCGTCCACGCACAGCACGATCGCGTTCGTCGGCGGGTTCAGATACAGCCCGACGACGTCACGGACTTTGGCCTCCAGTTCGGGGTCGGTGGAGAACTTGAACGTCTCGGTCCGCCACGGCTTGATCCCGTACTTCCTCCACGCCCGCGCGACCGTCGCATCCCCGACCCCGAGCTGGCTGGCGAGTAGCCGGGTCGACCAGTGCGTCACCGCCAACGTTGCCGGTGGCGGCTCCAGCGTGGCGGCCAGAATCGCCGCGTCATCGACCGTCTTCGGCCGCCCTGAGCGCGGCTCGTCATCCAGGCCCGCGATCCCAGACTCAGCGAACCGGTCACGCCACTTGATCACCGTCGGCCGCGACACCCCCAGCTGGCCGGCCACCGCAGTCGTCCCGGCACCGGCAGCCGAGGCCAACACGATCCGGGCCCGTTCCGCATGCCCCGCCGACACCGTTGAGGAACGTGTCCACGACTCCAGAATCAGCCGATCCGCATCGGTGATCTCCACAGTTGATGATGGCATGCCCCATCATCCCACACCGTCAATGAACTAATGACGCACGACACTAGCACGGGGACCGATTGGCGAGGGCCGGACTATTGATCACCTGTGTCGCAACAGGGGGTGCATCGAGGTGGACCACCTGCGCGAGGTGACCCCCGAGGCCAACAGCCGCAACAGACGCCCTGGCGGGCGACTAGGGGAGGTTTGGGACGCGTTGCAGCCCAACCCCTACTCGACCACTTGGATTAGCTGAGAGGCCAGCAGAGCGCCGTTCACGGGCATTCCGTGGGCGGCGTTGCTGCGTTTCGCGGAGGCCGAAAGTCTCCAGGGTGGCGCGAGATTATTCGGGGTTCGGAGTTCCGGATGGGGCCGCCTTCGGGAAGGTGGCAGGGAGTCCCCAACAGCCCCCATTCCAACCCCATCGACTTGCTGAGATCGCGAAGTAGTGAGCTGCTTAACACGTAGGGTCGCGCCCACGCGCGCGCGGGATCATACCCCCACCCCTGACACCGGGACGCGCCCACCCCTACCCACAAGGCAGGCAGCCGGCTAGGTGTGCGGCTGGGTGGATCGGCGCCGCCTCGCGTCAGGCCACAGCGCCTACCCTCTAGCGCTCCGTTCGTGAGACTGAGCCGTCAGCCAGGGCGTTTCGTGGCTGTAAGGCAGTCGGGACACCCGGACGCCCGGAGACAGGAACGGCGAAGCGTTGCACTCGAACCCTGATAGCCGTTACCATCGTGAGCATGACGAAGCGACTTGAGCCGGGCGAGCACAGCGAACCGGAAGCCACGCCGTACCGGATCGACCCTGCCGACGCAGACGGCAAGCGCAAGATCAAGGCTGACAGCGTGCGGCAGGCCACGGCGTGGCGGGCGCGCTGCCAATATCGAGCGATGGACGGCAAGCGCTACGACCTTGTGCGCTGGGCGAAGACGAAGAGGCAAGCGCTCGACGCGCTGAGCGACGCCCTGGCGGATCGCAAGCACGCAGCGGTGGATGGATCACTCAAGCCGTCAACGCCCTTTGTGACAGCGGGTCGAGTGTGGCTCAGTGAGCAGCAGCGCCCTGGCCCCAAGCCCAAGGCAGAGAACACGCTGACCGCATACAGGGGCGCATTCGAGCGCTACGTAGACACGGAGGGCAGTCCGCTGAGAGGTCTCACCATCGCGCAGGCCAACGACGTGCAACGTCTGCTGGTGCTGCTGCAGGGCATCGCGGACAGGCACGGCAGCGGCGCCGCGAAGATGGCGCGCACGGTGCTCAGCGGCACGCTAGACATGTGCGTCAAGCGCAGAGTCCTACAGGGCAACGCAGCACGGCAGACGGGCGCCGTCCGAGCGTCAGAGAAACGCGCCGACAAGCGAGACCATCGAAAGAGCTTCACCCCCGAGGAACGCGGCAGGGTAATCGAGACCGCCGACGCCCTGGCCGGCGCTTACGGTGCCGACCCTCGCACCGCTCGCAAGTGGGCGATGGTGGCCGACCTGCTGGCATTCCTGGCAGGTACGGGCGTGCGGATCGGAGAGGCGCGAGCGCTGCGCTGGGAGCACGTCAACCTGACGACGGGCGCCGTCGAGATTCACGGGACGAAGACGACTAGCTCACTGCGCGGACTCAACACGCCCGAATGGCTACGCGAGAGGCTGGAGCGACGCGCCAAGCTCACTGGGGGAGTCGGCTACGTGTTCCCGTCGCCTGCCCTACTAGATGGCGCAGAGTCACCCGTTGACCTGAGCAACTTGCAAGACTGGGTACGCGTCGTGCTCGACAAGGCGGGGTTGGAATGGGCCACATCGCACAGCTTCCGGCGTACGGTGGCGACAATGCTGCACAGCAGCGGCGTGCCCCTAGTCCGGATCGCTGACCAGCTCGGACATGCGAACCCCACCATGACCGCGAACGTCTATCTGGGGCGCGACCTGAGAGGCGACAAAGCCGACCTTGCCGCGCTGCTCTGAACGTTGGTCACGATGTAGCAGTTTCGCACACGTTGGTCTCAACGTTGGATTCTTAGCCGAGACAGCACAGCGCCCCTGACTATTTACCGTAGTCAGGGGCGCTTTCGTGCGCCGCCAGGGACTCGAACCCCGAACCCGCTAGTTAAGAGCCAGCTGCTCTGCCAGTTGAGCTAGCGGCGCCCGAGATGAAACTATACCGAAGCAGCGCAGCAAGGTGAAATCAGCGGCCGTAACGATACGGGCTTCGCCAGGGCCAGTCCGCGGCCAACCAGTCGGCTACGGCCTGGGCCAGTTCGTCGTCGTGCGCAGCATGGTCGACGCGCACCCACGACTGCACCTCGACGTCGTGACCGGGCTGTCGGGTCGGGTAGATGTAGACGCAGCCGATCACGTCGCCGTCCGCCGGGTCGAGCACAGTGAAGGTAAAGCCTCGGCGGGCCTCGAAGTCGGCCCGATGCCGGGTCAGGTCGGCCAGGTTGCGCTCGGGCGTCATGCCCTGCTCGGGCGGCCAGTCGCCGTCGGGGTAGCCGGGGGTCGAGCGAATGTGCGTGATGCTCGACGACCAGGCCGCCAGGTCGGCCTCGTTGTGCTCGGGGCCGAGCGGCTCGAGCCTAAACCGGTCGGTGACGAGATGCCGCGGTGGTTCGAAGTCGGCGGGTACGAACGGTTGGGCGTCGGTTTCGGTCATGCTCGGGAGTCTAGGACGGCGCTGGCTGGGGGAGATCCCGGCTTTCGCCGGAATGACGGGGAGGGGCCAGCGGCGTTGGCCCTGTTTGCGGACGAACTCGACCCGCTGGCGGTGCAGCTCATCGATCTCTGGACGATCGATCGGCTCGAGTTCGCGGTCGAGCGCGACCGACAGCACGTGATCGGCCAGGGCGGCGTTGCGGGCCAGCACCGGGCCGTGCGGGTAGGTGCCGATCACTCGGCCCTGCACCGCACCCTCGGTGCCGTCGTTGGCGTTGCCGATGCCGATCTCGACGCTCGCCAGAGCAGTGGCCGCCGGGCCCACGGTGGTGAAGCCGCCGTGGTTCTCGAAGCCGGTGAGCAGCACGTCGGTGCCGTCCTGCCGGGTCCACCGGGTGAGCAACTCGCCGACGGCGCGTACCGAGCCGCGGCGGGTATCGACGTCGAGCAGGCCGAGGCCTTCGATCACCTCGTCGTGTTCGCCGATGGTGAACGTGTTGCCGCAGATTTGATAGCCGGCGCACACCGCGAAGAGCGTGGCCCCGTCGTCCAGGGCCCTGAACAGGTTGCCGTCGGCCTTGAGCGCCTTTACCGCCGACACCTGAGCGGCGTCCTCACCACCGCCCAGCAGGTACACCGAACCGGTCGCCGGCACCTCGTCGCCGGGGTCGACCACGGTGAGCGTGGCCTCGATGCCGCGCCACTGCAGCCGCTTGAGCAGCACCATCGCGTTGCCCCGGTCGCCGTAGATGCCCAGCAGCGACTGGTAGATCAGTACGATCTCGACAGGATTGCTCATCGCAGGCCCGCCATCTTCAGCAGCTTCTGAAACGGCGTATAGGTGGCGATCAGATCCAGCGGCGCGGCCGGGCTGCCGGGCGTCGGGCTGGAGGTCTGCACCGGCACTGCGGCGGCCAAGGCGGCCGCCAGATCGGGAATCACCCGGTGCTGCACCTCGGCGTAGGCGAGCCGGACGGCCAGGTCTTGGGCGCGCGGGCCGGTGGCGAACACCTCGCGACCCTGCAGCTGCTCGAAGTCGACGTCCCACAGCCACGAGACGTCTTTGCCGTCGGCGGCCACCGAGTCGATGGCGAGCAGCACCGGGTCGGACGTCGCCAGCGGCAGCGCCTCGGCCCAACCGGCCGGGTTCTTGGCCAGCAGCAGCCGCACGCTGGTGCCGTGCAGGGTGGCGGTGGCGAACCGTCCGGCCGGTGAGGTGACCGTGCGCATACCACGCAGCGCCTCGGGCACCCCCACGCCCAGTTCGACAGCGGCCGCCAGTGCACAGGCGGCGTTGGACACGTTGAAGCTGCCCGGCACCCGCAGTTCGGGCACAACCGTCGACCCGTCGGGCAGCACGATCGAGTCGCCGCTGACCCGCCAGGTCGCCTGGGGCTGGGTGAGGTCGCAGCCCGGGCAGTCCCAGCGGTCGCCGTCGGTGGTGAGCACCGAGCCGCAGGCGGGGCAGAGAGCTGCGTCGGCGGTCCAGGTGGTGGCGGTGTTCACCCACACCACCTTGGGTGCGGTGCCGGCCGACCACACCACCAGCGGGTCGTCGGCGTTGGCGATCACGGTCGGGCCGTCCTGCCCGGCGCGGTCGAGGGCGGCACGCCACGACCGGCCCAGCGCCTTGATCTCGTGGTGCCGGTCGAGCTGGTCGCGGCTGAAGTTCAGCAGCACGAGCACCTCGGGGCGTCCGTAGGCGATCATGTCCGAGACCACCCGCTCGTCGGTCTCGAGCACCGCGAGGTCGGACGACGGTGCCTGGCTGAGCGCCGACGCGATGCCGTAGTGCAGGTTGGCGCCGTCGGCGTTGGTGACGAGCCGGCCCGACTCGGCACCCAGGCCCGCACGCACAGCCGCCGCCAGCAGGTGTGTGGTCGTGGTCTTGCCGTTGGTGCCTGAGACGCTCGCGATGCGACGCCCCTGAAGCAGCAGCCGAAACGCGTCGGGAGCCAGCCGGGTGAGCACCTGGCCCCGAATGGACGCCCCCGAGCCCCGGTTGGCCAGCCGTGATCCGAGCGCCGCGAGGTTGCCGGCGCTGACCGCCGCGAACAGACGCAGGCGATCGGCGACCGGCAGGTCGGCCGGGGTCGCGCGGCGCCGGAGGGCTTCGGCAGGCATGCGGCTATTCTGCCGGGTCGGACGAGGTGGGTGGCACCTCGACATACTGCGGGAACTTCGCCGACCGCCCCGCGCCCGAACTCGTGCGCCGAATGCGACGTCCGATCCACGGCCCCGCATGCTCACGAGCCCAGGTGAGCTGCCAGTCGAGCCACTCCTTGGGGCTCTTGGCCGATTCAGGGGGCAGCGGGTCGTCCCAACCGGGCCGCGTCGGCAGGCCGACGGCGGCCAGCGCCGCCTGTGACACCCGTTCGTGACCGATGCTGTTGAAGTGCAGGCGATCGTCGTGCCACATGCCCCAGTGCTTGAGGCAGCGCATGCCCCACACGTCGATCACGAAGGCGCCGTGCCGGCGGGCGATCGTGTACACCGACGAGTTGAACACCCCGGTGCGGCCACGGGTGAGTTCAAGCACGGGGGAGTCTTTGGCATCGATGCCGGTGCCCAGAATCACGTCGATGCCGGCCTCACGCAGCCGAATGACGGCGGCTTCGAGGGCGTCGGTGAGCGTGTCGATGTCGACGCGGGGCCGCATGGTGTCGTTACCGCCGCCCCACAGGCTGACCACGTCGGGTTTCAGGGCCAGGGCCGGTTCGAGTTGTTCGGCGATGATCGGTCGCAGCAGCCGTCCACGAATGGCGAGGTTGGCATACTGCAGCGGCTCGCCGGCGGCGGCGGCCAGGTGCCCGGCGAACCGGTCGGCCCAGCCGCGCGGGCTGCCGTCGGGGTAGGGGTCGACCAGGCCCTCGGTGAGCGAGTCGCCCATGGCGACGTAGCGGCGCCAGGCGGTTGGCTCTGCCATGAACGTCCTTGCCGGTGCGGGGGTTTCGGAACCAATCGGCATGCTACTCCACGCCCGGCGGCGGTTCGGCGACGGTGTTTGGCCGGCCCTGGGCAGGGTTGGTGCGCCCGAACGTCCACGCAACTGCCTTTGTGACACCTCACTGCCTGCGCGCAGGCAGTTACGTGTCACGAAGGCAGCTACGTGCAGAGAACGGGTCTCGGATCGGGCTTCTCACAAGAGTTTCACCGGCGATCGGGGGGCCTGCCCTGCTGCTCCAACGATCTTTGGGCTAAGGTCACGCCATGGCGCGCTTCAGCCCTCTGAACTGGCCGGTGGTCAGGCAGTTGACCACGCCCGACCGGTTCGGCCGCGGCGAAGCGGTCACGTCGCGCCAGACCCGTGACCTGAAGCCGCGCACCGCCACCGCCGACCGCGTGGTGCAGAGCGTGTGCCCCTATTGCGCCGTGGGGTGCGGGCAGCTGGTCTACGTCAAAGACGACAAAGTCATCGACATCGAGGGCGACCCCGATTCGCCGATCTCGCGTGGCCGGCTGTGCCCCAAGGGGTCGGCCAGCGAGCAACTCGTCAACGCCCCCGGACGGCAGACCCAGATCAAATACCGCGCGCCTTACTCGACCGAATGGCAGTCGTTGTCGCGCGATAAGGCCATCGACATGATCGCTGAGCGGTTCATCGAATCGCGCCGGCGCTGGTGGCAAGACACCGACGAGCACGGACGCCCGCTGCGCCGCACCATGGGCATCGCCTCGTTGGGCGGCGCGACGCTCGACAACGAAGAGAACTACCTGATCAAGAAGCTCTTCACCGCCGCAGGCGCGATTCAGATCGAGAACCAGGCCCGCATTTGACACTCCGCCACGGTTCCCAGTTTGGGGGCCTCGTTCGGTCGTGGTGGAGCCACGCAACCGTTGTGGGACATGGCCAACGCCGACTGCATCGTCATTCAGGGTTCCAACATGGCCGAGTGTCACCCGGTCGGCTTTCAATGGGTGAGCGAGGCCAAGGCGCGGGGTGCCCGCATCATTCACGTCGATCCGCGCTTCACCCGCACCTCGGCGGTGGCCGACAAGCACATTTCGATTCGGGTCGGCTCTGACATCGTGCTGCTCGGCGCGCTGATCAACCACGTGCTCAGCAACGAGAAGTGGTTTCGCGAGTACGTGCTGGCGTTCACCAACGCGTCGGCCCTGGTGAACGAGGACTTTCGCGACACCGAAGACCTGGACGGACTGTTCTCGGGCTACGACCCCGCCACCGGACGTTACGACAACGCGTCGTGGTCGTACCGGCTGAAGTCGGGCGACGACGAGAGCACCGCCAACGAGCCGCAACAGGGGCCAGGCATGGGCGATCAGTTCGGCGCGGCAGGCCCGGTGGCCGTCGACGGCACCCGCGGCGACGGGCTGTGCCGCGACGAGATCGAAACCGACGAGACCCTGCAGCACCCGTTCACGGTGTTTCAGATTCTCAAGCGGCACTTCGCCCGCTACACGCCCGACCTGGTGCAGCAGATGTGTGGCATCAGCGAGGCCGATTTCGACTACCTGGCCCGCTCGATCACCGAGAACTCCGGACGCGACCGCACCACCTGTTTCGCCTACGCCGTGGGCTGGACCCAGCACACCATGGGGGCCCAGTTCATTCGCACCGCGGCGATCCTGCAGTTGCTGCTGGGCAACATGGGTCGGCCCGGCGGCGGCATCATGGCGTTGCGCGGGCACGCCAGCATTCAGGGCTCGACCGACATTCCGACCCTGTTCAACCTGCTGCCCGGTTATCTGCCGATGCCGATGGTCACCGCCGGCACGCTCACCGACTATCTGGACGGCATCGCCTCACCCGCCCAGAAGGGCTACTGGGCCAACGCCGAGGCCTACGTGGTGAATCTGCTCAAGGCCTGGTGGGGCGACGCCGCGACGGCCGACAACGACTGGGCGTATGACTACCTGCCCCGACTGACCGGCCCGCACGGCACCTATCAGACGGTGGCCGCAATGCTCGACGGCACGGTCGACGGCTACTTCGTGCTCGGGCAGAACCCGGCCGTCGGTTCGGCCCACGGCCGCCTGCAGCGGCTCGGCATGGCGAAGTTGAAGTGGCTGGTGGTCAGAGATCTGGCGCTGATCGAGTCGGCCACCTGGTGGAAGGACGGCCCCGAGATTCAGTCGGGCGAACTGCGCACCGAAGACATCGAAACCGAGGTGTTCTTCATGCCGGCCGCCACCCACGTCGAGAAGGCCGGCACGTTCACCCAGACCCAGCGCATGGTGCAGTGGCGGCACCAGGCCCTGCAACCGCCGGGGGACGCCCAGAGCGAACTCGACTTCTTCTACGAACTCGGTCTGCGCATTCGCGAGAAGCTGGCCGGCTCGGACGACCCGCGCGACCGGCCGCTGCTCGACCTCACCTGGAACTACCCGCTCGACGAGCACGGCAACCCCGACTCGGCGGCGGTGCTGCAAGAGATCAACGGACGCTTCCGCACCGGCGACAAGGCGGGCCAGCCGCTGTCGTCGTACGCCGAGATGCGCACCGACGGCAGCACCGAGGGCGGCTGCTGGATCTACACCGGAATCTACGCAGGCGGCGTCAATCAGGCGGCGCGTCGTCCGGCCCGCACCGGCCATGATCCGGTGAACCCCGACTGGGCGTGGGTGTGGCCGGCCGACCGGCGGCTGCTGTACAACCGGGCGTCGGCCGATGCCGAGGGGCGGCCGTGGAGCGAGCGTAAACGCTACGTGTGGTGGGACTCCGAGCAGGGCCGTTGGACCGGCGACGACGTGCCCGACTTTCCGGCCACGCTGGCGCCCGATGCCCGTCCGGGGCCCGAGGCGACCGGACCGGCCGCACTGTCGGGACTGGACGCGTTCATCATGCAGGCCGACGGCAAGGGCTGGCTGTACGCCCCGCGTGGCCTGGTGGACGGCCCGTTGCCGGCCCACTACGAGGCGCAGGAGTCGCCGGTGCGCAACACCGTGTACGACCAGCAACGCTCGCCCGCCCGGGTGACGTTGGCGCGTCCCGACAACCTCAGCGCCCCGAGCGACGACGACCCCGGCGCGAACGTGTACCCGTACATGTTCACCACCTATCGACTGACCGAGCACCACACCGCGGGCGGCATGAGCCGCTGGCTGCCCTACCTGTCGGAGCTGCAACCCGAGATGTTCTGCGAGATCTCGCCCGAGCTGGCCGCCGAGGTGGGCATCGAGCCATACGGGTGGGCCACGCTGATCTCCCCCCGAGCGGCCATCGAGGCGAAATGCCTGGTCACCGACCGGATGCGTCCCCTGGTGGTCAACGGACGCACCGTGCACCAGATCGGCCTGCCCTACCACTGGGGGGTCGGCGGCGAGCAGGCGGTGGTGAGCGGCGACTCGGCCAACGACCTGCTGGGCGTGGTGATGGATCCGAACGTGCTGATCCAAGAGTCGAAGGTGGGCTCGTGCGCGATCGTGGCGGGGCGCCGTCCGCGCGGACGTGCCCGGCTCGAACTGGTGGCCGAGTACCGCCGGCGGGCCGGGGTCACGGTCGACACCGGCATGCGCCCGATCGACGTCGAGCGGGGTGAGCACGCCATGCGGCAGGATCGACTCGAGGCCGAGCGGGTCAACGCCGACGACCCGTGGGTGGTGCCTGACGACGAGCAGGGGGGTGAGCGGTGATCAATCTCGAAGAGTCGTTTCAACCCGGCCGCAAGGGGTTCTTCACCGACACCTCGATCTGCATCGGCTGCAAGGCGTGCGAGGTGGCGTGCAAGGAGTGGAACCGCAACCCCGCCGACTCGACCTGGCAGCTGTCGGACTCCTCCTACGACAACACCACCCATCTGGGAGCCGACACCTGGCGGCACGTCGCGTTCGTCGAGCAGGGCCGCGAGCGCATCGAGCAGGCGCGCCAGAGTGGACGCCAGCTGGTCAACCTGGGCATGCCGGGCGTTCGAACCGAAGCCGCGACGAACGTTGATGTCACGCCGCCCGACACCCCCGACTTCCGCTGGCTGATGGCCTCGGACGTCTGCAAGCACTGCACCCACGCCGGCTGCCTGGACGTGTGCCCGACCGGGGCACTGTTCCGCAGCGAGTTCGGCACCGTGGTGGTGCAGGCCGACGTCTGCAACGGCTGCGGCACCTGCGTGGCGGGGTGTCCGTTCGGGGTGATCGAGCGCCGCAAAGACGGGCTGGTCGAACCGAAGACCAACCGCGACTTCACCGCCGGCGAGCAGGCGCCCACGCCGCACGTGGGCGTCGCGCAGAAGTGCACGCTGTGCTACGACCGGCTGGTGGACGGCCTCGAACCGGCCTGCGCGAAGACGTGCCCCACGACCTCCATCAAGTTCGGTGAGCACGCCGACCTCACCGAGCAGGCCCGCGAGCGGGTGCGGCAGTTGCACGCGCAGGGGTTGACCGAGGCCCGGCTGTACGGCGCGAACCCCAACAGCGGCGTCGGCGGCACCGGGTCGGTGTTCCTGCTGCTCGACGAGCCCGAGGTGTACGGCCTGCCGCCCGACCCGCGGGTGCCGACCGCCGACCTGCCACACATGTTCGATCGCGCGTCATTGGCGGCCGTGGGCATGATCGCGGGCGTCGTGTTGGCCTTCTTCACCGGACGGCGGCGGCGATGACGAACGAGTACGACCAGTACCGTCCACCCGAGCCGCCCCGCAGGCGTCGTCGGGGCGGTTGGCGTGGGCGTCGGGGTGCGGGGGGTGCCGAGGGTGCGCGCGAGCAGCCGATGGTGCCCGAGGCGGAGTTCACGTCGTACTACGACCGTCCGATCGTCAAGCCGCCGCCGTGGGAGAACCCGATCGGCGCCTACCTGTTTCTGGGCGGGCTGGCCGCGGCGTCGGGCATGCTGGCGGCCGGGGCCGAGCTGACCGGTAACGCCCGGCTGCGGCGCAACAGCCGGTTGTCGGCGCTCGGTGCGGTCGGCCTGGGCGCGGTGGCGCTGGTGATCGACCTGGGCCGTCCGGAGCGCTTTCTGTACATGCTGCGCACCGTCAAGTTGAGCTCGCCGATGAGCGTCGGATCGTGGATTCTGAGCGGCTTCAGCGCCTTCGCGGGGGTGGCCGCGGTCGCCGAGGTCGACCGCATGACGGCGCAGAAGCTGCCGCTCGGGCCGCTGCGCAGGCTGCTGCAGTGGGTGGAGACCCCCGCCGGGGTGGCGGCAGGACTGTTCGGGCCGCCGCTGGCCGCGTATACGGCGGTGTTGTTGTCCGACACCGCCAACCCCACCTGGAACGACGCCCGCGAGTACCTGCCGATGGTGTTCGTGAGCTCGGCCAGCCTGGCCGCGGGCGGGCTGGGCATGATCACCACCCCGGTCGACGACGCCGGCCCGGCGCGTGCGCTGGCGGTGATCGGGTCGGCGTGCGACCTGGCGGCCACGGAGTTGATGGAGCAGTCGATGGACCCGGTGGCCGCCGAACCCCTGCACGAAGGCACGCCGGGCAAGCTGCTGCAGTGGAGCAAGCGGCTGGTCGCCGCCGGCGGCCTGGCGGCACTACTCGGTGGCCGCAACCGGACGATCGCGGCCCTGTCGGGTGTGACGTTGCTGACCGCGTCGGCGTTGACCCGGTTCGGCATTCTGCACGCCGGGATTCACGCCGCCAAGGACCCCCGCTACACGGTGGTGCCGCAGAAGAACCGGCTCGCCAAGCGCCGCGCCGAAGGAATCGTGGACGACTCGATCACCACCGCCGACTGAGGGTGTTTCGTCATCCCGGCGCATGCCGGGATCCTCAACCGCACCTGACAGCGCGAGTTACGACAGGGATTGCGGCGTTCGCCGGAATGACGACGTAGCCCGTCATCCCGGCGCATGCCGGGATCTCGCAACCGCACCCGACAGTAAGGGTCACGACAGAGATTCCGGCGTTCGCCGGAATGACGGTGGGCCACGAGGTGGCCGGTCAGCGAATCTCGATGTCCGGCCGGCCGGTGGTCTCACCGATCACCGGGTAGCCCGGCACCTCGCCGACCACCAGCAGACCGCCGGAGGTTTGCGCGTCGGCGAGCAGCAGCAGGTCGTTCTCGGTGATGCCCGGGCCGGGACGCAGGTGCGGACGCACCCAGTCGAGGTTGCGTCGGGTGCCGCCCGACACGTACCCGTCGGCCAGGGACTCGGCGGCTCCCTCGATCACCGGCACGGCCGCCGCGTCGACCACCGCGCCCACCTTTGAGGCCCGGCACAGCTTGAACAGGTGACCCAGCAGGCCGAAGCCGGTGACGTCCGTGGCCGCTTTGGCCCCGGCCGCCAATGCTGCCGCAGAGGCGTCCGCGTTCAGGGCCGTCATCAGCTCGATGGCGTGGGGGAACACCTCGCCGGTGCGCTTGTGCCGGTTGTTCAGAATGCCGACGCCGATCGGCTTGGTCAGGGTGAGCGGCAGACCGGGGCGGGCTGCGTCGTTGCGCAACAGCGTGTCGGGGGCGGCGATGCCGGTGACGGCCATGCCGTACTTGGGTTCGGGGTCGTCGACCGAGTGTCCGCCGATCACCGGGCAGCCGGCCTGCGTGCCGACGTCCAGTCCGCCGCGCAGCACTTCGGTGAGCAGTTCCATTGGCAGCTTGTCGCGCGGCCAACCGACCAGGTTGATCGCGACCACCGGCGTGCCGCCCATGGCGTAGATGTCCGACAGAGCGTTCGCGGCGGCGATCCGGCCCCAGTCGTAGGCGTCGTCGACCACCGGGGTGAAGAAGTCGGCGGTCGACAGTACGGCCAGACCGTCGCGCACCAGCACGGCGGCCGCGTCGTCGCCATCGTCCAGGCCGACGAGCACGTTCGGGTTCTGCTGCCCGGTCAGGCCGCGGACGGCGTCCTCGAGTTCGCCCGGCGGAATCTTGCAGGCGCAGCCGCCACCGTGGGTGTAGTCGGTCAGCCGAATGGTGTCATGCATGGGCCGAGACTAGACGCGGATCGTCCGAGCCGCAGTGACGTGGCTCTCCCAACGCTGGGCCACGTCGTGGGTCGGCTGCCGACGAGGCGGTGTCTGGCCCGGTGGGCGCGGGGTGGGTAGGGTCTGCGGCGGAGGCGTCTGGGTTCCTGGTGGGCCCCCCGGTCTTCAAAACCGGTGAGGCCGAGCAGCTCGGTCTGGCGGGTTCGATTCCCGTCCGCCTCCGCCGCCGCGGTTCCGAGCCGCGGTGCTGACCGCCGAGGACCAAGGGGTGGCATGGGCAACGATGATCGGCGCCGGACGATTCCGCGCACCGACGCGCTGCTGGCCTTGCCCGCCGTCGTCGAGGCTCGCGCGCGGCTGAGCGAGCCCACCGTTCGGGCAGTGATCAGCAGCGCACAACAAGCCGCTCGCGACGGCGCCTTGCCCGTCGAACAGGTCGCTGACCAGGTGGAACGCTCGCTGCGCGACCGTGCCACCACGTCGCTCACCCCGGTGCTCAACGCCACCGGCGTGATCGTGCACACCAACCTGGGTCGTGCCCCCCTGTCGGACGCAGCCATGGCCGCCGTGCAGTCGGCGGCCGGCTACGTGGACGTCGAACTCGATCTGACCACCGGACGGCGCGGCCCGCGCGGAGCGGCTGCCCGCGAGGCGTTGATCCGCGCCTGCCCAGCCGCCGAGGCCGCCCTGGTGGTGAACAACGGCGCCGCGGCCCTGCTGTTGGCCATCACCGCTCTGGTGGGCACAGCTGAGATCGTGGTCAGCCGCGGCGAACTGATCGAGATCGGCGCCGGCTTCAGGCTGCCCGACCTGATGGCCGTCACCGGGGCCACCCTGCGTGAGGTGGGCACCACCAACCGCACCCACGCCGACGACTACGCCCAGGCGATCATCGAACGCACCGGCTGCCTGCTCAAGGTGCACACCAGCAACTACTCCGTGCAGGGCTTCACCGCCGAGGTCGACGTGGCCGCCCTGCGCACGCTGGCCGACGAGCACCACCTGCCGCTGATCGTCGACCTGGGCAGCGGCCTGCTCGCACCCGACCCGGCACTGCCCGACGAGCCCGACGCCGACACCGCCCTGCGCGCCGGGGCCGACGTGGTGATCGCCAGCGGTGACAAGCTGCTCGGCGGCCCGCAGGCCGGCCTGCTGCTCGGTAAGGCCGAAGTGATCGAACGGCTGGCGCTGCACCCGCTGGCGCGTGCCGTCCGCACCGACAAGCTCACCCTCGCCGCGCTGGAGGCGACACTCACCGCAGAACCACCGCCGGTCAGCGTGGCGCTGCACGCCGACCCCGACCGGCTGCGGGTCCGCGCCGAGGCGCTCGTCGCCCGGGTGGGCGGAACCGTCGTGGCTCATGACGGACGGGTCGGCGGCGGGGGAGCGCCGGGCGTCCCGTTGCCCGGGTGGGCGGTCGCACTGCCGGCGCAGTCTGCCGAACCGCTGCGGCTGGGCACCCCGGCGGTGCTGGCCCGGGTGCACAACGGGGTCTGTCTGGTCGACCTGCGCTGCGTGCCCGAGGCCGACGACGAGCGCCTCGCAGGGGCGGTCGCAGCCGCCCTGCGCAGCGCGGACGACTGACATGTACGTGGTGGCCACGGCCGGGCACGTCGACCACGGCAAGTCGACCCTGGTACGCGCCCTGACCGGAATGGAGCCCGACCGGCTCGCCGAGGAGCAGCGCCGGGGCCTGACCATCGACCTGGGCTTCGCCTGGACGACCCTGCCGTCGGGTCGTGAGGTCGCCTTCGTGGACGTGCCCGGCCACGAGCGGTTTCTGGGCAACATGCTCGCCGGGGTGGGGCCCGCGCCGGCGGTCTGTTTCGTAGTGGCCGCCGACCAGGGTTGGCAGGCCCAGTCGAGCGATCACCTCGACGCCGTCGTCGCGCTGGGCATCACCGCCGGGCTGGTGGTGATCACCCGCGCCGACCTGGCCACCGCCGATCAACTCGCCGCCACCAAGACCGAGATCGAGTCCCGACTAGGCCGAACGCCGCTGTCGAACGCTCCAGTGTTGGCGGTCTCGGCAGTGAACCGCACCGGCTGGGAACACCTGCTGAACACCCTCGACCAGGTGCTCGCTCAGGTGCCCGAACCCGACCCCGAGGCCCGTGTGCGGCTGTGGATCGACCGGTCGTTCAGCATTCGAGGGGCGGGCACGGTGGTCACCGGAACGCTCACCGCCGGCACTCTGCGGCGCCACGATCGGCTCGACCTGGTGGGGGTGGACGGCCGTCGCCCGGTTCGGGTGCGCGGGTTGCAGAGCCGCAACGAGTCCGTCCCGCTGGTCACCCCGCACGCTCGGGCCGCGGTCAACCTGCGCGAGGTGCCGGCCGAGGCCGTCCATCGCGGTGACGCCCTGGTCAGCCCTGATGCCTGGCCGATCGTGATTCAGTTCGACGTCCGCCGGACGACCGGCGCGGGCTTCGACGACCTGCCGCAGCAGCTGATGGTGCACGTCGGCACGGCCGCGGTGCCGGCCCGGGTGCGTCCGTTCGACCACGAGCACGCCCGGCTCACCCTCGATCGAGCGCTACCGCTGAAGGTGGACGATCGGCTGGTTCTGCGCACGCCCGGCGGTCACGTCGTACTGGCGGGGGTTCTGGTGCTCGACGTCGACCCACCGGAGCTTCGCCGGCGAGGCGACGGCGCCCGGCTCGCGGTCGACTTGGCGAACCGTCCCGTGGGCGGCGACCCGGCCACGGAGGTGGCCCGACGGGGGGCCATGCGGCCGGAACAGTTGTGGCGATTCGGCCTGGCTCGGCTCACGGCGCCGCCCGAGGGTGTCGCCGAAAAGGACGGCTGGTGGGTCGATCGGGCCGTGTTGGGCGCCTGGGCGGCGTCCCTGACCCGGGCGGTCGACCGGGTGCACGAGTCGGAACCCTTGTCACCCGGGCTGAGTGACGGTGCGGCGCTGGACCTGCTTCGGCACGAAGATCCGCCGCTGCCGGAGGCTGCTCTGCTCGCACTGGTCGTGAGCGCGGCGGGGCTCGAATCCGTCCGCGGGGCGGTGCGTAGGCCGGGTCGTCCGAACGATCTGGGTGCCGCCGAAGCTGCGATCGTCCAGCTGGAGCAACGGCTCCGCGAACAGCCGTTCGCCGCACCCGAGGCCGAGGAACTGACCGCCCTGCGGCTCGGCCCGCGCGAACTGGCCGCTGCCGAGCGTGCCGGGCGCTTGCTACGCCTCGACGGGGCAGTGGTGCTGTTGCCGCAGGCTCCGGCTCTGGCGATGCGCACGCTGGCCGGTCTGACCCAGCCGTTCACCACCAGCGAAGCCCGGCGGGCGATGAACACCACCCGCCGGGTGGCCATTCCGCTACTCGAACTGTTGGACGCCCGCGGCTGGACGCGGCGGCTCGACGGCACCCTGCGCACGGTGGTGCGCTGAAAGGTCCGTAAGTCGTCCGGTCAAGAGACATGGGCGGCATCGTGAAGCACTGCCTGACTGCGCCGTGAGCACGTCGGGCGTCAGCACCCGGCACGAAGCAGTGCGTGTCTCGTGTGCCCGAGACTGGCTTTGAGGCCGCGCACCGCAGCAAAGCTCGTCCAGGGTTGGGGTCGAATCTGGATCAGCAACGGGCGAGGCTCGGTTTCACACCAGTGCGGTGACCTCTGGTGGAGGTTTGGCCCTCGGCCGTTTGGGGTGAGTAACGGGACTTGAACCCGCGACATCCTGGACCACAACCAGGTGCTCTACCAGCTGAGCTATACCCACCATGCGCCGAACGAACTGCTTTTCGGCTAGCACAGTCTAGTCCAACGACGAACGACGGCGCCAATCACGCCCGAGCGCGTCAGTCGGTGCCGATCTCGACCGGCCCGGGGTGGGTCAACGCCCCTTGATGCACGGCCGCGATGCGTTTCAATTCGACCGTCGAAGGCCCAGGCGGCGCCACGAACACCGCCTCGCGGTAGTACCGCAGCTCTTCGATCGACTCGCGAATGTCGGCCAGCGCACGGTGATTGCCCGACTTGGCGGGGGTGTTGTAGTACGCCCGGGGGAACCAGCGCCTGGCCAGCTCTTTGATGCTCGAGACGTCGACGTTGCGGTAGTGCACGTGCTGTTCGAGTTCGGGCATGTCGCGCGCCAGAAACGACCGGTCGGTGCCGATCGTGTTGCCCGCCAGGGGGGCGCTGCGTGCATTGGGCACGTGCTCGCGAATGTAGGCCAGCACCTGCTGTTCGGCGGTCTCGACGTCGACCCCGTCGGCCAGCAGCGGCAGCAGGCCCGACTTCTCGTGCATCTCACGCACGAAGTCGCCCATCTGTTCGAGCGCCGCGTCCGAGGGCTTGATCACCACGTCGACGCCTTCGCCCAGCACGTTCAGCTGGCCGTCGGTGACGAGCGCGGCAACCTCGATGAGCACGTCATGGGTGAGGTCGAGACCGGTCATCTCGCAATCGATCCACACCAGTTGGTCACCCACGGCCAACACTCTAGGGGACCCGCCGCGTCCGGGGGTCTGGCAGGCCCGGTTCACCCTGCGTTCACCCCCTGTTTCGGGCGTGCGTGGGGGATCGGTGCACGGCGCGGCGCCGCTCTCGCGATAGCCGGTTTCGTCCCCCTAGGCTGGAGGTCACCCGACGTGGAGGACCCGATGAGCACTGACCTGGACGAACTTCAGCCCGACGCCGACGACAACCTGCGCGAGTTCATCGACAAGCTGGTTGCCGCCGGGTACACGGTCGCCGACAGCGAAGGGCCCGACCCCGAACTGATCGATCCAGGGGGCCGGGCGGTCGAGACCTGGCGCGAGGACTACCCCTACGACGAGCTGATGGATCGCGACGACTACGAGCAGGAGAAGTACCTGCTACAGATCGAGCTGCTGAAGTTCCAGTACTACTGCCAAGACCACGACCTCAAGCACATCATCCTGTTCGAAGGACGTGACGCGGCCGGCAAGGGCGGCACCATCAAACGGTTCATCGAGCATCTCAACCCCCGCGCCGCTCGCGTGGTGGCCTTGACCAAGCCGTCGAGCACCGAACTGGGGCAGTGGTACTTCCAGCGCTACATTCAGCACTTTCCGACCAACGGCGAGATCGTGCTGTTCGACCGGTCGTGGTACAACCGCGCCGGCGTCGAGCGCGTGATGAACTTCTGCACCGACGATCAGTACGAGACGTTCATGAACCACGCGCCCAAGTTCGAGCGCATGCTCGCCGAATCGGGCATTCAGCTGACCAAGTTCTGGTTCTCGGTGACCCGGCGCGAGCAGCGCACCCGGTTCGCGATCCGGCAGATCGACCCGGTGCGGCGGTGGAAGCTGTCGCCGATGGACCTGGAGTCCCTCGACAAGTGGGACGCCTACTCGGCCGCGAAAGAAGAGATGTTCGCCCGCACCGACACCAAGCATGCGCCGTGGATCACGGTGCGCAGCAACGACAAGAAGCGGGCCCGGCTCAACGCGATGCGGGCGTTCTTGAACCAGTACGACTACGCGGGTAAAGACCATTCGGTGGTGTACGACCCTGACCCGCTGATCGTGCGCCGGGGCCGCGAGAGCTCGGACGACTAGGTGAAGACACCGACCTCGCCACCCGCACCACCGGCCGCAGCCGATGAAGCCGAGGCTGAACTGGCCGGAGACGTCGCAGCCGTCGTGCCCGAGTTGCAGCCCACCAACGACAAAGCGGCCGCGAACGCGACCGCCACAAGTGCTTTAGCACGCATGAAAGATCCTCCATTGGATCGGTCAGGGAGCCCAGGCTCACGGGGGCCGCAGTAGTCGTCAACCTAGCGTGCAACATAGCTGTGCAGACATGAAAACTCCTAGTCGTCGCAGCTTTGTTATCGTTTCAGTCGAAACGCGTGAACAAGCCCTATGGATGGGCCCGACCCACCGTCGTCGGTACCCACTTCCACAGCCAACCGCTCCCCGCGAGCCCGATCGCCCCGATGGTCACGGCGGCCAACCCCAAAGGTGCCACGGCGGCCACGGCGGTGATCAGCAAGGGTCCGGCGGCCTGGCCGATGCCGGTGGTGAGCCGCCAGCCGGCCAGAAACTGCGGCCGTCCGAGCGCGGGTGAAAGATCCGAGCCGATGGTGAGCACCACGCCTGCCGAGATGCCGTTGCCCAGGCCGAGTACCGCGGCGATCAGTGCGACCGCCGGGGTGTCGTGGGCCAGCGGCAACAGAGCGAAGCAGACAGCCATGATCACGATGGCAGGCACCGCCACCCAGCGCCGTCCGAACCGGTCCATCACCGAGCCGCCCACGTAGAACAGGGTCATGTCTATGCCTGAGCTCACCGCGAAAATCAGGCTGGTGGTCGCGGCGTCCAAGCCGATCTGCTCGCACCACAGCGGCAGCAGAGCGTCGCGTGACGCGCGCACCAACATCAAGGCAGACGCCCCCACGCCGGCGGTGGCGAAGACGCGAGCGTGACCGCGCAGCACGTGCAGCATGCGGACGGGTTCGTCGACCGAGTCGGGCTCGGCGGGCAGCTCGGGCAACGCCAGGGTGACGACCATGGCGAGCAGGCTGGTTCCGGCCGCGACCAGGTAGGCGGCCTGTAGCCCCCACACGGTGACGACTGCGGCACCCATAAGCGGGCCTACCAGGTTGCCGATACGAAAGACGCCGCCCAGCGTCGACAACGCACGCGCGCGGTAAGCCAACGGCACCGCAACCGTCAGGTACGACTGCCGGGCGAGGGTGAGCATCGCGCCGCTCAGCCCGATCACGAACACGACACCGGCGAGCACCCATTCGCTGGTCGCGAAGGCGCAGATCAGCAGGCACACCGCGTCGAGCATCATGGCGCCGACCAGCGACTTCTTCTCACCGAACCGGTCGGCGATCACCCCGGCCGGCAGGGCGCCGACCAGGCTGCCGATGCCCATCAGCGCCACCACCAGGGCGGCCTCTGCGACCGACGCGCCCAGTGCCCGGGCGGTCAGCGGTACCAGCGGCACGATGGCGCCGAAGCCGACGAACGACAGCGTGGTGGGTAGGTAGATCGAAACGCCCAGCCGACGCCAGGGCGTCGGGCCGGTTGTGTTCGAGCTCACCCGGAGCAACTTACGCGCTCGGCCGAGCATTGGGCTGCAAGGACGGGTGGGCTCCTCGTGGCCACATCAAGGGGAGCTTCAGCCTAGTTGGCGGAAGTCGTTGGGCTCCAGAACCCCAGACTTCTAGCCGTTGTTGCTTGGGGTGAGCCTGAGCGTGACCGACAATCCGTGCTTCCGAGGACTGACGTAATGCACGCGTCGCTCTGGGGGCAGTAGATGCAGACGACGTCAATGGTGCTCTTGTCGGTAGGTTGCACGTGAAGGCCGTGCCGATCGGACCAAACAGACAGACCGAACCTGGACCTTTGCTGTGCCCGTGCGACCTGTTCTGTACGTGACCTGCAGTCTCGTGAAACGGCCGTGCTTGTACGCGACCAAATCGGGGCATGCTCTGTCGCCGGGAAGAGCACGACGAATCCTTGTGACACCAAGTCAGCGTGCGCCTTCGCAACACCCAGATCGCCCTTGTCTTTCGTGTGATGAGCCATACTCAAGACTGAGAGACGAGCAATCTTTCGGTGGCGGCGCCATGCGGTCTCGGAACCTCCAGGCATCGAGACGCGTCCGCTGACACCGCTGCCCCGGCTCGGCGGCGCGCACGCCCTACAATCGCTGCTGCAACCCGAGGTTCGTCTAGGCCGGTCCAACGACAACCCTGGGTGCATACCTGCCTCGGTAGCTCAGTTGGATAGAGCAGCCGCCTTCTAAGCGGCTGGCCGCGAGTTCGAGTCTCGCCCGAGGCGCCTTCACGAGAGCCAGTGGTTGTGCCGCCGTCGGCGGCCTACGCCGAGGTGTCGTCCAGCAGTTGCAGCAGTTCGTGCGCGGCCACTTCGACCGTCTTGTGCCGCCACTCGGCGGCGCGGTAGACGCAGGCGATCAGTGCGCTGCGGTGCACGCGGCGAAAGTCGCCCACCACGAACGCGTAGCGTGCTTTGGTGTCGTCCGTTGCGCCCTCGGTGAGCCCCAGATGCCAGGCGGCGTAGTCGTCGAAGGTGTGGTTCTCGAGATACGCGTTCTCGGCCGCGGCGTCGGGTTGCGCATCGCCCCAGTCGCTGTCGAGCACGTACTGTCGGCTCTTGATCAGCGTGCGCGTGTGTTCGACAGCCGCGTCGTTGAGTTGGTAGCTGGCCATGGGTGACTGTAACCGACAGTGCTGTCTGGCCAACGAGGCGGGCTGTCACCGACTGCGCACCATCGCTGATGGACGCCGGCCCGATCAGCGCGCACGATGGAGGTCGTGACCGAGCCGAATCGTCTGTTGCTCGCCGGGGTGGCAGCCCCGATCGTCTTCGTCGGCTCGTTTCTCGTGCAGGGAGCCGTCCGCCCCGGTTACGACCCCCTGCGGCACCCGGTGAGCGCACTCAGCCTCGGGCCGGGCGGCTGGGTGCAGATGCTCACCTTCTGGGTCACGGGCGCGCTGATCATCGCCTTCGCCCTCGGGCTTCGCGCAGCCGGTGTCGGCCGCGCCACCCCGATTCTGATCGCGATCGTCGGGCTGGGGCTGATCGGCGCCGGGTTCGCTGCGTGCGACCCGATCAGCGGGTACCCGGTGGGTTCGCCGATACCAGCCCCGCGCACAGCGCACGGCATCGCCCACGACCTGTTCAGCACGCCGGTCTTCACGCTGCTGCCCGCCGCCATGATCGTGATGGCCAGGCGGTTCCACCGGGCCGGCGACGCCGCATGGGCGTGGCTCAACGCGATCGCGGCGCCCGTCTTCTTCGGCTGCTTCGTGCTCGCCTCGATGGGGTTCAGCCAGCACCCGGCGCTCATGCCGTACGGCGGCCTGTGGCAGCGGCTCGCGCTGATCATCGGCCTGGGCTGGTTGGCGGTGCTGGCGATTCGGCTGCGCCGTCCGCTCACCTCGGCCCGAAGCGGCCGTCCCATCGCCCGGTAGTCTTGCCGGCATGGCGACGGACACCATCACCCGGCACGGCCGCGTGCTCAACGGCATTCCGTCGCAGCCGGACGTCTCGGCACCGTTGCCCAAGCGCATTCTCACCAACCCGTGGACCTGGATCGGCCTGGTGTTCACACTCGTCTACGCCGCCGCGCTGTGGTCGCAGTACGCGCTGATGACGGCCGACATTCCGGTGCGCGACGGCACGGTGCCCGGCATGAACTTCTCGGCCATTCGCGACGCGTTCTGGTACGCGGTGCCCACCCTGCTGTTCTGGATCGTGGTGTTCGTGATCGCCGACCGGTTCCGGCCGCAACGGCTGCTGCTGTGGTGGCTGGCACTGGGCTGGGGCGCGTGCGTCGCCACCTTCTTGTCGCTGCACATCAACACCTGGGCTTCCGAGCAGCTCAGCATCGGCGGCGACGGCGACCCCACTACCGGCGCACGGGCCGCGATCTACATCGCACCGTTCGTCGAAGAGGCGGCCAAGGCCACCGTGCTGTTCTGGATTGCGATGTTGGTGCGCTACCAACTGGTCACAAAGCTCAACGGAATCGCCCTGGCGGGCCTGTCGGCGGCCGGCTTCGCCTTCACCGAGAACATCATCTATTACGCCCGCGCGATCATGTACTCGAGCTCGACGATCGGCACCGGCGACGCCGAGTCGGCGGTGCAACAGCTGGTCTGGCTGCGCGGTTTCTGGACGGCGTTCGGTCACCCCCTGTTCACGATGATGACCGGGCTGGGCCTGATGGTCGCGCTGCGGACGCACAGCAAGGTGGTGCGGGTGCTGGCGCCGATCACCGGCTACCTGTTGGCGGCGCTGCTGCACATGTTCTTTAACTCGCAGGCCACGTTCGCCGCCGGCCAGATGCAGTACGTGATCTACTTCGCGGTGCTGCTGCCCATGGTGATCTCGGCGGTCATCTACGCCGTTCGGCAGTTGTTCGCCGAGAGCCGCAAGATACGCGCCCGGCTCACCGACTACGTGCGCATGGGCTGGCTGAGCCCTGCCGACCCCGAGACCGCATCACGGGTGCGCCGCCGCGCCTGGGCGCTGATGGTGGCCGCGACCCGAGGCTGGGCGGTGCTGCGTGCCACGTTGAGTCTGCAGCGCACGCTCACCGAGCTGGCCTTTCTGCGCGACGCCGAGGTCAAGGGCGTCATCGATTCCGCCGGTCAGCAGCGCGCCACCGAACTGCTCTATCAGACCCGCTCGCTGCGCGGCCTGGCCATCGACGACCCGCAGGGTCAGCGCCTCTCGCTGCCGCGCCTACGTCGATCGAAAGCCGTCGACTACCAGCCGCCCAACTATCCGGGCCCGGCAGGACTCGGCGGCAACTGGCCAGCAACTCCGGGCTCGGCACCGTTAGGATCACAGACGTATTCGAGAGTGGACCCGACCTGGGGGCCACCCAGGTCGTAGGGGAGCTGCATGAGCGCTGGCCAACTGGCGGAGTCGCTCAGCCATTTGCGTGACGCCCTGCAGCGGGCCCGGCTGCCGCTCGACCTGCCCGGCAGCACCCTCACGGGCCGGCTGCAACGCGACATGGTCGCGCAGCTCGACGACTATCTGCTGCCTCGCCTCGACCGACTGGACGCACCCCTGCTGGCGGTGATCGGCGGCTCGACCGGTGCGGGCAAGTCCACCCTGATCAACTCCATGATCGGACGAGCGGTGAGCCGCACCGGCGTGATCCGTCCGACCACGCGTTCACCGGTTCTGGTGCACAACCCCGACGACGCGCACTGGTTCGGCCCCGACCGCATCCTGCCCGGACTGGCCCGGTCGCTGGAGGCCGCCAACGACACCCGCACCCTGCAACTGGTCGCCGAGCCCACCCTGCCGCAGGGCCTGGCGATTCTGGACGCTCCCGACATCGACTCGGTGGTGGCCGAGAACCGTGCGCTGGCCGCGCAACTGCTGGCCGCGGCCGACCTGTGGCTGTTCGTCACCTCGGCGGCCCGCTACGCCGACGCCGTGCCTTGGGAGTACCTGAAGTCGGCCGCCGAACGCAGCGCCGCCCTGGCCGTGGTGCTGCAGCGCGTGCCGCCGGCGGCGATGACCGAGGTGCCGAGTCATCTGGGGCAGATGATGGCCGATCAAGGTCTGGGCGATTCACCGCTGTTCGCCGTGCCCGAAACCGTCACCGACGCCGACGGACTGCTGCCCGACCAGGCGGTGGCACCGATTCGTGACTGGCTGGCGGCGCTCGCCGCAGACGCCTCGGTGCGGGCCCAGGTGGTGCTCACCACCCTCGACGGTGCCATCGGCGCGGTGTGCCGCAACGCTCCCAAGGTGGCCACCGCCGTGGACGACCAGGCGAGCGCGATCGAGCAGCTGCGGGCCGACGCCGAGGGCTCGTACCGCGAAGCCGTGCGCACCGTCGGGGTGCAGACCGCCGACGGCACCCTGCTGCGCGGCGAGGTGCTGTCACGCTGGCACGACTTCGTGGGCACGGGCGAGTTCTTTCGTGCCGTCGAGCAGAAGATCGGCTGGCTGCGTGACCGGCTGGTGGCGTCGCTGCGCGGTGAGCCCAAAGAGGTCAACGGGGTGAAGCTGGCGGTCGAGTCGGGCATGGAGATCCTGATTCGTGAAGAGGGCGAGGCAGCGGCCGAACGCACCGAGACCGCCTGGGCCAACCAGCCGGCCGGACGGCAGTTGCTGGGCGCCACCCGCGTCGACCTGAGCCACGCCTCGCCGGACTTTCAGGCTCACGTGGCGCTGGCCATTCGCAACTGGCAGGCCGACGTGCTCGAACTGGTCAGCAGTGAGGGGGCGTCCAAGAAGTCGAAGGCGCGTTTTCTGGCCCTGGGTGCCAACGGCGTGGGCATCGCGTTGATGATGGTGGTGTTCTCGACCACCGGCGGTCTCACCGGTGCCGAGGTCGGCGTCGCCGGCGGCACCGCCGTGCTGGCGCAGCGGGTGCTCGAAGCGGTGTTCGGCGAAGACGCGGTACGCCGGCTCGCCCAGCGTGCCAAACAAGACCTGGACGCCCGCGTCGAGGGCCTGATGGCGAGCGAACTCGCTCGCTACGAGACGGTGCTCGACGACGCCGGTATACGACCCGACGCGGCCCAAGGCATCATCACCGCCGTTGCGGACGTGAACGAGGTGCGGGGGTCGGATCAGCGGCTCACCGCCCCCACTCGCGAAGAGTTGGAGGGGTTCAAGGCGACCGCGACGCAGGTGGCCGATCGTCCGGCCCTGACCGCCGACGTGGTGGAGGCCGAGTTGCTGTCGGGTGCCGAGGGGTCCGAGCCGGACCAATCGTCGAAGTCGTATTTGTCGCAGGGGGAGCAGCGGTGAGCCGACCCCTGCCCGAGCGGCTGAAGGCGCTGCAGCAGGCCGTGGAGTTGAGCCGTGGCCGATCGTCCGACGACGTGGTCGACAGGGCGGCGGCCGCGGTGAAGCGCGCCGACCAGCGGGTGGCGTTCTCGGGCAATCACACCGTGGTGGCGCTCGCCGGCGCCACCGGGTCGGGCAAGTCGACCTCGTTCAACGCGATCAGCGGCACCGAGTTCGCCCCGACCGGCGTGCGCCGTCCGACCACGTCGCAGGCGATGGCGGTGGGCTGGGGGTCCGAGCTGCCGGGTGATCTGCTCGACTGGCTGGACGTGCCGCGGCAGCACCTGGTGCCGGCCCGGCGCAGCGCCTTCGAGAATCTGGTGCTGCTCGACCTGCCCGATCACGACAGCACCGAGGCCGAGCACCGCATGACGGTTGATCGCCTGCTGCCGTTGGTCGACATGCTGATCTGGGTGGTCGACCCGCAGAAGTACGCCGACGCCGCCCTGCACGACCGCTACTTGAAGCCGCTGGCCGGCTACGCCGGGGTGATGGTCGTGGTGCTCAACCAGAGCGATCGGCTGCGCCCCGATGAGCTCACGCAGGCGATGACCGACCTGCGTGCACTGCTCGACGCCGAGGGGCTGGGGCAGGCCAGGTTGATGGCCATGTCGGCGCTCACCGGCACGGGGGTGCCCGAACTGCGCGAGGTCTTGGCCCGCGCGGTCGCCGACAAGAAGACTGTGAGCGCTCGCATCGCGGCCGACGTCGGTGAGGCGGCGAAGGCCCTGGCGGGTGAGTTGGGCGACTCGACACCGACCCTCGATCGCAGGCTGCGTGCCCCCTTGGTGGACGCGTTGGCTGACGCGGCCGGGGTGCCGATCGTCGTCGAGGGCGTCCGAGACGCCTGGAAGCTGCGGGGTGGCCAGGCCACCGGCTGGCCGTTCGTCACCTGGGTTTCTCGGCTCAGGCCCGACCCGCTGCGGGCTTTGCGGCTCGATCAGAAACGCGGCGAGTTGGCGCCCACCGTAGTCAGCCGCACCTCGTTGCCGGGTGCCAGCGCGGTGCAGCGGGCCCGCCTCGATCGTGGCCTGCGTGAGTTGGTGGACGCTGCCGCCGCGGGTCTGCCTCGCGGGTGGGCGGCCGCCGTGCGTGACGCGGCGCGTGGCCGCGAGTCGGTGCTGCTCGACCGGCTCGACACCGCCATCGCAGGGGCCGATCTGCAACTCGACCGCGGCACCGCCGGGTGGGCGGTCGTCCGGGCGCTGCAGTGGGTACTGATGGGCGCGGTGCTGGCCGGTCTGTTGTGGACGCTGTTCATGATGTTCGCGCCCGCCATGGGGCTGATGGGTATGCCGACCGTGTACTGGTGGGGCTGGCCCGCGCAGTTCGTGCTGCTGGCCGTTGGCGTGGTCGCCGGGCTGGTGCTGGCCGGCGTGTCTCGGCTTGCGGTGTCGATCGCGGCCCGGGCCAAGGCGAACCGTGCCGACAGAACGCTGCACGAAGCCATCGCAGAAGTCACCGACAGCGAACTGCTGGCCCCGGTGCAAGACGAGCTCGATCGGCACCGGCGGGCCGTCGAGGCGGTGCAGCGGGCGGCGTAGCCGGAGATGACGAACTGGTCGTGACCGTCACCCTCATCCCGGCGCAGGTTCCATACGGTCATCCCGGCGCAGGCTTCGGTACCCCGTCATCCCGGCGGACGCCGGGATCTCTGCCGCCACCTGAGTCGACGAATATGAACACTTTCGCGATCTCGGTCACATGCTGATGGTGACCAGTTCCCAACCCAAGGAGTCACTCATGGACGCAACCATCACCGTCACCGGCAACCTCGGCAGCGAGGTCGACCTACGCACGGGGCCGAACAACGAGTGGGCGTTCGCCGCGTTCCGGCTGGCGTCCACGCCGCGGGTGCTGCGCAGCGGCTCCTGGCGCGACGGCGACACCACCTGGCTGAACATCAACTGCCGTAACCGGTCGTTGTCGCTCAACGTGGCAGCCAGTCTGGCCAAGGGTGACCCGGTGGTGGTCACCGGTCGGCTCAGCACCTGGTCGTGGGTCAAGAAAGACACCGGCGAGGTGCAAGAGCGGTTGGTGCTCGAGGCGGTGTCGGTGGGCCACGATCTGTGTCGCGGAACCACCACGTTTCAGCGCGCCGAGCGTGCCCTGCCCGAGCTGCCCGCACCCGACCCGTCGGTGTTCGACGAACAGAGCCACGACGAAGAGTCCGGCACCGATGCGGCCGACCCGTCGGCCGACATCGAGCCCGACACGATCAACTCCGAGAAGGCACGCGCCGCCACGAAGGCCGCCTGAGCGGTTGCCGCTGGTGGACCTTGTCGAGACGGGAGGGCTCGACCGACGGTTCTCGTCATCCCGGCGAACGCAGCGATCTCCTCACACGGGATTCGTTGTCACCCGGGTGGGCTCGCCCGGCCGAGTTCGCCATCCCAGCGAACGCCGGGATCTCCTCACTGGATGCGTCCTACCACGGGTGGACTCGTCCGACCGACTTCGTCATCCCGGCGAACGCCGGGATCTCATGGAAACGGCGCAGGGGCAACTCCGACGGAGGCAGGCTTGGCCTAACATTTGGTCGAGCCGTTCGACGCCGCGACTGCTGACATCGCGGCGTTCGCCGGATGCGGGGTTCGTGACGCCCTTGGTCAGTCGCGGGTCAGCCGGCGGTGCTTACTGGCGTGCGGACGGGCAGCCTCGACACCGAGCCGGGCGACCTTGTTCTCTTCGTAGTCGGCGAAGTTGCCCTCGTACCAGAACCAGTTCGCCTCGTCGGCGTCCGTGCCCTCCCAGGCCAGAATGTGGGTGGCGACGCGGTCGAGAAACCAGCGGTCGTGGCTGATGACCACCGCGCAGCCGGGAAACTCCAGCAGCGCGTCTTCGAGCGACTGCAGGGTCTCGACGTCCAGGTCGTTGGTGGGCTCGTCGAGCAGCAGAAGGTTGCCGCCCATCTTCAAGGTGAGCGCCAGGTTCAATCGGTTGCGTTCACCGCCCGACAGCACGCCGGCGAGCTTCTGCTGGTCGGGGCCCTTGAAACCGAAGGAGGCGACGTAGGCTCTCGACGGCATTTCGAAGCTGCCCACCTTGATGTGGTCGAGGCCGTCCGAGACGACCTCCCACACGTTCTTGCTCGAATCGATGCCACCGCGCGACTGGTCGACGTAGCTGATCTGCACGGTCTTGCCCACGTCGAGTGACCCCGAGTCGGGCTGCTCCTCGCCGACGACCATCTTGAACAGGGTGGTCTTGCCGACGCCGTTGGGCCCGATGATGCCCACGATGCCGGCCCGGGGCAGGGTGAACGACAGGTCGTCGATCAACACGCGGTCACCGAAGCCCTTGGTGAGTTTCTTGGCGTCCAGCACATCGGAGCCGAGCCGCGGGCCGGGAGGAATGTTGATCTCGGCCAGATCGACCTGACGGTTGCGCTCGGCCTCGGCTGCGAGTTCTTCGTACCGGGCGAGGCGGGCCTTGTTCTTGGCCTGCCGAGCCTTGGGGTTGGCCCGCACCCACTCCAGTTCCTTCTCGAGGATCTTGGCGCGCTTGGCGTCCTTCTTGCCCTCGATCTGCAGCCGCTGTCGCTTGGTTTCGAGGTAGGTGGAGTAGTTGCCTTCGTAGGGGTGCAACCGGCCGCGGTCGATCTCGCAGATCCACTGGGCCACGTTGTCGAGAAAGTACCGGTCGTGAGTGACGGCCAGCACGGCACCCGGGTAGCTCTTCAGGTGTCCCTCCAGCCAGTTCACGCTCTCGGCGTCGAGGTGGTTGGTGGGCTCGTCCAGCAGCAACAGGTCGGGTTGCTGCAGCAGCAGCTTGCACAGCGCCACCCGGCGCCGCTCGCCACCCGAGAGCACGTCGACGATGGTGTCGCCGGGCGGGCACTGCAGGGCGTCCATGGCCTGCGCGAGTTGGCTCTCCAGATCCCACGCCTGGCGGTGGTCGAGCTCGGTCTGCAGGTTGCCCATCTCTTCCATGAGCGCGTCGAAGTCGGCGTCGGGGTCGGCCATCTGCATGCCGATCTCGTTGAACCGATCGAGCATGCCCTTGGTTTCGGCCACGGCCTCTTCGATGTTCTGCATCACCGTCTTGCCCTCGGTGAGCGGCGGCTCCTGCAACAGAATGCCCACGGTGGCACCCTTCTTGAGGGTCACGTCGCCGTTGTCGGGCTGCAGCAGGCCGGCCATCAGCTTGAGCATGGTCGACTTGCCGGCCCCGTTCGGGCCGACCACACCGATCTTGGCGCCCTCGAAGAACGACATGGTGACGTTGTCGAGCACCAGTTTCTCGCCCAGCTTCTTGCGGACGTTGTGCATGGTGAACACGAACTCGGGCATGCGGTCACCTCGACGTGGTGGTGGGGAACGGAACCCGACGAGTATAGGGCCATCGTGGCCGGTGCCCGGCACACGTGCAGACCCTCAGTCGGCTGGCGCGAGCAACTCGGCCAGGGTGATGGCCCGCCGGACGGTCAGGTCGGCGATCTGCGTGCGGCACGAGAACCCGTCGGCCAGTACCAGCGCATCGGCCGGTGCGTCGGCCAGGGCGGGCAACAGGTGCAGGCCCGCCACGGCCACCGACGTCTCGTAGTGTCCGTGTTCCATGCCGAAGTTGCCGGCCAGCCCGCAGCACCCGGTCACGGTCACCACATCAGCACCGGTGCGGCGCAGCAGCGCGGCGTCGGTGGCCCAGCCGAGCACCGCGCGATGGTGGCAGTGCGGCTGGGCGACAATGGTGCGGCCGGTGAGATCGGGGGGCGTCCAGCCGTTCGTTTCGGCCAACAGTTCGGCCAGCGTCAGAACGCGGTCACGCACGTGCCCGACCCGCGCATCGCGCACCAGCTCGGACGCTTCGTCGCGCCACACGGCCAGGCACGACGGCTCAGCACCCACGATCGGCACACCGCGCGCAGCCAGGGGTGCCAGCACGTCGAGCGCGGCCGTCAATCGCGCCGCTGCGGCGTCCAGTTGGCCCGTGCTGATCCAGGGAAGGCCGCAGCAGGCCGGCTGCTCGATCAGCCGGGCACGGTAGCCGGCGGCGGCCAGCACCTGCAGGGTGGCCTCGACCTGGCCACCCTCGAAGCCGCGTGAGAACGAGTCGGCCCAGACCGCTACCTCGAGGCCGTCGCACCCGGGCGTGCCGCCGTCGATCGGACGTTCCCTGAGCCGCGGCAGGCCGCGGCGCGCGTCGACGCCGGCGGCCCGCAACGCCGTTCGACGCAGCCAGGGCACGGTGGCCAGGGCGTTGGCCAGCCGCGCCAGCGGCGGGTGGTTGGTGAACAAGTCGGTCCAGGTGGGCAGGCGGCCCAGCGTGTAGTGGGTGAGCGGACGCAGCCGGCCACGGTAGGCCCGGTGCAACACTTTGGCCTTGTCACGCGCGATATCGACCCCGGTCGGGCACTCCGTGGCGCACGCCTTGCAGGCCAGGCACAGGTCGAGGGCCGCGATCACCGCCGGCGACCGCGGCGAGGTGATCAGGCTGCCGTTGGCCAGCTCTTGCAGCACCCTCGCCCGGCCACGCGTCGAATCCTGCTCACGGCGGGTCACCTGGTACGAGGGACACATGCCGTCGGCCGCACCGGCCGCCACGCATCGTCCGACCCCTGAACACCGGTGGACGTCGGCGGCGAGATCGTCCAGCGGGTGAGCAACCTGGGCCAATCGCAGGTCGGCGTCGACGGCTGCCGGCCGCACCATGACCCCCGGGTTCAGCAGGTCGCCCGGGTCGAACAGCGCCTTGACCTGAGCGAACAGGTTCAGCGCGGCGGGGGAGTACATGCGTTCCAGCAGAGCGGAGCGGGCCCGGCCGTCGCCGTGCTCGCCCGACAGAGAGCCACCGTACGAGGCGACCAGGTCTGCGGCCGCCTCGACGAAGCGCCGATACCCGGCGGCTCCGCCGACCCGGCCGAGGGGAAAGTCGATTCGGCAGTGCACACAACCCTCGCCGAAGTGCCCGTACGGCAGCCCGTGCAGGCCGTGCTCGGCGAGCAGCTGCTCGAAGTCACGCAGGTAGTCGCCAAGCCGTTCGGTCGGCACGGCGGCGTCCTCCCACCCCGGGTGAGCGGGATCGGTGAGAGCGATGGCGGCGTACCCCGCCCCGTCGGAACGCAACCGCCACAGCGTCGCCTGTTCGGCCGGTTCGGCGATCACCCGCGCGGCAGCGCGGCCGATCGTGAGTGCGGCCGCCCGGTCAGCCACTTCGCCGGCGTCGTCACCCGCGAGTTCGACCAGCAGCCACCCCGCGCCGACCGGAAGGTCGGGCACGGCTCCAGCCCCGTGCCGGGCCCGCACCACGTCGACGATGCGGGCGTCCAACCCTTCGCACGCGGTAGGCCTGAATGCGAGCACCGACGGTACGGCGTCAGCGGCGTCGGCAAGAGTGGGGTACCCCAGAACCACCAGGCACCGGTGCCCGGGGTCGTGCGACAGCCGCACCTCGGCCCGGGTTATCACGCCCAGCGTGCCCTCGGAGCCGACGAGAAACCGGGTGACGTCGAAGCCGTGCTCGGGCAGCAGGTGGTGCAGCGCGTAGCCCGACACCTGGCGTGCAAAGCGTCCGAACTCGGTGCGAATCAGGCCCAGGTTGGCCATGGTGAGTCGGTGCAGGCCCTGCACGATCGGCGACGGGTGTGTGCGCAGGTCGTCACCGCGGCGCAGATTCAGCCGCTCGCCCGTGCCGGCGATCAACTCGAGCCCCTCGATCACGTCGCTGGTCTTGCCGTAGCCGAGGGCACGCGAACCGCAGGCGTTGTTGCCGATCATGCCGCCGACGGTGCAGCGGTTCGCCGTTGATGGGTCGGGCCCGAACCGCAACCCGTGCGCCCGTCCGGCAATGCTCAACACGCCCTGCACGACCCCCGGTTGCGCCACGGCCCGAGCCGACGACGGGTCGAGAGAGACGATGCCGTCGAGTCGACGGGTGTCGATCACCAGACCGGGCCCCACGGCATTTCCGGCACACGAGGTGCCGGCGCCGCGCATGGTGACGGGCAGCCGGTCGGCCAGTGCGCGGTCGACCGCGTCGGTCAACTCGCGGGTGTTGGCAGGCACGCAGACCGCCTCAGGCACCACCCGGTACAACGAGGCATCGGACGAATAGAGCGCGCGGCTCAGCGTGGAGCGATCAAAGGCAGGAGCCCCCACGGGCTCAGTCTGCCACCTCGACCACGGCCTTCATCGCACGGCCCAGCGCCTCGAAATCTTCGCCACTCACCACGTCGACGAGTGCTGCCCGCACTGACGCGACGTGTGCCGGGGCGGCCGTCTTGAGCAGATTCAGGCCGGTTGCGGTCAGCACCGCGATCACACCGCGGCGATCGCCTTGACAGCTCTTGCGTAGGATCAGGCCCTTGGACTCCATGCGGGCGACCGTGTGGGTGAGCCGTGAGCGTGACTGGCGCACGCGGTCGGCCAGCTCCGACATGCGCATCTCGAGATGGTCGGCCTCCGAGAGGTTCACCAAGATTTCGTACTCGCCCAGATCGAGGCCGAACGGACGCAACTCGGCATCGAGGCGTTCGTTGATGCGGCTCACTCCGGCCAGATAGGTTCGCCAGATCGTCTGCTGCTCCGAGGTGAGCCAGAGCCGGTCAATCGTTGTGGTCACAGTCCACAGTGTAGCAAATATGATTGAAGTCTAAACCACAATGCCTCAAACGGTCGAAACTGCGGAAAAGTACCTAGCCAATCCGGCATCCGGCCGGTGACGCACGGTGGTTGACGTGTGCTCGGCAGGTAGACTAGCCGCCTGCGCGACAGCATGCACAGAGCGCGTCCAGCGGTGCCCTGCTGGCCTGGTCCCCCTACTATGGTCGTCTAGTCGGCACCGTCGCCGCTGCCGGGACAGGAGTGACATGAACGCCGAGGCCGATGCCCTTCTGAACGGCAAGCCCGAATCGATCGGTGACCTCTTCGACTGGCGGGTCGCCACCACGCCCGACGACGAGGCGTTCCGGTACCCCGACTCATCCGATGGCTGGGTGTCGCTCACGTGGGCCCAGACCCGCGAGCGGGTGCGTGAACTGGGGGCGGGGCTGCTGACCCTGTCGGTCGGGCAGGCCGAACGAGTAGCCATCGCCTCCACCACCCGACTGGAGTGGATTCTGGCCGACCTGGCCGTCAACGTCATCGGTGCGGCGACCACCACGATCTACCCCAACACAGCCCCCGACGACTTTCAGTACATCGTGAACCACTCCGCGTCGAAGGTCCTGATCGCCGAGAACGCCGACCAGGCCGCGAAGCTCGACGGTTCTGATGCGAGCGTCGATTTCGTGGTACTGATCGACGGCGAGGGCGACGGCGAGCACACGCTGTCGTGGCAGCAACTCATCGAGCGTGGCCGGCAGAAGCTTGCCGAGCAGCCCGACTGCGTCGAGCAGGCGCGCGAGGGCGTCGGTTTCGACAGCCTGGCCACCCTGATCTACACCTCGGGCACCACCGGACGGCCCAAGGGCGTCGAGTTGGTGCAGAGCAACTGGATGTCGGTGGGGTACGGAGTCGAGGAGTTGCAGATCATCGACGCCGACGACGTGCAGTACTTGTGGCTCCCGCTGTCGCACGTGTTCGGCAAGTGTCTGATCGGCATTCAACTCGTCATCGGTTTCACCTCGGCGGTCGACGGCCGCATCGACCGCATCGTGCCCAACCTCAAGCATGTGCAACCCACCTTCATGTGCGGGGCGCCGCGCATTTTCGAGAAGGTGCGCGCCACCGTGTTGTCGATGGGTGCCACGGGCCTCAAGGGCACCATCTCCCGGTGGGCGTTCACCGTCGGTAGGCAGAGCAGGCCCTACCGCCTCGAGAATCGGCCGATGCCGCTTCTGCTCAAGGTTCAGTACCGGCTTGCCGACCGGCTGGTGTTCTCGCGCCTGCGCGAAACGATGGGCGGCAAGATGCGCTTCATGGTGTCGGGTTCGGCCAAGCTCAACGCCAAGGTTCAGGGGTGGTTCTACTCGGCCGGGCTGGTCATCATCGAGGGGTACGGGCTCACCGAAACCACTGCGGTCTCGTTCGTCAACGTGCCCGCCCATCCGCGTTTCGGCACGGTCGGGCAGGTGCTGCCCGGCACCGAGGTGAAGATCGCCGACGACGGTGAGGTGTTGCTGCGCGGCCCGGCCATCATGACCGGCTACCACAACGCTCCCGACCTCACCGCAGAAGCGCTGGTCGACGGCTGGTTCCACACCGGCGACATCGGTCACCTGGACGGCGACAACAACCTCACCCTGACCGATCGCAAGAAAGACCTGATGAAGACCTCGGGCGGCAAGTACGTCGCGCCGCAGAAGGTCGAGGGTGCGTTGGTGGCGGCGATGCCGTTCGTCAGCCAGGCCGTGGCGGTGGGTGAGGGACGAAAGTACATCTCGGCACTGCTCACCTTGGACGCCGACAACGCCAAGCGCTGGGCCGCACACAACGGCTTGGCCGATGCCAGCTACGCCGACATCGTCGCCAGCCCCGCCGCGCACGAAGCGGTGCAGAACTTCATCGACAGGGCCAATCAGGGCCTCCAGAGGTGGGAGAGGGTGAAGAAGTTCACGATTCTGCCCCAGGAGTTCAGCGTCGACGAAGGCGAAGTCACCCCCAGCATGAAGATCCGCCGGTCGCAGATCGCCGAGAAGTACGCCGACGAGATCGACGCCATGTACGACAAGGAAGACATCGACGAGTGAGCCAGGGCGCTCGGCCGGCGGTGATTCCGGTGCCGCTGCGATGGGTCGACCTCGACGCCCAGGGCCACGTCAACAACGGTGTGGTCGCCGACTATCTTCAAGAGGCCAGGGTTCGGTTTCTGCTCGACGGTGACAAC
The DNA here is from genome assembly GCF_900289045.1 of Micropruina glycogenica. Taxonomy (GTDB): domain Bacteria; phylum Actinomycetota; class Actinomycetes; order Propionibacteriales; family Propionibacteriaceae; genus Micropruina; species Micropruina glycogenica. Next base: position 521,759 of record NZ_LT985188.1, read on the forward strand.
GCCGCCCTGCTCGGCAACGGCACGCTGGTGGTGGGGCACCAGATCGAGTATCTGGCGCCGGTGGAGTTCGCCGCCGACCCGGTCGAGGTGCACCTGAGCGTCGGCGAGGTCGGCGCGTCACGGTTCACCATCGGCTACGAGGTGGTGCAGCAGGGGCGGGTGGCGGCCCGGGCCCGCACGGTGCTCTGCATCTTCGACTTCGAAGCCGGACGGCCGCGGCGCATGACGGCCGACGAACGCGGCTGGTTTCAGGCGCGCAGCGAGCCGCTCGAGCCGCTGCGACCGCTGGGTAGGTGGCGTCCGGGGCCCGTCGCGTACGAGGCCCCGTTGATCGTGCGCTGGACCGACCTCGACGCCTACGGCCACGTCAACAACGTCCGCTTCTTCGACTTCGTCGCCGAGGCTCGAGTGCGCATGTCGAGCGACGCCGACCGGTCGGGCAACCGCATGAGCGCGGCCGAAGAGGTGGGGCAGCTCTGGATGGTGGTGCGCCAGGACGTCGACTATCTAGCCCAGCTCGACCACCGACTCGAGCCGTATGTCACCCGGGTGGCGGTCGCCGACATCGGACGCACCTCGATGACGCTGGTGGCCGAGGTCACCGACCCCGACGCGGGCACGGTGTTCGCCCGCGCCCGCACCGTGATCGTCTGTGGCGACCAGTCGGGTCGTCCGGTGCCGGTGCCGGACGAACTCAGACACGGCTTGGAGACCTGGCCCGCTCAGCCTCAGTGACGTCCATCCCTGGCGGATTTTCAGCGACTCTTCAATGTAACCTTTATCAGATTCTGAAATCAGCAATTATGCGCACATGAGCACCATTGTTTGCGGGTGATCGTGCTGATCAAATGCGGCCTAATTACTCGTGCTATGTCCGCATTCTCAACCCGACCAACCAGCCGCTGACTGGTGGCTGACCGGCTTCAGGTGGGGCGTGCTGTCGGACGCGAGCGAACCCAGCGTGGATCTGGCGATCACGCTGAAAGACGGTGTGATGTGTCAAGCATTTCTGGGCGGGATCGCGGGCTGCGATTACCGGAATCTGCGGGTTGACGGCACGACTGTGTCGTTCACGTTCTCAAGGCCGTTCGCACCCCAAACTCCGCGAACGCCGGTCGAGGTGGCCGCCATCGAAGAGGCGAACAGCGCCGTCGTCAGCGCCTACCAGGCAGAAGGTTTTCCGAGCAGCGACCCGAACGTCGTCGACGCGGAGTTTCTCGACGTTGCGGTGCCTCAGCATGCTGCGCATGGGCGACTTCTTCGGCTTGGCCGTGAGGCCAGTTGGCGAGCGAACTCGGCCTGCCGATCGGAACCGTGGTCAGTCGCCTCGCGTCCGCCTTCAACGTCGCCGAGGAGGTTGTCGCGCGCAGTGGTGGAGCGGCGTCGATTCGGACTTCGGTGTCTGGGTCGGCCGGATCGAGAGCTACTTGGGGCTGCCCCTCGACTTCGCCTGCTACGTCGAGATCGACAACACCGGCGGTGCGAGCGATCTGGTGCTGCAAAGCGCGAACGCATCCGAAGGCAGTTTCGTGGTGGGTCCGCCGACCTGGATTCCGCAGGGCATGGTTGCGCGGTTGGTGCTGCGCGACCCCAAGCCGAGCATTCACGGGTCGGACGGCACCATCCGATATGGCTATTCCAATGCTGATCTGACGATGCAGGCCGTCACCTTGCACTTCGAGTGCCCCACGGGAATCCTCAGTAACAAGGCCACGTCATCACAGGCTGCCAGGGTCACTTGGGCGAAGTCGACCAATCCCAAGTGCACCTGGAGCACCCGGGTACCGTCCGGAGGCCACCCCTTGTTCGTGGGCCACGTGATCGGCGGCGGCCAACCGCACTAGACCCGGGCCTTGCGACCTGGGCCGGTGCGCCGGTCGAGCGTGTCGAGACCCAGGGTTTCGACAAGCTCAACCAGCGCTCTGCACGCCCAACCAGCGATGCTCAGCTACCGGCGGGGGTGCTCTCGGACGCCTTGCCGGTGACCTTCTCGACCAGCGCGGCCAGGTCGACACCGGTGGTGTTCTTCAGCAACTCCATGGTCTGCACCACGTTGTCGTTGACCTGCCGGGGCAGTGCTCCGGCGCCGTCGGTGGACACCACGGTGAGTTTGTCGATGTTGGCCATCGGCAGGGCCACCTCGCGGGCCACCTGCGGCAGCACCTTGACCAGCATTTCAAGAACCGCGGCCTCGTTGTAGCGGGCGTAGGCGTCGGCGCGCTTGTTCATCGCCTCGGCCTCGGCCTCGCCGGTGGCCAGAATGGACGCAGCCTGTGCGTCGCCCTCGGCGCGCACCGCGTCGGCCTCGGCGACGCGGCGGGCCTTCTCGGCCTCGCCCCTCTTGGCACCCTCGATGGCTTCGGCTTCTGCCAGGGCCGCGCGGCGTGACTTGTCGCCCTCACCGGTCAGTCGAGCCTTCTCGGCCTCCGCTTCGGCGGCGGCGATAGCGGCGGCCTTGTTGGCCTCGGCGGTCAGAATCGCCGACTGCCGCCTGGCGGCCGCCTCGGTTTCGACCCGGTAGCGCTCGGCGTCGGCCGGCTTGCGCACCTCGGTGTCGAGTTGGCGTTCCTTCAACGCCGCCTGGCGCACGGCCACCTTCTCTTGCTCGGTGAGAATCGCCTGGTCGCGGTCGGCCTGCGCCAACGGGCCGGACGCCGCGGCCTGCGCGGCGGCTGCGTCGGTCTCGGACTTGATCTCGGCGCGCTTGAGCATGAGTTCGCGCTCAGAGATGGCGATCTGCTGCTCGGCGGCCAGCCGCGACTGCTCCGCGGCCTGCCGCGACTGCGCCTCGGCCACTGCCGCGAGCTGCTGCACGCGCGCGGCCTCGGGGCGTCCGAGGTCGGAGAGGTAGGTTCCGTCGTCGGTGATGTCCTGAATCTGGAACGTGTCGAGCACCAGGCCCTGCCCGGTGAGCGACGACTCGGCCTCGTCGGCGACGCGCTGGGCGAACGCCGCGCGGTCACGAATGATCTGCTCGACGCTCAGGCCGCCGATGATGGCACGCAGGGACCCTGCCAACGTTTCTTGGGTGAAGGTCTCGACCTCGTCCTGCTGCTGCAGAAAGCGCTGCGCGGCCGCCCGCACCGAGTCTTCGTTGCCGCCCACCTTGACGATCGCGACGCCGTCGAGGTTCAGCTTGACGCCCTGGCCCGAGACCGCGCCCCTGATCTGTACGGGAATGCGCCGGCTCTGCAGGTCGAGCACGTGCAACCGCTGAACGAACGGCAGCACGAACACGCCACCGCCCATCACCACCTTCTGACCCGACAGGTCGGTCGACACCTGGCCGGTGACGGCGTTGCGCACCTCTTTGCCGCGGCGTCCGGTGACGATGTAGGCCTCTTGCGGGCCGGCCACCTTGTAACGGCTCACGATGAGGAGACCGAGCAGCACCAGCAGCACGACCAGGCCGAGAATGGGCAGCAGCAACGGGGGAAGATCGAACATCGGACTCCTTCAAGTTCAGCGGTAGGTGGGTATGACCTTGACCGACGTGGGTGACAGCACCTCGACGACGGTGACCTGGGTGCCAGACGGCAACGGCATGCCGGCGCGGGCGTTCAGCCTGGTGAGATGACCGGCGTTGACGACGCTGACGGTGCCGTAGCCGTCGGCGGGAATGTCGCCCACCACGGTGCCGGTCAGCCCGGTCAACGACTGGGAGGTGGGGGTCGTGCCGCTGCCGCTGTCTTTGAGCCGAACGGTGACGGCGCCGACGGCGAGGCCCAGGGCAACGCCTGCGATGAGGCCGGCGATGGCCGCGAGCCAGGGGTTGTCGGTGAGCGCGAGTGCCGCCGCTCCGACGAAACCGACACCGCCGAGAAAGCCTGCCAGCGCCGCTCCGGTGAACCAGTCGCCGCCGCCCAGGGCGTCCAAGGCGCCGTCGAGATGATCACCGACGAACAGGGCCACCAGGAGCAGCACAATGCCGATCACGCCGATGGCGAGAAAGACGATCAACGAAGCCCCCTTGCCTCTGACTCTAGCTCAGGGGGGTGCCACCACCCCCGCGACTGGGTGGCGCACGTCATCACGGGCTTGACCCGGGATCTCGCATGCTCCGAGGGAGATCCCGGCGTCCGCCGGGATGACGAGGCCTCACGCCGTTGCGGCGCCGGTTGAGTCAAGCGCAACGAAAAGCGGGTGGTGCCTCATCCCGGGCTTGATCCGGGTCTCGCTGCCCCGAGCGGCTGAGAGATCCCCGGCGTCCGGTCGGGGAGACATGCAGGCCCAGCGTCGGAAGATCCCGCCCGATCAGTGGGAGTCGACTGCTTCGACCTCGGAGCGATCGCCCGACCACTGGGTGTGGAAGGTGCCGTCGGTGTCGACACGGCGGTAGGTGTGCGAGCCGAAGAAGTCGCGCAGACCCTGGGTGAGCGCGGCGTTGGTGCGCTTGGCCCGCACCAGGTCGTAGTACGACAGCGCCGAGCTGAACCCGGGGATCGGCACGCCCGCCTCGCTGGCCTTGGCCACCACCCGACGCCAGGCGTCGTTGCAGTTGGCCAGTTCGGCGCTGATCGACGGCGCTTCGAGCAGCGTTTCGAGGTTGCCGGCGGCGTATTCGTTGCTGATGCGGTCGAGCAGCTTGGCGCGAATGATGCAGCCGGCGCGCCAGATGCGGGCGCAGGCGGCCACGTCGATGTCCCACCCGTATTGCTGCCCGGCCACCTTGATCAGGTGCAGGCCCTGCGCGTAGGCGATCACCTTGGCGCACCACAGCGCCTGACGGACGTCGGCCACGAACGCGTCGCGGTCGTCGGTGTTGATCGTGCCGTCGGGGCCCTGCAGCGCGGCTTGGGCGGCGGCTCGCAGTTCGGGGCTGCTGGACGCCGCGCGGGCGAACACGGCCTCGGCGATCGCCGCGGCCGGCACGCCCAGGTTGAGCGACTCCATCACGGTCCAGGTGCCGGTGCCCTTCATGCCCGCGGCGTCGACGACCACGTCGACCAGGGGCTTGCCGGTACGGGCGTCCACCTGGCGCAGCACCTCTGAGGTGATCTCGATCAAGTAGCTGTCGAGGTCGCCGGTGTTCCACTGGGCGAACACGTCGGCGGCCTCGGTGGCCGACAACCCGGCACCCTTGAGCAGGTCGTAAGCCTCGCCGATGAACTGCATGTCGGCGTACTCGATGCCGTTGTGCACCATCTTGACGAAGTGCCCGGCGCCGTCGGGGCCGATCCAGGTGCAGCAGGGCTCGCCGTCGTACTGCGCGGCCACCTTTTCGAGAATCGGGCCGATGTGGGCGTAGGAGTCCTTGGGCCCACCCGGCATCATCGACGGGCCGAGCAGGGCGCCGGTCTCACCACCAGAGATGCCGCAGCCGATGAAGTTGAACCCGAGTTCGGACAGCTTCTTCTCGCGCCGGCGGGTGTCGGGAAAGTAGGTGTTGCCGCCGTCGACGATGATGTCGCCCTGGTCGAGGTGGGGCAGCAGCGCGTCTATGGTGGCGTCGGTGGCCGGGCCGGCCTTCACCATCATGATGATGCGGCGAGGCTTCTCGAGCGAGTCGACGAACTCTTCGACCGACTCGGACGCCACGAAGCCGGCTTCGGGGTGCGCGGCGAGAACGTCTTCGGTCTTGGCGTAGGTGCGGTTGAAGATGGCGGTCTTGAAACCCTTGCTGGCGAAGTTGCGCGCCAGGTTCGACCCCATCACCGCCATGCCGACCACGCCGATCTGCGCGCTACCCGTCTTGTCGCTCACCGAATGTTCCTCACTGTCGAGAATCCGCCTTGTCGATCATGTCAAAGTGGCCCTGGTTTGGGGAGATGTTCATTCGGACGTGGACAAACCCGTTGCGAGGCGCCCGACGCCGACACGGCGAAAGGTGCGGGCGCCATTGTTGATCCTGCCCTAATACGGTCAGCAGCGCATTCGGTTGCCGGTTCTTGCCGGACGGTGCTCAGCGCGACTCAGTGCCCGCACTGCCGGTTCGGCGCACGGCTGAGGGCAGCAGGCTGATCTTGGTCCAGATCTTGCCCGACAGGTTGTTGGTCAACTCTTCGATACCGGCGATCGTGGCGAGCGTCGTCCGATCGTCGGAATGTTCGCCGAACAGGGCGGCGGTCTTGCCCAGCATCGACAGCAACTCCGAGCAGTAGTCGAGATAGTTGGCGAGCTCGATCGCGGTCATGCCCAGCGGCACGCTCGCGGTGGTGGCAGCGAAGTCTGCACGCAGCCGTGCGGGGTCTTTGGTCAACTGGTGCATGTCGACGACATGGGCCAGTGAGCGCAGCCGCTGCAGGGTGGCCAGGTCGCCGTGCCGCTGCAGCCGGTCGGGCAGCGCCCAGAGAAAGTAGATGGCGATGCCGGCGAACACCACGTCGTTGACGAGCGACTCGAAGATGCTCAGCCAGTCCCAGCCGTGCGGTTCGCCGGCGGGCGACGCCTGCACGGCAATGGTCGCCAGCGCCACCACCAGGCCCGCGACGACCAGCGCGATGCTCACCCGGCACGCCAGCACCAGCCAGCGTCGGCGGGCGCGCCACACGCTCTGCCGTTCGCTGAGGTGGTCGATGACCTCGATCAACTGCCCCGGCAGCCGGGTCAGGTTGCGGGTGGGAAAACGTGCCTTGATACGGGCGTCCAGGCGTTCGACGGTGGCGCGCACCGAGGCAGCGTCCAGGTGCTGCGGGTCGGCGGGCAGGGTCGGGTCGGACACGGCGCACACCCTACCGAGGGCAACCCGCGGCAACCACCCGCCCGGCTCGCTGACGATGCCATAGGCTCACAAGCCCCACCGACGAAAGGCAGGCACCGTGGCCCGTCGACTCTCTCGCTCGAAAGACGGACGGCCCACGCCGCCGGTTCGCATGGTTCACCTGGGGCTGGGCAACTTCTTTCGTGCCCACCAGGCCTGGTACACCGACCGGGCGGCCGACGCCGACCAGTGGGGCATCGCGGCCTTCGCCGGGCGGTCGATGGGCATCGGGGCCGAACTGCAACGGCAAGACAACCTGTACACGCTGGTGAGCGTCGGCCCCCAGGGCAACGAGTACCGGGTGATCAGTTCACTGGCGGCCACTCACACGGGCACCGATGTGGCTGCCCTGTCGGGTTACTTCACCGACCCTGCGGTGAGCGTGGTCACCATGACCATCACCGAGGCCGGCTACGTGCGCAACGAGCGTGGCGAGCTCGACGCGGGCAACCCCGACGTGGCCTCAGACATCGACGTGATCGCGGCCGGCAACCTGAACGCGGTGCGCACCGCTCCCGGCAAGCTGGTCGCCGGGCTGGTGGCTCGCCGTGACGCAGGTGCGGGCCCGATCACGCTGATCAGTTGCGACAACGTGCCCGACAACGGCGCCATGCTCGAGCGGGTGCTGCGTGACATGGTCTCGCGGGCCGTCCCCGACCTGGAGCAGTACCTCGACGACGAGGTGGGTTTCGTGACCACCATGGTCGATCGCATCACGCCCCGCGCCACCGACGCCATCTGGCAGGCGGTGCAAGACGAGCAGGGCGTCGACGACCCGGCCGCCATCGGCACCGAACCGTTCAGCGAATGGGTGCTGGCCGGCGACCTCAAGGGGCAGGTGCCCGACTGGGCGAGCGCGGGGGCCGTGTTCGTCGACGACGTGGTGCCCCACGAGTTGCGCAAGCTGTGGCTGCTCAACGGGGCGCATTCGATGCTGGCCTACGCCGCCACCATCAAGGGGCACCAAACCGTGTCGGACGCCATCGCCGACCCGATCGTGCGCGGCTGGGTCGACGAGTGGTGGGACGTGGCCGCACGCCAGTTGCCGCTCGACGACGCCGTCATCGCCGACTACCGTGCCGCACTGTTGGAGCGGTTCGGCAACCCGCGCATGCGTGACCAGCTCAGCCGCATCGCGGCCGACGGGTCGCAGAAGATTCCGATTCGCATCGTCCCGGCGCTGGTGGCCGACCGCAAAGCCGGCAACAGCCCGTTGGGTGCCGAGCGGGCGGTGGCGGCCTGGACCCTGCACCTGCGCGGGCTGGGTGCGCCGTTCAACGACGCGCGGGCCGACAAGATCGCCGACCTGGGCTCCGGTTCGCTGGAGGACTCGGTGAGCAAGGTCTGCGGTTTTCTCGAGATCGACGATCGTGACTCGAAGGCCAGCATTCTGGCCCTGGCGCGGCAGTTGCAGGGATGACCACGGGGGCCGCACCGGCCGGCGCGAAGGTGGTGCTCGGGCTCGACGTCGGCACCACCGCCGCCAAGGTTTCGGCCTTCGCGCTGGGTGGCGGGTGGCGCGGCGGCGCCGCGAACGAGTACCCGCTGCAGCAGCCGCAGCCCGGCTGGGAGGTGCAGGACCCCGAGGTGATGTGGCGGGCCCTGCGCGAAGGCCTGGCCGAGGTGGCGGCGTTGCTGGGTGAGGCGAGCGTCGTCGGCATCGGCGTGTCCACCGCCATGCACGGTCTGATCGGGTTGGACGCCGAGCATCGCGCGATCACGCCGTTGCTCACCTGGGCCGACTCGCGGGCCGCCGAGCAGGCCATGGCTCTGCGCGGCACCGAGTTGGGACGCCGGCTGCACCACACCTCGGGCACGCCCGTGCACTCGATGTCTCACCTCACCAAACTGCTCTGGTACGGCGAGCACGAGCCCGACCTGCTGGCCTCGGCGCGGTGGTGGGTGGGGCTGAAGGACTTCATCGTCCATAAGCTCACCGGCGAGTTGGTCACCGAGGTGTCGAACGCGTCGGGCACGGGGCTGCTCGACCTGTCGACGTTGACCTGGAACCCCGAGGCGCTCGAGTTGGTGGGGGTGGACGCCGACCGGCTGCCGCCCGTCCGAGCGACGACGGACGCGCTGCCCCTGACCGATTCGCTCGCCGACGAGGTGGGCCTGCCGCGCGGGCTGCCGGTGGTGCTGGGCGCCGGCGACGGGCCCTTGGGCAACCTCGGCGTCGGGGCGCTCGAACCGGGCGTGGTCGGCTTGTCGCTGGGCACGTCGGGGGCGGTGCGCATGATCACCGACCGCCCGTACGTCGACGAGGCGGGCAGGCTGTTCTGCTACAACCTGGCCGAGGGGGCGTGGGTGCTCGGCGGAGCGGTCAGCAACGGCGGCATCGTGGTGCGCTGGGCGGGCGATGTGTTCGGCGTCGACTTCGCCGACGACGCCGGCGGCAACCCCGACGGCATGCTGCTCGACCTGGCCCGCCACGTGCCGATCGGTTCGGAAGGGCTGGTCATGCTGCCGTTCCTGATGGCTGAACGGGCGCCGTTGTGGAACCCGTCCATTCCCGGGGCGTTTCTGGGGGTGCGGCGTGGTCACGGCCGGCAGCACTTCGTGCGCGCGGCGGTCGAGGGAGTGGCGCTGATGTTGTCGGCGATCTTCGACGAGCTCGACCGGGTGACACCCGTACGTCAGATCAGGGCCACCGGGGGCGTGTTCCGCTCGACGGTGTGGCGCGCGATTCTGACCGCCGCGTTGGGGCGTCCGCTGGTGGTCACCGACGGGGCCGAGGGCACGGCCCTGGGTGCGGCGGCACTCGCCCTGTACGGGTTGGGTCAGGCCTCGTCGTTGCGCGACGGCCTGCTGCAGTTGGGTCAAGACGTCGGCTCGGGCGACGAACTGGTGCCGGACGAGGCCGAGGTTGCGGCCTACCGCGAGCTGCGGGCGGGCATTCCGGCGCTCCTGGAGCGGTACGACCAGGTGCGTACCCTCTTCGGCTGACGCCACCCGTTTCGCCGGGATGACGGATGGGAGTCAGCGGCGGTGGGTGACCTTGCCGGCCCAGACCGTGGCGACCACTGGGTCGGGCAGGTCGCGCCCGTGGTAGGGGTTGTTGCGCGACTTGGACGCCGAGGCGTCCCGATCGACCACCGCACGGGCGGACGGGTCGACCAGCACCAGGTTGGCCGGCTCACCCTCGGCGATCGGACGGCCCTGCGTGGCCAGCCTGGTCAGTCGGGCGGGGGCGGCCGACATGCGGTCGACAACGCCCGGCCAGTCCAGCCGGCCCGCATCGACCATCACCTCGATCACCACCGCCAGCGACTGCTCCAGACCGATCATGCCGGGCAGCGCGATGTCGAAGGGGTGGTCTTTGTCTTGCGGGGCGTGCGGGGCGTGATCGGTGCCCACCATGTCGATCGTGCCGTCGGCCAGGGCGGCCCTGACCGCCTCGATGTGTTCGTCGGTGCGCAGCGGAGGGTTCACCTTGAACGTGGTGTCGTAGCTCTCGACCTCGCGGGTGCCCAGGTACAGGTGGTGCGGCGTCACCTCGGCCGTCACGTTCACCCCGCGCGCCTTGGCCCACCGGATCACCTCGACGCCCTCGGCGGTCGAGATGTGGCACACGTGCAGCCGTCCACCCGACAGTTGCGCCAGTTCGACGTCGCGGGCGATGATCGCCGACTCGGCCTGCGCCGGCCAACCGGCCAGACCCAGCCGTCCAGAGATCTCAGACTCGTGGCAGCAGGCGGTCGGGCCGGCCAGCCGGGTGTCTTGGGAATGCTGGGCGATCACCGCGTCGAAGGTTTTGGCGTAGGTGAGGGCGCGGCGCATCACCAGCGGGTCCATCACGCAGCGTCCGTCGTCCGAGAACATGCGCACGGCCGCTGCCGAGCGGTTCATCAGTCCCATTTCGGACAACTGCTCGCCGGCCAGGCCCTTGGTGACCGAACCGATCACGATCACCTCGGCGTTGGCCGTGCGCGCGGCCAGCGCAGCCAGATACTCGGCGGCCTCGGCGGTGTCGGTGACCGGGTCGAGGTTCGCCATCGCGTGCACGGCGGTGTACCCACCGCGCGCTGCGGCCAGGGTGCCGGTGGCGATGGTCTCGGCGTCTTCACGGCCCGGTTCGCGCAGGTGCGTGTGGGGGTCGACCAGGCCGGGCAGGGCGAGCAGCCCGTCGGCGTCGATGCGCTCGGCGTCGGTGACGTCGGACGGAGCCACGAAGTGTCCGTTCGACACGCCCAGGTCGGCGGACGTTCCGTCGGCGAGCTGAGCGCCCGTGATCAGCAGATCCCTCATTCGGAGCTTCCTCCCAGCAGGTGGTAAAGCACGCTCATGCGCACCGAGACGCCGGCGGTGACCTGCTCGAGGATCAGCGAGTTGGCGGCGTCGGCGGCTTCGGAACTGATCTCGAGCCCGCGGTTCATCGGCCCGGGGTGGCAGATCGCGGCGCCGGGCTTGAGCCGGGCGAGCCGCTCGGGGGTGAGCCCGTACAGCTCGGCGTACTCGCGCTCGGTGGGAAAGAAGCCGCCGTACATGCGTTCGCGCTGCACCCGCAGCATCATCACCACGTCGGCGGTATGGATCACCTCGTCGAAGTCATTGGTGACCGCCACGCCCCACTCGTCCACCCCGGTGGGCAGCAGGGTGGGCGGCGCGACCAGGGTGACCTCTGAACCCAGGGTGCGCTGCAGCAGCACGTTGCTGCGGACGACCCGGCTGTGCAGCAGGTCGCCCACGATGGCGATCTTCTTGCCGGCGAACGCCTCGGCACCGCCCCCGCCCAAATGGCGGCGCATCGCGAAGGCGTCCAACAGGGCCTGGGTGGGGTGTTCGTGGGTGCCGTCGCCCGCGTTCACCACGTGCGCCCGCACCCAACCGGCTGCTTGCGCCACCGCCCCCGAGCTGCCGTGCCGAATGACGAAGCAGTCGGTGCCCATCGCGTCCAGGGTGAGCATGGTGTCGCGCAGCGACTCGCCCTTCGACGTGGACGACCCCTTGGCCGAGATGTTGATCGTGTCGGCCGACATCCATTTGCCGGCCAACTCGAAGCTCGTGCGGGTGCGGGTGGAGTCTTCGAAGAACATGTTGATCACGGTGCGCCCACGCAGGGTGGGCAGCTTCTTGATCTGCCGCTGCTGAATGGTGTGCATCTCGTCGGCGGTGTCGAGAATCGAGGTCACCTCGGCCAGGCTCAGGTCGGCGGCGCTCAGAAGATGTCGCATCAGCCCTCCGGCACGCTGATCGTGACGGCGTCGTGGTCGTCGATTTCGGTGAGCTTCACGTTGACGCGTGCCTCGGCGGGCGCCTGCAGTTGACGTCCGACGTGGTCGGCCTGAATCGGCAGTTCGCGGTGGCCGCGGTCGATCAGCACGGCGAGCTGGACGGACCGCGGCCGTCCGACTTCTTTGAGGGCGTCGAGAGCGGCGGCGATGGTGCGTCCGGTGAACAGCACGTCGTCGACGAGCACGACGGTTTGGTCGTCGAGCGGACGGGGGATCGCGGTGCGTCCGACCGCTCGGGTGGGCTGGCGGCGCAGGTCGTCGCGATACATCGTGACGTCGAGTTCGCCGATCGCGACTTCAGTGTTCTCGATGCTGCGAATGGCATCGGCCAAGCGTCGAGCCAGCAGCACGCCACGGGTGGGAATGCCCAGCAGCACCAGGTCGGCACTGCCGGCGTTGACTTCGACGATCTGGTGGGCCATGCGAGCAATGGCGCGAGCGATCTGATGGCCGTCCCACACGATGCGGGCGGTTGAGTTGGTCACGCAGGGGCTCCTAGCACCGTTCCTTCGACGATCCGGGCCGCGCTGGCGGACGGTCGTCTCAGGACTTCAATGTAGCGGTCCGCAGAACGCGGTTGCCACGCGATCGAAGTTTGGCCCAACGCCGGGGACGGTTCTCCAACCGGAAGGGGACGGTTCTCCAACCGGAAGGGGACGGTTCTCCAACCGGAAGGGGACGGTTCTCCGACCGGAAGGGGACGGTTCTCCATCCGGAAGGGGACGGTTCTCCAACCGGAAGGGGACGGTTCTCCACCGGTTGAGAAGCCGTCCTCAAACTCTCCGGGACCCGTCGCACAACTGATGCGTGACCTCTGCGGCTAGCTCGAATACCCTGTGATCATGTTCGGACTCTTCCCGCTCGAGACCCTTCCCGGCTGGGAGGTCGCCCAGAACCCGACCGTGCTCGAGGCGGTCACGCTGTACCTCGGCATACCCGTCGCGATCTTCGCCGTGATTCTGCTGCTGGGCCTGGCGCCCAGCTGGTTCGGCAAAGACGACGACAAGGCCGTTCGCTCCGACGACTGACGCCCGAACCAACCGGGCGGGTCAGCGGCCGAACAGCCGCGAGAACATGCCGCCCGAGGCCGCCGACTGTTGTTCTGCGTGCCCGCCGCACCACTGTGATGCGGGAACCGACGCCTTGACCGACGCCACATGCTGGCCGCAACCGGCCCAGGTGGTCTTGCCGCACTGCTTGCAGGTGACCGGGTAGCACATCTGAAACTCCTTGTCGTAGTCGAGACTGAGCGAGATCCCGGCGCGTGCCGGAGTGATGGGACTCACGCGTCGACTATATACCCCCAGGGGTATGTAACCAACGAGCGGAGTCGCGAAAGGGACGGTCCGCTGATTCGGATCAGAGAACCGTCCCTTGGGACGGAAGTGGAACCGTCCCTTGGGCCAGAAGTGGAACCGTCCCTTGAGACAGAAGTGGAACCGTCCCCCTACTCGACGGCCTCTTGGCATCGCAGGGCGCGTTCGAGGTCGTCCAGTCGTTCGCTGGCCATGCGGCGCACCGAGTCGGTCAACTCGGTGGTGGCAAGCCAGTCGGTGATGCGCGCCGCCAGGGCGCGGTCGCCGAGCGGGCGCGGGAACAGCAACTCGCCCACGTTGCGGCGAATCGCCAGCGAGCGTTGCCCCCAGCCGTTCTGCTGCGCGGCGATGTGCTGCATCACGTCGAACCACTTGTCGACATACGGCTCGAGCGCAGCGTTCTGATCCAACTGCCAGAACTGCAGGCACAACTGGGTGTGTGTCTCGTTGGGCACGGACGGCTCGTCGACCGCCAGCCGCCACGCCTCGGCCTTGGCTGCCGCGGTCGGTAGCGCCGCCCGCGCTCCAGCGGCCTTCTCGGCCCCCGTCGCGGTGTTGTCGTGGGCCAGTTCGGCGGCGATACCCGCCTCGTCGATGCCGCCCAACCGGGCCAGGTTGGTGACCAGCCGCCAGCGCAGGTCGGCGTCGATGCTCAAGCCGGGCGGCACTTCGACGCCGTCCAGCCAGGCCTTCAGCAGTTCGGCCCCGGCCGGTGTGGTCACCGAAGCCGCGAGCGCGCGCACGATCGCCAACTGGTGGTCGGACCCCGGCTCGACCTGCTTCAGCAACTCGGCCAGACCCGCCGTCCAACGAACCGCCAACGCCGGCCGCTCAGCCGGGGGAGCGTAGTAGCGCACGGCCGCCTCGGCCTGGCCCAGTACGGCGCTGACCGCGGTGAGGTCGGTCTCGACGGCCACCCCCCGAACGACCAGCTCGACGTAGTCGGCGGCGCTGAGCTGCGCGTCGCGGCACATGTCCCACGTCGCCCCCCACAGCAGCGCCCGGGCGACCGGGTCGCGAAACTCGTGCATACGCTCGACCACCACGCTCAGCCCGCGGTCGATTCTGATCTTGGCGTACGACAGGTCGCCGTCGTTGAGCAGCACCACGGCAGGTGCCGGTACGCCGATCAGGGCCTCGATCTCGGTGCGATCGCCGTCGATGTCGACCTCGACCCGGTGCACCCGCTCGATGCCGTCGTCGGTGGGGTCGTACAGCCCGACGCCGATGCGGTGCCGGCGCAGCGTCGGCCATTGCGGCAGCGCCGACTGCAGCACGGCGAAGCTGGTGAACCGGCCCTCGTCGTCGAGCTCGTACTGGCAGGTCAGGGTGTTCACGCCGGCGGTCTGCAGCCACTGCCCGGTGAAGAACGACAGGTCGCGACCCGACGATTCCTCCAGCGCCTCCAGCAGGTCGCTCAACTGCGTGTTGCCCCACGCGTGCCGGGCGAAGTACGTGCGTACGCCGGCGAGAAACGGCTCAAGGCCGACGAAGGCCACCAACTGGCGCAGCGCCGACGCACCCTTGGCGTACGTGATGCCGTCGAAGTTGAGTTCGACCGCCTCGAGATCGACCATGTCGGCGGCGATCGGGTGGGTGGACGGCAGTTGGTCCTGCCGGTAGGCCCAGGTCTTGCGGGCGTTGCAGAACGCCGCCCACGGATCGGTGCCGCCGTGGCGTCGGCTGATCTCGTCCTGCGCGAAGTGGGACGCCCATTCGGCGAACGACTCGTTCAGCCACAGGTCGTCCCACCAGGTCATGGTGACCAGGTCGCCGAACCACATGTGGGCCTGCTCGTGCAGAATCGTGTTGTCGCGGCTGTCGTAGCTGGCCGCGGTGACCCGCGAGCGAAACAGGTACTCGTCGCGCAGCGTGACGCAGCCTGCGTTCTCCATGGCGCCGGCGTTGAACTCGGGCACGAAGATCTGGGCGTAGTCGCTGAACGGGTACGCCTCGCCGAAGTGCTCTTCGAACACCTCGAAGCCGCGCGCCGTGGTTTCGAACAGCCGGTCCGCGTCCAGATGCGGCGCCATCGACGCCCGGCACGACAGCGACAGCGGAATCTCGGCGTCACGGCCCTGATGCGTGCTGCGCACGGTGTGATAGTCGCCGGCGATCAAGGCGGTGATGTAGGTCGAGATCGGCGGCGTAGGAGTGAACTCCCAGCGGCCCAATTGGCCCGCGACCAGGGGTTCGACCTCGGGGGAGTTCGACAGCACCGTCCAGTGCGCCGGGGCGATCACCGAAAAGGCGAACGTAGCCTTCAGGTCGGGCTGCTCGAAGCAGGCGTAGACGCGGCGGGCGTCGGCCACCTCGAGCTGGGTGTAGCAGTAGATCCGCTCGTCCACGGGGTCGACGAAGCGATGCAGGCCCTCGCCGGTGTTGCTGTAGCGGCAGACCGCCGTGACGGCGAGCACGTGATCGCCGGTGGTGAGATCGAGAGGCACCCGTTCGCCGTTGTAGGCCGAGAAGTCGAGCGGGGCGTCGTCGAGGGTGGCTTCGACGATCGAGTCGGCGATCAGGTCGACGAACGTGCTACCGGCGCCCGAGCTGAACACGATGGTCGAGGTCGAGGTGAACGTGGTCGCCGACCCGGTCAGGTCGACCGTCACCTGGTAGCTGCTCGTGCTCAGTAGCTCGGCCCGCGCCTGGGCCTCAGCGCGGGTGATGTTGGCCGGATACATGTTCCTCCAGAGACGTTTCTGCGGTTCGCTCTCGCACAGTACCTGAGCGAATCGAGGCCACAACCATGCGTCAGTCACCTCTTCGGGCGCTGGAGATGAACGCGTCGAGACGGCGCTGATACACCTCGATCAGATCGTGGACGGGCAGCACCGGCGCCGCAGGCAGGGCAGCGTCGTCGGCGAGGCCGCAACGGAACAGCGCCAGCCTGGCCGCGGCCGTCGCAACCGGCTCGCTGTCGCGCAGCAGAGTGGTCCGTGACCCGGCGAGTGTGGCCTTGATGCGCGCCCATTGCGAGCAACGGTGCAGCGCCGCGCCGATCATGTGCAGCCCGTCAACCCGGTCGCCGGCCAGCTCTCCTTGGCGCTGCACGATCCACGCCGCCTGATAGGCGACAGCCTCGATCGCCCGCACGCCGAGGGGTGCGGTTGCCTCACCCACCACGCGAACCACCGCGGACGGGTCGGGGTCGGGGCATTGCCGTCCACCGGGGTAGGGCAGCACCCAACCCGGCCGGGCGAAGGCCGAAGGCTCGACAGTACGGGTCGGATTCAACGCCGACTGCGGTGGCGAACCCGACCCGCTGTGAGCAGAGCGCTCGGAGCCTGGCGCCACATCGTCGAGTCCGGGCACCTGTGCCAGCAGCGCGGCGACGTCGCCGTCGGTCTGCCGGTCGGCCAGCCACTGCAGAAAGCCGCCGGCGAACGAAGTGCCGGCCAGCAGCGCTTCCGTTGCGCCGTCGACGGCGCGCACCACGCTCATGCCCTCGCGCCGCACCGCCGATCGGTCGGGCACGCCGCGCACCAGGTGCAGCACGGCCTCGGCGGTGCCGACCGAGTCGGCCACCTGGCCCGGGGCGCGGACGCCGGCACCCCACGCGGCCACCTGGTGGTCGTGTCCGGCCACCCACACCGGCGTTCCGGGCGCCAGGCCCGTCCAGGCGGCGGTCGAGCGGGTCAGTCGCGCCGGCGGGTCGCCCGGCAGCACGACGGACGGCAGCTGGTGCGGTCGCAAGCCGGCCTCGGCCAGCAGTGGCTCGTCGAAAGTCTTGGCCAGGGTTTTGCCAGACGGTGGTAACCGGTACGCCATGGTGCGTCCGGCCAGCGTGTGGTCGGTGACCAGCCGTCCGGTCAGGGCCATAGCCAGGGCATCGGCGACGCCGGCCCAGCTGTTCACCTTCCCGAGGAGGTCGGGCCGGTGCGCCCGCAGCGAGAGCCACAGCGCCATCGGCGGCTTGGGCCCGGGCCGCACCCCGGTGGCTTCAAAGAGATCATCGGCGCCGGTGCGGCGTGCGAACGCCTGCATGTCGGCGTCGTCGCGCGCGTCCCGCCATGACAGCAGCGGCGTGCGGGCGTGCCCGTCCGCATCGAGCACGAAACCCGACTCGGCCATGGCGGCGATGCCCACCGCGGCCACCGGTACGTCAGCCCGGCTCAGGGCCCGGCCGACCAGGGTGATCAGGGCGTCCAGCGTGGTGGGCGTGGGTTCGGCGGCCAGCAGGGTGTCGCGGTCGCCGACCAGCACCACCTTGGTGTTGGTCGTGCCGAGGTCAACGCCGATGGCACTGGTCACGGCACCCATGGTGGCGGTGCGTCCGCCTGCCGGTCGAGTGCACGTGGCGGGTTACCAGCGCCGCACTAGGGTGTGCGCCATGACGCAACAGGTGGATATGTGGTTCGACTCGCTGTGCCCGTGGGCGTGGATGACGTCGCGGTGGCTGCTCGAGGTCGAAAAGGTGCGCGACGTGCACGTCGACTTTCACGTGATGAGTTTGGCGGTGCTCAACGAGGGTCGCGATCTGCCCGAGAACTACCGAGCATTGATGGACCGGGCCTGGGCGCCCGCCCGGGTCGCTCTGGCGGTGCAGCGCGAGCACCCCGAGAAGCTGCGCGACTACTACACCGCGATCGGCACACGGGTGCATCCGGGGGAGCAGCAGCCGACCGACGAAACCATCGCCGCCGCGCTGGCCGAGGTCGACCTGCCCGCCGAACTCATTGAGCTGGGTCACACCGACGCCAACGACGACGCCCTGAAGGCGTCGCACCACGAGGGCATGGACCCAGTCGGCGACGAGGTCGGCACCCCCGTGATTCGCATCAACGAGATGTCGCTGTTCGGCCCGGTGATCTCGCCCGCACCCAAGGGTGAACAGGCCGGCGAACTGTTCGACGGTTTCGCCAAGCTGACCGCCTACCCGGGATTCTTCGAGGCCAAGCGCACCCGCACGGTAGGCCCGATCTTCGACTGAGAATGGCGCGAGTTGGGAACCGTCCCCAATTCACGCCGCTCGCGAGTTGGAAACCGTCCCCACTGCCCACCAGACGTGGTGCTGGGCTGTCGGCCGTCTCGGCTATGTTGACCGCATGCGCGTTCACATCGCCGCCGACCATGCGGCCTACGACCTCAAGGAGTTTCTGGTCAAAGAACTGACCGCTGCCGGCTACGACATGGTCGACCACGGGGCGCACAGCTACGACTCGTCCGACGACTATCCGGTGTTCGTACTGCCGTGCGCCGAGGCCGTCGCCGCCGACCCCGAGAGCCGCGGCATCGTGCTGGGTGGTTCGGGCAACGGCGAACAGATCGCCGCCAACAAGGTCAAGGGCGTGCGGGCCGGTCTGGCCTACAACACCGTGATGGCCCGGCTGGCCCGCGAACACAACGACGCCCGCATCGTCGCGCTTGGTGGTCGCATGCAATCGCTCAGCGACGCACTGGCCATGGTGAGAGTGTTTCTCGAGACGCCGTTCTCGAACGATCCGCGGCACGTGCGGCGCTTGCAACTGCTCGACGACTACGAGAATCAGCACTGCTGCTGAGCAGTCCGGACGGCAGGGGACGGCATGCCTGAAGGGCACGTGATTCATCGACTGGCGAACGGTCTCACCGACTGGTTCGGCGGTCAGGCTGTGCGCGTCACCAGCCCGCAGGGCCGGTTCGCCGACGAGGCCGCACTGCTCGACGGCTCGGTGCTCAGCGGCGCCGAGGCGTACGGCAAACACCTGTTCATCGACTTCGGGCCAGACCGCATCGTGCACGTGCACCTGGGGCTGATCGGCAAGCTGTGGCTGATCGACGGCGAACCCACCTCGCCGGCCGGGCCCGAAACGCTGCGGCTGCGCATCGCCCGCGACCAGCGCAGCGCCGAACTGCGCGGCCCGCAGTGGTGCCGGCTGATCACCGACGAGGCCCGCGACGCCATCATCGCCGCCGCCGGCGACGACCCGATTCGTGACGACTCCACCGGCGAGAAGGCGTGGGCCAAGATCAGCCGATCGGGGCGCAGCATCGCCTCGCTGCTGATGGACCAGTCGGTCACCGCCGGCGTCGGAAACATCTACCGCGCCGAGGTGCTGTTTCGGCACCGGGTCAACCCGTTCAAAGAGGGCCGGACGATCTCGCGGCGCACCTGGAACGCGGTGTGGGCCGACCTGGTGCTGCTGATGCGCGACGGGGTCACCGAGGGACGCATCGACTCGGTGCGCGACGAGCACCTGCCCGAGGCGATGGGCCGCGCACCGCGCGTCGACCGGCACGGCGGCGAGGTGTACGTGTACCGCCGGGCGGGGCTGCCCTGCCTGGTCTGCGGCACACCCGTGCGTACCCAGGTGCTGGAAGGTCGCAACCTGTACTGGTGCCCGCGCTGCCAGCGACGGCGCTGACGGGAACGGGCTGATGCGCTGGGGTGCGTTCACCGTCCACGTGGCTGCCGACGGAGCCGGTTTTCGGCTGCTGCACGGCTCCGACGAGTGGGCCACCTTCAGCCTGCACGGCGTGCGTCCGACCGGGCGTTTCACCGACGATGACGACGAGGTCGAGCACGCGTTCGGCTGCAGCGGCTGCTCGTTCGCGGTACGGCATTCGGTGGGGCAGCACTGGACGATTCGCTGGGCGCTGAGTGCTGCGGAGCCGTCCGAACTCGTTCAGGTGCCGTCGTTGCGGGTTCGGCCCGGGCAGGCCAGCGTGGTGTGGGCCTGGGCCGCAGGCGCCGAAGCGGTGCTGGTGGTGGCGCCCCGGCGCCGGGCAGCGCCGGTGGTGGGGCTGCGGCTCACCCAGGGCTGGCTTCGTGCGAGCGACGACGGTTTCGAGCTTGCCCCCGAGAGGCTGACGATCGAGCCCGGACGGCGCTGGGTCGGTTCGCTGCGTGCCGAACTGCACACCGACCTGGCCCAACTCGCCGCGCGATTGCCCGCGTGGCTGGCCCCTCTCGAGATGCCGGCCGGGCAGCCCTGGGAGTTTCGGCAACCCGACCAGGCCCTGGTGGTCGAGCCGCCCGCGACGACCCGCGCCGAGGGCGACGCCGTGCAGGTGATCGGCGAGGCCGGCCGGGCGGCCGTGGTGCTGCACTCTGCGCGTGGGTTGACCGCGCTGACGCTGTCGTTCGCCCCAACCCTCGACACGCTGCTCGCCGCCGGGGCGTCCACCGTGTTGCGCGACCGTTTGCCGCCGAGCCCGGCCGCCGCGTTCGTGGTGGCTGAGGCGCTCGGCCGCAGCCTGGTCAGCCAGCCGCAGGCCGCCGAGGAATGGCTCGACGACTACGACTGGGAGCACACCACCGACCTGCTCGCCATCGCCGGCGGCATCGTGCGTGGCCAGCGGTCGGGCAACGCGCGGGCGGTGCGCGTGGCCCTGCGCCAGCTGCAACTGGTGCACCCTCAACTCGGCTTCGGCAGGGTGGTGATGGCCGGCTGGCTGGCCGGTCTGGCGCTCGGTGAAGACGTTCGCGACGAGGCGGTGGCGCTGTTGTCGCGGCCGAGCGGCACCGATTGGGTGGGCCTCGAACTGGCCGTGCTCAACCTGCGCAGCGCCGAGGTGGCCGGGCCGCTGTTCTCGGGCCTCATCAACACGCTGGGCGGTGACCTGCCCGGTGAACCGGTCGGGTTGGACGCCGTTCAGCAGGTGCAGTTGACCGGGCTGCTGCAGCTGTGCCCCGAGGAATGGCCGATGGCGGTCGGAGCTGCGGCGTGTGCGACCAAGAACTCGCGGCGACTGCTGGCGCAGGTGGCGGCGTCGGATTTCGCGAACCCGGAGGACCTGGCGGTGCTGGCCTGGCTGGCGCTGGGGGAGTCGCTGGTCTGATCTGTTGGTCGAGCTTGTCGAGACCCCACTAACCGCGCTGTTTCGCGTCCGGGCGGGTGAAGGCCCATTCGGGGTCGGTGAGCATGCGGGCGCCCGACAGGCCGGCCACCATGGCCACCACGACGAGCACCGTCGAGACGCCTGACTCGATGGCTGAGACGATGTCGGCCTGGTCGAAGTAGATCAGCGTGCGCAGCGCCGACGACCCGGGAATGGACACCAGCAACGTGGGCACGGTCATGATGATCTTGGTCATCTTGAACCAGCCGGCCACCACTGCGCAGCCCAGGCCCATGATCACGCAGCCGACGAACGTGGCCACGTGCGGTTTCACGTCGGCGGCCAGCAGCAACAGCCGTGGAACGTTGCCCACGACCGCCACCACGCCCGACGCCACAGCCGTGGCCAGCGGCACGTTGAACATGGTCGCCCACCCGAACACCGCGAAGAAGCTGGCTGCGATCAGGGCCGTCCAGACAATCGCCGGATGGCCCTCATTGGGCGCCACCGGCGCGGGTGAGACTCCGGCGATCGAGGCGACCAGCCACACGCCGATGGCCATGGCGAGCAGCACCATCGCTGCATAGGTGAGCCTGGGTACGCCGGCGTCCAGGTCGAGCCGGGTGAGGTCGAGACCAGCTGTGACAAGGGGAAACCCGGGGATCAGAAAGATCGACGCGCAGATGAAGCCAGCTGCGAAGCGTGGGCTCGGGGCTCCGGCCACGGCCGTGATCAGCGCCGCGAAGCCGACGTACAGTGCCGACGCCAGCGCGGCCGAGGTGAGCACCACCGCGAGCAGGTTGAACTGCAGTCGAGTGAGCGCGCGGTGCGCGGTGTAGGCGAGGGCTGAGGCAGGCAGCACGGCGAGCACCTCGCGCCAGCCGCCGTTCGACAACACCGACACCGACGCGCAGGCGAGGGCGACCAGCGTCACCAACAGCCAGGTGGGGTAGCAGCGGGGCTGGTGCTCGATCGCGTCCAGGCGGGCCTCGACGTCGATCGCCCGTTCGCGTTCGGGCAGTTCGTGCGAGAACTGGTGCAGCCGGGCGATGCGGTCGGCGTCGACGCTGGGACGGGTCTCGCCCACCTGGGTTCGGAAGATGCCGCGGCGTCCGACTGTGAGCACGATCTGGGTGAAGGTGACCTGCGCCTCGACCTGCTGGACGCCGACGGTGCGGGCCACCGCGCTCATCACTTCGCGCACCCGCAGTGCGCTGGTGCCGGCGCCGAGCATCATGGTGCCCGCGCGCAGCACCACGTGCGAACGACGGATCAGATGGGTGGGTTCGAGCTGGTCCTCGTACTCGTGCTCGCTTATCGGCGGACGCTCCTCGGGCATGCCTCCACGCTAAGCCCACCGGAGCATCGTCGGGCGCAGAGCCCACGAAGGGCCGCCTGGCCGACAGCGGGCAACGTAGCTGCCTTTGTGACACGTCGCTGCCCGCGCGCAGGCAGTTACGTGCCCGAAAGGCAGTTACATCGCCTCGCGAGACCGCAAAGCCACCCCGGTCTAGGGCGACTTCGACCAGCGGGTTTCGGACCAGCGCGACCCGACGGGTCTCGACAGGCTCGACCAACCTGGTTTAGCCGAGCAGTTCGGGGTAGTCCCTTGCCTCACCCAACACGTGTTCGGACAGGAAGGCCGACACCGTGCCGTACCAGAGCGCAGCGTGCTGAGGGCTGAGCACCCAGTGGTTCTCGTCGGGAAAGTACAAGAACCGGTGCGGGGTGCGTCCCTGGTCGTCCATGGCGAGTTTCGAGCGGCTGACCAGTTCCCACCACAACCGAAGGCCTTCGCCGATCGGCACCCGGTAATCCTTGTCGCCGTGCACCACCAGCATCGGGGTGTCGATGCGTTCGACGAAGGCATGCGGCGAGAAGTCGCGCACCATCTGTTCGCTCACCTCGCGCGCCCAGTAGTAGGCGTGGTCGGTGGTCGGCCCGAACTGGTCGAGCGCCCACAACGAGGCGTGGGTGACGATGGCGTCGAACCGGTCGGTCTGGCCGGCCACCCAGTTGGCCATGTAGCCACCGAACGAGCCGCCCATGGCAGCGGTGCGGGTGTGATCGACGTCGTCGCGTGCGAGGGTGGCGTCGGTGATCGTCATCAGGTCGGTGTACGGCTCTGCACCCCAACGGGCCCAGCCGCGGGCGATGAACTGCTCGCCGTAACCGGTCGACAGGGCAGGGTCGGGCAGCAGCACCGCGTAGCCCTGCGCGACCAGCAGCCAGGGGCACCAGCGCCACGACCAGGCGTTCCACGAGCCCAGCGGACCGCCGTGAATCCACAGCAGCAGCGGCGCCGGGTGCACGTCGTCGGCGCCGGACGGTAGGGCCAGCCAGGCCCGCAGCGGCGAACCGTCGTCGGCCGTGGCGCTCACCTCGGTGAGGGTGCCGGGCAGCTGCGGTGCCGGCGCGGGGCCGGGCAGCAACTCGGCCGCAACGGGGGCTTCGGCGCTGCGGTGCGCGTGCAGGTCGATGCGCACCACCTCGGACGGCGCCCGGTACGACGACCGCAAGGCGTAGACCCAGCGTCCGTCGGGCGAGACCTGCAGGTCGGTGAACGCCGCGTCGTCGCTGGTCACTCGGGTGACCTCGTCCTTGGCCAGGTCGAGCACGAACACCGGGCTTCGTCCCGACTCGTCGGCGGCGAGCACGAGGCCGCTGCCGTCGGGCAGCCAGGCGTGATCGGTGATCCAACGGTCCCAGTCGGCGGCGATGCGGCGTGACGAGCCGTCGGTGAGGTCAAGCAGGCGCAACTCGACGTGCGGCGCTTTGGTGGGGCTGCCGTGCGGTTCGTACTGCCACACGACCGTGGTGCCGTCGGGCGAAATGCGGCCGCAGATCACGTCGGCGCCCGGTTCGTCCACCAGGGTGGTGAGCGTGCCGTCGGACAGATCGAGCCGGCACAGGGTGGTGCGGCGGTCGGCGCGGGCACCGATCACGGTGCAGGTGACTGCAGCCCAGCGGCCGTCGGGTGCCAGGTCGAAGTCGCCGAACTGGTGCGGGGCTGCGTCGGGGGTCAGGTCGGTGAGCTCGAGGGTGGCAGCGGCCTCGCCCGCGATCCCGTCGGACGGCACCGGCCCGGTCAGCAGGTGGGTGGCCCCAGGCCCGAGGTCTTCGTCCCAGTGCCGAATCGGGTAGCTGGTGTGCAGCAGGGCCGACACCTTGAGATCTTTGCGCTCTTTGCGCACCCGATCGTCGTCGGCCTCGGTCGAGGCGGTGCCGAGGCGGTTGCCGGCGGCCAGCACCACGCCCGCGTGTGACGCGACCTCGCCGTAACCGCCGAGCCGATTGCCGATCAGCCGGGCGTCGCCGCCGGTGGCGGGCAGCAGCCACAGCGCGGCGGGCGCCTCGTCGTCGTCTTCGGCGTCGGGGTTGGGGCGCGTCGAGGTGAACAGAATGTCGCCCGCGTCGGTGAACACCGCCGACGATTCGCCCTTGCGCGAGCGGGTCAGCCGGCGGGCCGGCTCGGCGCCGGTGGGATCGACGTGCCACAACGCCGAACGATACTGGTTGCGCTTGGCGTTGAGCGTCGCGACCGTGGTGATCAGGCGCGACCCGTCGGGCGACAGCCGCAGGCCGGTGGTTCGAGGAAGTGAGAGGTAGGTCTGAATGTCGTGAAAAGGGGTGACCATTCACAGGACCCTAGCCCGAGCCGCCCTCGATTTCGATGTCACGTCAGGATTTCGCGGTTAGCGCCGCCGGTGGCCCTGCCCTAGACTCGGTGCGGCGCCGCTCATCGAGCGGGGTCGATCCGGGGCGTAGCGTAGTGGCTAGCGCGCCTGCTTTGGGAGCAGGAGATCGCAGGTTCGAGTCCTGTCGCCCCGACCATTTGTGCCCCCCACCCCGACTAGGCATTATGCCTGGCTGACTAGGCCAAACGCCGCAGGGGCGACAGGCGACCTGCACCCAGAAGAGGCCATGTCAAGACCTCTGGTGCCCCAGTTAAGCCCCAATTGGGGCTAATTTGGGGCAAGCGAAACCCCTAGTCAGAGCGATATACTGGTTTTCGGGTTTCCTGCCGATCAGGAGGTTCCCATGGGTCAGGAGCGCCGGTCCTTCGGCAGCATCGAGCGCCGGAGTGGGTACTTCCGTGCGCGTTACGTCGGGCCGGATCGGCAGCGTTACGACGCCCCGCACCTGTTCTCCGAGCGGATCGACGCCGAGTTCTGGCTGGGCGAGGTGCACCGTTCGATCGAGCGCCAGGAGTGGCGTCCGCCGGTGAAAGTGAAGGGCGGGCCGGACGACCTGGACACCCTGGCCGGCTACGCGCGGCACTGCCTGGCTGAGCGCGAGCTGACGCCGCGGACGCGCGAGGAGTACGGCCGGCTGCTGGAGAAGCTGATCGCCCCGACGCTGGGGAGCTTCAAGCTGAAGTACCTCGAACCCGACCAGATCCGCCGCTGGTACTCCACGGTGCTGTCGGCGGACCGTCCGGTGCAGCGCAAGCACGCCTACTCGCTGCTGCGCTCGATCCTGCGCGAAGCCGAGGACGAGGGCCTGATCGACCGCAACCCGTGCCGCGTCCGCAACGCCGGCAAGGTGCGCCGCACGCGCGACATCGAGCCGGCCACCCCCGCCGAACTCAACAAGCTGCTCGAGCTGCCGCCGAAACAGGGACTGCCGGTGGTGCTGGCCGGCTGGTGCGGGCTGAGGTCGGGTGAGGTGCGTGGCCTGCGGCGGCGCGACCTCGACCTCACCGAGGGCGTGGTGCGCGTCCGGCAGGCGGTGACGCGGACGAAGGGCCAGGTGCACGTCGGAGCGCCGAAGACGGCGGCCGGCACCCGTGACGTCGGCATTCCGCCGCATCTGATCCCGTACCTGGCGAAGTACGTGGCCGCGCTCCCGGTGACCGGACGCGACGGCTTCCTCTTCCCGGGCGGAGACGGCGTCTCGCCGATGTCGGAGAAGGCGTTGCGCTACGCCTACGGCAAGGCCCGAAAGGTCATCGGCCGGGAGGATCTGACCTTCCACGACATGCGCCACTCCGCGGCTTCGCTGGCGGGTATGACCGGCGCGACGACCGCCGAACTGAAGGCGATGATGGGCCACGCCACCGCCGGGATGGTCGAGCGCTACCAGCACGCGACCCGGGCGTCCCGCTCGCGGCTGGCCGAGAACATGAGCAAGCTCGCCGAACTATGACGCTTACCGCTTGTCCGATGGGTCTCGCAGGTCGTCCCTGAACCCTTCGCTGTCATGCTGCCAATCCGCATCGGTGGGGCCACTGAACAGGTCGGCGATCTCGTCCCAGCGCCTCCAATAGTTCAGTTCCGCGGGCATCAGGCGGGCACTTGGCCGTCCGGAGACGGTGATCGTGATCTCCCCCCCGGACGCGGCGCGGCGCACCAGTTCGGCGGTGTTTTGGCGCAGCTCCTTCAGGTCCACATTGGCGCTCATGGCAGCGAGGATAGGACGTCCCTCGTCCCTCGGCGGCAGGCCGAGCAGGCGGCACGAGGTGGCAGAACTTCACATCGCTTGGTCCTCCGGTGTCCGGATCGGGCCCTTTCTGAGGCTTAAGGGGCTGCGGAAGGAGTTCACCATGGAACTGCAGCGCTACGAGTCCCTCGCCCAGGCGGCCGAGCGGACGGGGATCAGCCGGAAGACCCTGCGACGTCGGATCGCGTCCAGTCAACTTCCGGTCTTCTCCAGCGGACGGCGCATCCTCCGCGTCCGCCCCGAGGACGTCGACGCGATGTTGCGTCCGTTCTGGCTCGGGTGACACGCGACCTTCGGACAGCTCAGGGGTACCGTCTGGACATGGCTGGACTGGCGACGATCAGGGTTCCACGCGTAGTCCGCGATCGCCTGCGCGATGCAGCCAAGGCGGCCCACCTGACACAGGGCCAGCTCATCGAAGAGATGCTCGACCAGCGGCGCAAGGCAGCGTTCTGGGCTGCACTCGAAGCTGAGACCGCCGATCAGGTGTATCGGGAGGAGTTGGTCGAGGCTGACGAGGCCTTCATCGCCGACGCCGAGGAGCGCCTCGCCCAGTTCGAGGCCGGCCAGTGAACCTGCTGATCGCCTGCGTGCCGCAGTAAGCCCCGGCCCGCGCGTGATCGCCTGCAAAACAGCCCATCGCTCTACACTCATTGCATGTCGGTAGATCGCGTCGAGCTTCATCAGCTCGTTGATGAGTTGCCTGACGATCAGGTATCGAGCCTGCTCGCCGAGGCACGTCGGCGCGCCCACCGGCGCCAGGGCGGTAGCTGGCCCCCCGCATTCTTCGGTTTCGGCCCCGCCAACGATGGCCGCACGGACACCTCAGAACGAATAGATGAGATTCTCGCTGAGGGGTTCGGTCGGGACTGAGATCGTGATCATCTGCGACACCGGCCCGTTGGTGGCCGCTGCGATCATCGATGACGCGAATCATCATGCCTGCGTGGAGTTGTGGACTGGCCTCCGCCTGGCTGGACGGCGGCTCCTCGTCCCGGAAACGGTTGTAGCTGAGGTCGGCTATCTTCTGGACTCCAAGCTGGGCAGTCGAGCCGAGGCAGCGTTTCATCGTGCGATCGCGGACGGCGACTACGAGATCGCCGACCTCACGCCTGAGGACCACCTGCGAATGGCTGATCTGATCGAGCGCTACCAGGACCTCCGGCTCGGCACGACCGACGCCTCGGTGATCGCTCTCGCTGAACGGCTCGATGTGAGCGAGATCGCAACGCTCGACCGAAGGCACTTCACTGTGGTCAGGCCTGTCCACGTTCAGGCGTTGACTCTCCTGCCCGAGCGGATCTGACGTCAGACCGCCGACGAGGCATGAACGGAGATCCTGTGGATGTGACCGTGCTCGCTCAGCTCGACCCGGCGATGAACGCGCATTAGCTTGATCGAGCAGCTCCGACGCCCGTGACCCCAGCGCGGCGCGCCGACCGCGAGGTCTTCCATCTCAGATCTGCGGTTACGCTTGTCGACTACTTCGCTCTGCTGCCCAAGCCCTGACCTATCACGGGTTCTTGAGGCGTGCTGTGACGCACGTCCTTTGCGGTGGGCCATTCATCGACACGAACAGCTCGCCCATTGCGACGAGAACCGAGAGTAGGGCGCCTGTTTGCGAAGTGCCGATCCGGCTGGTCGTACCTACGGCGGGGGCGACAGGCTCACATGCTGGAATCTCTGCCCCAGATAAGCCCCAACTGGCGGCCGAGATCATCGCATCTTGCCTATCATACCTAGTCAACGGCTAGTTCAGCGCGCCCATCCCTCCGGTTCGAGTCCTGTCGCCCCGACCATTGCCAGAGGCGACCAGCCGGGGGCCTCTTTGCGCCGGATCGACGTGTGAGCAGGTCAAGTCCAAATCGATCGACCGCGTCACCCACGTGGATCGTGCGACTTCCCCGGTGGCTCAGATCGATCAGGTTCACCAGATCCTGGTGCTGCTCACCGGCGGACGGTAGGCATCACGAGGCCTTGGCGTCGAAGCTGCCGAGCGATGAGGGCATGGACGAGATTCACGCGGGGGCTTACGCACCACAGGATCAGCTCTTCGCCTTTCGCATAGGGCGAATCACCTCACCGGCCGAGGGGCTCATCAGCAGCGCTTCGACCAAGGCCATGCCCAACACGATCGCGATCACGATGAAGGTCGCCGAGTACGGCGCCGAGGGGCCGGCCGCCTGCAGCGGACGCGCCGCCTTCAGCAGCGCCGCGGCCACCGCGACGCCGAACCCGGCGGCGATCTGCGACAACGTCGAAAACAGCGTGTTCGCCTCGGTCATGTGTGCCTGGGCGACGTCGGCGAACGCGATGGTGTTGTAGGCGGTGAAGCCGACCGACCGCGCCGCGCCCGAGACGAACAGCAAGGTGGCGAGCAGCCAGTCGGGGGTGTCGGGCTTCATCAACGCCATCAGCACCACGGTCACCGCGGCCACTGCCGAGGCAGCGATCAGCACCGTCCGATACCCGAACAGCCGCAGCAGGGGAGTGGTCGCCGGCTTGATCGCCAGGTTGCCCACGAACACCCACAACACCATCGCCCCGGCTTGCACGGGGGTGCGTCCCCAGACGTCCTGAAACAGCAGCGGCAGCAGAAACGGCACGGCCGACACCGCCAGCCGAAACGCCATGCCGCCCGCGTTGGCGACCCTGAAGGTCTCGTGGCCGAAGGCGTCCAGGCTCAGAATCGGGTGCTCGGCCCGCCGGCAGTGCCGGACGGCCAGCCAACACCCCAGGGCGCCGAGTGCGGCCGCCACGATCACGGCACCGTACGGGATCTCGTCCAGGGTCAGCAGGCTGGTCAGCCCCACCACCGAACCCAGACCGATCAACACCCAGGCCGAGCCCAGCCAATCGAACGGCACCTGGTGCGGGGTGCGGATCTGCGGCACCAGGGCGATCGCGATCGGCACCGCGATGAGACCCAGCGGAATGTTGATGAGAAAAATCCAGTGCCACGAGAGCGCCTGCACCACCACGCCACCGAGAAACGGCGCGATGATCGGTGCCGCCAACGCCGGCCAGGTGAGAATCGCGATCGCTCGGACGAGCCCCTGCCGGTCACCGCCCCGCAGCACCACCAGGCGTCCGACGGGCACCATCAACGCCCCACCGATGCCCTGCAGCACCCGCCAGGCGCACAGCTCGATCAACGAGGTGGACGCCGCGCAGAGCCCCGAGGCGACCGTGAAGATCACGATGGCCCACACGAACACGGTGCGCGAGCCCAGCCGGTCGGTGATCCAGCCACTGAACGGAATCACGATCGCGAGGGTGACGAAGTAGGCGGTGATCGACAGTCCGATCGACGCCGAACTGACCCCCAGGTCACGGCCCATGGCCGGCGCGGCCGTCGACACGATGGTTCCGTCGAGCAGTTCCATGAAGTAGGTGGCGGCGACCAGCACGGCGACGGCCGTGGCTCGGCGCTCCGCGTTCATGCCCATCCACCCACAGTTGCATCAAGGTGGCGGATCCGTGTGCGCGCACGCGCGCGTCGCCGACGATGCGTTGATATCGATGGGGTCAGTCCATCGGTTGCGCGCCGAAACGTCGAGCGGTTGCCGACTGTTGCTGCGGGTTCGTACGCAGACGACGGACTCGCCGACACTGCCTCGCGCGCACTAGCATCGCGGCGTGCAGGATTCTCCCGGCCGCCGGGGCACGCGGCGCTGACCCGATCAGTCGTACGCGTGCCTGCTGCTGAGGTCGCGTCGCCCGGTCAGCCCTGGGTTCCATCCATTCGCTGACGCCGAGGATTCTCAACCATGTTCGTGGTGCAACTGGCCTACCTGGCCTTCTTCAGCATCGCCCTGCCCGATTCGATGCTCGGCGTGGCCTGGCCGTCGATGCGGCTCTCGTTCGACCAGCCGCTCAGCGCCGCGGGGCTGGTGCCTCCGGTGGGTGTCGCCGCGGCCGTCGTGTCGACCATCGCGGCGCCGTATCTGACCGCCCGCTGGGGTGTCGGACGGCTGCTGGCCGCCGGCACCGCCCTGTCTGCGGCAGCGCTGGCCGGGTCGGCCCTGACCCCCACGTGGTGGGGGTTCCTGGTCACCGTGGCGCTGGGCGGTCTGGCCTCGGGCGCCATCGACGCCACCCTGAACGCCTTCGCCGCGCGTCGTTTCGGGCCCCAGCAGATCAACCTGCTGCACGCCTGTTACGGCGTGGGCGCGGTCGTCTCGCCGCTGCTGGTCACGGTGGCCCTGGCCACGGGCGCAGGGTGGCGCGCCGCCTTCGGCGTGGTGGCCGGCCTGATGTTCGTGATCGCGGTCGTGTTCACCGTCGCCCGGCACGGCTGGGACGACGGCGTGCCCGCAGCGGCGTCACCGGCCGCCACGAGCGAAGGGCGGGTCTGGTCACTGCCCGCGACCCTCGGCCTGGTGACGGTGGTGCTAGCGCGCCGGCCACCTCCGGGCCGACCCCTCGCTCGAGGGTCAGGTAGCTGTAGGCCCAGATCGCCACGGACGACTCCAGCCCGGTCTGCATGGCCGAACGACTCGGCGCCTGGCCCGTGCTGGGCATCGCTGCCCGGTCTGCTCGGGCTGGCACTCGACCACGACGCCCGCTGGTTCGCGCTGGGGCTCGCGTTGCTGAGCCTGCTGATCGCCGGACTGCTCCGCCTGATCGGACGCCGCGCCGGCACCGCCCCTCAGGTGCCCGAGGGCCAGTAGTGCGCCTCGTCGTACCGCGGCGCCCGGCTGCCGAACAAGGCTTGGCCGACCCGCACGCAGGTGGCGCCCTCGTCGATCGCCACCTCGAAGTCGCCCGACATGCCCATCGACAGCTCACCCGGCCCGATCAGGTCGGGGTCGGTGTCGCGGGCCCGATCGCGCAGCGTCCGCAGCCGCACGAAACAGGCGCGCACCCGCTCGAGGTCGCTGCTGAACAGCGCAAGGGTCATCAGGCCCTGCACCCGTAGCGTCTCGAACCGGGGGAGGGCGGCCAGAAAGGCCAGCACCTCGTCGGGGCTCAGCCCGTACTTCGACTCTTCGCCCGAGGTGTTCACCTGCACGAACACGTCCAGCGACCGTCCGGCCGCCTGCAGCCGGCGATCGAGCGCCTCGGCCAGGCGCAGGCTGTCGAGCGCCTGAAACTCGGCGGCGAAGCCCGCCACGTCGCGGGCCTTGTTGGTCTGCAGATGCCCGACCACGGCCCAGCTGACGTCGAGGTCGGCGAGGTTCTCGCTCTTGCGCTTCGCCTCCTGCACCTTGTTCTCGCCCAGCCGGTAGTACCCCGCGGCCACCGCGTTGCGCAGCCGGTCTTCGGCCACCGTCTTGCTCACCGGCAACAACCGGACGCTCCGCGGGTCGCGTCCGGCCCGTGCGGCGGCCCGCGCGATGCGCGCCTGGACGGCGTCGAGGTTGCGGGCAAAGTCCTCGACGGTGATCGCCGGCGGGTAGGTGATGGGCTGGGCGACGTCGGACATGACGCTCACGTTAGTGCGCCCGCGTGCGGCGAGCGGGTTACTGCACGTCGAGCAGGTCGAGTACGGCACGTTCGAGCGCGTGCTGCCGGGCCGCGGGGGTGCGGTACGACCGTCCGGCGGCCTCGGCGATGGTCGAGCCCGACTCGTAGAGGTCGATCAGTCGTGGGTCGATGTAGCTGCCCTTCGCCACCGTGGGCGTGTTGCCGAGGTAGCCGGCCACCTCGCCGACCGCGGTGCGCACCACCTTGGCGCGGGCCGTCTTCGTGGTTGCCGGCGGCGCGGCGGCCAGTGCCGCGGCGAAGATCACGGTGGCGTGCCAGGTGCGAAAGTCCTTCGCCGTGAAGTCGCCGCCGAACAGCTCCGACAGGTAGGCGTTGACGGTGCCGGAGGCCAGGTCGAGCCAGTCCGGGCCCTGGTGGTAGGCCAACAGCCGATCACCGCCGCGGCGCTGCCGCATCACCTGCAGGGCCTCGATCACCGGCTCGTCGTCGATCAGTATGTGGTGCTCGATGCCCGACTTGCCGACGAACTGAAACGCCAACGCCTCGCCGTGCCGGCGCACGTGCCGACGCTTGAGCGTGGTCAGGCCGAACGATCCGTTGGCGTCGGCGTAGGCGTCGTTGCCGATGCGAAAGTAGCCCAGATCGAGCAGCCGGACGGCGGTGGCCGCGGCCCGCTCCAGCGGCATGCCGTCAAGGGCCAGGTCGGCCGACACCTTGCGTCGCACCGTGGGCAGCTTCAGCGCGGCGGTCTCGACCCGGTCGAACTTCAGCTTGTCGCGCTGCACCCGCCACGCCGGGTGGTAGAGGTACTGACGCCGTCCGGCCGCGTCCACCCCGGTGGCCTGCAGATGACCGTTGGGCGTCGGGCAGATCCACACATCGCGCCAGGCCGGGGGAATCACCAGCGTCTTGATGCGTTTCACGTCGGCGTCGGCGAGCCGGCCACCGTGCTCGTCGATGTAGCGAAAGCCCTTGCCGTGACGGCGTCGTGACCAGCCCGGCGACTGGGACGAGACACGGCGCAGTCGGGGCATGCGCCGACGCTACGCCGCCCGCAGCATGAACGCCATCACACGTAGGGGTGCCGCCCGCGCCGTCGGTTCAACGTCCACAGCGGGGCGGCCAGCCACAAGGCGGCGAACACGGCCAGCGCGACGACGCCCGCCACCCAGCCGGCCGGCACACCGACCACCAGGCCCACCACCAGGGTGGCGACCAGCCCGACGGTGAGCGCCAGGCAGCACAGTCCGGCCTTCGCCATCCAGCCGCCCAGGTCGACCAGCACGTCCTTCTCGTGCCGGCGAAACAGCAGCCGGTGCGCGGCCACCGGTGCCAGCACCAGAGCGGTCGCCAGGGCCGAGAACACGACGGCGGCTAGAAAGACGGCGACCAGGGCGGGGTCGAGGTCGAGGAAGCGCGCCTGAAACGGCAGGATCAGCAGAAACCCGGTGAGAATCTGAATGCCCGTCTGGGTGACCCGCAACTCTTGCAGCAGCTCCGACCAGTTGCGGTCGAGCCGTTCGGCCGGCGTCTCGTGACGTTCGACGGGTGCATCGTCACTGCTGCCGTCAGGCGGTTTCATGACTCGACAGGCTACGCCGCCGAGCGTCTGGGTGAGGGTGTTCGGGGCCGGTGTGCAACGGGGTAATGGCAGTGACTGTCTACCTGCCGCCAGGCTGACTAGGTTCGTTCTCATGAACATTCGCAGTGAGGCCGCCGACTTTCTGCGTTCACGGCGCGCTCGCATCACCCCCGAGCAGGTCGGCCTGCCCACCTGGGGTGAACGTCGCCGGGTCACCGGACTGCGCCGCGAAGAGGTCGCCCTGCTGGCCGGCGTCAGCGTCGAGTACTACGTGCGTCTCGAACGCGGCAACCTGGCCGGCGTGTCCGAGGCGGTGCTCGAGGCGGTCAGCAATGCGCTGCGGCTCGATGAGGCCGAGCGCGCCCACCTGTACGACCTGGCCCACGCGGCGTCGAGCCGTGGACGAGCCGCCCGTCCGGTTCGCGGCGTGGTGCGGCCGGCGGTGCAGTGGCTGCTCGACTCCATGGACGGCACCGCCGCCTACGTGCGCAACAACCGCACCGACATTCTGGCCACCAACGCCCTCGGGCGGGCGCTCTACCAACCGGTGCTGGCCATGGCCGGACGCCCCAACGTGGCCCGGTACGTGTTTCTCGACCCCAGCGCGCCCGAGTTCTTCGTCGAGTGGGATCGCATCTGCTACGAGGCCACCGCTCTGCTGCGCAGCCTCGCGGGCGAGAACCCCTACGACCACGGCCTCACCGAACTGGTCGGCGAGCTGTCGACCCGCAGTGACACCTTTCGCCGGCTCTGGGCCGACCACGACGTGCGCCTGCACCGCACCGGTGTGAAGAAGTTTCACCACCCCGTGGTCGGCGACCTCACGCTGGCGTACGAGTCGCTGCAGGTGACCGCCGACACCGGTCTGAGGCTGAACGCCTACGTCGCCGAACCCGGCACCACGTCGGCCGACGCCATGAGGCTGTTGGCGAGTTGGGCCACCGAACCGCACCCGCAACCCGCCCTCGACCCGGAGCGATCGTGAACCCGGCCGCGCACGCCACCGCGACGGGGCCCGCCGAACGGTTCACCGGCCAGGCTCTTCTCGACGGCAGCACCGGCCCCGCTGCGCGCGTCCCCCTCGGCCGGTGCACCGTCACACCCGCACACTGACCCTGTTCACCACCGACGAACGGAAATCACCATGCAGTACACCCGGCTCGGCACGTCCGGCCTGACCGTCAGCCGCATCGCGCTGGGTTGCATGAGCTTCGGCGACACCAGCCGCGGCTTCAGCCAATGGGCACTGTCTGAAGAAGACTCCCAGCCGTACTTCGCCCAAGCCGTGGAATCGGGTATCACCTTCTGGGACACGGCCAACGTGTACACCTTCGGCAGCTCCGAAGAGATCGTGGGCCGAGCCATCGACACCTTCAGCCGCCGCGAAGACGTGGTGCTGGCCACCAAGGTGTTCTTTCGTATGCACGACGGGCCGGGCGGCCACGGTCTGTCGCGCAAGGCGATCATGGAGAACATCGACGCCAGCCTGAAGCGCCTGGGCACCGACTACGTCGACCTGTACCAGATTCACCGGTTCGACCCCGACACGCCGGTCGAAGAGACCATGGAGGCGCTGCACGACGTGGTGAAGGCCGGCAAGGCGCGCTACATCGGTGCCTCGGCGATGCACGCCTGGCAGTTCTCGAAGATGCAGTACGTGGCCACCCTCAATGGCTGGACCCGGTTCGTGTCGATGCAAGACGAGTACAACCTGATCATGCGCGAAGAGGAGCGCGAGATGTTCGGGCTGCTCGCCGATCAGGGCGTCGGCTCCATTCCGTTCTCACCGCTGGCCAAGGGCCGGGTCTGCCGCCCGTGGGGCGAGCGGACGGCACGCATGGACGTCGACCCGGTCGGCCGGCGCTACGACCAGGACGTCGATCGTCCGATCGTCGAGGCGGTGCAACGCGTTGCCGAGGCGCGAGGCATTCCGATGGCGCAGGTCGCCCTGGCCTGGGTGCTGGGCAACCCCGCGGTCAGCGCCCCGATCGTCGGAGCCACGAAGCCGCACCACCTGGCCGACGCCGTCGCCGCGTTGGACGTGCAACTCACCGACGACGAGATCAAGCAACTCGAGGAGCACTACCAGCCACACATTCCCCGCTCGTACTGAGCTGGTCGTCCGCGTCATCCCGGCAGACCTCACCCGGTCATCCCGGCGTAGTCCCACTCGTCATCCCGGCGAACGCCGGGATCTCGGCCCAGACGAAAGCGGGACGGCGTCCACGTCGGCCTTGGGCAGTCGGCACGGTGAGATCCCGGCGTCCGCCGCCCGGATGACGGTCGGGTCCTCCACCCTTTAGGCCACAACGTTAGACAAACCCTGTACAGGATAGGCCTTCGGGTCTAGCGTCGTAGCACGGTCGTGGCCGGCTAATGAGGCCCAACGACCGTCCATGCCTTTCATCGACGGGAGCGCAGATGACCGACACCGACCAGGCAGACCGACTCGAGACCCTCGACAACTTGCTCGGCAAGAGCCGCACGGTGATGTTCACCACGCGCACTGACGGCGGCGAACTGCTCAGCCGCCCGATGACGATTCAAGAGGTCACCGACGATCGGGATCTGGTGTTCATCACCCAGGCGCACACCGACGTGGCCAAGCAGAGCGACGGCAATCCGGTGAACGTGGCGGTGGCCGGCGACGACTACTGGGTCTCGATCAGCGGTACCGGTTCCGTGGCCGAAGAGCCCGAGACCAAGCAGCGGCTGTGGAACACCTTCAACGACGCCTATACCGACGGCGGCCCCGAGAATCCCGACAACGTGGTGCTGCGCGTCAATGCCGACAGTGCCGAGTACTGGGACACCCCGGGAGGCGTGGGCGTGCTGCTCGGCGTGCTCAAGGCGAAGCTCACCGGCGACAAGCCGCAATCGGGCGAAAGCGCGACCGTTCAACTCTGACCACTGCCGACCCCCCCGCCACGGGGGCGGCGCCCACCATGCATTCCCCCGCAGGTGGTCGCCGTCCCCGTCTCATGTCGGCTGGGCGACCTACTGGCTGCCCGCCCCCGCCGGACGACCCTCAACCGGTGCGTCGGCCGACGTCTCGTCACCCTCGACCGCATTCTGGTCGGCCTTGGCCGCCAACCGTTGCGCCTTGCGGTCGCGGCGGTTCTGCCGCCACGTCTCGAGCAGGTCGTAGAGCACCGGCACCAGAATCAGCGTCAGCAGCGTCGAACTCACCAGGCCGCCGATCACCACGATGGCCAGGGGTTTCGAAATGAACACCCCGCCGCCGGTCAGCCCCAGCCCCATCGGCACAAGGGCGAAGATGGTGGCCAGGGCGGTCATGATGATCGGCCGCACCCGCAGCCTGGCCCCGGCCTGAATGGAATCGTCGACGCCCGCGCCGGCCTTTCGTTTCTGGTTGATCAGGTCGATCAGCACGATCGCGTTGGTGACCACGATGCCGATCAGCATCAGCAGGCCGATCATGCTGGGCACGCCGAGCGGCGTGTCGGTGAGCAACGACAGCCCCAAAGCGCCCGTCGCCGCGAACGGAATCGAGATCAGGAGCAGCAGCGGCTGCAGCAGCGATCCAAAGGTGGCCACCATGATCAGGTACACCACCGCGATCGCCACCAGCATCGCGAGGCCGAGCTGCGCGAACGACTCCTGCTGCTGCTGCGACACCCCACCGATGCGCACCGTGACGCCGTCCGGCAGGTCGAGGGCGGCGAGCCCCTGGGTGATGCGGGTCGTGGTGGTGCCCAGGTCGGACGACTCCGAGCTGGCCGAGATGGTCGCGGCCCGGATGCCGTTGACGCGGGTGACCGACGCGGGTGCCTGAACCAGCTTCACCGTGGCCACGTCAGAGAGTCGCACCGCGTCGGCGGTCGCCTCGGCCGCGGCCTTGCTCTGGTCTTGGATCGACTGCTGGATGGCCTGGGCGTCGAGCGACTTCTCGCGCTGCTCCGCCAGCGCGTCCAATTGCTTGTCGACCTGGGTGACCCCCGACTTGGCCTGAGCCAGTGCGCTGCTCAGCTGGGCTACCTGCATGGACACGCCGGATACAGCCTGAGTCAGTTTGAGCACCGCGTCCGAGGTGGCCGGCAGGCACCCAGGGGGCAGGAGGGCCCCCGAGCAGACGGGAATCTGCTGGACCGCCTCAAGCTGTGACTGCAGGCTGGCCAGGTTCTTCTTGGCCTTGGCGAGCTGACTGTTGAGGGTCTTCTGTGCCTTCACCGCCTCCGCACGGCTCTTCTTCAGCGCCGCGACCTGGTCGTTGTAGGCCGCAGTGGCGTCCTTCTTCGACTGCGCGGTGACCTTCTCGGAGCGCTTCTGCACCGCGTCCGCGGCGTCCGACTTGGCGTTGGCGTTCATGAGTTGGGTGACCGGCAGCTTGATGTCGCGCAACTCGTCGATGTTCTGCACCGGCGTCTGTGAGCGCAGATACACGTTCAGCGTGGTGTCGCCCTCGGCCAGGGTGCCGATCAACTGTCCGCGCACCGACCGTGCCACGGCCTGCCCGATGGACGCCTGGGTCATGCCCAGGTCGGCCGCCTTGCCTTCTTTGACGTCCACCGACAGCATGTCGCGGGCCGCTGCCAGGTCGCTGTTCACGTTGGTGAGGCCGGGAATGCCCTGCATCATCGCCAGCACTCGGTCGTTGGCGGTCTGCAGAAGCGTCGAGTCCGAGCTTTCGACGTACACCACGACACCGGTGCTGGAGCCGCCGGCACCGATCGACACCTCGACCTCGCCGACGTCGGGCCCCATCTCGGCGATCTGCTGCCGCAGCCGGTTGGCGGTGTCTGTGGCGTTGCTGCCGGCCTTCAGGGGCACCGTGAACCGGGCCTCGTTCGAGTCGGCCCGGGCGGCCAGAAACACCGCCGAGCTGCCGCTGCCGATGGTGGTCGAGTAGGTCTGCACCGAGGGGTCGGCCGCCAACAGACCTTCGATCTTGGTCGCTGCCTTGTCGGTTTCACTCAAGCCCGTGCCCGAGGGCAGTTTCTGGGTGATCGCCAGACTTTCGGTGCCGGTGCTGCCGATGAAGTCGGTCTTGAGCCGCGGCACCAACGCCAGGGTGCCGGCGAACACCAGAACCGCCAGCAGCAGGGTGAGCCAGCGGTGCCCGAGCGCCCAGTTGAGCACCGGCAGATAGGACTTCTGCAGCCAGGTGTCCTTCTCTTCGGACGCCCCCGCGGCCTCGATCTTGGCCTGTTGCTTGGCGGTGGGCCGCATGAACCACGAGGCGAACACGGGCACCACCGTCAGCGACACGATCAGGGACGCCAGCAGGGCCACCACCGCAGCGACGGCGAAGGGGCGAAAGATCTCGCCCGCCTGCCCACCGACCAGGCCGATGGGCAGGAACACTGCGACGGTGGTGAGCGTCGACGACGTGACGGCGCCGCTCACCTCTTTGACGGCGTTGATGATCGACTTGCGACCGAACTCGCCGTCGCCCTGGTGTCGTTTGATGTTCTCGATCACCACGATGGAGTCGTCGACGACTCGGCCGACGGCGACCGTCAACGCGGCCAGGGTGAGAATGTTCAGGGTGTAGCCACCCACCCACAGCCCGATCAGGGCGATCAGCAGCGACAGCGGAATCGAGATCGCGGTGATCAGCGTGGGGCGCAGCGACTGCAGAAACAGCAGGATCACGAACACGGCCATCGCCAGGCCGATGCCGCCTTCGACGGTCAGGTCATGCACCGACTGCTCGATGTAGGGGGCCTGGTCGAACACCGTGACGAACTTGGCGTTGTTGCCCAGGGCACGTTCGAGTTCGGGGAGTCGGTCGGCGATGCCGTGGGCCACCGTGACGGTGTTGGCGTCGGGGGTCTTGATGATCTGCAGGGTGAGGGAGGTGCGTCCGTCGACGCGCGAAATGCTCGTGGTGGCGACGGGCGCCTCTTTGACGGTGGCCAACTCGCTGAGCTTCACCGGGCCGTCGGTGCCCTGCAGCCGCAGGTTCTTGATCTCGTCGACCGTTGAGTAGGTGGTGCCCGTCTGCACGTCGAGATTGGCCGTGTCGGTGCGCATCGTGCCCGAGGGAATCGCGTTGGCGTTCGCGGCGAACAACTGCGCGATCGTGGTCGGGTCGACGCCGTAGTCGGCCAGCTTCGACTGCTTGTAGGTGATGACGATCTCGCGCTCTTCTTTGCCCGACACGGTCACGTCGCGAACGCCGGGCACCGACTTGAGTTCGGGTGCGACGGTGTCGGTGACCTTCTGCGACAACACGTTCAGGTCTTCGTCGCTTGACAGGGCCAGTACAGCGACCGGAATGTCATCGGTGCCGCCGGTGATCACGGTGGGGTCGACGTTGGCCGGCAGTCCGCCCGAGATCGAGTCGACGGCGCTGCGCAGTTTGTTGGCCATGTCGTCGGCGGCGATGCCGTAGTCCCACTGGACGGTCACTTGCGACACGCCGCTGGAACTGACAGAGGTCACCGAGGTGACCCCGTCGACCGCTTTCACGGCGGCCTCGATCGGCTTGCTCACCTGGGCTTCGACGACCTCGGGGCTGGCGCCGGCGTAGACGCTCACGACGTTGCCGCGCGGCACGTCGATCGAGGGGATGAGTTCCTGCTTCAGAGCGGTGGTGGCGTAGACGCCCAAGCCGATGATGAGCAGGCTGAGCAGCAGCACCACCGTGCGGTGGGCAAGGCTGAGTTTGGTCAGGCGCAGCACAGTTTCCCCTTCGTCCGCCCCTGCGGCGGGCAACGCGTGGCCTGGGCCGACCACATCGGTTAGTGTAGCCCTAACTATTTCTGTAACAGAAAGCTTCATGCCGTGCGGTCATTCGAGGCGGTCGGAACCGACCCGCAGCGCGTTGCGCTCGCCGCCGAGGTTGTGCGCATCAACGCCCGCATTCACGATCGGGCGATGGCTCTGGTCGGGCCGATGCCGGTACCCCCCGACGTGACGATTCAGCAGTTGCGGGTGCTCGATCACGTGATGAAGCAGCCGGGACTGTCGGGGCAGGAACTGGGCGCCCTGCTGGGCGTCAGCGCGCCCACTGCCAGCGGCTTGGTGGAGCGCATGGTCGAAAAGGGGTTGATCAGTCGCACCGACGACGTCGACGACCGGCGGGTGCGCCGGCTGCACCCCACCGAGGCCGGGCTCGACACGATGCGCCGGCTCGACTCGATGTTCGAGCGGGCGCTGGCCGTGGTGCTGCAGGAGCTGTCGACCGCCGACTTGGAGCTGTTGTGCCAGGGAGCGCAGGCGATGTTGTCGGCCATTGAACGGGTGCGCGCCCGGCACCAGGGCGAGGCCTGAGCTTTCGCGGGTCGAGGTCGTCCGCGGGTCGAGCTTGTCGAGACCTGATTCCGATGGACTTCGGGCGCCGCGCAACTCACCGATGCTCCAGCCGCAGTCGGCACGGCGGTGTCGTTGGTCGAGCTTGTCGAGACTTCATCCCGAAGGGCTTCGGACGCCGCCCAGCTCACCGATGCTCCAGCGGCAGCCGCGCAACGGTGGGCCATGGGTCGTCCACCAGTCGTCCGTAGGTGAGCACGTCGACCCGATCGCCCTCCACCAGCAGCTTGCGCCGCTCGAGCCCTTCGGGCACGAACCCGGCCGTGCGAGCGACCGACTCCGAGGCGGGGTTGTTCACTCGGTGGCCGAGTTCGAGGCGATCCAGCCCGCCGTCGGTGAGGGCCCAGTCGGCGACGGTGGCGGCGGCTCGCGTCGTCCAACCCCTGCCGTGAAACCCGGCGTGCATCCAGTACCACAGCCACCCGTTGCGGTTGGGCTGGTCAATGCTGATGCCGACCGCCCCGACCACGCGGTCGTGCACTGTGACGCCGAACACGACGTGGGGCCCGTCCAGCAGGGTGGCGAGGTAGTGTGCGGCCGTGTCGAGGCTGGTCACGCCGCCCTGGCGGGCCATGTCGGTGGCCGAGGCGAAGGCGGCGAGCACGTCGGCGGCGTCGTCGGGGCGAATCGGACGCAAGCCCGGCTCGTCGGGGTGCGGCGGACGGGCCGACGTCGTGTTCACCCGATCAGTTCAGCATCGATCTCGTTGACTTTCACCAGCAGGCCATCGGGGGTGCGTAGCTGCAATTGCCGCCCGAAACCCTCGTCGCTGGTCGGCTGGGCGACCTTCACGCCCGCATCTCGCGCGCGACGCTCCACGTGTTCGAGCGGCGTGCGCGATTCGAAGGTCAACTCGACGGAGGCCTCGCCCTGGTCGGGGTTGGGCGGGTGGGCGAGCAGCCCGATCTCGGCGCCGCCGATGGCCACCTGCACCCAGTCACCGTCGCGGCTGCCCTGCCCGATGCGTCCACCGAGCGCCTCCAGCAGCGTGACGGTGCCGGCCAGGTCGTGCACGTGCACCAGCGGTTGGAGCAGCAGGTCGGGGGAGGATGGGTCGGCGTCTTCGGGTGCGTCGGGGGACTCGCCCGCCGAGAGATCGTCCGACTCGGGGTTCTCTTGCTGCCAGTCGCCCAAGTAGCCGGAGCAGATGCGGTTGAGCAGCGCTGACAAGGAAAGGTCTGAATCGAGTGCGCGGCGCTTCAGGGCCGTGATCAGTCTTTGGTCGAGGGTCACGCTCAGTTGTGCGGTCACCGATCGACGCTATGCCGTTGCGCGCCACGTGTCACCACCCGGCGGGGTACCTGGCGTGGGTTGGGGACGGTTCCGAACTCGCGCCATCTGCCGTCCTGGCGTGGGTTGGGGACGGTTCCAAGCTCGCGCCACCCGCCACCTGAGGTGGTCAGCGGTGGTGGCGGAACGTCCTGCCTTCGGCGTGCATGAGTTGGAGCCTGCGGAAGCTCAAACGTGCGGCGGCGGGCTCGTTTAGGACGCACCCGAACTCGACCGCTAGGCTAATGACCCTTGCGGATGTAGCTCAATGGTAGAGCCCCAGTCTTCCAAACTGGCTACGCGGGTTCGATTCCCGTCATCCGCTCCGGTTCATGACCGCACCGATACAACCGACCACAACAGGAGCACCACGTTGCCCAGCACCGTCGAGCAGCTCAACCCGTCGCGGGTGAAGCTGACCGTGGAGATCCCCTTCAGCGACCTCCAGCCCCACCTGACCAAGGCCTACCGCGAGATCGCGCAGAGCGTCAACATTCCCGGCTTCCGCAAGGGCAAGGTGCCCTCGGCGGTCATCGACCAACGGTTCGGCCGCGGCATGGTGCTGCAAGAGGCCATCAACGCCGCCCTGCCCAGTGCCTACGGCCAGGCCGTCGAGGCCAACAAGCTGATCCCGCTGGGTGACCCCGAGGTCGAGATCACCAAGCTTGAGGACGGCGACCTGGTCGAGTTCGTGGCCGAGGTCGACGTGCGCCCCGAGTTCGACCTGCCTGCGTTCAGCACCCTGACCGCAACCGTGCCGGTGCTCGCCGATCTCGACACCGAGATCGACAACCGCATCGCCATGATGCGCGAGCGCTTCGCCACCAGCACCGAGGTCGAGCGAGCGGCCGCCGAGGGTGACGTGGTCACCATCGACCTGGTCGGCACCCGCGACGGTGAGGAACTGCAAGACGCCACCGCCGAGGGCGTCACCTACACCATCGGCGCCGGCGGCATGCTCGACGGGCTCGACGAAGCCGTCACCGGCCTGAAGGCGGGGGAGTCCGCCGACTTCAGCTCGACCCTGGTCGGCGGCCCGCTGACCGGCGAGCCGGCCGACATTCACGTGACGGTGAGCAAGGTCTCTGAGCAGCAGTTGCCCGAGCTCGACGACGACTTCGCTCAGCTCGTGTCCGAGTTCGACACCGTCGACGAGATGAAGGCCGACCTCGGCCGGGGCGTGGAGCAGATGCTGCGATACGACCAGCTCAACGACGCCCGCGACAAGGTGCTCGAAGACCTGGTCGGCAAGGTCGAGTTCGACTTGCCCGCCAAGCTGCTCGCCAGCGAGGTCGACGCCCGACACAGCCAGATCAACGATCAGCTCAAGCGCGCCGGGCTCACCCTGGATCGCTACCTCGAGTCTGCCGACGAAGAGGCCGACACCGCCGATGAGTTCTGGGCCCTGGTCGACGCGCGGGCTGAGCAGAGCCTGCGTGCGCAGATTCTGCTCGACGCCATCGCAGACAGCAACGAGGTGGGCGTCGAGCAGCACGAGCTCACCGACCTGATCGTGCGCAAGGCCCAGCAGAACGGCAGCACGCCCGAGCAAGAGCTGCAGCACATGATGGAACACGACCACATGAGCGCCTGGATGCAAGAGATCCGGCGCAACAAGGCCCTGGGCCTGCTGCTGGCCGAGGCGACCGTGACCGACGAGGCCGGTGCCGTGGTCGACGTCAAGCCCGAGGTCATCACCGAAGCCGACGACGCTGCTGAGGACGAAGCGGACGCCGCCGTCGAAGACGAGGTCGAGAAGGCCTGACGCGTCACAGTCGAGATCGAACGCCCGCGAGT
Source organism: Micropruina glycogenica (assembly GCF_900289045.1). Taxonomy (GTDB): domain Bacteria; phylum Actinomycetota; class Actinomycetes; order Propionibacteriales; family Propionibacteriaceae; genus Micropruina; species Micropruina glycogenica. The sequence goes on from NZ_LT985188.1 coordinate 565,571, forward strand.
TCCACTCGCGGGCGTTCGTCCTCGGTTCGTGTCGCAGCCAAGCGGAGCGTCTTGGGCCAGAGAACGCGCCACAGTGGGTTTGGGCTGACGAGGTCCGGACGAGTTCAGAACCGGCGTTGCGGCATGCGTCAGCGATTGAGGGCGGACAGTTCACCGATCGCGATCGAGGCATCCCCGGTGTTGTAGGCCGGCACAGTGCCCGAGAAACCGGCGACCGACCAGTCGACGTCCCAGTTCGAGTGGGTGCGCACCGTGTAAGTGCCCTTCGGCAGCGACGGGGTGGTGTAGGTGTGCCCACAGGTCGGTGAGGGCGTGCCGGCCTTCACCGCTTCGCTGTAGGCAGCCATCTTGGTGCACGTGACAGATCTGCCGTCACCCATGTCGAAGGTGGTCGAGCGCCAGCGCGCGGTGAGCGTGAAGGTGAGCCCGGACACCGACCGTGTGGTGGTGACGCTTCTGGTGTCACCGGCGGTGAGCCAGATGGGAAATCCGACCGCGAGCATCTTCCACTCGTTGTTGTTCGGGTCGGGGGAGAATGTCGGGGTTGGCGTCGGCAGGTCGAGTTGGGTCGCCAGACTGACCGCGAGACCGGCCGCGATGTTGCCGCTCAGCAGCAGGTCGTCAGCTCCGGTACTTCCCCGCTGTTCGCCGTCACCGAAGCAACTCAGCTCCTTCGTGGCGGCCCAGCAGCGATCCTGAGCGCTTGTTTGTACTTCCGCCTTCCTGGTGTTCGAGCCGTTCCACTGTTTCTGCTTGTTCGGCGACTGGGTCTTGCCGATCGACTGAATGACTACGCCTCTGGCCTTGCCCTTCTTGGTGGCCACTTTGACCTTCGTCTTCGGCGGGGGCTTCTTCTTATCCGCGGGTGCTTCGTAAATGTTGCCGAAGCCGCCTGTAGGGGCAGGGAGTCCTGCTATGGCGCTAGGAGCCGCCGCGAAGGGAAGTAGCGAGTGAGCCACCAGGGCGACCAGGATGACAGTTAACCTCCGCATCTCGCCGCCTCAGACATTACGTCAACGAGCTTGATCGAACCGTCGATCCGCTTTGCCACGTAATCTTCATCGGCGAAGGTGCCGCGGCTGATCGTCTTGCCCTTCCGTTGAAAGACCAACGAGCGCCCATCGGAGCACGCATTGAAACTTGCCGTGCCGTCAGACTTGGCCTTGGTGGGCGTTATGGCGACGATCTTTACTTCGCCCGACACTGCTCGTACACCGGCGCGCTTCATGTCTGCGAACCCGTTCATCGCGCTGTCCATGACGACGTCGGCGATCGTTGCTTTCATCTCGTCCGTGGGCGTGAGTGTTCCACCGGCCAAATACAGCCGGTTGGCCTCTTTGATCCAACGGCGATACACGTCCATCGCCTCGGCGGTGAACTGCTCCTGCTCGAACTCTTTGGTCGTGCACGGCTTCGGCGTGGCGCTGCCGAGGGAGCAGGTGGGGCTGGGTGTCGCCGACGGGCTCGCAGAGACCGACGGCGAACTGGTCACCGGCGAGGGAGTGGGGCTCGTCGGCGTGCACGCGGTGAGCACCGCCAACGCTGCTGCTGCTACTACTGGTCTCATCGGGCTACTCCCGGGGCTGGGTATTTCGAGGGAGTATTCCAGCGTTGCGTGCCGCGTGGGGGGTTATCCACAGGCTGTGCCGATTCTGGTGCCACCGTGGGCATGGGTGGCGGTCGAATAGGCGCCACCCTAGGCGCGTCTCGCGCCTGGCTGCCGCTGACCGCCGTGCAGCCGTCCGGCGTCCTCGAGGTCACGTGGCTGGGTCGTGAGGTTCCGGCGTTCACCGGAATGACGAGTGCGCAAGCGACGAGGGTTGCGCCTCGAGCCGGACGGCGGTCAGCCGTCATCCAGGCGGACGCCGGGACCTCTGTCGGTGAAGTGTGAGCCGTGCGCCGACAGCGAACAGCGGCCGGATGCCCTTAGCTTTGTCACCCGCGTTGGATAGGTTCGGCGTCGTGAACGAGATGCTACCCCTGCCATTGACGGACGCTGCACCGCTGCGCGCCGCAGCCGGCCCCAGCCTGGCCGGTATCAACGATTCGGTCTACCAGGCGCTGCTGGCCAACCGAATCATCTTTCTGGGTTCTGAGGTGCGCGACGAGAACGCCAACGCGATCTGTGCGCAGATGCTGCTGCTGAACGCCGAAGACCCGCACAAAGACATCTACCTCTACATCAACAGCCCCGGCGGCTCGGTCGACTCGGGCATGGCGATCTTCGACACCATGCAGTGGATCAGCAACGACGTCGCCACCGTCGCCATGGGCCTGGCCGCCTCGATGGGCCAGTTCCTGCTCAGCGCCGGCCAGAAGGGCAAGCGCTTCGCCCTGCCGCACGCGCGCATCATGATGCACCAGCCGTCCGGCGGCTTGGGCGGTACCGCGTCCGACATTCGTATTCAGGCCGAGCAGTCGCTGCACATCAAGAAGACGATGTCGCACCTGATCGCCGAACACACCGGCCAGACGGTCGAGCAGATCGAGGCCGATTCCGACCGCGACCGGTGGTTCACCGCGCCCGAAGCACTCGAGTACGGCTTCATCGACCACGTCTACGAGCGCGCCAGCGACATCAAGTCGCCCGACGCACCGAACCAGTGAGGACTGAGATGACCATGCCTGCTCTGCCCGGTGGACTGGCCCCGTCCGGTCCGTCCATGGACTACTACATTCCGCAGTGGGAAGAACGCACCAGCTACGGCATGCGGCGCGTCGACCCCTACACGAAGCTCTTCGAAGACCGCATCATCTTTCTGGGCACCCCGATCAGCGACGACATCGCCAACGCCGTGATGGCCCAGTTGCTGTGCCTCCAGTCGATGGATCCGGAACGTCCGATCAGCATCTACCTGAACAGCCCCGGCGGCTCGTTCACGGCGCTGACGGCCATCTACGACACGATGCGCTACATCAAGCCCGACGTGCAGACCGTCTGCCTCGGCCAGGCAGCCTCGGCCGCCGCCGTGCTGCTGGCCGCAGGCACCAAGGGCAAGCGCCTGGCACTGCCCAACAGCCGCATTCTGATTCACCAGCCCGCCACCGAGGGTGGCTATGGCCAAAGCTCCGACCTCGAGATTCAGGCCAAGGAAATTCTTCGCATCCGGTCGTTGATGGAGGGCATGCTCGCCGAAGCCACCGGCCAGGACGTCGAGAAGGTCAGCCGTGACATCGAGCGCGACAAGTACCTGACCGCCGAAGAGGCCGTCGAGTACGGCATCGTCGACGCCATTCTCACCTCGCTCAAGGACGCCGACGCCTGACCCTGCGACGCTGGCGCGCATCCCTTGCGGTTGCGCCTCAGCGGGCTAGGGTGGCGTGCACGGGAAGGAGGGGTCGTGGCGCGAATCGGAGAGACTTCCGAACTGCTCAAATGCTCGTTCTGCGGAAAGAGCCAGAAGCAGGTCAAGAAGTTGATCGCTGGTCCGGGTGTGTACATCTGCGACGAGTGCATCGATCTCTGCAACGAGATCATCGAAGAGGAGTTCTCCGAGGCCGCTGATGTCGGCCTGCTCGACGATCTGCCCAAGCCGCGTGAGATCTGCTCCTTCCTCGACTCGTACGTGATCGGCCAAGACGTCGCCAAGAAGGCGCTGTCGGTGGCCGTCTACAACCACTACAAGCGCGTGCAGGCCCAAGCCAACACACCGCCCAGCCGCCGGGCCGCCGAAGAAGAGTCGGTCGAACTGGGCAAGTCCAACATTCTGCTCATCGGCCCCACCGGCTGTGGCAAGACCTACCTGGCCCAAACCCTGGCCCGCATGCTCAACGTGCCGTTCGCCATGGCCGACGCCACCGCCCTCACCGAGGCCGGCTACGTGGGCGAAGACGTCGAGAACATCCTGCTCAAACTCATTCAGGCCGCCGACTTCGACGTCAAGAAGGCCGAGACGGGCATCATCTACATCGACGAGATCGACAAGGTGGCGCGCAAGAGCGAGAACCCGTCCATCACCCGTGACGTGTCGGGCGAGGGCGTGCAGCAGGCACTGTTGAAGATCCTCGAAGGCACCACCGCCTCGGTGCCGCCACAGGGTGGCCGCAAGCACCCGCACCAGGACTTCATTCAGATCGACACCACCAACATTCTGTTCATCGTGGGCGGCGCGTTCGCCGGCCTCGAAGAAATCATCAACGCGCGGGTGGGCAAGCGGCCGCTCGGGTTCAACAACGACGCCGCCGTGCGCAAGCCTGCCTCGGCCAACCCGTTCGAAGAAGTCCGGCCCGAAGACCTGCACAAGTACGGGCTGATCCCAGAGTTCATCGGCCGGCTGCCCATGATCTCGACCGTCTCATCGCTCGACTCCACCGCCCTGGTGCGCATTCTGGTCGAACCCAAGAACGCGCTGATCAAGCAGTTCCGCAAGCTGTTCGAGATGGACGGCGTCGACCTGCAGTTCACCGACGACGCGATCGCCGCGGTGGCCGAGATGGCCCTGCACCGCGGCATCGGTGCCCGCGGGCTGCGCTCGATCCTCGAAGAGATCCTGCTCAACGTGATGTACCACGTGCCGAGCGACGACGACGTGGCGCGCGTGCTGGTCACCGAAGAGGTCGTTCGTGACGGGGTCGCGCCCACGCTGGTGTCGCGCGCTCAACTGGCGCACAGCGACCGGCGCGAGAAGAGCGCCTGACCTACGGGCCCTAGCCGACCTGCTCGCGCACCGGGCTGGTCGGGCTCTGCGGGTAGGTGTCGACCAGACCCTGCAGTCGAGCGAGGCTGACCGCCACCAGCCGGTCGTGCACGCCGAGCTTGCGGTAGATGTTGCCCAGATGTTTGTGCACCGTGCGGGGCGACAGGCGTAGCCGTGATGCGATCGACGTGGCCAGCAGACCTTCGGCCAGCAAGCCCAGCACCTGCAACTCGCGTTCGGTCATGCGGGTGTCTTCGACGGTCTCGCGCACCCACTCCTGCGCCTGGCGCGCCTGAATCGAACGTTCGGCGTGCGGCCACAGCGCCACCAGCGCGTCCCGGGCCCGATCGAGCAGCAGCCGGTCGGCGGCCTCGAACGGCACCTCGCGCGCGTAGATCATCACGCGCCCTTGGCCGGAAAGCTGGTTGAGGCGCGGCAGGTCGAGGGGCTGGATCACCATCGAGGCCACGTAACCGACACCCTCGACATACTCGACGAAGAAGTGCTCCTCGCCGATCTGCAACCCGCGTTCGAGCAACTGCCGGGCGATCGTGCGCACCTCAGCGGTATCGGGGTAGGCGGCCGCCACGGACGGCTCCACGCCGGGTGCCAGCGTGAAGGTCATGGCCGCTTCGACGTGCAGCGCCTCGCCCAGGTAACGACAGGCGACATCGTCAGCCACGTGGCCCAACGTGAGGGCTTTCATGGCCTCGCACAGCATGTCGAGGACGACCGAAGCAGGGTCGGCGCGCGCCAGACGTCCATGCTCCCCATCCACCTGCGGGTCCCTTCGGACGATAGTGCAAGAATCAATCATCCCGGCTCCTCCCGTGCGATTACAGGAGCCGTGATCAGGCTTGCTAAATACGGTGGCACAGGTGCATCTTCGGTCACAAGAGTCAGCGTGGGTTTGACCCTCGAGCCGATGCGGCGAGCGGGTGCCCACGACCTGGCGATTTCCTTGAAAGCCCCTAGCCGAGGGCTATATGTTGACAGAGACCGGCGTCATTCGCTTCGTCGATTATCCCGCCCGGTCACCGCTCGGTCCGTTGGGCCACACTACAAAGGAGTTTTCTCATGGCCACCCGTGAAGTCGCTATCGGTTCGTCCGTCGGCCTGCACGCTCGTCCCGCCTCCATCTTCGTTCAGGCCGCCTCGGCCACCGGCCTGCCGGTCACCATCGCCAAGCAGGGGGGCAACCCGGTCGACGCGCGCAGCATTCTCGGCGTGATGGCGCTGGGTGCCAAGAATGGCGAAGTGGTCACCCTGTCGGCCGAGGGCGACGGGGCCGACGCGGCGCTCGACTCGCTGGTCGCTCTGCTCGAGCGCGATCTGGACGCCGAATGAGCGAACTCCACGCCACGCTGAGTGGCATCGGGGTCAGTGCCGGCGTCGCCGTCGGGCCGCTGGTCATCGTCAGCCCGCCGACCACCGACGCCGTCCGACGAGGCGCCGACCACCGACGCCGCGGCGGCTTCGCAGCAGGTGCGCGACACGCTCAAGGCGGTCGCGGACGGGCTGACGGCCAAGGCGGCCAAGGCCGACGCCCACGCCAAGCCGATTCTCGAGGCCGGCGCCATGATGGCCGGCGACCCGGGGTTGGCCGGAGCGATCGACACCCAGTTGCAGAGCGGCAAGGGCATCACCAACGCCGTTTCGGCCGCAGTCGACGAGTACTGCGCCATGTTCGAGTCCCTCGGCGGCTACATGGCCGAGCGGGTCACCGACCTGCGCGACGTGCGTGACCGCACCGTGGCCCGGCTGCTCGGCCAGCCCGAGCCCGGGGTTCCGTCGCTCACCGAACCGAGTGTGCTCGCGGCAGTCGACCTGGCCCCGGCAGAAACCGCGACGCTGTCGGTCGAAACCTGCCTGGGCATCATCACCTCGGCCGGTGGGCCCACCAGCCACACCGCGATTCTGGCCGCCCAACTGGGCATTCCGGCGATCGTGCAGGCGGTCGGCATTCTCGACGTTCCGTTCGGCACCACGGTGGCCCTCGACGGCGGCGTCGGCGAGATCGTGATCGACCCGAGCGGCGACGAGCAGCAGTCGTTGCTCGACCGCAAGGCGCGTCGCGAGAAGGCGCTCGCCGCCGGCTCAGGCAAGGGCATGACCAAGGACGGCCATCCGGTTCAGTTGCTGGCCAATATCGGCACCGCTGCGGATGCCCGCAAGGCCGCGGCCCAAGACGTCGAAGGCGTCGGGCTGTTCCGGTCCGAATTCCTGTTTCTCGATCGCGACACCGCGCCGACCGTCGACGAGCAGACCGCCACCTACACCGAGGTGCTCAAGGCGTTCGGCGATCGCAAGGTCGTTGTACGTACCCTCGACGCCGGGGCCGACAAGCCGCTGGCGTTCGCCGACCTGGGGCACGAAGAGAACCCGGCGCTGGGCCGGCGGGGCATTCGGCTCGGCGCCGTGCGCACCGACCTGCTCGACGACCAGTTGCAGGCACTCGCCAACGCCTACCAGGCCACGAACGCCAACCTGTGGGTGATGGCGCCGATGATCGCCACTCGGCAAGAGGCGGCGTGGTTCGCCGAGCTCGTCCGCGCCAAGGGGTTGCCCAAGGTCGGTGTGATGATCGAGGTGCCCGCGGCGGCGCTGCGGTCGTTCGACGTGCTCAGCGAGGTCGACTTCGCCAGCCTGGGCACCAATGACCTGGGCCAGTACACGATGGCGGCCGACCGCATGCAGGGCGAGCTGTCAGAGCTGCTCAACCCGTGGCAGCCGGCGTTGCTCGACATCATCGCCTACGCCTGCGACGGCGGCGCCAAGACCGGTCACCCGGTCGGGGTGTGTGGTGAAGCCGGTGGTGATCCGGTGTTGGCGTTGGTGCTGGCCGGCTTGGGTGTCAACAGCCTGTCGATGGCGCCCAGCAAGGTGCGCGCGGTGCGCACGGCGCTGGCGCTGCACGACTACGCGCAATGCCAGCAGATGGCCGCGGCAGCGCGGGCGTCCGTGGGTCCGAAAGAGGCCAGGGAGGTCGTGCTCAGCATGGCCGATCCGGTGCTCGCCGACCTGCTCTGAGGTAACCGACCACAAGGGCCGTTCCGATTCGTTCGGAACGGCCTTTGTGTTCTGGGCAAAGGCGCCTGAGCCGGATCGAGAACCGTCCCCTGAGCCGGATTGAGAACCGTCTCCTGAGCCGGATCGAGAACCGTCCCCTGAGCCGGATTGAGAACCGTCCCTGAGCCGGATCGAGAACCGTCCCCTGAGCCAGATCGAGAACCGTCCCTGAGCCGGATCGAGAACCGTCCCTTGAGCCTGCTCAGCGGTTGCTGCTACTTCTTGGTGCCCTTCAACGAACCCTTGAGGCCGCCCTTGTCGAGGCCGGCGAAGCACAGCACTTCGCGGTCGCCCGTCGCCCACGACTCTTTGACCGGGTACATGTAGAACCTGTCCAACGACGAGTCCTTGGTGGCGACCCCGACGAAGGTCTTGAACTCGGCCGTGCAGAAGGTGTCGGCCTTTTCTCGCGCCGCATCCTCGCCGGGGTAGTCGCCGTCGGGCAGCTCTGTGCGCGCGTACGCCTCGAAGTAGTGGGCGTCGTCACAGGGCAGCACCTGAAGGCTCATGATGTTGCCCTCCTTCATCGGGCCGGTGCAGTCGCCCAACGTCACCTGAAACGCGTCCACCGACGCGGCCGCGGTGACCTGGCCGGCACTGTTGCGCGGGGCGTCCGAGCTGCAGCCGGCCAGCGCCAGCCCCGCGACCATGGCTGCTGCAGCAGCCGCGACCAGCCGACTCATGCGGTCACCAACTCGATGCTCACCTGCAGGGGTTGGTCGCCGCCGGCGAGGGTCACCTTGCCGGTGATGCGACCCACCGCCTTCAGGTCGGCCAGCACCGCCCGCAGCCGAGCCAGGGACGCCTCGGGGCCGCTGATGTCGGCCGCGGCCACCTCGGTTTTCATCGACACCTTGGCCGTCGACTTCGCGCCGCGCACGGCCATCAGCACTTCGGCCACGTCGCCCAGCAGCGCCGGGTCACCGCCGGCGGGCACCTCTTCGGCCCGGGGCCACCTGCTGCGATGCACCGAACCTTCGCGCCACCACGACCACACCTCTTCGGTGACGTACGGCATGAACGGAGCGAACAGTCGAAGCTGCAGGGCGAGCGCCAGCTGCAGGGCGGCCCGGGCCGAGGCTGCCGCAGCTTCGCCCTGCGCGCCGTAGGCGCGTTCTTTCACCAGCTCGAGGTAGTCGTCACAGAACGTCCAGAAGAAGCGTTCGGCCACCTCAAGCGCGGTGCTGTAGTCGTAGGCCTCGAAACTGTCAGTGGCGCGCACGATCACCTGCCGCAGCCCGGCCAGCAAGGCCAGGTCGACCGATTCGGTGATCGCGTCGGACCCCACCAGCCCGCCCGGCATGCCCAGCACGAACTTGGACGCGTTGAGCACCTTCATGGCCAATCGGCGGCCGACCTTCATGCCGGTTTCGTCGAAGGGCGAGTCCATGCCCGGACGCGCCATGGCCGCCCGCCAGCGCACCGCGTCGGCGCCGAAACGGTCGAGAATGTCGGTGGGCACGATCACGTTGCCGATCGACTTGCTCATCTTCTTGCGGTCGGGATCGACCACAAAGCCGGAGATGGCCACGGTCGTCCATGGCACGCGATGCTCCTCGTGGTGCGCGCGCACCACCCGGCTGAACACCCAGGTGCGAATGATGTCGTGCGCCTCGGGAGCGAAATCCATCGGGAACGTCAGTGCCCACAGCTCGGGGTCGGTGTCCCAGCCGCAGGCGATCTGGGGGGTGAGCGAGCTGGTGGCCCAGGTGTCCATGATGTCGGGGTCGCCGACGAAACCGCCCGGCACCCCGCGTTGGTCGGCGGTGTAGCCGGGGGGCACCTGGGACGACGGATCGATCGGCAGTTCGTCCTCGTGGGGCACGATCGGACGGCTGTGGTCGGGCTCGCCGTCGCCGTCCACCGGGTACCAGACGGGGAAAGGAACGCCGAAGAATCGCTGCCGGCTGATCAGCCAGTCGCCGTTCAGGCCGTTGACCCAGTTGTGGTAGCGGTGTCGCATGTGCTCGGGCACCCACTGCAACTCGTCGCCTCGCGCCAACAGTGCCTGCTTGAGCGCCTCGTCCCGGCCGCCGTTGCGTATGTACCACTGCCGGGTCGACACGATTTCGAGCGGCTTGTCGCCCTTCTCGTAGAAGTTCGCCTTGCGGGTGGTGGGCGTGGGCTCGCCGCTGAGATCACCCGAGCCGCGCAGCAGCTCGACCATCGCGGCGCGGGCCGAGAACGGGGTCTTGCCGGCGAGCTCGGCATAAGGCTCGGCGTTGACCAACCAGTCCGGGGTCTCGGCGCTGAGCCGTCCGTCCCGCTGGATCACGGTACGGGTGGGCAGTTGCAGCTCGCGCCACCACTGCACGTCGGTGGCGTCGCCGAACGTGCAACACATGGCGATGCCGGCGCCCTTGTCGGGCTCGGCCGCGTGGTGGGCCAGCACCGGGATCTCGACGCCGAACACCGGCGAGGTCACGGTCGTTCCGAACAACGCTTGGTAGCGCGCGTCATCGGGATGAGCGATCAACGCGCACACCGACGGCAGCAACTCGGGGCGGGTGGTCTCGATGAACACCGGTTGGCCGTCGGCACGGTGGAAAGCCACCCGATGGTAATGCCCGGGGTAGTCGCGCGCTTCCTGCTCCGCTTGAGCGACGGCGGTCTGAAAGGTCACGTCCCACACCGTGGGAGCCTCGGCGAGATAGGCCTCACCGCGGGCGAAGTTGCGCAGGAAGGCACGCTGAGAGATGCGGATCGAGTCGGTCGAGATGGTGGCGTAGAGGTGGTTCTTCCAGTCCACGCTCAACCCCAGCGTGCGCCACAGCTTCTCGAAGGCCCGCTCGTCGATCTGGGTGAGTTCGTGACACAGGCCGATGAAGTTCATTCGGCTGATCGGCACCTGCCGCTTCGGATCGGGCTTGGCCGGCGGCGTGAAGTCGGGGTCGAAGGGCACCGAGGGGTCACACCGCACACCGTAGAAGTTCTGCACCCGCCGCTCGGTGGGCAGGCCGTTGTCGTCCCAGCCCATGGGGTAGAACACGTGCTTGCCCTGCATGCGCTGGTAGCGCGCGATGAGGTCGGTGTGGGTGTAGCTGAACACGTGCCCCACGTGCAGCGAGCCCGACACCGTGGGTGGGGGAGTGTCGATGCTGAACACCTGGTCGCGCGACTCGGGACGCACGAACGTGTAGGTGTCGTCGTCGGCCCACCGCTGCGACCACTTGGCCTCGAGACCTTCAAGGGCCGCACGGTCCGGCACGACTACGACCGACCCCGCGGTAGGGGTCGATTCGGTCACGTCGGTGCGGTCTGTCACGGTCATGGTGAGCATCTTACGAAAGCGCACCTGCCGCCACGAATCGAAGTGTGCAACACTTAACCACATGGTGAAGTATTCGGACGGGCTGGACGGTGTCGCCACCGCGCTGGCCAATCGCGGGCGTCGGCAGGTGGTCAGCAGATTGCAGCGCGGTGCGGCCACCAGCAGCCAACTGGCGGCCGAACTCGGCATCGGGTTGCCGGCGCTGCACAAGCACCTGACCGTGCTGGCCGGCGCCGAACTCATTGATTCGCGCAAGACGGGCCGCGTGGTCACGCACCGGTTGCGCCGTGAGCCACTGCGCCGCTACGACGACTGGCTGGCCGCCCGCTCCGGTTTCTGGACCGAGCAGTTGGACGCCCTTGCCGGTGCGTTCGGCGACCCCGCACCCGAACGCAAGCAGCCGAAATGACCGAACCGCTGGTGATCACCCGGCTGGTGCCGGCCACCCCTGAGCAGTTGTGGCTGGCCTGGACCACCGAACCAGGACTTGCCACCTGGTGTGGCACACCTGGCCCGATACCCGATACCGGGTGAACGCGCGGGTGGGTGGCGAGTACCGCATCGAGGCGCGCCGATCACGGCTTCGGAGTGCGGGGGACGTTCCAGGCGGTCGAGGCGCCGTCGCGGCTGGTGTTCGGCTGGGTCTTGGTACGAACTGGCCGACGGGGTGGCGTCCGAAGAGCCGGACGACCAGGTGCAGGTCGTCTTCACGCCCCACCCCAACGGCACTCTGCTGCAACTGACCCACACCGGCCCGTGGACGGATGACGAGGCGGCCGAGAACTACCGCCAGGGCTGGACGTTCGTGCTGGACGCGTTGGCGGGCACGGGCGCGTCCGGTTGAGTGGCTGCGCGCGGCAAAGCCCCGCGGTACTGAGCGGCGCGGTCTCTGGCCGTGCTTCGTCGCAGCACATTGGGGCTGAGTCCACGTGACTGCCTTTGTGACACCTCGCTGCCTGCACGCGGGCAGTTGCGTGTCACAAAGGCAGCTACGTCGCAGTTCATCACCGGCCGGACCTCGTTTCGGCACGTCGAGCTGGCCGTCGGCCCTGGTGCTTCACTCGTCCGCGTGCCGGTGTGGCGGCACATCCGTGGTGGGCGCACGTCCAACCCGCGTGGGCGCAGGCGAGACCTCAGGCGCACCCGCGCCGGTCAACGAAGTATCGACGGCGACGAACGCCGGTGGTTCAGCCCTTGGCGGCCTCGTCGATGAACGCCTTCAGCTTTGTGACGTCGTCGGGCAGCTTCGTCAGGTCTTGCACCTCGCCGTTGATCACCAGGGTCGGGGTGCTGGTGACGCCCGCCTTGACGGCAGCGTCTTCGACACCTTGGACGAAGCCCGCCATCGCCTTGGTGTCGTAGCAGGTGCGGAAGTCGCCGAGGGTATCGCCGTAGATGCCCACCTGCGACGGGATGGTCACGCGGAACAACTCGTCTGTGTACGGGCCGTCGTAGGCCGCCGACATGATGCTCTGGTGGTAGTTCTTGTACACCCCGGCCACGTCGGCGCAGGCTGCCGCGATGGCGGCCTTGTGCGACAGTCCGTTCGCGTCGCCCTTGTCGAGAAACACCTTGGTGTGGTTGATCAGCGAGATGTCGCCGGTCTTGGCCAGGTTGTTGAGCGTCAGGCCGTACTTCTCTTCGAACGTGATGCAGTGCGGGCACTGGTAGTCGAAGTACAACCCGACCACGGGCACACCGGCCTTGCCCAGCCCCGGGTTGGTCACGATGCCGTCGTTCTCCGCGGTGGCGTTGGGTGGACGGGTGGCGCCCGCGCCAGTCGTGGCGCCGGCACCCGGACCACCGGTGGCACCCAGGCTTGACCAGACCATCACGGCGATCGCGATCAGTGCTCCGACACCCACGCCGATGGCGATGATGATGCGCGCGCGGCGGCGTTTCTGGGCAGCCTCCTGCGCTGCGCGCAGGCGTTCGCGCCGTGAGGTATTAGCCATTGCCCTTGGTGGTCATCACGGTTTGCCGGAAGGCGTCGGTGCCCTGGGTGAAGATCGTGTTGTTGTCGAGCTTGGTGCCGTTCACCATGATCGTCGGCGTCGAGTTCACGCCGTCCGCCGCCGCCTTCTCGTTCGTGCCCTCGACGAACGACTGGGTGGTGCGGCTGTCGTAGCACTGCTGGAACCCGGTCAGCTTGTCGCCGGTGATACCGGCCGTGCCCGCGAAGTCGACGCGCAGCTGCTGGGTGGTGTAGCCGGTGCCCTCGTTGGTCGGCTGACCCGCGAAGATCGCGTTGTGGTAGGCCGAGTAGGCCCCGGCGTTGTCGGCGCAGGCTGCCGCGATGCCCGCCTTCAGCGACGAGTCGTTGCGCAGGTTGTTGTCGAGAAACGTCATGGTTCGGTAGATCAGCTGGATCTCGCCCTTAGTGGCCATGTCGTCGAGGGTGGTGCCGAACTGGGTCTCGAACTGCTTGCAGACCGGGCACTGGTAGTCGAGAAAGACCTCGACCTTCGGCACCCCGTCTTTGAACGTGCCGGGGTTGACCACGATGCCGCTGGCGTCTGAGGTGGCGTTCACCGGCACCGATGAGTTGGTGCCCGCCGCGGTGCCGCCCTTGTTGAGCTGGCTGACCACGATGGTGCCGACCACCCCGATCACCACCAGGCCGAGCACGATGGCGGCCACCAGAATGATGCGCTGCAGGCGCTTGGCGCGGGCCTGGGCCTCTTGTTGACGGCGTAGGGCCTCGCGTCGGCTCTGGGTCATGCTCGGGACTCCTCAAGTTCTTCATCGTCGGCGGGCGCAGAAGCGTCGAGAGCGAACAGCCAGTTGTCCAGCGCCAACGGTGAGCGGGGAAACAGGCCGGCCCAGACACCACAGGCCAGCAGCCCGACGTCTCGTGCGATTTCCCAAGGGTACTGGGCGATGCCGTTCTCGCTGGCTCCGCCACCACCGAAGCAGCCGCAGTCGATCGAGATGCCGTGCGCCCACACCCACGAGATGCCGATGATGAACGCCACCATGGAGAGCGCGCCGAGCCAGGCTGCCACGCGGGTGAACAACCCCAGCACCAACAGCAGGCCGATGACCACCTCGATCACCGGCAGGGCGTAGCCAACCGGCCTGGTGATGTCGAACGGCAGCAGTTGATAGGCGCGCACGGCCTGGACGGACGCCTCGGGCCAGGGCAGCTTGATGGCCCCGGCCACGATCAGCACGATGCCCAGAATCTGCCGGGCGGCGAACGTCGTCCAACGAACCCAGGAACGGGTCGCGAGGGTGCCGGACATGCCAGTAATCATAGCGGCGGTTCAACGGTCAACTATCGCGCATCCCGAAGCGCCGGGACGGTGGGCGGCTGAGCCGGCGCTGCGGACGTGGGGCGCAGGCGGTGAATTGAAAGAACCGTCCCCAATGGTTCAGGGGACGGTTCCTTCGGTTCAAGAGATCGCGCCAAGCCATTTCAGAGCCACACCACTAGGCTGTTCGCACCATGGCCGAAACACATCAGCAGATCGTCCAACGGCTCATCGCTCGATGGCCCGAACACCGCATCGCGCCCGGCACCGAGCGGGTCGAGGCCCTGTGCGAACTGCTCGGCTCGCCCCAACGCAGCTACCCCGTCATTCAGATCGCCGGCACCAACGGCAAGGGCAGCACCGCCATCATGATCGACGCCCTGCTGCGGTCGCTGGGGCTGCGCACCGGCCGCTTCACCAGCCCGCACCTGAACGAGGTGACCGAGCGCATCTGCATCGACGGCGAGCCGATCAGCGACGAGGACTTCGACGCGCTGGTGGCCGACACCCAGCCACTGATCGACATGGTCGACAGCCAAGCCATCGGCGGCGTACCGATGACGTTCTTCGAAGTGATCACCGCATTGGCGTATGAAGCGTTCGCCCAGGCACCGGTCGACGTGGCCGTGGTCGAGGTCGGGCTGGGTGGCGTGACCGACGCCACCAATGTGATGGACGCCGCGGTGGCCGTGATCTGCCCGATCGACCTCGACCACACGCATCTGCTGGGTACCACGATCACCGAGATCGCCCGCGAGAAGGCGGGCATCATCAAGCCCGGCTCGCAGGTCGTGCTGGCCGCGCAGCAACCCGAAGCGGCGAAGGTGCTCATCGAACGCTGCGCCGACGTGGGCGCCAAGGTCTACCGCGAAGGCGTCGAGTTCTCGCTGCTCGACCGCACCCCCGGGGTGGGCGGCCAACTGCTTCGCCTGCAGGGAGCCGGCGGTCCGGTCGACGACGTGCTGCTGCCCCTGTTCGGTGCCCACATGGCCCGCAACGCAGCACTGGCGGTGGCCGCCGTCGAGGCGTTTCTCGGCGGCAAGGCGCTCGCCGCCGACGTCATCACCGAAGGGCTGGCCGTGGTCGAGGCACCTGCCCGGCTCGAGGTCGTCCGCCGATCGCCACCGGTGCTGCTCGACACCGCGCACAACCCGCACGGCGCCCGCGCCACCATGGAGGCCCTCACCGAGTCGTTCACCTTCGTGCCGCTGGTCGGCGTGGTCGCGATGATGGCCGACAAAGACGTGGACGGCCTGCTGAGCATCTTCGCCGACGAGCTGACCACCATCGTCTGCACCACCGTGGCCGGCAACTCGCGGGCGCTGCCCGCCGACGAGCTGGCCGAGCGGGCCGCGAGCATCATGGGCGAGGATCGGGTTCGGGTCGCGCCGACCATGGCTGATGCGATCGAGGTGGCGGTGGCGTTGGCCGACGATGCGGGCCCCGGCGCCGGGGTGCTGATCGCCGGCTCGGTGATCGCCGCCGGGCAGGCGCGGGCGCTGTTGGTGCGCGAGGAACAGTCATGAGGCTGGTGCCGACCAACCCGATGAACCGGGTGCTGGCGGCAATTCTGGCCTTCGAGGCGATCTGCTGCGGGCTGGCGATCCCCGGCATGATCCAGGTCTCGGACGTGTCGTTGTCGCTCGCCTTCACCACCGGCGGCGTGGCGCTGCTGCTCTGCCTCGCGGCGGCGGGCACGCTGCGTCGGCCCTTCGGCTGGGCGCTGGCCTGGCTCGCCCAAGCGGCCTGCGTGGCACTCGGCTTCGTGGTGAGCATGATGTTCGCGGTGGGCGCCATGTTTCTGCTGCTGTTCGTGATCACCTTCGTGCTCGGCAAACGCCTGGAGGCGGCGAAGGCTGCCGGCTGAACCGGTGCCGGCGCCCCCGGTAGGGTGGTGCACCATGACCGAACGGACTCTCGTCATCATCAAGCCGGACGCGGTACGCCGCGGCCTGGTCGGCACCGTGCTCGCCCGCTACGAAAGCAAAGGATTCGCCTTCGTGGCCCTGGAGCAGCGCACCGTCGACGCGGCCATGGCCGACCGACACTACGCCGATCACCTCGAACAGCCCTGGTACCCGCCGCTTCGTGACTTCATCACGTCGGGGCCGCTGATCGTGCTGGTGCTCGAAGGTCCCTCGGCCATCGAGTCGGTGCGCACCATGAACGGGGCGACCAACGGCGTAGCGGCCGCCCCGGGCTCGATTCGCGGCGACTTCTCGCTGTCGAACCGCGAAAACCTGGTGCACGCCTCCGATTCGCCCGAGTCGGCGCAGCGCGAGATCGCGCTGTGGTTTCCGGAACTCGCATGACCCAGCCCTCGCCCGACACCCCTGGGGCAGAGGGCGCCGCGCGGCATTGGTCGCCGGAGGCGGCCCAGCAGGGTGCCACCCAGCCGGACCAGTCCCAGCAGTCCCGGTCGGCCGCTCATGCGGCGCAGCCGGCGTCGGCTCCGTCCGCGGGCGGTTCGTACCCGGGTTCCGACACTCCGCACCCGCCGTGGCAGCAGGCGCCTCCCGGTCCGGGCTCGGCCGCCCTGCCGCCACCGGCGCAACCAGGCCCGCAGCCGTGGCAGCCGCACCCGCAGAGCTGGCCCGTCGGCGCAGCGGCCGAGCCCTGGCGCTCGGCAGCCGCGCCGTCCGAGCAGTCGGCCGCGCCGCCGTCCGTGGGGTATCCGCCGCAACCGCCGTCCGGTCACCCCGGTGGCGCGCCGACCACCGCTCAGCCCCCCGTCGGGCACCCGATGACGCAGTACTCGCCGACGGGCCACCCGCAGGTCGTCAACCCGTACGGTGCGTCACCGACCGGACACCCGTGGGTACCGCAGCAGTTCGCGCCGAAGCCGTCCACGCTGCCGGTGGAACCGCGCGAGTATCACGAGTTTCTTCGCACGCCGAGCATGCGCTGGTGGCGTCCGATTGCGGCCCTCGCCATGGGCGGAGCGCTGTGGTTCGCCGGCACCATGGTGTTCACTCTGCTGGCCATGGCCTACGACATCTCGGCCGGCAACACCACGATGCAGAACTACACCAGCCTGGACGCCTTCAAGACCACGCCGGCGTTCTTTCTGGCCAACAACCTGAGCCTGGCCGCAGCCGTGCCGATCGCCATGCTGACCCAGTGGGCCTGCTTCGGCCAGAAGCCGCGCTGGATGAACGCCGTGACCGGACACTTTCGCTGGGGCTGGTTCGGCGAATGCGTGGCCTGGCTGCTTCCGGTGTTCGTGCTGAACCTGGTGCTCGGCCTGGTGCTGGACGGGCTGCCGCCCCTTCAGGTCACGGCCAGCACCGGCTTCATGATCGCGGCGATTCTGCTCACCACACCCCTGCAGAGTGCGGGTGAAGAATACCTGTTGCGTGGCCTGGGCGCCCGAGCGATCGGCGCCTGGTTGCCGCGCACGGTGGGTCTCGCGGTCAGCACGGCGGTGACCGCGGTGATCTTCATGCTTCTGCACGGCGCGGGCGATCCGTGGCTGAATGCCTTCTACCTGCTGTTCGCGATCACCGCTTCGGTACTCGCCTGGCGAACGGGGGGACTCGAGGCGTCCGTGGCCATGCACGCGGTCAACAACGTGACGGCCATGGTGCTGCTGCCGTTCAGCGACATAAGCGAGATGTTCAACCGCGAGGCCGGCGTCGGCAGCCCCATGTTGCTGGTGCAGATGGCCATCATGCTGGGTGCCGCGGCACTGGTGCTGTGGCGCGCACACCGGCGTAACGTGGTGAGGGTGGCCGCACCGGGCGCGGCCGTGCCGGCCGAGCCGGCCCCGGCGCAACAGATTCCGCAAGAGGCGGCGGTGATGCCGCCGCCATGGAGGCAGGACGATGGAAACCAAACCCGGTGAAACCCTGAGCCGTAGCGCAGCGCTGGCGTGGCTGGTTGCCCGCATTCGGCAACGGACGGGCCGCACCATGGTGGCGATCGACGGTGTGGACGGTGCCGGCAAAACCACTTTCGCCGACGAGTTGGCCACGGAGCTGACCGACTCCGGCCTCACCGTGATTCGCATCTCGTTCGACGACTTTCTCAATCCGGCCGAGATCAGGCACCGCCGGGGCCGCACCTCGCCGGACGGGTTCGTGGCCGACACCTACGACTACGAGCGGTTCATCGACGACGTGCTCGACCCGCTCGGCTGCGAGGGATGCGGACGGTACCGGGCCAAGTCGTACGACTTCGCCAGCGAGACCCCGCTCAACCCGCCCTGGCAGGTGGCGCCCGACAACGCGGTGGTGATCGTCGACGGCATGTTCCTGCACCGCAATCGGCTGCGCAACGCTCGCGGCCGCAAGATCTGGGACCTTTCGGTGTGGCTCGACGTGCCTTTCGAGGTGTCGGTGCACAGGCTCGCCGAGCGTGACGGCAGCCCCGACGATCCCGACGACGAGCGATTGGCCCGCTACGTCGAGGGCCAGAAGCTCTACATCGGTCGGATCAACCCGGCCGAGCGTGCCGACCTGGTGGTCGACAACACCGACTGATCGGTTGCTCAGGGACGGTTCTACTTCTGTCTCAGGGGACGGTTCTTCTTCTGGCTCAGGGGACGGTTCTTCTTCTGTCTCAGGGAACGGTTCTTCTTGTGTCTCAGGGGGACGGTTCTTCTTGTGTCTCAGGGGGACGGTTCTTCTTCTGGCTCAGGGGACGGTTCTACTTCTGTCTCAGGGACGGCTGCTTTGGTTCTCACAAGTGGCAACTGATGAACCTGTGAGGGTTTGGGAGCGGCGCAGCCCCTCGTTGAACTGCTGAGGACGGAAGCGTGGACCGAAGGAACCGTTCCCTGACCCGGAAGAACCGTCCCCGGGGTTTTGAACGGGTGGGGGTCACTGAGAACGGTCCGCGTGTTTCGGGTCCGCGCCGCACCACTAGACTGGCCACCCCCGCCCAGCCCACGATTCGGCCCAGTAGGCCGAGGAAGCGAGCCCGTGGTCAGCGCCATCATCGTCGCCCATCTGGCGGTGGCGATGTGCGCCCCGATGCTGTCGTCGCGCCTCGGCGCCCGCGGCTACCTCGTCATGGCGGCGGCGCCCACGGTCGCCTTCGGCTGGCTGCTCACCCTCGCCCCGAGCATGACCGCCGGGGGCACCTACACCGAATCGTTCACGTGGATCGCCCGGCTCGGCGTCGGCATCGACTACCGCATCGGCATGCTGCAGTGGTTGCTGGCGTTGATCGTCTCTGGCGTCGGCGCTCTCGTGCTGATCTATTGCCGTTGGTATTTCGCCGAAGCGCCCAACCAGCGCCCGATGGGGCTGCTCACAGCCTTCGCGGCGGCCATGCTCGGGCTCGTCACCGTCGACAACCTGGTGGTGCTGTACCTGTTCTGGGAACTCACCACGGTGTTCAGCTACCTGCTGATCGGCTACGACCCCACCCGCCGGGCCAATCGTTCGGCAGCCTTGACCGCGTTGATCGTGACCACCACCGGCGGCCTGGCCATGCTGGTGGGCATCGTGACGCTGGGGGTGCTCAGCGGAACCCTGAGCCTGTCGGCGATTCTGGACGCGCCCCCGAACGGACCACTCGCCACCACCGCCGCGCTGCTTATGCTGGTCGGCGCGCTCAGCAAGTCGGCCCTGGTGCCCTTCCACTTCTGGCTGCCGGGGGCGATGGCGGCACCGACGCCCATCTCGGCCTACCTGCACGCGGCCGCCATGGTCAAGGCCGGCGTCTACCTGGTGGCCGCGCTGGCGCCGGCCTTCGCCACCGTGCCCTTCTGGCGGCCCGCGGTGGGGGTGCTCGGCGCGGCCACCATGATCGTCGGTGGCTGGCGGGCGCTGCGGCAGAACGACCTCAAACTGCTGTTGGCCTACGGCACCGTCAGCCAGCTCGGCTTTCTGGTGCTGCTCAGCGGCTTCGGCACCCGAGCGGCCGCTCTGGCAGGTGTGGCCATGCTCACCGCACACGCCCTGTTCAAGTCCACCCTGTTTCTGGTGGTGGGCGTCGTCGACCACTCCGCCGGCACCCGCGACCTCACTCGGCTCACCGGCCTGGCCAGGGCCATGCCGCTGGTGGCGGTGATCGGCGGCATCGGGGCGGCGTCCATGGCCGGCCTGCCGCCCACCCTGGGTTTCATCGCCAAAGAGTCGGCGCTCGAAGCGCTCACCTACCTGGTCGAATACCACGGGGACGGCACCGGGCTCACCCCCGCGCTCGCGGTGTGCCTGCTCGCCGCCGTCGTGCTCGGCTCGATGCTCACCGTGGCGTATTCGCTGCGCTGGTGGTGGGGCGCCTTCGCCGACAAGCGCGACGTGACGGCACCTGAGGTGCACCGGCCGTCCATGGGGTTCGTGGCCGCGCCGACCCTATTGGCGGCGGCCAGTCTGGCCGGCGGCTTCGTCGGCCCCCCGCTGACCACGCTCTTCGAAACCTACGCAACTACCGTGCCCGGCGGCCACGAAAGCCACGGCCTGGCGCTGTGGCACGGCCTGACCGTGCCGCTCGGGCTGTCACTGCTGGCCATCGGGCTGGGCGCGGTGCTGTTCTGGCAGCGTGACGCCATCGCGTCGGCCCAGGCCACGTTCCCGGTGGTCAAGGGCTCGGACGAGCTCTACAACGAGACCATGCGGCGGCTCGACGTGCTGGCCGTCGAGGTCACCGCACGCACGCAGCGCGGCTCACTGGCCAGCTACACCGCCATTGTGCTGGCCGTGGTGGTGCTGCTCGCCGGCGGCGCACTGCTCTGGACGGTGCATTGGCCCGCCTCGGTCAGGGCCTACGACTACCTGCCACAGATGCTGGTCGGGGCGCTGATCGTGGTGGCCGGCGTGCTGGCTGCCACCTCACGCGGCCGCGTCCGCGCCCTGCTGCTGGTGGGCGTCACCGGCTACGGCACGGCGGTGCTCTTTCTGATGCACGGCGGCCCCGACCTGGCGCTGACCCAGGTGCTGGTCGAGACGGTGGCACTGATCGTGTTCGTCATGGTGCTGCGCCGGCTGCCCAAGTACTTCACCACCCGTCCGCTGGGTTCGATGCGGTGGTGGCGCATCGTGCTGGCACTGTGCGTGGGGCTCACCGTTACCCTGCTGGCCCTGGTGGCCGCCGGTGCCCGCGTCGCCCAGCCCGTGTCGGTGGACTACTACGAGGCCGCCTACAGCTTCGGCTACGGCAAGAACATCGTGAACGTCACCCTGGTCGACACCCGCGCGTGGGACACCATCGGCGAGATCGCGGTGCTGGTGGTCGCCGCCACCGGCGTGGCCAGCCTGATCTTTCTGCGGTCCCGGGTGCAGCGGGTGCGGGGCCGCGAGGGCGACCCGGCGTTCGGTGCCCGCGGCATGTGGCTGCGCGCCAGCGGGGCCCTCGACCCCGGCTCGCGCTCGCTGATCTTCGAGGTCGTCACCCGCATTCTGTTCACCGTGATGATGCTGGTGTCGGTGTACCTGCTGCTGGCCGGCCACAACGCCCCCGGCGGGGGCTTCGCCGGCGGCATGGTGGCGGGCATCGCACTGATGTTGCGTTACCTGGCGGCCGGACGCCGCGAACTCGACGAGGCGGCTCCCTTCGATGCCGGACGCCTGCTCGGCCTCGGCCTGGCACTGTCGGTGCTGGCCGCCGTCACCCCCGCCCTGCTGGGCGGCAAGATCTTTCAGAGCTACGACATCACCCTGGTGATTCCCGGCTGGGAGTACCTGCAGACGCCGTTCGGCACCTGGACGCTGTTCGGCGAGATGCACCTGGTGAGTTCGACGATCTTCGACGTCGGCGTGTACCTGATCGTGATCGGCGTGGTGCTCGACCTGACCCGCAGCCTCGGCGCCGGCATCGACATCCAGTCCGAGCAAGACCAGGCGCCGGTGCCGCAGCCGGAATCGACCCGGGCCCGTCCGGCAGCGGACGTCTCGCCCACCGGATCGCCGACCGGTCCGGTCGGAAGGGCGGTGCCATGAGCCCCAACCTGACCCTGGCCATCGTGGCCGGCGCACTCGTGGCCTGCGGGGTGTACCTGATCACCGAGCGCTCCCTCAGCCGCATTCTGATGGGCGTGATGGTGGCCGGCAACGGCGTCAACATTCTGTTTCTGGTGGCCTCCGGACGGGCCGGCGGCCCACCGTTGATCGGCGTCACGCCCAAGGAAGACATGAGCGACCCGCTGCCGCAGGCGTTCGTGCTCACCGCCATCGTGATCGCCCTGGCCACCGCGGCCTTTCTGGTCACCATGGCCTATCGGTCGTTTCAGCTGAACGGCCATGACGAGGTTGCCGACGACGTCGAGGATGCCCGCATTCGCGCGTTGGCTCTGGCCGACGAGGCGTCCGATTCGTTCGAAGAGATCAGGTTCTCAGACACCGGTGTGGACGTGGTGAGCGAATGAACAACCTCAACAATCTGCTGCCACTGCCCGTGCTGCTGCCCATGATGGGGGCCGCGCTGACCCTGCTGTTGGGTCGCCGGCCCAGGCTGCAGCGGGCGGTGTCGATCATCACGCTGGTGGCTGTGTCCGCCGTGGCCGGTGCCCTGGTGTGGATCACCGACACCGTCGGCGTGCAGGCCCTCTGGGTGGGCGCCTGGGCTCCGCTCGGGGTGGTACTGGTGGCCGACCGGCTGTCGGCGCTGATGCTGACGGTCGCGTCACTGGTCACCCTGGCGGTGCTGATCTACGCGACCGGCCAAGACGAAGAAGAGGTGCTGCGCGAAACCCCGGTGTCGATCTTTCACCCCACCTTTCTGCTGCTCAGCGCCGGGGTGTCGGACGCGTTTCTGGCCGGTGACCTGTTCAACCTGTTCGTCGGGTTCGAACTGCTGCTGTTCGCCAGCTACGTGCTGCTCACCATGGGCGGCACGGCGCAACGCATCAGTGCCGGCTCGATCTACGTGGTGATCAACCTGGTCAGCTCGCTGCTGTTCCTCACCACGCTGGCCGTGATCTACGCCGCCACCGGCACGGTGAACATGGCTCAGTTGAGCCTGCGCTTCGCCGCCCTGCCCGCCGACGTCACGCTGCCGATTCAGTTGCTGCTGCTGGTGGTGTTCGCGATCAAGGCAGCGGTGTTCCCGCTGTCGTTCTGGTTGCCCGACAGCTACCCGACCGCCCCAGCACCGGTCACCGCCGTGTTCGCCGGCCTGCTCACCAAGGTGGGCGTCTACGCGATTCTGCGTACCCAGACGGTGATCTTTCCCGACCGTCCGCTCACCGACCTGCTGGGTTGGGCGGCGTTGGCCACCATGCTGGTCGGCATTCTGGGCGCGGTCGCGCAGGCGGAGATCAAACGGTTGTTGTCGTTCACCCTGGTCTCGCACATCGGCTACATGGTGTTCGGCATCGCCCTCGCCACCCAACCGGCGTTGGCGGGTGCCATCTTCTACACCGCGCACCACATCACCGTGCAGGCGTCGTTGTTCTTGGTGGCCGGGCTGATCGAACGCTTCGGCGGCAGCACCTCGCTCGACCGGCTGGGTGGCCTGGCCGCCCTGTCGCCGCTGCTGGGGGTGCTGTTCTTCGTGCCGGCGATGAACCTGGCCGGCATTCCGCCGCTGTCGGGGTTCATCGGCAAGCTGGGTCTGCTGGGCGCCGGTGTCGAGGTGGGCACGCCGCTGGCGTGGGCGCTGGTGGTGGGCAGCGTGTTGACCAGCCTGCTCACCCTGTACGCGGTGGCGAAGGTGTGGAACCGGGCGTTCTGGGGCACCCCGATGCTCGGCCCGCACGAGCCGTCCGAGCCCGACGAGTCGTCCGACGACACACTCGAAGAACGGCGCGGGCTGCCGGGGGTGATGGTGGCCGGCACGGCCGCCCTGGTGCTGCTCGGGCTTGCCCTGACCGTGTTAGCGGGCCCGCTCTACGACTACGTCGACCGGGCCGCGGCCGGGTTGCGCGGCGGGGTGTACCTCGAGGCCGTGCTGTCGGGGGTGGTGCAGTGAAGGGTTCGACGTTGCGGCGCCGGCTGCGCTTCAGGCTGCAGTGGCGGGCCATCGTGATGCTGGCCCTGATCTGGGTGGTGCTGTGGGGCAACTACTCGCTGGTCGACCTGCTGGTCGGCATGGTGGTGGCCTGGGCGATCACCGTGACATTTCCGCTGCCGCCGATTCGTTACCACGGACGGCTGCGGCCGATCGGGTTGGTGAAGCTGGCGCTCTCGGTGCTGCGTGACCTGGCGGTGGCGTCATGGCGGCTGGCCCTGGCGTCGTTCTCGCCGCACATCGACTTCAACCCGGCCATCGTTCGGGTGCACCTGCGCTCGCACAACGATCTGTACCAGGTCGAGACCGCCGAGCTCATCTCGATTGTGCCGGGGTCGATCGTCATCGACGCCCGGCGCTCCACCCGGGTGCTCTACCTGCACCTGCTGGACGTTCCCGACGCCGACGGGGTGGCGCAGGCAAAGACCGAGGCGCTGCAGGTCGAACGCCGGGTCATCGAGGCCATGGGCAGCAGGGCCGAGATCGCCGAACTCGATGAGGAGAAGCGATGAGCGTGATTGACGTGGTCACCCAGGTGCTGCTGTGGGCGGCCGTGGCGATGATCGCCGGCGCAGCGGCCCTCACGCTCTGGCGGCTCACCGTGGGCCCGTCCACCCTCGACCGCATCATCAGCTCAGACGTGATGGTGTCGGTGGTGTTGGCCGGCATCGGCGTTTCGACGGTGGTGTTTCACAACACCAGCGCGCTGCCGATTCTGCTGGTGTTGTCGATGGTGGCCTTCACCGGTGGGGTGAGCGTGGCGCGGCTGCTGCCCCCGCACGCCCCTGAACGGCAGCGGTACCGGCGCGACGAGGGGGAACAGGCATGAGCGAGCAGTGGTTTCACCTGATCGGCGCCGTGCTGCTGGCCGCCGGCGGCTTCTTCTGCCTGGGTGGAGCGCTGGGGCTGGTGCGCTT
Source organism: Micropruina glycogenica (assembly GCF_900289045.1). GTDB lineage: Bacteria > Actinomycetota > Actinomycetes > Propionibacteriales > Propionibacteriaceae > Micropruina > Micropruina glycogenica. The sequence goes on from NZ_LT985188.1 coordinate 590,613, forward strand.
CCCCGACGTGCTGGCCCGCATGCACGCCGCCACCAAGCCGCAGGTGTTCGGCCTGCTGCTGGTGCTGGTGGGCATCGGCTTCTCACAGCACGACCCGAAGGTCTGGCTGACCCTGGGCTTGGTGATGGTGTTGCAGGTGCTCACCGCACCCGTGGCGGGTCACCTGATCGGCCGGGTCGCATACCGGTCGGGCGAGTGGAACCCCGACCACTTGGTGGTCGATGAACTGGGCGAGGACCTGAGCGATGCAGGCTTCATCCGCAACGAGGAGTTCCGCCCCGAGCGGGGCGAGGATCGTCCGCACAGAAGCTTCGACTGATCGGGGAGCACGGTCGCGGTGGCGCGTGTTGGGGGACGGTTCCGATCTCGCGGCCACCAGATGCCTGGCGCGTGTTGGGGACGGTTCCGATCTCGCGCCAACGGTGTAGCCATCGACCGTTTCGGGCATGGCGGACCCTCACGTCGACCAGTACCGTTCGGCCATGGACGCCCCTGCGCCGCGCTGGGCCCGGTTCGCCCCGGGCCTGCAGGTGCTGCTGCACTACGACCGCGACTGGTTGCGCGGTGACCTGCTCGCCGGTGTGACGGTGGCGGCTTATCTGATTCCGCAGGTGATGGCCTACGCCGAGATCGCCGGGCTGCCGCCCATCACCGGCCTGTGGGCGATTCTTGCGCCGCTGGCCGTCTACGCCCTGTTGGGTTCGTCGCGGCAACTCTCGGTGGGCCCCGAGTCGACCACCGCACTGATGACGGCGGCCGGGCTGGGGGCGATGCTCGGCGCAGCCGGCGGCACCGCCCGCTGGGCCGACGTGGCCGCCGTCATGGCCATCGCCGTCGGGCTGGTGTGCCTGATCGGGTGGCTGTTCAAACTCGGCTTTCTGGCCAACCTGCTGTCGCGGCCGGTGCTGGTGGGCTACATGGCCGGCATCGCGGTGTTGATGATGACCAGCCAGTTGGGCAAGGTGACGGGCCTGCACATCACCGGCGACTCGGTGGCCGCCGAGTGGTGGTCGCTGCTCACGCAACTGGGCGCCGTCCACGTGCCGACCTTGGTGCTGGCGGCAGCGGTCGGGGCCGCTCTGGTGGCCTTTCGGCACTGGCTGCCCACCTGGCCCGGGCCGCTGATCTGCATGCTGGTGGCCGCCGGCTGCGTGTACTGGTTCGGGCTGGTCGACGCCGGTATTCGCGTGATCGGTGAAGTGCCACAGGGGCTGCCGCTGCCGCGGGTGCCGAGGCTGGACGACGTCGCCGTGCTCACCCTGCTGCCCTACGCCCTGGGTATCGCCGTGGTGGGTTACACCGACAACGTGCTGACCGCCCGGGCGTTCGCGGCGCCGAAGAAGCAGGCCATCGACAGCAATCAGGAGCTGTTGGCGCTGGGTGCGGCCAACGTGGTGAACGGATTCACCAACGGCTTTCCGGTCAGCTCATCCGGCAGTCGCACGGTGATCGGCGACGCGATGGGCAGCCGCACCCAGTTGTACTCGCTGGTGTGCATGGTGATGGTGTTCGCGGCGCTGCTGGTGCTCGGACCGGTGCTGGCGTGGTTTCCGGCGGCGGCGTTGGGTGCCCTGGTGATCTATGCCGCGTTCCGGCTGATCGACGTCGCCGAACTGCGCCGCATCGCCGCGTTCCGGCGCAGCGAGCTGGTGCTGGCGCTGGTCACCACGCTCGGCGTGCTGGTGTTCGACGTGCTGGGCGGCATCGGGCTGGCGATCGGGTTGTCTGTGCTCGACCTGATTCGGCGCATCGCCAGCCCGCACGACGGCGTGCTCGGTTACGTGCCCGGACTGGCAGGCATGCACGATGTCGACGACTACCCGACCGCGACCCAGGTGCCGGGCCTCGTGGTGTACCGCTACGACTCGCCGCTGTTCTTCGCCAACGCTGAGGACTTTCTGACCCGCGCCATGCAGGCAGTGGACGCCGCCGACCCCGACTGCGCCTGGTTCGTGCTCAACGCCGAGGCCAACGTCGAGGTGGACCTGACCAGCGTCGACACCCTCGAAGCCCTACGTGAGCAGTTGGTGGGCAGAGGAATCACGTTCGCGATGGCGCGGGTGAAGTTCGAGTTGCGCGAGCAACTCGAGGCTGCCGGGTTCGCGCAGCGGGTGGGGGAGCAGTTCATCTTCGCGACCCTGCCGACGGCGGTGGACGCCTACGCCCGCTGGTACCGCGAGCAGACCGGCCATGCGCCGCCGGGGTTGCCGCTCCCGCCGACCCAGCCGGGCACGCCCGACGGTCAGATCTAGGAGCCTGCTGAACAATCATGTCCCGGCTGCGGCGCACCCGGTCGGGATTCGACAAGCTCAACCAGCGACATCAGCATGGTGATCATGCGCCCGCCCGACCGCCTCATACACATGCTACTGTATGTGTATGTCAGGGTTGGAACGGCGCGTCCAATTGCTACTCGATGCCGATCGCTACGAACGCATCGCCGCTGAGGCCAAGCGCACCGGGCACAGCCTGAACGCGGTGATTCGCGACGCCATCGACCTGTCGCTGCCGGCCGATCTCATGATGCGTAACTCGGCTTTGACCGCCTTTCTCGATCTGGTGGCGCAGGGGCCGGGCGAGACCGACGACTGGGCAGTGCTCAAAGAGCGGCCCGCGCTCGACACCGACGCCCGACTGTCGCGATGAGGGTGTTCGTCGACACGTCAGTGTTGTTGCTGGCCGCGGGCATCGATCACCCGCTGCGCTCAGACTGTGTGGGCTTTCTGCAGCGCTGCCAACGCGACCTGGTCGAGGTGCACTGCAGTATCGAAGCCGTTCAAGAGTTTTCGTTCCACCGGCTCCGTCGAGTTGGGCGTCAGCAGGCGTTGCGTGAAACCGAGGCGCTGGTGCGCGCGGTTGTCACCCATCCATTCGACGACGAGGTATTGGCTCGCGCCCTGCAGTTGATGGCCGGCTCAACCATTCGGGGTCGCGACGCGGTGCATGCGGCCACGGCACTGCAGGCCGGCTTCGACCTCATCGTTTCGACCGACCCCGACTTCGACGAGGTGCCCGGGATTCGGCGGCTCGCGCCGGGCGACGCTTGACAGCACGCCCGGCCGTCCAATGACCCGCCGAGCCGAGTGTGTACGGTGTGAAGTCGAGGCCCAGTGGGGTTTCACGAGACCGGCGGTGGAGCGTGTCCCAGCCCGTCCGTCGACAAATTGGGCGAGAAGTGTCGGACGCACCTGACACAGTCACGCGCATGGCTCGTCTCAGGTGCTGCTGCAGGTGTGCCCCGTCACCCTGGGCGGGGGGCGTCCGTTGTTGCCGTGCCGGCTTCGGCTGCAGCGGCGCAACGTTGAGCGCGACGGTCAGTTCACCGCGTTGCTGTTCGATTTGGTGGGCCCTGAACCGATCGCTGAACACGGCCACGCGTCCGGCCTGCTCGGGGCGATCGACGAGGCGCAGTCGACCCGCCGCTGACACGCCCGCGGCCGCCTCGGTGGCGAGGTTCGACGGCCTTTTGGACGTTTATGGCATAATGACGCGCAGGACGAGCCCGCGCAGTGGGCTCACCCGATTCGGCTTTTCGAGGTGACAGCTCGATGCGCCGGCTCACTCGACCGCGACGCCAGACGACCGCGGGGGTGGGTGCGGTGCCGAATCCAGTCCACAGGCTTTGCCACTTCGGTGGCTACACGCGCGGCGCACCCCACGCCGCTGAAGGAGAGCACATGCTCGACGAAGAAACGCCCACATCCACAGCCGACGACGCCTCTGCCGAGGTGGCCGCACCGCCGCGGCGCAGGCGCTCCGCGAGCCGTCCGGCCGGACCCCCTGCACCCGTGAGCGAGCCGGCTGCGAGCGCAGAACCCGAGGTTGCCGAGCCCCAGGCCGTCCAGCCCGACACCACCGAACCCGAGCCCGAGCCCGACGCCACCGATGTGGCCCTCGAGCTCGAGCCCGACGCCACCGACGTGGCCCTCGAGCTCGAAGCCGAACAGCCCATCGTCGTAGACCCCGAAGCCGACGAGACCCCGGCCGAGCCTGAGGCGAACGCCGAACTGCAGGCGGTTCCCGCCCCCGACGAGCGCGTCGAGCAGCCTGATGACGTTCCGTTCACCCTCGAGTTGCCGGAAGAGAAGCCCGCCCCGCGTCGACGGCGCAGCACCAGCGCCGCAAAGGCGCCCGAGCCCGTCATCGAGGTCGTCGATGTAGTCACCGAAGCTGCCGAAACGCCCGCGCCGCTCAGCCTCGACGAACTGCCGACCCTCGACGATCTGGCCCCGGCCGCTGCCGCACCACGGGCGCGCCGGCGCCGGGCCAAGGCCGAGCCGAAGCCCGAACCCGTGACCGACACCGACCCGATCGAAGAGACGCTCGGCGAGCTCACCCGCTCGGGCGCGCGCAGCCGGCGCACCAAGGTCGACGAGGCCGAGGCCGCCAAGGCGCTCGACGAACTGGCCGCCATGATCGGCGGGCACGCAGAGCCCGAGGCCGAACTCGACGACGAGGTGGCCGATCCCACCGCGGTTCTCGACTCCGAACCGAACGCGGCCGCGGCCGACGAGAGAGCAGCCGACGCCGACGACGAACCGGACGACACCGACGCCGACGATACCGACGAGGGCAGCCCGCGGCGTCGTCGCCGCCGCCGTGGCGGTCGTCGCCGCCGCCGTGGCGGTAGCACCGAAACCGCCGAGGGCGACGCCGACGAGAACGACGACGACTCGTCCGAGGCCGACGACGAAGACGGTGCCGAGACCGCCGCAGAGGCCGACGGCGCCGAGGGCGACGCCGCCGAAGCGGGTGAGTCGACCGGGTCGACCCGCCGGCGTCGCCGGCGCCGCCGCCGTGGCGAAGACACCACGGGGGCCGAGGACGATCCGTCCGACGTCGTGGTGCGGGTGCGCGAACCTCGTCGCTCGCGCACGAGCAATGACGACGTCACCGGCATCGACGGCTCCACCCGCATGGAGGCCAAGCGACAGCGCCGCCGTGAGGGACGTGCAGCCGGACGCCGCCGCTCACCCATCCTGTCCGAGTCGGAGTTTCTGGCCCGGCGCGAATCGGTCGACCGCAGCATGCTGATTCGCCAGGCCGACGACTACACCCAGATCGCGGTGCTCGAAGACGGCATTCTGGTCGAGCACTATGTCGACCGGGCGTCCGCGGCGTCGATGATCGGCAACGTGTACCTGGGCAAGGTGCAGAACGTGCTGCCGTCGATGGAGGCCGCCTTCATCGACATCGGCCGCGGCCGCAACGCGGTGCTGTACGCCGGTGAGGTCGACTGGGACGCCTTCGGCGTCACCGGCGCCGACCGCAAGATGGAAAAGGTGTTCAAGTCGGGCCAGAGCGTGCTCGTGCAGGTCACCAAAGACCCCATCGGCGCCAAGGGTGCTCGGCTCACCGCGCACGTGTCGATTCCCGGCCGCTACGTGGTGTACTCGCCCAGCGGTCAGCTCTCAGGCATCTCGCGCAAGCTGCCCGAAGGCGAACGCAACCGGCTGAAGGGCATTCTCGAAGAACTGGTCGGCGACGCCGCGTCGGTGATCGTGCGCACGGCGGCCGAGGGGGCGTCCGAAGACGAGTTGGTGCGCGACGTCAACCGGTTGAAGGCCCAGTGGGAGGTCATCGAGAAGAAGGTGAAGGCCGGCAAGTCGCCCGAGCAGCTCTACGCCGAGCCCGACCTGACCGTTCGCATCGTGCGCGACCTGTTCACCGAAGACTTCGGCACGCTGATCGTCGACGGCAACGGCAAGGGCGAGGACGCGTTCGACACCGTCGACGCCTACGTCACCCACGTGGCCCCGCACCTGAAGGAGCGGCTGCAGCACTGGAACCGTGCCGAGCAGGGCGACCTGTTCGAGCAGCACCGCATCAACGAGCAGATCGCCAAGGCGCTGGAACGCAAGGTGTTTCTACCCTCTGGCGGTTCGCTGATCATCGACCGCACCGAGGCGATGACCGTGATCGACGTCAACACCGGCAAGTTCACCGGCACCAGTGGCAACCTCGAGGCCACGGTCACCTCCAACAACCTCGAGGCGGCCGAAGAGGTGGTGCGCCAGCTGCGGCTGCGCGACATCGGCGGCATCATCGTGATCGACTTCATCGACATGGTGCTGCCCGCCAACCGCGAGTTGCTGCTGCGCCGGCTGGTCGAGTGCCTGGGCCGTGACCGTACCCGCCATCAGGTGGCCGAGGTCACCTCGCTGGGCCTGGTGCAGATGACCCGCAAGCGCATCGGCACCGGTCTGGCCGAGGCGTTCACGGTGACCTGTGAAACCTGTCACGGCCGCGGCTACCACCGGCACGACACCCCGGTCGACACCCAGGCTCCGGCCGACGGGGGCGACCGCGACCACGGACGCCGCCGCCGCTGACCCTGCTGGTGCACCAGCCCTCTCACTGGACGACAACGCGCGCTGTTGGTCCCCGACCGGGGGCCGTCGACGCGGTGCGAGCTGGACACTCCCTCGGCACGGCGCTACCGTCTTTTGCCATGTCTGTCATTCGTCGTAGCACCAGCGCCCGTCGCGGCGCGCTGCGGCGCGCCCCGATGAGCCTGTGGTTCCAACCAGGACGTGCCTGCACCAAGGCATGACCTGGGCGGCGACCGCACCCAGCGGCCGCGCCCACCCGACTCGACGCACGGAACAGACCCGACCATGACCAACGCATCGTGGCGCGATGACGAACTTCGCGCCTTCTTCTCCGCACTGCGTGGCGGAGGCATCTTCTCTGCCGGCCCCGACGACGACGCACGCGACCGGTTCATCGCGGCTGCCCGCCTGCGACTGGCGCCCGAGGTGCAGCGACGGCTGCTGACCGATGTCGGTGCCGTGACCGACGCCGACGGTGTCGCCCGGGCCGCCCTCGACGTGCTCGAACGCGAGTTGTGGGGCAAGGCCGGTACGTGGCTGATGGTCACCGTCGACCCGTGGGGGCACCTGACCGACCTCGTCGTGCGCGAGATCCGCGGGTCGTATCGGGCCACGGTTCGAGTTCGCACCGACCGCCGAGCGGTCAAGGCGATCGCCGAGGCCGCCCCGCACGAGGGCGAATCCGAGGGTGATCAGCACGAAAGCGATGATCGGCCTGAGCAGCTCCGCTGACCCGGACGGCAGCGATGGCCGTCCGGCACCGATTGAGACCCGGCGTTGGGTCAGTCGGCCGCCAGCGCCGGGTTGGTGGTGAGTTCGATGGTCGGCCACACCAGCAGTCCGAGGGCGTCGAGCCGCTCGGTGATCGCGAGCCGGACGGCGTCCTCCTCGTCGACCTGCCACTCGCCCTTCGCGACGATGAAGTCGACCTCCACGTACAGGCGTTGCCCCAGCTTGGTGGAGCGGATGGTCGGTGGCGGCAGGGTGGACGCCCTCGCCGGCGTCAGCGCATCACCCAGGCCGTCGGCCACCGCGGCGGCGATGCGCCCGCGCAGGGCTTCGTCCGGCGACGCTTCCAGCAACTCGCGCACGCCGTCGCGAGCCAGGCCGACCGCCATCGGCGCGATGCCGGCGCACGCGATCAGCACCAGAATCGGATCGACCAGGCCGGCCAGCTGCGGGCATCCCGTCGTGGTCAGGCCGATGGCCACCACACCCCCGACGGCCACCACTGCACTCAGTGCGGCGCCTGCACGCCATGAGACCACCTCGGCCCTGGCTGGCGCCGACACCCCCGCGGCGGGGCGAACCAGCAGCCCACACCACCACCGATGCCAGCCCCGAGGCGACCCCGTACAGCAGCACCGAAAGCGCGGCCGCACCCGATCCGCCGTCCAGCAGCACGGTGATCGCGTCGACGGCGCCGTAGACCAGAGTGCCCAGCAGTGCTCGCCCCTTGCAGCGACACGGCCGGCGGTGTGGCGGAGTGCCGTCCGAACGGGTATTCGGGTGACGGAGTGGGGTCAGCGTAACGTCGCCCACTCCGAGGTGTGAGCCGACCGCGGCATCCAGTCGGGCGCTCAGCCGACCACCAGGCTGACGGCGTGAATCGCCAGGCCGGCCAGGCAGCCGACCACCGTGCCGTTGATCCTGATGAACTGCAGGTCGCGGCCGACATGCAGTTCGATGCGCCGGGCGGCCTGCCGGCCGTCCCAGCGTTCGATGGTGTGGCTGATCACGGTCGACAACTCGGCTCCGTAGGTGCGCACCACGAACGCCGCCGCGTCTTCGAGGCGCGCCTCCAGGTTGCCGCGCAGTGCGTCGTCGTCGATCAGCGAACGTCCGAACCGCTGCACCGCCCGGGTGGCTCGGTCTTTGAAGGCCGATGATTCCGCGGCCAGGGCACCGTCGAGCGAGGCCCGCACCGTCTGCCACAGCTCCACGATGGTTTCGGCCGTCTGCGGGTGCTCCAGCAGCCGTACCTTGAGCCGCTCGGCCCGCTCGGCCACGGTGGGGTCGTGCTGCAGGTCGTCCGCGATCGTGCGCAGCAGGTCGTCCAGGGCGGCCCGGGTGGGGTGCTCACGCTCGGACCTGATCGCCCACAACCATTCCAGGGCCTGGTCGTAGGTCCACTTCACGATGCGCCGGTTCACGAAGCCGGGTGCCCAGCGCGGCGCCCGCTCGCCCACGATGCCGTTGAACACGTCGGGGTGCCGGCGCAGCCAGTCGTGCACCTCGATCACCACCAGGTCGACCAGGCCGCGATGCGCGCCGTCGTCGACCACGGCGCCGAGCAGGTCACCCAGAGCCCCGGCCAACGGTTCGGACGCCAGTCGCGGCACGATCACCTCGCCCACCAGGTGTTTCACGTCGTCGTCACCCACCTGGGCCAGGGCCGTCCGTGCCACCCGTGACGCTTCGGCCACCACCCTGGTTGCGTTCGCGTCGTGCAGCAGCCACGCGCCCAGCCGCAGCCCGACCCTGGTGGACGCCATCCGCTCGCGCACGATCTCTTCGGTGAGAGAGTTCTCGGTGAAGAAGTCCTGCAGGTTGCGGGCGATCTCGTTCTTGCGGGTCGGAATGATCGCCGTGTGCGGAATGGGCAGACCCAGCGGGTGGCGAAACAGCGCGGTGACCGCGAACCAGTCGGCCAAGGCACCCACCATGGCCGCCTCGGCGCCGGCGTTGACGAACCCCCACACACCCTGATCGGCCACGCGCAGGGTGGCGAGGTAGACGATCGCCGCAATCAGCAGCAGAGACAGGGCGATGCCCTTCATGCGCCGCAGCCGTTGGGCACGTCCTTGATCCACGGCCGACAAAGAGGCGGTGAACGTCACCCACCCAGGATTTCAGTCGAGACCGCCGGCCCGCCAGCCAGTTCGTCGAGCCTGAGGGCTGCGTGCCGTCAACGGCGCCCGGTTCGGGATTCGTGCAGTCGGCTCCAGCGAGAAGCGCACCGCCTAAGCTGAGCGCGAACGTCGCAGGAATGAGCATCATGAGCCAGAATCCATACCCGCCCACGCAACCCGAGCCGCAACAGCCCCTGCCGGGCCAGCAGTATTCGCCCTACCAACAACCAGGCCCACCGCCTCAGCAGTACTACCCGATGTACCCGCCGCAGCAGCCGGCCTACGGCATGGCGCTGCCGCAGGCGAATCCGTACGCGCCACAGGCGCTGGCCCCGTACGGCATCGATCCGCTCACCGGAGTGCCGTACTCAGACAAGAGCAAGTTGGTGGCCGGCGTGCTGCAGATCTTTCTGGGCGGCCTCGGCATCGGACGGTTCTACCTCGGCAACGTCGGCATGGCGATCGCCCAGATTCTGGTCACGTGGATCACCTTCGGGTTCGGAGGTCTGTGGCCGCTGATCGACGGCATCGTGCTACTCACCGGGCACCCTCGCGACCGCGCCGGACGGCCCCTGCGGCCCTGAGCGGCTCGGCCACTGACCTGGCTTACAGCAGCCGCAACCGAACCAGCTCGTCGCGCAACTGCGCGGCGCTGGTGAACAGAACGGTGCCCAGCCCCACCTCGGCGGCCGAGTCCAGGTTGCCCTGGGTGTCGTCGATCATCAGGGTCTCGTCGGCCCGGGTGTCGAAGCGGTCCAGCGCGTAGCGAAAGATCTCGGGGTCGGGTTTGGCCAGCCCCACCTCGCCCGAGACGATCACGTCGGCGAGGTCGTCGATCACCGGGTTGGCCCTGCGGGCGATGTTGAAGTTCTCCTTGGCCCAGTTGCTCAGCCCGTAGCAGCGCACGCCCGCAGCCAGTAGCTCACCGATCACCTCTGCCGTGCCGGCGATCGGGCCGCTGACGGTGAGCGGAAAGCGCTCCAGGTAAACCCGGTAGACGTCGACCAGGTGCGGGGCCTGATCGTCCATCTCGACCACGGCGTCGGCCAGCGGCATGCCCGCGTCGGTGCGGGCGTTCAGCTCCCAGAACACCTCCGCGGCGAGAAAGTCGTTCGCCACTTCGTCTGGCACGGCGCCGGCGAGCGCACGCATCGGATCCCAGTCGACGATCACGTTGGCGACGTCGAAGATCAGGGCGGTCACGGGTCCTCCTCGGTGATGCCGATGCGCAGGGACGCGGCGAGCGTGGGGCCGAGCCACCGCGCCTGCTGATCGGTGATGGTGGCGCCCACCAGGCTGTCGGCGCCCTCCAGGCGATTCAACCGCACCACGTCGAGCCCGCGCAGGTCAAGGTGATTGCCGGTGCGGTGTCGTGCGTCGAGGTCGTCCACCAGGCTTGCGAGCACGGCGACCCGGGTGGTGGTGGCCCCGGCCAGGTCGAGGGTACCGATGCGGCAGCCGGTCAGCGTGACGTCGCTCAGCTTGGCCTCGCGTAGGTTCGCGTAGCCGATGCGGACGCCCTGCAGGGTCACGTTCTGCCACGTCGCCCCGGAGCAGTCGAGCACGCCGATGCTGCCGCCTTCGATCACCACGCCGCGCCAGTGCGAGCGGGGCGCGTTGAGGGTGACCACCGAAGGGTCCGTCACTTCGACTTCGGCCAGCCGCAGCCGCCGGGCGTGCAGATGATCCGACGGCAGCCGGGCCAGCCGCGAGTCGGTGATGTCGGCGCCGATCAGCGACGCCTGTTCGCCCGACCAGGTCAGCAGAGCTTCGCTGAAGCTCTCGTTGTCGCAGGCGTCGCCGGGGTCGAGGGCGATCAGCGGCGGCAGTTGCGGCGGGCTGACCCGCGGTGGTTCGACGGGCGTCATCGCTGTCTCCGCACGACTGATCGGGCCGGTCGACATGTGCGCGCACGGTCTCGACAAGCTCGACCAGCGAGTGGAGATTCCGGCGTTCGCCGGAATGACGCGGGGTGCTGGAGTGGGGCGGAGGGCTGCAGTGACGCGGAGGACCGGAATGAGGGGACCACCGTCATCCCGGGCTTGACCCGGGATCTCTCGGTGCGGCTAGGGCACATTGCGGTTCAGCTCGTCCAACCACAGCTTCGCCGACACGTCCGAGGGCATGCGCCAGTCGCCGCGCGGCGACAGCGACCCGCCACGCACCACCTTAGGCCCGTTGGGCATCGCCGAGCGCTTGAACTGCGCGAAGCCGAAGAACCGCCGGCAGAACACCTCCAGCCACTTCTTGATGGTGGCCAGGTCGTAGGCGACCCGCTTGTCGTCGGGGTAGCCCTCGGGCCAGTCGCCGTGCGCGGCGTCCGACCAGGCGTGCTCGGCCAGAAAGGCGATCGTCGAGGGCGGTGTGCCGTGCCGCAGCACGTGGTACAGGGTGAAGTCCTGCAGGTTGTACGGCCCGATGGACGCCTCGGTCGACTGCGGCGTCTCGCCCTCGCCCACCGGCACCAGTTCGGGGGTGATCTCGGTGTCGAGAATCGCCTGCAGCACCTTGTTCACCTCAGGGGTGAACTGGCCCGAGGTGATCACCCAGCGAATCAGGTGCTGCATCAGCGTCTTGGGCACGCCCGGGTTCACGTTGTAGTGGCTCATCTGGTCGCCGACCCCGTAGGTGCACCAGCCCAGCGCCAACTCCGACAGGTCGCCGGTGCCCAGCACGATGCCGCCGCGCTGGTTGGCCAGCCTGAACAGGTAGTCGGTGCGCAGCCCGGCCTGCACGTTCTCGAAGGTCACGTCGTAGACGGGCTCGCCGTCGGCGAACGGGTGATCCATTTCGGCCAGCATGGTGCGCGCGGTGCCGGTGATATCGAGGGTGGCGAACGTGACGCCCAGTGATTCGGCCAGCCGGGTGGCGTTGTTCTTGGTGTAGTCCGACGTCGCGAAGCCCGGCATGGTGAACGCCAGAATGTCGGTGCGCGGCCGGCCCAGCCGGTCCATCGCCTTGGCCGCCACGATCAGCGCATGGGTGCTGTCGAGGCCGCCCGAAACACCGATCACGATCTTGGGCTGGCCGATCGCCCGCAGCCTCTGCTCAAGGGCGCTGACCTGAATGCTGTAGGCCTCGTAGCAGTCTTGCGCCAAGGTGTCGGGGTCGGCCGGCACGAAGGGGAACCGCGGCACGTCGCGCTTCAACCCCAGGTCGCCCGAGGGCGGGTTGAGCGTGAAGGTGACGGTGCGAAAGCCGTCCAACCGCTCGGCGTGGGTGCGCCGGTTGTCGTCGAACGTGCCCTGCCGGTAGCGCTCTTGCGCCAGCCGGGCCAGATGGACGTCGGCCACCGACGCTCGCGGGCCGCTGGGGAACCGCTCCGACTCGGCCAGTAGGGTGCCGTTCTCGTAGATCATCGTTTGGCCGTCCCACGACAGGTCGGTGGACGATTCGCCCTCGCCGGCGGCGGCGTACACGTAGGCGGCCAGGCAGCGCGACGACCCCGACGCACACAACAGGTGCCGATCGACCGCCTTGGCCACGGTGATCGGCGAACCCGACAGGTTCGCCAGCACGGTCGCGCCGGCCAGTGCGGCCTCGGCGCTGGGCGGAATCGGCACCCACATGTCTTCGCAGATCTCGACGTGCAACACGAAGTCGGGCAGATCGTCGGCTGCGAACAGCAGGTCGGGGCCGAACGGCACGTCGACCCCGGCCACCCTGATCTCGCCGGTGACGTCGTCGCCCGGCGCGATCTGCCGGCGCTCGTAGAACTCACGGTAGGTGGGCAGGTACGACTTGGGCACAACGCCCAGAATCTCGCCGCGGTGAATCACGATCGCGCAGTTGTAGATGCGGTGCAGGCTGCGCAGCGGGGCGCCGATCACCAGCACAGTGTCTAGGTCGGCGGCGCCGTCGGCGACCTGGCCCACCGCTTCGTCGGCGGCGTTCAACAGGGGGTCTTGCAGCAGCAGGTCTTCGATGGAGTATCCGGTCAAGCAGAGTTCGGGAAACACGGCCAGCGCGACGCCGTCGGCGGCCAGTTCACGGGCCTGGGCGAGTACCGCCTCGGCGTTGACCGAGGGTTGCACCATCGTGATCGGCATGGTGACGCCAGCCACCCGCGCGAAGCCGTGCGCGTACAGGTTGTGGAAATCCATCGAGCCTCCATGCCGTGCGGTGAGGCCAGCATGTCAGATCGAGCGACGGCAGCGGGGGAGCACTCGGTTGGGGAAGGGATCCTGGCGAACCCATCACAGTCATCCCGGCGAACCCAACACCGTCATCCCGGCGAACGCCGGGATCTCTGGTGCGGCCGACGAAGGGTGAGATCCCGGATCACGTCCGGGAAGACGCTGTGCTCGACAGGCTCAACCACCGCTGGTCGAGTCTGACGGCCCACATCCACCGTCATCCCGGCGAACGCCGGGATCTCTTCTATTGGCCGCGCGACTACGTCCGATTTGAGGGGCGATCACGCCTGCGGAGGCGTCTGACCCGGTAAATCGGACGTGATCTCGCATGGTTCTTTCGCCCAACGTGCGTTGAGTGCCCATCGCGAACGAGATCCCGGCGTTCGCCGGGATGACGAAGGCGTTCAGTAGCGGCTCATTCGCCACCGCCACCGCCACCGCCGTCGCCGCCGCCGAAGCCACCGCCGTCGCCGCCGCCGAAGCCGCCGAAGTCGCCGAACGAACCACCCGCGTCGGCGCCCAGTCCGTCGATCGCTCCGCTGTCGAACATCGACCCCGGGTCGCCGAACGCGTCGCCCATGCCGCCCATGTCGCCGAAGCCGTCCATGGCAGAGAACATGGCCAGGCTGAACATGGCGTCGTGCACACCCCAGCCGACCACGCCGAGCCAGAGCAGGTCCATGTCGTCTTCGTAGCCGTCGGCTCGGGCGGCGGCCGCCAGGTCGCCGAACACCTTCACCCAGTGCGCGGCCACGCCCAGCACGATCGCCCAGGGCAGGTACTTGCTGAAGATCTCGGACGCCTCTTCGTAGCTGAACTGCTCCTTCTCGGCCGTCTCGAGATACCGCTTGAAGCCCAGGGTCTGAACGCGCAGAGCCGTGCCCTCGGCGGTGCGCACGGGGCGTTGCATGCCCTGCGAGCCGATCACCACGCCGCCCAGTGCCGCGACGGCTCCGCCGGCCAGCAGCGCCGGCACGCCCATGCCGAAACCCGCCAGCAGCATCAGGGCGGCGACGATCCACACGATGCGCACCGGGTGCATGCCGGTCACGTGGCGAAACCAGCCGCCCTCGTACGAGGCGTTGGCCAGGGCGTACTGGTAGTCGCCCACCGCGGGGTTGCCCAGGCGCCGCAACTCAGACAGTCGCACGTCAGGCCCGCCCACGAACAGGTCGCGCAGCAGTTGGGCCTCCATCGGGTCGGCCCGATCGGCCGTCGGCTTGTCGGCCTTGCGCAACTCCCAGTCTTTGCCGGTGCGGCTGCGCGGATTCTCGACCACCACGATGCTCAAATGCCCGCGCGCGGCCAGGTCGACGATGGTGGCGATCACGTCACGGGTCTCAGGCTTGCCGTCGACCACGGTGCCGGCGAGGCCGGGCCGAACACCCTTGGGCGGGTTGAAGGCCACGGCGACCTCACCGGTGTACTCGGCGCCGCCCGGCACAGGAACGCGTTGTTCGGTCTGGGCTCCCACCGGGGTGAGGCCGGGGGTGACGCCCGCGAAGTACTCGTCGGCGAACTTGCGCCGCTGCGCCCGCCAGGCCCAGACCAGCAGCGCCAGCACAGCAACCCCGAGCAGAATCCAGGTGAGGTCCATGCCCTCCATAGTGACAGGTGGCCCACAAGGTTCGGCTGTCACAATCGGCGCATGACGGATTTGCTGGTCGAAACCCCGCTGGGCCCCTGTCGGCTCACCGTCTCGGCGGCGGACGATCCGCGCGCGGTGCTGCTGCTGGGCCACGGCGCGGGCGGCGGCATCGAGGCGTTCGACCTGCTGGCGCTGGCGTCCGCGTTGCCGGGTAAGGACGTCATCGTGATTCGGCACGAACAGCCCTGGCGAGTCGCGGGTCGCAAGACCGTGGCGCTGCCCGAGCGGGTCGATCAGGGGTGGCGCCCGGCGCTTGACGCGGTCACGACCCGGTATGCCGGTCTGCCGTTGTGGGTCGGCGGACGCTCCGCCGGCGCTCGGGGTGCCTGCCGCAACTTCGACGACCGTCAGGCGGGGGTGGTGTGCCTGTCGTTTCCGCTGCATCCGCCGGGTCGCCCTGACGTCTCACGCATCGGTGAGTTGGCTGGCGTCAGTGGCCCGGTGCTGGTGGTGCAGGGCGAGAGCGATCCGTTCGGCTCGCCCAAAGACGTCCGTGATGCGGCCATGGCCGCCGGGGGCGCGCAACCGCTGGTCATCGGGGTGCCAGGCACGCATTCGTTCAGCCGACGGGCGGATGTCCGAGACTCGATCGTGACGTCGGTGGCGGATTTCCTAAGGGTGTGATCGCCGAGCGGTGAAGATTCCGGCGTCGGTCGGAGTGACGGCGGATTCGTCATCCCGGCGAACGCGGGGACCTCGTCGGCCCGCTACCAGCCGGCCCCGTAGCACTGGAAGGTCGACAGAAGCTCTGGATGCCTGGCCGTCGCTGCGGCCAGCGCATCGGCCGGCGGGCTGCCCTTCGCGAGTTCGGCGTGCATGTCGGGCAGGATCGCGGCAGCCACCTCGTCAGACACCGACGCCGGTGACGCGATGACGCACCGCGCCCCGGCGTGCAGCCAGGCGGTCGTCAGGCCCAGCAGCTCGTCGCCGCGCCTGATCGTCGTCGCACCCAGCTCGCAGGCCGACAGAATCACGGTCTCGGGCACCTGTGGCAGTTGGTCGAGGTCGTAGCCGAACCACGGGCCGTCCACGAGTTCGAGGTTGCTGAACAACGGGTTGTCCGACACGTGATGGCCGTGCGCGGCCAGGTGCAGCAGATCGACTGTGCCCGCCACCGATCCGACGGCGTCGGCGGTGGCGTCGGGGCCGATGAGTTGCTGAGCCCCGGGCCAGTGGGCGGCGGACGCGCCCACCTCGTGGGCCCCGCGCGGGAGTCGTGGGCCCGCCACAAACGCGGCGTTCGCGAACTCGTGCGTCTGCCTGCGTTTGGCCACCCACTCGGACGCGCTGCGGGGAATGGTGATGGCTCGGCCATGCAGGCTGGGCAGAAGTGACCAGGGGAGGCCTGAGAACAACCCGGTGGGGTTGATCACGACTCGTCTCGACTTCGGGCGATCGCCGAGCGGCCCGAAAAGCAGGGCGTCGAGCTCGGCCAACCGTTGGCGCAAGCCTGCCGCGACGCTTTCGGCGACCATGGGCGGTAGGTCGGCCGCGGCCATGTCGAGATCGGCCGGCAGGCCCGAGATCGCTTGACGAAACTCCGCTTCGGGCCCCAGTCTCACCAACTGTTGCCGGCGCGGGCCGATCAACAGCATCCAGGCTGATCCGCCGGCGGTCAGCGGTGCCTGCAACTCGGCATGTGTGGCAGCCAGTTCGTGCTGCAGATCACCAAGTGAAACGATTCCGCGAATGGCCGCCGACCCTGCGTCGCGCCACGACCGTCGGCGTACCTGATCGACGAGTTCGTGCTGACGTTGCGCGTCGGGCGTGCCGGGTTCGGGGCGGCGTTGGCTCAACACCCGTAGTTCCGTCAGGTCGGCTGCCGCCTCGGGGTCAGCGGGTGGACGCACGGGAACGATTCGACCCGAGACGGCGTCGAGCCACTCCACCCACTCGTACACCAAACGTGGACTGCCATCGTCAACGGCGAGCGCAAGGCCCCGCTCAGCGAGTCGTTCGCCGTGGCTGACTGTGGCCGTCTGCAAGTCCAAACTGCCGAAGGTGGCCTGCCACTGGTGCAACTCGTCGAGCCCTGCGCGCAGCACCCTGAGTGCGTCGCGGGGTCGCTCCTTGGCTTGGGCACGTACCTCGTAGGCGAGCAAACGCGTGCTGAGGTCGGTCGACGCGGGAAGGCGCACCACAGCGGTGGATCTTCGCGTGCCGAGCGCGGCCTTTGCGGCGTAGACGCGCATCCAGGTCGCATCGCGGCGCAGTCCCTGTCGGGCCAACCCTGCGGCGATGCGTGACGCTGACTGCGGGGATTCTCTGCCCAGTTCGATGCGACCGGCGACTTCAACTGCTTCGCACTGAAGGACGCGGGCCGAGGCGCCTGTCTTTGCGAATCGACGCCCGGCCCGCCTTGCCATCGTGATCGCGATCCGTGGCGCGTCCACGACCCATGTGCGCGCCAGCACCAATTCGGCTTCGGCCTGGGCACGCGGCCATCGGCGTCGTCCGAACAAGTCGGCTGCTCCCTGGAGGTTCCGCCTGGCCACCTCGTGCATTCCCGCAAGCAGAAGAGCTTCCCCCCGATCCTGGTCTGAGATGGCGGCGAGCTCGACCGACATTTCTCGCAACTGGGGCGCCACCCGATCCATCAAGCTCAGTCCGCGGGCGAGCTGACCAGACATCATCAGTGCGTAGCCGAGGTTGTGGGTCACCTTCGCAGACGCGTTGACCTGTGCTGCCGCATCGAACGCCGCCACAGACTGCTCAAAATCGTGGATCGCGGCGGTGATGGCCCCTTGATGAAGGAAGAGATTGCCTCGATTCATTCGAGCGCGGCCGCACTCTTCCTGGTCGTCAACGAGTGCGGGTATCGCGACGCCGAAGTCCGTGAGGGCCTGTTGAGTGTTGCCGAGGCGCGTGTGAATGAGTGCGCGCTGCGCATACAGCTTGCCAACCTCCGATGGCTGCATGCCCTCTTCATGGGCCAGGGCGGAATCGATCAAGCGCAGGCCTGCGCGCCGGTCGCCCAGCTCTGCTTCGACAAGGCCCAGCGTGCCTTCCACCGCTGCTCGGGTGCCGGAATCCTCAGCCCGCTCCAGAGCCTTCAACAACAGGCGACGTGCAGGACGAAAGTGCCACGCACGGCTGGCGTCCTTGGCGCGTTCATGCAGCTCCAAGGCGGTCAGCATCCAGTTATGGTGCCACGATGTCCGAGACCTGCGATATCGCATCCCAGGAGCGTGCGTGAACCGTGGAGCGGTGTTGCTCTTCGTCGCTCGGCATCGTCGCCATCAGTTTCGCTGCGATCCGGCCAGCAACCACGGGCGCCGCAAACGATGTACCGCTCCACACAGCGAACTGCCCAGTGAAGTCGTCCGGATCGATGTTCTCGCGAATGTGCCCGTCGTACTCCAGGCGCGCGGCAGGCAGATAGCCGCCTTGGAAGGCTGGAAGGGTGCTCATCACGGAGGCACCGGACGCCCACGCGCGGACCCAAGGCCCCGTGTTGCTGAACAAGGCTTCGGTGCTGTTCGGATTGAGTGCGCCGACTGAAACGATCGGAAGCCTGAAGCGGACGACATTCTCAGAGCCACCCTCGCTTGGGCGCCAGGGGCCGAGCGCTGCCGGATACTGTGGCCGGGCGGTCGACTCGTTGCCCGCGGCGCAGACGACGGTCGTTCCCATCACACCCAGAGCTCCGAGTAGTCCGCCGACCAGGTACTCGGTCAACGTGTCGTCTGCAGACTCGTGGAAGAAGCCCAACGACAGGCTCAAAACGTCGATACGCAGCCCCCCTTCCTCGCGGTCGTAGTACTTGCGAACAAGCTCAACCACACCGATCAAGGCTGCGATCACGCGTGTCTCGGCCGCTGGACCTTCGGAGTCCACGATGCGCCACGAGTAGATGTCGGCGTCGGGGCAGGCTTGATGAATCAGACCCGCGATGAAGGTGCCGTGACCGGAGTTCGTATCGAGTTCGCCGTCCAACGGCCCCGACAGATCGCCCCAGGTCTCGGGGTCAGTGTTGGGGTCAAGGGGCGTCAGGCTCGGCGTGTCCTCTGTGACCACATTGGTCAACCAAGGGTGGGTGCCCACCCCCGTGTCCATGATGGCGACATGGGGTCGGACGGCGACCTTCTTGTGTCGGCAGGGAGGCTCTCCGATGTAGCTGATCGGCTGGCGGCCGCCGGACCCTTGCCGCGCGTAGCTTGACGGAGCGTCGTGCGGTTCCCAAATGGGGTGTGGTTCCCAGATCGGGTGTGGTTCCCAGATGGGATGCGGTTCCCAGATCGGTGACGTCATGAGCAGGTGGTCCAGACCCACTCCCACGAGTGCGTGAACTCCAGTTTCGGCTCGCGCCAGCTGCAGCAACACCCAGGCGTCCGGTGCGGAGGCTGCAACACCGGGAATCACCTCCAAAAGGAGTCGAGCCAACCCGAGTTCGACACGCTCGTCCGGGCGCTCAGGGTTGGGTACTCGTACGCGCGGGGACTGGAACTTCTCGTCGACTGTGACCCGCCAACCCTTGAGTTCGCCGGCCTTGCTCAGAATGGGTAGCACCTCGTCCAACCGATCGAGAGCGACAATCAGGCGATTGCCCACGTAGACCGTCGGGCGCGGGGTGATGCCATCAACTTGCATCGCGCTGCCGGGATCCAACACCCGTCCGGACAGCGGTTCGATCATTGATCGGGGCGGAACCACTGGATCGCGGTCCATCCGGTCGCGAGGCTGGCGGGGTGCCGTGGCGGGCTTGTCTTGTTCGGGCGTCTCGTAATCGCTCATCAGTCGGTGTCCTCGGGGGTAGCAGTGAACTCAGATCTCGAACAGGGTGGTGCGAAAGGCGGGGTCGCTGCCGGCGGCGACCAGGTCGAGCCTGGTCAGGCCTGAGGGCACGTTGGCGAACTCGAACCGGCCGTGGCTGCCGACCGGCGAGGTCGCGGTGCCGTGTTCTTGCCACAGCGAGGCCGTGAGTTCGGCGGCGGCGTCTTTGGCGTCGGCGGCACGCACCACCCAGCCGTCGATGCGGCGGTGCCCGTCGTCGATGGGGCTGACCCGTAGCATCACGGTGACGCCCGACGCGGTGAACTCGAGCACGAGCTTCTGGTCGTCGCCGCTGCGCACGCCGGCGAGCTGCTGCGAGCGATGCACCATCGTGAGCAGCTCGTACTCCAGCTCCAGGTCTTCCAGGGCCACGGCCACCAGAATCTTCTCGGTCAGCCCGCTGGGTACCGGGTCAAGTTCTTCGAACGTCCGCTTCAGGGCGTCCAACATGGGGTCACGGTCGAAGCCATTCATAGCTGGCCACCTTTCTCGAGCGAGCTGCGCAGTTTGTCGAGGCAGCGGCGTCGGGTGGGGCCGATGCTGCCCACGGGCATGTTCAAGTCCTTGGCGAGCCCCGCATAGTCGGGACGGTCGTCGAACGCCACGATGCGCAGCAACCGCTGGCACCGCTCGTCAAGGGTCTGCACGTGCTCCCACAAGATGGAGCTGCCCAGTTCCTCCAGGGCACTGGTTTCTGCCGCCTTGGACGTCGGCAGGCCGGCGGCCAACTGCACGTCGTCAACGGCCAGCGTCTTGGCGTCGCTCGACTTGGCCCGCCACGCGGTGCGCCGGGCGGTGGTCAGCAACCATCCGCCGATCGCGGCCGCCTCGCTGACCTGATGGCCGCTGCGTACCAACGCCAGCCAGGTGTTCTGCACGGCGTCCTCTGCCGCTGCCTGGCTCAACCCGTACGCCCGCACCGTGTGCCACAGCACGGGGGTCATCAGTTTGACCAACTCGTCGAGGGCGGCCGACTCGCCGCCCTGCCAACGCGCGAAGCAGGACGCTGCCCGTACCCAGACGGAGGTTTCCGCCGCGTCCGAGCGACCTGCCACATCAGATGCAGCCATCACTGTCCCTGTTCCCACATCGCTCAGGAGCCAACCCCAAGGCTTCTGATACCTGCGCAGCGCATCAATGCTGCTCACCAATCAGCGGTGTAGCAGAAACCTACCCCTTTGGGCGTAGGTGGGGCAGGGCACACTGGGGTGATGGGTGACACCTCACGTATTCGCCTCGCGTCGATCAGTTCACGCGCCTGGGAACACCCCGCCGACCGCGGCGCGCTGGTGGCGCTGCGCAAGTTGCAGGGGTTCGACCTGATTCTCAAGCAGCTCTCGGGCTTTCTCAACGAACGGGCCGTGCGCATGCTGATGCTGGGTTCGGCGGTGCGCGCCGACGAGCGGCAGTTCGCCCGCGTGTACCGGCTCTACCGCGAGGCCGGTGACGCCCTGGACGCCGGCGCTCTGCCCGAACTGTTCGTGCGGGCCGACCCCACCATCAACGCGATGGCCATCGGGCTCGACAAGCCGATCATCGTGCTCAACTCGGGCTTGATCGACGTGATGGACGACGACGAGCTGCGGTTCGTGCTCGGCCACGAGTTGGGGCACGTGCTGAGCGGGCACGCGGTGTACCGCACGCTGCTCGGGGTGATGCTGGCGCTGTCGTCGACGTTCCTGGCGATTCCGTTCGGGGCGCTGGGTGCGCGGGCGGTGATCGCGGCGCTGCTCGAATGGCAGCGCAAGTCGGAACTCTCGGGCGACCGGGCCGGGTTGCTGGCCGGGCAACAACCCGAGGTGGCGCTGCGTGCGCACATGAAGATGGCCAGCGGCGGCCGCATCGACGAACTCGACGCCGAGGCGTTTCTGGAACAGGCGGGCGAGTACCACGCCAACGACGACGTACGCGACGTGCTGCTGCGCGTGCTGATCGTCGAAACCCAGACCCACCCGTTCGCCGTCGTGCGAGCCGGTGAACTCGACCGCTGGGTCAAGTCGGGGACGTACGGGGCGATCCTGGCCGGCGACTACCCCCGGCGCGAAGACGACGCGTCGGCCAGCATGTCCGACGAGGCGGCGGCAGCGGCGGCGTCGTACACCGAGGAGTTCAAGCGTTTCGACGCCAGTCTCGGCGGGCTCTTCGGCGACATCGGTCACGGGTTGGGCCAGGCGCGCGACTGGGTGGCCGACCGGCTGCGCGACCTCAGCGAGCCACGGGGCAGAGATCGTCGCGAGCCGCGGGATCGAAACGACAGAACGTCGGGGCCGCATGGTTGGTGACCACCCGCTGATCGAGCTCGTCGAGATCCTGGTGAGGGGTTTCGACGAGCTCGACCAACGACCCTGTCATTCCGGGCGACGCCGGGGTCTCGGTCGCGCGGAGATTCCGGGGCAAGCCCGGAATGGACGGGATGCCTGCGCTGAACGACTCTGGGCGGACGCCGGGATCTCGACGAGCTCGACCAGCGACCTCTGTCATCCCGGCGGACGCCGGGATCTCGACGAGCTCGACCAGCGACCCTGTCATCCCGGCGGACGCCGGGATCTCGTCAGCCGACCGGCAGGTGCCGGCCCAGAAACTCCATCGTGCGTTCGCGGGCCGGTTCTGAGGCCGCTTCGTCGTAGAACAGCGGGTTCGGGTTGTCGAACGCGTGACCTGCGCCCTCGTAGGTGAAGAACTCGACCTCGTGGCCGGTGGCGGTGACCGCCTGCTCGATGGTCTCGACCACGTCGCGGGAAAAGAACGTGTCGGCCAGGCCCCAGTGGTGCTGGCTGGGGCAGGTGATCTTCGGCGCCAGCGCCAACAGGCCGGGCAGGGCTGAGCCGTAGTAGCAGACCAGGGCGTCGGGCGTGTTGCGGGCGGCGACCTGAAAGGCCATGCCCCCGCCGAAGCAGTAACCGACCATGCCGACCCCGCCGGTCACCTCGGGTGAGGTGCGCAGGGCGTCCAACGTGGCCGAGACGTCTGCGGCGGTCTGGTCCCAGTCGAGTTGCTGCGAGGCGGCGATGCCCTCTTGCACGTAGCTGGCGCTGGTGCTGTCGAACTCGAGTTTGCCCTGGCGAAAGTACAGCTCGGGCGCGTAGACCACGTAGCCGGCGGCGGCGAAGTCGGCGCAGCGCTGCCGGATGTAGCCGCTCACCCCGAAGATCTCTTGAATCACCAGCAGGCCCGGCCCGGTACCCGACGGCGGCAGCCACCGTTCGACCGGCAGGGCACCGTCAGCACGCAACACGTGTACGAGATCACTCACGACGCCATACTGCCGCACGGGCGAAGCGGCGGAATCGCTTGGTGAGCGAGGGGCCGGTATGTCCTCTGGTGCTTGTCGGAGGCCGGTCCTACGATGGCTGACGGACGACGACCGTCCCATGAGCGAGGAGACATTGATGGCTGGCAAATTCGAGGTGTACGAAGACGCGTCGGGCAAGTTTCGCTTTCGCTTGAAGGCGGGCAACGGCGAGGTCGTCGCGACCGGTCAGGCCTACACCTCGATGGCCGGAGCCAAGGCCGGCGTCGCCGCGGTGCAGCGTGCGGCCGAGGGAGCGTCGGTGGTTGAGCTCGAAAAAGACGAGTGACCCGGGCGTCAGTTTGACCCTCTTCCCGCTGGCCACGTATTCTTGATCCTCGGTGCCCGTGGGTTTGTCGTTGGCCGGCCTGGCTAGATCCGGATCGCCCGTCCCGGCACTGCATTCGTGAAGTTCGAAGAGAGTGGGTCAGGCGTGTACGCGATCGTGCGCAGTGGCGGACGCCAGCACAAGGTTGCCGTCGGCGATGTCGTCGAGATCGATCGGGTCGTCGACGCCGAGGTGGGTTCCAGCGTGTCGCTGACCCCGCTGCTGGTGGTCGACGGCGAGTCGGTGACGACCGAGGCGAAGAAGCTCGCCAAGGTGACGGTCAGCGCCGAGGTGCTGGGCGAGGTCAAGGGCAAGAAGATCCACATTCTCAAGTACAAGAACAAGACCGGGTACAAGAAGCGCCAGGGCCACCGGCAGAAGTACACCCAGGTCAAGGTCACCGGAATCGAAGGCTGAGGTAGCAGCAGATGGCACACAAGAAGGGCGCATCCAGCTCTCGTAACGGTCGCGACTCCAACTCGCAGCGCCTCGGCGTCAAGCGGTTCGGCGGTCAGCAGGTCAACGCCGGCGAGATTCTCGTCCGGCAGCGCGGCACGCACTTCCACCCCGGTGAGGGCGTGGGACGCGGCGGCGACGACACCCTGTTCGCGCTGCGCGCGGGCGTGGTCGAGTTCGGCACCCGCCGCGGCCGCAAGGTCGTGAACGTGGCGCTCGACGCCGAGTAACAGCACCAGAACAGATGCCGAAGGGCGGCTCCCCGACGGGAGCCGCCCTTCGCGCGTCCCGACCCGGTCACCCGGCCTCCGATGGCCGGGTCAGGGGCCTCAGGGCACCAGGATGGCGCGGCCGCGGACGTTGCCGGCGTCCAGGTCGGCCAGCGCGGTCAGGGCCTCGGACAGCGGGTACTTCTGGGTGTGCAGGGTGACCTTGCCGGCCTGGGCGAGCACCATCAGCTCGGCCAGATCGGTGTAGGTGCCGACGATGTTGCCGATCACGCTCTTCTCGCCGGCCACGAAGTCGAGCGTGGGAGCCACGAACTGCCCGCCGTAGCCGATGATGTACTGGTAGCCCGCGGGGGCGGTCATCGCCCAGCCGTCCAGTTCGGCGCCCTGCTCGGCGACGAAGTCGAAGACCACGTCGGCGCCCCGGCCGCCGGTCAGGTCCTTCACCGCGTCGATGTGGCTGCCATCGGAGACCACCGTTTCGTCGGCCCCGATCTCCTTCGCCAGCTCGAGGGCGGCCGGGCTGCGGTCGACCACGATCACCTTCGCGCTGGTGATGGCCTTGAGCGTCTGGACACCGATGTGGCCCAGGCCGCCCGCGCCCTGCACCACCGCGGTGGTGCCGGGGAACAGGCCGGACGCCGCCTTGCGGACCGCGTGGTAGGCGGTGATGCCGGCGTCCGCCAGGGCGGCGACATCGGCCGGATCGGTGCTCGGGTCGAGCTTCACGCAGGCCCGGGCGGTGGTCCGCAGGTATTCGGCCATACCGCCGTCGTTGTTGCTCAGTCCGGGGAAGAAGGCGCTGTCGCATTGCATGTCGCGACCGGCACGGCAGGCCAGGCACATGCCGCAACTCGGTTGCGGGTGCAGGATGACGGTGTCACCGACCTTCAGGTTGGTGACTCCCTCGCCGACGGCGTGCACCCAGCCGGCGTTCTCATGGCCGATCACGTAGGGCAGGTCGGGGTGCTGCGCCGCCTCCCAGTCACCGTTGATGATGTGCAGGTCGGTGCGGCAGACGCCGGCACCGCCGATCTTCACGATGACGTCGAGCGGCCCCTGCAGCGTCGCCTCGGGAATCTCGTCGATGGTCGGGTCGGAATGGTACGCATGGACGCGCACGGCCTTCATCTGTGACCTCCTCGTCGTTGAATGGGACCGATTGCCGCAACCGGTCCCGGTCACTACCGGCTGTCTACCCGCGCCCGCCCGCCCTGTACACGGGCTTTCGCGCCCAATGAGAATCGCGCACGCCGCCCAGCACCGCCCCTGTCGCTGCCCGGACGCGGCGGGTTAGGGTGCGGCGGTGACGCGACGTCGGCTCGCCCTGACACTGCTCGCCCTGGTGCTGTTGGGCTCACCGGCTGCCGGGTCGAGGGCCGGGTCGTCGTGCGACCCGACGACCGCCTCGACGTCGATCTGACCGTGCACGCCAAGCGCAGGCCCTACTGCAACGCCGACCTGGTGGGACTGTCGGTGATTGCGGGCAGGGACGCCGACGGCGTCGTGCTGTCCTGCCGGTATCTGGGCACGATCGACCCGACCGTCTTCGGTTACCGCGGCGTCTCCGTCACGTCGGCGGGCGAGGTCCAGGTCGCCACGTTCAATCCGCTGCTCGTTCCGGCGGCCGGCGCGCCCACGATCATCAACGACGTGGAAGCGGTCGACGTCGTCATCGTCACGGCCGGCGACATCGTCGAGGCCAACGCGGGGGTGGTCGTAGGCAAGGAGTTGACGCTGGCTGACCGGCGTCCCTCGGGCAGCCCGGTGGCGTGAGGGTGCTGGCGCTGCGTCACGCGGGTCCCGCGTCGTGGGTGTGGTGGGCGCTGGGCGGTGCCGTCGCCGGCGCCGTCGCCACCCTGCTCGTGCCGCTCGTGCTGCGGCCCGCCGACTTCCGGGTCGGTGGGACGGCGGAGTCCGCGCCCGACGACGACCGGCCAGAAGCGGACGACTCACACCACGTCGACCCGGACGAAACCGCGGCGCCACCTCAGGCGCATTGCGCCGCACGAGGCCGCGACGGCCCCCACGAGACCGCCCCCACAGAGCCGGCCCGCCCGTCCGCGACCCCCGACCCGAGCAGGTGGGCGCCGGAGGAGTGAACCGAATGCGACCACGGGCCGATCCCGAGGATCCGGGCGGTGTGGTAAACCGGGTGGATGCGGCCTCGGCTCAGGCGCCTGCTGGGGATGATTCTCGGCCTGGTCGCAGCCGCGTCGCTGGCCGGCTGCGACGTCACCGGCACGGCCACGCTCAGGGCCGACGACTACGTCGACCTCGATCTGCGGGCGGTCGTCGACGGCAATGAACTGTGCTACTGGCAGTTCGGCGAGACGGTTCGGACCGAAGAACGCCGTCTGTGGCGCGGCAGCCAACGGCTCTGCCTGCTGCAGGGCACGGTGCACAAGGAGGAGTTGCGCCGCTGGGGCGTGAGCGTGTCGCACCTCGGCGAGCGCATCGAGGTGTCGTTCAACCCGCTCGGCGTGGTCACCACCAGCAGGTTCACGGCGGCCTCGGTGGGCATCGACGACCTGGCCGTCACCGTCGAGTTCCCCGGTCAGGTGCAGAAGAGCACAGGCATCGTCGAGGGCAACACGGTCCGTTTCACCGACGTCGATCAGCTGGCCGAGCCGATGGGACTGTCGGCCGTCGGTCTCGACCACGCCGGCCCGTCCTGGGCACTGGTGGGCACCGGGGCCGCGTTCGGGCTGGGCGTGCTGAGCACCGCGCTGCTGTGGGCCTGGCGACAGCGCCGCCACCAGCTGACGGCGGCCCTGCCGGACCTACAGCCCGAGCACGCGGCGCCCGCGCCCGCGGCGCCCGTCGGTCCGCCGGGGGGCCCCACCCCGGGCAGCCTGCTGCCGCCCGACCTGGCGTCCGGGACGCACGCCCCGCCCGGCGGCAGCGGCTGGGAACGGCCGGGTACGGCGCCACCCGACGCGCAGGGCAACGCTCCGCCCCCGGTCCACGCCAAGTGGGCGCCGCCGGCGTCCTGACGACCGACGCGGTATGCGGCCCCGCCGGACGCTGTGGGACGATGAGAGGCGTACCTTTCGTCACCCGCGAGTTCCCCGGAGTTGAACCATGGCCATTCCGTCCTTCGTCGACGCTGCGACCCTGACGGTCGCCGG
The DNA here is from genome assembly GCF_900289045.1 of Micropruina glycogenica. Classification (GTDB taxonomy): domain Bacteria; phylum Actinomycetota; class Actinomycetes; order Propionibacteriales; family Propionibacteriaceae; genus Micropruina; species Micropruina glycogenica. Next base: position 617,785 of record NZ_LT985188.1, read on the forward strand.
CGGCAACGGTGGGCACGGCTGCGCGTCCATCCACCGGGAGAAGTTCAAGCCGCTGGGCGGCCCCGACGGCGGCAACGGCGGCAACGGAGGATCGGTGATCCTCCGCGTCGAGCCGGGGTTGACCACCCTGGTCGAGTACCACCGGCAGTCCCAGCGCCGGGCCCAGAACGGACAACCCGGCAAGGGCGATCACGCCAACGGCGCCAACGGCGACGACGTGGTGCTGGCGGTGCCCGACGGCACCGTGGTGCGCGACGCCGACACCGGCGAGACCCTGGCCGACCTGGTCGGCGCCGAGGCCGAAGTGGTGGTCGCCGCCGGCGGTCGTGGCGGTTTGGGCAACGCCGCGCTGGCGTCGTCCACCCGCAAGGCACCCGGCTTCGCGCTGCTCGGCGAAGAGGGCGAGGCGCGTCGCGTCACGCTCGAACTCAAGGTGCTGGCCGACGTCGGGCTGGTCGGCTTTCCCAGCGCGGGCAAGTCTTCGCTGATCGCGGCGATCAGCCGAGCCCGTCCGAAGATCGCCGACTACCCGTTCACCACCCTGGTGCCCAACCTGGGCGTCGTGGTGGCGGGCGACGTCACGTTCACCGTGGCCGACGTGCCGGGGCTGATCGAGGGGGCGTCCGAGGGACGGGGCCTGGGGCACGACTTTCTGCGGCACATCGAGCGCTGCCTGGCGATCGTGCACGTGATCGACTGCGCCACCTACGAGCCCGGCCGCGACCCGCTGACCGACCTCGACATCATCGAGGCCGAGCTCGCGGCGCACGGCGGATTGGAGGACCGGCCGCGCATGGTGGCCCTCAACAAGGTGGACGTCACCGATGCGGCCGAGCTGGCCGACATCGTCCGGCCCGAGTTGGAGGCGCGCGGGCTGCCCACCTTCTTGGTGTCGACCAAGACCGGTGAAGGCCTGCGCGCCCTGACGTTCGCGATGGCTGACGAGGTGGCCCGGCGGCGTGCGGAGGCGCCCAAGCCCGAGCCGGCGCGCATCGTGATTCGTCCCGCACCGGTGGCCGGCGGTCCCGAGTTCACGATTCGCAAGCAGGGCGACGGTGAGGGCGGTTTCGTCTGGCGGGTGCGCGGTGACAAGCCCGAACGCTGGGTGCGGCAGACCGACTTCAACAACGGCGAGGCGGTGGGCTACCTGGCCGACCGGTTCGCCCGGCTGGGCATCGAAGACGCTCTGCTGGCCGAGGGTGCCCGCGCGGGCGACGCGGTGGCGATCGGCGAGGGGGAGCACCCGGTGGTGTTCGACTTCGCCCCGCAAGTCGAGATCGGTGCCGAGCTGCTGTCGCGCCGAGGCGAAGACCAGCGGCTGTTCGACGAGCGCGAGTCGGTGAAGCGTCGCCGCAAGCTCGACGCCGAGTACCACGCCGCCAAAGAGGCCGAGCGGCTCACCCGTATGGCGTCGGAGGGGTACTCGGCCGACAAGGGCGCTTCGGAGGAAGGCGAAGATGACTGACCGTCCTCAACTTGCGGACGCGCAGCGCATCGTGGTGAAGGTCGGCTCGTCGTCGCTCACCGGACGACGCGGTCTCGACGGTGACCGGCTGCAGAGCCTGGTCGACAGCCTGGCGGCGCTACGGCGGGCCGGTAAAGACGTGGTGCTGGTGTCGTCCGGGGCGGTGGCGGCGGGCATGCCGGCGTTGGGCATGAAGCATCGTCCGCGCGACCTGGCCAGCCAGCAGGCGGCGGCCTCGGTGGGGCAGGGATTGTTGATCGAGCGCTACGACGCGCTGTTCGCCCGGCACGACATCGTGGTGGGGCAGGTGCTGCTCACCGTCGACGACCTGACCCGGCAGGCCGGCTACCGCAATGCACTGCGCACGTTCACCCGGCTGATGCAGTTGGGGGCGGTGCCGGTGGTGAACGAGAACGACACCGTGGCCACGCACGAGATTCGCTTCGGCGACAACGATCGGCTGGCCGCCCTGGTGGCGCACCTGGTGCAGGCCGACGCGCTGGTGCTGCTGTCGGACGTGGACGCGCTGTACACGCGGCACCCGTCCGATCCAGAGGCGGTGAAGATCACTGAAGTGGCCGACGTGGACGATCTCGACGTCGACACCTCACGGATCGGCTCGCAGGTGGGCACCGGCGGCATGGCCACCAAGCTGCAGGCGGCGCGGATCGCCACCGCGGCTGGTATCTCGGTGGTGCTGGCGTCATTCAACGACCACGCGGCGGCCGTCAGCGGGGGAGCGGTCGGCACGCTGTTTCACCCCACCGGCAAGAAGCGGGCGCGTCGGCTGATGTGGCTGGCCTACGCGTCGCAGGCCAAGGGCGACCTGGTGCTCGACGACGGGGCGGTGCGGGCGGTGCTCGAGCGCAAGGCGTCCTTGCTGCCGGCCGGCATCACCGCCGTGCACGGCGAGTTCTTGGCCGGCGAGCCGGTGCGGCTGCTCGACCTGGCCGGTGCCGTGATCGCCCGCGGCATCGTCAACTACGACGCCGGCGACCTGCCTGAACTGCTGGGCAAGAGCACACACCAGCTCGTCGAAGAGCGCGGCCCCGAGTTCGACCGCGAAGTCGTTCATCGCGACGCGTTGATCGTGAAGCTGCGCAAGAAGTCCTGAGCGGCAGGTATTGGGGACGGTTCCGATTACCCACCCACGAGGGCTTCTGGTGGGTAATCGAAACCGTCCCCTTTACCCGTCAACCCCGCGAGCCCGGCCCGCTGATCACTGGACGGGCAGGCTCAAACCCTCGGGCAGCAGCGGCGGCAACACCTCGCGAATCAGGTTCGACAGTGCCTGCTGGCGCGCCGTCGTCAGCCGCTCGGCGGGCATCGTGATCGACAAAGCCGCCACCGGGCTGGGGCCCTGCATCACCGCGGTGCCCAGGCAGGCCACACCGGGTTCGGTCTCTTCCAACTCAGTGGAGTAGCCGCGTTCGCGGGTGGCGTGCACGGCCGCGATCAACTGCGGCAGGGTGACCGTGCTGTTGTGCAGGTAGGCGGCCAACTGGTCGTCGGGCACGTCACGAAAGGCCAGCAGCGCCCGGCCCATTGCCGACGATGCCGCCGACGTGCGCTGGCCGACCTGCGACCACACCCGGATCGCCCGCTCGGGTTCCACCTTGTCGACGTACATCACCTGGTCGCCGATCAGCACGCCCAGGTGCACCAACTCGTCGGCCTCGTGCGACAGCGCGATCAGCGCCGGGTGCAGCGACTGAGCCAGGCTCTGCGGGGTGAGGAACTGCTGGCCGAGCGCCATTGCCGCCGCGCCCAACCGGTAGTCGCCGGTCGACGCTGACTGGGTGACAAAGCCGTGGGCGCGCATGGTCGACAGCGCGCGGTACGCGGTGGACTTGTTCACCCCGGTCGCGACAGCCAGTTCGGTGAGCGGTGCACCCTTGGGGCCGGCCTGCGACAGGGCGGTGAGCAGGCTCAATGCGCGATCGATCGCTTCGACGCGTGGTCCTTCGGTCATACCGCGATGATGCCTGGTCGTTTCACTGAATGCAACGATCGGATTCATTGTGCGAAAGATGCTTGCGACTCTAGACACGTATGTGCCACAATCGTTTCAAACAACGAACCGAGCGTTTCAATGAACAAAACAGCCAGGAGTCGTGGATGTCTGACCTGATCGCCCAGATACTCGCCAGCCGCATCGTGCCCGTGGTGGTGGTGAACGACGCCGCCCGCGCCGCCGGTCTGGCGGACGCGCTGGTCGCCGGTAACCTGCCCGTCGCCGAGGTCACCCTGCGCACCCCCGCCGCCCCCGAGGCGATCGCCACCATGGCGAAGAACCCCGACCTGCTGGTCGGCGCCGGCACCGTGCTCACCCCCGCGCAGGTCGACCTGGCCGTGGACGCCGGCGCGAAGTTCCTGGTCAGCCCCGGGTTCAGCGCCGAGACGGTGGCCCGCGCCGCCGAGCGCGGCGTGCCGATCGTGCCCGGCACCGTCACCCCGAGCGAGGTGATGGCCGCCCTGGCCACCGAGCTGACGCTGCTCAAGTTCTTCCCCGCCGCCAATTACGGCGGCACCGGCACCCTCAAGGCGTTCGCCTCGGTGTTCGGCCGGGCCAGCTTCATTCCCACGGGCGGCGTCTCGACGTCGAACCTCGGCGACTACCTCGGTCTGCCCAACGTCCCCGCCGTCGGCGGCTCGTGGATGGTGCCGCCGAAGGCCATCGACGCCGGTGACTTCGCCACCGTGCAATCCCTGAGCGCCGAAGCGGTCGCCGCCGCGGCCGCCCTCTGACCCCGAAGGACGACGTGATGCCCAACCAACTGACCCTGCGCCCGGCGGACGAATGCCGCTACGACGCCCTCGCCCTCGGCGAGGTGATGCTGCGGCTCGACCCCGGTGAACTGCGCATTCGCACCGCCCGCAGCTTCACCGCCTGGGAGGGCGGCGGCGAGTACAACGTGGTGCGCGGCCTGAGCCGGGTGTTCGGCCAGCGCGCCGGTGTGATCACCGCACTGGTGGACGACGAGGTCGGCCACCTGATCGAGGGCTTCATCATGGCGGGCGGGGTGGACACCTCGCTGATCCACTGGGCCCCCTCGGACGGCGTTGGCCGCACCGTGCGCAACGGCCTCAACTTCACCGAGCGCGGCTTTGGCGTGCGCGGCGCCAAGGGCGTCAACGACCGGGGCCACACCGCGATCGCGCAGCTCGGCCCCGACGAGGTCGACTTCGAGGCGATCTTCAGCCAAGGCGTCCGCTGGCTACACACCGGCGGCATTTTCGCCGCCTTGAGCGAGACCAGCGCCGCCACCGCGCTGGCCGCCATGAAGGCCGCCAAGAAATGCGGCACCATCGTCAGCTACGACCTCAACTACCGGCCCAGCCTGTGGAAGAGCATCGGCGGCCAGCAGCGCGCGCAAGAGGTGAACCGCGAGCTCGCCCAGTACGTCGACGTGATGATCGGCAACGAAGAGGACTTCACCGCCTCCCTCGGCTTCGAGATCGAGGGTGTCGACGAGCACCTCACCGAGCTGCCGATCGAGGGCTTCTCGCGCATGATCGAGACCGCGGCCAAGGCCTTCCCCAACCTTCAGGTGATCGCCACCACGCTGCGAGCCGTGCACAGCGCGTCCGACAACGACTGGAGCGCCCTGGCCTGGTCGCCCGAAACCGGTTTGGTGCAGGCCGCCGACCGCAAGCATCTCGAGATCCTCGACCGGGTGGGCGGCGGCGACTCGTTCGCCTCCGGCCTGTCCTACGGGCTGATCGCCGGCGAGGACCTGCAGACCGCCGTCGAGTACGGCGCCGCGCACGGCGCCCTGGCCATGACCACCCCCGGCGACACCACGATGGCCACCAGGGCCGAGGTGCTGAAGCTGGCCGGCGGCGGCAGCGCGCGCGTGGATCGCTGAGCCGATGGACGTCATCGAGAAGGTCGAAGTGCTCGTCAGCAGCCCGTCGCGCAACTACGTGACGCTGCGGCTGACCACCCGCGACGGCATCGTCGGCCTCGGTGACGCCACCGTGAACGGACGCGAACTGTCCGTGGCCGCCTACCTGCGCGACCACGTCGGGCCGCTGCTGATCGGCCGCGACCCGGGCCGCATCGAAGACACCTGGCAATACCTGTACCGGGGCGTGTACTGGCGCCGCGGCCCGATCGGCATGGCCGCCATCGGCGCGGTCGATATCGCCCTGTGGGACATTCTCGGCAAGCGCACCGGCCAGCCGCTCTACCAGCTGTTCGGCGGACGCGTCCGCGACCGGTTGGCCACCTACCGGCACGCCTTCGGCTGGGACCTGCCTGCCCTGCTCGACCAGGTGGACGCCCATCGCGAGGCCGGCTTCAGCAACATCCGGGTGCAGACCGGCGTGCCCGAACTCGACGTCGTGTACGGGGTCACCAAGGACGGTCCGGTCTACGAGCCCGCGGGACGCTCCGCCCGTCCGGCCGAGGAGACCTGGGACGCCGAGGCGTATCTGCGCTACGTGCCCGGGGTGATCGAGGGCGTCCGCGAGCAGGTCGGCCCCGGCGTCAATCTGCTGCACGACGCCCACCACCGGCTCACCCCGATTCAGGCCGCCCGGCTCGGCAAGGCGCTGGAGCCGGTCGGCCTGTACTGGCTGGAGGACGTCACCCCGGCCGAAGACCAGGAGGCGCTGCGGCTGGTGCGTCAGCACACCACCACGCCGCTGGCCATCGGCGAGGTGTTCAACACTATCTGGGACTGCCAGTACCTGATCGAGAACCGGCTGATCGACTACATTCGTGCCGCGGTCGTGCACGCCGGCGGCATCAGCCACATTCGCAAGATCTTCGCCCTGGCCGAGGTGCACGGCGTGCAGGCGGCGCCGCACGGGCCCTCCGACGTGTCACCGATCTCGCTCGCGGCGTCCATTCACCTGGGTGTGGCCACGCACAACTTCGCCATTCAGGAGTACATGGGCTACCCCGATCTCGTGCACGAGGCGTTTCCGCACGCCTGGCGCGTCGAGGACGGCCACCTGCAGCCCGGCGACGAGCCCGGTCTGGGCGTAACCCTCACCGAGGACCTGCACCGTGCGGAAGACTACGAAGCGGCCTACCTGCCCGTCGCGCGACGACGCGACGGAACCCTCACAGATTGGTGATCGACGATGACCCAAGCCCTCTCGAAGGCCACGTACGACGGTGCCGTGCTGGGCGTCAGCGCCCCGCCCACCCCGGGCATGCTGCACCTCGGTATCGGCAACTTCCACCGCGCCCACGCCGCGGTCTACACCGCGAAGGCCATGGCCGCGCAGGGTGGTGACTGGGGAATCGTCGCCGTCGCCAACCGTTCGCGCCGGGTGGTCGATTCGCTGGCCGGCCAGGGCTTTCTCTACTCGATCCTCGAACTCAGCAGCGCCGGCGAGCGGGTCGACGTGATGGACGTGCACCGCGAAACCCTGGTGGCATCGGAACAGACCGCCGAACTGATGGCCCGCATCGCCAGCCCCGAGATCAAGATCGTCACCATGACCATTTCGGAGAACGGCTACTGCCGCAACGCGGTGACCGGCGACCTCGACGTGGACGGCGATCTGGTCAGCGCCGACCTGGCCAACCCCGCCGCCCCGCGCACCAGCATCGGCCAGCTCGCCGGGGCCCTGATCAGGCGCTACCAGGGCGACGGGGGACCGCTGACCATCCTGTCGTGCGACAACCTGGTCTCGGCCGGCCACACGGCGCAGAAGATGGTCACCCAGTACTTGCAGGCGACCGCCACGCCGGACGGCTTTCACGACTGGTTCGAGGCGTCCGTCACGTTTCCCAACGCGATGGTCGATCGCATCGTGCCCGGCACCACCGACGCCACACGGGCCCGGGTACGGGAGCTGCTCGGGGTCACTGACGCCATCCCGGTGCCCGCCGAACGGTTCAGCATGTGGGTGATCGAGGACAAGTTCGCCGCCGGACGTCCGGCCTGGGAAGAGGGGGGAGCGATCTTCTCCGACGAGGTCGAGGCGTACGAACTGGTCAAGCTGCGGCTGCTCAACGGCTCGCACTCGCTGATCGCCTACCTCGGCGGCCTTTCGGGCGCCGACACCATTCCGGCCAGCTTCGGCCAGGACTTCGTGCGCGAATGCGTCACCGAGTTGCTGAACGTCGAATACCTGCCCAGCATCGACTTGCCCAGCGGTTTCGACCCGCAGGCCTACATCGCTCAACTGTTCGACCGCTGGAGCAACCACGCGCTCGGCGACGCGACCGCTCGAGTCGGCTCCGACGGTTCGCTCAAGCTGCTGCAGCGGGTGCCCGACCCGGCGCTGCGCCTGCTGAACCTGGGCGAGATGCCGCAGCAGCTCGCCCTGATGGTGGCCGGGTGGATCGCCTGCGTCGCGCCCCCGGAAGGTTTCGACCCCGGCCCGATCGCCGCAGCGATGATCGAGCCGGCCAAAGAGAAGCTGGCGGCGGTCACCACCGGCGCCGGATCGGTGCGGGCCCACGTCGAGAAGATCATGCGCGGCGGCTTCTTCCCCGAGGCTCTCGCCACACACGACGAGTTCGTCGGCCGGGTCGCCGAACTGGTCGAGATCATCATCACCCACGGCGTCCGCGACGCAGCAAGAACCGCCTTGGACGCCTGAACCAACTCCACCCGTCATCCCGGCGAACGCCGGGATCTCCACACCCGCCACGGCCCGCTTACCGATCTCGTCATCCGGCGAACGCCGGGATCTCCACACCCGCTACGACCCGCCTCGAAAGGACAGTCGATGAAGACCTTGAAGATCCACGGTGCCGAACAGATCACCATCGAGGACGCCCCGGTTCCCGAGCCGGCCGCCGACGAGGTGCTGGTCCGGATGATGTACGGCGGCATCTGCGGCTCCGACCTGCACTACTACTTCCACGGCCGCAACGGCGCCTTCGTGGTCACCGAACCCTTCACGCCCGGGCATGAGATGTCGGGCGTGGTCGAGCGTGACCCGTCCGGCAAGTGGGCGCCCGGCACCCCCGTCACCATCGCCCCCGCCACCTTCGGCACCTCGCAACCCGGCATCGAGGACCGCAAGTACCTGTGGCCCGGCGGCAGCTACTTCGGCAGCGCGTCCACCACGCCGCACACCCAGGGCGGCATGAGCGAGTACCGAGCGGTGAACGAGTTCATGCTGCGCGAACTGCCGGAGGGCCTCTCTCTGAAGGAGGCGGCACTGGCCGAACCGCTTGCGGTGGCGCTGCACGCGATCCGGATCGCCGGAGGTGTCGAGGGCAAGAAGGTGCTCGTCACCGGGTCGGGCCCGATCGGGCTCTGCGCCGTGGCCGCCGCGGTGGCGCTCGGCGCCAGTGAGGTCGCTGCCACCGACATGTTGGACGGCCCTCTGGAGCGCGCCCGCGCCCTTGGTGCCACCGCGACCTACAAGGCGGGCGAGCAGGACGTGCCGCAGACGGCCTTCGACGTGGCACTGGAGTGCTCCGGGGTCGCCCCCGCTGTCAGCCAGGCGCTGAGCGCAGTTCGCGCGGCCGGCATCGTCGTGCAGGTCGGCATTCTGCCCGCTGAACCGATCGCGGTGAATCTGGCGCCGCTGGTCAGTCGCGAGGTGCAGTATCTCGGCACCTTCCGGTTCGACGACGAGATCGACCAGGCGATCACTCTCCTCGCCGCCAACCCCTCGATCGGCAAGGTCGTGACGCACGTGATCGACGCCAAGCACATCATCGAGGCGTTCGAAACGGCTCGCAACAGCCAGGAGTCCGGCAAGGTCGTCGTCTCGCTCTGGCTCGACGACTGAGCCGCCAGGTCGTCCCACCTGGGGCGTCCCTCGTTCTGCCGGCAGCATGCGCCCGCCTGCGGCGATGCGCGGTCATGACGGCGACGGCGGGCTGGCCGGGCCGGGAAATCCGGCCGGTTCAATGCCCAGGTCACGCATGCGGGCGGTGTAGAGCCGGTAGTGGCGCAGCGCTTCGCCGTGCCGTCGCGCGGCGGCGAGCCGACCGACCAGCACCAGATGCGTGGGCTCGTCGTAGGGGTCGACCCTCAGCAGCCGCAAACCGTGGCGCAGTGCCTCGTCGGTGTTGCCGGCGCCGGCGTGCCCCTCGACCAGGCGCCGCAACACCACCAGATGAACCGCGCGGCACTCTTCGCGCAACGCCGCCTGGTCGGCGAACTGCTCGCCCTGCAGGGCTTCGCCCTCGAGCACCTCACCGGTGTAACAGGCTTCGGCCTCGGCCAGCGCGCATGCGCTGTGGTACAACGACGACAGGTACGGGTTCCAGCGCAAGTCAAAGGAACTGTCGGGTCAGGGGCTGCGACTCGTCGACGTCGAAGTGTTCGGGGGGCTGGTCTCCTGACCATCGGGGGGAGGGGGAGGCGGTCCGGGCGTCCCGCGTCGGCGTAACCCACCGTCCGGGGGCCCGGGCACCCGGCACGCCCCCGCCGCAACGAAGAAGCCGCACCCCTCACGTCCGGCCACAGACCACCCGTCATCCCGGCGAACGCCGGGATCTCCCCGCCCCCTGGGATGCTGGCGCGAGTTGGGGACGGTTCCTATCTCGCGCCACCCCTACATCTAGTGTTGTGCGACTCGGTGGCGCCCAATCGGAACCGTCCCCAATACGCGCCAGGCCGGTATTGTTCGGCCGTGACCTTCGAAGACCAGGCGCGGGCCGCCAAGCGGGCCGCCGTCACTCTCGCCACCCTCAATCGGGTGGCCAAGGACGCCGCGCTGAACGCCATGGCCGACGCGCTGGCCGACGCCGAACGATCCGTGCTGGACGCCAACCTGCGCGACGTCGACCGGGCTCGCGAGGCGGGTACGTCCGACGCCCTGATCGATCGGCTGCGACTCAACCCGCAGCGCGTCGACGGCATGGTCGGCGGGCTTCGTGACCTGGCCCGGCTGCCCGACCCGGTCGGCGACGTTGTGCGGGGTTGGACGAACGCCAACGGCGTGCAGGTGCGTCAGGTACGGGTGCCGTTCGGGGTGGTCGGCATCATCTACGAGGCCCGTCCGAACGTGACCGCCGACGCGGCCGGCATCTGCTTGAAGTCGGGCAACGCGGCGCTGTTGCGCGGGTCGTCCTCGGCCCTGGAATCGAATCGCGCCGTCGTCCAGGCGCTGCGCGCCGGTCTCGAGGCGGTGGGGTTGCCGGCCGACGCCGTGCAACTGGTCGAGGGTGGACGCGAGGTGACCGACGAGCTGATGGCGGCGCGCGGTCTGGTCGACGTGCTAATCCCGCGCGGCGGCGCCGGGCTGATCAACGCAGTCGTGAACGGCAGCAAGGTGCCGGTGATCGAAACCGGCACCGGCAACTGTCACATCTTCGTCGACGCCAGTGCCGACCAGGCCATGGCCATCGAGATCCTGCTGAACGCCAAGGTGCAACGGCCCAGCGTGTGCAACGCGGCCGAGACGCTGCTGGTGCACGCCGCGATCGCCGACGAGTTCGTGCCCAAGGCGCTGGACGCTCTCGCCGCGCAGGGCGTCACTGTGCACGGCACCGACGCGGTGCAGCGCTATTCAGACCAGGTGGTGCCGGCCGGTCCGGACGAGTTCGACGCCGAGTACCTCTCGCTCGACATCGCCGCCGCCGTGGTCGACTCGGTGGACGCCGCCATCGAGCACATTCGCGACCACACCACCGGGCATTCGGAGACGATCGTCACCAACGATCGGGTCTCGGCCGACCGTTTCGTGGCCCAGGTGGACGCCGCCGCCGTACTGGTGAACGCCTCGTCGCGCTTCGTGGACGGCGGCGAGTTCGGGTTCGGCGCCGAGATCGGCATCTCGACCCAGAAGTTGCACGCCCGCGGGCCGATGGGGCTGGCCGAGATGACCTCGTCGAAATACATCGTGACCGGCGACGGCCAGACCCGTCCGTGAGCCGCCGGCGTCCGATCGGCTCGTCAACTGATGACCGATCTGGTGCCCTCGCCCGCCTGCCGAGCGGTGATCCCCGCGACAACGGTCGTCATTTCACGACGACGGGCGGCCTCGGCCGTCACAGCGAAGCAGCTCACGTGCACCAAAGGTGCGGCGACAAGCGCATCTGCCGTGGCTCACGGCGCCCCGGGCCACTACGATGCCGCGCATGGGCATTCTTCTGGAGACGACAGAGGCCGCAGCGCACAACCCGTACTTTCCGTGGATCGTGGGCGCCACGGTGTTCGCCGCGTTGATGATCGGGCTGCGCGTGGTGTGGGGCGTGGGCAAGAGCCGTCCGCATAGCTGATGACCAATACCGGCATCGTCTGGAAGAACGACGGGTCCAGGCGGCGACGGCTCGGGGTGATGGGCGGCACGTTCGACCCGATTCACCACGGCCACCTGGTGGCGGCCAGCGAGGTGGGGGCCAGGTTCGGCCTCGACGAGGTGGTGTTCGTGCCCACCGGTCACCCGTGGCAGAAGGCCGACCGCGAGGTGTCGCTGGCCGAAGACCGCTACCTGATGACCACCATCGCCACCGCGTCGAACCCGCGGTTCTCGGTCAGCCGGGTCGACATCGACCGTCCCGGGTCGACCTACACCCTCGACACGCTGCACGACATTCGGGCCCACTACGGCGACGATGTCGACCTGTTCTTCATCACCGGTGCCGACGCGCTCAGCCAGATTCTGACCTGGCACGGCGTGCTGGAGCTGTTCGAGCTGGCCCACTTCGTGGGGGTCAGCAGGCCGGGCACTCCGCTCGGCGATCATGACATCGCGCACCTGCCGGCCGACAAGGTGACCTTGATGGAGGTGCCGGCGCTCGCGATCTCATCCACCGACTGCCGCAACCGGGTGCAGGAGCGGCTGCCGATCTGGTACCTGGTGCCGGACGGTATCGTCCAGTACATCGCCAAGCGCGGCCTCTACCGCTAGCACGCACGAAACCCTGGGAGCTCGATGACTGCAACAGACCACGCGATCCGCCTCACCCGGCTCGCCGCAAAGGCGGCCTCCGACAAGCTCGGCAGCGATCCCGTGGCGTTCGACGTGTCTGTGCCCCTGGCGATCACCGACGTTTTCCTGATCGTGAGCGCGGGCAACGAACGGCAGGTCGGCGCCATCGTCGACGCCGTCGAAGAGGCCCTGCTGGCCGACGGAGCCAAGCCGGCCAGGCGCGAGGGGCACGGTGAGAATCGCTGGGTGCTGCTCGACTTCATCGATCTGGTCGTGCACGTCATGCACAGCGAAGAGCGGGCGCTGTATACACTGGAAAGGCTGTGGCGGGACTGCCCGCGTATCGACCTGTCGGACGAACCGTCGGTGGAGCGTGTCGAGACCCCCGCGGCCCCCACGCCGTGACCGCAACCCGGGTCGTGCTGTGGCGGCACGGCGAAACGGAGTGGAACGCCGACGGCCGGTACCAGGGCCAGGCCGACGTGGCGCTCAACGAGCGGGGTGTGGCCCAGGCACGGGCGGCGGCGCCCTACCTGGCGGCCCTGGGGCCGGCGCGCATCGTGTCGTCCGACCTGGGCCGAGCCGGCGCGACCGCCGATGAGTTGGGTGCGCTGACCGGGTTGCCGGTCGAGCCGAACCGCCGGCTGCAAGAGATCAACGTGGGCGACTGGGTCGGGCTGACCAACGAGCAGGTGTTCGCCGCGCACCCCGACTTTCGCGAGGCCCTGTATGCCGGACGAGACGCGCGCCGATCGGCGTCCGGTGAGACCGGGTCCGAGGCGGGCGCCCGGGTGGCCGAGGCGCTGCTCGACCTCGCCCTCGACACCCCCGACGGACAGACCGTGGTCGCCGTTGGGCACGGGTTTTCGCTGCGGGTGGCGTCGGTCTTTCTGCTGGGCCTTGACTACGCCCACAACCTCACCCTGGGCGGTCTGTGGAACGCGTCATGGTCGATTCTGCAGCCGGCGGGGGAGAGTTGGCGGCTGCTGTCGTGGAACAACGTCGCGCCTGGCCGGTAACTGGGCACGGTCATTACTGCTCAGGACCATGGCGAGCTGGGAGATGAACCGTTCCCGATTCGTGATCGGAACACCCCGTCACCTCGTGAGCCGGAATGAGAACCGTCCCTTGAGCCAGAAGTAGAACCGTCCCCTGATCCGGATCAGGGGACGGTTCTACTTCTGGCTCAGGACTGGCGACGGCGGGCGATCAGGGCGACCACGCCCGCTGTCGCCGCTGCGGCGCCCGTCACCCAGGCCCACGTCGGCACCGCCTTGCCCGCGGGTGCCGCAGCCTCCGGTTCGCCGCCCAGGTGAACCACACCAGCGCTGCCGTCAACCGTGATCACGTCACCCGTGGCGATGCGCTTGGTTGCCACGCCGGTGCCGAGGACGGCCGGAATGCCGTACTCGCGGGCCACGATCGAGCCGTGGCTGAGCACCCCACCGATGTCGGTCACCACCCCCGCGGCCAGGGCGAACAACGGGGTGTAGGCGGGGGTGGTGATCGAGGCCACCAGAATCTCGCCCGGCTGAAACGCGGCGAAGTCCTCTGCCCCGGCTAGCACCCGGGCGGGCGCGGTGACGATGCCGCCCGAACCGCCCGTGCCCTTCAACGTCGGACCGGTCTGCTCGCCGGTGTGGGCGGGCATCATGCTGTCCATCCAGGTGATCCAGCCCGCCACCGGCAGGTACTGCGGCGGGGTGGCGAGCGCCTGCCCGCGCCAGATCATGCGCCGCTCGTCGATGGACGCCCGGTGGTCGCGCACGGCGCCCCCGTCGTCGAGGGCGGCCGCATCGGTCTCAGCCTCGGCCTCGGTCAGCCAGTACACGTCCGCGACCGATTCGATGCCTCCGGCCGCCACGAGCCGCGCGCCCAACTCACCGAGCAACGCCCGCATGGTGGGCCAGCCCAGACCAATCGCCGCGAGGGCGTCCTCGCGAATCGGCGCCCACCGCTGCGCCGCGCTCAGGCTCGCCCGCGCCATGCGGCGCCGGACGGGGTCGAGTCGGTCCATCAGTTCGCCGGTGAGCATGCTGCGCCGCTGCGTCATGCGGCGCTGGCGTTCCGCAGGGTCGGCCGCTCGACCGGCAATCGCATGCCGGACCGCCTCGAGCACCGGCGTCGGCTCGTCCGCCGGCACCGGGTTGGCGAAGTCAAGGTTGTACAGCGTGTGACCGTGAGCGTCCAGATGGGCGGCGAACCGGGCCCGGAACCGACCCCAGTCGGCGTCGGCGACACCCTCGGGGGCATCGTGCGGCAGGGGAGCGCCGACCCGCTCGAGCGCCTCGGGCAGCCCCGGCACGTCCCGACACCACACGGCCAGTTCGTACAGCGCCTTCTCGGCCACGATGGGGGCCGAATCGAAGCCGAGCAGAAAATCGGACGCCTGCGCGTCGCTCGACCCGCGCAGCACACCGTCATACAGGGCCGCCCAACTGAGCTCGGTGGTTGCGGCCATCGGAATCACCATCTGCACGTTGGTGTAGTAGCGGCAACCGGCTTCGAGCAGTTCGCGGGCGCCCTGCAGCAACTCGGCCCCGCTCAGTTCGGACGGCGGCCGCGACGACCACGGCGCCACGACGTCGCGGTAGGCGGGCAGGGCCCGGTCGCGCCAACGGTCGAGCACGAAGTTCTTGCGGCTCAGCAGCCGCAGCGCATGCGGGGTCATGCCCCACATCTTGTTCAGCGCGGCGTTGCTGTAGTCGTAGAAGGCGTAGCCGTTGATGGTCACGAAGTCGATGTCGAGCTCACCCAGGTTGGGGCCCAGTTCGGCCATCAGTGCCTTCAGACCCGCCGGCACCGCCGGTCTGACCAGGTCGGCGAACAGGGGCGTCAGCGGGTCGGGCAACTGTTCGATGATGCTGGCGCGAAAGTACATCGCCTTGTCACGGGGCATTGGCCACTCGGTCGGGCGATCACCGGTCGGCTCGGGCAGTGCGGTGATCGGCCGCGCCTGCAGCAGGGCGAACCGCTCGCCGACCAGCGCCCACTCGACGTCTTGCGGGCGTCCGAAATGCTGCTCGACCCGCGCACCCAGAGCGGCCAGTTCGCGGGCCTGCTCGGTGGTCAGCGTGGCCCGGTCGACCAGATCGGCCGGCGTGGCCTCGGTGGTCGACCCGCCGTCGGTGAGCACGGCGCGCACAGACTTGCCGGCGATGCGTTGCCGCACGTCAGTGCCGGCCGTGACGACGTACTCGTCGGGTTCGACCTGGCCGCCGACCACGGCCTCACCCAGCCCCCACGCGGCGGTGATGACGGTCTGGTCGCGGCGTCCGTTGCCCGGGTTGGCGGTGAACATCACCCCGGCCACGTCGGCGGGCACGAGCCGCTGCACGACCACCGCGATGCGCGGCGCCGCGCCGGTGTGGTGCTGGGCCCGGTACGCCACCGCGCGCTCGCCCCAGAGCGAGGCCCAGCAGCGCCTGATCGACGCCAGCAGCGCGTCAGTGCCGGTGACGTTGAGGTAGGTGTCCTGCTGGCCGGCGAAGCTGGCGTCGGGCAGGTCTTCGGCGGTCGCCGACGACCGTACCGCCACGGCCGGCTCGTCCAGGTCGCGGTAGGCGCCGGCGATCGCGTCGGTCAGTTCCGGCGGCAGTGCGACGGTGTCGAAGAGCCGGGCGATACCGGCGGCGTCCCCGGCCTCGACCAGCTGCGCCAAGTCGGTGCCGGCGACGGCCAGGTCATAACCGGCCGTGGTGACCACGAACCCGTCGGGTACGGCGAAACCGGCTCGGACGAGCTCGCCGAGGTTGGCCGCCTTGCCGCCGACCTCAGCCAGGCCGTTCGCGGAGCATGTCGAGAGGGGAAGAACCAGAGGCGTTTCGGCCATCATGATCGCGAGTCTTCTCCGGCCCCTTCGATTTCACAAGCCCGCGCCGATTCGGTAACGTTGACCCTCGTCCGCAGTACTCGGGGCTATGGCGCAGTTGGTAGCGCGCTTCCATGGCATGGAAGAGGTCAGGGGTTCGAATCCCCTTAGCTCCACCCAAAGTGTCTTACGGGAACACGCGACATCGCTGTTCCCGGTCGTTGAGCCTGTCGAGGCGTCCCTTTTGGCTTCCTTGCCTCCGGTCGCCTCGCGAACGGTTCCGCGAGGCGCGGGTGTAGCTGCTCGTCCTCGGTGATCTCCAACCGCGTGTAGAACGCTTGGTTCGCCAGCCTCCTGCTCCCGTCGTCCGAGTGAGCGTAGGCACGGCGCGCGTCGGCAAGCAGCCGCAGGCTGTCGTGGAGGAACCCCCGACCGCCGACGTGCAGTTCGTCGTGCTCGCGCAGGCGGTGCTCGATGTCGGCGAGTCCGGCTCGGACGCGGTCTTGGTGCCGCTTGAGAGTCGGAAGGTCGATGGCGTCGGCGAAGTGCGCCGCCAGGAGCTTGTCGCTCTCGGCCTCCAGGCGTGCACGGTTCGCCGTGAGGTCGGCGAACTCCTGATCGCGGCCAGCAGATCGCTTGTCGAACGCGGCGTCAACCTCGGCGGCGAGGTGCCGGTAGTCGTCTTCGCTGATCGTGATGTTGGCGTAGGAGTCTTCGACCAAGCGCTCCGCAACCTGGACGGGCACCGCTCGGCGGGTGCAGGTTGTCCGTTTTGATGCCCTACCGGAGCAGACGAAGTAGGCGTAGGTCGTGCCTCTCGGATTGGTGGCGAAGTCCAGCAGCATCCGCGACCCGCAAGTACCGCAGTGCAGCAGACCCTTCAGATGGTGAGCATGCTGCACATGCCGGGTTGCGTGCGCGTTGCGAGCCTTCAACAGCGACTGCACCTGATCGAACAACGCTGGCTTCACAATGGGCTCGTGCGCGCCGGGATGCAGCGCGCCCTTGTAGCGGATAACTCCGGCGTAGTACGGGTTCGTCAACACACGGTAGAGCGCATTCTTCCCCAGCGGCCTGGATGGACGCTTCGGCGACGGCACCGACACCAGGCCACGCGCGGTGAGATCGCGCAGCAGCGCCGTCACAGAGGTCTCGCCGGCGGCGTAACGCTCGAACGCCCACGCGATCAGCGGTGCACGTTCGGGATCAACCTCGACGGTGCGTATCTCGCGGCCTTGGTCGTCGGTCTGGCGCACTTTGAGGTAGCCGATGGGAGCGCGTCCTGGGGTACCGCCTTGCGCGACCTTCTGCGTGAGCCCCTTGGTGACTTCGGTGGCGAGGTTGCGGGGAGTAGAACTCGGCGATGCTCGACATGATGCCGTGAACGAGCATCCCCGAAGGCGTCTGATCGATCGACTCGGTAGCCGACACGAGCGTGACCCCGGCGCTGATGAGCGCTTCGTGAATCTTCACATCATCGGCGCGGTTACGGGCGAGCCGGTCGAGCTTGTGCACGATGCAGAACTGCACCTGCGACGCGGCGATGAACGCCAGCATGTCCTGCAGCCCGCCACGATCCGCTGAGCGCGCTGATTCTCCGGCGTCGATGAACTCGCGCACGCTCCGCGCGCCCGGCTCGTCGGCTTTCCTCGCGTTGGCCTCGCGCTGGGCGGGGATCGAGAAGCCTTCGTCGGTGCCGCCGCGCTCGGCCTGCTCCCGCGTCGAGACGCGGAGGTAGGACACAGCCAGCATGACGGGGGTCTCGGCGGCCCGCTGGGACGTCGTGGTGTCGAGTGTCGCGGTGCTCATCGGAGGCTCCTTGCCGGGGTGCTTCTTGGTGTCGATCCTCTCGCGCACCCCTGACAAAACGAAGAGCTCAGCGGGGCGCAGATGCCAGGCCCTCGGGCGGTGGCAGCCCGTAGGGGTCGGGCTCGCCGTCCAGCCAGGCGCGGTGTCGGGCCTCGGCGATGTTCAGCACCCACTCGATCAGCTTGCCGAGGTCAGGCTCCTCGCGCCGCGTCACACGCAGCCTCAGGTTCCGATCGTCGCTTCGCATGCCAGACAGGTGCACGGGCCTCCGCACGATGCACACTTTCGCCCGTCCGCCCGTCACCACTTTGAGGTCACACGCCTCTTGCAGATCCAACATCGACACTTACGTCGGTGACGAAACAGACGTACCTTAGAGCATGGCCACCAAGCGCTACGACCCCACAGCGACCGACTTCAACGGCCGCTACTCCCGCTGGGTCGCCGCCCTCGAAGCGGGCGACGATGCGGAGCTGCTGGAAGCGACCCTGGCACTCCCGACGCTCAACAAGCGCGTGCTCGGGAAGCTCGCCGCAGTGGACCGAGACGAGCCCGACTCGACGGTGCGTGCGGAGCGAAAGCGCATGCTCGTGCTGCTCAGCGAGATCAACGCAAACCAGGCCGCACGCCTCCGTGAACGTAAGCAGGCGGAGCAGCGCCGCCGGGACCGAACGGTACGTGTTGAGCGCCGGGTCGAGCTGCCAACCACTTGCGCCCGGTGCGGCACCAAGCTCAAAGAGGTGAGGTCCACAGGCAGGCCGCGCCTGTACTGTTCTCCCGCTTGCCGCAAGGCCGCCTACGAAGACCGCCGCGCCCACCGCGACGGCGCTGTCAAGGTGCAGGTCGTCGAGAAAGTCGTCACCGAGGTGCGAGAACGCCGCATCGAGGTGCCACACCCTCGGAGCGACTGCGTCAAGGCGGTGCTGGCCGACGACGACCTCATGGTCTCAGTGATCTGGACACTCACGGCCCTCGTGCGCGACCGCACCCGCAAGGCGTACGACCCCGACCAGCCGAGGTTCAGGAAGCTCTCGCACCACGTCCAGGCGCTCCATGCCGCAGTCGTAGAGCGAGCAACCGCCAGCGCTCCATAGTTCGACGATCCCCCTCTCGGGCACGACACTCGGAGAGAATGTCCGTGGTGGCGCCTATCGTCATCCGTGGGGAGCGAAGCTATCGGTTCCAGTGTGATCTGCGTGCAGACGGTTCACCGCGCCCCGCGACCGGACACCCGAAGCACGACTCGAAGGACACGCGTTGCCGCAGAACTCCATCAACCACGCTCGCCTCGTCGCGCTGATCTGGAGCATCGCCGACGACGTGCTTCGAGACCTCTACGTGCGCGGCAAGTACCGCGACGTGATCCTGCCGTTCACCGTCCTCCGTCGCCTCGACAGCGTGCTCGAACCCACCCAAGACGCGGTCCTCGCGATGAAGAAGACCCTTGACCAGGCAGGGATCGTCGACCAAGACGCACCGCTGCGAGACGCCGCGAAACAGGACTTCTACAACACGTCCGGATTCACACTCAAGACCCTACGCGCTGCGACCAACGCCACCAGGCTCCGCCAGAACTTCGAGGCCTACCTCGATGGCTTCTCGCCCAATGTGCAGGAGATCATCGACAACTTCGAGTTCCGCAACCAGCTCCCGCGCCTCACGAAAGCCGACGCGCTCGGGGCACTGATCGAGAAGTTCCTCTCGCCCGACCTTGACCTTTCACCCGCAGGCTTGGACAACCACGGCATGGGCACGGTCTTCGAAGAGCTCGTGCGACGCTTCAACGAGGAGAACAACGAAGAAGCCGGTGAACACTGGACCCCTCGTGACGCGGTGCGCCTCATGACCCGACTGATGTTCGAGCCCATCGCCGAGGTGATCCCTTCGGGCACCTACCGTCTGTACGACGGGGCGATGGGGACCGGTGGCATGCTCACCGTCGCGGAGGAGACCCTCAAGCATCTCACCGCTCCCGCCGGGAAGAAGGTCTCCACTCACCTGTATGGGCAGGAGATCAACGCCGAGACCTACGCGATCGCCAAGGCCGACCTGATCCTCAAAGGCGAAGGGATGGCGGCGGACAACATCGTCGGCGGACCAGAATGGTCGACCCTGTCGAACGATGCCTTCGCGGGCGAAGAGTTCGACTTCATGCTCTCCAACCCGCCCTACGGCAAGAGCTGGAAGACCGACCAGGATCGCTTGGGCGGGGCGAAGAAGATCATCGACCCCCGCTTCATCGTCACCCACGGCGGCGACCCGGACTACTCGCTGGTCACCCGCAGCAGCGACGGCCAGCTCATGTTCCTCGCGAACCTCATCTCCAAGATGAAGCAGCACACCGCCCTCGGTTCCCGCATCGCATCGGTGCACAACGGCTCCTCGCTGTTCACCGGCGACGCCGGTCAGGGCGAGAGCAACTTCCGCCGCTGGATCATCGAAAACGACTGGCTCGAAGCCATCGTCGCCTTACCGCTCAAGATGTTCTACAACACCGGTATCGCGACGTATGTGTGGGTGATCTCCAACCGCAAGGAAGAGCGCCGCAAAGGCAAGGTCCAGCTCATCAACGCGGTGGATTGGTGCACGCCTCTGCGCAAGAACCTCGGCGAGAAGGGCGTCGAGATCAGCGACGCCGATGCTGACCGCGTGCTCGCCACCTACAAAGCCTTCGACCAGGCCGACGACCCGATCACTCGAAGGTCTTCGACGGTATCGATTTCGGCTACTCCAAGATCACCGTCGAACGCCCATTGCGCATCGCGGGCGTCGAGGCCGACCGCATCTACAAGGCCGCCGAGGTCAAGAAGCTCAAAGAAAACGGCGTCCGTGATGAAGCGGCCCCGCCGATCATCAAGAAGGTGCTGCCGTTCGCCGTATCGCCTGACCCGTTGCGCGGGCGGTACGAGGCGGTCATCGACGGGCGAGTTCGCGTAGTCGAGTACGAGCCCGACACAGAGCTGCGCGACACGGAGCAAGTGCCGCTCACCGAAGCAGCCGGTGAGTATGCCGACGGCATCGAGGCCTTCTTCCGTCGCGAGGTGGAGCCGTACGCGCCCGATGCGTGGATCGACGAGACCAAGACGAAGATCGGCTACGAGATCTCGTTCACCCGCCACTTCTACAAGCCCACCACTATGCGCACCCTCGCCGAGATTCAGGCCGACATCCGGGCCCTCGAAGCCGAGACCGACAACCTCATCGCCGAGATCGCGGGTGAGGACTGATGACCTCTGGGTTCTTCGCTCCGCCGAGAGTGGCTGCTCGCGACGATTGGGAATCGCGACGTCTTGCGTCGATGGGTCGATTCTTCAAGGGTCGCGGTGGGTCCAAGGACGACGACGCCGAGTCGGGAATCCCGTGCATCCGGTATGGCGACATCTACACGAGCTACGGTGTCGCGATCAGGCACGTTCGGCGCCACATTCCTGCGGAACTCGCTGTTTCTTACGCTCGAGTATCACGAGGAGACGTTATCTTCGCTGCCTCCGGCGAGTCCGTGCCAGACATCGGGAAATGCGCCACAGTTCAGATTGATGACGCCGCCTGTGGCGGCGACACGATCGTCTTGCGGCCAACGCCCGAGCTCAATTCACTCTTCTTGGCATATGCCCTTAATGCTGTTCCCGTGCAGGCGCAGATTTCCCGCGAGTCCAGCGGGACGATGATCGTCCATACTTCAGTCGGAAGGCTCAGGGATGTGCGGTTCGGTGTGCCCGGCCTCGCGGAGCAGGCGGCGATCGTGAAGTACCTCGCCCACGCGAACGCCCGCATCGACAAGGCCATCGCCGCCAAGCGCCGCCTCATCGCCCTCCTCGAAGAGCAGGGCTCTGGCTTGCGTGATCAGGTGCTCCGAAGTGGCGATTGGCCTCGGAGGCGTCTCAAAACTCTGCTTGATCGTGTCGATCAAGGTGTCAGCCCGCAGGCGGAGAACCAGGAGCCGGGGCCGGGCGAATGGGGAGTGCTCAAGTCGGGATGCGTCAATGGCGGGTCTTTCCGCGCGGATCAAGTGAAGCGACTACCTGATGGATTCGCGATACCCGAAGCTATGAGCGTCAGAGAAGGCGACTTGTTGGTCTCCCGGGCGAATGGCTCTCCCCACCTGGTGGGTTCGGCGGCACGTGTCTCAGGGCTGAAGCACCAAGCGATCCTGAGTGACAAGACGTTCAGGCTTATCCCTTTGCCAACCGTCGACGCTGACTTTCTCGCCTTGTCGATGAATGCGCAGGCGTACCGCCAGCAAGTTCGTACAGCTATCAGCGGTGCAGAGGGTCTTGCGAATAACCTGCCGCTCTCGGCCCTAAAGACTTTTGAGTTCGTAGTCCCCCCGTTCCAATTTCAGCGAGAGCTGGTCAGGATGGTTGAGGAAGAGCTCTCAACGCTCCGCCTTACTATGAACCGTGTCACAAGCGAGATTGCTCTCCTCCAGGAGTTCCGCACGCGCCTCGTCGCCGACGTGGTGACTGGGCAGGTGGACGTGCGTGCGATCGCGACGACGCTCGCTGACGTGCCAGAGTGCGAAAGTCGCCATCTGGACGACCCGATCCACACTCTAGAGAGCGACACCCGCGAGGATGAGGTGGCCGATGAGTGACCCCGACGGCTACCCGAACCGCCTCACGGATGTTACGATATAGGTAACACTATGGAGTTGAGGTATGGGGACAACGAGCTGGAGCGTCAGTGCACCGATGCGCGCTACATGCAGCGCAAGCTCGGCGCGCAGCGCGCGAAGGCTCTGAAGCTGCGCCTCGATGAGTTGCGGCGGGTCAGCGAACTCGGTGACCTGTTGTTCATCGCGGGCAAGTGGGAGGAGCTGAAGGGTGACCGTGCCGGGCAGTGGTCTGGTCGATTGACCGCGAACTGGCGACTCATCGTGGAACCCGATGGCACCATCATCACCGTCGTTCTCATCCGCGAGATCGTTGACTATCACTGAGAGGAGCTGACATGACTACCCTTCCTGACTACGCCGTTTCTCCGGGCGACCACATCAAGGAGTGGCTCGATGACCACGGCATCAACGCCGCCGAGCTGGCACGCCGTCTAGACGTGACCCCGAAGCACGTCTCCGAGCTGCTCTCTGGCAAGGCACCCTTGTCGGCGACGGTAGCGCTTGGGCTGGAGCGGGTAACTGGCATCCCAGCTCGGATTTGGAACCGCTTTGAGGCGGGCTACCGAGAGGACCTCGCCCGCCTCGCGGAGACCGATCGGCTCGCTGCTCAGTACGAACAGGCGAAGCGGTTTCCCCTCAAGTACCTGCGCGACTGGAAGTTCGTTTCGGCTGAGTCACGTGACAAGGCGGGAACAGTGCGGGAACTGTTGACCATCTTCGGGATAGCGCACCTCGACGCCTTCGACGCCACCTGGGTGCATGGGAAGGTGGCCTACCGCAGAGCGACGCTCGCCACCGACAAGGTGTACGAGCGTGCCACCTGGCTTGCGCTTGGCGAACGCGAAGCCGGGATCGAGAGCCTCAGCGACTATGACCGGGCCGCACTCGAAGCGTTGCTTCCACAGTTGCGTGCGCTGACGGCGCACGCGAACCCCGTTGAGGCACTTGAGGAGGCAACTGAGCTTCTACGTGGAGTGGGCGTGGCGCTCTGCCTGATTCCGCCGATCCCAGGCTTCGGCGTGCATGGGGCAACCCGTTGGATCGCGGGGCACCCGGTGGTGCAGCTCTCCGTCCGCGGCAAGACCGACGACCAACTGTGGTTCACCCTCTTCCACGAGCTGGGCCATGTGCTGCTGCACGGTCACAAGACGGTCTTCTTTCAAGGCGCGGGTGACCAAGCGGAAGCTGAGGCCGATGAGTTCGCCTCGTCAACCCTCGTTCCCGAGCGCTACCGTGACCGGTTGCCAACCGGACGCAACATTGCCGCCGTGTCCGATCTTGCGTCAGACCTTGGCATCGCGCCGAGCATCGTTCTTGGTCAGGCCCAGCGGATCACGGGCGACTTCGCCTGGGGTCAGCGGCTCAAGGTGCGCCTCATCTGGGCTCCCGATGCGGGTGAAGAGAGCAACTGACAATGCACCGCCTCAATGAATCGAGCCTCGAAGAACTCATCGTCGACCAGATGGTCGAAGGTGGCTGGACCGAGGGCGCACCAGCCGACTTCGACGCAGCCTACGCGCTCGACCTCGGCCACCTGACCACGTTCATCGAGGAGACGCAGCCGAACGCTGCGAAGGCATTGTCGCTTGCCGAGTCGCCTCCCGGTCGTCACAAGTTCCTTGCCCGCTTGCAGGGCGAGATCACCAAGCGCGGCGTCGTGCATCTGCTGCGCAACGGGGTCGACCATCTCGGACAGCACATCGACCTGTACTACCCGACCGCGACCGATGGCAACGCGAAGGCCGCCGAGCTGTTCGCGGCGAACCGTTTCGTCGTCACCCGGCAGGTGCACCACAGTCCCAGCAACCGGGGCGACGCCGTCGATCTCGTGGCGTTCGTCAACGGCCTGCCGGTGTTCACCTTCGAGCTGAAGAACAACATCACCAAGCAGACCGTCGATGACGCTGTGCAGCAGTACCAGCGGGATCGCGACCCGCGAGAGCTGCTGTTCGCCTTCGGGCGCACGATCGCGCACTTCGCTCTCGACGATCAGCGGGTCCGGTTCTGCACGCAACTCAAGGGCAAGTCGTCATGGTTCCTGCCCTTCGACCAGGGGTTCAACGACGGCGCTGGTAACCCGCCCAACGCTGACGGGGTGATGACCGACTACCTGTGGCGGCGAGTCCTTGCCCCGGAGAGTCTCGCCGGCATCATCGAGAACTACGCGCAGGTCGTCACCGAGAAGAACCCGAATACGGGTAAACGCACGGCGAAGGCGATCTTCCCGCGCTATCACCAGCTTGACGTAGTGCGAAAGCTGCTCGCCGACGTCGCCGAGGGCGGGGCGGGTCGGCGGTACCTCATCCAGCACTCTGCGGGCAGTGGCAAGTCGAACTCGATCGCCTGGCTCGTGCACCAGCTTGTCGAGGCCACCCACCAGGGGGTCGTGGCCTTCGACTCCGTCATCGTCGTCACCGACCGCGTGATCCTTGACGATCAGCTCTCGCAGACCATCAAGTCGTTCTTGCAGGTCGGCTCGACAGTCGTCCACGCGGACCGCTCGGGAGACCTGCGCCGGGCGATCACGGCGGGCAAGAAGATGATCGTCACGACGGTGCAGAAGTTTCCCTACATTCTCGATGACATCGGCTCAGAGCATCAGGGCCGCAACTTCGCCATCGTCATCGATGAGGCCCACTCGTCTCAGGGTTCGAAGACCTCGGCCGCCGTGTCTCGCGCGCTCGGTGGCGGTGTTGATTCTGATGAGGAGGACAGCGTCGAGGATCAGATCAACCGGATCATCGAAGCGAAGAAGCTGCTGCCGAATGCGAGCTACTTCGCGTTCACTGCGACACCGAAAAACAAGACGCTGGAGATGTTCGGCGAGGCAGTCTCGAACCCCGACGGCACGGTCGGCCATCGCCCATTCCACTCGTACACGATGAAGCAGGCCATCCAAGAGGGCTTTATCGTGGATGTGCTCGCGAACTACACGCCGGTGGGTAGCTACTACAAGCTGATGAAGACAGTCGAGGACGACCCGGAGTTCGATGTGAAGCGGGCCTCGAAGAAGCTGCGAGCCTACGTCGAGGGCAACCAACACGCGATCGCGCAGAAGGCCGACATCATGGTCGAGCACTTCCTCGGCCAGGTGATCGCCAAGCAGAAGATCGGCGGGCAGGCCCGCGCGATGGTCGTCACCTCATCCATCCCGCGGTGCATCGAATACTTCCACGCCATCCGCGACGCACTGGCAGCACGCAAGAGCCCGTACAAGGTGATCATCGCCTTCTCCGGCGAACACGACTACAAGGGGGTGCAGGTCACCGAGGCAAGCCTTAACGGTTTCCCCTCCCGGGCCATCGCTGAGCAGATCAAGACCGGCCCGTACCGAATCCTCGTCGTCGCCAACAAGTTCCAGACCGGGTACGACGAGCCGCTGCTGCACACCATGTACGTCGACAAGACCCTGTCGGGTGTGCTCGCGGTCCAAACCCTCTCGCGGCTCAACCGGGCGCACCCGGCGAAGCATGAGACGTTCGTGCTCGACTTCGCCAACGATGCCGAGGACATCCAGCGCGCTTTCGATCCGTATTACCGCACCACCGTGCTCGCCGAAGAGACCGACCCCAACAAGCTGCATGACCTCGTCAACGACCTCGACGCCTTCGGCATTTACACGCCGGAACACGTCGACGAGTTCGTGACGCGCTACCTGGCCGGTGAGCCTCGCGACCAGCTCGATCCCATTCTCGATGCGTGCGTCGCGGAGTACGTCGAACTTCCCGAGGAAGACGATCAGGTCAGGTTCAAGGGCGACGCGAAGGCCTTCCTGCGCACCTACAACTTCCTCTCCACGGTGCTGCCCTACGGCAGCCCTGAGTGGGAGAAGCGCTCGGTCTTCCTCGACCACCTCGTGCCGAAGCTCCCCGCCCCGAAGGAGGAAGACCTCGCCGCCGGAATCCTGGAGAACATCGACCTCGAGTCTTACCGTGCCGAGAAGCTCACAGCGATGAAGATCGTGCTGGACGACGAAGATGGCCTGCTCAACCCCGTGCCCGCGGCAGGCGGCGGCATGCTGGCGACGCCCGAACTGGAGAGACTCTCGGAGATCGTCAAGAGCTTCAACGCCCACTTCGGCAACATCGAATGGAACGACGCCGACCGCGTCGAACGCTTCATCACCGAAGAGATCCCACGCCTCGTCGCCGAAGACGTGGCCTACCAACACGCGCAGGCAAACAACGACCCGGCGAACGCGCGCGTCGAGAGCGACCGCGCACTCGGCCAGGTCATGCTGCGGCTCATCGCCGATGACACGCAGCTCTTCAAAGAGTTCCAGGACAACGAGAGCTTCAAACGCTGGCTGGCCGACGCCGTGTTCAACGCAACGTACAGGAAGAGCGCATGAAGGCCGGGCCAACGCGACGAGATGCCCTCATGAGTTCGACGCCGCGAGGCTCATCGTCAAGGGGAATCAAGTGAAGGCACGACGGCTCACCTTCTACCTTCTTCGCCAGGACGTTGCCGAGTTCGAGGATGCGCTGGATACGGAGAAGGCCAGCGTCGCGGTGGATCTCGATCCGTCGGCGGGGGTAGACGGGCGCTTCGTCTATGTCCAGCCCCGCCCGTCTGTGCCTTCATGGGTTGGATTCGTCCAGCCGGTACTCGCCGACCAGCTCGGCAGCCTCAGATCGTCTTCCACGTCCGCCTTGCTGCTTCTGCGCACCAGCGGGCGCATCTTCGCCCTCACATTCGGTTACGGCAGGTCACTCCTCGACCTGTCAAAGATCGAGTACCAGTTCGGACTCCGAGTGGCACTCAACCGAATCGACCCTCGTCAGATTCGAAGTCTGGATACCAAGACCTTCGAGGATCTTGTGGTTACGACGAATACTCAGGCGAGCAAGAGTGCTGAACTGCCCACATTTGGTGTCGACGTATCGCGCGACATCCTGAGAGCAGTCACCGGGGAGCCGCGCGACCAGTCCGTGACGAAACGAATCGCCGGTGCGGACTCACTTGTGATGGGAGTCAAGGCGCCGGTGACGGAGCTGCCTGCTATCTGCGATGACCTGCTTGTCGCGTTCGAAGCCGACGACTACAAGGCAGACTTTGGCTGGATCGACCAACTCTCGCTCGTGCGTGACAGCGCAAGCATCGGAGCGCTCAACGATCTCCTCGTGGAGCAGTTGCGAAGCGGAGCGACCGGATCAACGCACCTGGCAATGCCGGAAGCTATCGATTGGGAGGACATCGACGGGTTCAAGATCGCAGGAACGCGAAGCCATGTCTATGACGACCTTGATCTCGATGAATATCTTGATCGCGTCGGAGAAGACCGCGCCACCATCACAGTCGAGAATCTCAAGTCCAGGTATGTGTGGGTGCGGTTCGGACGCTCAGGGAACTTTGACAAGCGTTGGAACCTCTATCAGTGCCTCGTTACTGAGCAGCGGATCAACGACCAATTGCACGTCCTCATAGAAGGTCGCTGGTTCGCTGTCAGCACCACCTTGGTCGAGGAGGTCGATGCCTTCGCGGCTGGGCTCATCGACGCGACGGTTCAGCTTCCGCCAGCACACGTCGGAGAGGTTGAAGCCGACTACAACGCCCGCCTCGCCCTCAGTTCGCCCCAGCACCTCCTCAAGCTCGATGCACGCATCAAGCGGCCAGGAGGCGCCAGCAGCGGCATCGAGTTCTGTGATGTCCTCTCGGATGACGGCGACTTGATCCATGTGAAGCGCAAGTCCCGTTCCGCAACACTGAGCCACCTCTTTGCCCAAGGAGGGGTGTCCGCCGCAGCGTTCGTCAACGACGGCATCTTCCGAACCCAAGTCCGCGAACTGATCCAGGCAGAAGTGCCCCAGGAAGCTCTTGAGAGCTGGTTGCGCTTGGTGCCCAGCGCAGAGGAAGCCGTCGATAGATCTCGTTACCGTGTGACCTACGCTGTCATCGCCAACTCCAGCCGTGAGGGGCGAGACTGGCTGCCCTTCTTCAGCAAACTGAACCTGATGCAACAGGGGCGACAACTCTCCACGATGGGGTTCACCGTCGCGATCGCGCGAGTGCCGATCATCGATCCGGAGTAGGACGTTCGCAGCTCATGAGTTGGGCGACTCGCGTCTTTGCCCAGACTGTGCCGCGATGCACGTCGAACTGTCGGGCGAGGGCAGTCACGCTGATGCCCTGGGCGCGGGCTGTTCGCATAGCGTTCACTTCCTCGTCCGTGAGACGTGTTCGAGCGCGTCTCTTTGGCTCTTTCGACGCGCCGATCAGCGGGTCGTCGGCCTCGCCGTCGGTCTCGGTATCCCCACGAGTGCCCTGATTCCACGCGGAAACAAGCCGCTCGACCCGTGGTCGCCTGTTCCCGGAGCGTTCCATTGCGTCCACCGCAACGGTGGCCCTCCTGGTGGAGGGCCTTTCTGTTTCCAACCAACGCTCAGAATGCAACCGGGCTCGTCATGGTCGACGACGTCAACCGGGTCTCGATGCATCGCGCCCGTCCCAGGTGCCATCGCAGGGTCTCAGATCCCGGCCTTGCCGAGACTACGACACGCAACTCAGGCAGGTGGTGGCACGTAGTGCTATGCAGTGCTACATTAGGATCGTGAGTGAGGTCAACGAAATCAGCCAGCGTGATCTGCGTACCCGCTCGAAAGAGATCATGGACGCGGTCGAGAGCGGGCACCGCTTCACGGTGACGCGCGACGGTCGCGGCATCGCCGAACTCGTTCCGCTGCGGGGTCGTCGAACGTTCGTGCCGGTGGCTGAGTTCGTAGCGCTCGGCCGCGGCCTCACCACCACCGACCCTGACCGGTTGCGCGCCGACATCGATTCGATGGGCGACCAACTCGCCGACGATCCCTATGCCCGCTGACCTCGAGGCCGGGCAGGCGGGCATTCTCGACACCGACATCCTCATTCATTGGGAACGATTGCCCGCCCGCCTGCTGCCCGACGTCGGCGCCGTCACCGCCATCACCTTCGCCGAGTTGGCGGCCGGCGTCCATGCCGCCTTGAGCGCTGCCGAGTTGGCCGAACGTGTCGACAAGTTGCAGCGCGTCGAGAGCGCCTTCGAACCCATTCCGTTCGACGGCGACGCCGCCCGCGCCTGCGGCCGGGTGACAGCCGCGGTTCGCGCCGCCGGTCGCTCGCCCCGTGCCCGCGTGGCCGACCAGATGATCGCCGCCATCGCGGTGTCGAGGGCGCTGCCGCTCTACACCACCAACCCCGACGACTTCGCCGGCCTCGAGGGTCTGTTGCGAGTCGTTGCCGTACCCCGGCCGGCCGCGCACTGACCATGGCGCGTCACGGCTGGCTCAACGCCACCATCTCGACGTGCTCACCGTCGCGCAGCACCAGCCTGACCCGCAGGTCGCTCGTGCCCTCAGTCTTCGACGGTGCCCCGAACCACAGTTGTCGGCTCACCCGGCGTCCGGCACCGATATGGGTCGGACGGCTGGGCAACCCACCGAGCGCGGAGCGTCCGGCCAGGCTCGCCTCCACGATCTGGACGGCCTCGGCCGCTACCAGCCCGTGGTTGCTCACCGTGACCCGCACCAGCACCTGATCGCCGGCCACACGCAGCACCCTGGCCCGCACCTGCAGATCGTTCAGGTCGTCGGCGGGCACGGGTTCGTAAACCTCGCCTCGAACCGAGGTGTCGACGGGAACGATCGCGAGGCGATTGCCCCGATCGGCGACGTTCGCGTGCGGCGGCATCGGCGCACCGCCCGGCGGGCTGCCCGCAGCGACCTCGGGGCCGTACGGGGGCTGCACATGCTCGCAGTTGGAGTCGTCCGGCGACGTCCAGTCACCTGTCAGTTGTGGCCAACCGTTCTGGGCGGTCAGCACGTCGCCGAGACTGACCAGCAGCGGGTAGACAGGCCCGCCGATGTCGGCGGAGTCGGGTCCGAACAACAGTTGCATTGTGGCCGGCAGCACCATCGAGGGAGCCCGCATAGGGCCGTCGTAGTGCGACGTGAAGTAGGTTGCGCAAACCTCACCGGTGCCACTGAGATCCCAGAACCACTCGTTGGTCACGTAGTCGGCGTAACTCGGGTCGTTCTGCCAGGTGATGGCCGTCGGGTTAACCGACCAGCGCCACTGTGCCGGCAGCACCAGCGCCTGCCAGCACGACACCGCGTAGCTCTGGACGGCGGCCAACTCCATTGCGCCTTCGCCGCCGTCCCAGTTCCAGGCCGGACTGCCGCTCTGCAGTTGCCCGCCGATGGCTGCCAGCATGCCGTAGTCGCCGACCACCGGTGCCGTGGAGTAGCCGCCCGTAATGGCGAGCTGTTGACCCTGCTGGAGTTGCTGCGCGCTGGTGAACGCATTGGTGAGTTCCGCCTGCAGTTGCACCACGTCACCCTGCAGGGGCCCGGACGACCAACTGCCTGCCGCTGCCGTGCAGGCCGTGGCCAGTACGCCCGCCACGGCCGAGGCCAGTGGCGCGGCCACGCCGAGCACGGCCCAGGCGATGTTGAAGGCGATGGAAAGCAGCGACAGTTCGGCCGAGGTGCTGTCCTGGTCGAGTTGGAGCGTGCCGCACACGGTCGAAAGCCCCATGTTCTGGTCAAGATAGGTGGCGGTCGTCAGTCCACTGACGTTGCCGTACCAGCCGTTCACCGCGATGGCCCAACCCACCTCGGCGGCGAGCTGGGTGACCGTCTCGTTCCACACCGTGGGCGACCCGGTGTAGCTGGGTGGCGGCGCAGGGATCGGCTTGGTGATCAACGTGCTGGCCGCATGGGTCAACGCCGAGGAGTCGTTGTAGATGTTGCGCACCTGCAGCCCAGCCGAAAGGCCCAGCAGTTCGGCTACGGCCTGGTAGGCGTCGTCGTTCAGGTTTGGCCAGGGTGCCGTGGTCGCCACCCAGCCCGAGGTCGCGTAGCGGTAGGTGAGCATCGAGTAGGCCGACCGTGCGATCAGCACCGCGACGGTGGACGACGCACGACCGCTCGTCGTGGCCCCGGCCAGCACGCTTGCGGTACGAATCGTGCTGTAGTACTGCGGCAGGTTCCAGCCGTCGGCGTCCGAGAACATCGGACCGTAGGTGAGCTGCTGCCACGCCTGATCAACCAACTTCCATACCGCGATCTGCGTGTTGTTGCGGGCGAACAGCTCGTCGGCACCGTCGCCGTCGAGGTCCGCGCACTGAATGGTGGTGTAGTACTGCGGCAGGTTCCAGGCGTCCACGTCGGGCATCAGCGGCCCGGGCGGCAGCCCGGCCCAGCCGTCGTCGGTGAGCTTCCACGCCTCGATCTGGGTGTTGTTGCGGGCCAGCAGCTCGGCCGCGCCGTCACCGTCGAGGTCGGCGAACTGAATGGTGGTGTAGTACTGCGGCTGGTTCCAGCCGTCGGCGTCTGCCATCGACGGGCCGAACGGGAGCCCCTGCCAGCCCGACGCGGTCAGCTTCCACACCTGTAGCTGCTGGTTGTCACGGCCGACCAGCTCGGCACTGCCGTCGCCGTCCACGTCGGCGCACTGAATGGTGGCGTAGTACTGCGGCAGGTTCCAGCTGGCGGCGTCCGACCAGCCCGGGCCGTCCGGCAAGGCCACGAACCCCGTCGCGGTGAGTTTCCACGCCACGATGCCGGTCGTGCCGCGGGCCAGCAACTCGGCGCTGCCGTCGCCGTCGAGGTCGGCGCACTGAAGGGTGGTGTAGGTCTCGGCACCGTCCCAGGAGCCGTCGGCCAGAGGGTCGGAACCGCAAGGGACTTCGCTCCAGACTCCTGTGGTCGGGTCGTAGCTCCAGACCTCGGTGCCGTTCGGGCCGTGGCCGAACAGTTCCGCGCGTCCGTCACCGTTGAGGTCCGCGGCCTGAATCGTCGCGTAGTAGCACTCCGCCGCCCAGCCGGCGGCGTCGCTCCAGGCGGGGCCGGGCGGCAACGAGATCCACTGGCCGGTTACGGGGTCGTAGCTGTAGGCGTTGATGCCGGCCGGCCCGCGGCAGATCAGCTCGTCCTGCCCGTCGCCGTCGAGGTCGGCCGACTGCACGGTGTGACAGGTGAGTCGGCTCGCGGTCTGAATGGTCTCGTAGTACTGCGGCCAGTCGAAGTTCATGCCGTCGCTGAGCATGGGCAGCGCCAACAGCCCACTGCCAGCGGAACCTAAGGCCATCGTCGCCTCGCTCATCCGTCCACGGGAGCAGCCCGACCCGGCTCCGTCGACCCTCGAAAGGAATCGCCGGAGCAGACCAGCGCCCGGGGTCCGGCGACGTTACCGATCGAGCGTAGCGATCAGTCCGCCACACCCACGATGGGTAACGTTGCCACCTTGCCGTGGGGTGAAGCCGTCAAGACGAAACGCCGACGGGGCAGTGCGCGTGCGCCAGCAGCCCCCGCGCCAGCCCACTCAGCCTGGCCGGGTGCACCCCCAGTACCAGGAGGTCGGCGGTTCTGCTGGCCGCGACCAGTTCGTCGATCGGCACCCCGGTGCGCACGGCGACCTCGATGGACGTGTCGGGGTACTGCTCGCGCAACGGCTGTAGGTGGGCCTCGATGGCGGCCGCCGTGGCCTTGAAGGCCGAGGTCGGAACCACGCCCTCGGTGGGCACCACGTGCACCACCTGCATGCTGCAGTGGCGACGGGCCGCCTCGCTCGCGGCCCACTGCAGGGCCGCCGTGTGCGGCGGCCACGCGCTGATGGCGACCGCCACCACGCCGTGGGCGTCGCCGGGTTCGTGTTGGCCGCTGTGCGACACCACGATCATCGGGCAGGCGGCCCGACCGGCCACCTGCACGCTGGTGGACCCGACGAACATGCGCTCCAGGCCGCCGATGGATCGACGGCCCATCACCAGCAGCGCGGCCTGCTCGCTGAGCCGAATCAGCACCTCGCCGGGCGCGCCCGTCACCACCTCGGCCACCACCCGCTCGGCCGGCAATCCGTCGGCCGCCACGAGGGCCTTGACGCGCTCGAGCACGGCCTGACCGGCCCGGTGCAGGTCGTCGTCGGTGGCGGCGACCGCCCACACGTAGCCGTTCACGATCACCACGGGATCCGTCGCGTACACCAGCCAGAGGTCCGATCCGTCGGCCAGCGCCTCGCGCACCGCGTACTTGACGGCCTTGAGACTGTCGTCCGATCCGTCGACGCCGACCAGAATGCGGCGCCTTGTCGTCATGCCAGATTCGTCAGTACTCATACTTCAACAGTGCTCTTCGAAAGCGTTCGCGGCAGCCGAATCGAGCAGATGCGGCTACTCGGCTTGGTCGAGCGAGAACCCGCTGATCGTGGTGCCGGGGGGAACGTCCTTGAGTTGCCGATGCAGCTGGCCGGCGATGCTCAGGGCCACCTCGAAGTCGCAGGCGGCGACGTTGTCGGCCTCGAACTGGCCGCCCAGAATCGGTGGCACCTTGAACGACAACACCTCGCTCTCGGACGGCTCGATGCCCGCTTCGGACGCCGCGTGCACCAGCCCGCCGAGCAGAAACCGGTCCTCGCCCTCGATGGTGTTGAGGGCGTCCTGCAGTTCGGCCGGATTGTTCCATTCCCGCGTCAGGGTGCCTTCGATGGTGTCGAGAAACCACACGCCCTCTGCGGTGTACAAAAACGCGTCGCCGAAGGCCGAGAACGCCAGCGGCGCCAGGTCGTCCAGGCCGGGCAGCCAGAGCCATTCTTCGAGGGCTGCGGCTGCGGTTTCGGGTGCGAACTGGCGAATCAACTGCATCGCACCACGGTAGCGATTAACGATCGGGCGTGGTCACCCGGGCGACGTGCAGGGCCAGGTACGACACCTCGTCGGGGGTGAGGGCAGCGCCCATGCGTAGTTCCAGCAGGCCGGCCAGCCGGACGGCGCAGTCGGTGGCGGCCGGAAACGACTCGCGAATGGCGGCGCCCACCAGCGACGGTTCGGCGTCCAGCTGCTTGTGCTGATGGATACGTACGAACAGGTAGCGCAGGTGGGTGATGAACCGGCCGACGTTGACGCCCCCCGAGTCGAGCGTGACGTCGAACCGCTCTTCGATCACCCGCACCATTTGCTGAATGACACCGGTCATCTTGTAGGTGTACGACAGGTCGCCAGTGGCGAAACCCACGTTCACCAGATGTAACGCCAGGCCGACTGCTTCGTCTTGCGGCAGTTGCACGCCGCTGTGCACGTTGATCGCGCTCACTAGGGCCTCGGCCTGGGCGTACTCCTCGGCGTAGAGGTGTTTCACCTCGGCCAGCATCGGGTAGTTGATCTGCATGCCCAGGTTGATGCGCCGCAACGCGAAACCCACGTGGTCGGCCAGTGCGATCACGGTGGCGGGGTTGCGGCTCACCGCGTCGAGCCCGACGTCGGCCAGGGCGGCGCTGACCAGTTGAATGTGTTCGGGCGGAATGCCGGCGAGCAGTTCAGCCAGGTGGTCGGGGTCGCGGCCGTCCAGCGGCACGAACGTGCGGACGATCTTGCTGGTGTCGACCTGCTGCCCGGGGCGCGCCTGGAACCCCAGGCCGCGGCCGGTGAGAATGACGTCGCGGCCGTGCTCGTCCAGCGCCAGGACGAGGTTGTTGTTGAACACCCGCAGGATTTCCATGGTTGCAGCGTGCGGGGCGGCTCAGCGTGCTGAGCCGCCCCGGTTAGCTTCCTCTCTCAGACCTCGACGTCGATGATGGTGTCGCCGAGCCCGACGTCACGTGCGCCGACCGGCGCCACCGACTTGAGCGTCGCGGTGTTGATCACCACGACGATCGTTGTGGGGTCGAACCCCGCTTCTTTGACGGCGTCGAGATCGACGGTGGCCAACAGGTCACCCTCTTCGACGCGCATGTCTTTGCTCACGTCGAGCTTGAAGCCCTTGCCCTCCATCTGCACCGTGTCGATGCCGACGTGCACGAGCACCTCGACCCCGTCGTCGGTCTTGATGCCGAAGGCATGGCCCGTGTCGGCCACGGTGACCATGGTGCCGGCCACCGGTGCCGTGACGTGACCGTCGGTCGGCACGATGCCGACGCCGTCGCCCAGCGCCTTGGAGGCGAACACCTTGTCGTTGACCTCGGCGAGCGGCACCACCTTGCCGGCCACCGGAGCACCCACGGTGCGGGTGGCGACCATGGTGGCGACGGCGGCGGGGGCTGCGGCAGCGGCGGCCGCGGGAGCGGCGGCCACGCCGGACTCTTGCTCGGCAACCGTCAGGTGGCCACCGGCGGCGGCGAGCTGGGCCTCGAACTCGGCCTTCTGCTCAGGCGTGCGGTAGTCGCTGATGATGACCAGCATCATCGCCACGACGAACGCGGCCGCGATCGAGATCGCGTACACCCACATCGGGCTGAACACCGGAATGGTCAGCAGCGAGGTGAAGGCGAACGCGCCGGTCTTCACGGTGCCGAAGATCCAACCCAGAATGCCGATGGTCACGCCACCGACCGCACAGCCCACCAGCATGCGCGGGTAGATGCGCTTGTAGCGCAGGTGGATGCCGTAGAGGGACGGCTCAGAGATGCCGCCCAGCAGGCCGGCGGCCAAGGCGCCGATCGCGGTCTGCCGCACCTCGTTGTCTTTGGCCCGACTGGCAACCACCAGCACACCGGCGGTGGCGCCGAAGCAGGCGAAGTTCCACGTACCCATGGGGCCCTGAATGAAGTCGTAGCCCAGGGTGCTGATGTTGGCCAGCATGAGGGCGTTGAGCGGCCAGTGCAGGCCCAGCGGAACCAGGAACGGGTAGAGCATCGGAATCAGCACCGCGAACAGCAACGGAACGGTGTTGTTCAGCCACGCCAATCCGGCACCGAGGCCGCTACCGATCCAGATGCCGAGGGGGCCGATCAGGAAGCCGGTGACCGGCACCATGATCAGCAGCGAGAAGAACGGCACGAACACCATCTGCAGGTTCTCGGGGAAGATGCGGTTCAGGAAGCGGTAGAGCACGGCCAGCAGGGCGACCATGATCAGCGGCACGAACACCTGGCCGCCGTAGCCGTTGAGCTGCATCGGCAACCCGAAGATCGTGGCCACACACTGATCGGTGCCCAGGGTCGGGTTCGTGGTGCAGACGGTGCCGGCCGACTCGACTGCCGCGTCACTCGACAGCGACAGGAACTCGGGGGTGAACAGCGCGGCCATGATGGCCCCACCGATCCACGGGTCGACCTTGAGCGCCTTGGAGGCGTTGTAGGCGACCATGATCGGCAGGAAGTACAGCACCGAGCGCCACATCGAGTCCCAGAACACCCAGGTGGCGCCCGCCTCGGTGAGGCGGTCGACGCCCTGGAAGGGCACGATGTGCAGCGCGTCCAGCACGGCGGCGATGGCGATGATCAGCGACGAACCGAGCAGCACGCCGAGCAGCGGCCTGAACGAGTTCGACAAGTACTCGAAAAACGCATCGAGCCAGGCCACCTTGCCACGGGCCTTGGCGCGCTCGGCGGCCTTCACGTCGGCGTCGGACAGCGTTGCCTTGCCGGCACCGGCCATCGAGGGCAGGTGCATGATGTCGGCGTAGGTGTTGGCGACGGCGCCGCCGATCACCACCTGGTAGCGGTCACCGCTTTGGGGTACGGCGCCGAGCACGCCCGGAATCTTTTCCAGCGCGCTCTGGTCGACCACGCTGGCATCCTTCAGTTCGAAGCGAAGCCGGGTGGCGCAGTGGGTAAGGGCAGAAATATTGCCGGGACCGCCAACTTGCTCGACGATCTGTTCGGCAGTAGTGGACGCCATTGTCAGGTTCCTATCTACTCGTTTGGAGGATCTATGGGATTACCGTCAGAAACAAAAAACGACCCGAGTTGCACCCCTGTGCATCTCAGGTCTTGCCCCTGCCGGGTAACAACCCTTTCTTGGTGAGCCCTGCGGCTCGTTCTGCACACTAGCACCATCACCGCAAGCCGGCACAGCGTTTGGTATTTCGACACGCAGGCGCGCGTTGTCGGATTCACAAGGGCTGCGCGTCACCGATCGGGAGGCGGTGGCGGAAGGGAGCCGCTGCTCGGAACGTCGCCCGGCCAGATCAACAGCACCCGGCAGGGCGCGTGATCGACCACGAACCGGGTGTGCTTGCCCAAGCTGTGCGGGCCCAACCGGCTGCGGTCGCCGTCGCGGCCGATCACCAGATAGTCGACCTCGTCGGCGACGGCCGTGACGATGCGCTCAGGAAAGCCTGTTTCGAGCCGGACGGTCGCGGGCCGTCCGAGCCGTTCGGCGGCCTGGTCGAGCATCTGCTGGGCGGCCTCTTCGGACCACTGGTGCAGTTGCTCCTCCGACCTCCGCACCCGACCCCGGCCCATCAGCGAGCCGAAACCCTCGCGCGGGGGGCGTCCGGCTTCGAGGACGTGAATGAGCATCACCTCGGCCTGGTCGTCGCCGATCAGGTCGCGGGCAGCGTCGATGGTGGCGGGCCAGGTGCCCTCGGTCACCCACACGGCGAGCCTCATCACGAGCCTCCGATCAGCAGCAGTGAACCCCACAGTGCCACCACCCCGACGATGATCGCCAGGGGAGTGGCCAGCAGGCCAAGCAGGGTGAACTCTTGAATGGGCGTCTCGTGATCGTGCGCCTGAACGATGCGCCGCCACAGTAGGGTGGCCAGCGACCCGACGTAGGTGAGGTTGGGGCCGACGTTCACGCCGATCAGCACCGCGAGTACGGCCCCGGTGCCGGCCTGGGCCGCGAACGGCAGCAGCGCCAGCACGGCGGGCAGGTTGTTCACCACGTTGGCCAGCAGGGCGGCCAGGCCGGCCCACAGCAGCAGGGCCACCAATGACTGGCCCTGCGGCACGATGGCTCCGATCGCGTCGCCGAGCCCGCCCTCGACGACGGCCGTCACCACGATGCCCAGCGACAGGACGAACCCGAGAAAGCCGAGGTTGATGAAGCCGGGCACGTCCTTCCACTCGACCTGCCCGAGTTTCAGCGCGCGCACCAGCATCACCAGCGCGCCGGCCAGCGCGACCCAAGCCGCCTCGATGCCCACGAACGAGGCGACCACGAACCCGGCCAGGGTGAACGCGAGCACCGCGGCCGAGAAGCGGGGGAGCGGCGGCACCCCGGGCGGTTCGGGGTCGGTGGCCGGAATGGACAGATCACCGGCGAAGAACAGCCTGAAAGCCACGTATTCGACGGCGATCACGGCCAGCCAGGGCAGGGCCATCAAGCCGGCGAAGCTCACAAAGGTGATCCCGGCGGCCGACATGGCCAGCAGGTTGGTCAGGTTCGACACCGGCAGCAGCAACGAACCGGCGTTGGCCAGGTGCGTGCAGGCGTAGGCGTGCGGTTTGGGTCGCACGCCCATCTTCGAGGCGGTGGCGAAAACCACGGGGGTGAGCAGCACGACGGTGGCGTCCAGAGACAGCACCGCGGTCACCAGGGCGGCCAGAACGAACACGAACACCAGCAGCCGGTGGGCGTCGCCGCGGCTCTTGGCCGCCACGAGTGCGCCGGCGTAGCGAAACAGGCCGTCGGCGTCGCACAGTTCGCTGATGACCAGCACGGCGGCCAGAAACGCGACCACCGGAAACAGGTGTTCGATCTCGGCCCACGCCTGACCCCAACCCAGGGCACCAGTGAGCAGCGCGATCAGGGCGGCGGGTACCGCGGCCACCGCCTCGGGCAGCCCACGGGGGCGGATCACGGCGAAGCCCAGCACCACGACCAGCAGCGCAACCGAGATGACCTCGCCCATGGGCGACGACCCTAGACCAGCCGGGTCGCGTCGTGCGCGGTGACACCGCTGGTCCACGCAGGGCGGGCGGTAACTCAGGTATCAGAGAGAACCGTCCCTTGAGCCAGAACGAGAACCGTCCCTTGAGCCAGATGTGGAACCGTCCCCTGAGCCAGATGTAGAACCGTCCCCGGGTTTCGGGGTCAACCGCGACGAAGGGACGCCGGGCCGCCGTCCACTGCGATGCGCACGCCGGTGTCGCTCAATGACTCGCCCGACACCTCGTAGACGGCGAGGCAGCGGTCGGCGTACAGCTGAGCCACGATGCGCCGCGAGTCACGGCTGAAGACCACCCCTTGGGCGGCGGCCCCGGTCGCGATCCCGTCGACCCGGCGCAGCCTGCCGTCGTCGTTGGCGAACAGCTCCAGGCGGCCGGTCGGGCTGGTGCCGGGCGCGTCCGCCGGCAACTGGCTTCCGGCCATGCACAGCGCGACCACCCACCCGCCGTCGGGTGAGATTGCGACACCTTCGGGTATGGACGGCACTGCCGCGTGATCGACGGTGCGGAAGGGGCGTGCTGAGGTGTCCACCAGGCTGATCAGGTCGGCGTCGGCGACGCTACTGCCGCTCTTGAAAGCCTTGCCACCCCAGCCGACGCTGCCGATCACGGCCCAGTGGGCCGCGGCGTCGACGTCCACGACGTACGGGCTCACGCCGGTGGCCAGCCGCTCGGGGAGCACCGTTACGTCGGGTCCGGTGAGGTCGAGCACCGCCGCACCCTGTTCGTCGCGCAACGACACGATCGCGGCGGTGCCGTCGGCGAGCACGCCCAGGCCGGACAGTGAACCGGCGCCGACGCGGAGCCTCTCCCGCAGCAGAACCTCCCCCTCAGCGACGTCGAACACGATCACCTCTCCGGTCACGGTGGTGACGAGCAGGCGTCGTCCGTCGGGGGTGAACGCCACCGATTGGGGGTGAGCGCCGATCTCGATCACCTCGACCGGCGTACCCCTCAAGGCCAATCGGACGACCTGTAGCACGTCAGCGAACCGCAACGATCCGGCCGCCCGGTCATACCTGGTGGGCGCGGCCACAACCGCGAGCGTCGCGTCGGGCGACAGTGCCACCGCCTGGGGCGGCCCGACGATCGAGTTCTGCACGGGCACGGTGGCCAGCACGCGTGCGGCGTCGAGGTCGAACAGCGTCAACATGTCGGGGCCTGGGTCGTCGGGAAAGGCGTCGCGGCCCTGGTCGCGCACCAACTTGGCATCGTTGGCGCTGACGAACAGCTCCACGTCAGTAGCCCAGGCCGGGGTCGACCACGTTGTGCAGCGGACGGCCGGCCAGGTAGAGGCGCAGGTTGTCGCAGAAGATGTCGCAGATGCGCTCGTCCTCTTTGTGGTCGAGGCCGCCCGAATGGGGGCTGACCAGCACGTTGGGCAGATCCCACAGCGGCGAGTCGGCTTCGAGGGGCTCGCGCTCGAACACGTCCAGCGCGGCGAAGCCCACCTGGCCCGAACCCAGGGCGTCGATCAGCGCGTTCTGGTCGATCACGGTGCCACGGCCCACGTTGACCACGGTGACGCCGGGCTTGGCCAGGCCCAGCACGTGGGCGTCGATCAGCTTCTCGGTCTGCGCGGTGCCCGGCAGGGTGAGCACGATGTGGTCGGCGCGTCCGACGATCGCATCAAGGTCGGCCAGGGCGTGCACCTCGTCGACGTTCTCGACCTCGCTGACCTGCCGCTTCACGCCCAGCACGGTCATGCCCAGCGCCTTGCAGCGCTTGGCCACCTGCTGGCCGATGCCGCCCAACCCGGCGATCAGCACGGTGCTGCCCTCGATCGGACGGCCCACGATGCGGGTCGGCCATTCGTGGGCGCGTTGCTGGCGTTGCAGGCGCGGCAGTTCCTTGCAGCCGCAGAACAATCCGAACAGGGCCCACTCGGCCAGCGGCACGCCGTGCGCGCCGGCCGAGGTGGTGAACACGATGCGTTCGAGAGCGTCCGCCGGCAGGTCGGCGGCCACCACCTGGCTGCCGCCGCCGGCCGCCATGGTCATCACCCAGCGCAGCTTCGGGTTCGCGGCCACGGTGCGGGCCAGGGCCGCCGGCTTGACGTCGGGAATGCCGTACAGCACCTCCGCCTCGTCGAGCATCGCGTCGTAGCGGGCCTGCTGCTCAGGGGTGCGCGACCAGGCCGGGTCGCCCGAGAAGTCGGCGGCGTGCCGCATGGGGGGCAGCAACTCCTGGTCGACCACCACCTCGACCCGGGGGTCGACGGCGGCGATGCGGTCGCACAGTTCGGGGGCGAGAGGGGCGGCGATGACCACCCTGACGGTGTCGTGCTCATCAGGCATGGACGGGCTCCTGTCCGGCGTCGTTCAGGTCGGTCAGGCTACGGCCTCGGGTCTCGGGAGTGGCGTAGGTCGAGCCGAACGAGATGAGCGCCAGCAGCGAGGAGTAGATCGCGATCACCCACCACGCGTTGCCGGTCGCGGCCAACAGGGCAGCGCCGACCAGGGGTGCGATGCCGCCCGCGATCACGGCCGAGAACTCGCGGGCCGTGGCGACGCCGGTGAACCGGTGCGCGTTGCCGAACAACTCCGGCAGCAGGGCGCACTGCGGGCCGAGCATCGACTGGACGCCGATGCCGATGCCGACGCCCATGACCAGCAGCACCAGCCAGACCTGGCCGAGGGTCAACAGCCAGAAGGCGGGAAACGCGAAGACTGCGGTGAAGAGGGCACCCCAGCGGTAGACCGGCACCCGGCCGACCCGGTCGGACAGCGCACCGAACGCGACCACGGTGAAGATGGAGATCAGGGCCGCCACGACGGCACCCCAGGTGCCGATCAGCTGCTGGCCCTTGTAGGCGGGCAGGCTGGCGACGTAGGCGAGCAGCAGTGCGGAGTAGATCGACGAGTTGCCGTTCTCGCCCATGCGCAGGCCGATGCCGACCAAGATGTTGCGGCGGGAGGTGCTGATGGCCTGGCCGATGCTCTGCCGGACGGGGGCGTCGCGGTGCGCTTCGGCCTCTTCCAGGGCCTCGAACGCGGGGGATTCCTTCAACCGCATGCGGATCACGACCGCCACGATGATCAGCACGGCGCCGAGCAGGAAGGGCACCCGCCAGAGCCAGCCGTACAGCACGTCGTGGCTCGCCAGGCCGAGCAGGGCGAAGGTGCCGGCACCCAGCAGGGTGCCGATCTGAATGCCGACGAAGGGCAGCGAGGCGAAGAAGCCGCGGCGCTTGCGTGGCGCGAACTCCGAGATCAGCACAGTGGCTCCGGCCTGTTCGGCACCGGCGCCAAGCCCTTGGGCGATGCGCAGGGTGATCAGCAGAATGGCGCCCCACATGCCGGCCACCTCGTAGGTGGGCAGCATGCCGATCAGCATCGACGAGCCGCCCATCAGCGCGATCGTGATGATCAGGATCAGCTTGCGGCCGAGCTTGTCGCCGAGGCTGCCGAAGACCAGGCCGCCGATCGGGCGGGCCGCGAAGCCGACGGCGTAGGTGCCGAACGCGGCGATCGTGCCGCCGGCCGGGCCGAGCGGCTTGAAGAAGAGCTCGCCGAAGATCAGCGCGCTGGCGAGACCGTAGATGTAGAAGTCGTAGTACTCCAGGGCGGAACCGACCGACGAGGCCAGGGTCGCGCGGCGGAGCTGGACCGGGTCGACCTCGTGCTCTTCGGTGGCGGTGTTCAGATTCAAGCTGTCAGACATTGAGACTCCTTTGTTCTCTCGACACGCTCCATCATGCACTATAGAGCGAACGCTGGTCAATAGATCGAACAAGCACGTGTTATGTTCCTCGCCGTCGGTGCCGCAGATGGGTCGGTTGGTGGGTCTGGAGGTCCCGGTGTTCGCCTGGATGACAGAGACCCGGTCAGCCCGGGCTCGACGGGGATCTCACACCCACCGAGCGGTGGAACGGAACGGAGATCCCAGCGTTCGCCGGGATGCCAAGACACCCGGTCACTCACACGTGAGGGTCTCGACAAGCTCGACCAACGAAGAGGCGCGAAATGCCAGCGTGAAGCGGAGCGGGGGCGCCCCTGTCAGGGCGTGGTCGGCCGTATGCGCACTGCGAGGCGCTAGCCGAGCAGTCCCGCAAGGGCGGGACACGGGCGGCCCCGCTCCGCGGCAACAGGCGCAACCAGAGGGAGGTCGACAAGCTCGACCGGCGGTCGCGCGGCAACGGGCGCAACCAGAGGGAGGTCGATGAGCTCGACCGGCGGTTACCCCGTCGCCATCGGGTTGCCGAGCATGGTCGCCACCCGCTTCAGTTCGCCGACCAACACCTCGCGGGTCTCGTCGTTCCAGTCGGACTTGTGCTTGGTCACGCTGATCGCCAGCACCGGGGCCCGCACGCCGCGGGTGGGCACCACCACGGCCAGGCCCATCACGCTGTCGGCCGACTCCTCTTCGTCGACCGCGTAGCCGCGGGCTCGCGCCAGTCGTATGTCCTTGAGCAACCGCGGCACCGTGCGGCGAGACCGGCCCGTGAGCCGCGGCAGTTCGTCGATGCCGTAGTAGAGCCGCTCGATCTCTGAGTCGTCCAACCGGGCGAGCAGCGCCTTGCCCTGGGCGCACGACGACGCCGGCAGACGGTCACCGATGTTGGTGGTCAACCTGATCGCGGGGTGCCCCTCATAGCGGGCCAGGCAGAGCGTGTCGATGCCGGCCGCGGTCGAAAGCCGCAGCGTTTCGTCGCGAAACACCGGCGATTCGAGGCAGGCCCGGTGAAACTCACTGACCTGATCGAGTCGGGCCAGGTACGAGCCGCCCAACTCGACCAGCTTGCGTCCGAGCGAGTAGCCCAGATCGTCGCGTCGTACCAGCCCGCCCAGTTCGAGTGCGGTGCAGATGGCGCTGGTCGACGACTTGGGCACGCCGAGCTCCCGGCTGAGGTCGCTCAGGGTCATGGTGCCGGTGTCACTGGCCGCCAGCGCGTCGAGCACGGCGATGCCGCGGCTGACTGCGGGTGCGGCACCCGGGGGAGTGACGTCGGTTCCGCCGCGGACGGGCGACATGGCTGACTCCATTCACTCTAAAGAACAGCGTTCTATATGATGAACGAAGATCGTAGCTGTCGTATCGACACGGCGCCAGAGCCCTATCGAGCGCGTCGCCGCTGCGCCATACTCCCGGCCATGGGTCGCGACATCGAGTCCAGAACGTACACCCGCGAGCAGCGCCAGCGTTATCGCGAGAAGGTGCAGCAGTGCCTGGACGTCTTCGAACGCATGCTGGCCGCGCACAGCTTCGAGTTCGACGAACCGCTCACGGGCATGGAGATCGAGCTCAACCTGGTCGGTGCCGACTACCTGCCCAAGATGGACAACTCCGAGGTGCTGGCCGCGATCGCCGACCCCGAGTACCAGACCGAGCTGGGCCGGTTCAACATCGAGTTCAACGTGCCGCCCGGACGGCTGGCCGGCGACTCGCTGCGGGTGCTGGAAGACACCCTGCGCGCGTCGATGAACGAGGCCGAGCGGCGCTCGTCGGCGATGGGCACGCACATCATCATGACCGGCATTCTGCCCACGGTGATGGCCGAGACGTTCCAGGGCGAGTGGATGAGCGAGAACGTACGCTACGCCGCCATCAACGACGCGGTGCTGGCCGCCCGGGGCGAAGACATTCATATCGACATCGAAGGGCCGACCGGAGAAGCCCTGGCCACCTACGTCGATTCGGTCGCGCCGGAATCTGCCTGCACGTCGATGCAATTGCACCTGCAGGTTC
The DNA here is from genome assembly GCF_900289045.1 of Micropruina glycogenica. GTDB lineage: Bacteria > Actinomycetota > Actinomycetes > Propionibacteriales > Propionibacteriaceae > Micropruina > Micropruina glycogenica. The sequence continues at coordinate 662,566 of NZ_LT985188.1, forward strand.
GTCCGGAGGAATTCGCCGACCATTGGAACGCCGCCCAGGTGCTGGCCGGCCCGCAATTGGCGCTGGCCGCGAATTCGCCCTTCTTGATGGGCAGCCGGCTCTGGGCAGAAACCCGCATCGTTTTGTTCACGCAGGCCACCGACACCCGGCCGATCGAATACGCCAACCAGGGCGTGCGGCCCCGGGTGTGGTTCGGCGAGCGCTGGATCACCTCGATCTTCGACCTGTTCGAAGAGAACGCCCGCTGGTTCCCTGCCCTGCTGCCCGAGATCGACGACGAGAACCCGCGCGAGGTGCTCGACGCAGGCGGCGTTCCGCAACTGGCCGAGATGCGGCTGCACAACGGCACCATCTATCGCTGGAACCGACCGATCTACGACGTCTCGGACGGCATGCCGCACCTGAGGCTCGAGAACCGCGTACTGCCCGCCGGACCCACCGTGGTCGACACCCTCGCCAACGCCGCCTTCTACTACGGTACCCTGCGCACGCTCGCGCACGAGGACCGTCCGGTCTGGACGCGTATGGCGTTCGCCACAGCCAACGCCAACTTTCTCGAGGGATCGCGTCAGGGCATCGACGCCGACCTGTTCTGGCCCGGCGTGGGCGAACTGCCCGCCAGTGAGCTGATCCTGCGACATCTGCTGCCGCTGGCACACGAGGGTCTGGACGCCTGGGGCACCGACCCCGACATTCGCGACCGGTTGCTGGGTGTAGTCGAGGCGCGCTGCAAGACCGGACTCAACGGGGCCGAGTGGCAGACCAAGGCGGTGCGCGCCTTCGAGGCGGCCGGCTGCTCGCGGGCCGAAGCGCTGCGGCGCATGGTAGAGGGCTACGCCGAACGCATGCACGCCAACGTTCCCGTGCACGCCTGGGAAATGCCGTAACAGTGCGTGAGAAAAATTCAGAATAGGTACGTGGAGGGGACTTTCTCGGCACGTGCTTGTTAATGTTCGTGCATTGGTTGCGAGGAAAGTTGGGGGCATGGCCACGCCACCAAAAATCGATTCTGGGCGCGAGCCCGCGCCGCGCCGCGCCGATGCCGCAAAGGCACCGCGGCACGCGCGACCCAAACGTGCGCTGCGTGCGCCGCTGCCGGCCAGCGCCTGGGTGTTGAACGCCGTCGCCATCGCGATCGCGGTGCTGCTCGCGCCCGCGCTCACCACATCGGCGGCCACCACTGCCGTGCCGTCGCGGCAGTCGATCCCAGCGGTCGCGGCGTCGACGCCCGCAACGCCGCAGCCGATGAGCAGCCAGGGCCAAGAGGTGCCCGACCTCACCACGCAGAAAGAGGCGGACGACTTCGACGACACGCTCGCGGCGCCACCGCCGGGCAAGGCCGTCAAGTCCAACGGCACCGAGTTCGTGGCACCCGTGCCGGGTGCGATCACCGGCGGCTTCGGCCAGCGGTTCCACCCGATCCTGCACTACTGGCGCATGCACAACGGCGTCGACATGCACGCCGCCTGCGGCACCGCGGTGATCGCCGCCTACCGTGGCACGGTGATTCAGGCCGGCTACAACGGCGGCTACGGGAACCTGGTGGTCATCGATCACGGCAGCTACCAGGGCAAGCAGGTGATCACCAAATACGCCCACCTGAGCCGCATCGGCGTCGTGGTCGGCCAGCGGGTCGACACCGCCGAAGGCATCGCGCTCTCGGGTACCACCGGCCTGTCGACCGGGTGCCACCTGCACTTCGAGATCAAAGAGAACGGGGTCTACGTCGACCCGGCGCCGTACCTGACCGGCAAGCCGTCGCCGCGCCCCGACGGCCCGATCAAGAATCTCGGCACCACCACCAGCCCGAGTGCCACGCCGTCGGCCACGCCGAGCGCCACTCGCACGGCCACCCCGACGCCCAAGCCGTCCAAGACCAAGTCGGCAACGCCCACGCCGAGCCCGAGCGCCACGGCAACGCCCGACCCGTCCGAGAGCGCCACGCCCACACCCACACCCACGCCGACGCCGAGCGAGACGGACGAGCCCGAGCCGTCCGAGGCGGCGAAGAAGACCGCCGAGCCCGAGCCCACCGAGGCGGCGAAGAAGACCGCCGGGCCCGAACCGACTCGCACCGAAGCGAGCCGCAGCGAAAGCGACGAGCCCTCGCCGTCCACGTCCAGCACGCCGTAGGCTCGGCCCGATGAGCGGGCTCTGGGGTAATCAACGCCGGCGGCGACTGTTCACCTCGCCCGCGCGGCGCCGTCGTTCGGTGCCCGAATGGGCCTGGATCCCGTTCGCGGCCCTGGCCACTGTGCTCGGCCTGCTCGCTGCCCTGCGCGCCCTCGGGGTGGACGGCCCCGCGTTCTACCGGTGGCTCACCGATCCCCGGCAGCCGTTGGTGCCGGCGCTGTTCCTGGGTTCGATCGTGGCTGCCGCCGCCCTTTACGGCCGGGCGCGCAGCGCGGCCGGACGGGTGATCGGCGTGCTCAGCGTGAGCTCGTTCGCCATCGGCGCACTGGTGCTGGGCATGGCGTCGTACATCAACTGCGCACCCGACGGGCCGCCCTTCTTCGAACCGCTGATCTGGGTGCTGTCGGGCAACGGTGCTGCGCCGTGGGGTGCCGGGCCCGGGTGTCCCACCGAGGCACCCCTAGCCGCACATCTGGCCCGGCTCTGCGCCTTATGGGGTGCGCTGGCCGGCGTGCTCGGGGTGGTGGCAGCCATGTTGCGCCGACAGATCGACCGCTGGCTGGCGTTGCTGGCGCGACGCTCGGTGGTGGTGCTCGGCCAGTCGGCGGAGGCTGCCGGCGTACTGCGGGCCCTGGCGGTCAACCTGGCGCCCGGCACCTCGCTGTTGGTGATCGATTCGGCCAAGGACGAGGGTTTCGTCGCCGGTGCCCGGGCGCTGGGTGCGCGGGTGCTCGCTGCCGACACCGTCGATACCGCCACGCTCGTGCGGCTGGTGAGCCGGCGCGGACGCATCGCAGCCGAGTCGGTGCAGATCATCGAAGACCGGGTGCCCGAGGCGCTCGCCACCTTCACCAGGGTGGCGAAGGCACTCGATGCCGCCCAGCCGAACGAGGGGCTCATCACCCGGGTACTGGTACGCATCGACGACCCGTGGGCGGCCGAGAACTGGCGGCGCAGCATGGTCGGCCCTGAACGCGCCTGGTTGGCCGACGCGTTGTCGGCCACCGAGCAGACCGCCCGGGCCGTGGTCGCCCGCATCGACCTGATCGGCGCCCGCCGGTTGGTGCTGGCCGGTGAGGGCGACCTGGCCGCTGCGGTACTGGCCGAAGTGGCGCAGTGCGAGCGTGAGCGGCGCGTGCTGCAAACCACAACGGCGCAGCCGCTGCAAGTCACGCTGGTGGGTGAGCACGCCGCCGACCTGGCGAAGGAGCACACCGCACAACAGGCCCGGTTCGGCAACGACAAGGGCATCGAGTTTGTGCAGGTGATCGCCGAGCCGGCGACCGACTCGGTGCTGATCGCCGCCGGATCCGGCGAGTTGACCACGCTGCTGGTGATCGCCGAGGCGGCCCCCGCGTTGAATCGTCCGACCCGCATCGCCGGCCGCGTGCCCGACGTCACGATCATGGCCGTCGATCCCGGGTCGACCGAACTGCCCGAGCAGCCGCTTCTGGGCCGGCTGACCAGCTTCGGGGTCGGGCTGCAGACCGGTGACGAGGTGCCCGAAGATCACTGGACACGCATGGCCAGGCTGCTGCACAACGCCTACCTGGCCCAACTCGGCGACGGCGTCGGCGCTCGTCCGTCGTCACGGCCCTGGCCCGACCTGCCCGTGTTCTACCGCGACAGCAACCTTCGCCAGGTGCACACGCTGTTCTCGGGCGTGGTGCAAGTGGGCCGCACCTGGGCCGCTGACGGCGCGGGTGAGCCGCTGAGCCCGGCCGAGATCGACTTTCTCAGCCGCCGCGAGCACGACTCGTGGCGACGGTTCTACCTGGCCAACGGGTGGCGGCAGGCACCGGCCCGCGACGATACACGCCTGCTGCACGACTGGCTGGTCGACTGGGACGCCCTGCCGCCGCCGGCCCGGGCACGCACCTCGGCCGGGGTGCGGCGGGCGCTGGCCCTGCTCGACGTGGCCGGCTACCGCTCGCAGAAGATCACGGCGCTCGTGCCCCACCGGCGCCGGGGCGAGGTGCTGGCCACCCAGCTCGACCACGAGTGGACCTGGCAGACCGAGACGGGCGCCACCATGCGGGCACGCCCGGGTGACTGGCAGGTCACCGACCCCGAAACCGGACGGCAATGGTCGGCCGATCCGGCCGCCTTCCACGCCGGCCACGAGCCGGTCGGCGCCGGACGCTACCGGCGCACCGGCTTCGTACTCGCCCGTCCGGCACATCTGGGTGAGCAGGTGAACACCATGGAGGGCCCGGCGGTGGCCGAGGCAGGGGAGTGGCTGGTCGAAGGCGACCTGCAGGAGCGTTGGCTGGTGCCCGGTGCCCGGTTCACCGCCGCCTACGAAGCGGTGTAGCGAACGCCCTCGTCGAGCAAGGCGCGGTCGCTATCTGAGCAATGCCCCGGCCAACCTGCGGTCGGCGGCTGCGACCGCTAGCGTTGACGCATGGCGACTCCCCAGACCAACTCCCCGACGAAGCTTTCCGTGATCGGTGCCGGCGCTGTCGGCTCATCCCTTGCCTACGCCGCCCTGATTCGCGGCTCGGCTCAGCAGATCGCTCTCTACGACATCAACGAAACCAAAGCCGACGCCGAGGTGCGCGACCTCAACCACGGCACCCAGTTCACCCCGTCGACGGGCGTCGAGGGCGGCGGCAACATCGAGGTGGTCAAAGACTCCGACGTGGTGATCATCACCGCAGGTGCCGCTCAGAAGCCTGGCCAGACCCGGCTCGAACTCGCGGGCGTGAACACCAACATTCTCAAGTCGCTGATGCCCAAGCTGCTCGAGCAGGCGCCCGATGCGCTCTACGTGCTGGTCACCAACCCGTGCGACGTGCTCACCGTCGTGGCCCAGAAGGTCAGCGGTCTGCCGACCAGCCGGGTGTTCTCGACCGGCACCATGCTCGACACCTCGCGGCTGCGGTTCGCGATCGCCGAGGTGGCTCGAGTCTCTCCCCGGCACGTGCACGCCAACATTCTGGGTGAGCACGGCGACACCGAGTTTCCGGTCTGGTCGAGCGCCAAGATCACCAGCATTCCGATTCGCGAGTGGGTCGATTCGACCGGTCACCGCATGTTCGACGACACCCTGTTGCAGCAGTTGGGCGATGAGGCCATGCACGCCGCCTACAAGGTGATCGCCGGCAAGGGCGCCACCAACTACGCCATCGGCCTGACCGGAGCGCGCTTGACCGAGGCCCTGATGAGCCCGACGCGCACCGTGTTCCCGCTGTCGAGCGTGCTGGACGGCTGGCACGGTCTGCATGACGTGGCGCTCTCGGTGCCCACGTTGGTGTCGAGCAAGGGCGTCGAGCGCGTGCTCGACGTGCCGCTGGACGACTCCGAGTTGGCCAAGCTCGAAAGCTCGGCCGGCAAACTGCGTGAGACGTTGAGCTCGCTCGGCTTCTGACCTACTTGATCGGCTTGGTGCGGGCGGCAACGTCTTCGGCCAGTGCCAGCGCCGAGCTGCGCTGTTCGTCAGAGGTGCCGCCCAGGCCCATCACGCGCACGTAGTAGGCGGCGTCGATGGCCACCAGAGCCGTGGTCGTGATGCCTTCGCCGGTCACGCCAGAGGTGTCGGTGCCGCTGTAGTTCTCTTGGGTGCTGAGCAACTCGAGTTCGGCCGACAACTTGGTGCCCTTGGCGTCGTGCACCACGGCCACCGACAGCAACGCCCCGCCGTCCGCGGCCACCAGGGCGCATTCGCCGGCTCGGCTGTCGGCGGTGAAGGTGTTCAACTGGTGAAGGTCGGCCACCGGCTGATCGATCACGGCGTCGGCCTTGACGGTGTCGACGCGGGCTGCGCACACCTCGGCCTGCGTGCCGATGGTGGACGGCGCCGGCTCGGGTTGGTCAGCCGAGCAACCGGTCAGAGCGAGTAGCGCGGCAACGGTGAGCACACAGCGCTGCGCGGGCGTGAACCGTCGGGGCATGGGTCAGACCCTACCCGGGGTCTGGGCGGTGGTCTGGGTCGTGTTTCTGCCCGAGGGCGAAGCGGAAGTAGTTCGTCAGCCGATAGCTGCCTCACCGGCAATGGTCGACCACCGGTGCGCATCACCGCCATCCATCGTCCAGGCCCTCAGTCGCCGGTGAGCCGGTTGCGCAACAGCGAAACTCCGGCCCCCGTCACACCATTGAGGCCGGCCGGTCTGCCGGTCGCCACCATCGGCGACTCCTTGACGATCCGGGTGGGCCAACTCAACTTCGACCTAGCGAACCGTTCTGACACAAGTTTCGAGCCGACGTCCGCCCTCGCGAAGCACTGAGCACATCCGGCCAGACTGCACCCCATCCCACCATCGTCAGACCTCTGCTGCCACTGCGGTCTCTGACTTGGCGGTGGCCACCGACCGGGGTCGTCACCGTTCACCGGGGTGCTGACGGCCTGTGCGGCGGCTGTGAATACTGACCGGCATGAGCCTGCAGTCCCACCCCGCCACCCCGCCGGGCCCGCGCCCGGGGCGTCCGAATCTGTTGATCGGCGACGTCGAACGTGAGTGGGTGTGCCGGGCGCTGTCCGACCACTTCACCGCCGGCCGGCTCACTCCGGCCGAGTTCGACGATCGCGTCGAGCAAGCCGTCGCCGCCCGCACCGACGCCGATCTTCGCGGCCTGCTGAACGACCTTCCCACCCCCACCCCGGCAGCGGTGGCGTCCACGTCGGGGGGCGCCACCGCTGCGGCGAACGCGACGCCCGTGCTCGACGTGCTGTTGGCACTGCTCGGGCTGGCGGCCGGCATGTGCCTGATCCTGCTGTTCATGATCGGCGGCGAGCGGTACGGCGGTTTCGGGTTCTTCGCATTTCTGGGCGGTGCGACGGTCGCCGCCGTGATCACCCACTTCATTCATCGCGGCGCACGCCGCGCCTGAACCGTTCGGGACGGGCCACCGCTGCCGCTAGGCTGGGGCGGACGCCCTAACAGATTGGACGCCGATGCTGCCGCTCATCGCACCCGGATTTCTGCTCGAACAGAACATTCCGTTGGCGATCGCCATTGTCGTCGGCTCGTCGGTGGCCTACGCGGGCGGTTCGACCATGCAACACCTGGCGGTCAGCCGGCTGGTCGACGTCGAGGCCGAGAACCGGGCCATGAATCTGCGCCAACTGTGGCGGCTGATTCGCACCCCGCTGTGGTTGTTGGGCCTGTTCACCATCTTCATCGGCGCCTCGGCCCACATCGTGGCCCTGATGCTCGCCCCGGTCACGGTCGTGCAACCGGTGGGCATTCTGGCGGTGCCGTGGGCGGTGCTCATGGCGGCACGAATTCACAGGCACACGGTCACCCGGCCCATGTGGGGTGCGGTGGCCATGACCATCGCGGGCATTGTTTTGTTCACCCTGCTGTCGGCCACCGCCGCCTCTGAGCACACCGTGCTCGACCCGACGGCCATCGCGATCGGCTGTGGCGTCATCGTCGTGATCGGCACCACGCTGGGCCTGCTGGGTTGGAAAGGTCCGGTGCGGGCCCGGTGCCTGATGTGGGCCTCAGGCGGTTCGTTCTTCTACGGCTTGTCGGCGGGCATGGTGAAGGCCACGTCCGAGGTGATGAAGCAGGACAGCTTTCACGGCAGTCCGGTGTTCTGGATCGTCGCGCCGTTCTTGCTGATCTCCTACGGCGTGGGCGGCTTCATGGTGCAGCAGGCGCTGGCCAACGGCCCGGCCGAGATCACTGTCGGTTCGATGACCACCACCGACCCCATCGTGGCCGTCAGCTTCGGGCTGGTCGTTCTGGGCGAGGGGGTGCACATCACCCCGCTGGCCGCGGTCGGCATGGTGATCGCCGGCGCCCTGTCTGTGTGGGGCGTCGTGCAACTGTCGCGGCATCACCCCGATGCGGCTCGGCCGGTCAGCGCTCCGGCGTCGCAGCCCGACCCGGTTGTGACGTAGCGGCTTCAGGCCTTCACCGGCAGGGCCGACATCTGGCGTCCGGTGCCGCTGGCCAGAATGATCGTGGCGTCTTCATGGGGCATCGGAAAGAACACATACCCTGTGACGCTCTGGGTTGCCCTCGCGGTGCCGGTGCGAATGTCGGGTGACTGCGGGCTGGTCGTCGGGTCGACCACCTGGGTGGACTGGTTGGCGAAGGCCAGGAAGCTGAACGAGATCGCGGCGGTGTCTGCGTAGACGCGCACGTGCAGTTGCAGGCCCTCGTCGGTCCAGGTGTGTTCGAGAATCTCCCACCGGCCACGCTGACCCGTCGAGGTCTCGAACGGCTGGCCCGGACCGGCCGCCACCGTCGAGGTCGGCGAGGGTGACGGCGTGACCTGCTCCGCCCGGGACCGCAGGTAGATGCCGCCGCCGATCACCAGCACCAGGGTGAGCAGCGCCACCAGCGTGATCAGCAGCGGGGTGCGGTTGGGCGGGGGAGCGAACTCGTTGATCGACACCGGGGTGGGCGGCGCCTCGCCGAGGGCCCGAGTGGGGTCGAAGCCGGACGGCCCGCCGTTGTACTGGCTGTTGGGGCCGTACTGGTTGTTGGCGCCGTAGGGGTTGTTCGCGCCGTACGGGGGCTGCGCGGAAGCCGGTTGTTGGGGTTGCTGGGGGTGATGTCCGCCGGGCTGTGAGACCTGCGACCCCCACCAGGGCGGCGTCGACCCGGGCCCTTGCGGCGGGGAGCCGCCGGGCCAGGGGTTACCGGGTTGGTTCGTCATCAAAGAACAGGCTACCCGGCGCCGTGGTCACCGCCGCGGTCCAGACGTGGGTGACGAGTTTGAACACCTGAGGCCGCGCGGGCCCTGAATGAGGGCATGACGAAGAACTGTGCGCCCGCGGTGGCCCGTATTCGCGATCTGCACGACCTGTTGGGGGTGATTCCGCACCTGCTGGGTTTTCATCCCGACGAGTCGTTGGTGGTGCTGGTGGTGGTTGACGGGCAGGTGCAACTGACGGCCCGCGCCGACCTGGGCGACCTGAAGCCCGCGGGTCATCTCGAGGTGTTGCTCGATCGCATGGTGCTGCGCTGGCCTGCTGCCAAGGTGTGGCTGGTGGGCTACTGCGCGGTCGAGAAGCACGGCTGGCGCCTGTTGCGGCGGGGGCACCGCTGCCTCGGTGACGCACTGGCGGGCGAGTTGTTGTGCGTGTCGGGCGGGCACTACCGGGTGGGTGACGCCGACGGGCCGCTGTACCGACACGATCCGGCCAGCACGGCCAGCGCGGCATCGGCCACGCTGCACGGCCTGCAGGCGCGACCCAGCCGGGCGGCGTTGCGGCGCAGCATCGTGGCCGACGAGCCGTCCCCTTTCGAGGCCGAGCGCTCCCTGGTGGCAGCCCTCGATCGAGTGGCCACCCTCGACGAGGCGGTGCTGCCTGGTGAGATGGTGGCCGCGCTCGACTCGGCGCTGACCGCCCCGAGCCGGCAATCCCGCGACGACCTGGTCTGGCTGGCGCTGCTCAGCACCGATCCCGACGCCCGCGACCGGGCACTGATCACGATCACCCATGAGAGCGCCGAGGCCTGCGTCGACGTGTGGTCGCGGGTGGTGCGTGCGTGCCCGCACGGCTTGCAGGGGCAACCGTTGGCGTTGCTGGGCTGGTCGGCGTGGGTCAGTGGCGACGGCGCGCTGCAGTCGATCTGTCTGGAAGAGTTGGAGCGGCTGGGCGAGTCACTGCCGTTGCAGCGGCTGCTCGATCGGCTGAATCAGTCGATGGTGCCGCCCAGCTTCTGGGCCGAGCTGCGAGCCGACCTGGTCGGTGCGATCAAACCGTTGCCGTCTCTAAAGCTGGGTGCCGACCAGGGTTCCGGCGGCGTAGGTCAGGCCCATGGCCAAGGTGCCGACGACCAGGTTGCGTAGCACAGGCCGGTTCACGGGCACGCCGCTCAATCGGGCGCTGGTGAACCCCGTCACCGCCAGTGCGAGCAACACGGCGGCGATGGTGACGGGCAGCCGAACCGGCACCGGTGCGAACACCACCCCCAGCAACGGAATCAGTGCGCCGAGCACGAACGCCACCATCGAGGCCGAAGCGGCCTGCCAGGGGCTGGTGAGATGGTCGGCCGACACTCCGGCTGACTGCTCGGTGTCGCGCTGAGCGCTCACCGACACGTACTCGCCCCCACCCATCGACAGGGCGCCGGCCACCATGCCGGCGGCACCGGCGATCAACACGGCCATCGAGTCGCTCGTCGCTCCGGCGACACCGAACACCAGGCCGGCGATCGACACGATGCCGTCGTTGGCGCCCAGCACTCCCGCTCGCAGCCAGTTGACCCGCGACGCCAGCGCGGCGTCCAACCGGGGGCCGGCATCGGTGGTCATGATTTCAGTGTGAATCCCGCCAAGGTGCGGCGCAAGCAAGGAAAGGCTGACCTTCGACCGCGCGTGCCAGTGTCGCAACAAGGCTTTGACAAGGACTTTTTGGCGGACTCTGGCCCCCGCGACCCATCCGAATCCAGATTGGGTTCCGGGCCCCTGGCGGCTCTGAACGCCGGTGACGGCCACGGACGGCCCATCGATTTTGAACGAGTTTGCCGGCCCGTGCCCATGCTGAGGGCATGGCACGCCGAGCACGCATGGCCGCCGACGACGAGCTCTCACAGATCGTCCGTCGGCGACTGCAGTCACTACTGGCCGAGATTCCGCCGCGGCGGGCGGCGGGTGACCGGGCCCTGGGCGAACCAACCGTCGATGAGCCGCATCCCACACCGCTGCCGAATCTTCGGGCGCAGCCAGATCCGTGGTCGCTTGACCCGCCGGCTGACGACGGCCCGCTGACCGATGGTGCGGACGATGACTCCGGGTCGGAAGCCTCTTCGGCGACCCGGCCGCACGCCGCCCTGAGGGTGCTGCCGGGCGTCGGGCAGCGCGCTCGGCAGTTCGTTCGAGAACACCTCGTGGTGGTCGGCATCATTGTGCTGTCGGGGTGCCTGTGGGGCGGGTACTCGATGTTTCAGGCCAGAACCGCCCCGGTCGCCGTCGCGGCGCCGGCGGCCTCGGTGCAGATCAGCGTTCCCCAGCCCTCGCCGTCGCCGTCTGCCACCGTGCTGGTGCACGTGCTCGGTGAGGTACGCAAGCCCGGGGTGGTCAGCCTGCCCGAAGGCTCCCGGGTGCAAGACGCGATCACTGCGGCCGGCGGGCTCACCAGCAGGGCCAAACCGGGTGACCTCAACCTGGCAGCCCGCGTCAGCGACGGTGCGCAACTGGTGATCGGGCGGTCGGGCAGCCAGGTGCGCACCACGAACGCGTCGACGTCCACGGGCACGACCGCCGACGTCACAGTTGACCTCAACACGGCAACGGTCGAGCAACTCGACACACTGCCAGGCGTCGGGCCGGTGACCGCGCAGAAGATCCTGGCCTGGCGCTCGGCTCACGGCCGGTTTCGCTCGGTGGCCGAGTTGCAAGAGGTCGACGGGATCGGGCCGAAGAGCTACGCCGAGATCGCACCCCATGTCAGGGTCTGAGGTGTCGGGGTCAGCCCGCCGGGCCACGGCGCCGGCCCATCCGGGCCCCGATGGCGACGCCGAATCGCCCGATCTCAGGTTGGTGCCCGCCGCCGCGGCGGCCTGGGCGGGCATGTGGGTGGCGACGGCGGCTCAGGTCACCTGGCTGGCCCTGGGTAGCGCACTGGCCATTTCGGTGGGGCTGCTTGCGATCAGGCGACGCTCGTGGGCCACCGCCGCTGTCGCGATCGTGCTGGCCGGTTGCATGCTCACCGGCTGGGCACGTTGGTGGTGGCAGCAGCACGACCCGTTGACCGGTCTGGCGAGTGATCAGGCGGTCGCCACCGCCGAACTGGTGGTGGTGGGCACACCACGCAGTGGTGAGCAGCAGGGTGTGCGGCCGCCGTGGTGGTTGAGTGCCGCGACGCTGGTCGGCGTCGAGGCTCGCGGGCAACGCTTGGCCAGCGGCGCGCTGGTGCAGGTGAGCGCCAGTGGTGACGACGTTGCGGCCTGGGCGCACGTGGTGCCGGGCACCACGGTGCGGGCAGTGGTGCGGCTGGGCCTGGCCGATGCGGGCGAGCAGCCCCAGGTGCAGGTACGGGCCAGAGAGCCGCCGGTGGTCGTGCTACCACCCGGGCCGGTCGATCAGACGGTTGAGCGGGTGCGGGCAGGGTTACGGGCCAGCGCGGCGCATCTGGACCCCGAACCTCGGGCACTCGTGCCCGCGCTCGTGGTGGGTGACACCTCGGCCATGCCGGCCGAACTGGTGGAACGGTTCCGTGTGAACGGACTCACCCACCTCACCGCGGTGAGTGGGGCGAATCTGACGTTGCTGCTGGCCTTTCTCAGCACGGTGGCCCGGGCCGTCGGTGTGCTGGGTTGGTGGTTGCGGGGCCTGCTCGGGCTGGGGGTGGTCGGGTTCGTGCTGCTGTGTCATGCCGAGCCGAGCGTGGTGCGGGCGGCCGCCATGGGCCTGGTGGGCCTGATCGCGCTGGGGGCGGGCGGGCGCGGCGGCCAGGCGGTGCGGGCGTTGTGCGTGGCGGTGGTGGCGATCGTCTTCGTCGATCCCGACATGGCACGCTCGGCTGGTTTCGCACTATCGGTGCTGGCGAGCGCGGGCATCGTTGCCTGGTCACGACGGTGGACCGACCTGCTGGCCATGCGCATGCCGCGCCCGCTGGCCGAAGGCATCTGCACACCGTTGGCGGCTCAGTTGGCCACCCAACCGCTGGTCACGGCCATCTCGGGCCAGGTGAGCGTGGCCGGCCTGGTGGCCAATCTGGTGTCCGGTCCGCTGGTCGGCCCGGCGACCGTGCTCGGCTTTCTGGCCGCCGCTTCGGCGATTCCGCTGCCGCTGGTGGCCACCTGGTTCGCCACCGGTGCCGGCTGGTGCGCCCAGGGTCTGTCTTGGATCGCCCGGCTGGGGGAGTTGTTGCCCGGTGCGGCGATCAGTTGGCCGGCGGGTTGGGTGGCGCTGCTGGTGGTGACGGCGGGGTGTGTCGGCGCGGTGCTGGTTTTGCCGCGATTGCTGCGCAACCCGTGGCTGGCCGCGGCCGCGGCGTTGCTGATCGTGCTGTCGTTGCTGCGGCCGGTTGCGCGGCCCGGCTGGCCGCCGCCTGATTGGGCGGTTGTGTTCTGCGATGTCGGGCAGGGTGACGCCACCTTGTTGCGTGTCGCTCCGCGGGCCGCGGCGGTGGTCGACGCAGGCCCTGACCCGTCCAAACTGGCCACCTGCCTGCGCGATCTTGGTGTTGAGCAGGTGCCGTTGGCGGTGCTCACGCACTTTCATGCCGACCACGTCACCGGCATCGGGGTTGCCATTCAAGGGCATCGCACCGAGCGGGTGATCGTCTCGGCGGCCACCAGCCCCGTGGGCGGACGGCAGCTGGTCGAGCAGGCGGCCGCCGGAGTCGGGCTCACCCAGGCCACGCCCGGAACCGTTCTTGTCGTCGGGGAGTTGACCGTGGAGGTTCTGGCCGTGCGCGCAGGTGGTGGCACCGTGAGCGTCGAAGAAGGCGAATCAGCTGCAGAGAACGACGGATCACTGGTCATGCGCGCCACGATCGCCGGTCTGCGGCTGCTGCTGGCCGGTGACGTCGAAGAAGACGGACAACGCAACGCGGTGGCGAGCGGAGCCGACCTCAGCACCGACGTGCTGTTGGTGCCGCACCACGGCTCCGGCCGGCAACTGCCCGAGTTTCTGGCGGCGACGCGTGCCTCCATCGCGGTGTTCAGTGTGGGTCTCGACAACGACTACGGCCACCCGGCGCCACGCACGCAGCGGGCCGTCGAGCAACTGGGCATGCGCATTCTGCGTACCGATCAGCAGGGGTCGATCGCGCTCAGTCGCAACGAAGGGGGCGTCCAGGTCACCACGCAGAAGTGAGGGGCTGCCGATGGTGTCGGTGCGGCCTGGCATGCTGAACCCCGTGAGCACCCCGTTCGGAACCACCACGCTGGTGCAGGGGCCCGAAAGCCTGCTGGCCGAGCGCGCCGTCCAGGGCCTGATCAAGCGCGCTCTCGACGAGCGTTCCGACGCATCGATCAACCGGTTGTCGGCGGCCCAACTCGACCGTGGGTCGCTGCTCGAGGCAACGTCGGGCTCTCTGTTCACCACGTCGGCCGTCGTCGTGATCGAACAGCTCGCCGAACTGCCGTTGGACCTCGCCGACGACGTGGTCGGGCTGGCGCAGCAGGCGTCGGACGACCTCGTGCTGATTCTGGTGCACGAAGGCGGAGCCAAGGGTAAAGCGCTTCTCGACCGGCTGCGTAAGGCGGCGGTTGAGGTGGTCGAAGCCCCCTCTGTCAAGGCGTGGGAGCTGCCGCAGTTCGTGGTGGCCGAGGTGCGCAAGCGCGGCGGTCGCATCGATCGCGAAACCGCCGAGGCGCTCGTGGGAGCGGTCGGCAGTGATCTGCGCAGTGTCGCCGCGGCCGTCGCCCAGTTGCTGGCCGACACCGAACAACCCGTCATCACCACCGCCGATGTGCACCGCTACTTCGCAGGCCGGGCCGAGGTGAGCGGTTTCGCCATCGCCGACCATTGCTTGGACGGCAATCGCGAAGCCGCGTTGGGCAGCCTGCGGTGGGCGCTGGAAACAGGGGTCGCGCCGGTGTTGCTGACCAGCGCGGTGGCGTCCGGGTTACGCAGCCTGGGCAAGTACCTGGGCGTTCGTGACGAACGCTTGCGTGACGTCGAACTCGCCCGGCGCATCGGGGTTCCCCCGTGGAAGCTTAAAGACCTGTCCCGGCAATCGCGGGGCTGGAGCGCCCCAGGCGTGGCTCGCGCGATTCAGCATGCTGCGGCCGCCGACGCCGCGGTCAAGGGTGCGTCCGGCGACCCCGACTATGCGCTCGAATCGCTGGTGCTATCGGTGATCGACTGCCGCAGCCGGGGCCGACAGGCGTCGGTGCAGACCCGACGCTGACGCTCGCAGCTGATCAGAATGGGCGAAACCCGCCCGGCGGTGGGGGTAGTACCGCATGGGGCGGGTTTCGCGTCGGGGGGTGGCACCCCTCGGGTGGCGACTCAGCGCTTGACCGAGATGTGCACGTGGTCGAAATGGTTCGCCGTGGCACCGCCGCGGTCGGCCATCGAACGCCAGCGGGGGTTCTGCGTGGTCCAGATCTTCTGCCGGTAGATCACGTAGTGGATCTTGTACTTCTTGGCGTGCTTGGCGAAGTACTTGGCGATCGAGTAGCCGAGGTTCTTGTTCTTCTTCCACGACGGGATCATCACGTCGATGGCGCGGCCGGCCGGATGGTCGCCCGAGTAGCGACTGCCCGCGCGCCAGCCTCCGATGGACTTGATCGACGCCCAGCCGCTGCGCACCTTGAGTGCGACCTTCTTGGCGCGTTTCGTGAGCCGCTTGTAGTTCGAGATCTTCGCCTTGCCCTTCTTCTTCGCCTTCTTCGGCGGCTTGGGGGCAGGCGAGGTGGTCGTCGGCGTGGGTGTGCCGGGCGTGCTCACCGTCGGGGTGGGGGCAGGGGTGGTCGGACCGGTCGTCGGTGCCGGGGTGGCGCTGGCCGACATGGCGGGCTCGAGGCTGACCGGGTCGGCGTTGGCCGGTGTGGCCAGGGTGGTGGCGCCGATGGCCAGAGCGAGAGTCGCGGCCGCGGACACCGCCGTCACCGATAGTCGTGTCATCGCGTTCATCGAAGCCCCGTTGCTCTGTGCCCGCGACGCTGCGCGGTTCGGCTGTGATCGGGCGCCCCTCGCCCAACATCTGGCCGCTGAGAGACTTAATCACACTCTCAGGATCAACGCAATTTGTTTAGACTTTTCCCAGGAAGAGTTGCCGATGGGCGGCGTCCGTCTTCGAGGGCCGCACACACCCGGAACACGGAAACGCCGTCCGACGGGGTCGGACGGCGTTGCGCGTGATCAGGTCAGAGCGCGGCGGCCTTGGCCGCGATGGCCGATTTGCGGTTCGCGGCCTGGTTGCTGTGAATGACGCCCTTCGACGCGGCCTTGTCGAGCGCGCGGCAGGCGGTCTGGGCCAAGGTCTGCGCCTTCTCGGCGTCGCCGGCGTCCACAGCCTCACGGAAGCGACGCACGTGCGTACGCAGCGCCGACTTCACGGCCTTGTTGCGCTGACGAGCCTTCTCGTTCGTCTTGATGCGCTTCATCTGGGACTTGATGTTCGCCACAGGGCTTGCCTCTTCAATGCTTGATGCTGAGTGTGCGCCCTGACGCGGACGCGACCACCAACCCTACCAAAGCCGGTCGTGGTAGCAAAAACGACGAGTTGACTCGTGCTGAATGCCCGCGTGGGTGGGGTCGTTGACTCATCTGAGAATGCCCGCGTGGGTCAGGCTGCGGGGATGGGGCTGACGATGAGGCAACGGAAGGCTGTGCTGGCGAGCCAGGTCAAGGCGTGGCCGAAGGCGACCAAGGCTGAGAAGTCGACCATTTTGGATCATCTGGTCGCGGTCAACGGCTGGCATCGAGACCATGCCCGCAAGATGATCCGGGCAGCGGTCGCCGGTGTGGACGTGAACCGGCCACGCAGGCCCCGCGAGCCTGTGTTCCGCTACGGACCTGAGGTGATCGACGCCTTGGCGGTGTGCTGGGCGGTGCTGGACGGACCCAGCGGCAAGATCGTGCGCCCAGCGCTGCCGGTCCTGGTCGCGAGCCTGGTCGCCAAGGGCGAGCTGAACGCGACACCCGAAGTCATCGACGCACTGCTGGCCATGTCGGCGGCGACCATCGATCGCCGATTGCGGCCCTACCGGCTCGGGCTGGTCGGCAACCTCAAGGGCCGGTCCTTGACCCGCCCCGGATCGCTGTTGAAATCGTCGATCCCGCTGAAGACCTGGCACGAGTGGGACGACACCCAGCCAGGGTTCATCGAGATCGATCTGGTCGGTCACGACGGCGGCGACAACAACGGCCACTTCCACTACAGCCTGGACGCTGTCGACGTGGCTACCGGTTGGACCGAAACCATCACCGTGAAGTCCAAGGGCGAAAGGATCGTGGCCACCGGGCTGGAGCAACTCGCCCTCCGGTTCCCGTTCGCGATCGTGGGCGTCCACTCTGACAACGGCTCCGAGTTCATTAACCACCACCTGATGAGCTGGTGCAACACCCGTGAGATCACGTTCACCCGCGGCCGCCCGAACCATTCCAACGACCAAGCCCACATCGAACAGAAGAACTGGACCAGAGTCCGCCGCAACGTCGGCTACTACCGCTACGACACCAGCCGGGAACTCGACCTGCTCAACCAGCTATGGCCCCTGGCCGCTGAACTGTCCAACCTGTTCACCCCGCAACAGAAGCTGAAAACCAAGACCCGCACCGGAGCGAAAGTCACCAAGACCTACGACACCGCCACCACCCCGGCCGGCCGGCTGCTCCGTGACCACCCCACCGTCCTCGACGACCAGGACCGGCGACACCTTGACAGTCGCATCACCCAGGCCAACCCGGCCCAACTACGCCGAGACATCGACCTCATCCAACGCAACCTGCTCGAACTCGCCCGCCGCCGCGGCACCATCCTCAAAGCAGCCAAACGCAACCACGTCTACCTATCCCGAACAAAAATGACGCGGGCAAAACGAAATGAGTCAACGACCCAACCCAAGCGGGCATCTTGACATGAGTCCACAGGAACGGCGCGGGATCGGGACGCTTCCGGCCGTCATCCCTTGCAGCCGACGATCTCGCGCCGGCGTGCGGCTGCCTGCCTCGGTGAGCACCGATCGCTGAAGGGTCCCATCACTGCTCACCACTACATCTGGTGGTGCGCTGACGGTTGGGTCGCAATTGGAACCGTCCCCGAATCCGGCTCACCACTGTCGCGCAATGCGGATCACCACTGCAGAACGACGCGCTGCTCGGCCACGTCGGCGTGCAGCATGAGTTCGGGCGTGTTCGCCACGTGGATCACGGCTGCCAGGGCGTCGTCCGGGTCGCGGCGCTGTCGCTGGTTGGGCAGGTCGAGGATCAGTTCGGGGCGGAACTGCACCTCGGAACGGTCGTCGAACACCGCCGCGTAGAAGATTCCCGACTCGACGAGCTCTTGGAAGAAGTGGCTGCCGTAGGACAACTCGGGCCGGAAGTCCCCTTCGGAGTACGTGGTCTCGAACAGCCCGACGAACCCGTTCAGTTCGGTGAAGTGGGTCGGCACGCCCAGCGACGGCATGGACGTGCCCCAACGTCCGGGGCCGATCAGGATCGCCGACCCCTCCAGCGACCGGTTGATCTCGCCGATCCGTCGCGCCACCGCGTAGCGGTCCGGCTCGCCGAGGGCCAGGTAGGCGTCCGGACGCACCCACACCACCTGATCGATCGGCAGGCGGACGTTGCCGCCCATGAAGTTGCCCCGGCTGGCCAGCACGCAGCGCTCCGGGGCGCGTTCAGGCACCCCGATCGAACCACCCACCCCCCGGGTCTGCAACGGACGGCACTGCACCAGGTTCAGCACCGCGACGCCATCGGGATCGCGGTTGACCGTGAACTCGATGTCCACCGGGTGCTGGTACGCGGCGGCCAGGCTGGCCAGCACCTCGCGCAGCAGCCGCGCGACCCCGGCCCCGTCCAGCAGGCCCGCGAAGTCGATCACCTCGGGGACCTCGCGACCAGGGCGTCCCAGTTCGCGCAACCGGCGGGCGGCCGCCGCGTCGGGTCGGGCCACCAGCGCCCAGTCGGCCCTGGGCACCACCGCGCGAGCCTCGGCGATCGGCACCGTGCGGGCGACGTCGGACGGCAGGTCCAGCACGTCCACCCGCCGTTGTGTCCAGCGGCCCTGGTCACCGCCGGGCGAGGACGACGGGTCGGCCAGGCTGACGATCCGGGCGTTGTCGCGCCCGGTGCGGTCAACGGCCCGGGTGCCCAGCCCGGTGACCAGCCGGGCCATGCCGGCGTCCGGCAGCGAGGGGTCCCACACGTAGAGCGAGGACGAGTTCGCCACCCCCGCGGCCAGGGGGAAGAACAGACCGCCGTGCAGGTCGCCCGACACCCGCTGCACCAGGATCGCCATCTGCTCGTCCAAGTCCAGCAGGCCACGGTCGGCCCGGTACTGCAGCGCCTCCGGCCCCACCGCGCTGGCGTACACGATGCGGACGGCGTCCTCGAAGGCGGCCAGCCGCTGCGCCGGCGTGCCCTGGTTGGCGCAGAACACGCTCGCGTACTTGCCGGCGAACGCGTTGCCGAAGTCGTCCTCCAGCAGCGAACTGGAACGGACGATGATCGGCGCCTGGCCGAAGTGTTCCAGCAGTTGCAGGAAGTCCTCGCGCAGCGTTCTGGGGAACTCGCCGCCGGGTAGCAGTCGGTGCAACAGCTCGGCCGCGCCCGGTTCGCCGCGCACGGAGTCGCCCCCCTGCTTGTGCGCCGTCCAGTGCGACCACCAGCCGTTGCTGACCAGAAAGGTGACGAACACATCGCTGCCGATGAAGAACGAGTCGTGGGGTTCCAGCCGACCCGCGAACGACTCGGCGCCGTCCTGTTCCAGGATCGCCCGGGCGACCAGCATGCCGAGGCTCTTGCCGCCGATCCGTCCGGTACCGATCAGCCGCGACGCCACCGCCAGCAGGTCGACCAGCCGCAGGTTGGCCCGGCACAGTTCCGCCATTCGGCCCCGGGCGCCGACCAGCACCTCCATCAGGGTCTCTCGGGCGGCCTCCTGCTCCGACGCGGAACCGTCCAGCGCGGCCCACGCCTCATCGACCACCGACTGCCACACCTCGGGCTGATCGATCCGCCGGGCCAGCGACGCGAACAACTGGGTGGTGGCCGCCGACGAGGTGATCGACATCGCCCGGCCGCCGCTGAGCAGGTGCGGAAAGAACATGGTGGGGGAGTGTCGCTGCCACACCTTGAGCGGCTGAACGTACAGCGCGTCGTCGATACGGTGCAGGTCGAGCAGCACCTGAGTGGTCTCGCGGATCGCCGCCACCGTCGCGTAGCTGTGCCGGTTCCGCAGCAGCGGAAAGTAGGCGATGGTGTCGAGTTCGAACAGGAACGGGCAGGTGGCGCGAAAGAAGTTGGCCACCATCAGGTCGGAGCGCCACGCCCGGTGCAGGTCGCTCAGCGGGTCGATCACGTAGAAGCCGAGCCGGCCCACCTCGGCGAGCAGATCGTGCACGGCGATGGCGAACGGCTCGAAGCCGGCGAACGGGTCGAGGGTGTGCACCTCGACCCCGGCGAGGTCGTCCAGCAGCGGCGGGCGCTGGCCGAAGCTCAGGTACAGCACGCGGCGGCCCTCGGCCAGCGCGCGGCCGACGAAGGGTTCGGCAACCGCGGCGAAATCTGCCTCGGAGTCGACCTGCCAGACCACGTTGTCGCCGACCCTGAGGTCGTCGATGATCGCGTCCAGGCCGGGGACGCCGGTGCTGGCCCGGGTCATCGCACTAGATCACACCCATGGCGACCATGGCGTCGGCCACCTTGATGTAGCCGGCCAGGTTGGCGCCGACCACGTAGTCGCCGGGACTGCCGAACTCCTCGGCGGTGGCCAGGCAGGTGTCGTGGATGTCGTACATGATCTCTTGCAGCCGGCCTGCGGTGGTCTCGAAATCCCAGGCGTCGCGGCTGGCGTTCTGTTGCATCTCCAGCGCACTGGTGGCCACCCCGCCGGCGTTGGACGCCTTGCCGGGCGCGAACAGCACCCCGGCATCGCGCAGGACCGAGACCGCGCCCGGCGTGCAGGGCATGTTCGCGCCTTCTGCGACCAACCGGACGCCATTGCCGACCAGCGTGCCGGCCTGGGTGTCGTCCAGTTCGTTCTGGGTGGCGCAGGGCAGTGCGATGTCGCACGGCACGTCCCAGATCGACCCGGAGGTGATCACTCGGGCCCGCGGGCCGACCGCGTCGGCGTAGTCGGCGACCCGGCCGCGGTGGATCTCCTTGACGTCCTTGAGCACCTCCAGATCGATGCCCGTTTCGTCCACCACATAGCCGGACGAGTCGGACATCGCGATCACCTTCGCCCCCAGGGCCTGCGCCTTCTCGACGGCGTAGATCGCCACGTTGCCGGAACCGGAGACGACCACCGTACGGTCGTCGAAGTCCTCGCCGTGCACCCCCAGCATCGCCTCGGCGAAGTGGACGGTGCCGTAGCCGGTCGCCTCGGTGCGCGCCCGCGACCCGCCCCAACTGACGCCCTTGCCGGTGAGCACGCCGGACTCGTAGCGGTTGGTGATGCGCTTGTACTGGCCGAAGAGGTAGCCGATTTCGCGGGCGCCGACGCCGATGTCACCGGCGGGCACGTCGGTGTACTCGCCCAGGTGCCGGTACAGCTCGGTCATGAACGACTGGCAGAACCGCATCACCTCGTTGTCGGAGCGGCCCTTGGGGTCGAAGTCCGAACCGCCCTTGCCGCCGCCGATCGGCATGCCGGTGAGCGAGTTCTTGAACACCTGCTCGAAGCCGAGGAACTTGATGATCGACAGGTTGACGCTCGGGTGGAACCGCAGGCCGCCCTTGTACGGGCCGAGCGCTGAGTTGAACTCGACCCGGAAGCCGCGGTTGATCTCGACCTGGCCGGCATCGGTGACCCACGGCACCCTGAAGATGATCTGCCGCTCGGGCTCACACACCCGCTGCAGAATAGACCACTGGGCATACTCGGGCCGTTCCTCGGCCAACGGCGCGAGGCTGTGCATCACCTCGTAGACCGCCTGGTGGAACTCCGGCTCGCCGGGGTTGCGGGCCAGCACGATGTCGAACATGGGCTGAAAGCTGGGGTGCAGGGTTGTGCTCACGTTCGCACCCTATTGCGACCCGACCATGGTGCGGTCCTGGTTTCTCAAGCCGGTCCAGACGCGATCCGCCGGCCGCGATCGGCAGGGTGCGTCGGTCGGTGCACGGCACGGTATCGTGAGAGGTCGTCCGTCCACCAGGAAGCTGCATGTCTGCACCACGTCCAGGCGCCACGCCACCGGAGCTGCTCCGCAACTTCTGCATCATCGCGCACATCGACCACGGCAAGTCCACGCTGGCCGACCGCATGCTGCAGGCGACGGGCGTTGTCGACGCGCGGTCGATGCGGGCGCAGTACCTCGACCGCATGGACATCGAGCGCGAACGCGGCATCACGATCAAGAGCCAGGCCGTGCGCATGCCGTGGCGCAGCGACGGTCGCGACCACGTGCTGAACATGATCGACACCCCTGGTCACGTCGACTTCACCTATGAGGTGTCACGGTCGTTGGCGGCGTGCGAGGGCGCGATCCTGCTGATCGACGCCGCCCAGGGCATCGAGGCGCAGACGCTCGCCAACCTGTACCTGGCGCTGGACGCCGACCTGCACATCATTCCGGTGCTCAACAAGATCGACCTGCCCAGCGCCCAGCCCGACAAGTTCGCCGCCGAGATCGCCCACCTGGTCGGCTGTGACCCCGATGAGGTGTTCCGGGTGTCGGCGAAGACGGGCGAGGGTGTCGCCGAGCTGTTGGACGAGATCGTGGCCCAGATTCCCGCCCCGGTCGGTGACGCCGACGCTCCGGCCCGGGCCCTGATCTTCGACTCGGTGTACGACACCTATCGCGGCGTCGTCACCTACGTGCGGGTGGTCGACGGCGCGCTGGCGCATCGCGACCGCATTCTGATGATGTCGACCAAGGCCACCCATGAGGTGCTCGAGGTGGGCGTGATCAGCCCCGAGCCGCTGCCGTCCAAGGGGCTCGGCGTGGGCGAGGTCGGCTACCTGATCACCGGGGTGAAAGACGTGCGGCAGTCGCGCGTCGGCGATACCGTCACGCTGGTCAGTCGGCCCGCGCAGCACAACCTGGGCGGGTACCGGCAGCCCAATCCGATGGTCTACGCGGGCCTGTACCCCATCGACGGGGCCGATTTTCCCGAGTTGCGCGAGGCGCTCGACAAGCTGCAACTCAACGACGCGGCTTTGACGTATGAGCCCGAGACGTCCGGTGCGTTGGGGTTCGGTTTTCGCGTCGGCTTTCTGGGCCTGCTGCACATGGAAATCGTGCGCGAGCGGCTCGAACGCGAGTTCGACCTCGACCTGATTTCGACGGCGCCGAACGTGGTGTACCGGGTGGTGATGGAAGACGGCAGCGAGCACCTGGTCACGAACCCGTCCGAATACCCCGAGGGCAAGGTGGCCGAGGTGTGGGAGCCGGTGGTGAAGGCCACGATTCTGACCCCCACCGACTACATCGGCACGATTCTGGAGCTGTGCCAGGCACGGCGTGGCGTTCAGACCGGCATGGACTACCTCAGCGAAGACCGGGTCGAGATTCGTTACCAGTTGCCGCTTGCCGAAATCGTGTTCGACTTCTTCGACGCCCTGAAGTCGCGCACCAAGGGGTATGCGTCGCTCGACTACGACGAGGCCGGCGAGCAGGTGGCCAAGCTGGTGAAGGTCGACATTCTGCTGCACGGCGACCCGGTGGACGCCTTCAGCGCGATCGTGCACACCGACGCCGCCTACGCCTACGGGGTGGCCATGGCCAAGAAGCTCAAGGAGCTGATCCCGCGGCAACAGTTCGAGGTGCCCATTCAGGCCGCCATCGGCTCGCGGGTGATCGCGCGCGAAACGGTGCGGGCCATGCGCAAGGACGTGCTGGCCAAGTGCTACGGCGGCGACATCACCCGTAAGCGCAAGCTGCTCGAGAAGCAGAAAGAGGGCAAGAAGCGCATGAAAATGGTCGGCCGCGTCGAGGTGCCGCAAGAGGCGTTCGTGGCCGCGCTGTCGACGGGGGAGACCGGCGGCAAGAAGTAGCCGTGGGGTGCAGTTGAGCCTCAGGGTGTTGCACTGCAAGCGATTATCCACAGGTGCAGGGATTCTGCAACGAGTTGTGTGGATAACTACCGAGACGGATTCGTTCGGTCTGGGTGGCGTGTAACACTGGCCCGCATCCCCAGGAGGTGCAGGGCATGCGGCGAACAGTGGCAGCGGTGGCGGCGGTAGCCGCCGTGCTCTTGGCAGGCTGCGTGCCCCAGACGCCGCCATCCCCGACCCCCAGCCCGACGCCGACGTTCATGTGCACGCCAGAGGCGGGCGGCACTGAGGCCCCGTGCTCCGAGCAGGAGTACCAGAAGATGAAGGCCAAGGACGCGTTGTACGCGGAAGCCGAGCAGGTATACCGGACGTATCAAGCGGAGTATGCAAAAGTGATTCGAAAAGGTGGTAGCACGACTCTTTCGCCGGGCTTGAAGGCGACTATCGGATCTCCAGAAGTCTCAGCGAGCGTTCTGCGAGGGTTGAGATACTTCCATGATAATGGACTGCGCCTGAAGGGTGAGGCATCTGTGATCGCTTCCGCCGCTCGGGAGCCGAGTAGGGAACGCGGCGGGTCGGTAGTGGCAATGACATTCTGCGTTGATGGTCGAAAAACGACAGTCTTCAAGGGAAGCAAGAGACAAGGTTCCGGGATTGTCGGAATCGACACGGTGTATTTTGCCCTGCGGGACGGTTCGCTCCGAATGGCGTCGGTTGACTCAAAGGTGGTCTCTTCGTGTGGCGTCTAGTCCTAACCGTGGTGATGCTGGCCTCGCTTGTTCTTGGAATGAGTCCATCGCACGCTTACGCAGATGATGGCTGTCCCGCAGGCACTCATGCCGTGTCAGCGGGCGCGGGCCAAGCGGTCGTTTCATATATACAGATTTGTGTCAAGGACAAGAAAGATGATGATTCATCGTCGAAGACGGATGAGTCCAACACCGATCGGGAGGGCTGCGAAATGAGTGATCTTGACTCGACTGTTCCGACCTCCGGATGTCAGAGCTTTGCCAACTCTTCTGCTGATCCGGCTTTGCTTGCACGCTCACTGGTGGCGAGACTGAGGCTTCCAGCACCTACTCCAGTCTTCGGTCCAGACCCAAACAAGAACGAGTGGAAGATGCTTGCAGTGGGTTTTCCAGTGTGGCTCACGACAGACGGTGTGCGGCACAAATCCGTTGTAGCCACGACAGGTGGCCTCACGCTGAGGCTCAGCGCCGATCTGCAGTCCACCACGTTCGCGATGGGTGATGGCTCGCGGGTGACCTGTACGGCGATGACGCCGTTCACGGCCTCGTCGAAGGCAGGCTCGCCGTCACCGACCTGTGGGCACACCTACACGAAACCGTCCCTGTCGAAGGGCTCGTACACCGTCACCGCGACCGCCAACTGGTTGATTCGCTGGAGCGTGGACGGTTTCTCGGGCAGCTTCCCGATGTCGTACTCGGATTCGGCCCAGCTCGCGATCGGCGAGCTGCAGGCACTCAACCGCTAAGTCGCTCGGCCGTCAGGCCAGCGTGCCGATGCGGAACTGGGTCAGCTGGCTGGCTGGCCGCTGCTGCCCGGAGTGCTGCTGTTCGAAGGCCTGCGTGGCGTCGGTTCCGCAGATCGCTGCGATGTGGTCGGCGCCGCCGGGGTGCTGGTTGACCCAGTCGGTGAGGTTGTAGACCTCGCCCTCAATGGCTGCCCAGCAGTCGGTGGCCTGGTTGTGTTGCTTCACCTGATCGAGGGTGTAGGTCTGGGCGGTGCCGGACGCGTCGGCCGTGGCGGTCGCCGCCGGCGTTGGGGACGTGCCGCCCCACACCGCCGTCGCGCCGCTGTGACCGACCAGCACCGTCATCGCGACCGACCCCACCGCTGCCACCGCTGCGGCCAGCCCCATGCCGCGGGTGAGGGGCGTCTGCTGGTCGCTACCACGCTGCAGGAAGTACCACACCGCGCCCAGCACGAGCGTGGCCAACGCCACCCAGGGCAACACCTGGCCGAGCGACTGGTGGGCGGCCGGAATTCCGACCTGTGCCGCCAGCGCGTTGCCCGACAGCATCGCCACGAAGGCTGACACGGTGCCCACGATCAGCCCCAGCACGCTCAGGCCGGCGAACGTCCGACGCCAGCGGCCCACGACGACGCAGGCGATCAGACCCAGCGCCGACAACGGCAGCAGCACGACGACGGCGTGCACCACCAACGGGTGCAGCGGCAGTCCAAAGACGTCGAACATCGGCGGGCTCCTCGAGGGTGACAGAGTCGTTGATGTGTCAACAATACCGACGCAGCGGGCAACGCCGAAGCGTTCGTGCCTGTGAATCGGCTATGCGTGCGCGCCGAGAGGCCTCGTCACAAAGCCTTTCTGGCTGCGTCGGCGCGGCCGTGCAGCCACCAGGCTGCCAGTACGCCACCCACGGCACCGCCCAGATGCGCCTGCCATGACACGCCCGGCTGAGTGGGCAGCACGCCCCACAACACCCCGCCGTACAGCACCAGCACCCCGATCGAGATGGCGATCTGGGCGCCGTTGCGGGTGAGGAAGCCGCGCACCAGCAGGTAGGTGAGCCAGCCGAAGATCAACCCGCTGGCGCCGATCGTCACGGTGTAGGGCGGGCTGAGCAGCCAGGCGAACAGTCCGCTGACGACCACCACGATGAGGGTTGCCCACCCTGCCCGGCCCAGGCCGCCCATCAGCACCAGAAAGCCCAGCACGAAGAACGGAATCGTGTTCGCCGTCAGGTGCGCCCAGTCGTCATGCAGCAGCGGGGCCACGAACACCGATGGCAGTGATGAGACCTGCCACGCGTGAATGCCGAACATTTCGAGCGCGCTGCGGGTCACCTGATCGAGCACCTCGATCACCCACAACAGGGCCGTCCAGGCGCCGATCGCGATGGCCGCGGTTCGCGCAGGCACCTGCCCCCCGCGCCGCGACAGCGTGTTGCTGGTCATGCCGTCCAGTCTGCCTGCGCGACCAAGTGCGCCACTCAGTCGGTGAGGGTGCCCACCTTGAACGAGGCGAGTTGTTCATTGGGCCTGGCCTGGTCGTCGTGCTGGTTGTGAAACGCGCTGGTGGCGTCGGTGCCGCACAGGCCGATGATCTTGTCCGGGCCGCCGGGGTGTCGGCTGATCCACTGCGTCAGGTCGTAGACGTCGCCGTCGATGGCTGCCCAGCAGTCGGTCTGACTGTTGTGCTTGGCGACGTCGGCCATGGTGTAGCTCTGGGACGACCC
The DNA here is from genome assembly GCF_900289045.1 of Micropruina glycogenica. Taxonomy (GTDB): domain Bacteria; phylum Actinomycetota; class Actinomycetes; order Propionibacteriales; family Propionibacteriaceae; genus Micropruina; species Micropruina glycogenica. The sequence goes on from NZ_LT985188.1 coordinate 689,449, forward strand.
GGAAGGGGACGCCGCCCCCGTGGCACTTGCACTCGGCGCAGGCGCGGCGGCGCTGGACGACGCCGGGGCGGGGGCTGCCGAAGTGGCTGCGGCTCCACCGCTGCAGGCAGCCAGCGGCACGAGCGCGAGGGTGGCCAGAACGATTCCGGTGCGCAGAGTCATGTGATGAGAATACTGACGCATCAACGACCACCCAAGGCTCGCTTCGCACGGTGATACGCGCTAGCCAGAGCCACGCGTCCGGGCCGCGCGTTGGCGCACCACCGCACACACGGCCGCGTCCATTGAAATCTCAATCGGGGGTGGTTGCTGTCGGTGGCGGCAACTAGAGTCCGTGACGTGCCGAAGGTTTCGCCCACCCGCCGCATGCGCCATGCACGGCTGGCGGCCGTGCTGTTGGCGCCGAGCCTGTTCGGCCTGTCGGCCTTTCTGCTGTTCCCCATCCTGGTGGTGATCTGGCTCTCGCTGAACCGGTGGGACCTGCTGGCCCCCTTGCGCTTCGTCGGGTTGGCCAACTACGTCGACGTCTTCACCGACCCGACCTTCGGCAACAGCCTGTACCGCACCGTCATCTTCGTGTTGTCGGTGATTCCGCTGCAGACCGCGCTGGGCCTGTTTCTGGCGGTACTGCTCACCAGGGGGTTGCCCGGGTCGGGGCTCTTTCGGGTGATTTACGTGGTGCCGTGGATCTGCGCCCCGTTGGCCCTGGGTGTGGTGTGGAAGTGGATTCTCGCCCCCTACGACGGGGCACTGAACAACCTGCTCGGCATCAGTGTGGAATGGCTGTCGAACCCGGCCACGGCCATGCCGGCGGTGGCCGGTGTGACCATCTGGTCGCAGGTCGGTTACACCACGTTGTTCTTCATGGCCGGGCTGGCCGCCATTCCCGACACCGTGATCGAAGCGGCCCAACTCGACGGCGCCGGCAACTGGCAGGTGTTCTGGCAGATCAAGCTGCCGCTGCTCGGGCCGACCATGTTCTTCGTGCTCGTCACGGGCGTGATCTCGGCTTTCCAGGCCTTCGACCAGATCTACGCGCTCACCCCCAACGGCGGCCCGCAGGGCACCACCGACGTGATCGCCAGCCGCATCTACTACGAGGCGTTTCAGGGCGGCTTCAACCTGGGCCGCGCCTCGGTGATGGCCCTGGTACTGTTCGTGATTCTGGTCACGGTCACCTTGGTGCAGCAACGCTTCTTCGCGCAAAGGATCACCTATGACCTCAGTTGATCCCCGTGCACTGCCCGCCGCCGCGGCATCGGTGGCGACCGGCGTCCGCGCCCAGAAACCACAACACCTGCGCCGCAACCCGTTCGGGGACGTGCTGATCTACCTGATTCTGCTGGCGTCGGCCTCGCTGGTGCTCGGCCCCTTCGCGCTCAGCTTCATGACCGCGTTCAAGTCGCCGCAGCAGTTCGCGTCCGAGTCGTCCCTCGCGTTGCCGAACCCCTGGACGACCGAGAACTTCGCCCGGTTGTTCGGGGGCGACTACGGCTTCGTCAGCCCCATCGTGGTCACCGCCCAGGTGGTGGCGGTGATTCTGGTCGGCCAGCTGTTGTTCTCGGTGATGGCCGCCTACGCGTTCGCCAAGCTGCAGTTCCGCGGCCGTGACTCCCTGTTCTGGGTGTACCTGGCCACGCTGATGGTGCCCCAGGTGGTGATCGTCATTCCGCTGTTCGTGATGATGTCGCAACTCGGGCTGCGCAACACCTTCTGGTCGTTGGTGCTGCCGTTCATGTTCGGCTCGCCCTATGCGGTGTTTCTGCTGCGCGAGCACTTTCGCAGCATTCCCGACGACCTCATCGACGCCGCTCGCATCGACGGCGCGGGCGACTGGCGCATTCTGTGGCAGATCGTCGCGCCGCTGTCGCGCGGCATCATCTCGACACTGGCGATCATCACCGTCGTCAGTCACTGGAACAATTTCATGTGGCCGCTGATCATCACCACCGGGCGCGACTGGCAGGTCATCACCGTCGCCACGGCCAACCTGCAGAGCCAGTACAACAGCAACTGGACCCTGGTGATGGCCGCCACCACGGTGGCCATGGCGCCCCTGCTGGTGCTGTTCGCTATATTCCAGCGCAGCATCGTGAGTTCGATCTCACTCACCGGCTTCAAATGAGCCCCGCAGACCAGCATTGATGTGATCATTGCTTCTAGCCCAACTTCGAGAAGGAGAACCCCCGTGACAACGCCCAACTCCCTCAGCCGGCGCACTTTCATGACCGGCCTGGCCGGTGCCGCCCTGATCGGCGCGGCCGGCTGCTCGCCCGCCCAGCAGCAGGCCCAGTCGTCCGCGACCGCCTCGGGTTCGGCAGCCAGCGCCACCATCACCGTGCGGCTGTGGGACGAGCAGGTGCAGAAGGCCTATGACGCCTCGTTCGCCGAGTTCAGCAAGGCCAACCCGGGCATCACCGTGAAGACGTCGCTGGTGCCGTGGGCCGACTACTTCACCAAGCTGCGCACCGACGTGGGCGGCGGCAGCGCCGACGACATCTTCATGATGAACGGCTCGTACCTTCAGCCCTACACCTCGGGTTCGGTGATCGAGATCGGCAGCGACTTCGATTCGTTGAAGGCCGATTGGGTGCCGCCCGCCGTCGAGCAGTACACCCTGGGCGGCAAGCTGTGGGGGGTGCCGCAGCTCACCGACGGCGGCATCGCCATGTACTACAACAAGAAGCTGTTGGACGACGCCGGCGTCACTCCCGAGCAGGTCAGCAGCCTGGTCTGGGCGCCGGGCGGCGGCAGTGCTGACACCCTGCTGCCGATGCTGCAGAAACTCACCATCGACGCCAACGGCAAGCGCGGCGACGAGAGTGGCTTCAACGGCGCCAAGCCGAAGCAGTGGGGCTACTCGGCCGCACAAGACCTGCAGGGCATCTACTACAACTTCATCGGCAGCAACGGCGGCCAGTTCCAAGACGCCGACGGCAAGTTCGTGTTCGCCGGGCCCGAGTCGGTGCAGGCGTTTCAGTACATCGTCGACCTGATCAACAAGTACAAGGTGTCGCCGGCGGCGTCCAACACCAACGACAACGGCGACTTCACCCGCGACCAGTTCTTGCAGGGCAAGATCGCGCTGTTCCAGTCGGGCGTGTACAACCTCAAGAACGTGGCCGACGGCGCCAAGTTCGAGTGGGGCATCGTGCCGATGCCTGCCGGGCCGAAGGGCGCGGTGTCGGTGGTCAACTCGGTGATCGTCTGCGGTAACGCCAAGAGCAAGAGCCCTGAGGCCACCGCCAAGGTGCTGCAGTGGCTCGGCGCGCAACAGGGTGCCTCGTTCATCGGCAAGTCGGGTGCGGCGCTGCCCGCGGTGATCAGCGCACAGCAGTCGTTCAAGGACTACTGGGCCGCGCAGCAGGTCGATCCGTCACAGTTCGCCAAACAGGGCGCGATGCCGGCCATCTCGGCGCCGGCGGGGGCCAACTACGGCGCCGCGTTCAGTGCCTGGAAGCCCATCTTCAACGAGATCTTCCTTGGCCGCACCGAGGTCGAGGCGGGGCTGCAGAAGGCGCAAGACGCCGCCAACAAGGCCGCCGGGTCGTAACGATCCACGAGTTCAGGGGACGGTTCTCCAACCCGGTGAGGGGACGGTCTCCAACCCGGTGAGGGGATGGTTCTCCAACCGGTGAGGGGACGGTCTCCAACCCGGTGAGGGGATGGTTCTCCAACCGGTGAGGGGACGGTTCTGTGACCGTTGGAGAACCGTCCCCAAACCGTTGGAGAACCGTCCCTTGACGCGGCGGGGCCCTACAGTTGGGACGTGCAGGCAGACATCGGCATCATCGGCGGCTCGGGCTTCTACTCGTTTCTCAGCGACATCGAGCGGGTGAGTGTCGACACCCCCTTCGGCGAGCCCAGTGCGCCGCTGGCCATCGGTGAGGTCAACGGCCGCCGGGTGGCCTTTCTGCCCCGTCACGGTGAACAGCACCAGTTTCCGCCGCACCGGGTGAACTACCGGGCCAACCTGTGGGCGCTGCGTTCAGTGGGCGTGCGCCAGGTGCTGGCGCCTTGCGCCGTCGGAGGGCTGCGGGCCGACCTCGCCGCCGGAACGTTCGTGGTGCCCGACCAGGTCGTCGACCGCACCTGGGGACGCGCCCACACCATCTGGGACGCCATCGGCCCCGTCGTGCACACCTCGTTCGCCGACCCGTACTGCCCGCGCGGACGGGCGGCATTTCTGGCCGCCAACCCCGCCGCCGTCGACGGCGGCACGCTGGTGGTGATCAACGGCCCGCGCTTCTCGACCCGCGCCGAATCGCAGTGGCACGCCGCGGCCGGCTGGTCGGTGGTGGGTATGACGGGCATGCCCGAGGCGTCCATCGCGCGCGACCTGGCGATGTGCTTCTCGACGGTCTGCATGGTCACCGACGCCGACGCCGGCGTCGAAGGGCCCGGTGTTTCGCATGCCGAGGTGCTGCGGGTGTTCGCCGGCAACATCGAACGTTTGAAGGCCATGCTGCTCGACGTGGTGGGCGCCCTGCCCGAGCCCGAGGCGGACGACACCGCCACGTGCGCCTGCCGCCGCGCGCTGGACGGCCTGCCGTTGCCGTTCGAGCTGCCCTGATGCCCTCGGCGCTGCCGACCGGAGACCCGGCGCCCGCCGACGGCTCGCTGCCACCCCCGGCCATGGCCGAACTCGGCGACCGGCCGATCTCGCTGTACCTGCACGTGCCGTTCTGCGCCACGCGGTGCGGCTACTGCGACTTCAACACCTACACCTCGGCCGAGTTGGGCTCGGCGCCCGGCGCGTCACGCACCGCCTATCTCGCCGCCGCCCGGGCCGAACTCGACCTCGCCGCACACGTCCTGGGGCCGCGGACGGTCGACACCGTGTTCGTCGGTGGGGGCACCCCCACGCTGTTGGCGGCCGACGAACTCGTCGGCCTGCTGAACAACGTCCGCGACCGGTTCACGCTCGCGCCCGGCGCCGAGGTGACCACCGAGTGCAACCCCGAATCGGTCGACGAGGCCTACCTGAACGCCCTGGTCGCGGGCGGGTTCACCCGCATCTCGTTCGGCATGCAGTCGGCCCGCCCACACGTGCTCAAGGTGCTCGAACGTCGCCACACCCCCGGGCGAGTGGCCGACGTCGTGGGCTGGGCGCGGGCGGCCGGGTTCGGCTCGGTGAGCCTCGACCTGATCTACGGCACGCCCGGCGAATCGGTGGACGACTGGCGGGCCTCGCTGGCCGCCGCGCTGGCCTGCCGACCCGACCACATTTCGGCCTACGCCCTGATCATCGAAGCCGGCACCCGGCTGGCGGCCCAGATCAAGCGGGGCGAGGTGCCGCCCCCGGTGGACGACGACCAGGCCGACTTCTACGAGGTCGCCGACCGTGAGCTCACCGCCACCGGGCTGGACTGGTACGAGCTCAGCAACTGGAGCCGTCCGGGCCACGAGTGCCGGCACAACCTCGCCTACTGGCGGGGCGACCCGTGGTGGGGCGTCGGCCCGGGCGCGCACTCGCATGTGGGTGGCGTGCGGTGGTGGAACGTCAAGCACCCTCGCAGCTACACCGACGCCCTGCGCCACGGCCGCAGCCCGGCGGCTGCGCGTGAGGTGCTCAGCGCGGACAGCCGCCGGGTCGAGCGGGTGCTGCTCGAGTCGCGGCTGTCGAGCGGCCTACCCCTGTCGGTGCTCACGCCGTCGGAGCAGGCCCGGGTGCGCGACCTCGTCGCGCGGGGGTGGGTGGCCCTGAACGAAGACGCACTGACGTTGACCCTGCAGGGCCGACTGCTGGCCGACGCGGTGGTGCGCGACCTGCTCGACTGAGCAGCGTGCCGCACCAACCCCATGGCGCTGGCGAGCCGAGCGCGGGTGCGCAACCATGGCGACATGCAGCCTGATTCGCCCAAGGGCCCCGTCGAGCGGGCCCTGATGGTGCTCGAAGTCGTGGCCGAGCGTGGTGGGGCCAGCGCGAAGGAGATCGCCCACTCGCTCGACCTGCCGCTGCCCACGGTGTACCGCATCGCGAACTCTCTGGTCGACAGCGACTACCTGGTGCACATCAGGGCCGAAAGCCGCTACGAGCTGGGCACCAAGCTGCATCAGCTGGGCCAATCCCTGCACCGCCAGGTGGGCATCTCGCGCCCGGTGGCCCGCGAGATCACCCGGTTGCACGAGGACACCAGCTTCGCCGCCTACCTGACCGTACTGCGCGGCGCCGAACTGGTCATCGTCTACGTGGTCGACTCGCCCGAATGCCCCCGGCTGCCGACCATGCACTTCGGCTTCCACGACGTGCCGCACTCGACCGCTTTCGGCAAGATTCTGCTCGCCGAACAGCACGTCGCGGGCCGCGAGCTCTACCTGAACCGGTACGGCATGCGGGGGCTGACCGCCAACACCATCACCGACCGCGCGACCCTCGAGGACGAGTTGCGCGACGTCGCCCTGCGCGGGGTGGCCTGGGAGCGCGAGGAGTTTCTCGCCGGTTGGGCCTGCGCCGCCGTGCCCGTGCGCGACCCGCACGCGGGGCTGATCGGGGCCGTCGCGGTGTCGGCCCGGCCCGACCGCCTGACCGGACAGGACGCCACCGTCGAGGCCAAGCTGCGCAACGTCGCGGGCCGGGTGAGTCGACTGCTGCACGGCGGCCACCCGCGCTGACCCGACCCGCCGCGCCGCGTTCTCAGTCGATGAGAAGCCGCCCTGTTCAGCCCTGCGTACGGCTGCCTAACCTCCGAACCAGGCCTCACGCCGACCGCGGCGTATTCCCGATGATGTGAAGGAGGCAGGCGTGTCAGACGCCCAGAACGAGCCGATCGAGCCCGAGGAACTGCAGCTCGACCAGGCCGATCCCGAGACCGGCGGCACCCCCGAGCCGCTCACCGACGCGCAACAGGCGACGCTGTTCCGCGTGCTGCGGGTCGCCTACCCGCACCCGTCGTTTCCCGACGGGCCGTACCAGCGGACGTCCGCGGCCGTTCAGCAGGCCGACTCCGACGGCGTGCTGGCCGCCGGGCTGGACGCCCTGGGCGACCTGGACGGCCTGGACGACGATGCCGTCACCGCCAAGCTCGAGGCGGTTCAGGCCGAACCGTTCTTCCGGCTGGTGCATTCCACCACGGTGGTCGCCCTCTACGACGACCACGAAGTGTGGCAGTTGCTCGGCTACGAGGGCAGTTCGTTCGAGAAGGGCGGCTACCTGCACCGCGGCTTCGACGACCTCGCCTGGCTGCCCGAGGTGCGCATCGAAGAGTACGACGGTGAGCCGCGGGTCGAGATCGTGAAGGGAGCCTGACATGACGTCGATCGCCCATGACGACCCGGTCGTCGTGATCATCGGGTCGGGTGCCGGCGGCGGCACCATGGCCTACGAACTCACCCGCAACGGCGTGCCCTGCGTGCTCATCGAGGCCGGCCGCCACTTCAGCGTGGACGACTGGGAGAACGACGAGTGGGCCGCGTTCGGCCAGATGGCCTGGCTCGACATGCGTACCACCAGCGGTTCGTACCGCATCACCAAGGACTTCCCGAACCTGCCGGCCTGGATCGTGAAAGCCGTCGGGGGCACCACCACGCACTGGTCGGGCGCGACGCCCCGGTTCATGGCGCACGAGTGGAAGGCCCGCACGCACTACGGCGACATCGAGGGCGCGAACCTGCTCGACTGGCCGATCGACGGCGACGAGATGGCGCCCTGGTACGACAAGGCCGAGATCGCGATCGGCTCGACGCACCGGCACGGCCGTCCCGCTTTGCCGGCCAACAACAACTACAAGGTGTTCGCCAACGGCGCCGAGCGGGCCGGTTACCGCTACTACGCCACGGGGCCCTACGGCACGAACGCCGAGCCCTACGACGGCCGTCCGGCCTCGATTCAAGACGGGTTCAACTTTCAGGGCGACAAGAACCGCTCGAAGTGGTCGACGCTGGTGCGCGAGATTCCTCGGGCGCTCGAGACCGGCAAGCTCGACCTGCGGCCCGAATGTCACGCCACCCGCATCACCCACGACGCCACCGGCAAGGTCGACGGCGTCGAGTACCTCGACGCGTCCGGCAACCTGCACAAGCAGGCGGCCAGGGTGGTCTGCCTCGCCGGCAACTCGATCGAGTCGCCACGCCTGTTGCTGCTCAGCGCGAGTTCGCAGCACCCGGACGGCCTGGCGAACTCGTCGGGGCAGGTGGGCCGCAACTACATGCGGCACATGACCGGATCGGCCTACGCGCGGTTCGACCAGCCGGTGCACATGTACCGGGGCGAGACCATGGCGGGCATCATCGCCGACGAGGCGAAGCTCGACACCGGCCGCGGGTTCGTGGGTGGCTACTACATGGAGACCCTGTCGCTCGGCCCCGCGTTCTTGGCCGCGTTCGTCGAGCCGGGGGAATGGGGCCGCTCGTTCACCGAGAAGATGGACGCCTACCGCAACACCGCCGGCATGTGGATCGTCGGTGAAGACATGCCGCAAGAGTCCAACCGCGTCACGCTGCACGACTCGGTCAAAGACCAGCACGGGCTGCCGGTGCCGAACGTCAACTTCGACGACCACCCCAACGACGTGGCGATGCGCAACCACGGCTATGCCGCGGCGGATGCGATCTACGGCGCGGTCGGTGCCACCGGCGTGCACCACACCCCGCCCTACCCGGCCACGCACAATCTGGGCACCTGTCGCATGAGCGAGAAGCCCGAGGACGGCGTGGTCGACCGCTGGGGACGGGCGCACGACGTGCCCAACCTGTTCATAAGCGACGGCTCGGTGATGACGACGGGTGCGGCGGCGAACCCGACCCTGACCATCGTCGCCCTGGCGATGCGGCAGGCCGACCACATTCTGTCGGAGCTGAAAGCCGGCAACCTCTAGGACTCTGCTAAACAATGCTGTTCCGAGCGAGGACGTGCCCGGCGGGATGAGCCGCGGGCCCAAGATCTGGAGGTCGTACCGGGCGTACGGGCCCAGATCTGGGGCCCGTGGATCGCCCGACCGGGCGCGCCGCAGCCGGGGCATGATTGGTCAGCAGGGTCCTAGGGCACTCGTGAAATGACGACCGATTCGGCGCGTCCGCCCGCTCACTGAGCGGGGGAGCGTCCGAGATCGGTCGTCATTTCATGACGCCAGGGCCCGGAGCCAGTCTCAGGAGCCGATGATGCGGCGGGCCGAGGTGAAGTGGCCGTACCCGCTGATGGTGTCGACCTCGAGGTCGTCGCGGGTGTTGCGGGCGTGCACGAACTTGCCGTCGCCGATGTACATGCCGACGTGGTGCACGGGGGAGTAGAAGAACAACAGGTCGCCGGGCTTGAGGTTCTTGATCGAGACCGCCTTGCCCAGCCGCGACTGAGCACTCGACGAGTGCGGCAACGAGATGCCGATCTGGCGGTAGGCGTACATCATCAGGCCGGAGCAGTCGAAGCTGTTGCCGCCCGAGGCCCCCCACACGTACTGACCGGTCGAGACGCGTGAAAGGGCGGCCGCGACGACCTTCTTCGCGCGTTGGTCGGTGAGCGACACCGTCTTGCTCTTGGCGTACTCGAAGCGGGGCGTCCGATTCAGTGTCGCGTTGACCCGCGCCACTGCCAGGGAGGTGTCGAGCAACGACTTCTGGTGGGCCGCAGCCAGCGTTTCGGTGACCGTCGGTGCGGCAGCAACCGCCGGCGTGGATGTGCGTGCGGCGCCCGACGACTCGGCACCGGGCACGACCGACAGCAGCAGGCCACTGGTGGCGACGAGAGCAGCGAACAGGGCGAGGCGACGCACACGCATCAGTTGGTCTTCCTTCGTTCACGTTGCGACCGCGGGGCGGGAGCGACGCAAGCTGAGTTGAGGCTGAGATTCATCTGAGAAAAGACTAAGATGACGTGCGGCCGGGGCGCAAATCGGACGGCCCGGCGGCGTCCAGTTGGACGTTGCCGGGCCGTTCGTGAGTCACGCGCGAGGGCCGCGGACCCTCACCACTTGATGATGCGGCGGGCCGAGTTGTAGTGGCCGTACTTCTTCAGGCTGCTGACGTCGAGGTCGGCGCGCGGGTTGCGGGCGTGCACGATCTTGCCGTTGCCGATGTAGATCGCCACGTGGTGCACCGGGGTGTAGAAGAACACCAGGTCGCCGACTTTGAGGTTCTTCTTGCTGACCTTCTTGCCGCGGTGCGACAAGGTGCGCGACGAGTGCGGCAGCTTCATGCCGATCTTGCGGTAGGCGTAGAGCACCAGGCCCGAGCAGTCGAACGAGTTGGGGCCCGAGCGTCCACGCACGTACTGACCCTTCTTCACCTTGGCCAACGCTGCGCGGACGACCTTCATCGCCTTGGCGCGGGCCTTCTGCGCCTTCGTCGTCTTCTTCGGCGGAACGGTGGCGGGCGCGGTCTCGGTGGGTGTCGGCGCCGGGGTCTCGGTCGCGATGGGGTCGGGCGTGGGGGCGACCGTGGTGGGCGTGGGGCTCGGCTCGGTGACGGCCGGCGGCGTCACTTCGTCGGCCACCGCGGGCACCGCAACCGGCGCCAACGAGAACACGAGCGAGGCGCTGACGGCCAGCGCAGTGGACAGTGCGGTCTTACGAGCGAGCATCGGTGGTCCTCCCGGGTCATCCAGGGCCACCCATGTCACTGAGAGACGGTTGAGCGCACCCTGAGATCAAGCTGAGAGGACCATAAGCGATTGGTGTGGATTTCTCCAACTCCGGGTGTTCAGCGCATGGACGCCAGCGGTTCACCCCGACGTTGGTCGAGCCTGTCGAGACCTGAGCCGGAATGGGGACGGTTCCAGTTTTGTCTCAGAGAACCGTGCCTTGGGCCAGATCGAGAACCGTCCCTTGGGCCAGATCGAGAACCGTCCCTTGGGTCGGAACGGGGACGATTCTGTGATCCGGATCAGAGAACCGTCCACGATCGGGATCAGGGGGTCAGGCGGGCACCACGTTGACCAGCTTCGGAGCCCGCACGATCACCGTTCGGACCCCGTTCGGGGTCTCGTCGACGATCCGGGGCAGCGCCAGGGCCTGCTCGCGCAGCGCGTCCTCGGTGATGTCGGCGGGAACCTCCAACCGGGCCCGCACCTTGCCCTTGACCTGCACCACGCAGGTGACCGTGTCCTCGACCAGCAGGGACGCCTCGGCGACCGGGAACCCCTCGAACGCCAGCGAGTGCTCATGGCCCAGCCGCGACCACAACTCCTCGGCGATGTGCGGGGTCAGCGGGGCCACCATCAGCAGCATCGGTTCGATCGCCTCCCGCGGCACCGAGCTCAGCTTGGTCAGTGCGTTGTTGTACTCGGTCAGCCGGGCGATCGCGGTGTTGAACGACAGAGCGTCATAGTCGCGCCGAACCGCGTCGATGGTCTTGTGCAGGGCGCGTTCGGTCGCGGCGTCCATCGGGGCGTCCACCACCCGCACCTCGCCGGTGGCCTCGTCGATCACGTTGCGCCACAGCCGCTGCAGGAACCGCTGCGAGCCCACCACGGCCCGGGTCTCCCACGGCTTCGACTGGTCCAGCGGACCCATGCCCATCTCGTAGATCCGGAACGTGTCGGCGCCGTAGGAGTCGTACATGTCGTCGGGTGTGACGATGTTCTTCAGCGACTTGCCCATCTTTCCGTACTCCCGAGCGACCTCCTCGCCCTGCCAGAAGTAGTGCAGCTCGCCGTCGGCGCCGGCGGTCTCGACGACCTCCTCGGCCGGGACGGTCTGGCCGCGTGCATCGCGGTAGGCGTAGGCCTGGATGTAGCCCTGGTTGTACAGCCGCCGGAACGGCTCGGCCGACGAAACCTGGCCCAGGTCGAACAGCACCTTGTGCCAGAACCGCGCGTACAGCAGGTGCAGCACGGCATGCTCCACACCGCCGACGTACAGGTCGACGCCGCCGGTGTCGGCCAGATCCGCGCCGCCGGTGTCGACGTCGTCCCGCGGCCCCATCCAGTACCGCTCGACCTCACGGTCGACGAAACGGTCAGGGTTGGCCGGGTCCAGGTAGCGCATCTCGTACCAGCACGACCCCGCCCACTGCGGCATCACGTTCAGCTCGCGGTGGTACGTCTTCTCGCCGTCACCCAGGTTCAGCGTGACGGTGGCCCAATCGGTGGCCCGGGCCAACGGCGGCACCGGCTCCGACGTCGAGTCGTCGGGGTCCAACGCCTGCGGGCTGTAGTCGTCCACGTCGGGCAACTCGACCGGCAGCATCGACTCGGGCAGCGCGATCGGGTAGCCGCCCTCGTCGTAGACGATCGGGAACGGCTCGCCCCAATAGCGCTGCCTGCTGAACAGCCAGTCGCGCAGCTTGTAGGTGACGGTTTCGACGCCCAGGCCTTTGGCGGTCAACCACCCGATCATCGCCTTTTTGGCCTCGGCCATACCCAGGCCGTTCAGCGAGATCGCGTCGTTGGCCGAGTTGATCGTGGGCCCGTCGCCGGTGAACGCGCTGTCGGGGTCGTGACCCTCGGACGGCTGCACGGTGCGAATGATCGGCAGGTCGTAGGCCTTGGCGAAATCCCAGTCGCGCTCGTCCTCGGCGGGCACCGCCATGATGGCGCCCGTGCCGTACCCCAGCAGCACGTAGTCGGCGATGAAGATCGGCAGCTTGGCCCCGTTGACCGGGTTGATCGCGAAGGCGCCGGTGAACACGCCCGACTTGTCCTTGTTCTCCTGCCGCTCCAGGTCGGTCTTGCGGGCTGCGGCCTCGCGGTAGGCCGTCACCGCCTGGGAGGGGGACGGACCCCCGCCCGTCCAGGCGTCTTTGGTGCCGGTCGGCCACGAATTCTCGCCGGGGGTGATGGCGTCGACGATCGGGTGTTCGGGGGCCAGCACCATGAACGTGGCGCCGAACAGGGTGTCGGGTCGGGTGGTGAACACCTCGATGGCGGCCTCGTGGCCCTCCACCGTGAAGGTGACGGACGCGCCGGTCGAGCGGCCGATCCAGTTGCGCTGCATGGCCTTGACCTTGTCGGGCCAGTCCAGCCGGTCCAGGTCGGCCAGCAGCCGGTCGGAGTAGGCGGTGATGCGCATCATCCACTGCTTCATGTTGCGCTTGAACACCGGGAAGTTGCCGATGTCGGAGCGGCCCTCGGCGGTGACCTCTTCGTTGGCCAGCACGGTGCCCAAACCGGGGCACCAGTTCACCGGCGCCTGCGAGATGTAGGCCAGCCGAAAGGCGTCCACGACGGCGGCTTGTTCGGCAGCGGTCAGCTCGGCCCACGGACGCTCGGCCGGCACCGGACGGGCCCCGCTGGCGAACTCGTCGATCAGTTCGCTGATCGGCCGGGCCTTGTCGGCGTCGTGGTCGTACCAGGAGTTGAAGACCTGCAGAAAGATCCACTGCGTCCACTTGTAGAACTCGACGTCGGTGGTGGCGACGCTGCGCCGGTCGTCGTGGGCCAGGCCCAGCCGGCGCAACTGGCGGCGCATGTTGGCGACGTTCGCCTCGCTGGTCACCCGGGGGTGCTGCCCGGTCTGCACCGCGTACTGCTCGGCGGGCAGGCCGAACGCGTCATAACCCAGGGCGTGCAGCACGTTGCGGCCCAGCATGCGCTGAAAGCGGGCGTAGGTGTCGGTGCCGATGTAGCCCAGCGGGTGGCCGACGTGCAGCCCCGCGCCGCTGGGGTAGGGAAACATGTCCAGCACGAACAGCTTGTCGCGGCCGGCCACCTGGTCGGGCTCGGCCCACACCCCGGCGGGGTTGGGCGCGTGAAAGGTGCCCTCGGCCTCCCAACGGTCCTGCCAGGCGGTTTCGATCTGCCCGGCCAACTCGGCGGTGTAGCGGTACGGCGTCTCGCTCATCTCATCCTTCGATCGTCTCTGCTTGTGGACATGAAAAAGCCCCTCGCGCAAGGAGGGGCGCCGCGGTGACGGTGGGTGTCAGCGCGGCTGTCGAAGCAGAAGTCGGAATGCCACGGGGTCAGCCTACCGCAGCCTGAGCGGCACCCGTTTCGTTCGCTGAACCTCTTGCTTCTCGCCCACCTGCTCGACCGGCAAGTAGTCGAGCGAGCGGATAGGGCGGGCGGGTCGTCGGGGGCGTTCAGCGGCAGGGACGGTTCTGGCCGGCCTCAGCGTGGCCGGGCGATTTTCGTCGGTCGCAGCGATTAGCCTTCTGGCAATGAGCCGCTACCCGAAAGACGTGCTGGCGCCGGGCTGGCAGAAAGCCGGTAAGCCGACCACCACTGAGTTGCCGGCCGAGTTCGGCATGGTGCTCGAAGACCCGACGTCGGGCTTCGTCGGGGCCCTGGTGCGGGTCGAGAACGGTCTGCTGGTGCTCGAAGACCGGCGTGGCAAGCGGCGCAGCTTTCCGCTCGGCCCCGGGTTCTGGCTCGACGGACGCCCCGTGGCGATCACCGCGCCCAAACGCGCCGCGAACGGCGGGCCGACACACACCGCGTCCGGTTCGCGGGCGACCAGGACCACCGCCAAGGTGGCGCTGCCCTCGCGCATCTACGTCGAAGGTCGGCACGACGCCGAACTGGTCGAAAAGGTGTGGGGCGACGACCTGCGGCACGTCGGGGTGGTGGTCGAGTACCTCGGCGGCATCGACGACCTGCCCGCGATCGTCACCGAGTTCGCCCCGCAGCAGGGCCGCCGCCTGGGGGTGCTCGTCGACCATCTGGTGCCCGGCAGCAAGGAGTCGCGCATCGTGCAGCAGGTCACCAGCCCCTGGGTGATGGTCACCGGGCACCGCTTCATCGACATCTGGACGGCCGTCAAGCCGTCCGTGGTCGGGCTGAAGCAGTGGCCCGAGATTCCCAAAGGGCAGGACTACAAGACCGGCATCTGCCGGGCGTTGGGCTGGCCGGCGCGCACCCAGGCCGACATCGCCAACGCCTGGCGGCGCATTCGCAGCCAGGTGACCAGCTGGCGCGACCTCGACCCGGCCCTGATGACCGAAGTCGAGAAGCTGATCGACTTCGTGACCGCCGACCACGCCGACACCCTGGAGCCCTGATGCGCAGCGAGGCGGTGGTCGAGGCGATTCGGCAGGTGGCCGACGCCGAGATCATGCCCCGGTTTCAGGCCCTGGCCGATCACGAGATCATCGAGAAGCGCCCTGGTGACCTGGTCACGGTGGCCGACCGGCTGGCAGAACGAGCGTTGACCGACATCTTCAGGCGCGAAGACCCCGGCTGCCTCGTGGTGGGTGAAGAAGGCATGTACGCCGACTCGACGCCACTTCGGCAGCTGCCGACCGCCGAGCTCGCCTGGGTGATCGACCCGGTGGACGGCACCCGCAACTTCGCCGGCGGCAGCCCCGACTTCGCGGTGATGGTGGCCGAGGTGCGCAGCGGCGTCACCACCCGCAGTTGGATCTGGCAGCCCGTGCCCGAGGTGATGTTCTTCGCCGAGCTCGGTGGCGGCGTGTACCGAAACGGCGAGCGCTTGGCGGTGGCAGCGCCGTCCGAGCCGCTGGTGGGCGCGCTGCACGGCCGCTGGGGGCGGCCGCGACCCGAAGAGTCGCGCAACGTCGAGCTGGTGCGACTGGCCGGCTGCTGCGGCGTCGACTACCCCGCAGTTGTCGAAGGCCGGCGGGCGTTTCTGGGGTACTGGTCGATGCACCCGTGGGACCACCTGCCGGGTGGCCTCATGATCACCGAACAGGGTGGGGTGCAGGCCACCATCGACGGGCAGCCGTACGGTCCCGGCGTGGTGGGACGGTTCCTGCTGGCGGCTGCGAACGAGCAGGCGTGGCAGGTGGCTCGCACCGTGGCCCGCGAGCAGTTCGGCCGCTGACCGCGGCGGTCGTCGGTCGAGCTCGTCGTCGGTCGCGTGCACCACCCAGTCGCGGTTGTCGTCGGGGTCGCGCAGTATTTGCCGCACCGGCCTGATGCGAGCGTGCGCACCGGTCGCTCTCACCGGTTCGCCAAGCCGCTCCGGCCCCAGCGCCAGATACGACGGCCCGTGCGCCTCCGCGTCGAGCAGCACCTCGGCGTGTTCCTCGTAGTAGGCGGCCAGCGGTCTGGCGGATCGTCTCGCCCAGCCAGTCGATCACGTCGTCGAGTTCGGGGCTGCGGTGGGCATCCGGCACGGTGCGTTGCAGGGTGCGGTAGGCGTCGGTCAGGTAGCGCAGCTGGCCACGGCGCCATGGGCGTCATCGGCATGGCACGTTGATGGCACGATTCGTGATGGACGTGTCACCCTTTGTGTGCCAGGGTGGCCGCATGACCCCCCAGCAACGACACGCCCTCGTACGGAACAACCTCGTCGCCTATCTGCTCGGCGGCGGCCTCATGGTGCTCATCCACGAGGTCGTGCACTGGCTCGTCGGGGC
This sequence comes from Micropruina glycogenica, assembly GCF_900289045.1. Classification (GTDB taxonomy): domain Bacteria; phylum Actinomycetota; class Actinomycetes; order Propionibacteriales; family Propionibacteriaceae; genus Micropruina; species Micropruina glycogenica. The sequence goes on from NZ_LT985188.1 coordinate 705,637, forward strand.
GGCCCTCGGCTACCGGTCGACGATGTTCTCGTACGGCGTGACGCAACAGCCCGATCCCGGCGGGTGGCACGCGGCCATCACAGCACTGTCCGCCGACATCGCCAGCCTGGTGCTGGGGCTCGCGATGGCGCTGTGGCGGCCGCTCGAAGCGCGCGGCGGGTTCGCCCACCTCCTGTGGCTCTGGCTTGGCTTCACCTCCCTCCAGGAGGGCATCACCTACTGGGTGCTCACGCCGTTCGGGGCGGGCGACACGGCCATGGCTGCGGCCGCCTTGGGCTGGCCCATCTGGGCGATGTTCGTCGCGATGGCCGCGGGCATCGCGGGCATGTTCGTGTCGGCCAGGCTCTTCGCCCAGCCCGTGGCGACGGTCGCCGGCGACGAGATCGCGGCTCGGCGGGCGATGGCGTGGTGGCCATGGCTGCTGGCCATCCCGTTCCTGCTGGTGCACGCGTTCGTGATGTTCTCCCTGCAGGCGATGTCGCTGAGCGTGGGCGAGGTCGTGGTGGTCGCGATGGCCGGCGTCTCCAACGGCGTGTTCGCGCCGATGTCGTTCATCTTCGCTCGTCAGGCGCACCAGCCGGCGGGCTGGCAGCCGCCCCGGCTCTCGCCGTGGCCGGTGGCGGGGATCGTCGCGTTCGTGGTCCTCGTGGCCCTGCAGGTGCTGATGCGAGGCGGCATCACGATCGGGGGCTGACCGAGCGAGGTTCGCGCTCGACCAGGGCCGCATGGCCCGACGCCTCGACCACCTCGTCCACGTACGCCGCCGCTTGCGGCCCCAGCCTGTCGGACACCGTTCCCATGGCTCGCGCGAGCCGCTCCGTACGGGCGAGGCCGGCCCCGCCCAGCAGCTCCTGCGGCAGCTGCGCGTTGGCGAGGAGCAGTGACACCGCGGGGCTCATCAGCGCATGCAACCGTACGAACGCCTCGCGGGGCTCAGCGGCGACCCCCGCAGCGGTCTCCAGGTCGCTCGCGAGGGCGTCCATCCTGACCGCCGAGGCGGCAAGGTCCCAGCACCGCTCCGCCACCACCGCTGCGGCCTCCGTGGAGAGGCGGAGCTGCCCCGCCACAACGCCGGGAAACGCCGGCAGGAACCCCGCCGAGCGGTCGTACGGCGACACGAGCACCCCCGGACGCAGCTGGCGGTAGCCATGGCCGACCGCCGCGGCTCGGAGCTGGTCGCGCTCGCGGCGCCGCGACTCGGGGATGTCGTAGACGAGCGTGTGGAACGTCCCGCCCCAGACCCGCTGGGGCTGTGGGCTGACCACCTGCTGGTAGCCCTCGGCAAGCTGGCCCGCCAGGCGGTGCACGGCCACGCGGCCGTGGCGGGTGGAGCTGACCAGGCCCCACCCCGACAAGCGGTGGAGCAGAGCCTTCGCCCCCGTGGGGGTGTGACCGAGGGCGAGGAGCAGGCTGCTGAGCACAGGCCCGGGTAGACCGACCGCCTCCGCCGCCCCGAAGCAGTACGGTACGGCGGAGATGTCACGCTGCGCCATGCGGTCACGCTATCCGGCGGGCCGGGGTCCGTGCGGAACCCACGCGCGACCAGTCGGCCGGCGGACGAGCTCGGACTCCGCCCGCCTCGCGCGAAGCGTCGACACTGAAACGTATAAGTCGTTTGCTAGATTGCGGACTGGACCGGCGACCTTGCAGATCTTCGCCCCCACCCTCGCCGGCATCGCGCCGTTCTGCCAGCGGTGGCCGGCGAACGTACGGGTGGAGCAGGCCGCCCAGGGTCGCCCACATCAGCAGAAACTGGACGCTCGTGAGTTCGACCAGCGGTACCTGCCAGGCCCAGCCCCGGTCGAGCTCGCCGTAGTAGTGAAACTCGTCCATCACCACCAGGCCGACGTCTGCCGCGGTGCCCTCGCGCAGCGCGATGTTGGCCAGCACCTGGGCGGTGCAGGCGATGATCGGGGCGCTGGCGTTGAGCGCGGCAGCACCGGTGAGCATGCCGCCGTTGTCGGCGCCGAAAAACGCCGACCACTTCGAAGAGCTTCTCGCTGACCAGGGCTTTCACCGGGGCGGTGTAGAACGACACGCGTCGGTCGACAAATCGGCGTGAATGGCGGCGGTGGCGACCAGCGACTTGCCCGAACCCGTCGGCGTGGTGAGAATCACGTGCGAACCGCCGAGCAGTTCGATGATCGCCTCGTCCTGATGCGGGTACAGGGTCAAGCCCAGGCGATCGGCGTAGTCGCTGAACGATTCGTAGAGGCGGTCGGCGGCGGCGGCCGAGGCGTCGAGGGTGAGCGGACGCAGCCTGGTGGTTTCCATTGCGCTGGTGAGTATTCCACCCCCGGCGACAGGGCGTCCGTTGCCTACCAGGACGGCAGAGCCCTGCACCGCAAACGGACGCTGAACCCGAACCGTAACCGTGGGAGCCGCGACGCGTCAGAGCAGCCGCAGCTTCGGTCTCGGCACCTTGCCCTCGGCGGCCAACTGGGCGTACGCGATCGGCAGCACCGCAGCGATGGTGTCGTCGTCGTACTGCCACTCGCCCGTCTTCAGGGCGTCGTCGAGCTTCACGCCCTGCGCGATCAGGTACTCCACCTGGCCGTACACGGCCGAGATCTCGGCTCGCTGGGTGAACGCGAACACCCGGTCGAACGGTTCGCCGTGACCGGGCACCAGCAGGGTGCGCTCGTTCACCAGGCCGAGAATGCCGTCGAGGGCGACCGGCCACGCCTTGAGGTGGCAGTCGGCGCCCATCGCCGGGGGAGCGGACTGCTCGTACAGGTCGCCGGTGACGATCACGTCGGCGTCGGGCACGATCACCACCACGTCGCCGGCGGTGTGACCAGGGCCGAAGTGGACGATCTCGACGTGCCGGTCGCCCAGGTCGATCATGCGGGCCAGTGCCAACGGACGGTTCGGCGCCCGCAACTCTTCAGGGTCGAACCCCAGATCGGCCGCCTCGGCGGCGACCTGATCGGCCTGCAGGGCCGCTTCGAGGCTTTCGTGGCCGTAGGTGGGCAGGTCGTCGAAGGCGGCGAGTCCGTAGAAGTGGTCGAAGTGTGCGTGAGTGACCACGGCGCCGACCAGCGGCACCGGCAGGATTTCTTCCGCGGACGCCCTGATCGCCCGACCCTGGGCGGGGGATGAGCCGGTGTCGACCACGACCGACCCCGAACTGCCCGCGATCAGCACCACGTTCACCGCCGCCGGCTGAGCGATGGCGCGCCAGATGCCAGAACGCAGTTCGGCGAAGGGGGTCAGCGAGAAATCCACGACGGCGAGCCTACGCGTAGCCGGCGGCCACCAGATCGAGCATCGCGTGCGACCAGTCGTTGACCTTCTCAACCCGTGCGGCGAAGGCCGGGTTCACCTGGGCCATACCGGTGTACCAGATCTGAAACGCGAACTGCCGCAGGGCGATGAAGTCGTCGAGGTGCGTCACGTCGATGTCGCGAACGCTGCCGTACCCGGTGAGCAGGGCGTCGCGAAAGTCGTCGTAGTCGTCTTCGTCGCGCTGTTCCCACACGGCCACGGCCAGGTCGTAGAGCCGGTGTCCGGTGCCACAGTCGTCGAAGTCGATCAACTTCACCCGCTCGCCCTCGAACACGGCGTTGCCGAGGTGCAGGTCGGCATGGATCAACCCGACGTCCGGCTCGGCGGCCAGGATGGTCGCCAGTTGGTCCGAGAGCCGTTCGAAACGGCCGCGCAGGTCGGTGGGAAACAACTCCCAGACGGCTGAGGCAGGTAGCCCGCCGTAGACCATCACGTCGCCGAAGAAGCTCTCGTGGCTCCAGTCGATGCGCGCGAACGGTTGCGGCGGCGTCCAGTGCTCGGCGTGGTCGTGCAGCGCGGCCATGGCTGCTCCGAGGCGGCGCAGGTGCACGGGGCGTGGCGAGTCCTCGTGAATGCGGCCGTGCTGCCAGTGCAGCATCGACACCACCCGGGTCTCGTCGCCGGCGGTAGCGAGCACCGTCGCCGCACCCTCGCGGGTGCTCAACGGTTCGGGAACGGCCAGGTCGGTGTCGGCGTTGAGGGCGGTCAGCCAGGCCAGTTCGCTCTCGACGGCCAGTGCCGGGTCGGCATCACGCCCGTGCCGCTGCGGACGGTGCACGCGCAGCAGAAAGCGGCCGGCGGGGGAGTCGTGCCGAAAGGTGGTGTTCTCGCCGTGGCCGACGAAGGTGAGCGTGCCGGAGGGCAGGTCGTAGTGCGGCAGCGCGGCGAGGGCGACGCGGCGCATGCGACCGATCTGAGCGGTGCGGCTGAGCACATGTTCACTGTCGCAAGCGTCGGGGTTGACGACAAGGGTGGAGGTCGCAGAGTCAGCTCAGCGCCGAGGCTCCGAGAAACGCCAGCGCCAGCGCCGGAAACATGCCCTGCACCAGCGCCGCTCGGGCCATGCGGCGGTCGTTGGTGATCAGCACCAGGGCGGCCAGCACCATTGAGCCGAGGCCGACGATCAGCAGCGTGTTCGACACCACCGGCCACCAGAACAGCACCACGCCCGCCCCGGCGGTCAGGGCAAGAAACAGGTTGTAGAAGCCCTGGTTGTAAGCGAGCCGGCGAGTGGTCGCGGCCTGCTCGGGCGAAGTGCCGAACACCTTGCGGGTCTCCGGACGTTCCCAGCGCAGCGATTCCATCCAGAAGATGTAGAGGTGCATCAGTGCGGCCAACACCGCGAACACCAGGGCAACCAGCCGCATCGTGACCTCCGGTCGATCGGGCGGTGGGCCAAAAGGCCGAGAACCGTGCCCAGTTGATCGGGCCCCTGACCACGGCCCGGGTGGCAGGTTCGTCTAGACTGGCACTCGATCAGTGAGAGTGCCAGTAGCGTCGAAGGAGGCCTGGTGTTGGACGACCGCAAGCTCGACATTCTGCGGGCCATCGTCACCGACTACGTGAGTTCGCAAGAGCCGGTGGGGTCGCGCGCGCTGGTGGACCGGCACAACCTCGGGGTGTCGCCCGCCACGGTGCGCAACGACATGGCGGTGCTCGAAGAAGAGGGCTACATCACCCAGCCGCACACCAGCGCCGGCCGCATACCCACCGACAAGGGGTATCGATTGTTCGTCGACCGGTTAGGCACGGTGAAACCGCTGTCGCTGGCCGAGCGCCGGGCCATCACGACCTTCATGGCCGGAGCCATCGACATCGACGACGTCGTGCGGCGCACCGTCCGACTGCTGGCGCAGATCACCCAGCAGGTGGCGATCGTGCAGTACCCGGTGCTCACCTCGGCTACCGTGCGGCTGATCGAGCTGCTCACCCTGGCGCCCGGCCGCGGGCTGGCCATCGTGGTCAACAGCTCCGGACGTGTCGATCAGCGCCAACTCGACCTGGGCGCGGCGTCCGATGAGCAGGTGAGCGAACTGCGCGGACGGCTGAACGCCGCCCTGGTCGGCCACCCCACGGCCCGCGTGCCCGACCTGCTGGTCGCCCTGACCGACGAGGTGGGGCCCGAACTGGGTCCGCTGGCCGCCGTGGTGGGTGCCGCCCTGATCGACATCGTTTCGGCGGACCCCGCCACGCGTGTGGTGGTCGGCGGTGTGCCCAACCTGACCCGCTTCGGCGATCAGTTCGAAACCACCGTCAAACCGGTGCTTGAGGCGCTTGAGGAACAAGTCGTGCTGTTGCGGTTGTTGGGTGAGGCTGGTGGGTCTGCTGACGTCACCGTGCGCATCGGCAGCGAGAACCCGTACCAGCCGCTGCAATCGACGTCGGTGGTCGCCAGCGCCTACAGTCACGGCGACGACGTGTGGGCGAGCATGGGCATCGTTGGTCCCACCCGAATGGATTACCCCAGCACCATGGCCTCGGTTCGGGCGGTCGCCCGGTACGTGGGCCGCATCTTGGCAGAAGGATGACGTGACGAAGGACTACTACGACGTGCTCGGCATCGCCCGCGACGCCAGCGCCGACGAGATCAAGAAGGCCTACCGCCGGTTGGCCATGCAGTACCACCCAGACGTGGCCGACACCCCCGACGCCGCCGAGAAGTTCAAAGAGATCGGCGAGGCCTACGAGGTGCTGCACGACAGCAACAAGAGGGCCATGTACGACCGCGGCGTCGACCCCAGGGGCAACGGCTTCAGCGGCGCGCAGGGCTTCGGGTTTCCGGGCGGAAGCGCGGCCGGCTTCGACTTCACCAATCTGGTCGACGCCATGTTCGGCCAGGCGGGTGGCCGCGGACCGCGCTCGCGGGTGCGCCGGGGCCAGGACGCGCTCGTCCGGCTGTCGCTCACTCTGGCCGACGCTGCGTTCGGCGTCACCAAGCCCCTGCGGGTCGACACCGCCGTTGTCTGCGGCACCTGCCACGGCAGCGGCGCAAAGGACGGCTCCGAGCCGGTCACCTGCACCACCTGTCACGGGCAGGGCGACGTCACCCAGGTGCAGCGCACGTTTCTAGGTGACGTGCGCACCACCACGCCGTGCCCGGCCTGCCGCGGCTACGGCACGGTGATTCCGCACCCGTGCGGTGAGTGTTCGGGCGAGGGCCGGGTGCGGTCGTCCCGAACCATCAACGTCAAGATTCCTGCCGGTGTGAACGCCGGCAACCGCATTCACCTTGAGGGTCAGGGTGAGGTCGGCCCCGGCGGCGGGCCGGCCGGCGACCTCTACGTCGAGTTGAGCGTTGAGCCCCACGAAACCTTCAAGCGCAACGGCGACGACCTCGAGGTGGTGGTGCGGGTGCCGATGACGGCGGCCGCGCTGGGCACCGAGGTGCTGCTGCCGACGCTCGAGGCCGAACGCGACGACTTCGACCCCGAGCAGGCGACGGTGCGGGTCAGCGTGCCCAGCGGTACCCAGTCGGGCACTCGCATCGCGGTGGCCGGACGCGGCGTGCCCCGGCTGCGGGGCTCCGGACGCGGCGAACTCGGCGTTACGCTGCTGGTGCAGACGCCGAGCCGGCTCGACGATCACCAACGCGACCTGTTGCGGCAGCTCGCCGAGGCGCGTGGTGAGAACAAGGCCGAAGTCTCAATGGAGCGGCACCACAAGAGTGGTGTCTTCAGCTGGCTGAAGGACGCGTTCACACAATGAACCAGTACGAGCGAGCGAGTTCCAGCCACACCGGCGAGGTGGAAAATGATCAGGGCGAGCGGGGCGAGTATGCAGCAACACCCAGCGCCGCTGGTCGAGACACCAGGGCCGGTCGAGTTCGCCGAGACCCGCTTCGTTCGAGGGGTGCGTCGTGACTGATGCCATGTTCCTGGCCGACCTCGACGATCCGCGGGTCGGCGATCAGGTCGCCGTCACCGGTGACGAAGGGCGGCACGCGGCGATCGTCCGGCGTATTCGCAAAGGCGAGGTGGTGCTCGTCAGCGACGGCATCGGCACCGCGATCCGCGGCCCGGTGCTGACCTCCGACGTGAACGGCCTGGTGGTCGAAGTCGCTGAGGTGCTGACCGCAGAGCCCCGCACCGTGCGGTACACGGTGGTGCAGGCGCTGGCGAAGGGTGACCGGTCTGAGCTGGCGCTTGAGATGCTCACCGAGCTGGGCGTCGACGAGGTCGTGCCGTGGCAGTCGACTCGCTCGGTGGTCAAATGGCCCCCCGACAAGGTCGAACGTGCCCTGGCCCGCTGGCGCAGCATCGTGCGCGAGGCCACCAAGCAGTCGCGACGGTTCAGGGTGCCGCGGGTGAGTCCGCCGCTGACCACCGCCGAGTTGGCCCTGCGGGTGCCCGAGCCGGCGCTCACGCTGGTGCTGCACGAGGGTGCCACCGAATGGATCTCGCAGGTCACGCCGCCCGTCGAGGGTGAGGTCATGCTGATCGTTGGCCCCGAGGGAGGCCTCACCCCTGAGGAGCTGGAGTTGTTCGCCGAGGCAGGTGGGCGGCAGGTGCTGGTCGCCGACGGCGTACTGCGCACCTCGACGGCCGGAACGGTCGCCCTGGCGCAATTGCAGGCGCTTGAGCGTGCGTGACCCGGTGGTCGAGCTCTCTCACCGCTCGAGTCCGCTGCCGCGGAGTGCGCGGCACCCCGTCCCGCCCCTGCGGAGCTCGTCGGCCCTTCGCTCTCTCGTCCGCGCTTGCCTATCGAGCCGACGAGCCCGCTTTACGCCCGCCGACCCGGACGGGGTGCCGCCCACTCCGCTTCCTACTTGCTCCTCTGCCGGCTTAGGGGCCGCTTTCGTCATCGTGCGTGGGATTGGGTTCGTCATCCCGGCGAACGCCGGGATCTCGCAACTGCACGGAGAGGGTCCTGCCCGGTGGGATCTCAACACGCTTGATCTGCAGTTTCGTCATCCCGGCGAAGCCGGGATCTCAAGACCCTTGTGGACGAAATCCCTTGTCGTCGGGGATCTCGACAAGCTCGATCAGCGACAGGCTCGATCAGGGTCGGACGTGGGTGTGTGTGAATGAGTGACTTCGGGTTCGAGGTGACGGCGACCTTGCCCGATGGACGGGGTCGCGCCGGCACCATTCACACTCCGCACGGCACCATCAACACCCCGGCCTTCGTCGCCGTGGGCACCAAGGCGACTGTCAAGGCGGTGCTGCCCGAGGCCGTCCGCGACCTGGGTGCGCAGGCCGTGCTCGCCAACGCGTACCACCTGTACCTGCAGCCCGGCTCAGACATCGTGGACGCAGCCGGCGGCCTGGGCGCCTTCATGAACTGGCCGGGGCCGACCTTCACCGACTCAGGCGGGTTTCAGGTGATGAGCCTCGGCGCCGGGTTCAAGAAGGTGCTGGCCATGGACACCGTCGGCCTCGCCGACGACGACGTGATCGCCGAGGGCAAGACCCGGCTCGCACATGTGGACGACGACGGAGTCACCTTCACCAGCCACCTCAACGGCGACCGCCACCGGTTCACCCCCGAGGTGAGCATGCGCATTCAGCACGAGCTCGGCGCCGACATCATGTTCGCCTTCGACGAGCTGACCACCCTGATGAACACCCGCGGCTACCAGGAGCAGTCGGTGGCGCGCACCCAGGCGTGGGCCGTCCGCTGCCTGGCCGCCCACGCCGAGCTGACCAGAAGCCGCGCCGACAAGCCATACCAGGCACTGTTCGGCGTCGTCCAGGGCGCGCAGTACGAAGACCTGCGCCGGCGGGCTGCGCGCGACCTGGCCGCCCTCGAGGTGGACGGCGCGAGCTTCGACGGGTTCGGCATCGGCGGCGCGCTCGAGAAGGAGAACTTGGGCACCATCGTCGGCTGGGTGGCCGACGAACTGCCTCGTGACAAGCCCAGACACCTGCTCGGCATCTCAGAACCCGACGACTTCTTCGCCGCGGTCGCGGCCGGTGCCGACACCTTCGACTGCGTGATGCCGTCCAGGGTCGCCCGCAACGCCGCGCTGTACACCCGCGACGGACGGTTCAACGTGAACACCGCGGCCCACCGCCGGGCGTTCGAGCCGATCGAGCCCGGCTGCGACTGCTACACCTGCGCGCACTACACCCGGGCCTACCTGCACCACCTGTTCAAGGCCAAAGAGATGCTGGCCTCGACGCTGGCGACGATTCACAACGAGCGGTTCACGGTGCGGTTGGTCGACGACATTCGCGCCTCGATCGAGGCCGGCGACTTCGACGCTTTTCGCACGGAGTTTTTGGGTCGCTTCTACCGGTGATCGGGCACGTTGCATAGGTTCGGGTCCGTTGCCCGGGTTCGAACCTGAGCGACGAATCCGAAGCTGAGCAACGTCGTCGAAACGGGGGTGGCCGTGTCGAAGTTGGCCCCGCGCGCCGCCTACTACCTGTTCGAGGGCGGCACGGCGCTGCTGCACGCGCTGGCGTTGACCCTGATGCTGGTGTTTCAGGTGCAGGTGGTGGGGCTGACGCCGTTTCAGCTCGTGATCATGGGCACGGCGATGGAAGTGGCCCTGCTGCTGTTCGAGATTCCGACCGGGGCTGTGGCCGACCTGTATTCGCGTCGGCGATCGGTGCTGATCGGCACGACGATCATCGCAGTCAGCTTGTTGCTGCAGGGCGGTTGGCCGTACTTCTGGCCCACGCTGGCCGGCCAGATGATCTGGGGGCTCGGCTACACGTTCATCTCGGGGGCGGCGCAGGCCTGGATCACCGACGAGATCGGCGAAGATCACGTGCAGCCGGTGTTCACCCGGGCCACCCAGGTGGTGCTGACCTGCTCGGTGGCGGGCACGGTGGTGGCCGGGCTGATCGGGCAGATCGACCTGCGTCTGCCCATGTTGGTGGCCGGCGCGGGCTTCGTGCTGCTAGCGCTGGCGTTGGTGGCAGTGATGCCCGAGCACGGATTCCGCCCCGTGCCGAAAGCCGAGCGTGAAACCTGGGCGCACCTGGGCACCACGGTGCGAGCCGGGCTGAATCTCGCCAGGCGGCGTGGCGTGGTTCGGTCGATGCTGTGGGTGTCGCTGCTGGTGGGGCTGTCGTCCGAGGCCGTCGACCGGTTGTGGACGGCGCACGTGCTGGAGCAGTTCACCCTGCCGAGCCTGTTCGGGCTGACCGGCGCGGCGGCCTGGTTCAGCGTGTTCGCGCTGGTGGGCACGCTGGTGTCGCTGCTGGCCAGCCTGGTGGCCAACCGACTCGCCGGGCGGCGGCTCAATGCGCAGCGTCCGGCGGTGCTGTTGGCTGGGTTGGTCGTGCTGCAGGTGGCCGGCATCGTCGGGTTCGCCGTGCTCGGGTCGTTGTGGCCGGCCCTGGTGGCGATCTGGGTGCGTGACGCGGCGCGGGTGGTGTCAGAACCGGTGCAGGCGGCGTGGTTGAACCGCGAGGTCGAATCGGGCGTGCGGGCGACCACCCTGTCGATCGTCAGCCAGGCCAACGCGCTGGGCGAGGCCGCGGGCGGGCCGCCGATGGGTGCGGTGGCCGGACGGTTCGGCATCGCGGCGGGCCTGCTCGGCTGCGGGGTGATCCTGGCCCCGGCCGCCGGTCTCTTTCTGGGGCTGCGTTCACACACGCGGGCCGAGGGTAAGGCGGTCAGTTGATGCCGTCGGTGACGCAGTAGACCAGGCCCGCCGGGTCGCGCAGTATCGTCCATTCCGGGTAGTCGGCGACGTGTTAGGCGCCCAACGCCAGATGCCTCGCCACCTCGGCGGCGACGTCGTCGGTGGCCAGGTCGAGGTGCGCGCGGGCCGGGCCGGTGGGTTCGTCCAGGCGCTGCAACAGCACCCGCAGCGGCAGTTCTGGGCGGCGGTCGATCGCGCTGAACTCCGAGTCGCCGAACGACCGGACGGGCTCGTGCAGCAGCGCCGCCCAGAAGGCGGCTTCGGCGTCGTGCATGTCCTGCGGCAGATCGAGCGCCACCTGGTCGATCAGGCTTCGGTTGCCGTCCGGCCAGGTGGTGGCCGGGGGACGGGTGTGGCTCAGATGCGTGACCAGGCAGAAGGTCAGGCCGGCGGGGGAGCGCAGCACCCGGTAGCCCAGGCCGGGGTCGGCCAGGGGCGCGGCGCCCAGCTCGACCGCGCGGTTGGCGGCGGCGTCCGGGTCGGGCACGTGTACGTCCAGGTGCAGGCGAGCGGCCTCGTCACCGACCCGTTGCACCCGCAGGTAGTCGTCACCGACCGACGGCACCAGGGTGCCGAACTCGTGGTGGGCGCCGCGCAGGCGAGACAGCGAATAGCCGGTGACCGCGGCCCAGAACGCCACGGCCGGGTCGAAGGTGGTGCCGGGCAGGTCGAGAAAGACGCTCAACCAGAACGGACGGGTCGTCGAGGTCATGCGGCAACGGTAGTGGGGGGACGTGCGTCATCCCGACGCACGACGGGATCTCGGGGCCGGCCGGTCTGGTGGACCGGATGGGAGATCCCGACGTTCGTCGGGATGACGGGTTGGATCGGCTCAGGGACGCCGGCCGCCCCCACCGCCACCGGGGCCGCTGTTGGTAGTCACCTGCGAGGTGTCCGTGGTGCCCGACGCGGTGCCGTTGACGTAGACGGTGTAGGTCTCGCCCTCTTTGATGTTCTCGTTCGACACCACGAGCGACGCGATCTGCTTGGTCGTGGTGTAGGTCGCCACGGTCGCGCCCGAGGAGTCCTTCACCTCGATGGTCGAGCCGGCCGCCGCCTCGACGCTGATCATCAGCGACTTCTGCGACGAGTCGGTGCCCGGCGCCTGCGCCATGCCCGCCGAACCGCCCGCGGCCAGCGACCCGCCGGTGATCGTGAAGGTGCCGTTGTAGTCGAACGCGCCGTTGCCGTTCTCGGTCGGCCCGTTCACCACCACCGTGCCACCGCTCATCGTGATCGAACCGTTGGAGTCGAGGCCGTCGCCGTCCGCGTTCACGGTCAGCTTGCCGCCCGAGACGGTCAGCAGCGTGCCCGTCTGGGCCTGCATGTCGCCTCCGGTGGACGCCGAGTCGGTCGCGTTCACGCCATCGTCGCTGGCAGTGACGGTGGTGGTGCCGCCGCTCACGTTGATCACCCGCGCCTCGAGGCCCTCGACCGACTTGGTCACCGTGGTGGTGCCGCCGCTGATCGTGATGGCCGTCCAGGCGTCCACGCCGTCGTCGCCGGAGTCGAGGGTGACCGTGCCGGCGGCCACGCTCACGTAACCGAGGCCCGAATCCTCTTCGTTGTCGCTCTTCAGCGAGTCGCCGCCGCTGGTCACCGTGACCGTGCCGTCGTTGATCACCAGGTAGTCCTTGCCGCGGAGGCCGTCGTCTTTCGCGGTGACGGTGATGGTGCCCGACACGATCACCAGGCCGTCGGAGCTGTTGATGCCGTCGTTGTAGTTGCCGTTCACCGTCAGCGAGCCCTCGCCCAGAATCGTCAGGTTCGGGTCGCTCCAGATCGCGGCGTTGGGGTCGTCGTCGCCGGTCGCCGCGTAGCTGCTGCCGTCGGTGACGGTGTTGGTGGTGCCGTCGGCCAGCACGATCAGCGCGAGGTCGGCCTTGTCGATCACGATGGCCGAGCCGTCTGAGTTGGTGATCGAGGCGTTGTCGAGAATCAGGTACACGCTGCCCGAGTCTTCGGTGTCGACCACCACCTGGCCGTCGGCGAGGGTGCCCGAGAGGCGGTAGGCGCCGGCGGCGGTAATGGTGATCACGCCGTCCTTCACCGTGACGCCGTCGGTGGCGGTCGGGTTCGACAGGTCGATCGTCACCTCTTTGGAGGTGTCCCAGGTGTGGTCGCTGTCGCTGTCGTGATCGGCGGTCAGCGCGAGCGTGGCCGAGGTGGACGTGCCGGTGCTGGTCGAGGTGGTCGTGGTGGTTCCGGCGACGGTGGCGGCCGTGCAGCCGCCCACCGCGAGCACCGCGGCGGCGAGGCCGCCGGCGATCCAGGTCTTCATGTTGGTCAGGGCGTTCATGTCAAGAGTCTCCGTTGTTCGTGGGGTGGTCAGTTGGCGAGGGCGTCGTGGGCGGTGGGCTCGGTCGCAGTGTCACGGGCCAGCGGGGCGGCATTGCGCACCCGGTAGCGCACGTCCACCAGCGTGGTGTCGCGCACCTGGTCGACACGCTGCACCGTGAACTGCTTGATCTCGGCGCCCAACAGGGTGGCGAGTTCGGTCTGCAGCTCCTTCTCGTCGGTGATGGCCCGGTCGAGGGTGAGCACCTGGTGCCGGTAGCCGCGGAACAGTGCGGGGTGGTCGGCGAGGAACATCACCACCACCAGCAGACCGATCAGCAGTTGGCCGAGCCAGGTGGGGTCGAACGCCAGGCCGGCGAGCAGGCCCATGGCGAGCGAGACGAAGTAGTAGGCGACCTCTGAATGGCTGAGCTCCGACGAGCGCAGCCGAATGATCGACAGCACACCGAACAGACCGAGCCCGAGCCCAAGCCCCACCGAGGCGCTGGACAGGGCGGCGCTCACCGCCACGACGGCCACGTTGAGGCCGATCATGGCCACCATCACCTCGCGGCGGCGGTAGCGCTGAAAATAGATGCCGAAGGCGAGAAGCACGATGGCGACGAGGTCGATGCCGAGGCTGACGAGGTTCATGAGAGGTCATTCCTGAGAGTCGTTGGTTTCGATATCTGAACGCTAAACGGCGCACCCGGCTGCCCCCTTTGGGTTGGCTGTGTGCTTTCTGTGAGGGTTTCGGGGCTCCATCAGGCGGTGAAATACGATGGACGCATGGCTCGACGGGTCGCACTGGTACTGGGCTCCGGGGGTGCGCGGGGCTACGCGCAGATCGGCGCCATACAGGTGCTCCACGAACGCGGGTACACCATCAGCGGCGTCGCCGGCACCTCGATGGGGGCGGTGATCGGCGGGCTGCAGGCCGCCGGCAAGCTCGACGACTACACCGACTGGGTGACCAGCCTGGGCCCGCGCGACGTGCTGCGGCTGGTCGACCCGTCGCCGTTCGGGGCGGGTGCCCTCAAGATCGAACGCGTGTTGGCCCGCATGACCGAGATGCTCGGCGGGGCCCGCATCGAAGATCTCCCCATTCCCTACACCGCGATCGCAACCGACCTGGGGGCCCGCCGCGAGGTGTGGTTCACCTCCGGACCGGTGGACGTCGCCATTCGCGCGTCGGTGGCGATCCCGGGGGTGATCGCGCCCATCATGGTCAACGGACGGCTGCTGGCCGACGGGGGCCTGCTCAACCCCGTGCCGGTCGACGCGGTCACCGGCGTGCACGCCGACCTGACCGTGGCGGTGTCGCTGTCGGGCTGGTCGCCGCGTGATTTCAGTGCGACGCCGGCGAGGGCGAGCTCTGAGCAGCGTCCGCCGGCCGAATGGGTCGACACCTTCAAGCAGACCGCCGCGGGCATCTTCTCCAACGAATGGGTGGCGTCGGTGCTGGCGCGGTTCGGTCGCGGCGCAGAACCTGCGGTCGACGCGGCCGAGGCCCTCGACGCCGCACCCCTGGTGCAGCCACAGGTGGAGCCGGCTCCACCAGGCCTGGGCTTCACCGCCGTCGCGGGCCTGGCCCTCGACACCATGGGCGGCCTGATCACCCGGTTCCGGCTCGCGGCTCAACCGCCGGACGTGCTGGTGACGGTGCCCACCGACGCGGCCGGCCTGCTCGACTTTCACCGGGCCGACGAACTGATCGAACTGGGTCGTCGGCTCACCACCGAGGCCCTGGACGCCCGCGAACCCGAGCCCGACGAACCGCCGGCACTGACGTCCGAGAGCTAGGAGACTGCTGAACAATTCGCCTGCGTGCCGCGCGACCTGATTGGTGGTCGGCTGGAATTCTTGGGTGGTGCAGGGTGAGTGGAGTCCGCAGCGGGACGTGTTGGATGTGGAGTCGTTGGCGGGGCATCTGCTGGCGGAGGGCAGCGTGTTCCGCTTCCTGGCCGAGCATCGGCAGCGGTTGTTCCCGGACGCGTTGTTCGCTGACTTGTTCCCCTCAGGCCGTGGACGGCCCTCGATCCCGGGCGAGGTGATCGCGTCGGTGATCGTGCTGCAGTCCCTTCATGGGTTGTCGGACCGGGAAGCGGTCGAGGCGCTCACGTTCGACCTGCGGTGGAAAGCAGCGTGCGGGTTCCCGATCGACGCGAAGGGGTTCGATGCGTCGTCGTTGACGGTGTGGCGGCGTCGGCTGGCGTCCAGCGGGCGGCCGCAGCGGATCTTTGAGGTGGTCCGGGACGTGATCGCCGCGACGGGTGCGGTGAAAGGTCGTCAGCGGCGGGCGTTGGATTCGACGATCCTGGATGATGCGGTGGCCCGACAGGACACCGTCACCCAGCTGATCGCCCAGGTCCGCCGGGTGGGCCGGGAGGTGCCCGGCGCCCATCAGGTGATCGGCGAGCGGTGCACTCGGCTGGCCGCGTTGACCGGGCAGGGCTACGACTCCACCGCGAAACCGCGGATCGCGTGGGACGACGCCCAGGCCCGCGACGAGTTGGTGACCGCACTCGTGAACGACGCCCTTGCCCTGCTCGACGGCCTTGATGTCGAGACGATCACTGCCGCTGGCGGCAAGCCGGCCGAGGCGATCGCCCTACTCGCGTTGGTCGCCGGGCAGGATGTCGAACCGGCCGAAGACTCTGACGGCACCGATGGCCAGTGGCGGATCGCCCGGCGGGTCGCCCCGGATCGGGTCATCTCGACCGTCGACCCGGAGGCGCGGCATGCGCACAAGACAGTGGAACGTCGCCAGGACGGGTTCAAGGCCCACGTGGTGGTCGAGCCCGACACCGGGCTGGCCACGATGGTTGAGCTGACCAAGGCTGCCGGCCCAGACAACAGCGACGCCACTGTCGGTGCCCGTCTCGTGGTCGCCGATCCGACCATCGATACCGGCGCGGTTGAGGTGTTGGGTGATTCGGCCTACGCCACCGGAGACATGCTGCACACGCTCGAGGGCAAGGGGTGGGCAGCGCTGGTGAAACCGTGGCCGACCCGGCCCGCCGTCGCCGGCGGGTTCGGCAACGACGACTTCACCCATGACCCGGCCGCCGGCACCCTGACCTGCCCGGCCGGGATCACCAAGACGATCACCAAGACACGTAAGGCGGTGTTCGGCATCGCCTGCCGAGCCTGCCCGTTCAGGCAGCGGTGCACCACCGCGGCGAAGGGTCGCACCATCCAGTTGCACCCTCACGACTTGCTGCAACGTCAGCACCGTCAGCGGGCCCTCGACGCCGACTTCCAGGCCACCTATCGGCAGCACCGGCCCATGGTCGAACGCACGATCGCCTGGCTCACCCGAGGCAGCCGGAAGGTGCCCTACCGAGGCGTGGACAGGAACAACAACTGGCTCCACAATCGGATCGCAGCGATCAACCTGCGCCGACTCCTCGCCCTTGGCCTGACCCACGGACCGACCGGCTGGACGATCGCCTGACCCACCGCCCCGGACAGGGCATACAACCCAGCCAAACAGCGCCCACGACGGACCCCAGACGGGCGGCACGACACCGTCGTCGCGATCAAGGGCACTGACCCAAACTCGCCGCTCGACGACCCTGGCGGCGTCCCGCCCGCCTCACACGCCCACCACGCCCTCAAAATGGCGCCTTGTTCAGCAGACTCCTAGGCATGCCGTCGCCGGCCCGCACGGTCAACCCGGCGCACGCCGGGATCTCGACGGGTTGGGCCCCCTCGGCCAGCAACTGTGTCGCTTCCTGGCCATGAGATCCCGGTGTCCGCCGGGATGACGAATCGATTGATGGTCGTTGGTCGTATCGAGACCCGCGTGAACCAGGGGTTTCGGACAAGCTCAGCCAGCGAACCGGTCAGCCGACCTGCTCGGCTCCGGCCGTCTTCACCGCGACCTCGTGCACGCGCTCCAGACCGGCCGCGCTGTCGAGCTTGGCCCACGCGCCGGACGACGCCTCCAAAGCGATCGCAAGGCCGAGGGCGTAGTCGATGGTGAAGTCGTCGTCGCGCCACGGGTGCGGGTCGGGCTCCGGCGGCCACGGGAACGGAATCGGCGGCCAGTCCCGCGGCGGCGGGCAGATGTCGTCGCCAGGTTCGAACGCCACCCGCAGCACGTGCGCCGTGGTGGCGATGCGCACCAGTTCAGCCGCCACGGCCGCCCCGTACCGGAAGGCCGGCGGCAGCGGTTGCGGGTTGAGCGCCGCGAAGGCCTCACGCGGCGGCAGTGGTTGCGGGTTGA
Source organism: Micropruina glycogenica (assembly GCF_900289045.1). Classification (GTDB taxonomy): domain Bacteria; phylum Actinomycetota; class Actinomycetes; order Propionibacteriales; family Propionibacteriaceae; genus Micropruina; species Micropruina glycogenica. The sequence continues at coordinate 723,030 of NZ_LT985188.1, forward strand.
GTGCCACCTTCGACCAGCCGCCCGGCCCCTGCGGGCCGCCCCCGAGAATCTCCCAGATCGCGGGATTTCTCCTCGCGAAGATTGCGATGAGTCTGTCGCTCAGCGCCATGTCGTCCCCCTCATTCGATGACCGCCGGACGGGCGGCACGCGACCCGCTCGGCACGAGTCGCAGTGAAGAGGGCGCCGCCAACCAAGGTGATACCAGTGGGCGGCGACGGCAGGGCCTGCCTTGCTAGTCTGGCCGCCGGCACCGGGATCTGCCCGGCCGCTCCGATCAGGAGGATTGAATGCCGCACGTGGTGGTCGGCGCACGCACCGACGTCGGTCATCACCGCTCGCTCAACGAAGACGCGTTGCTGGTCGGTGAGCGTGTGTGGGTGGTGGCCGACGGCATGGGCGGCCACGCGGCCGGCGACGTGGCCAGCAGCCTCGCGGTGCAGTCGCTGCGGGCGCTCGAAGGCGCCGAACCGCTGACCCCCGCAGACGTGCCCGCGGCCGTCGAGCGCACCAACGACGCGCTCGTCGAGTACGGCGGCGAACACCCCGAGGCCCGCGGCATGGGCACCACGGTGACCGGCGTGGCCGAGGTGAGCATCGGCGGCGTCGCGCACTGGTTGGTGTTCAACGTGGGCGACTCGCGCACCTACCGCTACGTCGGCGGCGAGCTGCACCGGGTGACGATCGACCACTCCGAGGTCGAAGAACTGCTCGCCCAGGGCCTGATCGATGCCGACGAGGCCCGCGTGCACCCGGCCCGGCACATCATCACCCGCTCGGTGGGCATGCAGCCCACCCCGAGCGTCGACGTGTGGGTGCTGCCGCAGACCGCGGGCGAGCGGTTTCTGTTGTGCTCCGACGGATTGAACGGCGAGCTCACCGACGAACAGATCGCGGCGGTGCTGGCCGAGCATGCCGACCCCCGGGCAGCAGCGTCGGCGCTGGTCGATGCGGTGCTGTCCACTGAGGCGCGCGACAATGTGACGGTGATTGTGATTGACGTGGTGGGTGCCGAACCCGATGCGGGCGATGAGAGCACCGTTCCGCAGCCGCAACTGACCCATGCTCCGGCAGCGGGAGGAGATCGGTGATGAACGGCGCCACCTACAGCTACGCACCCGGCCGAGCCCTCGCGATCTGCGGGCCACGGGTGGCGGCGCTGGTCGACCTGCCACCCGACGCCGGCCTGGTGCCCGGACTCTACGAACTGGTCAGCAGCCCCGACGGCAACCTCGACGAGGTGCTCGAACTGCTCGTCACACCCGGGTTGCGGGCCGTGCAACAGTTCGCGCTGGCCGAGCGCACCGACGAGGGCCTGCGGGTGCTGGTGCGCGGCGGTTACCGCATCGAGGCCGGCGCTCAGGTGATCGAGGGACGAGGCCTGTGGACCGACCGCATCGTCACCGCCGACGGCTTCGCCCTGATCGACCCGCAGGGCGGCGACACGTCGCTGACGCTGCCGCTGCCTGCCGGGGTCGTGCTGGCGGCCAGGCTCGACCGGCCCGGCTCGGACGCTCCCGCTCGGCCGATTCACCCGGCGAAACCGGCGGCCGCGAGCGCCTCGACTGCGGCAACCGTGCCCCTTGGGGCCCCTGCCGAGCCGGCACCGGCCGACCCGTCACCGGGCGCTTCATCAGCGGCGACCCCTTCACCGGCGGCCGCTTCACCTGCCGCTCACTCACCCACGGCGACGACCTCGCCCGCCGCGCCGTCACCGGTGTCGTCGCCCGCGGAGTCGGGCGGCACCGGCCACACCCTGCCCACGCCGTTCACCAGCCCCATCACCCAGTTGCCGACGCCGCCGCCCGCCCCGTCGGTGGCCGCCACAGCCCCCGCTCCGCACCTGCCGGGGCCTTCGGCGCAGAGCGCGCCGGGGGCGTCCGAGCAGCCGACGTTCATCGAATCGCTGCCGTGGAGCACCGACGGCGGCGCCAGCGCCCCCACCGAGGTGGTGCCCATGCCTCCGGGGCCGTCCGAGGTGAGCGACCGCACGATCAGCCGTGACTCGTTGCCCCGAGAGAGTGCGCAGACCGTGGTGGCCGCGCGCTGCCCGGCCGGTCACCTGAGCCCCGCCTACGCCGGCACCTGCCGGGTGTGCGGGCAGCCGTTGCCGCCTCAACAGCCGATCGAGATTCCGCGGCCCCCGCTGGGCGTACTGCGGCTGTCGAACGGCGACACGGTGGTGCTCGACCGCGGCTGCATTCTGGGCCGCAACCCGCGGCTGCCCATGCCGAGCACCGGTGAGCAGCCCAACCTGGTCAAGCTGGTCGACCCCGACAAAGACATCTCGGCCCAGCACCTCGAGGTGCGGCTCGAATACTGGCACGTCGCGGTGAAAGACCTGGGGTCGACCAACGGCACCCAGGTGGTGCTGCCGGGCGAGAACCCGATCACGCTGCGTCCGAACGACCCGATCATGATCGAGCCCGGCACCAAGGTGATTCTGGCCGGCGTGTTCAGCTTCACCTTCGAGGTGACGCCGTGAGGCCCGGCTGAGGCTCGATGCCGCAACTTCCCGCCCCCACGATCGCCGGTCTGACCTACGAGCGCAGGCTCGGGGCCGGCGGGTACGCCGACGTGTACCTGTACCAGCAGGCGTTGCCGGCGCGCCGGGTGGCGGTGAAGGTGCTGCGCGATTCTGACCTCGCCAGCGGCGTGGTGCAGCGGTTTCGCAGCGAGGCCAACGCCATGGCGCTGCTCGAACACCCGCACATCGTGCCCGTCTACGCCACCGGCAGCACCACCGACGGCCGGCCGTACCTGGTGATGATGTACTACCCGCGCGCCAGCCTGGCCGAGCGGGTCAAGCACGAACGGCTGGGCGTGGCCGAGTCGCTGCGCATCGGCATTCAACTGGCCAGCGCCGTCGAGGCCGCCCACCGCGCCGGGCTGCTGCACCGCGACATCAAGCCGGCCAACGTGCTGACCAGCCAGTACGGCACCCCCGGGCTGACCGACTTCGGCATCGCCGCCGACATCAGCGAGGCCGACGACGACGACACCGGCGTCTCGGTGCCGTGGTCGCCGCCCGAAGTGTTGTACGTCACGGCACCGGCCTCGGCGCGCAGCGACGTGTACTCGCTTGCCGCGACCGTGTGGCACCTGCTGGTCGGACGCTCGCCGTTCGAGCAACCCGGCCGCGACAACAGCCACTACGCATTGATGAAGCGCATTCGCGACCTGCCCGTGCCCGACACCGGACGGCCCGACGTGCCCGCCTCGCTGGAACGGCTGCTGAAGGCGGGAATGGCCAAGGATCCGGCGCTGCGCCCCGCTTCGGCGATGGACTTCGCCCGCTCGCTGCAGGTGATCGAGCAGGAGTTGCGGCTGCCGCGCACCGAGATCGTGGTGGCCGAAGAGGTGTCGTCGCCGCAGGGGCCGGACGCCGGTGGCGACGAGACCCGCATGCAGGGCCCGCACGTGCTCGATGCCCAGGGCGCCTCGGGCCGCACGCCGCCAACCGAAGACCTGCGCACCCGCCGCCGCACACCGGCCGTCCGTGGCGTGAACGCCCCCGAGGACGCCACCGTGCACCGGGTGGGAACGTCGCTGGAGCACCCCGAGGTCGACGGCGAGCCGGCATCGTCGGGACGGCGCTGGGTGATGTGGGCATTGCTCGCGGCCGTCGCGGTGGTGCTGGCCGGGGGAGCGTGGGCGTTGAGCGGCGGGCTGCGCCCCGAGGCCCGTCCGACCGCGACGCCCAGCATCAGCGAGCCACCACCCGACCCGGGCACGTCGGTCGGCCCGGCCGGGGTGCCGGTGATCAAGGGGGTGCGTGACGGCTCGACGGTCACGTTCAGGTGGACCTACGCCAACCCGCTGCCCACCGACACGTTCTATTACAAGCTCACCGAGAACGGGCAACAACGCACGGTGGCAGAACCGTGGCTGACCCTCACCGGCCAGGCGTCGGGTGAACAGGTGTGCATCTGGGTGAAGGTACACAGGGCCAGCGGAGCCGACGCCGCCCGCACGCACACGAAGGGATGTGTCGCATGAGCACCATGACCGTCGACTTCTGCGGGGAGCTGTACCGGCGCGAGCCGGGCGGCACGCTCACCTTGGGGCGCGAGGCCGATGTGATCATCGACGACGACAACCCGTTTCTGCACCGGGTGTTTCTGAACCTGTCCGAGCGGCAGGGGCTGTGGTGGCTGACCAACGTGGGCTCGCAACTCACCGCGACCGTGTCGGACGGCAACGGCGGCCTGCAGGCCTGGCTGGCACCGGGCGGGGCGCTGCCGGTGGTGTTCGCCCACACCGTGGTGTGGTTCACCGCCGGGTCGACCACCTACGAGTTCGAGGTGTTTCTCGACGAATCGAGCTACGAACCGGTCGAGGCCGTACCCGCCGTCGACGGCACGATCACCATCGGACGGGTGCAACTCACCCCCGACCAGAAGCTGCTCATCGTGGCCCTGTGCGAGAACGTGCTGCGCCGCGGCGACCGGGGCGCCGGGCACGTGCCGCAGTCGGGCGCGGCCGCCCAGCGATTGGGTTGGACGATCACCAAGTTCAACCGCAAGCTCGACAACGTGTGCGAGAAGCTGTCCGAGCTTGGCGTGCGCGGGCTGCGGGGCGGGCCGACCAAGCTGGCGTCGTCACGCAAGGCCCGGCTGGTCGAATACGCCATGGCAGCCCGCGTCGTCACCACGGACGACCTCGACCTGCTGCCCTGAACACGGCGGACTGACTCGGGAAACGCTGGTCAACGCGCGAGTCGTTGGTTGAGTCACATTGCTCGCGTTGAGTGACGTTGCTCGCGTTCGAACGCGAGCAATGAGCGTTATCGCGAGCAACGTGCCATGGCGGCTCCCGAGACGACGGGGCAGGGCTGCCCATTCGGCGCTGGCCCACCCAGAGGTTACCCTGGCTGAAAGCCACGAAACCGTGCCGGGCGTCGCGCCACTCGTCCCCGGTGCCTTGTCATTCACCCCGGGGGGCCGGTCACAACATGCGCCAAAGGTCGATCGTGCGCTGGGCACCAGGGCTGATCGCAGCCCTGGTGCTGGGCCTGATCGTCACCCTTGCGGTGCGGGCGATCGGCTACCCGGTGAACAAGCTCGACCTCAACGATTCGGGCATCTGGGTCACCAACGACGCCGAGCAGTCGTATGGCCGCATCAACAAGTCGGCGGTCGGTTTGGACGCCTTTCTCGACCTGCCCGGTGCGGCGGGCGCCCAAGAACTCGACGTGTTGCAAGACGGCGGTGCGGCCGTCGAGTATGACGCCGCCGGTGGTGCCCTGGTGCCGATCGACACCAGCGCCGTCACCAACAACGCCGACCAGGCGGTCAACCTCAAGCCCGGCACGGTGGTCGACCTGCGCGGCGGCACCATCGCGGCGGTCGATCCGGCCACCGGCAAGGTGTGGGCCGGACGCTACGACCCCGAGCTGCGCACCGCCGACATCAAGGCTCTCGACCCGGTGCTGCCCGCCTTGGCCGACGTCGGTGAGCCACCGGCCGGCGCCGCCGGGCAGAGCGTCGCCGTCGCCGTCGGGGTGGACGGCACGGTGCACGTGGCGTCCGTGAACGGCACGACGCTCACCATCGCCGTGCAGAACGGGGGCTTCGCCCAGCCGGTGAAGGGTCGGCTCGACACCGCGATCAACTCCGTGCAATTGGCGGCGGTCGGCGCTCAGGCCGTCGTGTACGACGAGGCGCTGGGCACGGTGATCCTGCCCGACGGACGCACCAAACAGGTCACCGCTGCCGTCGCCGGCAAGCTGCAACAGAGCGGCCCGGACGCCCCCGGCGTGCTACTCGCCCTGCCCGAAGGCCTGCTGCGCATCGGGCTGGCCGACGGCCTGTCGACACAACTCGCCGCCGGCATCGGCACCGCTCCGGCCGCACCGGTGCGCTTGGCCGGCTGCGACTTCGGCGCCTGGGCGGGCACCCCCACCACCGTCGTGCGAGCCTGCGGTGAGGGCCAGGCCGAGGCGATGGCGGTCACCAGCCGAGCCGAACCGCTGGTACGGCCGATCTTTCGCATCAACCGCGGCTCGCTGGTGCTCAACGATTCGGCTGATGGCCGGGTGTTCGACCTCGACAAGCAGCTGCGGCTCGACAACTGGGACAAGATCAAGCCCAAGCCCAACCAGAACCCGAACGACCCCAACAAATCCGACAAGCCGGCCCTCAAAGACGCCGAGCCGCACGCCAACGACGACGAGTTCGGTGCCCGCGCCGACCGCACCCAGATCGTGCACCCGCTCGACAACGACACCGACTCGATCAGCAGCATTCTGATGATCGCCGCCGTCCGGGGCGTGCCCGAGGGCTACCGGGTCGACATCACCCCCGACGGCCAGGCGCTCAAGGTGACCACGCCCCTCGACGCCCGCAACTTCTCGTTTCGCTACACCGCGGGCAACGGCTACCACGACGACGAGGCGACGGTGCAGATCACCATCAAGGGCACCGAGGTCAACGACAAGCCGTTCCTACGTGAGGGGGTGGCCAAGCAGAGCCTCAGCGTGCCCTCGTTCGGCACCCTGAACGTCGCTCCTCTGGGCGACTGGCGCGACCCCGAGAGCGACCCCGTGCTGCTGGTCGACGCCAACAGCGACGGCGACCTCGTGCCCACCACCCCCGACGGACGTCTCGAATACACCGCCGCCGGCTACGACTCCGACACCCGCAAGAAGCTCAGCTACCGGGTGGCCGATGTGCCCGGCAACGAGGTGACCAGCGAGGTCGCGCTCACGGTGCTGGGCCAGAAGGCGCTCACCGGCGGCAAGCCGGTGGCCAACCCCGACACCGCCCGCGGCGAGGTGGGCAAGCCGATTGTGATCCGTCCGCTGGCCAACGACCTGCCCGGCTCAGACCCACGCACCGCCGACGCCCGGCTGACCCTGGGCGGCGACATCACGCCGAAGGCGAACCTGAAGGTGACCACCGACCAGCGCTCGGGGCTGGTCACGGTGATCGCGACCCGTCCGGGGCCGTACTTTCTCGACTACGTGGCGGCGTTCGGCTCGGCCCGGGTCGACCGCAGCCAGATTCGCGTCGACGTGGCCAAAGACGCCGCGGGCTTCGTGCCGCAGACCATGCCCGACCAGGCGGCGATTCGGGGCACGAACCCGGTGCGGGTCGACGTGCTGGCCAACGACGCAGACCCCCAGGGCGGGCTGCTGACCGTGTTGTCGGCCGACAGTGACGCCGACGTCGACGTGTCGGTGATCGCCGGCCGCTGGCTGATGATCACCCCGCGCAGCGACCGGATCAGCCCCAACCCGTTCACCGTGCACTACACGGTGAGCAACGGCTACCAGAGCGCCCAGGGCGACGTGACGGTGGCGCAACTGCAGGCTGTCGGCGACGACGTCCCGATCACCCGCAAAGACCGGGCGATCGTGCGCGCCGGCGACACCGTACTGATCAACGCGCTCGCCAACGACACCAGCCCCGCCGGCTCACGGCTCTCGCTGGCCACCAACCTCGACCCGGCCATCACGGTGGGCCAGTTGCAGCTGTACGACGCCTCGTCGAGCCAGGTCGAGTCGTTGGACGTGGGGCAGGCCTGGGTGCACGCCGACCAGATTCGCTACGTGGCACCGGCCGAGGTGACCGAGACCCGCGAGGTCACCATCGAGTACTACGCGGTCACGCCCACCGGGCAGCGCACCAAGGGCGAGGCGAGCGTCACCATCAAGCCGCAGCCCGAAACCGACGACGACAACCACGCGCCCAGACCGGGCGACCTCGAGGCCCGCGCCACCGCCGGGCAGCGCATCAAGATCTCGCTGCCCACCTCGTCGCAAGACCCCGATGGCGACTCGGTGACGGTCGCCGGCATCGGTTCGCCGCCCACCCTGGGCCGGGTGGTGGGCAGCAGTCCGACGTCCGTCACCTACGAGGCGTACCCGATGCTCGACACCGTGGGCACCGACACCTTCTCGGTGATGGTCACCGACCGCTACGGCAAGCAGGCGCCGGCCGTGGTGCGGGTGGCGGTCACCCCACCCGGCTCGCCGCAGCCGCCGATCGCGATCGACGACGACATCACCGCCGCGCCCGGCGCCATGATCAGGGTGGACGCCCGCGCCAACGACCTGACCGCCCGCAACGACAAGGTGGCCATCGCCCCCCTCGCGCCGCTCAACGACAACCTGCCCGCCGGCGTGACCATCAACGCCGACGGCTTCATCACCGCCCAGGCGCCCGAGAACGGCCAGCCGCTGCTGCTGCAGTACGCGCTGCAGGGCAACGGCGGCACCGGCCCGGCGGCCGGCATCACCATCACGCCGCAGGCCGGCTACGAGAACGCTCCGGTGATCTTCGACGAGGTGGCCGAGGTGGCCGGGCAGAGCGCCACCGTCGACGTGCTCAAACGCGCGTGGGACCCCGACGGCACCGACGCCAAGCTCAGCGCCACCGTGCTGCGCACCGACCCGGCCATCACCGTCAACGGCGGTGTGGTGACCATTCCGGTGACCACGCAGCCGCAGGTGATCGCCTATCAAGTCACCGACGAGCGGGGCGCTCAGAGCGCCGCGCTGATCTTCGTGCCGCCGGCCGGCGGGGGAGCGCCGGTGCTGCGTCCGGGCGCTTTGATCGAGGTCGCCCCCGACGCCTCGGTGACCGCCACCCTCGACGACCACGTGATGTCGCCCCGCGGCCGCAGCGTGCGGCTGACCACCGCCGACACCCTGTCGGCCTCGCCCGCCGGCAAGCTGACCGTCGAGGCCCCCGACGACACCCACCTGAAGGTCACCGCCACAGACGGCTACGTGGGCCCCGGCGCGATCACCGTGCAGGTGATGGACGGCGAGTCGGCCACCGACGAGGGGGTGCTCACCTCGTACGTGACGATTCCGGTGCAGGTGGGCCCGAGCACCCCCGTGCTGCGCTGCCCGGCCGGCGCGCTCAAGCTGCCCGCCGGCGGGGACCCGCGCACCCTCGACATCGCCACCCTGTGCAACGTGTGGACGGCCGACTCCGCCGACCTGGCGTCCCTCACCTACACCGCCGAGTGGGCCACGCCCATCGACGGCGTCGAGGTCACCGGCGGACGCACCGTGACGGTGCAGGCCACCGGCGCGGCCACCCCCGGCAGCAGGGGCGAGCTGTCCATCGGCGTGGCCGGCACCCAGGCGCAACCCCAGACCCTGACGTTCACGATCACCAAGGCGCCGCCGGCCACCATGCAGGGCCGCACCTACACCGACATTCAGCAGGGCACCCCGGTGCGGGTGCCGGTTGGCATTCGGTCGCCGCTGGTCGACGCGGTGCCCGGCATCGTGAAGGTCACCCAGGTGAGCGGCCCGCCCACGCCGTACGTGATCGCGGGCACCACGATCACCTTCACCCCGCCCAAAGACGCCCACGGCGAGGTGGTCTTCGACGTCACCGGCACCGACGTTGCCGACAAGAACCGCGAAGACCGGCACATCACCGCCCGGTTCACGCTGGTGGTCTACGGGGTGCCCGGCAAACCGGGCGCCCCCCGTCCGGGCCCCACCGTGCAGAGCAAGGCCACCACGCTGAGTTGGACGGCCCCCAGCGCCAACGGTTCGCCGATCACCGGCTACGAGGTGAAAGACAGTAAGGGCCGCGTGACCACCTGTCCTGCGACCAGTTGCCGCATCACGGGCCTGACCAATGCGGTCTGGTACACGTTTCAGGTGCGGGCGCTCAACAAGGCCGGGGCGGGCGAGTGGAGCGACAACAGCCGCCGCATCAGGCCCGACCAGCCGCCGCCCGCGCCCACCGGGTTGAAGGTCAGCAACCCTCAGGACCACACGGTCACGCTGAGTTGGAACCCGGTGAAGTTCGAGGGCACAGCCATCAAGCGGTTCCACATCATCGTCGACGGACGAACAATTCCGGCGGCGGGCACGGCCACCTCGAGGGTGATCACCGGGCTCGACAACAACACCATCTACACCATCTCGCTGGCCGCCGAGAACGAGTTGGCGATCGGCCCCAGCGCTCGTATTCAGGGCCAGTCGGCGGGCAAGCCGTTGGGCTTGACCGCGCCGAAGTTCACCGCCGCCACCGCCACCGGTGCGGCCACGGCGCTGCGGGTGTCGTGGAACATGCCCGACAAGAACGGCCCGGCCGACCTCACCTTCTCGGTGGTGCGCGACGGCACCAAGACGATCTGCTCGGGCACGCAGGGCACCAGTTGCACCGACGACCGCGTCACCTACGACGGCTCGACCCACAGCTATGTGGTGACGGCCCGCAACGGCGCGGGCAAGACGTCCACCGCCAGGGCGTCGTGGCAGGCGACCGGCGTGCCCGAGAAGCCGGGTGCGCCGAGGGTGACCCCCACCGGCAACGACCGCACCATCAGGGTGCAGGGCACCGCCCCCGACTCGCGCGGCAGGCAGTCGACCCTGCGCATTCTGGCCAACGGCTCGGCGGTGGCGACCATGGCGGTGTCGGCGCGGGGGGCGAGCTTCGACCGCAACGTCACCGTGCCGGCCGACGGCGTGAGCTACACCTTCACCCTGCAGATCTGCAACGAAGAGCGCTGCGGCACCGCCTCGTCGGGGGCGAGCACGACCGCGTTCGGCGAGATCCAGGGCTTCTCGCTCAGCAAGAACGCCTCCAGCGGCACCAACGTGAGCTTCGACATCAACGTCAACCCCAACGGACGGGCCCTGCGGGTGAGCGTCGAAGGCTCGAACATCGGCTCCACGGACGACCGGGACGGTACCTGGAGCCGGGCCGTCACGCGCGACCTGGGCGGGTACAGCCGCACGCGAACCTTCACCGTCACGGTGAGCGACGCCACCCGTAGCCAGACCCGCACCATCACGCTCACGTCCGAAGACCCGCCCAACCCCACCGTGACGCTGATCTGGGGTGGGTACAACACCAACAATCCCGAGGGCTGCAACTTCACCAGCCATTGCCGCTTCGTCGGCGCGCGCATCAGCAACGCCCAGGGCAGTCTGTCGTGCCGGGTGCACGACAGCTACGGCAGCGCCTTCAACACCCGCTGGTCCCAAGGCAACGGTGAACGGATCACCCAGGCCTACTGGGGCATTCATCCCGATTCGGCGTGGGTGGCCGTCACCTGCGACGGCATCACCGACCGCTGGTACGGTTCCCGACCCGCCTAACCACAGGAAGACCCGATGAGTATCACCGACGACCAGGCCACCTGGTTCAACGCCACCTTTGAGCAGTTGGTCGCCAACGTCGAGCTGGCGATTCGCGGCAAGGGCGAGATCATCAGGCTGGCGCTCACCTGCATGCTCAGCGAGGGCCATCTGCTGCTCGAAGACAACCCTGGCACCGGTAAGACCCAGCTGGCGAAGGCGATCGCCAACACCGTGCAGGGCACCAACAGCCGCATTCAGTTCACGCCCGACCTGTTGCCGTCGGACGTGATCGGCGTCACCGTGTACGACCAGCACAAGCAGACCTTCGAGTTTCACAAAGGCCCGATCTTCGCCACCGTGGTGCTGGCCGACGAGATCAACCGGGCCTCGCCCAAAACCCAGTCGGCGCTGCTGGAGGTGATGGAAGAGTCGAAGGTCACCGTCGACGGCATTCGCCACACGGTGGGCCGGCCGTTCATGGTGATCGCCACCCAGAACCCGATCGAACAGGCCGGCACGTATCGGTTGCCCGAGGCCCAGCTCGACCGGTTTCTGATGAAGAGCTCGATCGGCTACCCCGACCACGACGTGGCCGTCGAGCTGATGGCGCAGGCGGCCAACCGAGACCGTTCGGCGCAGGTCAACCCGGTGATCGCCGCGCACGCGGTGGCGCAGATGTCGAACTTCGCCGGCGACGTGCACGTCGAGCCGTCGATCCTGGCCTACATCAGCCGTCTGGCCGAAGAGTCGCGGCGGCACCCGCGGGTGAAGCTGGGGCTGTCGATGCGCGGCTGCCTGGCCTACGTGCGCGCTGCCAAGACCTGGGCGATCAGCAAGGGCCGCGCGTTCGTGATTCCCGATGACGTCAAAGACCTGGCCGTGCCGGTGATGAGCCACCGGCTGATCCTGAACGCCGAGGCGCAGTTCTCGGGCGTCACCGTCGAGCAGGTCATCGACGACCTGGTGGCCGCAGTTTCGGTACCCGCCGACCGCACCGTCTGAGCCCACCTGCGCCATGACCGAGAACACCCGCGTACGGCCCCAACCGTCGGAGCTTCCGCCGCCCGACGGTGAGCCGACGCCCGCGCGGGTGCCGAAGCCGTTCCGTTGGTCGAGGTTGCGCTGGTCGAGCTTGTTCCGTGGGTCGAGCGTGTCGAGACCGGGTTTCGACAAGCGCAACCAGCGACCGGGTTTCGACAAGCTCAACCAGCGACCGAAGTTCCACAGGCTCAACCAGCGGCTCCAACCCGTCCGTGAGCTGCTGCAGCCCGGCGTGGACGCCTGCCGCCGGGTGCTGGCCGCCGTCACCGGCTTCGGCTGGACGGTGCTCGCCCTGGCCGCCTTCTGCTGGCTGCTGGCCGGGTTGTTCGGGTGGGGTGAGCTGGCACTCACGGCAGCCGTACTGCTGGTGGGCTTCGCCGTCGCCTGCGCGTTCACCATCGGACGCATGAACCTGGCCGTCGACCTCGAGGCCGACCCGGTGCGGGTGACGGTGGGGGAGTCGTCGGCGGCCCGGGTGCGGGTGACCAACCTGGCCCGCACTCCCGCGCTGCCGATCGGGCTGGAGTTTCCGGTGGGCACCGCGGTGGGCCGCTTCACGCTGCCGGCGCTGGCCGCCGACGCCAGCCACGACGAGGTGGTGATCATTCCCACCCAGCAGCGCGGCGTGATCGAACTCGGGCCCGTGGTCACTCAGCGCGGCGACCCGTTCGGCATGGTGCGCCGCGAGGTCACCTGGACCGAACGCCTGGAACTCTTCGTGCACCCGCGCCGGGTGCCACTCGAGCCGCTCGGCTCGGGCCTGCTGCGCGACCTGGAGGGCCACACCACCCAGGACATGTCGATGAGCGACCTCGCCTTTCACACCCTGCGCGAATACTCGCCGGGTGACGACCGGCGCTACATTCACTGGCGCAGTTCGGCCAAGGTCAGCTCGGCCCGCGGCGCCGGCACCTTTCTGGTCAAGCAGTTTCTCGACACCAGGCGCTCGCACATCGCGGTGGTGGTGGACGCCGACGAAACGGCCTACGCCGACGCGGCCGAGTTCGAGCTGGCCATCTCGGTAGGTGCCTCGATCGCGGTGCGGGCCCTCGCCGACGAGATGGACCTCACCATCGTCTGCGGCGACCACGCGGCCACCAAACCGGCACCGTCCCTGGCCCTCGACACGTTCTCACGCGCCGACTTCGCGGCCTGCACCCTGGCCGAATCGACCGGACGGCTGAACCACCTCGCCCCCGACGCCAGCGTCGCGATTCTGGTGTCGGGCTCGAACGCCGGATTTCAGACCTACGCGCACGCCCGGGCCCATCTGGCGCCCGAGGTGCACACGTTCGCGATCACATCCGAACGGGGCGGCACGATGGCGCTGCGGCAGGCCTCCGGCATGACCGTGCTCACCGTCGCCACCCTGAACGACCTGCCGCGCGTCCTGCCGGGGGTGATCGTGCAATGAGGGTGATTCACGCCCAGGCCGAGCCGGGCACCCCCACCGGACGCACCCTGACCGCACAGCTGCGGCTGCTGCGGCCCAACACGTCCGATCTGGTCGACGCGGGTTTTCTGTTCGCGCTGTGCGCCCTGGCTCTGGCGGGTTTCGTCACCGGGTTCGACGACCTGACGTTCGCGGTGGTCGCCGTCGTCGGACTGCTGGTCGGAATGTTGACCGGGCACGCGTCGAACGTGTTCCGCTGGCCGTGGGCGGCGGCGTTGGGCATCGCCGGGGTGGCCTACTTTCTGCTCGGCGGGCCCCTCGCGGTGGGTCGGCTCACCCTGCGGGGGTTTCTGCCCACCGGTGCCTCGCTGACCTCGCTGGGCACCTCGCTGGTAACGGGCTGGATGGAGTTTCTGACCACGCTGGCACCCGTCGACGGCGACGGCGAGTTTCTGGCGCTGCCGCTGGTGCTGGCCCTGCTGGCCGGCGCCGGTGGGTTGTGCGTGGCCCGGCGCACGCGGGCGGCCTGGCCGGCGCTGGTGATTCCGGTGGTGCTGTTCGTGCTGGTGATCGCGCTGGGCACGCTGGACGCACCGCTGCTCGTCGCCCAGGGCCTCGGCCTGGCGGGGCTCACGATCGGCTGGCTCGCCGTCCGCTTTCCGCGCCGGCGTACGGTGCTGGGCTCGGGTCGTCCGGGCCGGGTGCAGGTGGCGCTGGGTGCCGGCATGGTGGCCGCGGCCCTGCTCGGCGGCGCGCTGCTGGCCCCGTTGCTGCCCGGCACCGACACCAGCCGAACCGTGCTGCGCTCGCAACTGGAGCCGCCCATCGACGTGCGGCAGTACCCGACGCCGCTGGTCGGGTTTCGCACCTTTTCGGGCCAAGACCTGAAGCTCTACTGGGACAGACCGTTGCTGCAGGTGGACGGCGTCGCGCCCGGCAGCCTGCTGCGCTTCGCCGTGCTCGACCGGTGGTCGGGTGCGGCCTGGAGCGGGCTGGGTGAGGCGTCGGTCGAGGGCAGCGGTTTTCAGCGGCTCGGGGCGCGGGTGCCCAACCCGCCGCTCGCCGGCGTCGTCGACGCGCACGTGCGGGTGCTGCCCGATTACGCCGGCAGCTCGTCCCTGAACGCCTGGGTGCCCAGCCTGGGCGAGGTGGCGTCCATCGGTTTCGAGGGCGAGGCCGCGCAGGAGCATCGCGACAACTACCGCTTCAACCTGACCACCGATCAGGGCTTCGTGCCCGACCGGCTGCGTGCCGGTGACGTGCTGGGCGTGGCGTCGGCTCCGCTGCCGCAGTACGCCACCATCACCGACGCACCCGGGCCCGGCGACGGCGACCGGCAGGACGACGCCACCTCGGCCTTTCTGGCCTCGACCACGCAGCGGCTGGCCTCGGGCGACGCCGACCAGTGGGCCCAGCTGGCGTTCGTGGCGCAGGCGCTGAAGCAGGGGGCCTGGAGCGACGGCACCCGGGCCGGCGAGGAACAATATCTGCCCGGGCACGGCCAATACCGGCTGAACCAGTTCGTCACCGGCCAGCAGTTCGTGGGCAGCGACGAACAGTACGCCGCCGTGTTCGCGTTGATCGCCAGCCGGCTCGGTTACCCGAGCCGGGTGGTGTTCGGTGCCGAGGTGCCAGCCGGCGGCGAGGTGCGCGGCAAGAACGTGCAGGCCTGGGTGGAGCTGTCGGTGCAGGGCCACGGCTGGGTGACGGTGCCGACCTCGGTGTTCACCCCCGACCGCAGCAAGCAGCCCGACCCGAACCAGCGGCAGAACAACGAGCAGGAGTCGATTCAAAACGTTCCGCCGCCCAACCCGGTGCCGCCTCCGGGCACCTATCAAGAGATGCAAGACACCGACCCGGCCTCGGCGCGGGCCGAGCTGCCGGCGTCCGATCTGTTCTGGCGCTGGTTCTGGGCGATCGCGCGCTGGGTCGGCCCGCCGCTGCTGGTGCTGGGGTTGATCGTCGGCACCATTCTCGGGCTGAAGGCGTTGCGGGCGCGGCGTCGCCGCACGATTGGGGCGCCGTCCAGCCGCATCGCCGGCGGCTGGCACGAGGTGTTGGACACGGCCCGCGACCTCGGACGTCCGCTGCCCCCGGGGGCCACCCGGCTCGAGCAGGGTGCGCTGCTGGGCCGCGACGACGTGCAGGGCCTCGCGCTGCAGGCGAACGCCGCCGTCTTCGGTGCCGGTGAGATCGACGAGCAGCGGGTCAGCGATTACTGGGCCGGGGTGGGTGAGGCGCGCAAGGCGATGCTGAGCGACCTGCCGTGGTGGAGGCGTCCGTTGGCCCGGTTGAATCTGGCCTCTCTCGTGGTGCGTCGTCCGCGCGATTGAGGGTGGCTTCCTACGATTCTTGCACGCGATCCGATGGAGGCTTTCGATGCGCGAACGATGGGCCGTTGCCCTTGCCGTACTGCTGCTGTTCGCCGGCTGTGCGTCAAGTGGTTCGCCGGGGGCGTCACCCACGCCCTCGCCCAGCGCTCCCGCACTCGCGGGCACCTCGTGGGTGGTCACCCACATCAAGGGCAGCCCCACCATCGCGGCCAAGCAGCCCACCATGACGTTCGCCGACGGTCGGGTCGGTGGCAACGCGAGTTGCAACCAATACGGGGCCGAGTTCAAGCAATCGGGCAGCACGCTCACCATCGGCCTTGCCGCACAAACTCAGATGGCCTGCGCTGACGATGCGGTGATGAAGCAAGAGGGGGCGTTCAACACGGCGCTCGGTGAGGTCAAGGCCGTGCGTGGCAATGGTGACGGGGTCGAGTTGGTGACCGCTACGGGCGCAGTGGCGCTCACCCTGGCCAAGGCGCCGGACACACCCGACAAGCCGCTGGTCGGCACCGCCTGGACGCTGTCGGGCATCGTCAGCGGTGACACCGCGGTGTCGCCGGTGGCCGGCACCAGCGTGACGATGACCTTCACCGAAACGGCGGTGAGCGGCAAGGCCTGCAACACCTTCCGCGGCCCGGTCACCGTCAAGGACGCCACGATCGAGGTGGGTCCGCTCGCCTCTACGAAGATGGCGTGCACGAACGAGGCCGAGGGCAAGCAAGAGACCTCCGTGCTGGCCATTCTCGACGCCGCGACCGGCTATTCGATCGAGGGCGACACCCTCACCCTGACCGCGCCCGACTCCAAGGTTCTCACCTTCACCGCTGCGTGAATCTCGCCCTTGGGTCATCCCGGCGGACGCCGGATCTCCAGTCTGGGGCAGCGTTCGCGTCGAGTCGGTAGCCGCGGAGCGGTGCCGCCCCTGTGCCGCCCTTCCGAGACTGCTCGGCTAGCGCCTCGCTGTGCGCACACGCCCGACCACGCCCTGACCGGGCCGCCCTCGCTCCGCTTCATGCTTGCGCTGGCGTCGTTCACCGTCATCCCGGCGAACGCCGGGATCTCATCATCAGCTCAATCGGCGGTCAGTTGCGTGCGTCGATCCTGGGCAGCGGACGGCCGTCGATGCGGTCCAGACTCACGTAGCTGCCTTTGTGACACGTAGCTGCCCGCCTGCAGGCAGTCACGTGTCACAAAGGCAGTTACGTGGTGGTATCGGCCCGGTCGATGCCTTGAGACCTGGCCCGACCGGTCGAGCTCGTCGAGGCCACCGGGGAATCCTCCCCGTGACTACCACCGCCGGCCGCGCAAGACTGGGTGTATGACCGCCCCGTCCTGTGCTGCCTGCGGCCTGCAGCAAAGCCTGGCGGCCCCTCGGTGTGCCCGCTGCGGTGCGCCGCTCAACGGCCCGGTTCCGCAGCTCTGGGTGCCTCCGACACCCCAGCCGCCGCCCAACCAGCCGTCCATGGGCGAGCCGCCCCAAGAGACCCTCTGGCAACGGGTGCGGCGACGGGTGATCGGGCCGCCCGAAAGTCCGCATTAGGCAGATTTGCGGGTCGTGTTTGCCGCTGTTCTCGCCTGCGCGATGCCTAGATGGCAGGCTAGGAACATGACCGAGTACGACCCGACGATGCCCGACGAATCCGAGCAGCTCGACCAGTTGCAGGCCGACGAAACACTCATCGACCGTGGCGTCGCCGACGTGCTCGACGAGGGGTACGTGGCGCCCGAGAAGTGGTCGCCCGCGCAGAGTTTCGGCAACACCCGGGCCGAGATGCGGCACGGCGAGACGCTTGAGCAGCGCATCGCCCAAGAAGAGCCCGACGTCGCCCCCGAGCGGGTCAAGTGGCGTGACGACGGCGACGACAACCGTCAGGTGGGCAACCACCGGGCCGGACGCCTGGTCGACGCCGACGGCGGCTACGGCGACTTCGACCATGAGGCCGAGAGCATCGGCTATGAGGTGGGCATTTCGGGCGGCGCGGCCAGCGCCGAAGAGGCCGCGATGCACATCATCGACGACTATGAGGACGATGACGACGACGACTGATCGGCTGGCCGGGGTGCTGTACCCGCCGATCGAACCGCATCGAACCGGGCACCTCGACGTCGGCGACGGCCAGTCGCTGTTCTGGCAGCAGTGCGGCAACCCCGACGGCAAGCCGGTGGTGTTTCTGCACGGCGGCCCGGGTGGTGGCTGCGCGCCGGTGTACCGGCGGTTCTTCGACCCGTCCGTCTACCGCATCGTGCTGGTCGACCAGCGGGGTTGCGGACTCAGCGCGCCGCACGCCAGCCGACGCGGCGCCGACCTGTCGACCAACACCACCTGGCACCTGGTGGCCGACCTCGAACGGCTGCGGGTCGACCGCGGCATCGAACGGTGGCAGGTGTTCGGCGGTTCGTGGGGCAGCACGCTCGCCCTGGCCTACGCGCAGCGGCACCCCGAGGCGGTCACCGAGCTGGTGCTGCGCGGCATCTTCACCCTGCGCCGCAGCGAACTCGACTGGTACTACAACGGCGGCGCGGGCAACCTGGCGCCGCAGTACTGGCACCGGTTCGAGGCACCGCTGCGGGCCCGCTTCGGCGACCTGCCGGCGGGCTTCGACCGCATCGCCGCCTACCACGAGCTGCTGTTCGACCCCGACCCGGCGGTGCACGGGCCGGCCGGTGTGGCCTGGGCGACCTGGGAGGCCGCCACGTCCACGCTGGAGTTCGATCAGGCGATGGTGGACGAGTTCAGCGACCCGGCCTTCGCGCTGGCGTTCGCCCGCATTGAGAACCACTACTTCGTGAACGCCGGCTGGTTGCGTGAGGGTCAGCTGATCGCCGAGGTCGACCGCATTCGGCACATTCCGGCGGTGATCGTGCAGGGCCGCTACGATCTGCCGTGCCCGGCCGTCACCGCGTGGGATTTGCATCAGGCCTGGCCGGAAGCGGATTTGCGGCTGGTACTGGCCGGCCATTCCGTCACCGAGCCGGCCATCGCCGCCGAGTTGGTGGCCGCCATCGACCGGTTCGCCCGAAGGGGTGGTTGAGTCTTCTCGATGCTGTCGGTTTCGGCGGGGGCGGGCTAGCGTGGCCGACAACGCCCAACGAAGGGAACTGCGATGACCAATGATCCACAGGCCGGCGGCGACATCTCGTCCGGCTTCGGCGAGTCGAAGGTGAGCGGCCCGGTGTCAGACGAGAAGGCCCAGCAGATGCTGCACGACGGCCCTCCTGGGGGCGATTCGGGCGAGGCCGACAGCGACTACTCCGAGACCGACCGCGCCACCAACGAGCAGGACCTGACCCAGGAGCAGTAAGGCCGCGCCATCCCGACTCTGGTGCCGGTAGCGGCGGCGCCCTGTTCGACGGTCGGGAGCTTCGGTCGGTGCGCCTGGTGCCGCGCAGCGGCGACGCCCCTGTGCCGCCCTTGCTGGACTGTTCGGCCAGCGACTCGCAGTGCGCAAACGCCCGACCACGACCTGACGGGGGCGCCGCCGCTCCGCTTCAACCGTGCGATTCGATGGCGTGCGCGGTCTCGACAAGCTCGACCAACGGCTCACCGTCATCCCGGCGGACGCCGGGATCTCCGCGCACCGCTGAGCTGCCGCACCGGACGGATCGCTGATCAACGAACCCGCGCGCTGGTGGAGTTTGTCGAAACCCCCAAGCCGGACGAGGTCTCGACACGCTCGACTGATGAGAATCAGCGATTCCTTGGACGATCGGCACGGGCGATAGCCTGAACGACGGCCCTCATCGGGCCGTTCACCCACCCGAGCGAGGTGCCCTGCCGTGACCGACGCATCGTTGCAACGGCAGCGGGTCGCCGTTTCGGTGCTGTTCATACTCGCGGGCACGGTGATGGGCGGTTGGCAGGGCCGCATTCCGTCCGTGCGGGCTCAACTCGGCGTCGGTGACGGCGCGTGGGGTCTCATCGTGCTGGGCATGCCGGTGGGCACGCTGCTGGCGCTGCTGGTGCTACAGGGTGTGATCACGCGCACCGGTGCCCGGCTGCCGGCCCGCTGGGGCGCGGCGGCCCTGCTGATGATCGCCCCGCTGGCCGCCGCGTCACCCAGCACCCTGGTGATGGTGGCCACCCTGTTGGTGATGGGCGTGGCGGTGGGGCTGCTGTTCGGGCCGATGAACGCCCTTGCGGTCGAGGTCGAGCGTGGCTACGGCCGCAGCCTTCTGTCGTCGTTTCACGCCTGGTTCAGCGGCGGTCAGTTCGCCGGCGGTTTGCTCGGGGTGCTGGCCGGCCTGGTGAACCTGGCCCCCGCCCTGCAGTTGGCGGCGTCGTGTCTGCTGCTCGCTGCGCTCTTCGTCGCCACCGCGCGCAGCCTGCCCGACACGCACCGCGTGGCTGCCTCCACACCCGTCGACGAAGCACCGGCCGCGCCCGAGCCGTCCGGGGCCTCGTGGACGCCGCAACTGCTGATTCTCGCTGCCATGTGCCTGTTGACGTCGATCAACGAGGGCGCCGCCGCCCAGTGGAGCGCCCAATACACCGTGGTGCTCGGCGGGAGCATCGCGCTCGGCTCGCTCACCCTGGTGTGCTACTCGCTGGCCATCGCCGCCGCGCGGCTGGTCGGCGACCGCATCGTCGGACGGCTCGGACGGCGCCGGTTTCTGCAACTGTCGGCCGGCGTGGCCGCCATCGGCCTCGGCACCGGCCTGCTGGTGGGTACGGTGCCGGCGGCACTGATCGGCTTCGCCTGCCTCGGCCTGGGCAGCGGCTGCATCGTGCCCACCGTGATGACCCTGGCCGGCAATCAACCCGACCTCGCGACGGCCAGGGCGGTGGCCCTGATCAACCTGGGGGAGTGGCCGGCCTTTCTGCTCGGCCCGCCGCTGATCGGCGGCCTGGCCGAACTGCTGGGGCTGCGGGCCGCGTTGAGCGTGATCGTGGTGAGTGGCCTGGCAATCGTGGTGCTGGCCGCGTTCGTCGACGATCGCGGCCCCGCCGTTCAGTCGAGCAGCACCACCGCGTCGGCCGCGTGAGCCGTGGCGGCCACCAGCCGGGCGTTCGGCTCGTCGACCTCACGTACCCAGAACTCGGCGTGTTCGCGGGTGTCGCCGTGGCCGAGCCGGCGCTGCACCAGCCGACGGCGCCGCTCGGCGTCATCGAGTTGCAGATACCACACCTCGTCGAGCACCCCCTGCACGGCACCCCAGCCGAACCGGTCGTACAGCAGGTAGTTGCCTTCGGTGACCACCAGCGGCACCGACGGCTCGACCAGCACTGCGCTGCCGATCGATTCCTCCAGGTCGCGGTCGAACCGCGGCGCGTACAGCGCGGACGATTGGCCGCGCAGCCTGGCCAGCAACGTCACGTAGCCGTCGACGTCGAAGGTGTCGGGTGCTCCCTTGCGGTCGCGGCGGCCCAGCCGCAGCAACTCGGTGTTGGCCAGGTGAAAGCCGTCCATGCCGACCACGACCATCGACTCGCCGAGCCGGGCCTGCAGGGCCGCCGACAGGGTGGACTTGCCCGCCCCGGGCGGCCCCACCAGACCGAGCAGGCGGCGTCGTCCGTCACGGGCGAGTTCAGCCGCCCGCTCGGTCGCCTCGGCGACGGACAGGGTCGGCCGCGTGCACATGCGCTCAGCATCGGGCAGCGGCGGGGCGGTGGCCAAGTCAGCGACCGAAACCGATGCCGGCATCTGTGTCTACCGCCAGGATCCGTATCTGATGCCGGGCTATTTCACGGCACCAGACCGCGGAGCCGGCACCGGGCAGCGATGCCGGCAACGGTTTTCGTCCCGCCGGGTCGGCACCGCGACCTGTCGGTGCCGCGGAGTAGCATGCGTGAGTCAACTTCAAGGAGGAGCATTGCCCAAAGCCGACAGTGACGTGAACACGCCCACGGGTGTGCGCCGGCTCACGGTTCCCGCGTCGGTCGACATGGTCAACGTGCTGGGCCCGCGGGACGAGTTTCTGCGCATTCTCGAGCGCGACCTGGCCGCCGACGTGCACGTGCGTGGCAACGAGTTCACCTTCACCGGCGAGCCCACCGACGTCACGGTGGCCGCTGAGGTGCTCACCGAACTGGTCACCATCGTGCGCACCGGCCAGGGCCTCACCGCCGACGCCGTCGAGCGGGTGGTCGGCATGACCGCACAGTCGGCCGAAACCCTGCGGCCGGCCGAGGTGCTCACCCAGAACATTCTCAGCAGCCGGGGCCGCACCATCAGGCCCAAGACGCTCAACCAGAAGCGCTACGTCGACGCCATCGACGCCCACACCGTGGTCTTCGGCATCGGCCCGGCCGGCACCGGCAAGACCTACCTGGCCATGGCCAAGGCCGTGCAGGCGTTGCAGGCCAAAGAGGTCAACCGCATCATTCTCACCCGGCCGGCGATCGAGGCGGGCGAGCGGCTCGGCTTTCTGCCCGGCACGCTCACCGACAAGATCGACCCATACCTGCGGCCGCTGTACGACGCGCTGCACGACATGGTCGACCCCGACTCGGTGCCCCGCCTGCTGACCGCCGGCACCATCGAGGTGGCGCCCCTGGCTTACATGCGTGGCCGCTCGCTGAACGACGCGTTCATCATTCTCGACGAGGCGCAGAACACCTCGATGGAACAGATGAAGATGTTCCTCACCCGGCTGGGCTTCGGCTCGAAGATCGTGGTCACCGGCGACGTCACCCAGGTCGACCTGCCCACCGGCACGCGCTCGGGCCTGCGCATGGTCGAGGGCATTCTCGACGGGGTCGACGACATCGCCTTCTGCCGGCTGACCAACCACGACGTGGTGCGGCACAAGCTGGTCGGCCGCATCGTGGCCGCCTACGACCGGTTCGAGTCCACCGAACGAAAGCACTGACATGAGCGTCGAGGTCAACAACGAGTCCGGCGTGCCCGTCGACGAGCAGCGCCTGGTGGCCCTGGCCCTGTTCGCTCTGGACGCCCTGCGCATTCACCCCCAGGCCGAACTGTCGGTGCTGCTGGTCGACGAGCCCACCATGGCCGCCTACCACGAGAAGTACATGGACGAGCCCGGCCCCACCGACGTGCTCAGCTTTCCGATGGACGAGCTGCGCCCGCCCCGCGACGGCGAAGAGCCACCCTTGGGCATGCTGGGCGACATCGTGCTGTGCCCGACGGTCACCGCGGCCCAGGCGGCCGAATCGAACCGCACCCCCGACGAGGAGGCCGACTATCTACTGATTCACGGCCTGCTGCACCTGCTGGGCCACGACCACGCAGAGCCTGATGAGAAGAAGGTCATGTTCGACCTGAACGACCGCATCATCGCCGGCTGGAAGGCCGCACGGCGCTGATGGCCGAGCGCCGGCGGCCGACGTTCGCCGAACTTCCCGACGACGTCCGCGGCTGGGTCGAGCACACCGTGGGCGGTCGGGTCGTGCGCACCGTTGCAGTTCAGGGTGGTTTCTCGCCCGGCGTGGCCGAAGCCTTGTTCACCGCCGGGGGTGCGGCCGGGTTTCTCAAGGCGGTTCACCCGGGCCTCAACCCCGACACACCGGCCCTGTTACGAGCCGAGGCCAAGGCACTGGCTTCGATGCCGTCAGGGCTGCCGATAGCGGCCCTGATCGATGTGCACGATCAGGGCGACGACGGCTGGGTCGCTCTGCTGCTCGAACATGTGGACGGTCGGCAGGCCCCTTTGCCGTGGACTTCCGAAGCCGCCGATGCGGCTTTGGCCAGCCTTGTCGTACTGTCCGCGGCGCTCACTCCGGCACCGGCCGGCGAGTGGGTGAGAGCAGAGACAGCGCGGCGCAGCATGTTCACCTGCTGGCCGGCGCTGACCGATTGTGCAGACCTCGACCCGTGGCTGGTTGACCGGGTGCCGTGGCTGAACGCCGCCGCCGAGCGGGCGTTGTCGGCCATGGCGGGCGATGCGCTGATTCACCTCGACCTGCGGGCCGACAACATGATGCAGCGTCCAGACGGGGCCTTGGTGATCGTCGACTGGGCGTGGGCGATGCTCGGCGCGGCCTGGATCGACCCGGTGCTGCTGGCCATCGAGTTCATTTCGAGCGGCGCACCCGGGCTCGACATCGATGCTCTGCTCACCCGCGTCGCTGACCAGCACGGCATCGGGGTCGACACCGCCGTCGACACGCTGGCCGGCATTCTCGGCTTCTTCGAAGCGGCCTGCCGCCGTCCCGATCCACCGGGGCTGCCCACGCTGCGCGACTTTCAGCGCTTCCAGGCCGACGCCCTGCGTGGCTGGTTGAAGGAGTCGGTGCTTGCGGGCCACCTTCAGTGATCGCTTGACGATCGGAGAGATCCAGGCGTTCGCCCGGATGACGGTGGGTGCGTCGCTGCGGGGGCTTCGTCATCCCGGCGAACGCCGAGATCCCGCCCGCTTACCTCCAGCTCGTCGGGCCCGACGACCCGGCCCGGTAGGTGTCCATCGGCACCGTGCCGTCGTCCCAGGCCTTCATCACCGGGGTGAGAATGCGCCACAGATCCTCTGCCACGTCGTCGCGCACCGACAGCAGCGGATCGCCGTCCATGATGTGGGCCAGAATCTGGCCGTACGGCCGCACCGGACTGTTGCCCAGGTCGGCGGTGAGCACGGTCTGTTCGCGGTCATCACACCGATCTGCTGGTCTCTCACGGTGAGGCCAAGCTTCTGTGCAGCCACCATGACGTGGGCGGCGTTGACCGGCTGCGCGTGGTCGTAGCCGGCGATCGGTCCTTCCGGGACGGAGTTGGGGTCAACGTAGACGGCCCGGCCGCCGAGGTTGCAGGCGGCGGGGGTGCTGCCGGTGATGAGGATCACGCCGCTGAGCACGAACCCGATCAGGAGAGCGCGGATGAGCAGGATCGCAACCATGGTGCGGCCACTCGAGCACCGATGGGAAGAACGAGCCGGTGCGTAGCTTCGGGATCTGCACTTCGACGGTGCCGCCCTTGGTCATCACCTCCCGGGGGCGGGTGCCGTTGCGTTCGTTGGTGCGCTCGGGGGTGCGTTCGTAGCGGGTCGGCGCCGATCACGGCGATCGCTTCGGCGTCGATCAACTCCTGCAACACCATCCGGACCGACTCGCGCACGAGGTCGACCCCCTCGCCGTTGTGGACAGACGTCAGTAACCCGGACAGAGCAGACTGGAACTGGGCCATCGGTGAACCTCTTTCGATGCGTGCTTGGCCGTACACACCGAAGATCTCGCCGATGGCCCACCCATCAGCTCAGGACACGCCCACCCCCAAAAGCCCACCACCCGGAGGGACCCACACGCGCGCAGTTCGTCCGTCGTCAGCTCGAAGTCGGCGGGGGAGCGCTCACCTTGTTGAATCTCGCACCACGTGTCCCTCGACGGAAGCGCGCCAACGCCGTACGGACGCATCTTCCCCTGCCTCTTCTCCCTCCTCTTGACACGCGCAAACGCACCTCCTACGATCCATGTAAACGATTACAGCAAACGATTACAGGCGTCGAAGAGGAGGCCGCGGGCATGGCAACCCTCAAGGATGTGGCCAGGACCGCCGGGGTCTCCGTGGCGTCCGTATCGCGTGTGCTCAGCAACCAGCCGCAGGTGTCGGATGCACTTCGGGAGAAGGTGCTGGCCGCTGCTGCGCACCACAGCTTCCGCCCGAACGCCGTGGGTCGTGCGCTGCGTGGCACGGGCACCCGGACGATCGGCCTGGTCGTCTCCGACCTGCTCAACCCCTTCTTCACCGAACTGGCCCGGGCGGTCGAGGACGCGGCCCGCGAGGCCGGCTACCTGATGATCGTCGGCAACGCCGATGAGCGACCCGAACAGCAGGACCTGTACGTCCGGACCCTGCTGGAGCGGCAGGTGGACGGGCTGATCGTGGTGCCCACGGTTGAGACCTCCCCGCTGCTCCGCGAGGCCGCGGATCTCGAGCAGCACCTCGTCCTGCTCGACCGCCCCGCGAGTGAGGTGCACGCCCCCCTGGTTTCCTCCGACACCTCCGACGCCGTATCCCAGCTGGTCGACTACCTGGTCACGACCGGGCGCCAGAACATCGGAGTGCTCGCGGGTCCGCAGTACGCCGGCACCGCTCACCAGCGACTGGAGGCGGTCCGTGAAGCCCTGGCCCGGCATGGGCTCGATCTCCCGGCCGAGCGAGTGTGGGTCGGTGACTACAAGCGTGACTCGGGTCGCGCCCAGACGCGACGCATGCTCGACGAGCGGACCACGCCCGAGGCCCTGCTGGTGTCCAACGGACGGATGGCGCTCGGTGTCCTCGACACCCTGTCGCACGCCCCGGTCGAGGGAAGCCCGTTGCCCGGTGACCTGGCCCTGGCGGCGATCGACGATCTCGACGTCTTCACGCTGCTGCGCCCGTCCGTGACGGCGATCGCGCAACCGACCCGCGAGTTGGGCCGCCGCGCCTTCGGCCTCCTGCTCGACCGCATCGCCGGCAAGCCGGTTGAGAGTGTCCGCATCCCGTGCACGCTCCACCTGCGCGAATCCACCGAACCTCGGCGCGTCTGACGACGCACGAACCAACCACATCCGTCAGAAAGGAACACTATGAGTCAGGCGCCGCCCCTATTGCAGGTCGAGGGACTCGTCAAGCGCTTCCCCGGCGTCGTCGCCCTCGGCGGCGTCTCGTTCGACCTGGTCCCCGGGGAAGTGCATGTGCTGCTCGGCGAGAACGGCGCCGGTAAGTCGACGCTGATCAAGTGCCTCGCCGGCGTCCACCAGTCCGATGAGGGCACGATCATGGTCGACGGCAAGCCTGTGGTGCTGCACGGCACCGCGGATGCGGAGCGTCTCGGCATTGCCACTATCCACCAGGAGTTCAACCTGGTCACCCAGCTGAGCGTCGCGGAGAATGTTCTGCTCGGCCGGCAGCCCCGGTCCGCGGGGATCATCAAGCCGTCGGAGATGAACCGTGTTGCCGCCCAAGCCATGGCGAAGGTTGGGCTGACGATCGATCCACGGACGCCGGTGTCGAGCCTCGGTGTGGCGCGCCAGCAGCTCGTGGAGATCGCGAAGGCCCTCAGCTTGGACGCGCGCATCCTGATCATGGACGAGCCCACGGCGGCGCTCACCGATGACGAGGTGGACCGGCTCCTGGCGCTCATGGAAGAGCTCCGCTCGCGCGGCGTGGCGATGGTCTTCATCTCGCACCACCTCGATGAGATCCGCCGGATCGGAGACCGGGTGACCGTGCTCCGCGACGGCAAGTCGATCAGCACCGTGCCGGCGTCGACGCCCACCCATGAACTGGTCCGGCTCATGGTCGGCCGCTCGATCGATGCGCAGTACCCCCGTGCGCGGGGCGAGGTCGGCGATGTCCTCCTCTCCGTGGAGGCGCTCACCGCGAAGGGCCGGTTCGAGGACATCAACCTCGAGGTGCGCGCCGGTGAGGTGGTCGGCCTGGCCGGGCTCGTGGGGGCGGGACGCACGGAGGTGCTCCGCGCGATCTTCGGCGCCGATGCGTTCGACACAGGCACCGTCACGGTCAAAGGCAAGCCAAGCCGTCGCCGCGGCATCGCGCGAGGCATCGAGCAGGGCTTGGGGCTGGTCCCCGAAGACCGCAAGCACCAGGGCCTTGTACTCGGGGCGTCCGTGGCCGACAACATGGGACTGGTGCTGTTGCGTGATGCCACGCGCGCGGGCGTGGTGAACCTCGGCCGGCTCGCCGAGTTGGCCCGCCGCGGCGTCGAGAGCCTGCGGATCCGGACGCCCAACACGAAGGCACTCGTGAAGAACCTCTCCGGGGGTAACCAGCAGAAGGTCGTCATGGGCAAGTGGCTCCTAGCCGACCCGACCGTCCTGCTCCTCGACGAACCGACTCGCGGCGTCGACGTAGGTGCCAAGGTCGAGATCTACAACCTCATCAACGACATGACATCGGCCGGACGCGGAGTGCTGATGGCTTCCTCCGACCTACCCGAGGTGATCGGCATCTGCGATCGGATCCTCGTCATGGCCCAAGGCCGCATTGTCGGCGAACTCAGTCACGAAGAAGCGACGCAGGCCACCGTCATGGCCCTGGCAGTCCAAGAAATGGAGTCAACCCGTGCCCACTGACATCGCACCCGCCTCGCCTTGGTCGAGCCGCGCCAAGGAGACGCTCGGCCAGAACGGTGCCCTCGGCGCCCTGGTCGTTCTCGGCATCGCCATGGCCATCCTCTCCCCGGTCTTCCTGACCCCGCAGAACCTGACGAACGTGGGCACGCAGGCGGCCGTCGTCGCGATCCTCGCCTTCGGTCAGACGTTCGTGATCGTCTCGGCAGGGATCGACCTGTCCGTCGGGTCGGTGGCGGCCCTTTCCGCGATCGTAACCGGCTACGGTGCCAGCAACCTCGGCCTGCCTGCCTGGATCGCCATCCTGCTCGGACTCGCAACCGGCTTGGCCGCAGGCGTCGTCAACGGGATCCTCATCAGCTACGGACGCCTCCCCGCCTTCATCGCGACTATGGCCATGTTGTCGGTGGCCAGGGGTCTCGCGCTCGTGCTCTCCAACGGCATCCCCGTAAAGGTACCGGCCGAGGTCGCCTTCTTCGGTTCGACGCTTGGCGGCTGGCTTCCGGTCCCACTGGTGATCATGGTGGTGCTGGGCGTCCTGGCGGCCTTCATCCTCAACCGCACCTACGTCGGCCGCTGCATGTACGCGATCGGCGGCAACGAGGAGGCAGCACGCCTGTCCGGAATCAACGTCGGCAGGCAGAAGCTGATCATCTACGGCCTGTCGGCCACCTTCGCCGCCGTGGCAGGCCTCGTCCTCGCCGGACGCCTCGCCTCCGGCCAGCCGCAGGCCGCCGCCGGCTACGAGCTGGACGCGATCGCCGCCGTCGTCATCGGTGGTGCCAGCCTGGCAGGTGGTACCGGCCGGGCCTTCGGGACCTTCGTCGGCGCCCTCGTCCTCGCCGTCATCCGCAACGGTCTCAACCTGCTCAACGTCTCCTCGTTCTGGCAGCAGGTCGTCATCGGCATCGTGATCGCCCTCGCGGTCCTCACAGACACCCTGCGTCGCAAGTCCAAGTGACGCTCCCACCCATCGAAAGGAAACAGTCCATGTCCCGTCTCGGAACGCGCATCGCTGCGGTAGTCGCCGCCGGAGCCCTCCTCCTCACCGGATGCTCCCAAGGAACCCCTCCAACCAGCCAGGGGAGCCAGGCCAGCAAGGTCAAGCTCGGCATGGCCATCTCGACATTGAACAACCCCTTCTTCGTCTCGCTGGAGAAGGGCGCCAAGGACGCTGCCGCAGCGGCCGGCGCCGAACTTCTCGTCACCGACGCCCGTGACGACGCAACCCAACAGGCCAACCAGATCCAGAACTTCCAGGCCCAGCAGGTCAACGCTGTCCTGATCAACCCGGTCGACTCGGACGCGGCCGCCCCGATCGTCGCCCCACTCATCTCCGCCAAGATGCCGGTCGTCGCCGTGGACCGCGCCGTCGCCGGGACGGATGTGAACGCGTTCGTGGCCTCCGACAACGTCGCTGGCGGCCGCCTAGCCGCTGAGGCGCTCGCCAAGGCCATCGGCGAGAAGGGCGAGGTGATCGTTCTCCAGGGTGTCGCCGGCACCACGGCATCGCGTGAGCGGGGCCAGGGGTTCACCGAGGGCATCGCCAAGTTCCCAGGGATCAAGGTCGTCGCGAAGCAGCCGGCCGACTTCGACCGCACGAAGGGCCTCGACGTCACGACGAACCTGATGCAGGCCAACTCCAACGTGGTGGGCATCTTCGCTGAGAACGACGAGATGGCGCTCGGCGCCATCCAGGCCCTCGGCAACCGCGCGGGTGAGGCCGTGAAGGTGGTCGGGTTCGACGGCACCGATGACGGCATCGCCGCCATCAAGGCGGGAACGATGTACGCGTCGATCGCCCAGCAGCCGGAGGAGCTCGGCAAGCAGGCAGTTGAGGTTGCCATCAAGCTGGCCAAGGGCGAGACGGTCGAGAAGACCATTGCCGTCCCGGTGGTCGTCCTCGACAAGGACTCCGCAAAGTAGCCAACCTCCCGGGCGGGCACTGCCTAGTCGGGCAGTGCCCGCCCGGCTTTGCGAAGGAGACACTGTGAGCATTGTGGTGATCGGGTCGGCCAATGCCGACCTCGTCATTGAGGTCGACCGCCGCCCGGCGGGCGGAGAGACCCTCATCGGTTCCGACCTCGTCATCACACCGGGTGGCAAGGGCGCCAACCAGGCGGTCGCGGCTGGTCTGCTGGGCGCCGACGTTGCGTTCGTCGGGTGCGTGGGCGCCGATGGCAACGGCGACCTGCTGCGGCGATCGCTGGAATCGGCGGGGGTTCGCACAGCCGGCATGGCGACCGCCGACCGCCCGACCGGGTGCGCCCTCATCGTCGTCACCCCAGACGGCGAGAACTCGATCGTCGTGTCGCCAGGCGCCAACGGCAGGGTGACCCCGGACCTGATGGCGGAACACGAGGCCGAGTGGTCGCGGGCTTTCATCGTCGTCATGCAACACGAGGTGCCGCTGGAGACGGTGACGTACATGGCCGCCCAGTGCCGTGAGCGCGGCGTCCGCTTTGTCCTGAACGCGGCCCCCGCCGCCGACGTCCCCGGCGACGTGCTGGCCGCCTGTGACCCCCTGGTGGTCAATGAGACGGAGGCCGCGCTGGTCGTGGGCGTGCCCGCTGACGCGGCCGAACCGGCCGAACTCGGACGCCAACTGCTCGACCGGGGCGCCCGCAGCGTCGTGATCACGCTCGGCGCACAAGGTTCCCTGGCGGTGCTTCCCGACGGGACGGTGGTCACCCACCCTGCCGAACGCGTCACCGCTGTGGACACCACGGGTGCCGGGGATGCCTTCGTGGGCGCCATGGCAGCGGCGCTCGCGTCCGGTCAAAACATCGAACACGCTCTGGCACTCGGGACGCGCGTCGCTGCGGTTGCAGTCCAACGGCGTGGGGCGCAGGCTTCCTACCCGCGTCGAGACGAGCTGTGAGGAAAGAGGTCACGGAATGAAGAAAAGCGGAATTCTGAACGCCGAACTGGCAGGCGCGCTCGCGAGGCTCGGTCATACTGACCTCGTGGTCGTCGGTGACTGCGGCTTGCCGCGTCCCGACGGGGTCCCTGTGGTCGACCTGGCCCTCGTGTTCGGCGTGCCTCGCTTCGCCGACGTGCTAGAAGCGCTGGCGTCTGAGATCGTGGTCGAGCGGTGCTGGGTGGCGTCGGAGATCGAACAGGCCAACCCGGACACGCACGCGCTGGTGACGCGGCTGTTCGGTGACCCCGACACGATGCCGCACGAGGAGTTCAAGAGGCGCTCGCGTGACGCCGTGCTATTCGTCCGGACCGGCGAGGCCTCCCCCTACGCGAACGTTATCATGCAGTGCGGTGTGCCGTTCTGAGCCGTCGGGCTGTTGCTGCGAGGCACGCTTGCCGAGCGCGGACGGATCTTCGGCACTGCGTACCACGGGACTGGACGCGTTCACGGGCGGAGCAGTGCCTTAAGGTGCGGCGTTCGTCCATCGCGGTGGAGGGGGACACGCCTTTGATGCCGACCAGCGACACCGTGTTGGTCAGGTTCGCGGTCAGTGATGGCATGGCCGGCCGCCAGCAGGGCGGGAAACGTCACCAGGGACGCCAGGCCGGCACCGTACCCGACGATTCCGGTGAGCACCCCGGCGGCCACCAGCAGCATTGTGATCGGGTCGGGCATCGGCAAGGGGGGACGGTCAGCCCGCTGCCGCCCGCACGGCCGCCGGGTCGCCCTCGTCGTCCAGAGCGGCGTTGGCCCGGGCCAGGGCCTGCTCGGCCGCCGTCCGGATCGTTTCGGCGTCGTCGGGCGTGGCCGAGTTGGCGAGAGCCTTCAACGTGCGCTGCAGCCGCATACCCACTTCGACCTGCCCAGCGCCGTCGCGGGCGATCGGGCGGAAGCCGTCATCGAGAAAGTCCGCAAGCGTCGCGGTCGGCACGTGTACCCGCGGGTGCTGCGCCTCGCCGGATGGGTCGCTGCCCAACAGCACCAAGGTCACCCGCTCGAGCGCTCCCAGCACCTCGATCGCGGTGCCCGGATCGTTCACCGCGGGCGACAGTGCGCGAATCGCGATCTCAGCCAGCGCCACCAGGCCCAGCCGGGGATCCTGATCGTAGGTGCGGTGGGCGTTGATTTCGAACGCGCGGCGCACGGCGTCCAACTGGTCGTCGGTGACCCGGCCCTCGACGTACGCCAAGGGCTCGCCCACGTGAGCGGCCGAACCGGGGCAGAGCCGCACGTGCACCGTGAGATCGTGCTCTTCGGCGATGCCTTGCAACGCCGCGGTGTCGACCAGCGTCACGAAGCCGCTGTCGGTGCCGACCACCGGCCTCGCCCCCTCGGGCACGATGACCCCGGGCAACCCACCCAGGGCGGGCTGCTCGGCGTAAGCGTCGGCGGCGCGGGTGGCGGCCTTTTCGACCCGGTCGATGATGTCTGCCATGCGGCCGAAATCGGCGAGGTAGCCGATCCAGTGCAGCAGGGTGATCACCACAACCGCGATCACGATCAGCGTGCCGACGAATAGCAGCGTGCGGGCGGCCTCGCCGTAGTAGCCCGTCGACAACGCGGCGATGCCGACCACCGAGAACACGAACGAGCCCAGAAAGGTCGACAGCGCGTCCTGCGAGGTGCGGTCCTGAATCAGCAACTGGGTGGCGCGTGGCGTGCCCACCGAGCTGGCCGACGAATACGCCGACACCATCGCGGTCAGCGAGAACGTGGTGACGGCCAGCATCGAGCTTGCCATGATGGTGAGCAGGTTGCCCACCGAGTTCTGCCCGATGTCGAGCGACTGCAGGGCCGGCAGCATGGGTTCGAGCCACTCGGCGCCGAGGGCGAGCAGCAGCGCACCCAGCGTGAACAGGCCGGCGCGAAACCAGATTCGCCGGCCCAGCCGAGAAACCACCGTCAGCACCCGAGTCATCGGCCGCAGGCTACTCCGCCCGGATCGCCCGACCAAAGTGCCTCGCCCGGTCGGTGGCGGTGTGCAATACAATCGCCACCATCGTCTGGAGTGAAGCGAGTGATCAAAGCTGTTGACCGACATCGAATGGTTCGAGTTGGCCGTCGCCACTGCCTGCGTGCTGTTGGCGGCCCTGGTGGTCACCGCCGAGGCCGCGTTGCAGTCGTTTTCGAAGGGCAGGGCCCAGCGCCTACTTGATGAGGGCCGCGGGGGAGCCCAGAAGCTGGTCGACATCACCCAGGATCCGGCCCCCACGCTGAACACGCTGCTGTTCGTGCGCATTCTGGCCGAGACCGTCGCCATCGTTCTGGTATCGCTGTTCATCTTCGGACGCTTCGCCGCCACCTGGGAGCGGGTGCTGTACTCGGTCGGCATCATGGTGCTGGTCTCGTTCATCCTGCTCGGCGTGGCCCCCCGCACCATGGGCCGGCAGAACGTCGACGCGGTCGCGTTGGCCGCGGCTCGTCCGGTGGCTGTGCTGACCGCCGTGCTTGGTCCGATTCCGCAGGTGATGATTCTGATCGGCAACGCGCTCACCCCCGGCAAGGGTTTCGCCGACGGGCCGTTCAGTTCCGAGGCGGAACTGCGCGAACTGGTCGACTTCGCCGAGGCGTCCGACATGATCGAGGCCGGCGAACGCAAGATGATCCATTCGGTGTTCGACCTGGGTGACACGATCGTCAAAGAGGTCATGGTGCCGCGCACCCAGATGGTCTACATCGAGCGCACCAAAACCGTGCGACAAGCGGTTTCGTTGGCGCTGCGGTCGGGCTTCAGCCGCATTCCGGTGATCGGTGACGATCTGGACGACATCTGCGGCGTGCTCTACCTCAAAGACGCGATTCGGCGCATGTACGACAACCCGCGGGCGCAGGCCACCGAAACCGTCGAGTCGCTGATGCGCAAGCCGACCTTCTGCCCCGACAGCAAACCGGTGGACGAGCTGCTGCGCGAGATGCAGCTCACCCGCTCGCACGTGGTGATCGTGGTCGACGAGTTCGGCGGCACAGCGGGGCTGGCCACCATCGAAGACATTCTCGAAGAGATCGTCGGCGAGATCGTCGACGAGTACGACCAGGAGGTGCCGCCGTCGGTCGAGATCGGCCCCGGCAGGTTCAGGGTCTC
The DNA here is from genome assembly GCF_900289045.1 of Micropruina glycogenica. Taxonomy (GTDB): domain Bacteria; phylum Actinomycetota; class Actinomycetes; order Propionibacteriales; family Propionibacteriaceae; genus Micropruina; species Micropruina glycogenica. The sequence goes on from NZ_LT985188.1 coordinate 756,824, forward strand.
AGCCCGGCTCAGCGTCGATGACCTGGGCGAGCTGTTCGGGCTCAAGGTCGACGACGACGACGTCGACACCGTGCTGGGTCTGATGGGCAAAGAGCTGAACAAGGTGCCGATTCCGGGGTCGGTGGTCGAATGGGAGGGCATTCAGTTGGTGGCCGAGCGCGGCATCGGCCGCCGCAACAACATTCTCACCGTGCTGGCGTCGCTGGTCGAAGACACCGAGGCCGACCCGGCCGACGCCGGTGTGGACGCGGCGGCGCAGTTGGCCTCTGACTCGGCGAACCGGGCGAGCTGATGCATCGCTCCGGTTTCGCCTGCTTCGTCGGACGGCCCAACGCCGGCAAGTCCACGTTGACCAACGCCATCGTCGGGCAGAAGGTGGCCATCGCGTCGTCGCGGCCGCAGACCACCCGGCACACCGTGCGCGGCATTGTCACCCGACCTGAGGCCCAACTGGTGCTCATCGACACCCCTGGCCTGCACCGGCCGCGCACGCTGCTCGGCGAGCGGCTCAACGATCTGGTGTACGCCACCTGGGCCGAGGTCGACGTGATCGGCGTCTGCCTGCCGTCCGATCAGCGCATCGGCCCGGGCGATGAGTACCTGGTGGCGCAGATCGCCAAGCTGCCGAAGCGTCCGACCCTGGTGGCGCTGGCCACCAAGTCAGACCTGGTCGGTCGCGAACGCATGGCCGAGCACCTGCTGCGCATCGCCTCGTTGGAGCAGACCCACGGCATCACCTGGGCCGAGATCGTGCCAACCTCAGCGCTGACCGGTGACCAGGTCACTCTCGTCACCGACATGCTGATCGCGCAACTGCCCGAGGGACCCGCCTACTACCCCGAGGGCGAGGCGACCGACGAGCCCACCGAAACCCTGATCGCCGAGCTGATCCGCGAGGCGGCCCTCGAACGCGTGCGCGACGAACTGCCGCATTCGATCACCGTCACCATCGACGAGATGGGGCTGCGTGAGGGCCGCACCGAGGATCGTCCCCTGCTCGACGTGTTCGCCTCACTCGTGGTTGAGCGCGACTCGCAGAAGGGCATCGTGATCGGCCACAAGGGCTCTGTGCTGCGCGAAATCGGCACGGCCGCCAGGGCTCAACTCGCCGCGCTGCTGGGCACACCCGTGCACCTCGACCTGAAGGTGAAGGTGCTCAAGGACTGGCAGCGCAACGCCAAGTACCTCAACCGGCTGGGTTTCTAGCCTGTTCGTGGCGTGAGCTGGGGACGGTTCCTATTGCGCGCCACCTGGTGCTCGACCACTAGATCTGGTGGTCGGGTGCGTGTGGCGCGAGTTAGGAACCGTCCCCAACTCGCGCCAGTGGACGGGTTTCAGCCCATCACGTTGGTGCCGTCGGACATGATCGCCGAGATGAAACCGAAGATGTTGCCGTCGGGGTCGATCAGGTAGGCGAGCCGGCCGACACCGGGCATGTCGTCGGGCGCGAGCGCTTCGGTGCCGCCCAGTTCGAGGCCCCGGTCGAAGGTGGCGTCGACGTCCTGCACGCCGACCACCAGGTTCGCTCCCGCCACCGGAGCGCCCGGCTGGGGGCTGGGGCCGCGACGTTTGGTCAGGCCTCCGTTGGTGCCCGACCCGGGGCCGTCCTGCGAGATCGAACCTGAACCCACACCCGCAGCCCGTCGAGAGTTCAGCTGGTGACGTCTTTGGTGCGCAACCGCAGCCAGGCCAGGGTCAGGAACACCGCCGCGTAGGCCAGATCGACCCACAGCCCGGCCACGATGCGGTCGGTGAACGGCGGGTCGCGCAGCAGGTCGACGAAGGCCAGCCAGCGGTCGACCAGCAGCCAGGGGTGCAGCCAGTCGAGTTGCGGCACGCTGTCGAGAATCCAGAACAGGGTGCCGACCATGGCCGTGGCCACGGTGGCGGCGATCGGCTGCTCGGTCAGGGTCGAGATGAACAGGCCGATCATCGCGAGCGCGGCCAGTCCGGCGGCCAGGTACAGCGCCGCGAGCAGCAGCCGCCACAGCCCGTCGGCGACGCCGAGTTGGCTGCCCGACAGGGACGTGGGCGGCCCGATGCCGAACAGCACCGCGCCGGTCAGCACCCCCGCGGTGGCGACCACCACGGCCCCGATCAGCGCGCCGATGGCCAGCGACGTCGCCTTCACCAGCACCAGCCGGGCTCGTCCGACGGGTGCCACCAGCAGGTACCGCAGCGTGCCCTGGTTGGCCTCGCCGGCGATCGCGTCGCCGGCCAGCACAGAAATCGCGAGGGGCAGAAACAGGGCGATCTCGATGCTCAGCGCGGCGAAGCCCAGAAAGATGCCGTTGCCCGCCACGGCCGCGATCAGGTCACCAGACGGTGAGCGCGGGTGCCGCATCGCCGACACCTTCAGGACGATGCCGACCATCACGACCAGCCCGAACAGCACACCGAGGCCGACCTGGTTGCGGCGCCGCCCGATGATCAGCCGCAACTCGGAGCCCAACAGCCGCAGCCACCCCCTAGCCGCTGACATCGAAGCCCTCACCGGTGAGCTGCACGAACAGGTCTTCGAGGGCGGGGGCGACCTGCACGAACTCGGCCACGGATACGTCGGCCTCGACCAGGTCCCGGACGATGCGCTCGGGCGCCAGGTCGCCCAGGCTGCCCGTCACCCCCTCAGCGGTGCGGACGGCGTCGGTCACGCCGAGCCCACCGAGCACGGCCAGCGCCTGGTCGACGTCGGCCGTTCGCACTCTGAACCGGGTGGCCGTCAGGCTGCTGAGTTCACCGATCGGGCCTTGGGCGACCAGTCGTCCGGTGCGCATGACGCCCAGGTGCGAGCAGATCTGCTCGACCTCTGACAGCAGATGGCTCGACACGAAGACGGTGGCACCGTCGGCGGCAAGGTCGGCCACCAGATGCCGCACCTCGCGGGTGCCCTGCGGGTCGAGCCCGTTGGTCGGCTCGTCGAGCACCAGCAGGTCGCGCGGCTGCAACAGCGCCGCCGCGATGCCGAGGCGCTGCCGCATGCCCAGCGAGTACGCCCGGTACTTCTTGCCCGCGGCCGCGGTCAGCCCCACCCGGTCGAGCGCCGCACCGATACGCCGTTCGGACGTCGCCGGGTCGCTGCGAGCGTCGGCGGCGTCCAGTCGGTGCAGGTTGGCCCGGCCAGACAGGTAGGGGTGAAAGGCGGGCCCCTCGACCAGCGCCCCCACCCGGGGCAGCACGTCGGCCGACTCGCTCGGAATCGCGCCGCCCAGCACCCGGCACGACCCGGCTTCGGGCCGCACCAGACCCAGCAGCATGCGAATCGTGGTGGTCTTGCCCGAGCCGTTCGGCCCGATGAACCCGTACACCGCACCCGTGGGCACGGCCAGAGCGACGTCGTCCACCACCAACTGGCGGCCGAACCGCTTGGTCAGGCCGGTGGTCGACAGGGCGAGAGCGTCCGCGCTCACCTGCTGCCGAGCGCCCGGTACAGCGCGTCGGGCACCACCGCACCGACCGCCACCCGGCCGTCGTCGGTGATCACAGCGGTCAGCAGCGTGGTGCTGAGCAGCCGGCCCTTGCCCCAGCTGCCCGACACCGCAGGCAGCGAGTCGAGCAGCGCCTTGGCCTGCTGGTCGGTGCCGGTCGTGGGCATCGTGACGACCGTGACGGTCGCCCAGCCGGTGCCGAAGGTCTTGGGTGCCTCACCCTTGGGCTTCTCGGCCTTCTCGCCCTTGCCGGACGACGCCCGCGCGGTGACCGTGACGCCCGCCGGGGGCTGGAAGGCGAAGATCGAATCGTTCGGAACCGCGAAGTCGATCCCGGTGGCCTGCACGCCGACCGCCTCTTGGCCGTCGCTCGCCAACACCTTCGCCGCCAGCGGCACGAAGTGTTCGGCGTCGATCGACACCCGCACCTGCCCGACCAGGCTTTCGGTGGCGCGCGGGGTAAGGATCAGTTGGTACACCGCCCGGCCCGCCACGTAGCCGGTGCCCGAGGTGGTCACGTCCGTGGTGCCGTCCAGCTTGGTGAGCAGGGTGCGGATCGCCTCGGTGGGGCTCACTGTCGGGCTGGGACGCTTGGTGGCCGGCAGTGTGGAGTGCACCGCCTCTTGCTTCTCACTCGACCAGGCCCACACGTCGCTGCCGTTGCGAATCAGCGCGCTCTCGGTGGCGCCGTCGACCAGGGCGACCTTCGACTTCTGGTCACCGGCCGTCCAGACCCGAACGGTGTGGGTGCCGGTCAGCAGACTGAGCATCGAGGCCGTCTCGTCGTCGCCGACCCCCGCGGGCAAAGCCGGCAGCCCCAGGTCGCTTCGTTGCTCGAACGTGGCGCTCAGCCCGGGCACGTCGGCCGCGGCCACCTTGCCGAGCAGCTCGGCGGGGGTCAGCGGCGGCAGCGTCGGGTCGGCGGACGCAGCCCGCACGCTCAGCCCGGCGATGCCTGCCAACGCCAGGGCCCCGGCGAGCACCAGAGCCCAGGCACGAGTACGGACGGACCTGCGTGACTCAGCCTTCATGGCGTCAATCATGCTCCTGTGGGCAATAGATTGCGCCCTGCCCGACGGTCACGGGCAGGGCGCACAGTGTGCAGGCCTCAGCCCGCGGTTCCCAGGGTCACCTTCACCTCGCCCGCCTGCCCGTCGCGTTCGTACGTGATCGTCACGGTGCTGCCGGGGGCGTGAAAGCGAATCGCCGCGATCAGGCCGTCCGCCGTCGTGGTGTTCACGCCGTCGACCGAGGTGACCACGTCACCGGTCTGCAGCCCGGCCTTGGCCGCCGGACCGTCGGCCGTCACCTCGGCGAGCGCCACGCCCTCGCTCGTGGTTTCGGTGGCCGAGTCGTCCGCGGCCAGCTTGATGCCCAGGTAGGCGTCGGACGCCTTGCCGTTCGCGATCAGTTCGTTGCTCACCCGCACGGCCACGTCGGCGGGAATCGCGAACCCCAGCCCGATGCTGCCCGACTGCTCCGACGACGATCCGCTCGACAGGGTCGCCCCCGAGGCGTTGATGCCGATCACCTGGCCGTTGAGGTTGACCAGCGGGCCGCCCGAGTTACCCGGGTTGATCGCCGCGTCGGTCTGCACCGCCTGGTACACCGCGTTGCCCGTCGTGCCCGAACGCACCGGACGGGCGGTGGCCGACACGATGCCGCTGGTCACGGTTTCGCTCAAGCCGAGCGGGGCGCCGACGGCCACCACCGACTGCCCGACGACCACCGACGAGGTGTCGGCGAACGTGGCCGGTTTCAACAGGTCGGCGCTCACGCCGGTCACCTTGATCACCGCCAGGTCGTTGGTGGCCGACGTGCCGACCACCGTGGCCTGCGCGGTGGTGCCGTCTTCGAAGGTGACGGTGATGCTGCTGTCACCCGAACTGCGCGCCATGCCCTGGTTGCTCTCGGCCTCGCTCACCACGTGGTCGTTGGTCAGAATGTGGCCCTCGGTGTCGAGCACCACGCCGCTGCCCACGCTGCCGCTCTGCCCCGAACGCACGGTGATGGTGACCACCGACGGCGAGATCGTGGCGGCCGCCGCGGTGATGCTGCCGTCGAGGGTGGACGGCTGCGCCACCGGCACCGTGCTCACCGTCGGAGCGCTGGTGGTGCCGTACTGCGAGCCCAGCCACGCGTAACCGCCGACGCCGGCGCCCGCACCGACCACGGCCGCGATGGCGGTGGACGCCACGAACATGGCCGCACGCGAGCGCTTCGGCTTGGTCGCCACGGCCGTCGGCCCGGCCGGCTGGTAACCGAACGACTGGGGGTGAGGGGTCTGCTGATACCCCGCGTGCAGGTAGCCCTGCGAGGGGGTCTGCCAGGCCGTCGGCCCGAAGGTGTGCCCGGGGGTGTGACCGTCCGAACCGTCGGTGGCGGCGGGCTGGGTGACCGCGGGCTGCGGCTGGGTGGGGGCGTACGACGACTCGTCGGTGAGTTTGCGCCAGGCCCAGTCGTCGTGCCCCGGATCGTTGGTGTTCTGCTGCGGCGTGCTCATGCTGCGAGCCTCTGCGCCGATGCTGTGCGCACCCTGTGCGGCGACCCTGCGTCTTTTGTGTGCCTCTGCCGCACCTGGACGGCTCGCGCCGAGCGTCGCCACTAAACTGCCGTGAGTGACCGACCCCGACCGCGAACCCCCTGCGCGGCGGCCGGCGGCAGCGCTGGCGGCCAACGTGTCGTCGCTGGCCGAGGACGCGTGGAACCGGCTCGACTTTCGCCGCCGGCTGGTGCTCGCCGGAGTGGCGCTGCGCCAGGGCGTCCGACGTGTGCGCGGCTCGGCGATACCCCTGGTCATCGCGGCGTTGGCCGCGTGGATCGCGTACTTCGTGTCGCACAACCTGCTGGGCCACCCCACCCCGTTCTTCGCCCCCGTGGCGGCCTGGATCTGTTTGGGCTTCACCTACAACCGGGTGCCGCGCAAGGTGCTCGAGATCGGCGCCGGCGCCGCCATCGGGGTGGGTCTGGGCGAGGTCATTCTCGGCACCCTGGGGGCGGGCGGCTGGCAACTGGCGATCGGCCTGTTGGTGGGTGCCCTGGTCGCCCGGCTGCTCGATAGAGGCGACCTGTTCACCATTCAGACCGGCGTCAACGCCATGGTGGTGATCGGCATGGGCACCATGGGCAGCCAGATGACCGGCGCCGGGCCGTCCCGCTTGATCGATGCGCTGGTCGGCGCCGGGGTGGCGGTCGCGCTGCCCGGCGACGTGCGCAGCCGGCCGCGTCGCTACGTGAGCAGCATGTTGGCCGAGCTCGCCACGGTGTTCAGCATGCTCGCCGAGGGGCTACGGGTGGGCAACCGCGAGCGGCTGCGCGACGCGCACGCCCAGCTGCGGGGCGCCGAGCAGATTCTGGGCGACGCCGACACGGTCTGGAAGTCGTCGGCCCAGATCATCGCGGTCAATCCCGCCATGTGGCGGCATCGTCCACAGATCGACGAGTTGGGCCGCCAACTCGAACTCAGCAACCGGGCCATGCACACCGCTGAGATGCTGCTGCGGCAGAGCCGGGGCGTGGTGGACGAGTGGGGGCCCGACCCTGACGCGGCGGGCCTGATGGACGACGTGGCCGCCGTGCTGAACGCCCTGGCCGGCTCGGTGCGGCACTGGCACCCGCCGTGGCTGGCCCGCACCCGGGCCAAGGACCTGGCCGCCGATTGCGCGCCGCACCTGGCGCAGCCCGAGGAGTGGCGTCACAGTGCACTGCTGTCGGTGCTGCGCTCGATGGCGATCGACCTGCTGCAGCTCACCGGCCTGTCGCGTGACCAGGCCCGCTACTACCTGCCGGGCACGGGCACCGACGTCAGCAGCCTGTCGGTGCGTGGCGACGAAGAGTCGGGGGTCTGGGGAACCGATGAGCCGCTGGTCGTCGACGATCTGCCCGACTCAGAGCGTCATGATGCCGCGGACGAGCGTCGCGACTGAGCCGGCCACCGCCACCACATAGACGAGTCGGCGTGCCAGGGTGTCGCTGATTCTGTGGTGGGCGAGGTTGCCGATGACGAGGCCGAGGGTGGCGGAACCTGCCGCGATCACCCAGCCGGCCGGCGGCAGGTCCGGCAGGCCACGTCCGGCCAGCGAGAGAATGCTCAGACCGGTGAAGTAGAGCTGCATCGTGGCCAGGTACTCGCGGTGGGGCCAGCCCGTAGTGGCGGCGTACACCACGATGGGCGGGCCGCCGATGCCTGCGGTCACGTTCATGAATCCCGACAACGACCCGGCCACGACAACGCCTTTCGTGCCCTGAAACAGGGTGAGCGTGCGCAACAGGGCCGTGGCTGCCAGCGCGATCAGCGTGATCGCGCCGATCATGATGTTGAGCCAACTCGCGGGCATTGTGCGCGCGACCCAGACGCCTGGCACGAGGCCGATGGCCGCAGCCAGCAGCAGGCCCCCCGCACGCCGCAGGTTGATGTCGCGGCGAAGCACGATGGCGCTGGCCAGGCACGTGAACAGGCCGATCACCTGCAGGGTCTTAACTCCGGTGGTGGCCCCCAGCAGCAGCACGAGCAGCGGTGCGGCGACCAGCGCCATGCCCATGCCGGTCACGCGTTGCACCAGGGCGCCCAGAAACAACACCAGACCCACACCGGCGAGCGCGAACGCAGTCAACGTCATGGCAGGCGTTCACCCTTCATCAGCCGCGACTTGTAAACGTTGGTGATCACCGTCGCGTCGAGAAAAGTGGTCAACCGGTCGGCCTCGTCGTGCAGCAGGCTGCGGTGCCGCTCCGTGAGCGGGGTGGCGGGCAGCACCACGACCCGTCCGTCGTCGTCCTGCACCCAGCAGCCCACCACCCGTCCGTTCAGCCAGGCGCTCGTGCCGCCGTTGCCGTTGGTGTCGAACAGGTAGGGCGCCAGCGCGGGGTCGAGGTAGAAATCGCGCTGCTTCCAGCCCATCAGGGTCGAGTCGAGCACCGGCAGCAGGGCGGCCCAGTCGCCATCGGGGTCGTCGTCGGGTGCCTCGTCACCGGGCAGCACGTAGCCCACGTCGCCGGAGTCGAGGGTGACCGGCACGGCTTCGACGGCCCGCAGCGCGGTGCGCACCGCCGCCTTCGTCGACCCCAGCCACCACACCAGGTCGGCCTCGGTGCCGGGGCCGAAGGCGTACAGCCAGCGCCGCACCAACTCGGCGTAGCCCTGATCGGCCGGCAGGGCGGCGGGTGCCTCGCAGAGCCAGTCCGCCATGAGCGTCCACGCCGGACGCGACGTGCGCCAGTGCCCCTCGTTGCGGCCTCGGACGATGTGGTGCTCCGCCCCCAGCAGGGTGAGCAGCCGCGGGGCGAACGGCAGGTCGCCCAGCTGCCACTTCGGGCCACCCTCGACGGCGGGGGAGCTGCGTCCGTCGATCGCCGGCAATTCTTCGCGCAGTCGCTTGGCCGACAGGGCGTGGCCGCCGGCCAGCCGGCCCAGCACGGCGTCGCGTCCGCGGTCGATCCAAGCCGCACCTTCATCGGCGACGTCATGATGTTCCAGATCACGGGCCAGCCGGCCACGCTCGGCGTCCGCGACCCGCGCCGAGACGCTGCCCCAGACGGCGGGCAGAACCTCGCGTGGAAACGCGAAAAGCGTGCGGCGCATCGCCAACTGCTTCACCACGCTGCGCTGCTCGTAGAGGGCGTCTTCAACGGTCGATACGGTCGCCGAGGGCATGCGCGCCGCCACCGCCAGGTGTACCGACGACGGCTCGGTGGCGTGCAGCCCGACCAGCGCACGGGCCACGTCCACCACCGAGGTGAGCCGGCGGCCGGGGTGCAGGGCGTGTCGCCGGGCCAACCGGGCTCGGCGCGCGTCGTCGGTGAACCGCATGGGGTCATCGTGCCCGACCAGGCCCGACCCAGGTCGGACGCACCGATGCTGACATCGGTGTTGGCTGCCGGGATCGATCACTGGTGTCACGAAATATCCAGGCACCAGTCAGCCGGCCAGGCACCGGTGACCGATGCCGGCATCGGACGGGGGCGTCCCCATCTCGCGCCAGGGGGGGCGGGTGGCGCGAGTTAGGAACCGCCCCGTCCCCAACTAGCGTCGCGTTCGTCCCACAACCCGGCGTGGACACGGTGACGAATCGGACGACTTGTGGGTATGGTGTCGCACATGGCATTGGTCAGCCTCATTCTTGGCTGCCGCAGCGAGGCCTCGATCTAGTCTCAGGCTTCCTCGTTGCGGAGTGTTCTCACGCGCCTGAACCCCAGCCAACAGCGAGGAACCCCAATGCCCACCACCGTCACCCAGTTCGGCACGCGGGTGCAACCCAAACCCGTGCAGCAGCCGTCACCGATGCCCGTCGACCGGTACACGCCCTTCGTGCCCGTCGACCTGCCGGACCGCACCTGGCCGGCCAAGAAGATCACCGCCGCGCCGCGCTGGCTGTCCACCGACCTGCGCGACGGCAACCAGGCGCTGATCGACCCCATGACCCCCAGCCGCAAGGCCAAGATGTTCGACCTCTTGGTGCGAATGGGTTACAAGGAGATCGAGGTGGGCTTCCCCTCGGCTTCGCAGACCGATTTCGATTTCGTGCGCAACCTGATCACGGGTGGGCACGTTCCCGACGATGTGACCATCAGCGTGCTCACCCAAGCCCGTGAGGACCTGATCGAACGCACCGCCCAGTCCCTGATCGGGGCGCAGCGGGCGACCATCCACATGTACAACGCCACAGCGGAACTGTTCAGGCGGGTGGTATTCGGCATCGACGAGGCGCAGTGCATCGCACTGGCCACCAGGGGTACCGAACTGGTCATGAAGTACGCCGAGCAGAACCTCGGCGACGTCGAGTTCGGTTACCAGTACTCACCGGAGATCTTCACTCAGACTCCGACCGACTACGCGGTGGAGGTGTGCAACGCGGTCATGGACGTCTGGCAGCCGTCCGACGGCCGCGAGATTATTCTCAACCTGCCCGCCACGGTCGAACGATCGACGCCCAACACCTACGCCGACCAGATCGAGTACTTCGCGCGGCACGTCCGCAACCGCGACCACGTCGCCATCTCGCTGCACCCGCACAACGACCGCGGCACCGCCGTGGCGGCCACTGAGTTGGGCGTCATGGCCGGTGCCGACCGGGTCGAGGGCTGCCTGTTCGGCCACGGCGAGCGCACCGGCAACGTCGACCTGGTCACCCTGGGCCTGAATCTGTTCAGCCAGGGCATCGATCCCCAGATCGACTTCTCAGACATCGACGAGATCCGTCGCACCGTCGAGTACTGCACCAACCTGCCCGTTCACCCGCGCCACCCGTACGCGGGCGATCTGGTCTACACCGCCTTCTCGGGGTCGCACCAAGACGCCATCAAGAAGGGGCTGGAAGCGCTGGCCAAACAGGCCGCCGAGCAGGGCAAGGGCATTCATGAAATCGCGTGGGAGGCGCCGTACCTGCCGATCGACCCGCACGACGTCGGACGCACCTACGAGGCCGTGATCAGGGTGAACAGCCAGTCGGGCAAGGGCGGCATGGCCTACATCATGAAGTCCGAGCACCACATGGAGCTGCCGCGGCGGCTGCAGATGGAGTTCAGCCGGGTCGTGCAGCGGCACACCGACTCAGAAGGTGGTGAGGTCACCCCCGACGAGCTGTGGCGCATCTTCTCGGCCGAGTATCTGAGCGACACCGAGCCGCTCGATCTGCTGAGCGTGCCCGACATCAGCAACGGCGGCCGCTACACCGTCACCGCGAACGTGCGGGTCAAGGGCGTCGACAAGACGCTGGTCGGCGAGGGCAACGGCGCGTTGGACGCGTTCGCCGACGCGGTGAGCATTCTGGGTTACGAGGTGCGGGTGCTCGACTACACCTCGCACGCGCTCAGCTCGGGCACCGACGCGGTCGCGGTTGCCTACGTCGAAACCGAGATCGGCCAGGGCGACGACACCCGGGTGATCTGGGGGGTCGGCATGCACGAGTCGATCGCAACGGCGGCGCAGAAGGCGGTCATCGGCGCGATCAACCGAGCGGCCCGCACCGACACCTGACCCGTGTGAAGACCGTTCCACGTTCGTGCCGGGCAGCCCACCCGAAAGGGTGTGATTTGGACGCGTCCGCAATCGTGATACGAATGTCCGAAGGGCTCTGGTGCTGCTAGGTTCCCGTTCGTAACTCAGTCGCCCACACCGGGCGCACGAGCACCTAAGGGGACGAAGTGGCGCGTCGTCCACGCGGGCAACTGCGGCAGGACATTCTCGACACGGTCATCGACCTGTTGATGGACACCGGTGACGTTGCATCGGTGTCGATCGACACTATCGTCGACCGGGTTGGCTGCACGCCGCCCGCCCTCTACTACTACTTTCCGACCAAGAACGAGTTGCTCTGGCAGGCCTGCGAGGCAGAGTTCGCCAAACTGGCCGACCACATCGAGGACGGCGTCTCGGGCGACGGCCCGGCGCGGCAGCTGATCGAGTTGGAACAGCGCGGCACGGCCCTGCTGCAGTGGGCGGCCGAGCACCCGGCCCTGTACCACATTCTGTTCATGGGGTCGGGGCGCGATGGGCTGATCAGAGGCAATACCTGGGACGATCCGGGCCTGCTCGCCACCATGGGCAACGTGCAGGCGTGCATCGACCAGGGCCTCATTCGTGCTGAGGTGGATGCACAGCTGATCACCTTGTCGCTGTGGGCCACGGTGCACGGTTTCGCCTCGCTGACCGTGAGCTTTCGGCACATACCGGTGCCCGTGGTCGAGCTGGGCATGGTCACCGCCTGGCTACCCCTGTTGCGCTCGCTGCTGACCCCCCTGGGTCTGCAGCACTACGAGCAGATGCACTCCTCGCCCGTCGATGAGACCAGTCAGAACGCGGGTGCCGACCGCCCCTAGGATCGGCTGCATGCCCAAGGTTCTGACGCAACTTCCGATCGGCGAGCGGGTCGGGATGGCCTTCTCCGGCGGCCTCGACACCTCGGTGGCGGTGGCCTGGATGCGTGAGAAGGGGTCGATTCCCTGCACCTACACCGCGAATCTCGGCCAGTACGACGAGCCCGACATCGACACTGTGCCGGCCCGGGCCGCCGACTACGGCGCAGAGATCTTCCGGTTGGTCGACTGCACCGCCGCGATGGTCGAAGAGGGCCTGGTGGCGCTGGTCTGCGGCGCTTTTCATATTCGCTCGGCGGGCCGCACCTACTTCAACACCACCCCGATCGGACGAGCCGTCACCGGCACCATGCTGGTGCGGGCGATGCGCGACGACGACGTGTGGATCTGGGGTGATGGGTCCACCTACAAGGGCAACGACATCGAGCGGTTCTACCGCTACGGACTGCTCGCCAACCCGCGGCTGCGCATCTACAAGCCCTGGCTCGACCACGACTTCGTCACCGAACTGGGTGGACGCGCCGAGATGAGCCAGTGGCTCACTGAGCGCGGCCTGCCCTACCGCGACAGCAAAGAGAAGGCCTACTCGACCGACGCCAACATCTGGGGCGCCACCCACGAGGCCAAAGACCTCGAGTCGCTCGACGCGTCCATCGAGATCGTCGAGCCGATCATGGGGGTCAGGTTCTGGGATCCCGCGGTCGAGATCGCGACCGAAGACGTCACTATCACGTTCGAGCAGGGCAGGCCGGTGAGCATCAACGGCGTGGCCTTCGCCGACGCGGTGGCGCTGGTGCGCGAGGCCAACGCCATCGGCGGACGGCACGGGCTGGGCATGAGCGACCAGATCGAGAACCGCATCATCGAGGCCAAGAGCCGCGGCATCTACGAGGCGCCCGGCATGGCGCTGCTGCACATCGCCTACGAGCGGCTGCTCAACGCGATCCACAACGAAGACACCATCGCCAACTACCACGCCGAGGGCCGCAAGCTGGGCCGTCTGATGTACGAGGGCCGTTGGCTCGACCCGCAGTCGCTGATGCTGCGCGAGTCGCTGCAGCGTTGGGTGGGCTCGGCCGTGACCGGTTCGGTGACGTTGCGGCTGCGCCGGGGCGACGACTACTCGATCATCGACACCGCCGGCCCCGCGCTGTCGTACCACCCCGAGAAGCTGTCGATGGAGCGGGTCGGCGACGCCGCCTTCGGGCCGGTCGACCGCATCGGCCAGCTCACCATGCGCAACCTCGACATCGCCGACTCGCGCACCCGGCTGGAGCAGTACGCGCATCTGGGGCTGGTGGGCGGCGCGGTGTCGTCGTTGGTCGGTGAGCTGCAGGCCGGTGAGGCGCGCGGCATCACCGAGTTGACCGCCACCGTTTTTCCGGCCGAGATCGACGACGCCACCGCCGACGGTGCGATGGAGTTCGGCGCCGACTAGGCTGCGACCACCATGGACGAACTCGTCGAACACGCCCTGGACGCTGCCAACCAGAGCAAGGCGCACGCCTTTCTCGACTCGCAGTCTGTGTTCTGGGTCGACTGGAACGACGACACCCAAGCCGTCGTCGACGCCTTCAGCATCGCGTGCGGCATGGCCGTCACCCTGACCGACGGACCCGCCGACCACATCGGCACCCTGCGGGCGTTGAGCCGGGCCACCGCCGACCGGTTTCAGGTACGCCTCGCCCTGGTGTCGGTCGGCCGCGACGCACTGGCGTTCGTGGTGCTGCCGCTGCAGCAATGGCAGCAGTTGGACGACGACATCGGCGACGCGCTGGGCCAGGTGGTGTGGGCCCTCGACGACGACTGGGATCCTTTCGAGGCCCTGGACGACCTGGCTGTGCTCGAGCCCTATTTCGAACTCTTGGACGAGAACCCGGGCCGCTACGGCGAATGCCTCGCCCGGGCGCTGTCGGACCCGGACTCTGTGCCCTCGGGCCGCAGTTCGGACGAGAGCGACGAGGTCATGCCCTGGTGACCGGGGTCGGTCGAGCCTGTCGAGACCTCAGATCACCTGGTTCGGCACGGCGCCGCCGTAGCGGCGGTCGCGGTCGGCGTACAGCTCGATCGCCCGCCACAGGTCGCGGCGGTCGAAGTCGGGCCACAGCCGGTCGAGAAACACCAGTTCGGCATAGGCCGACTGCCACAGCAGAAAGTTCGACGTGCGCTGCTCACCCGACGAGCGCACGAACAGGTCGACGTCGGGTATTTCGGGCTCGTCGAGAAAGCGCCGAAACGACTTCTCGGTGAGGTGATCGGGGTCGAGCCGGCCGGCCTGGGCGGCCTTGGCGATGGCGCGGGCGGCGTCCACGATCTCGGCGCGGCCGCCGTAGTTGACGCAGAACTGCAGGGTGAGAGTGGTGTTGGTCTTGCTCTGTTCCTCTGCCTCTTCGAGCTCGCGGATCACCGACTGCCACAGCTTCGGCCTGCGGCCCGCCCAGCGAATGCGCACGCCCATGTCGTCCAACTGGTCGCGGCGGCGATGAATCACGTCGCGGTTGAACCCCATCAGCCACCGCACCTCGTCGGGCGAGCGGCGCCAGTTCTCGGTCGAGAACGCGTACGCCGACAAGTACTTCAGGCCGATCTCGACCGCACCCTCGATCACGTCGAACAGGGCGTCCTCGCCGCGAGCGTGGCCGTCGGTGCGGGGTAGGTTGCGGGCCTTGGCCCAGCGTCCGTTGCCGTCCATCACGATCGCGACGTGCTGTGGCATCGCCTTGCGGGGTATGGCCGGTGGACGGGCGCCGCTCACGTGGGGAATCGGCGGGCGGGGCTGCTTCGGCACGTCGCCGAGACTACTCGTCAACCCACGTGCAGCGTCAGCGTGCGCGACCCGCTGCGGGCGTTGGGCGAGCCGGGCAGCATCGCTCGCCAGGCCGCACGCAGCTGCGCCACCAGGAACAGCTGATCGCACTCGGCGCCGGCGATCAGCCGCAGCCGGCCAACGTCGACCAGGTCGAGCGCGGCCTGCAGCTCGAAGGCGGTGCCGCGGTGGTCGGGGTGAAAGCCGGTCAGGTCGAGAAAGACCTGATCGACTTCGAGCAGCAGCCGAGTGACCGCGCGCTGCCAATAGCTGCCGTGGCACAGCAGTCCGTGCACCGGAAAACCCTTGCGAGTCAGCCGGTCGGCGCCGGCCAGCGCGGCGTCCAACTGGTCGTCGTTGTCGATGAACAGTAACTCGCCGGCCCCGCCACGGGGCCCGCCAGGTGGACGGTGAGCGCGGGCACAGTGGTGGCGGTGCGACGCTCGGCGGGCGCCGCCGGACGGTCGGTGGACGAGGCCGACAGTCGCTCGACCCGCCAGCGGCGCCGGGTCACACACAGCTGTCGAATCGCGAACAGCCACACGCTGCCGACCAGCACGGTGAACAGCGCGAGTCCAGGGCCCAACCGGCCGCGCTCGTCTTCGACGGGCAGCGCGCCGCGGAAGGCCGCCAGGGTGAGCAGCAGCAGGGCGCCGGTGGCCAGCCCCAGCGCCACCGTGTGCCAGGCCGCCTTGGCCGTGGTCAACCGCTGGGCGCTGATCAGGTGACCGCCCAGGGGAGGCACCTGTGCCGAGGTGGACGGGTCGCGCAGCCGGTTCTCCCACGTGCGGGCCGCCCGCAGCTTGCCGAGCAGGGTGGCCAGGCCGACCGCGCGAACCAACGTCCAGAGGCCGGGCAGCACGGTGAACAGCAGGGCCAACGGGTGTGCGCAGCTCGGCCGGCGGAGCGTCGGGCAGCAACTCATGCGCGGCATGCAGCAGGTCGGTGCCGTACGTGCGCAGCCCCCAGATCGTGCCCAGCGTCGTGGCCAGGCCGCAGCCCAGCGCGAACCAGGCCGGTGGCAGGCCGGCGCGCAGCACCTGCGGGTCTTCGCGGGTCAGGGTCATGACGGTCGTCCTCCTCACCAATACTGAGGCGCGCGGACGAGCCGTGATGCATGCCGGCGGTGCGCAAGGATGGACCGCATGCGGGTGTGGCTGGACGTGACTGCCGGGGTGGCCGGCGACATGCTGATGGGGGCTCTGGTGGACGCCGGAGCCGACCTGGCCGGCATTCAACAGGCGATCCGGGCGGTGGCGGGTGACAGCATCGTGCTGCGCGCCGAGCCGGTCACCAGGGCGGGACTGGCGGCCACGAAGGTGCACGTCGACATCAATGCCGCGGGGGGCGGCGCCCGCACCTGGGCGCAGCTGCGCGAACAGGTCGACGCTGCCGCGTTGGCCGAGTCGACCCGAAGCCGCGCCCTGGCCACGCTCGACGCCCTTGCGACCGCCTACAGCCGCGGGCACGACCTGCCGCCATCCGCACTCGAGTTGCACGAGGTGGCCGCGCTCGACGTGCTGGCCGACATCGTGGGCGACTGCGAGGCCCTGCGGCTGCTCGACGTCACCGAGGTGACCGCCTCGCCGCTGGCGATCGGTTCGGGACGCATTCGCACCTCGCACGGCGACCTGAGCGTGCCGGTGCCGTCGGTGGCAGAACTGATCGACGGCTGGCGGCTGTTCGACGTCACGGGCGAGGCGGCCGCGCCGGTGAATGCTGCCGCGCACGCGTTGTCGGGCGGCACCCGATACCTGCCGGTGGGTGGGGTCGAGGCCGAGCAGGGAGTACTCACCGAGGGCCCGGCGCAGGTGGTCGGGGGCGTCGGTGAGCTGGCCACGCCGACCGGCACGGCGCTGTTGCGCACGCTGGCCACGCAGTGCCTCGACGAGCCGCCGTTCGCCGTGCAGCGCACCGGTGTGGGCGCGGGTGGACGCGACCGGCCCGACCGTCCCAACGTGGTGCGGGTGCTGCTGCAGCGCTGAGTATTCTCGGCGGCGGGGGAGAGGAGCCCATCGATGGAGATCAGCGTTCAGGCCCGGCACCACGAGACGGTTCGACCTGAGATCGGACGGCTGCACGCCAGCGCCCGCGCCGAGGCGTCCGACCAGCACGAGGTGCTGCGCAAGGCGACCGAGGCGGTCAACACGCTGCAGGCCGAGTTCGCACGCGTGCAGGCCGCCGGGGGAGTGACCGACATAGTGGTGCGGCCGATCGCGACGGGCTCGTGGCGCCCGGTGGTGAAGGGCCGGCAGCAGCCGGCGCTCTACCGCGCGAGTGCCGGCCTGCGCGCCGACTTCACCGACTTCGACGCGCTGGCCGAGGTGGCCGCCCGGTTCGGCGGCACCGAAGGCATCGAACTCAACTACGTCGAGTGGCGACTCACCGAGGCCACCCGGCTCGAACTCGAAACGCTGTGCCTGACCAAGGCCGTCGAGCGTGCGCGCGACCGCGCCACGGTGATGGCGCACGCCGCCGGAGCGGGCTCGGTGAGCTTCGTGCAACTGGCCGACCCGGGGCTGCTCGGCGAAGCGCCGTCGGCGCGGCAGTCGTTCGAGTCGGCGGTGCGTGGCGCTCCGATGGCGATGATGGCGCGCGGCGCGGCCAAGATGGGTGACGAGCAGCCGTTGGCGGGCATCGACCTGCAGCCCGAAGATCTGACCGTCGAGGTGGTCGTCGAGGCGCGGCTCAGCGCCTGAACGCCCTCGGTGAGCGACAATGAACCGTGCCCACCTATCGTGACGAGGCGGTCGTGCTGCGCACCCACAAGTTGGGTGAGGCCGACCGCATCATCACGCTGCTGTCGCGGCGCAACGGCAAGATCAGGGCCGTGGCCAAGGGGGTGCGGCGCACCACCTCGAAGTTCGGCGGACGGCTCGAACCGTTCAGCCACATCGACGCCCAGTTCGCCACCGGACGCACCCTCGACGTGGTCACCCAGGCGGTCACCCTGCACGCCTACACCGAGCCGCTCGGCGGCGACTACTCGGCCTACACCGCGGGCCAGGTGATTCTCGAAACCGCCGACCGGCTGGTGGCCGAAGAGCGTGAGCCGTCGTTGCAGCAGTTTCTGCTGCTGATCGGGGCGCTGAACGCGCTGACCGCGGGCACGTCGGACGGGCCTCGTCCGCCCAGCATGATCATGGACTCGTATCTGCTGCGCTCGGTGGCCGTGGCCGGCTGGGCGCCCAGCCTGAGCGACTGCGCCAAATGCGGGCTGGCCGGCCCCCACGAGGCGTTCAACCCGCAGGCGGGCGGCATGGTGTGCCGGCGGTGTCGTCCACCGGCCTCGGCGCTGCCGTCGATGGTGGTGATCGGCTACCTGTCCGCGCTGCTCACCGGTGAATGGGTAGCCACCCGCGACGTCGACGAACGCGACCAACGCACGGCCAGCGGCCTGGTCAGCGCGTTCGCCAACTGGCACCTCGAGCGCGGGCTGCGGTCGCTGCACCACGTCGACCGCTGATCCGACCTTTCGTACCGCAGCCAACCGATGCCGGCATCGATCACAGGTGGCGGATGCGCTCTCTGGTGCCGGGTTATTTCGCGGCACCAGAGACGTTTCCTGGCGCTTAAGACTGATGCCGGCATCGGTGCAACGGCCGGTGGGCGATACCCTCGCCCCATGCTCGCCATCAACCGGTTTCGGGTCACCGACGAGGACGCCTTCCTGGCCCGCGCCGAACCGGCGATCGCGTTCATGCTGGCCTGCGAGGGCAACCTGAGCGCCGAACTCGTCCGCAACCTCGACGAGCCCGACCTGTGGTGCATCGCGTCCACCTGGCGCAACGTCGGCGCCTACCGGCGCAGCTTCAACGGGTTCCAGGCCAAGGTCACACTGGTGCCGCTGCTGTCGGAGGCCATCGACGAACCCGGCGCCTACGACCACCCCGACGACTTGGGCGAGAACCTGCCGCGCACCCGGTAACGTTGACCCTTGCGTGCCAGCCGGGCACGCATCGACTCACAAGGAGTTTTCGTGGCCAGTCGGCTCGACAACGTGATCAGCCTCTGCAAGCGCCGGGGATTCGTCTACCCGTGCGGTGAGATCTACGGCGGCACCCGCGCCGCCTGGGACTACGGCCCCTACGGCGTGGAGCTGAAAGAGAACATCAAGCGCCAGTGGTGGAAGGCCGTCGTTCAGGGCCGCGACGACGTGGTGGGCCTCGACTCGTCCATCATTCTGCCCCGCCAGGTCTGGGTGGCGTCCGGTCACGTGGGGGTCTTCTCGGATCCGCTTACTGAGTGCCTGAGCTGCCATAAGCGGTTTCGCGCCGACCAGCTGATGGAGAACTTCGAGCACAAGAAGGGCCGCGCACCGGCGGGGCTGGACGAGATCAACTGCCCCGAGTGCGGCACCCTGGGCCGGTTCACCGAACCCCGCGACTTCAACATGATGCTGAAGACCTACCTCGGCGTGATCGAGGACGAGTCGGGACTGCACTACCTGCGTCCCGAAACGGCGCAGGGCATCTTCGTGAACTTCAAGAACGTCGAGAACTCGGCCCGGGTCAAGGTGCCGTTCGGCATCGGCCAGGTGGGCAAGAGCTTCCGCAACGAGATCACCCCCGGCAACTTCATCTTTCGCACCCGCGAGTTCGAGCAGATGGAGATGGAGTTCTTCGTCGAGCCCGGCACCGACGAACAGTGGCACCAGCACTGGATCGACGCCCGCACCGACTGGTACACCGACCTGGGCATCTCGCGCGAGAATCTGCGGCATTACGAGCACCCGCAAGAAAAGCTGTCGCACTACAGCAAGCGCACCGTCGACATCGAATACAACTTCGGCTTCGCCGGCGGTGACGGCTGGGGCGAACTCGAGGGCATCGCGAACCGCACCGACTTCGACCTGGGCACGCATTCGAAGCACTCGGGCACCGACCTGTCGTACTTCGACCAGGCCAAGAACGAGCGCTACCTGCCGTACGTGATCGAGCCGGCCGCGGGCCTGACACGGTCGCTGATGGCGTTCATGGTCGAGTCGTACACCGAAGACGAGGCGCCCAACACCAAGGGCGGGGTCGACACCCGGGTGGTGCTCAAGCTCGACCCGCGGCTGTCACCGGTGAAGGTGGCGGTGCTGCCGTTGTCGCGCAACGAACGGCTCTCACCGGCCGCCCGCGACCTGGCCAGGCAACTGCGCCGCAACTGGAACGTCGAGTTCGACGACGCCCAGGCCATCGGACGCCGCTACCGACGCCAGGACGAGATCGGTACGCCGTACTGCGTCACGGTCGACTTCGACACCTTGGACGACCACGCCGTCACGATTCGCGATCGCGACACCATGACGCAAGAGCGCGTGGCGTTGGATCAGGTGCAGGGCTACCTGGCGCAGCGCCTGGTCGGTTGCTGACAGCGGCACGTTTTCGTCATCCCGGCGAACCCCGGGATCCCCAAGGCTGTTTGCCACTGGGGTAAGGGGGAGATCCCGGGGCAAGCCCGGGATGACGGGGCGGACAAGCTCGACCATCGAGATCCCGGCGTTCGCCGGGATGACGTCTACCGCTTGAACTTGCTGCGCAACCAGCCGAGCACCGTCTGCCGCTCCATGGCCTGCTCGAACCCCGCCGCCATCATGGCGAACGTGTCCTGCACCTGCTCGCGGTGGTCGAGAAAGCGGGCCTCGCTGATCTCGTCCACGCCCACCCGCCCGGTGGCCGCCTCGATCGCCTCGGTGACCGCCGCCAGGGTGTCGAACAGCTCCGCGGTGGCGTTCTCGCTCCAGAACGGCACGGATGCCTCGTAGTCGTCGTGCGCCCAGGTGACCATCATTCCGGTCGACTCGTGCACCAACTGCCGCGCGAACGGGGTGGCGCTTACGTCGTGCGCGCCGGCCGGCAGCAGCTCGACCAGCCGCGGGTGCAGGCCGTCCCAGGCGGCGATCTCGTCGGCCGTCAACTCCTCGACGTCTTCGTCACCCTCATCGTCGGGCAGGTCGGCGACGGGGTCGCCGAGCGGGTGCGGTGCTGCTGCAGTCTCGGCGCTGATGAAGTGCACGGCAAAGCTCATGCCCGCAGCCTAGTGATAGATCACCCGCACCGGGTGGTGCTACACCAGCGGCACGAAGCGGAACCGGTAACCCATGATCGGCTCGCGGTGCCAACCGTCGGCGTCGCGGTCGATCACCCACATCACCCCGGACGCCGGCGCCACCAGCCGTCCACCGACCGCGAGCTGCTGCTCAAGCTCGACCGGAATCTCGCCCGGGTCGGCCGACACGAGAATGCGGTCGAAGGGGCCGTCGTCCGGCAGCCCGAACACGCCCGCCCGGGCCGGCTCGATGCTCGCCCAGGGCTGCTCGAACCCGGCCAGGTTGCGCCGCCCCATGGCCACCAGTTCGGGCACGATCTCGACACCCCGAACCCGCCCGGTCGGCCCGGTGAGCCGCGCCAGCAGCGCGGTGGTCCAGCCCGAGCCGCTGCCCACGTCGAGCACGGACGCCCCTACCGGCACGTGCAGCAGTTCGAGCATGAACTGCACCGTCCACGGCTGTGAGTTGGTGGCGCCGTGACCTATCGGAAGCGGCGCGTCCCGGGCCGCCAGGGCCCGCACGTCGGCGGGAAGAAACCGCACCCGCGGTACGTCCGCGAGGGCCGCGATCACCCGGCTGTGCTCGGTCACCCTTCTAGGGCACCCCATGACCCGACCGCGGCGCAAGGGTACGGGTGTGATTGGCTAGCGCTCGTGCTTCAACGCTTGCGCGGCTTTCTGGCCGACACCCGCCCCCTGAAGCAGGCCGCGTTCCGCCGGCTGTGGATCGCCAACATCGTCACGGTGATCGGCGCGCAGCTCACCGTGGTGGCCGTGCCGGCCCAGATCTACGCGCTGACCAACTCCTCAGCCTGGGTGGGGCTGACCGGCTTGTTCGGGCTGGTGCCGCTGATCGTCTTCGGTCTGTGGGGCGGGGCCCTGGCCGACCATTTCGACCGCCGCACCCTGCTGATCATCACCACCGCCGGTCTGATCGGCACCAGTGCGATGTTCTGTGTGCTGGCGCTGCAGCAACACACCGACGTGTGGCTGCTGCTGATCGTGTACGCGGTGCAGCAGGCCTGTTTCGCCGTCAACCAACCCACACGGACGGCCGTCCTGCCGGCCCTGCTGCCGCTCGACCAGCTGCCGTCGGCCAGTTCGCTGAACATGACCGTGATGAGCGCCGGGGCCATCGCGGGGCCGCTGATCGGCGGCGCACTCATTCCGATCTTCGGCTTTCCGCTGCTCTACCTGATCGACACCGTCTGCTTGTTCGCCACCCTGTGGGCGGTGGTCAACTTGCCCAAACTGCCGCCCCAGGGCGAACGCAGGGGCACCCCCGGCGTACGGTCGGTGTTGGACGGCCTGCGCTACCTGCTCGGCCACCCGATTCTGCTCACCTCGTTTCTGGTGGACGGCATCGCGATGATCTTCGGCATGCCGCGCGCGCTGTTTCCGCAGATCGCGCACGAGAGCTTCGGCGGCCCGGTCGAGGGCGGCTTGGCCTTCGCTCTGCTGTTCGCGGCCATGCCCGCCGGGGCTGTGCTGGGCGGCGTGCTGTCGGGATGGGTGGCCCGGGTCGACCGCCAAGGCCTCGCCGTGGTGTGGTCGGTGATCGCCTGGGGCGCGGCGATCACGCTCACCGGCCTCGCGGTGTGGTTCGCGCCCTCGGCACCGATGGCGATGCTCGCCGTGGCGGTCGCGGCGCTGGCGTTCGGCGGGGCTGCCGACATGGCGTCCGCGGCCTTTCGCCAGTCGATGCTGCTGGCGGCCGCCGACGACAACGTGCGCGGACGGCTGCAGGGCGTGTTCATCGTGGTGGTCGCCGGCGGCCCCCGCATCGCCGACGTGCTGCACGGTTGGGCGGCCGAGGGCATCGGCACCGCCGCCACCACCGCGGGCGGCGGCCTGCTGGTGATCGTGGGCGTCGTGGTGGCGGCGATCGTGCTGCCCGCATTCGTGCGCTACCGCATCTCGGAGCAGATGATGCGCTGAGCCGGTGCCTGTCAGGCCCGCGTCAAAAGCCGCCCGCCCTGCGTCAAGGCGGCGTCAAGAACCGAGCGGCTCAGCCGCACACCGAGTGTGCTGAAGGCGTGACCACCACGCTGCGCCTTCCGAAGCGCCTGCTCGTCGGCAACCCGATGACCACGACCCAGCTGCAGGAGACGCTGCTGCCCAAGCGGCTGGCCCTGCCCGTCTACTGCTCCGACCCGATCAGCTCGAACGCCTACGCCACGCAAGAGATTCTGCTCGTGCTGGCCCTCGGCGGAGCGTCCGCCGTGCTGTTCACCCCGTGGGTCGCGGTCGCCGTGGTGTCGCTGCTGGCGCTGGTCACGCTCAGCTACCGGCAGACCTGCCACGCCTACCCCGATGGCGGCGGCGCCTACGCGGTCAGCCGGGCCAATCTGGGCACCAACGCGTCCCTGGTGGCCGCCGCGGCCCTGATGGTCGACTACGTGATGACGGTGGCGGTGTCGATCGCCTCGGGCGTCGAGAACTTCGTGTCGGCCTTTCCGGCCCTGGCGCCGTACTCGGTCGAGCTCTGCCTGGGGTTCATCGTGCTGCTGACGGTGATGAACCTGCGCGGAGTGCGCGAGTCGGGCACCCTGTTCGCGATTCCCACCTACGGCTTTCTGGTCAGCGTGTTCGTGATGCTCGGGGTGGGTTTCTACAACAGCCTGATGGGCCACACGCCGGTGGCCGAGTCGGCCGGCTTCGGATTTTCCCACACCGACCCCACCGGTGCCGCGCTGATCATTCTGCTGCTGCGCGCGTTCGCTTCGGGCTGCACCTCGCTCACCGGCGTCGAGGCGGTCAGCAACGGCGTGCCCACGTTTCGCAAGCCGAAGGCGCACAACGCCTCGGCGACGCTGCTGCTGATGGGCGGGTTGAGCATCGCCATGATGCTCGGCATCTCGGTGCTCAGCACCACCGCGCAGATTCACATCGCCGACTCGCTGGGCGACCTCACCGGTGTGCCCGTCGACTACGAGCAGCGGACAGTGCTGGCCCAACTCTCGGCGGCCGTGTTCGGCAACAACACGTTCGGCTTCTTCGCCGTGCAGGGCTTCACCACCGCCATTCTGGTGCTGGCCGCGAACACCGCCTTCAACGGCTTTCCGATTCTGGCCTCGATTCTGGCCGCCGACGGTTCATGCCCAAGCAGTTGAAGCGCCGCGGCGACCGGCTGGTGTTCAGCAACGGCGTGGTGATCCTGGCCGCGGTGGCGGGCCTGCTGATCCTGGTGTTCGACGGTTCGGTGACCCGACTGATTCAGCTGTACATCCTGGGCGTGTTCGTGTCGTTCACGCTCAGCCAGGCGGGCATGGTGGTGCACTGGCGCAAGCACGCCGCCGAGCACGGCTGGAGCGGCACGTTGATCGGCGAACTGTCCGTCAACGCGGTCGGGGCGCTGGCCACCGCAGTGGTGCTGGTGGTGGTGCTGATCACCAAGTTCACCCACGGCGCCTGGCTGGTGGTGATCGCCGTCCCGGTGCTGTTCCTGATGATGAAGCGCATTCATCGGCACTACCAGCGGGTGTCGCGGCAGCTGAGGCCGAAGGCGGCGGGCATCACGCTGCCCAGCCGCAGCCACGCCATCGTGCTGGTCAGCCAACTCAACGAGCCCGCGCTGAAAGCCCTGGCCTACGCGCGGGCGATCCACCCCGACACCATCACCGCACTGCGCGTCGACACCGACCCCGAGCGCACCGCACGGCTGGTGGACGACTGGGCCGAGCGCGACGTGCAGGTGCCGCTCACGATCGTGAGCTCGCGCTATCGCGAGCTGACCGCCCCGGTGCTCGACTTTCTGGACGGCCTGCGGGTCGGCCCCCGCGACGTGGTGCAGGTGTTCGTTCCCGAATACGTGGTGGGGCATTGGTGGGAGCAGGTGCTGCACAACCAGAGCGCACTGCGGCTGAAGACCCGGTTACCTGGCAGCGAAGCGTGCCGTGCGGCGCGGCACCGAGGTGAAGCTCACCCCCACCGAGTGGCACCTGGTCGAGGCGCTGGTGCGCCGTGCGGGCACCCTGGTGCCCGGCGCCCAGCTGCTCGCCGAGGTGTGGGGCCCGGGGTACGAGAACCAGGGCAACTACCTGCGGGTCTACTTCGCCCAGTTGCGCCGCAAGCTCGAGGACGTGCCGAGCGCACCGCGGCACTTCATCACCGAGCCCGGCTTGGGGTACCGCTTCGAGCCCTAGGAGCTTGCTGAACAAGGTTCCATTCTGACGGCGTGTTGAGTATGGGCGACGAGCGGGACGCCGCCAAGGCGGTCGAGCGGCGAGTTTGAGTCAGCACCCTGGAGTGCGACAACGGGGTCGTCCCGCCCGTGTGAGGTCCATGGTGGCCGCTGTTGGCTGGAGGTTCAATGCCCTCTGGGCGGTCGGTCAGGCCAGCGCCCAGCCGGTCGGTCCGTGGGTGAGGCCGAGGGTGAGGAGTCGGCGCAGGTTGATCGCCGCGGCCCGGTTGTGGAGCCAGTTGTCGTTCCTGGTCACGCCCCGGTAGGGCACTTTCCGGTTCCCTTGGGTCAGCCAAGCGATCGTGCGTTCGACCATCGGCCGGTGTTGTCGGTAGGTGGCCTGGAAACCATCGTCGAGGGCTCGTTGACGGTGCTGGCGTTGCAGTAGGTCCTGAGGATGCAGCGTGATCTTGCGGCCTCGCTTCGCGGTGGTGCACTGCTCGGCCAGGGCGCACCCGTGGCAGGCGGCACCGAACGTGACACTGCCCTTGCCACTGATCGGGCGGCTGATCCCGGCCGGGCAGGTCAGAGTGCGTGTCGCGGCGTCGTGGGTGAAGTCGTCGATGGTGAACCCGCCCGTGACGGCGGGCCGGATCGGCCACGGCTTCACCAGCGGTGCCCACTGCTTGGCGTCAAGCGTGGCGAGCATGTCACCGGTGGCGTAGGCCGAATCACCCAACACCTCAACCGGGCCGGTGATCGTCGGGTCGGCGACAACCAGCCGGGCACCGACGGTGGCGTCGCTGTTGTCCGGCCCGGCCGCCTTGGTCAGCTCAACCATCGTTGCCAGCCCGGTATCAGGCTCGATGACCACGTGGGCCTTGAACCCGTCCTGGCGACGTTCCACTGTCTTGTGCGCATGCCGCGCCTCCGGGTCGACGGTCGAGATGACCCGATCCGGGGCGACCCGCCGGGCGATCCGCCACTGGCCATCGGTGCCGTCAGAGTCTTCGGCCGGTTCGACATCCTGCCCGGCGACCAACGCGAGTAGGGCGATCGCCTCGGCCGGCTTGCCGCCAGCGGCAGTGATCGTCTCGACATCAAGGCCGTCGAGCAGGGCAAGGGCGTCGTTCACGAGTGCGGTCACCAACTCGTCGCGGGCCTGGGCGTCGTCCCACGCGATCCGCGGTTTCGCGGTGGAGTCGTAGCCCTGCCCGGTCAACGCGGCCAGCCGAGTGCACCGCTCGCCGATCACCTGATGGGCGCCGGGCACCTCCCGGCCCACCCGGCGGACCTGGGCGATCAGCTGGGTGACGGTGTCCTGTCGGGCCACCGCATCATCCAGGATCGTCGAATCCAACGCCCGCCGCTGACGACCTTTCACCGCACCCGTCGCGGCGATCACGTCCCGGACCACCTCAAAGATCCGCTGCGGCCGCCCGCTGGACGCCAGCCGACGCCGCCACACCGTCAACGACGACGCATCGAACCCCTTCGCGTCGATCGGGAACCCGCACGCTGCTTTCCACCGCAGGTCGAACGTGAGCGCCTCGACCGCTTCCCGGTCCGACAACCCATGAAGGGACTGCAGCACGATCACCGACGCGATCACCTCGCCCGGGATCGAGGGCCGTCCACGGCCTGAGGGGAACAAGTCAGCGAACAACGCGTCCGGGAACAACCGCTGCCGATGCTCGGCCAGGAAGCGGAACACGCTGCCCTCCGCCAGCAGATGCCCCGCCAACGACTCCACATCCAACACGTCCCGCTGCGGACTCGACTCACCCTGCACAACCCAACCATTCCAGCCCACGGCCAGTCAGACCGGCGGGCACGCGGACGGATTGTTCAGCAGTCTCCTAGGGCCCACCGGCGGTACCCTGGCCCGATGCACACCCTGCAGCGCGAGGCCCTGCGGCTGGGGCCGATCGCGGTCGACCCGCCGGTGGTGCTGGCACCCATGGCCGGCATCACCAATGCCGCCTACCGGCAGCTATGCCGCGAGCAGGGCGCCGGGCTGTACGTGTGCGAGATGATCACCAGCCGGGCCGTCGTCGAACGCATTCCGAAGACCTTCGCCATGTTGCGCTTCGACCCGGGCGAGACCGTGCGGTCGGTGCAGTTGTACGGCGTCGACCCCGACATCATGGCCCGGGCGACCACCATTCTGTGCGCCGAGTTCGGGGTGGCCCACGTCGACCTCAACTTCGGTTGCCCGGTGCCCAAGGTGACCCGGCGCGGCGGCGGGGGAGCGCTGCCGTGGAAACGCGACCGGCTGGCCGCGATTCTCACCGCGACGGTCGCCGCGGCCGAGCCGTTCGGGGTGCCGGTCACCATGAAGACCCGAATCGGTATCGACGGCGACCACGAGACGTTTCTCGACGCCGGCCGCATCGCCGCCGACTGCGGCTGCGCGGCGATAGCGTTGCACGCCCGTACGGTCAAGCAGGCCTACGGCGGCGAGGCCGACTGGGCTCGCATCGCCGAACTGGTCGACGCGACGTCCATTCCGGTGCTGGGCAACGGCGACATCTGGGAGGCGGCGGACGCCCTCGACATGATGCGGCGCACCGGTTGCGCCGGCGTGGTGATCGGCCGCGGCTGCCTGGGCCGGCCCTGGCTGTTTCGCGACCTGGCGGCCGCGTTCGCCGGCGAGCCGGCACCGCCGCTGCCCAACCTGGGCGAGGTGGCGGCCATGGTCTACCGGCACGCCGAACTGCTGGCCGAGCTCGAGGGCGAGACCTACGGCCTGCGCGACCTGCGCAAGCACATGGCCTGGTACTTCAAGGGCTTTCCGGTGGGCGGCGAGGTGCGTCGCGCCCTGGCCATGGTGGAGTCGCTTTCTCAGCTCGAGGGCCTGTTGGCCACCCTTGACCCGAGCGAGCCGTTTCCGGCCGCCGAGTTGGGCTCACCGCGCGGTCGGCAGGGTGCGCCGCGCGGCAAGGTGGTACTGCCCTACGGGTGGCTCGACTCAGAAAGCCTGGGCGACACCGACATTGCCGACGCAGAATCGGACGTGTCGGGCGGCTGAGGTCACTGCGCCGCGTACGGCATCAGCGCCAGCACGAGGGCGAGTATGCCGATGAACGGTGCCAGCACGCCCAGAATGATCGACCACACGCCGTAGCTGCGACCGCGCCGGGTGGCGGTGGCCACGATGCCGGTGACCCAGCCGGCAATACCGCCGAACATGGCGAGTTGCAGCGTCAGCACGCCGGTGGCGCCCAGTTGCTGTTGAAGTACGGTGGCGAGCTCGTCTTCAGACAGGGTGCCGCCGGCGCCCGCGAGGAACGGGCCGAGCTGCTGCCCCATGCGCCAGAACAGCCAGGCGAAGACCACCGTGCAGACCACCACCACGCCGAGCGCGATCATGCCCAGCAGCGGTGAGCGGGGTTGCGCCACCTGACCGTAGGGCTGCATCTGCCCCCCGTTGTACGCCTGCTGCGGGGTGGGGTAGGCGGGCTGGCCGTACGGCTGCTGACCGTAGCCGGATTGACCGTACCCCGACTGCTCGTAGCCGCTCTGCCCATAACCGGACTGGCCGTAACCCGACTGCCCATAACCGCTCTGCCCATGACCGGACTGGCCGTAACCCGACTGCCCGTACCCGCTCGGCTGCGTCCAATCGCTCTGCTGGGGCCGGTCGCTGCTTGGCTGGTACGGGTTCTGTTGGGGGTACTGCGGGTTGGTCATGGCTGCCTTTCGCGCGCTGATACCCCCATTGTGTCAGCACCACCCCAGAGCCGGCTGTCACCGCCGGCCGCGCCAGCCACCGATCGCAGCCGAGGCGAAGGTGCTCGGCTGAACGCCCACTACAGCGGCAGGCCGAAGAACACCGTCGCCAGGAACACGGCGTAGACCGCGAGAGCGGCATAGCCGAGCCAGGCGGGCAACCGGCGCGGGCCGCGACCGAGTGCGATGGCGGTCAGGCAGCCGGCCAGCAGCACCCACACCACGGCGTGTCCGTGGCGCCGGACGAAACCGGCATCGGCGGCGGGGTGGGTGCCGTCACCCACGAAGATGAACAGCCCGGCGACGAGTATGGCGATCACGGCCCCTATGCCGGCCAGCAGGCGGGTTCGCGGCCGCACGCTCGATGTGGGGCTGTCACTCATCGGTCACTCCGTCCCAGTGCGGCAGGGTCACTGGCACAAACGATAGAGGGATCGTGGCACTGGGCGCCGCGGCCAACCAGAGCCGCCCCGATGGCGGCCAGCGGGTGATTGCCCGGCAGCAGGGTGATGCGTGCCGGCAGATCGAGGGACGCCAAGAAGTCCGAACCCGCGGCACGCTCGGTGAGCTGCCGGCGGGCCAGGTCGACCAGGCCGGGGGCGGTCCGCACCACCCCACCGCCCAGCGCGACCCGCGCCGACCCGTGCGCCAGCACCACCAGTTGGACGGCGGTGGCGATGGCGCCCCCGATGCGCAGCGACTCGTCGATCGCGGCCTGATCGCCGGCGTGAGTGGCCTCGACCAGACCGGGCAGGGTCAGCCCTGCAGCGGCGAGGCGTTCGGCGATGCGGCGACCGCCGGCGAGCACCTCCAGGCAGCCGATCTGCCCGCACACGCAGCGTCCGGCGGACGGGTCGACCGGCAGGTGGCCGATCTCGCCGGCCAGGTTGCCCTCGCCGCGCACCAGCCGTCCACCGACCAGGGTGGCCGACGCGATGCCGGTGCCGAGGTTGATGTAGCTGAGGTCGGCGGTGGGCGTGCGCAGGTAGTCGGCGGCCCCCAGGGCGGTGGCCTTCACGTCGTTGTCCACCCGCACCGCCACGCCCAGTTCGGCGCTCAGCAGCGCACCGAGTTCGAGCCGTTCGATGCCCAGGTTCACCGCGTGCAGCACCACGCCGGAGCAATGGTCGACCTGCCCGGGAATGCCGACGCCGACGCCCATCAGTTCGGTGACCTGCGTGCGGCCCAGTTGCAGGCACTCACGGGCCAGGGCCAGTGCGCCGCCCACCACCCCGTCGGGGCCTCGGTCGGTACGGCGCACCCGGTTGGCGATCACCCGCGACGAGGCGTCGAGCAGCACGGCCTGGGTCTTGGTGCCGCCGATGTCGATGCCCAGGCTCGGCCCCGAGCACTGTGGCGCGGTCATCTGCGGCGCTCCGCGAGCGCCCGCAGCAGGGCCAGCATGGTGCCTCGTCCACCGCAGTAGGTGATCACGTCTGGGCGCACCTTGGCCGACGGATCGGGCCAGCCGAGTTCGACGATCAATGCGTCGGGCCGTGCGGCTCGAATGTCGGCCACGGCGGCGGTCAGCTGAGGCACCCGGCTCAGGTCACGACCCTGCACCACCACTGGTCCCTCGGATTGCAGCACCGGCGTCAGGTCGAACGGCCGGTGCAGCGTGGTGATCGTCGCCCCGGGAAACGCCGCCGAGATCTCGTCGGCCAGATGGTCGGCCAGGCCCCACACGGTGTCGCCGGCCGCGATGTTGTCGGGGGAGTCCAGCCGCACCAGCAGCGGAGCCGCCAGGGCCGGCAGTGGGCCGACGATCGTGAACCCGGCGGCGGTCAGTTCCGGCGGTTCGGGCCGCTCGCTGGGTGCGGCGGCTCGTAGCGCGGCCACGCCACGGCTGAGAGTTGCCACCCGTTCGGCGGCCTCGAACACGCGCTGCTGCGGCAGCCGTCCCGAGGCCACCGCGGCGAGCACGGCTGCGCGAATCTCGGCCAACTGCTCCGCGGTGTTGTCGGTGCCGATGCACAGCAGGTCGCACCCGGCGGCCAGGGCCAACACGGCGGCCTCGGCGAGGCCGCGCCCCGCACTCGCACCGGCCATGTCGAGGGCGTCGCTGACGATCGCCCCGGTGAAGCCGAACCGGTCGCGCAGCAGGCCGAGAATCGGGGCGCTGAGGGTGGCCGGCAACTCGGTGTCGAGGGTGGGCACCATGATGTGCGAGGTCATCACCGCCAGCGTGCCGGCCTGCACGGCCGCCCCGAACGGCACCAGCTCGCGAGCCGTCAGGGTGCCCGGGTCGACGGTGATGGTGGGTAGCGCCAGGTGCGAGTCGGTAGCGGTGTCGCCGTGGCCGGGAAAGTGCTTGGCGCAGGCGGCCACCCCGGCCCCCTGCAGTCCGCGGGTGTAGGCCGCCACGTGCCGGGCGACCAGAGCCGGGTCGGCGCCGAAGCTGCGCACGCCGATCACCGGGTTGCGTGGGTTGCTGTTGACGTCGGCGTCGGGTGCCAGGTCGAGGTCGATGCCGGCGGCGGCCAACTCGGCACCGATGCCGGCCCCGACCCGCTCGGTGAGGCCCTCGTCGTCGACCCGTCCCAGGTAGGCCATGGACGGGTACGGCGAGCCCGTCAGATGGTGCAGCCGGGTGACGTCGCCGCCCTCTTCGTCGGTGGCGATCAGCGCGGCCGGGTTGGCGGCGTGAATCGCGTCACAGAGCGCCCGGGTCTGTTCGGAGTCGACGATGTTGGTGGCGAACAGGCACACCGAGCCCAGGCCGTCCGCCAGTTCGGCGGCCAGCCAGTCGGGCAGCAGCGGGCCGACGAACCCGGGCATCAGCGTGGCGTTGACCGCCCTGGTCAGGGGGTTCATCGGCTCAGCCCTTCACCGCACCGGCGACCAGCCCGGAGGTGAGCCGGCCCTGCACGATCAGGAAGAACACGATCACCGGCACCGCCACCAGCGTGGACGCCGCCATCACCTGACCCCAGTCGGTGGCCCGGGTGGCGCTGGCCTGCACGAAGCCGCGCAGCCACAACGGCAGCGTGCGGTACTCCTCCTTCTGCAGAATCACCAGGGCGATGGTGAACTCGTTCCACGCCTGCAGAAAGGCGTACACGCCCGAGGCGACCAGGCCGGGCGCGAGCAGGGGGAGCGTGATGCGAAAGAACGCCTGGGTGCGGCTCAGCCCGTCGACCATCGCGGCCTCTTCGAGCTCGATCGGCACGCCGGCCACGAAGCCGCGCAGCATCCAGATGGTGAACGGCACGACCGCGGCGATGTACAGGATCGACACCCCGATCACCGAGTTCAGCAGGTTGAGTGAGCTCATCAGCTTGTACTGGGCGATGAACAGGCCCTCGGCCGGCAGCATCTGAATGAACAGCACGGTCAGCACGAAGCTGGCCCGGCCGCGAAACCTGAACCGGCTGATCGCCAGCGCCGCCAGAAACGCGAACAGCAGGCAGAACACCACGGTGGTCAGGGTGATCGCGGTGCTCATGCCCAGGGCCGGCCAGAAGGTGCCCTGGTTGATCACCGCGATGAAGTTGTCGAACGAACCGCCCACCGGCAAGAACCGGGGCGTGGTCGAGGTCAGCACCGTGTTGGGCAGCAGTGAGCTGTTGACCATCCAGTGCACGGGGAACACCCAGGCCAGGGCGACCAGCACGGCCACTGCCGAGGCGGCGATGCGGCCGGGGCGCAGCCGGCGGCGGGGGAGGACGGCGGCGGTCATCAGGAGTCTTCCTTCATCAGGTGAACCACGTAGAAGAAGCTGAGGGCGACGGTGAGAATCAGCACGAAGATCGACAATGCCGAGGCCATGCCGAAGTCGGACGAGCCGACGCCCAGCCGGTAGATGTAGGTACCGAGCAGGTCGGTGGACGCGGTGGGTGCGCCGGCGTCTTGCAGCATCTTGATCTGGGCGAACACCCGCAGGTCCCAGATCACCTGCAGCAGGGTGACGATCATCAGCACCGGCCGGATCATCGGCATGATGATCGCGAAGAACCGCTGCCGCGGGGTGGCGCCGTCGAGGGCGGCGGCCTCCATCACCTCGTCCGAGATCTGGGTGAGGGCGGCGTAGACCGAGAAGGCCACGAACGGCACCGACATCCACACCACGATCACGGTGGCGACGAAGTAGAAGCTGAGCGGTTGCTCGAGCCAGTTGTGGTTGGTGAAGTCGAGGCCGAGTTGCGTCAGCCCCCAGTTGACGATGCCGCGGCGCCAGTCGAACACCCAGATCCACACCGTCATCGACGCGATCACGGGCATGGCCCAGGCGAGCAGCATGGCCACCTGCAGCACCAGCCGGGTGACGGTGCCGACGGCGTTCATCAACAGCGCGATCAACACGCCCAACACCACGGTGATCGCCGCGTTGACCAGGCAGAACGCGATCGAGCGGCCGACCACGGCCCAGGTCTGCGGGTCGCTGAACAGGCGGGTGTAGTTGGTCAGGCCGACGAACGTCGGCGGCTTGCCGAACTGCTGGGCCAGGCCGAACTGAAGAAACGACGTCCAGGTCTGCCACAGCATGGGGTAACCGAGGGCGAGCACCAGAATCGCGACCGCGGGCACCAGCAGCGCATACGGCACGGCGGCACCGCGGCGGCGTCGGGACGACTGGGGCTCGGGCTGCCCGGGTGAGTCGGGGTGCGCCTGCGGCGCCGTGGGCGCAGACATGGCGGTCATCGTTGAAGCCTCTCACTGAAAGTGGTCGCGGGAGCCCGAACCAGAGGCTCGACCGGGCGAGCGAAACGCCCGTGGCGAAGGGGGTGCCCGGGCCGGTTGGGGGGACCGGCCGGCCCGGGCGGATCTGTTACTTGGCGTTCAGCAGCGGCGTCAGAATCGCGTCGTACTCGGCGGCCAGCGCCGTCACGTCGCCACCGTCGGCCACCTTGGCGAAGAACTCTTCGAGCTTGCCGGACGCCTCAACACCCGCCCAGCCCGGAGCAGCCGGGGTGAGCTTGCTGTTGGATGCCGACTCGATCAGCGCCTTGGCGAACTCGTCGTCGCCCAGGCTCGAGGTGTAGTCGGCGTTGGCCGGGCCGAGACCGTTCTTGCCCAGCATCTGCTGGTACTCGCTGCTGAAGATGATCGTGAGCAGCTCGCGCGAACCTTCCTGGTTCTTGCTCTTGGCCGAGATGCCGATGTTCGAACCACCGGCGAACACCGGTGCGGGCTTGCCGTCGTTACCGGGCAGCACGAAGGTGCCGAAGGTGTCGCTGTTCCACTCGCGGGTCTCTTTGCCGTCCTTCTTCACCAGGTCGCCGATCGACCAGTGCGCCCAACCCGGCGCCATGATCGTGGCGGCGGCGAGGCTGGTCTTGCCGGTCACCTTGTCGCCGTCCTTGATCACGTCGGAGTTGTTGATGTAGAGCCACGGCGACTCGTCCTTGGCGGTCTTCGGGGCGCGCGAGGCGTCCTTTTGAATCTCCCGGAGCTGGGTCAGGCCCTTGATGCTGTTCGGGTCCGACAGGGTCGACGTCCACTGGCCGTTCTCGTTCTTGGCCAGATCGCCGCCGTTGGCGAAGATCCACGAGATGCCGTTGCGCCAGTCCTGGCCGCCGATGAAGAAGCCCGAGAAGTCCTTGATGTTCTTCGGGTTCTTTGTCGTGATGGTCTTCACGGTGGCGTTGAACTCGTCGAGGGTCTTGGGCACCTCGACGCCGGC
The DNA here is from genome assembly GCF_900289045.1 of Micropruina glycogenica. Classification (GTDB taxonomy): domain Bacteria; phylum Actinomycetota; class Actinomycetes; order Propionibacteriales; family Propionibacteriaceae; genus Micropruina; species Micropruina glycogenica. The sequence goes on from NZ_LT985188.1 coordinate 791,383, forward strand.
CGCGGAGTAGATGTCTTTGCGGTAGAACATGTAGCGCGAGCCGAAGTAGTAGGGCAGCGTGTAGTTCTTGCCGTCGACCTTGCCCACCTCGACGAACGACGGCAGCAGCTTGTCGCCGCCCAGTTCGCCGTACAGGTCAGAGATGTCGCTGAAGGCGCCCACGTTGGTGAAGGTGGGCGACTGGGTGTTGCCGACCTCGACCACGTCGGGGGTGTTGTTCTCGTCCGGCAGGGCGGTGGTCAGCTTGGTGATCAGGTCGCCCCACGACTGCTCCTCGATGGTGAGCGTGCCGCCGGTCTTGGCCTGGTAGGTGGTCTTCAGGTAGTCGCGCAGTTCGTCGGGCGTGTCCCCCCCGGCGAGCCACAGGGTGATGTTCTGGGGCGCGGCAGAGGCGGCGGCGGAGCCGGACGCCGACGGGCTCGTGGTCGAGCCCGTGGCGCAGGCGCCGAGGGCCAGGGCCGAGGCGGTCAGCAGGGTGACCGCCGACAGCTTCTTGTTCATGGTGTTCCTCTCGGGAGCGGATCGGTTGGTGATGGATGGGTGGACGGGTAGGCGCGCCGGTCAGCTGACGCCCAATTCGCTGAGCAGTACGAGGTCTGCTGCACCGAGCAGAACCGCGTCCTCGCCCAACGGGCTGGCGGTGAGTTCCAGAGCGGGCCGGAACTCAGAACGGGTGCGCTCGACGATCAGGTCGCGCGCCGCGTTCAACAGGGGGTCGGTGACGATGTCGGAGGGGCCGCCGACGACGATGCGTTGCAGGCCGAGCATGGCCACCACGGGCGCGAGCGCCCGGCCCAGCCGGTGCCCGGCGTCGCCCAGAAACTCGTCGCGCCGCTCGGGGTTCTCGGCGATGCGCGCATTCAGGGCCGGCACCGAGGCCCAGGTCTCGAGGCAGCCGATCTTGCCGCAGCCGCAGCGCGGGGCGTCGTTGTCGATGGTGACGTGGCCGATCTCACCGGCGTCGCTGGCGGCACCGTGCACCAGCCGTCCGCCGATCAGCAGGCCGGCACCCACGCCGCGCGAGAGCTGCACCCGCACCAGATCGTCGGGGCCGCCGGCGATGCGGCGTTCGGCCAGCACGGCCGCGTTGGCGTCGTTCTCGACCAGCACGGGTAGGTCGAGGTCGGCCAGCAGCAGCTCGCGCAGGGGCACGTCCGACCAGTGCAGGTTGGGGGCCGACAACACGGTGCCCAACCGGTCGACGGTGCCGGGGGTGCCCACGCCGAGGCCGAGAATGGGGTTGGTGGCGGCTGCGACCAGTTCGGCGGCCAGCGCCCGCACGGCGTCGAAGGCGGCGTCGCCGACGGCGCCGTCCAAGGGTCGGGTGAGCCGCACCAGGGGTTCGCCGGCCAGCGAGACCACCGCGCCCCGCAGCCGGTCGCGGGCCGAGAGGTCCATGGCGAGCACGTCGCGTCCACCGTCGTTGAGCTCCAACAGCGTGGACGGCTTGCCGGGCCGGCTGGTGTCGCTGGTGCCGGTTTCGCGCACCAGGTCGGCGGCGATCAGTTCGGCCACCAGATCGCCGATGGTCACCTTGGTGAGACCGGTTTCACGGGCGAGGTCGGCGCGCGAGAGCCGGGGCGTGGTCTTGACGGTCTGCAGCACGAGCGCGAGGTTGCTGCGGCGGGCGTCTTCGGGCCTCAGGGTGCGTCGGACTGGGTACTGCATGTGAGTTAGTAAACTTTACTAACTAGTAGTGCGCAACCAGTTCGATCAGTGGTTACCGAGTCGTCATCAAGCTGCGAGTATGGACGGCATGGCAGAGCTTCCACCGCGGGCGATCGCCTGGGCGCAGACCATGGCGGGGCATCCGGGCGACGCCCTCGTGCGTGCGCACCGCGACCCCGGCGCCATGTTGGGCCTGATGGCGCCGGTGCTGCGCGAGCAGCGTGAGGCGTGGGAGGCCGAACATCTGGTGCCGGGCGCCACCCGTGCCCTCGGCATGGGCAACCGGGCCCGGGCCGAGCAGCCCGACCCCGAACGCACCTGCTTCGAGCGTGACCGTGACCGCATCGTGCACTCATCGGCGTTCCGCCGGCTGGCCGGCAAGACCCAGGTGGTCGTGTACCCGTCCGACCACCAGCGCACCCGGTTGACCCACGCCCTCGAGGTCGCCCAGGTGGCCACGTCCATCGCGCGGGGGGTGGGCGTCAACGTCACCCTGGCCGAGGCGATCGCGCTGGGCCACGACTGCGGCCACGGGCCGGGCGGACACGCCAGCGAAGACGCGTTCGACGCCTTTCTGGCCGAGGGCTACGACCACGGCCCGTGGGGGGCCGACGTGGTGCTGGCGCCGCTCAACCTGTGCGCCGAGACCCTGGACGGCATTCGCAACCACTCGTGGTCGCGGCCCACGCCGGCCACCGTCGAGGGCGAGATCGTCAGTTGGGCCGACCGCATCGCCTACTGCGCCCATGACCTCGAAGACGCGATCGGGGCCGGCATCGCCTCGGTGGCCGACCTGCCCAGCGGTGTGGTCGAGCTGGCGGGGGCGACCAGGCGTCAGCAGCTCAGCACGTTCATTCGCGAGGTGATCGGCACCACCGTCGCCACTGGCGAGATCGGCATGGGTGCCGAACTGGCCGGTGCGCTGGCCGAGCTACGCGCGTTCAACTACGAGCGCATCTATACCCGGCCCGAGTCGCTCGCCCAGTCAGAGGCGGTGGTGGCGGTGCTGCGGGCGTTGGTCGAGTTCTACCTCGAGCACCCCGAGCGGCTGCCGTCCGACGTCGGTGGCGACCCGGTGCACGCCGCCGTGGCCTACGTGGGCGGCATGACCGACCGGTTCGCGTTCGAAACCGCCGTCGAGCTGCTGGGCTGGCGGCGAGACCGACTGCCGCGGCCCGCGTAGACTGCCGACCGTGCCGGGGCTGATCAACGAAGAAGACCTGGCCACCGTGCGCGAACGCAGCCGCATCGAAGACGTGGTGGGGTCGTACGTCACGTTGCGTCCGGGCGGCGGGGGAGCTTTGGTGGGGCTCTGCCCCTTTCACGACGAGAAGACGCCCTCGTTTCGGGTGACACCGACCCGCGGCTTCTACTACTGCTTCGGCTGCAACAAGGGCGGCGACGTCATCGGCTTCGTGCAAGAGATCAACAACTCCAGCTTCGTCGAGGCGGTGGAGTTTCTGGCCGACCGGGTGGGCGTGCAGTTGCGGTTCACCGACGGCGGCGGCGGCAACCGGGTCGAGCCGGGGCTGCGGTCGCGCATTCTCGAGGCGAACCGGCTGGCGGCGGAGTTCTTCGCCGCCCAACTGGGCACCCCCGAGGCAGTCGCCGGGCGGCAGTTTCTGGCCGAGCGCGGCTTCGACCGCGACGCTGCCGAGCACTTCGGCGTCGGCTTTGCCCCGATGGGTGGACGTGACCTGGCCAAACACCTGCGCGGCCACAAGTTCAGCGACGACGAACTGGTCAAGGCCAGCCTGATTCGCGAGGGCGGCGGCTGGGACTACTTTCAGGGCCGGCTGGTCTGGCCGATTCGTGACGCCGGACGGTCGGTGCTCGGCTTCGGCGCCCGGCGACTGTTCGACGACGACCGCATGCCCGCCAAGTACATCAACACCCGCGAGACCCCCGTCTACAAGAAGTCGAACGTGCTGTACGGGCTCGATCTGGCCCGGCAGAACATCGCCAAGAAGAACCAGGCGGTGGTGGTCGAGGGCTACACCGACGTGATGGCGGCGCACCTGGCGGGCGTCGACACTGCCGTGGCGTCGTGCGGAACCGCCTTCGGCGACGACCACGCCCGGCTGCTGTCGCGGTTGATCGGGTCGTCCGACGCGCTGAAGGGCGAAGTGGTGTTCACCTTCGACGGTGACGCCGCCGGGCAGGCCGCGGCCCTGAAGGTGTTCGCCGGTGACCAGCACTTCATTTCGCAGACCTATGTGGCCATCGAACCCACCGGGCTCGACCCGTGCGACCTGCGCATTCAGTCGGGCGACGCGGCGGTGCGCGAGCTGGTCGCCCGGCGCGAACCGCTGTACCGCTACGTGATGGCCAACACCATCGCCGGTTTCGACCTCGACCGCGTGGACGGACGGCTCGAGGCTCTGCGCGCCGCCGCTCCGCTGGTGGGCAGCGTGCGCGACAACTCCCTGGTCAACGGTTACATTCACGAGCTCGCCAAGATGCTCGGCAGCGACGTCGACGAGGTGCGTCGCGAGGTGGCCCGTGCGGGGCGGCGCAAGGTGGCGCCGTCGTCCGATCGACACCGCGAGCCGGAGCCGCCGCCGCCCGACGAGCAGCCCGCCCTGGGGTTGCCCATGCCCAACCCGCGCGACCGAGGCCTCGAGGTGGAGCGCGGCACGTTGCGGCTCATGGTGCGGGCGCCCGAGGCGTTCGAGCAGGGCTGGAACGACACGGCCGTCGACGACTTCACCCACCCCGCCTACCGGGCGATCTTCGAAGCGATCCTCGCCGCCGGAACGCCGGCGAGCGATTGGCCGCAGCCGGTGGTGCAGGCGGCGGCCGACCCCACCGCGGTGCAGGTCATCGCGGCACTGGCCACCGAGCCGCTGATGCGCCCGGCCAGCCCCACCTACGCGGCCGAGTATGTGGCCAAGCTGAAGCTGTTGAGCGTGTCGCGCACCATCGCCAACCTGAAGTCGAAGTTGCAGCGCACCAATCCGGTCGACGATCAACCGAGCTACAACCGCATGTTCGCCACCCTGCTCGAGTTCGAGAAGCAGCGCCGTGAACTCACCGAACGGGCGGCCGGCCCGGCTTTGTGACGTTTTGTGAGTGGGGCGCCGAAACGGTGTTGTCTGTTCGCTGCCTACCCAGGCTTGTGGGGGCAACACCCTGGGCAACAGCAGGTCGCCATCGTCTGGATGCATGACGACAGAGACGTTGCTGGGGGCCGCCGACGAGATCAGGCTGGCCAGAACCATTGAGGCCGGCCTGCTGGCCGGTGACCTGATCAGCCGGGCCGACTACGCGTTCGCCTCGGACGCCGAGCTGCTGCAGATCGAACGCGAGGGACGGCTGGCGTGGCAGCAGTTTCTGCTAGCCAACGTGCGGCTGGTCCAGTGCATCGCGACGCAGGTTGCACGTCAGAGCCGGGCACCGCTCGAGGAGCTGTTTCAAGAGGGCTTTCTCGGTCTGGCTGACGCGGTGCAACGGTGGGACTGCCGGGCGGGCTACCGCTTCAGCACCTACGCCACGCCCTGGATTCGCCGGCGGGTGCACGACGCGTCGGTGGCGTCGGTGCAGTCGGGGCCCGAGTCCGTCCGCACGCTGCAGCGGGCCGGCCGGGTGCGGCAGTTGGCCGACGAGGTGGGCGCCGACCTGCAGCGAGCGGCCAGCGACGACGAGTTGGCCGGGCTGCTGGGCCGCTCGGCCGATTGGGTGGGCCGCATGCGCCGGGTGGGGCCGAGCCTGCCGCTGCTCATCGACATCGCTGCTGACGAGCCGTCCGAACTCGACGAGCACCCCGAACTTGGCCGGCTGCTCGGCTCGCTGCCGTGGCCCGAAAACGAGGTGGTGCGCCGCCGGTTCGGCTTCGACGGCGAACCGCCGCTGCACCAGCGGGCCGCGGCCGAGGCGATCGGCATGTCGCTCAGCACCTTGCGGCGGCACGAGGCGCGGGCACTGCGCCGGCTGCGCGGGTGGCTGCTCGACGACATCGCCGCCTGATCGGGTGCCGGCCGTTGCTGGCAGTATGGCCGCATGGGTCTGTTCGATCGCGCGGGGCTGCCGTCCGAGGATTTTCGCAGCCTGGGCGAGGCAATCGGGGGCCGTGTGCGGGTGCTCGCGTGGGCACGCGGCGCCGACGGCGTCGTGGTGGGACTGCCCGACCGGCTGGCGATCCAGACGCGTGACGGCTGGCGGTTCGTCGGCTGGCACGACATCGACAAGGGCGGATGGGACGCCAAGGACAGCCGGTTGCGCTGGGCCCTCGTGGGTGGCGGTGACGACGAGGTGGTGCTGACCGAGCCGGGGTCGCTGCCCGACCTGTTTCGCGAGCGGGTGGGGGCCAGCATCGTGGTGCAGCAGCGGTTCGAACTGAGCCGTGGACGAGCCGCCATGATCGTCGCGCGCCGCCGGCTGGACGACGATCGGCACCCCCTAATCTGGTCGCTCAGTCGTCAGGGCGGGCCCTTCGATGTCGCGCAGGCCGACCAAGCCGAGGCCGAGTTGGCCCGGCTACGGCGCGAATACGACATCGCCGGGTAGGTCTGGTAACGTTTCTTCTCGCGTTCAGGCGCGATCCCCTGTAGCTCAATTGGCAGAGCGTCGGACTGTTAATCCGTAGGTTCCTGGTTCGAGTCCAGGCGGGGGAGCCACCGCTCAAAGGCGTTCTGACTAGGTAATACACCAGTCCGAACGCCTTTCGCTTTCACCCCGTGGGCAACATATGGGCAACAAGCGAAAGCACTCCCAACCGAAGGGAGTTACCTATTTCCTCCACAGCCACCTGCCGCCAAGTCGGAGGCGAACAGCTCAAGTACTCTGACTGCCCTGCCTGGTGCGACCATCACCTATGCCGCGGGACGCCGTCGGGACGAGCAAAATGTCTGTGATGCGCTCATCCGATCCATCTGCTAGTTGGAAGAGGCGATGATCGGCAGGATCATCCGGGCTGGTCGCGAGCGGCAGAAGAGGGCGGTCGTGCTCGTGTGGACGTGGTGGAGGGACGACTGCTCAAGGGGGCGCGGGATGAGTCCTCCTGCGCGTGTGGCGGGCGGCTTCGCCGAGGGCCGGCCTTGGCTTGGGTTGTGAGGGTCAGCGGGAGGGTCGGAGGCGTTCGAGTCCGTCGAGGATGAGGGTGAGGGTGAACTCGAACTCGGCCTGGGTGTCGCAGACACTCAGGGAGTCGGTCTGGTTGTGCGGCTGGGTCATCGCCATCGCGCTGAGATATGGGAAGCCCGCTGCCAGCTCCATCATCTCGTCGGTGGTGGTGCCCTGGTCGGTCGAGCTCGGTTCGAAGAGTTCCTGGGTGAAGCCCAGGATCATCGAGCCGAGGGAGTGGATGGCCCGGTGGGCGATCTCGAAATCGAAGCCGGCCTGGATCATGGTGGCGACGAGGGCTTCGAAGATCTTCATCGTCCGTGGGGGGACGTTCGACTCGGCGGCTACCAGTGCGGGGGCCCAGGGGTGGCGGAGCATCACGCGCCGGGCGCCAAGGCATCGGTTGCGGATCGTTGTCCGCCAGTCCGTGGCGCTGGTTCCGGGCACTCCGCCGAGTTCGGCCGGGTCGGGTTCTGGGTATGGGTCGGTGAGGGTTTCGGCGATGACTTCGTCGATGATCATGGCGGTCAGGGCGGAGAGCAGCCCTGCCTTGTCCTTGACGTAGTAGTAGAGGGACATCGCCTCGCAGTCGAGTTCGTCCGCCACACGGCGCATGGTCAGCGTGCCGAGACCGTCCTGGTCGGCTGCTGCGAGGGCAGCGTCGAGGACGCGTTCGCGACTGAGTGGCTCTTTGGACGTTCTCGCGGGCATGTCCCACCTCCCTTGCGGACGCCTATCTTACGTCCTAAGATGTATCTTACAGACTAAGAAGGGATCTGCTGTGACCATCCACATGACGAACCTGGCGCCGGTTGTCCCCGCTGACGGTTCCCGCACCGACCCCCGCACGGTCGTCTCGTCCCTGTGGCTGTTCGCCATCCTCAACTACCTCTACTGTGACCTGCTCGGGCTGATGTACCCCAAGGACCTGCAAGGGTTCCTTAACGGAAACGTCGGGGGCCTGGTCATCGACCAGCAGTTCCTGCTCTACGCCGCGATCCTGATGACCGTGCCCATGGCGTCGGTCCTCATCTCCCGGATCGCTGCGCACCGGTTCGCGCGCATCGAGAGCATCGTGGCCGCGGCGGTGATGACCCTGGTCCAGCTGGCCACCCTCGTCTTCGGGACCCCACCCACGTTGCACTACCTGTACTTCTCCGTCATCGAGGTGGCCACGACGATCGCCATCGTGTGGGTGGCTGCGCGCAACTGGAAGCTCGACACCCGGACAAGCCAGGAGTCGGACAGCAAGCACATGTAGCGACCCCACTGGCGCGCCCGGAGACTCTGCCTCGTGAGAGACGAGGGGACCACGCCAGGCAGAGTCATCCGCCCCGGGTGCGGCAGAAGAGGGCGGTCGTGCTCGGGAGGCCGAAGCCGAAGGCTACCCTCGCACACCGCGGCAGAAGAGGGCGGTCGTGCTCGGGAGGCCGAAGCCGAAGGCTACCCTCGCACACCGCGGCAGAAGAGGGCGGTCGTGCTCGGGAGGCCGAAGCCGAAGGCTACCCTCGCACACCGCGGCAGAAGAGGGCGGTCGTGCTCGGGAGGCCGAAGCCGAAGGCTACCCTCGCACACCGCGGCAGATGAGGACGTTAGCTGGTGAGATCGGCGACCGGGTGTGCCTCGGCAACGCCGCACCGCATCGGCGCGAGCGTCTGCCTGGGGGGTCCCTGGTTTGCCGTGCTCAATGGGCACTGAGCGGCGAGGGCTGCAGCGTCAGCTTTTCGGCCGTTGCCCGAGACGCACGGCGTGCGGGATCATGCGCTGCACGTCCTTATGCTCAGATTGGTCCATGAGCGGTGGCGATGCTGAGTGGAAGCGGTACGAGAAGCTTGCGGCGCAGATCGCCCGCGAGCTTCAGCCCGATGCCTCTGTGGCTTGGAACACCCGCATTCGCGGGGTTGTCAGCGGAATCTCTCGTCAGGTCGACGTCGAGATCAGGTGGCGGGCGCAGGATCGGGACATGCTGACGATCATCGACTGCAAGCATTGGTCGCGGCCCGCGGACGTGAATGCGGTCGGCGCCTTCGCCGAGCTCTCAAGAGACGTGGGGGCGACCCAAGGGATATTGATCTGCTCAGCCGGCTTCGCCGCTTCGGTGCATCAGTACGCGCGATCGCTCGGCGTGTCGCTGATGCTGATTCATGACGCCGAATCAGCCCTGTGGTCTCAACAACTCACAATCCCGATCCTCTGGACGGATCTGAGGCCTGAGGTTTCTTTCGGATTTCGTGCAGGCTTCAACGCGGGCGACCAGGTCAACATCAAGAGATTTCCGGTCGCGCGTCGAGAGGCGCCCGACGAAGACGTCGAGGTCGTGACCCTGTTCGAGCAGCTCTGGAACCAGGGGAACCTCCCGATGGAAGTCGGCGCGAAGTACCAGATTTCGGTCAACCCCGTACCTTGGGCGGTGGTTGCCGAACCCGGAGGGGCGAGGGCCCTGCGAGCTATGGATGAGCTCCGGATTGAGTATGGAGTCTTGCACCGAAGTTGGCTTGGGCAGTTCACTCCGTCGATTTGCCGCGGGCTTGTCGATGTATTGAATGGGAATGAGATTCTGATCTCTCATCTTCCTGAGAGTGAGATCCCACTGCTAAGAGATCCCGGCTGGGAGGAGATCGAGGACCCGAATCAAGTCGCGATATCACTCAGGGGCTCCTTCGCCACAAGCACCGGGTTTCAAGTCCGTGATCCGGAGCTAGGCGGCCTGAAGATTGAACGCGTCGGGGACTTGCTATCAGCCGACGACTCTGGACGTGCGATGTGGGCCGGAAGCGAGGGCGACTGATCGAGGAACTTCCCGCGCGTTGGCGGCGAGGGGCCCGTCCCCGCAGTCGAGTGAGCAGATTCGATCGCCGGCAAGACCGAGGGACGGTGGTCGGGACGCTTCAGCCGAATCGCCACTCCGCATCCCGGCGTGGACCATAGACTCCCAACGACATGTAAACCGCGTGAACGGGGTGTAGGCACCGTGGGAGTCATTGAGGACTTCGTGACCGAGTACGAAAGGCAGTTCGACTTCTGGGAAGCGGTGGCTACGACTGCTCGCGGCATCATGGAGGCGGAGCTGAGCAGCGCGGGTCTGCGGGCCATTGCCACAAGTCGCGCCAAGTCAATGGATCGACTGGAGCAGAAACTACGCGACCGGCACCGGCGCAGGCACTACCGATCTGCGCAGGAAATCAGCCAAGACATCGCCGATCTCGCCGGCGTGCGCGTCGCCCTCTACTTTCCGGGCCAGATGGAGGAGGCGGAGCGAGTCATCCGCGACACGTTCGATGTTCGTCACATGAGAGCCTTCCCTCAGCCGGAAGGGCTTGCCGACCCAGAGGGGATTGACAGTCATCAGTCTTTGACCAGAGAGGTCCAGCTTGACGAAGCCCGCAACCACCGACGGCGCTTCTCCGGCTACGGCGCCCGACACTTCCGTGTCCTCTTGCCTGCGCAGCACTTAAGTGCGGGTCAGGCACGCTATGCCTCAGCACTTGTAGAGATCCAGGTCGCGTCCGTGCTAATGCACGCCTGGTCCGAGGTCGAACACGACCTGGTGTACAAGCCACTTGAGGGCAGGCTGTCACCGTCGGAGTACGCGCTCCTGGACCAGCTGAACGGTCTGGTACTTGCCGGCGAGATCGCTCTCGAGCAGCTTCAGCAAGCCGGGGACGCACGGATCGCCAACGCCGAATCCCCATTCCGCGACCACTACGAGCTCGCCGATTTCATCCGGAAGCGCCTGGCGGGGCTGGGGGTCGACCTTACCGATGCAAGCCTAGGCAGGACAGACGTCCTCTTCGACTATCTGGCTGAGCAGCACCTCGCGACGGCGTCCTCGGTGGGGCCGTATGTTGATGTCCTCGAGAAGGACTTCGAGCGCCGACCCGTCGCCGACCAGCTTGCCGACCTCATGCTGTCAGGCAGCAGAGAGCGGTACGGCGCGTACAGGAAGGCGATGTCCGCGGCACGCCATCCGGCGCGCCGATCGTCCACGATGGTTGGCACCAGCGAGGATGCAAGGCGTAAGCGCGCGGTTGGCGAGTTCGTAACCCAGTGGGTGCTGCTCGAGAGCCTCCTTCAAGAGATTGCAGAGCCGGAGGGCACGACCCACCCATCCTTCGCTGGACAACTTCGCACGCTACGTCAGCAAGGAGTGCTTTCGGCCGAACAGTTCATGGACCTGAACCTGCTGCGCGACCTGCGTAATCGCGTTGTTCACGGCAAGTCGCAGGACATTTCGCCGGAGCGGTTGCGGGACGCAGCAAGGCAAGTGCGAGATATGTTGGCGGACATCAGCGCCGGCCGCGGGGAGGTGTGAGGGTGGCGAGGAGCGGCAGGTTGTAGCTACCGGATACCCCAACTGGCCCCACGTTGTCGAAGATTGTCGCACGTGCCAGACAATCAGGCCTTCCCCGGGCCGACTGCTCGGCAGGATCGCCCGTTCGGACGGCGGCAGATGCGCGCGTACGGGCTGAACTAGGTGTAGGAGACGGCGAGCGATCGAGTGAACTCCCTAGCCTCAATGGGTCCGCCTAAGTCACTCTTGTATCTCCGAGAGAGGCGGGAGGGTCCATGAGTGGTCCCCAGAGTCCCAGCCCGGATGCTCGGCCAAGCGGTGATGGGCTGCCTCGTCAGAATCGCCTCGCCAGTGTCGGCAATTCAGGTGAGCAGCTCACGGCGCATGTTCCTGGTGAAGAGATCCAGGTCGAGCAACTCGATCAGAATGTGAATCAGGTTGTCGTCCGAGTGACGCTCGACAAACTGCAAGGGCACTTGGAGAGCTTCCAGCGCGGGATTGAGGCCCGGTATCTCCTTCAGCGGCGGATATCGGAGTCGCTCGGCCTTCTCGGCATAGGTGTTGCACTTGTGGTCCCGCTCTTCACGGCAACATTCGTCCCAATCTGGGGACTGTCGGCAGACACTCTGAAGGGTGCCTGCGCGGTACTCGGCTTCGTCTTCCTCGCTGGCGCTTTGGTTCGGGTTGTACAGGCAGTCCACAGCCGGCTGGCGAAAATCCCGGACCACAACGGGGTAGATCAGACGGTCGAGGCGATCCGCTTCAAGCGGGACTTCCCGACATCCAGCTGAACCCACGATCAGATTGGCCACAGCGGCATGATTGGATGGGTCCGGTGTCCGGGGCGCCCTGCGGGCCCGAGGTTGAGGGCTAGAACGGAGCGGACCACCGATTACCCTTCTCCCATCCGCTTGGTATCTAGCGGAGGAGGCGATCGGCCTTGAGATCCACCGGCGATTCGTGACTGTCCTAGACACTGGGCTGTGCAGTAGTCGTCCTACTCGGCCAAGGTCCTTCAACGGCAGTCGAGTTCAGCCAAGAGTGATGCCATCTCGCGAGGGATATCCTCAGCACGGTGTTCCAAGGCGAGCTTCCGGGACGACACCGTTCGGAGCTTGCGGGTCGCCAGGAGGCCATTCAGCGTAGACAGAAGCTCTTTTGCATTGACCCGGTACCACCGGAAGGACTGAATCTTCCAACGCTCATCGAAGTCCTTCTGTGCCCGCTCAATTACGGTGGCTAGATCCTCTGCTGACGGTGCGTCTCGGCGATGCTCGGCCGCGAACTGCGCGGCGGCGTGGTACCGCTGATTCTCCGCGCATTCGTCGAGCAACACTTCCACCGCTGGCACGCTCGCACCGCTCACCCGTGAGATCACCTCGGGCGACAGGAGGTAGCTCTCGAGTTCCTTCTTCTCCCAGACGTGCACGTTAACGCCAGAGGCCTCTAGAGTGCTCACAAGTCGCGCCACCTGATTCTCAGAGTGGTAGTCGCGGTCAAGGATCACCGAAATGGTGACTGCACCCGGTAGGAGTTCCTTGGTGAGCCAGGCGAATGCGGGCACGTGATCCCATGACGAAAAACCGCCCAAGGGAATGATCGCCATGCCATCCTCTGTCGCGACGCGTTCGAGCCCGAGCTTCTGCGCAAGAATCCTCAGGATTCTGATGTCTTGGCCCTCGACGAATACCACGTTCGATGCCCTCAGTGCTTTTGCCAGTCGAAGGTTGAAACCCGACCCGATCGCTTGGCTGAGTGTCTCGAGCTGCGCGTCCGAACTAGCTCGCCGCGCCGACGTCGTCGACTTGTCCACTAGCGCCACCAGTGCGGCGTCGACCTCCGCGGCGATCTCCGCAGAGTGGGTTGCCATGATCACCTGTTTGCCGCTCTGGTCGAGCAGCGCCACAAGGCGCCTCTGGAGGTCTGGGTGGAGGAACACCTCAGGCTCGTCGAGGACGAGAGTCGCGCAGTCCCGGGATCTGTACACGTGGTAAAGGACCTGCAACCAGACCTGCACGCCGTCGCCGGCCCAGATGAGTTCCTTCGGGACGCGACTTCCGGCCTCGTGATAGAACACATCAAGGTACGCACCCTCGTCGTAGCGAAGGGTCGGGCGTTCCAGCTCCATGCCGCTGATCCATGGCGCTGACCACTCGACGAAGTCTGGCCAGTCGCCTTGCCTGGCAACCTGGTAGAGCTGATTGCGAAAGTGTCGACTTGCCACGCGCGACTCCACGCTCGACCTGACGTACTGCTCATCCCGGAGCGCTTCCGAGTGATCAACAGGGCTCAGAGGTGCAATGATCCCGAGACGGGGAAAGCATGTTCGTGCCTGTGTAGGGCTGGTGACTGGGTATCCATCACCACGCCGCAAGTAGAAGAACGGTTCCTCATCGGCGTCGCCATCCGGCCAAACGACGATCAGTTGGGAGCCGTTGTCCCAGGTGAGTTCAACGGTGGTCTCTTCCGACCCAAACTCGTGGCGCACGCTCTCTGCGAGCGCCGGGTAGTCCCGCAGGGTGGCTGGATAGCACTGATATGTCGCATCCCTGTGCTCACGGACCTGCGACGAGCGCCTGCTCCAGGCATGCCGAAGCAGCGTCTGGGACAGTCGGAGCGCCGTGAGCAGACTTGACTTCCCGGCATTGTTCGGCCCCATGAGATAAGCACCGCGGCGGAAACTGATCGAGTAACTCGAGAACGTGCGGTAGTTGCGCACCCTCAACGATTTCAGCATGCAAGATTCCTAAGACGGGTTCTATTCGGTTCTGCCCGAATCCTAGGTTCCTAGTCCCGTGCGGCGGGCCGGAACCTAGAGTACTCTGCCTCGGTGGGCTCCAGCCGTCGAACTCACACGCTTGAGGGCCGGCTCTGACAGCTCACCGGCGCCCAGCCGGTCGGTACGACTAACCGCGAACTCCGCGGCAGAACCGCGCGTTCCGGGATGCGCCGCGGGTGCGCAGATCTCGCCCTATGCTGCAAATCCAGCTGAAGGGACGGCCATGGACGGCGGAGAACCGATTCGATCTGTGCTCTTTGTGGACTTCGACAACATCTTCAGCGACTTGGGAAAGCTGAACCGGGATGCGGCTGAAGTCTTTGCCGATCAGCCGAATCTTTGGGTTGGCTGGCTAGAGAGCGGCATGGGTGGCCGAACCGGGCCAAGGCGCTTCCTAGTGAAGAACATGTATCAGAGCCCTGCCGCCTATGGAACGGCTCGCGCCCGGCTCGTGGAATGGCCCACATACCCGCCCGGGTTGACCACAAGGACCCGGTCGGCCAAGTCGATCTTCCGCAGATGGAGTTCACTCAGCGCGGCCTTCTGCTCATCGGTGACTTTCTTGCTTGGTTCACGATGGCTGAACATGCCTGGTGCGACGACGAGGACACCGGCAAGAGTCAGGTCGCCGTTCGCTGCGAGCATGTCGCCCGCGAACCGGGTCGAGCCGCAGATGCAGACAATCTCTGGGCGGTTGGGCACGGAGGACCTTCGATCTCTTGGGCGCCTTCGCCCGAAGGCTATCCTGCCGTGCATTCATCGTCACGATCCAAGCCGGGAGCGGCATTGAGGGCGGTTGCGCTCGGGTGGCAGCCAGCCGAAAGGCTACCCTCGCCACCGCGCCAAAGTCGGATGACCGGCGGCGCAGCACCGGGGCCCACTTACAGCCATTCTGGGACTTTCACGGGGCACCAGTGGGTCGCCTTACCGGTCGACCTGCCGCCCATTCGAGCGTGGCGATGTGCGGCGAAAGCCTGAGATGGGCGGAGGAGGTCCTGCAGCGTGTGGTGCGTTTCGATGCCTTCGTCGGCAAGTCGCGGGCAACCGGCATGTCGCGCGGCGGACCTACTCCGATTCCCGTGTTGGAACGGCCGGTTCGCGCCCTTCAGCTGCCTCTGGATCGTGTAGTGCGTTCCAGTACGGGATGAACACGAGCCTGAGCGTCAGCCACCAGAGGTAGACGCTGGCGCCGGATGAGAACACCGAGTCGCCGATCAGTCCGTGTGCGACTTCGTTGCGAAGGTTTGGGCCAATGGGCCCGCAGAGCAATGCGCGAAGTTCGAAGGCAAGATCCTCTCCGAAGATGTCGACGACCCGCTCGTTCTCCATGAGCGCGGACAGGCCAATCTCGTTCTCGTTGCCGTCGGCGCCGATCGCGCTCGTGCGCTCGCCGGCGTTCGCGAGGTGCAACCGCACAAGTGCCTCGATAGCGGGTACGAGGAGGTGCACCGCGGCTCCGAAGTCCCCGCTGTATCCGTAGTGGAGCCCTCGCGCAAAGATCCCTTCGTGCGTGCTCGGCACGATGGGGCTAGCGGCAGCAAGTGCCTGGAAGTGGCCGATGTGAAGCCGGTGATCGGTGGATAACTGTCTCCAACCCTTCGGGAGCACGATGCCCCCGAGAAGGTTGACCCGTAGCTGGAATTGCTGGATCATTTCTTCCCAAGTTGACGCCTTCTCGCCGAAAATCGTGGCGCCCTCGTCGGCAGGCGAGCGGTACACGGTGCGTCCGTCGGAACTCAACGTTCGCCGCCCGATCAGTGACAAGAGGGGGTGCTGCTGCTCGCGCTCCTCTGCTTCCGTCCTAGCTGCCGACAGGCTCGCGAAGGCTTGTATGCCGGCGAACCGCCGAAGCGACTCAACTGGATCGTCGCTACGGATCGCGGCAAGCAACTCAGTGACATGGCGGCTGAGGTCGCCGCCTTCTGTTGTGAACACGTGCATCTGACCGACCGCCGCGGCGCCGCTCTCCCGGATTCGGCGCGCGAGTTCGGCTGGAAGGTCAGCCGCTCCGAGCCGCTCGCGGGCCGTGCGTGGCAACGTGCGAAGAACCTTGAGCGCCATCTCCAACTGGACGCACGCCCTGAGCGCTTCAGAAGCTTCGGCCTCTGCGACTAGTCGCTGAACTATGGCATATGTCGCGTCCTCGCTCGCCTCTGGATTGCCCGCACGCCGATACCACTCAGCTGCGACTTCCAGGGTGTCCTGAGCGACGATTGACTGGAGGCCTTCCGCATGAGCTGCGAGGTGCGCCGCGATCGCCCCGGCATGGTCGCGCCCAAGCCGATGGTCGCCCAGCATTCGGGCCGCGCGCACCGCGAGTACGCCGTCGGAGGATGTGGTTGCAGCTTCGACGAGTTGGCGCTCGATCTCCTGGAGTTGCGCCGACGCGACGCCACGAAAACGAACACCGACGGCAAGCCCGCGGTCCCACTGCTCCGCTGAGTGGGTCATCGCCTCACTGGTAACCCCATGGTCCGCCAGGGCCTGAAGCTGCGCTGCGTGCCAAGTCGCGCGACGCGCGGGTTCTCCAGCGATCGCGATGACGTCGAGGATGCGACTCCGAAGGATGAGGTTAGGGACGAGCTCCGCGACATCAGCCAACACCGCGATGTCCGCGTCCGTGAAGTCTGCAGGAATGGGACTCCTCCTATCGCCGAACGTAGCGAAAGGGCCGTACGGATTGGTCCAGTCGTTGCCGTTCGGCATGAACCACGCAACCGTCGCCAGCAGCCCCGACACGTACCGAACATCCTCGTCGACGTCAGCGTCATCGCTGATAGCCCGGAGAGGACTTCCCATAAGGAGGGTGCCCGCATCATCTTCAGCGAGCGCGGTCTCCAAGTCAGGGTGTCGCGCAGCGGCCTGCCAGCGGGAGTCGGGGGTCGCGGTCATGAGTTCAGGTTATGGGTAATCGTTGACATTGGCTCAGCATTCTGTGTGAGAGAGAGGAGGTCCTATTGGAGAGGTCTTCTATCGGCCTATCGGGACGTCTGATGGACAGGTGTCCTACCCGAAAGGCGTGGCTCGCTCGTCGACCGACCAACGACTCCTTCCGTTCACCGGTGGCGCCAGACATCGCCTCTCAACCGACGTTCCCTACTGGGAAGGGTCCGACCCGCCCTGCGCCCGGCAATCCAGCACGAATGTGGATGGATGAGGTCGCGCACACGCCCCGGCCGGAGGTTATCGGCCGACCCGCGGCAGATGTTGCACAGAAGGGGCCAGCAGCGCCCTCGAATACTGCAGAGTTGGCTACACCGACGGGCTGGCCTGATGGCACCTGCACAAAGCAGGGTCGGCGATGTACTCCAGTCATCGGTCGTCCTCGGTGGATCGTGCGGTCTGCGCTAGGCACGGCCCGCGGCTTTAGCCATTTTGGGACGATTGCTCCTCGCACGACAGTTGGCCGGCCAGCGGTCCTACGATCCTCTCGTGACAGCAGGGGCGCCTGAGCCGGATATGAGAGAAGCTGCTAGCGAAGCTCGCCAAGAGATGTACGACGCCCTTCGCCTGTTTCACACACACGTGCAACAGACCACCGCGCTGCTGCTTGGAATCATCACAACCGTATTCGTGGTCTTTGGTTTCGCGCTCGATCGTAACCAGGAGAATCAGGCACTAAGTGTTGAGGTCGTGCACCTTGGTGGAGCAATCCTGGTCCTCATAGCGCCCCTAGCTCTCCTAAGTGTGAGCATCATTGGGCGGTATTACCTGCTCTACGTCTCGTCCCTCTATTTCGCTGCAACAATATCGCGTCTTGCGCAACTACCCGCGCACCCTTGGTTCGATGACGTGCCTGAGGAGCCTTCAAAGAAAGACCCTTGGATCCGGAGTCGCACATTTGGGCGTGGCCACAGCCTATTCCTCTACAGCTTGATGCTTTGGCTTCTCGGCGCTTCGGGCCTCATCTCCGGCATCTTCGTGTTTCTGAGCTTCTAGTGGACCTTGAAGTGCCTGTCGAATCAATTCGTTCATATTGGGACGCCTTTTATCGAGCTAACCGCGGGCCTCAGAGCCTTTTGCATGAGTCACCCTTTGCCGCATGGACGGCTGAGCGTCTTGAAGAAGGTAGCCAGGTCCTTGATTTCGGATGCGGCACTGGCCGCGACTCGATGTACTTCGCTTCGCTCGGACATCTCGTAACAGGGTTCGATTGCTCGGCTGAAGCCATCGAAATCGCACGTCGCGAGGCAACGACGAGGGGGCATCCCGCGCACTTTGAAGTGCTCGATCTAGCTGATCTTGAGATCGCGCGCACTAAGGTTGAGTTGTCAGTCGCCGAAGACGTCCCCACAAGTTGCTACGCGCGCTTCCTGCTTCATGCTACTGGAAATGTGGAACGGAATAATCTTCTTGAGATCTCGGCTTCGGTCCTCGGTCAGGGCGGCCTCCTATTCCTCGAGTTCCGCACAGTGGACGACGCGCGGACGATGCATGCTTACGGCGAAAAGCACTTCCGCAACTATCTGCGGCCAGACCTCGTTCGCGAGGAGATCGTAGAACATGGTGGAAAGGTGCTGTCTTGCGAGGAGAATAGGGGGCTGGCGCCTTTCGAGGGCGAGGACCCAGTCATCTGTCGTTTGGTGGCTACTTGGAGGGGGCCCGCCTAGAAGAGGAGTCAACAACCCGTAGCCCGTGGCGTTGATCCAACTCTAGATTGACCTCCGGGCGAGCCGGGAGCAGCGCGCATCGACCTCATCGCATAGCTAGTCCCGAGTTTGCGTCCGCCGAGGGTGTGGCAGCAGATCTGATCGGGCGGAGTTGTTGATTCGGGATCAGCTTGCGGACGCTGCGCTTGTTATTTGGGATGCATCCGCAGACCACACTGTCATCGGCAGATCCGGACGGATCTCGACAAGCTCGACCATCGGCCGGCCATGACCGGATGGATCTCGACAAGTTCGATCATCACCCTTGATCGCACTTGTGCTTGGCGCAACTGGGCGAGCCGACACTCGGCCGCCGGGTGGGGGTCAGAATTCGACCGGCGTGGGCACAGGCGCTGACATTGTCGTGGCCCGCTGAGTGTGGTGAAGTGCGCCGGCGCCGTGGGTGAAGCCGCTGACCAGGTGGGATCGGTGGCGGCAAATTCAGCCGAACGCAGCGCCGGCGGGTGGAGCGACGAGTATGGCCGCGATCTGGATCGTGGTGACCGGGGAGGATGTTGGGTCCAGTCAAGTAGGACTTTCCGACAACTTGGGGGACGTTGGGGGACGTCGCTTTCACTTGGTCTTTCAGTCCCTTGTGTGCGTCCTTTTGCGGCTGGTTTGAAGGAGGCGGTGACATCGACGGCCACATGCTCCTGCTCGGATGTCTCCATAGTTCCCGCGGGTGATGGCCGGACACGAGGCTTCACGCACGTCAGGCGAGATTTCCCCCGGGATCTGCGGTATCCGACCATCACCTCCAGGAGAGACGCGATGAGCAGCACCAGGGAAACGGCGGGCAGCCAGCGCCCGCGAGGATGGCTTTCGCTGCGGCAGGCAGCCACCATCTACGGGGTTAGCGTTGACACCCTCCGACGCCGCATCACAGTCGGCAAACTGCCGGCCCGCCGCTTCGGTCCCCGACTCATCAGGGTGCAAGCCTCTGACGTCGAGGCCCTATTACGGCCAATCCCCACGATCGGCACCATCCACGCGCGACACAGCGCATGAACAAGTTTCCTGCATTGTTCAAAGGATGCGTTCAAGCACCAACAGCGCGATCGGCAGAGGACGGCGCTGCGGTCCAAGCCGGTCGCTCGGCTACGCTCTCCGAACTCGATTCCCCGAAGGGCTTCTGACGCGGGGTGATGGGCCCCTCAGCGTTGGCACGGCGGGGTGTGCTGTCGTCTGCCGCGGGTAGGGCAGTGTCCAGAAAGAACCTTCGCATCTCAGGCCGGTATGGACCGGCGTAGTGGCCGCCCTTGGCGCGATCTGCGGCCCACGCCCAGATCCCACCCAAGTCGGCGAGGACTGCCCGCCTCCAATGGACGCCCTCGTCGTCGCCGTCTCAGGCATCGTTGAGTCGTTGACCGCCCGCCGAAGATTCGGCGCCGGGGATTGGACGGTCAGGTGCGGCCCTGCGGTCAATGAACCCCGTGCTAATGGCCGGGCAGCTCCGGCCTCGGGACCGATTATTCCGCGGAATAATCGGGACCGGCATCCGGTCGCTCGCGCTGTACTCTCGTCACACCACCCCAGGTTTAGAACCCACTTCTACGTAGAAGTTGTCCGAAACCCGTCACCGTCAACGGCTGAAAGGGTGGTGAAGGAGGGTTCTATGTCGATCGCACGTCTACGAACCGCGGCAGTGGCCTCAGCCGCCATTGTTGCCCTTGTGGGTTGCACTGCAACACCCGTCGTGCCTCCCTCGTCTGAAGTTCCGTCAGCGACCAGCTCACCCACCCCCTCAGGCTCGCCCACGCCGGCGTCGAGCTGGAGCGCAGAGCAGCAGGCGGCGATCGATGCGGTGCACGGCTACTCAGAGACGTCACTGCGGATTGGCGCCGATCCGTCCAAGTACACCGAGGCCCAGATGAGAGCCGAGTTCAAGAAGTACCTCGGTGGGGACATGGTTCCGAACAACGTCGGCGCAATGATGACCTTGAAGAAGAAGGGGTGGCACTACGAGGGCGATGTGAGAGTTCTGTCGCTCAACGCTACGAAGGCGGTAGACAACCACAGCGAACGCGGGCTCGAAGTGCATGTCACAGTTTGTCGAGATCAGTCGGCAATCCGAGTTGCAGACAAGTCAGGGAATCTCGCCAACACTG
Organism: Micropruina glycogenica; assembly: GCF_900289045.1. Lineage (GTDB taxonomy): Bacteria > Actinomycetota > Actinomycetes > Propionibacteriales > Propionibacteriaceae > Micropruina > Micropruina glycogenica. The sequence goes on from NZ_LT985188.1 coordinate 811,939, forward strand.
ATCAGCCGCCGAAGTTCAACTTGCGCCAGTACTCAGTGCGAAAGCCCGCAGGGTCCCACACCTGGCGGGTTTACGGCATCGCGACCGTGGATGGACGGTGCGGCTCGTGAGGCGGGTCATCTGCGGCGCGATCCTGGCAGCGGTGGTCCTTTTCACATCCACGCAGGTCGCACATGCCGAGAAGGACTGCGGCGAACTTGGAGACTGCAACGTCACCGACCTGATAGGTGGCGGCGGCGGCGGTGGTGGCGGTGGTGGCGGCGGCGGCGGGAATCAAGTGATTCCACCAGTGAATGGCGTGGGTGTTCCTGGTGGTTATCCCTGCGAGGTTCCGGGCGAGGATGGTGGGCCGCCGCAGCCGGGTCTCTGTCAGGGTAACGATCCTGCTGTTCAGGTATCACCCCAGCAGATGGCGCGGCTTCTTGTGGCACGGGTGCAGTTGAAGCCGATCACGGTGGGGATAACGCCGTTGGCGAAGGGTCCGAACTCGATGGGTTTGGTGGGTTTGCCGGTGTGGTTGTGGGCCGATGATCCGTCGGCGACGACCTGGGGACCGGTGACGATCACGGCTGGGGGCATGTCGCTAACGGCCAGGGTGTCGTCGGTGTCGTGGGACATGGGGGATGGCGCCAAGTTCTCGTGCGGCAAGGGAACGGAGTGGAAGCGGGGGATGGTGAAGGCCGACGGCTCGGCCTATCCGTCGCCGACCTGTGGCCACACGTATTCGAAGCAGGGGACTTACACGATCACTGCGACGTCGCATTGGGTGGCGCACTGGTCGGGGTATGGCGAATCGGGTGACATTCCGGTGCCGCTGTCGACCAGCTACCGCTATGTGGTGGCCGAGTTGCAAGCGATCAGGGTCCGCTGAATCACGAGAAGGGGTGATGAGGACGTGGCGTTAAGCGTTCTGACCAAGAGGAACGGTAAAGAGGCCGCATCGGAGGCCGTGCCGCCGGCGGGAGGCCCTGCTCCGCATGAGACTGCCGCCACGTCGCCCCGGTTGCGTCGGCGCCCGCTGCTGCTGGTGGTTGGTGTCGCTCTGCTGGTGATGGGGGCGATGGCGGGCGTCTGGCTGTGGTCGGCCGCCTCGACGAGCGTGGAGGTGGTGGTGGTTCGAGCTGATGTGCAGCGCGGCGCGATCATTCCTGCCTCGGCGTTGGGTCGGGTGCGGGTGACGGTGGATCCGTCGGTGCAGACGGTGCCCGGCGACCAGATGGCGTCGATGGTAGGCCGCTCGGCGGCTGTCGACTTGAGTGCTGGCGCCTTGCTAACACCGAGTCAGGTGACTGACTTGGTGCAGCCGGCGGAGGGGATGTCGATGGTGGGTATCCCGGTCGCGCCTGGCTTGATGCCGGCGGAACCGTTGCGCGCCGGCGATCAGGTTCGTTTGGTGCAGACACCCGGCCCGAGCGGTGAGGTGAGCGACAAGAATCCGAGCCCGGCGGTGATTACTGCCACGGTGGTGCGGGTGACGCCGGGGGAGACCCAGACGGTGGTGGATGTGCTGGTGACGCAGGACAAGTCGGCCGAGCTGGCGGCCCGAGCCGCCACTGGCAAGGTGGCTGTCGTTCTGGACTCCCGCGAGCGGTAGGGGAGGCAACGCTGATGGCTTTGGTGACGTTGGTGTCGGCGGCGGGTTCGCCCGGGGTGACCACGACCGGGTTGGGGTTGGCGTTGTGCTGGCCACGTCCGGTGGTGTTGGTGGAGGCCGATCCCGCGGGTTCGTCAGCGTTGGCGGCCGGCTACTTCCGGGGGCAGGTTGATCATGCCGGTTTGGTGGATTTGGCGATGGCGCACCGTAGCGGCCTGCTGGCTGAGGCGTTGCCACGGATCGTGATGGGTGTGCCGGACACCGACGTGTCGATCCTGTTCGGCTCACGCTCTCATGAGCAGGCTCCTGGCTTGGCACGGTTGTGGGAGCCGCTGCTGCGGGCGTTGCGGGAGGTGGCCGCTGACGGCCAGGACGTGATCGTGGATGGTGGCAGGCTGGGGTTGGCGAGCTGGCCTCGCCAGCTGGTTGCCCATTCGGATCTGACTTTGCTGGTGACCCGTTCGACGTTGCCGGCGTTGGTGGCGGCGCGGTCCTGGGCGGAGTCGTTGGCGGAAGATGTGCTGCCCGGCCATGACGTGAAGCTGCTGCTGGTTGGTGAGGGCCAGCCGTACAGGGCAGGCGAGGTCGCCAAAACACTCGGACTGGGGGTGGCCGCCACCGTCGGTTGGGATCCGGCCCGAGCCGCCGTGTACTCGCAGGGTGCCGACAAGCCGGCACCACGCTTCGGTGGCGCGAAAGCGGCGGATCGGGCATTTCGACATTCGGCCTACGCCGCCAGCCTTCAACGCAGCGCGGAGGCGATTGGGTCGCTCACTGAGCTAACCCGCCGCGACACCCAACTGTTTCGCGGCATGATCGCCGCCCGCACCCGCCAGGAGGTCTCCCCATGAGCACCGATCAGCCGCAGCACAGCACGAACCAGACCGAGAGCAGCACAGAACCGATGACAAGGGTGCGCGTGGACCTGGTGTACGGGGAGGGCGAGATGCGTCGGCCGATGCGTGAGGATGCCGACTTCGCACGACTGGTGCGAGACGGGCTGGGGCAGCCATGAGTGCGATCGAGTTTCCCGAGGAAGACCACGAGAGCCCGCTGGAACTGCCAGTGTTCGGCGGATCAGGAGTCGGGCAGGGCCGGGTGCGGTCAGCATTCCGCTACGGCCGCGGCGACGCCGACGACATCGAGCCGCCAGTCGCCTCGCTGGACAAGGCGCGACAGATTCGGCAGCGCGCCGAGCAGGTAGATCCTGACCAGGTAGATCATGCTCAGCCTGCGGCGCCGGCGAATCCGATGGATTGGGAGTTGGTGGCGCAGCTGCGGGCCGAGGTGTCACGCCGGCTGTCGGACCGGATGGGGGATGCCCAGTGGAGTGTCGAGCGCCGCGAGGATGAGGGGCGTGACCTGATCGGCGCCTTGCTCGACGAGCGGGCCGCCGAAGCTTTGGCGCGGCGCGCTGAGGCCGACTCGTTGGCGCAGCAGGAGGCGCTGGCGAAAGCGGTGTTCGACGCAGTGTTCGGGCTGGGCCGTCTGCAACCGTTGGTGGACGACGAACGGGCCGAGAACATTCTCATCAGCGGCTGCGATCGCGTCATCGTGGAACACGCCGATGGCACGCTGTGGCCCGGCGACGCGGTCGCCGAGACCGACAAGGAGCTGGAAGAGTTCATCGCGTTTCTTGCCGAACGGTCCCCTAATCCTCGCTCCTTTACCCGCAGCCAGCCATCGCTGAACCTGACCCTGCCTGACGGGTCACGGCTAGCCGCGGCGCTTGATACCGCCCGGATTTCGGTGGTGATCCGCAGGCATCGGATCCGACAAGTCACGTTGGCCGAGCTGGTCGAATGGGGCAGCATCACCGAAACGATGGCTGACTTTCTGCAGGCCGCGGTGCGGGCCGGGTTGTCGATCGTGGTGGCCGGTGGTCAGGGTGCCGGCAAGACCACGTTCCTGCGGGCCCTGTGCGCCGCCATCGATCCCTCTGAGGTGTTGGGCACTTTCGAGTCCGAGTACGAACTCTTCCTGCACGAGATGCCCGAGCAGCACCACATGGTGTTTCCGTGGGAGGCGCGGGAGGGTTCCGGCGAGCGTGGCGCCAACGGCCGCTCGGCCGGCTCGCGTACCACCGCTGAGCAGATCCGCAGCTCCTTCCGGTTCCGGCTGGATCGGCAGATCCTGGGCGAAATCCTCGGCCCGGAAGTGTGGTCGATGGTCAAGCTGATGGAGTCCGGGCCGGGGTCGCTGTCCACCACTCACGCCGCTAGCGCGGCCAAGACGATGCGCAAGCTGGTCACCTGTGCGATGGAGGCCGGCCCGAACATGAACGAGGAGGCGGTCGCTGCGAAGCTGGCCGACTCGATCGACCTGGTCGTGCAGCTCGGCTGCGACATCGTCAAAGGGCCGCAGGGGTCAGCCGGACGCAAGGTTCGCTACGTGTCGGAGGTGCTGCAGATCACGCCGGGTGAGCGGCCACGCGGCTACGGCATGAATCAAGTGTTTCGTCGGGTGCCGGGCCAATGCGGGGTAGCGCACACCCGGCCCGATGACCTCATGGTCGACCTGATCGGCGCCGGGTTCGACCTGGACCGGTTCGAACACGAACGCCTCGCGAACCGTCCCGAGGCGGCATCGTGAGCACCGGAGCGTTCCTGTCCGCAGTGGCCGGGGTGCTGTTCATGGCCGGCGTGTGCCTCATGTGGGCCGGTCTTCAGCGGGTACCGCCGGCGCCGGCGCGGCCGCGCCAGGCCAGGAAGCCGGGCCGTTGGGCGAAGACACCGCCTGCGGTGCGTTGGGCGGCTGTGGCGGCCTTCATTGCCGGATGGGTGATCGGGCTGGTGACCGGCTGGTGGATCGCCATCGCAGTGCTGCCGATCGCGGTGCTGGCCTTGCCTGCACTGTTGATGGTGTCGGGGGAGGGCAAGGTGATCGCCCGCCTGGAGGCCATGTCGGAATGGACCCACAGCTTGGCCGGGGTGCTGATCGCTGGGCAGGCGTTGGAGGGTGCGTTGGAGGTGTCGCTGCGCTCGGTGCCCGAGCCAATCAAACCCGAGGTCACCAGGCTGGTGGCACGGCTGAGGGCACGCTGGCCAACCGACGCGGCCTTGAGGGCGTTCGCCGATGATCTCAACGACGCCACCGGGGATCTGGTCTGTGCGGCGTTGATGGTGGGCGCTCAGCTTCGTGGCGAAGGTTTGGCGGCGGTGCTGAGCGGTTTGGCTGAGTCAGTTGCTGAGGATGTGCGGGCCCGCCGCCAGGTTGAGGCGGATCGCAGTAAGCCCCGGGCCATCGCCCGCCAGGTGACGCTGATCTCACTACTGATGCTGACCGGGTTGGGGTTGATGGGCAACATCATGTCCGCCTACCACACGCCAGTCGGCCAGATCATCTTGGCTGTCCTGCTGGCCTGCTACGCCGGGTGCCTGTGGTGGATGCGGCGGCTCTCGATCATCCCTGAGCCGCCTCGCTTCATGGGAGTCGAGTTGCGCGGGAAGGGGCCGGCATGACCCTGCTGCAGATGTGGATCGCGGCCGGGCTGCTGGCCGGTGCCGGCGTGCTGTTCCTGGTCTGGTATCTGCTGCCCGCAGATCCCGACCTGGGCGATGTCATGGCCCGACTCCGTCCCGGCCTGACCAGCCCCAGCAGACCTTCCACCCCATCACCGGCAGATGAAACGCTGTCCAGCCGGGTCGGCCGATGGGGCCAGCGGCACCTCCCATCGGGGCTACGCGGCGAGGCCCCTACCCGGGACCTGGCCTTACTGGGCACTCCGGTGCATGTCTTCTACGGCGAGAAACTGCTGCACGCCGGCGCGGCCTTGCTGATCGTTCCCTTGTTGAGCCTGCTGCTGTCAATGGCTGTGGATGTCACGCTCTACGTGCCGGCGGCCGCGACGCTGATCCTGGCGGTGCTGTTGTGGTTCGTGCCGAACCTGGAGGTCAAGAAGAACGCCGCGAAGGCTCGAACGGAGTTTTCCCGCGCGCTTGCCAGCTACATCGACCTGGTCGCGTTGGAACGAAAATCCGGCGGTGCTGCGACCCGGCAGGCACTCGAGGACGCCGCCCTGCGTGGCGATTCCTGGCCATTCCGCCGGATCAGTGAAGCGTTGGCCCGCAGCGACTTCGCCCGCACTCAGCCCGCCGAGGCGTTGCATGAGCTGGCTGTCGAGTTGGCACTGCCCGACCTGGACGACTTGGCCGACACCATGCGGCTGTCAGGTGCCGAGGGTGTCGAGGTCTACGAGACGCTCAGGAGCAGGTCCAGCTCGATGCGGCAGGCGCGCCTCACCGCCGAGCTGGCTCAGGCCAACGCGATCGGGGAACGCATGGGCATTCCCGTTCCGCTGATGGGACTCAGCATCGCCCTGATCGTGGTTGTCGCCGTGATCATGAACCTCGTCGTCCACTAGAAGCCTCAACCCCAACGCCGGGCAACCATCAACAAAGGAAAGCCCCAAGAAAGAAGGAGGAACACCCCATGACTATCGAACTGAGCGCCAAGCTCACCGCATGGTGGACCGTGCTGAACCGTCGGCTGCGTGACGAACAAGGCTTCTCGGAGACCACTGAGAAGCTGATCATCCTCGCTGTCGTGGCCACCGTCGCCATCGGCGTGACGGTCTTCTTCCGCGGCTACATCGCCGACCTGATCGCCGCGATCCCCAGGCCCTGACCGGGAAACCGCGAGCAAACCACGTACGGGTAGCCGTGACAGACATGATGCGCAGCAAGCGCGACCAAGGCCGGGTCGGCCTCGGTCGCGCTACTCCGGCTGCCCGGACCGGTGGCACGGTGACTCGTTTCGTCCGCAGAATCCGTGACGAGACGGGGTCGGCCTCGGTCGCCTTCCTGCTGGTTTTCCCTCCGGCGCTGCTGGGTCTCCTGGTCGCGATCATCAGTGCCGCCATGTACTACTACGGCGGCAGCGCCGCCATCACGATCGCCCAGACCGGCGCCACCGCGGCGGCCGCCGAACATGGCTCCACCGCCGCCTGTCGGGAAGCGTCCGAAGACCTTGCCCGCCGGGTCACCTCCGCTATTCACGACGTGCAGGTCAGATGCACCCGCAGCGCCACCACCGTCACGGTGACCGTGACCGGCACCCCGCTGAGCCTGATCACCGGCTTCGCTCCGACCGTCACTCACACCGCTAACGTCGAGGTCGAGAGGCTGACCGGACCATGAACCGACACCTTGCCGACGACCGCGGCTCGATTCCGGTCGAAACCGTCATCCTCGTCCCAGCCATCGCCATGTTCCTGCTGGTGCTGATTCTGGCGGGGCGGATCGCATTGGCCCGCACGGCCGTCGAATCGGCAGCCGCCGACGCCGCACGAAGCGCGTCGATCGCTCGCACACCCAGCGAAGCGCGTAGTGCTGCTGCTCGGACCGCCGCGAGCAGTCTGGTCAACCAGCAGGTGCCATGCCGCCGCACCAGCGTGGCTGTGGACACCAGCGGATTCAACATTCCCGTCGGCGCCCCAGCCAGCGTGTCGGTAACCGTCGCGTGCGACGTCGACGTGTCCGGCTTGGCTGGATTGCCCGGTGGGTTGCCGAACTACCGGGCCGAGTACTCCATGACCAGCCCGCTGGACACCTTCAGGGGGCGGCGATGAGAGGCAAGTTTACCGAACGCTGCCGGGACGAGCGTGGGGTGGTGGTCACAGTCTGGGCGCTGGTCACGATCACCCTGATGACGGTGCTGATCGGTGTCGCCGTCGATCTGACGGGCCAACTCGCCACCCTTCGGCAAGCCAGCGACATCGCCGGCCAAGCCGCCCGCACCGCCGCACAACAGGTCGCCACCGACACCTACATGGCGGACGGGCACAGCGTCACCGTCACCGCTGGCCGCGCCAAGAATGCAGCGCTGGGCTACATTCGCGGCGCAGGCATGACCGGTACCGCGCAGATCGTCGACGGAAACCTCGTCGTGGAGGCCACCAGCCAGTACCAGACACGGTTCCTGTCCATCATCGGCATCCCCAGCATCACCGTGACCGGATCAACCGCCACCGTGCGCATCGCCCGCGCCCTCAACGGGGAGGAACACCCATGATGACCCGCCTGCGCGGCCTGCTCGCCCTGCTCGGCCTGGCCACCATCCTGGTCGGCCTACCCAGCCTGCTGATCGCCGTCAACCACATCGGCGCCCCACGATTCGGCTGGACCTGGAACGGTCTCCTGCAGGCACTCACCAGCCCCGACGACGGCACCTTGCTGTTCACCGTGCTGAAGCTCGCCGGCTGGATCGCCTGGGCCATCCTCACCCTCGCCGTCGCCCTCGAGCTGATCTCCCGCGCTCGCAACCTGCCGGTGCCGCAGATTCGCGGGCTACGCCTGCCCCAATCAATGGCCCGAGGACTGGTGGCCGCGGCCGCCGCGCTGTTCGTCGCTGCAGGAACCATGACCGCTGCAGCCCCCTCCCTGGCTCAACCACAGCCAGTTCCTGCTGCAGCACCGGCGCACGTGTCGGTGCCGTCCGACCACGCCGCCAGGCATGCTCCGGTCAAGAGCCAGAGGGCGGACAAACCTAGCCAGTCCAAACAGCAACGAACCTGGACAGTGAAGCGCGGCGACACCCTGAGCGAGATCGCTCTGGAAACCACCGGCCGAGCCGCCAACTACCCCAAACTGTTTCGTGCCTCGAAGTCGACCACACAGCCCGACGGGCGACATCTCAGCGACGCCGACCTCATCTACCCCGGCTGGAAGATCACCATCCCCAGCACCGCCAGCAAGCCGGTCACCAGCCGGCACGAGCCGAACCAGCGCTCCACCAAGACCAGTACTCCGAAGCTGCCCGGCCCCAAAGCTGACACACCCACAGCCAGCACTCACCGGCCGGGCGAAACGGCTACGCCGTCGGCCACCGCCGGCACTTCTGGGCCGAGCGCGACGACCAGTTCGCAGGGTGCCGACGACACCACCGCGGCCACGGCAGCCGACCAGAGTCCTGCCTGGCTTCTCAGCGGCTTGGCCGGCGCCGGTGCTTTGCTGGCAGGCGGTCTGTGGATCACCCTGCGGCGCCGCCGCGCCGTACAGTTCCGCACTCGACGCCCCGGACGCACCATCGCCACCCCCGACCCCGCTTTGGCTCCGGTGGAAAAGACCTTGCACCAGCAGGGCGCGCCGACAGGGGAAATCGTCGTTTCCATCGACGCCATCTTGCGGCGGCTGGTCGCCACCCTCAAGGCAGCGGCGGACCCGATACCGGCCCTGGTAGGGGTAGACGTCACTGAGCACCACCTGACTGCTCGATTCGCCCACTCGGTCCAGTTGGGCGAGCCCTGGACCTGCCTCGATTCCGAGGACGCCCAAGTGTGGCGTGTCGATCGTGACGCTGACCTCGACCTCGTCGGCCCACTGGAGTCCGACAGCCCACCACCATGGCCACAGCTGGTCTGCCTCGGCACCGACGGCAGCGGCTGGCGGCTTATCAACCTTGAGGCGTTCGGCATCATCAGCTTCACCGGCAACTCCACCTACGCCGCCGACCTGGCCCGTTACCTGGGCACCGAGCTTGCGGTGTCGCCCTGGGCACGGGACGTGGAGATCGACTGCCTCGAGGTATGCCCGGAACTGGTTGCGCTGGACCCGGGCCGGATCCGGCACCACCCGGCGTCCACCGACATCATCCCCAACCAGGTGGCGGCAGCGATCCACATCAACGAACGCCTTGAGGGCCAGCAGAGCCTGGAAACGGCGCGCGTCACATTTGCCGGCGACGAACTTTGGGCAAGCCGCATCCTGATCTGCGGCAACGCTCAAGCCGACGACCTGGACGTGCTCACCGAGCTGATCGCCGACCAGCCCCGTCGTACAGCCACAGCTGTCGTCATCGTTGACGATCCGCACGGCCACGGCGGAATCACCATGCGGCTCACCGACGACGGCCGGCTGCTCGCGCCTCAGCTCGGTCTTGATCTCGTCGTCAACGGACTCACCGAGGACGAGGCCCGAGGCTGCGCAGCACTCATCGCAGCGGGGCGCGCCGAGGAAGGCGAGCCCATGCCCGAACCGGCCATCGCCGCGGAGCCCTCGTGGGCGAGCATGGCGAATGCAGCCGGCGCGCTGCGTTCCGGCCTGACACTGCCGCGCTCGTCGGCGCAGCCGGACGCTAGCTCGGTGTTGCCCGAACCGGACGACACCTACCTAGCCCGCACGGCTAACACCGAACTCGACCTGGAGGAACTCGCACCGCTGGTCCCCGCACATGTGCGCGCCCGCGTTGAAGCCATCGACCCAACGCTCGATGACGACCTGGAGCAGTGGCGCAGACAATCCTCGGCACGACCAAGGGTGCAGGTTCTCGGCCCCATCAAAGTCCGTGTCGGCAGCGGAGGCGACCCAGCCCGGGCCGCGGCCAGGATGGGCTACTACACCGAGTTGGTTGCCTTCTTGTGCACTCGCCCCGAAGGGGCCACGACGGCAGAGGTCGCAGACGCGTTCGGGCTGAGTGATGCGCGGGTGCGGCGCGACATGTCGGTAGTGCGCAGCTGGCTAGGTATCGATCCAGACAGCGGCCACCCGTTCCTTCCCGACGCAATGAAGGCACCGCAGGCGGCCCAGCGCGGCGTTGGTCTCTATGCCCTTCAGGACGTCTTGTTCGACGCCGACCTGTTCCGCAGACTGCGCCTTCGCGGCGAGGCGCGCGGCCGGCACGGACTTCAGGATCTCTGCAATGCGCTCGAACTGGTGACAGGCCCTCCCTTTGACGCGATGCGTTCACGTGTCGGAGTGTGGCTATCCGAGACACACCTGGATCAGCACCTCCAATGCGCCATCGTCGATGTCGCGCATATCGTCTCCACCATCGCCCTCGGCGCCGACGAACCTGACCTGGCGCGCTACGCAGCCGAGTTGGCGAGCCGGGTGGCCCCGAACGAGGCAACACCGCAACTCGATCTGGCCGCCGTGCTCGCCTTCGCAGGTCAGGCTGGCGCCGCCGCAATTGTGGCCCGCCGAGTGGCCACCTGGCGCGACGACAGCGGAGAACCCCCACCAGATCTGTCACGTCGCGCGGAGCAGATCCTGCGCACGCACAAGTGGCTCGCCGAGGGAGGCAAGGCCAGCTGACGCCTCCCAACGCCAACCCAATTAATTCCGCGGAATAATTGGCTCACGGCCGCCGCGACCCTGCCGCCTGGTGCTGCCTGACCACCCAAATTATTCCGCGGAATAATCAGCGAAGGGCCACCTGTCGAGGGGTTCACCCGGCGAGTTAGGGGACGTTAGGGGACGTGCCTTTGACAAGGGGGTATGGATAACTCTGTGGATGCTGCAACGGTATCCACAGGCAAACCGGTGACCTCTATGGCCACATGCTTTTGATGCTCTTTCCTGGTCGCACCAACCCAGGAAGGAGCCATCGCATGGCCCAGCCGATTCATCGCCACGCCGGCGTCCCTGCAGCCCTCGACTTGACCTCTGAAGAAGTCGACGCACTCCTGCGCAGCCATTGGTCAGCCTGGTCCGAGTGCGCTGCCGTGATCAACAACCCAGACCCCAACACCCTCAGGCGGTGGATCGGAACCGCCGAGGCGGAACAGCGCCAGATTGTGCTGCGAAGCCTTGCACACGCGGCATCGGCGAAAGGCGACGACGACGCCGCCGCTGCGCGCGTGCTGGCATGGCTGATGCTCGGTCCGGCGTGCGTCCTGGCCCGCAAGTATCGGCACCACCAAGACGCGGACCACCATGTCGCCGCGCTGCTGTGGTTGGAGATCAAGCAGTACACCCCGGGTTGTGCCCGTGACGTGTGGGCGTACCTGGTGAGCCGTCTACGCAAAGCCATGTTCGCCGAACTCATGCCTGAGCCGGAGCTGTCGCTGGGCGAAGAGGAGATGAACATCGCCACCGTCGCCCAGGAGTCCGACATGGACGCATTGCTGGGCATTCTCACCCGTGGCGTCCGCAACGGCGCCATCACGCCCGAGGACGAGCTGCTGATCCTCGACGTGCTCACAGCCTCGGCTTCGGTGACCACGGCCGAGGCCGGCGGATCGCTGCTGGGTGATCGCGTCTCCAACGTGGTCGGGGTGTCGCTCGGGCTGAGCGGTCGCACCGTGCGCAGGCGTGTCAGGCGGTCGATCGATGCGCTGGCCGTGTCTCACATCGAGTGGCGACAGAGCGCCTGACACGGCCCCCACGCGGACAGCAGGCCTTGTCCGAGAACCCGGTGAAGAACGGGCTTTAAGACATATGAGAGGAGACCACGATGAGTCAATCGTCCAGCACTGAGGAGATGCTCGAGACGATCTCCCGCGAGCGAAGCGTGATCGATGAACTCGTGGCGTTGTCCGCCCGCGTTGCGCTGCTCGCCGACGATCTGGTGACGATCCAGAACGCGAAGATCGGCCTGGCGCGCCGAGGCCCGGCCGCCATCGGCCGGGCCATGCGCCTGCGACAGATGCGAAGGATCGCATGACCGGGAAGATCGTGGCCGTCGACGAGTTGGCCAGGGCATACAGGGCTGCAGGTGCCGGTGCCTTTCGCCGTGCCTCGACGCTCCCCACCGGTCAGCACGAACCCATCAGCGTTCACGAACCCGCCATCCGCAGATCCGCTCATGGCTTCAGCGTGGGGACGACCGAGCGGGTCGTGCTGGTGTGTGGCGCCGCGCCTGCGGTGGGTACCTCGACGGTTGCGTTGTCGTTGGCAGGGGCCGTGTCAGGGGTGGCGCGGGTGGTGGAGTGCTGCTCGGCGTCGGCGTCGGGGCTGGCCGCAGCCAGCACTGCCGAGCTGGGCGAGGTCGGCGAGGGCTGGGTGCGCAGCGACCGGGACGGGCTGGTGATCGAGCGCCGACAGGACCGTGTGGATGGACCGGCCGGCCTACCCGCGCCGGCCGTCGGACAGCGCACAGCGTGGACCTTCCTCGATTGCTCATGGGACGTCGACGCGCTGCTGAGAAGCGATAGCTGGTTGTCCGACCAGGCTCGATCGGCCGCTGCGGTAGTGCTGGTGGCGCGGGCGACGGTACCTGGTCTGCGGCGGTTGGACTCCGCTCTTGGCCTGGTGGGTGAGCAGCGAATGGTCGCAGTGCTGGTGGGAACCGGCCGACGCTGGCCGCGGCCGCTGCAGCAGTCGGCGAGTGCAGCAGTGCGCCAACTGCGGGCCAGGGACCGGCTGGTGTGTGTCCCGTTCGATGCCCAGTTGGCCCTGTCGGGCTTGACCCCTGATCCGTTACCGTCCGCCGTCCGCGCGGCGGGAGTGAGTGTGTTGAACCAAGTGGAAGGACTTCTGTGATGACGATGATTTCGATGATGGGTGCCGCGGCTGTGAGAGCGACGCATGTGGCAGTGGGGCACGCGGCACCGCTGCTGGTGCCGATGAAGGTGTGTCCGAAGGCGCCGCCGGGGGCCCAGAAGTACGCCGACGACATCACCGGCTACGTGCTGTGGGGTGTGATCGCCCTGTTCGGCGTCGGGGTGGTGATCGCGATCGGGGCGATCGTCGCGGGCCGGGTGTTCAACATGCCGCATGCGTCGAAGGCCGGCATCATCGGCATTTTCGTGGTGATCCTGGCCGCGTTCCTGTACGTGATCGCCCCGCCGATCGTGGACAGCATCCTCGGCAACGGCTGCATCTAGGAAGAACCGGGTGCTGCGCATGTTTGGTCGACGAAGGGGCTCGCAGTTGCAAGTGCCGCCGGTGGCGTGGGATCGGCGCCGGCTGGTGGCGATGCTGGCTGCCGCGCTGGTGGTGCTCGTGGCGTTGCTGGCCGGTGTCGGGATGACGGTGTGGTACGCGGTGGGCGGCTCGCCGACCGTGGCGGCAACCGCGGACGCGGCACCGCAGGCCGGGTCGGTACGGGACCGGATCGCGGCCGCGCCGATGGCCAGCCTCGATCGGCAGGCGGCGTTCACCCCGGAGTCGTCGATCGAGGGCGCGGCGTCGATGAGTGTGCCGCTGCCGTTCGATGACGACCTGGGCGTGGCCGAGGTGGCGGTCGGTTTCCCGCACACCCCGGCCGGTGCGGTGGGCCAGTGGGCGGCGATCGAGCGCCGCGTGCTGGAAGCCATGGACACCTCGGTGCTGGGCGACGTGCACGACGCGTGGGTGGCGCCGGGCGGCCCAGGCATCGCCGAGTGGGACCTGACCCGCAGCGTGCAGGCGTTCCTCACCTCGGCCCGGCAGTCCGGGCACGCCAAGGACGTCTCCACACTGGTGTCGGCCCGGCCGGCGGGGGCGATGGTGAAAGGCGTCGACGGTCCCGACTGGGTGCTGGCGTGTGTGCTGCTGGACGTGCGGGTGGTGGTGAACGCCGAGGCTCGGATGGGGTACGGCTTGTGTGCCCGGATGGTGTGGGTGACGGATCGGTGGATGGTCGGCCCGGGCGCCCAGCCGGCGCCAGCGCCGTCGGCCTGGCCCGGGTCGGCGACAGCAGCCGGGGCTGGCTGGCTGGCGTGGCGTGACGTGGCGGGCAGGCAGCGATGATCAACCCGATCCTCCCGCTGCCGTGGGATCCGTTCAGCCAACTCGGTTCGACCGCGGCTCAGATCGCCACAGACGCGTGGACGGCGGCCTGGCTGAGCGTGTGGGCGGCAGGGCTGTGGGTGCTGCGCCTGGTGTTGGGCTTCATGGATGCCTGGATGACGCCGGACCTGTCGGAGAACGGGCCGGGCCACGACCTGTACCAGGCCACGTTCTGGCTGGCCGGGGTGCTGATGGTCGCATTGCTGGCGGTGCAGCTGGGGGTGGCCGCATTCCGCCGCGACGGCAAACAGTTGGCGGGTGCCCTGATCGGCGTTGCCCAGTTCGGTTTGGTGTGCTTCGCCTGGATCTCCTACGCCGTCATCCTGACGCTCGGGATGGGCGGGTTGACCCGCTCGATGATGGAGTCGCTGCTGAACGTCACCTCCTGGAACGACTGGAAGCCGTGGGAGTACATCGACGGCAAGCAGATCACCGACGCGGGGGTGGCGACCGCCCTGGGTCTACTCGGCCTGTTCGTGTGGCTGGCGGCGATCGCGCACTTCATCGTGCTGCTGGCCCGCAACGCCGCACTGCTGGTGCTGGTCGGCACCGGGCCGATCGCGGCTGCCGGGTTGGCGAACAAGACCACCGCCGCCTGGTTCTGGAAGTCGTTCCGTTGGCTGCATGCCGCGGCGGCCACTCCGCTGCTGGTGGTGATCGTGATGGGGGTCGGAATGAAGTTCACCGAAGGGGTGGCGGCCGGGAAGGCGGGGTCGATGGAGGCCACCGTCGGCACCGCGCTACCGGCGGCGGTGCTCATCTGCGTGTCGGTGGTGGCGCCGCTGGCCCTGTTCAAGCTGCTCGCCTTCATCGACCCGGGCACCGCCTCGGGGGCGGCGATGCGGGCCGGTTGGCAGGCCACCGGCGGTTTGCAGGGCCTGCTGAACGGCAACCCGTCAGCAACAACAGCCGATGACGGCAGCGCAGCCGAAAGCAGCGACAGCGGCTCCTCCGCAGGGGAACAGGGGGCGGAGGCGGCCACCAACAGCCGAGTCACCGGTGTGGTGCAGTCGGCCGCGTCCGCGCTCGGCCCGGTCGGTGCCGCCTTCTCCGCCGGTATCGGGCTGGTCACCTCGATCGGGTCTGGCGGCGCGTCGCTGATCAGCGACGTCACCAACCAGGCCGGCATCGGCCACAACACCTACCAGCCCGACTACCAGGGCGGACGCAACGATCAGGCCGCCCGGGCCAACCGGGAAGCCAACGGCAGCAACGGCAACGAGACAGGCGGCAGCGGCGAGGACCAGTCCGGCCAGCCGCCCAACGCGGGACCGACCAGCAGTGACCCGGGGCCCACCGGCGGCTCCGGTGGCGGCAGTGGTGCGCGCGGAGGAACCGGCTCGGGCGGCGGTGCCGGCGGCGGCGCCTCCGGTGGTGGTGCCGGGTCGGGGGCGGTCGCCGGCGAGGCGGCCGAGGCGGCGGTGGTGGTGCTGTGATCGGGAAGGAGTGTGCGTGATGGCTGCTCTGTATGGCGACTACACCCGGGACCGGGTGGGCATGTTCTTCGGGCTGACCGGGGTGCAGTTGAGCATCCTGGTGGTGGCGGCGATGCCGGTGTTGTGGGCGGTGAACGAGCGGCTGTGGGCCAGCGCAGGCATCGCGGTGCTGGTGTGGCTGGTGGTGTTCGTGCTGGCCGTGGTGCCGGTGCGTGGCCGCTCGGCGACCGGCTGGCTGCTCGGCTTGGTGTCGTTCACCGCCGGTACCGTGCTGCGGGTGTCCCGGTGGCGCTCCAAGCCGGCGCTGGGCGTGGCGGAGGACCTGGGTGAACCGGACCTGCCCGGCGTGGCGGCCGGGGTGCGGGTGCATGACGGGCCGCCGCAGGGTCCGTTCAACACGCGGCTGGCGATCATCCAGGACAAGGCGACCGGGGTGTGGGCCGCGACGGCGGCGATCAGTCATGCCGGATTGGCGTTGGCCGACAGTAGTGAGCGGGACAGCCAGGGCCGCGGCCTGACCGTGCTGCTGAACGCCTGCGCCCGCACCGAGTTGATCTCGGAGCTGATCCTGCAGGTGCGTTCGGTCCCCGATGATGGCGCGGAGCGTGCCGAGTGGATGGCGTCCCACACCGATGTGGCGGCACCGGAGTTGTCGCTGCGGGTGAACCGGGACATGGCGGGCATGTTGTCGAGGGCCAGTGTCCGTACTGAAGCGTTCGTCACCATCGTGGTGCCGGAGCATCGGCTGGCTCGCCGAGCCAAGGAGTTCGGCCGCGGGGTGGATGGCCGGGCCCGGGCGATGCACATGCTGATGGCGGAAGTGGAGTCCCATCTGCGCAATCAGATGGCGGTGCGGGAGGTGACCTGGCTCACCTCGCCGCAGTTGGCGACCGCGGTGCGGACCGGGTTCGCGCCGGGGGACCGGGCAGGCATCGTCGCGGCGTTGGCGCGTCGCGCCAACGGTGAACAGATCAACGCAGACGTGCCGTGGGCGCAGGCCGGGCCGGCCGGAGCGGAACAGGCGGTGCGGCACTACGCCCACGATTCGTGGCATTCGATCTCGGCGGCGGTGAAGCTACCCGCCCGGGGCGCGGTGCTGGGTGCGTTGGCGCCGGTGCTGACTCCGGGGCAGCCGGGGGAGCGGCGCTCGCTGGTGACGGTGTTCCCGATCCTGCAGGCCACCGCCGCCGACCGTAAAGCCCGCAACGCCGAATGGGGTGCCGACATGTCGCAAACGTTGCGGGACCGGGCCGGGGTGAAAACCCGGGCGAAGGACCGCGAGTCCCAGGCCCGCACCCGCGGCCTGGACAGCAAACTGGCCGCCGGCCACGCCCTGGTCCGGCCCTACGCGGTGGCGTGCGCGACGGTGCCGGCCACGATGAACATCACCGAGTTCGGCTCCCACCTGGACGTGGCGATCCGCCGGGCCGGGTTCGCCCCGCTCCGGCTGGACATGTCGCAAGACGCCGGGTTCGCCGCAGCGAACCTCCCGCTCGGCATCTGCCTGCACCGCAAGGGGGCAGGAGCATGACCCGCAGCCCTCGGACCGCCAGACGTGAGGGCCGCGGCGTGGACCGGCTGCTCGCCGACTTCGGCCACCAGGTGCCGTCCGTGGCCGTTGCCGAGCCGGAACCGAAACCGGAAAGGCTGTTTCACCCGGTGCCCCGTCGCGGTGAGCGCCGCCCGGATCGGGGCTGGTCCCCGGCGCCGGCGCCGCTGCTGCAGTACCGGATGAGTGCCGACCAGGCCGGTGTGTTGTGGCCGCTGGTGACCAACCCGTCACTACCGGCGCGCGGCGCCCAAATGGGCATCGACTACTTCTCCGGCGCCTCGTTTCACGCCGACCCCAACGGGTGGGTGCTCGATGAGGCCATCCCGGTGTCGAACCCGAACATGATCACCTTCGGCAAACCCGGCATGGGTAAGTCCGGCACCGTGAAAGCGTTCCTACTGCGCATGTTCGGCTTCGGCTACCGCGCCCTCATCCTGGGCGACGTCAAGGACGAATACGTACCGCTGTGCCACGCCGTCGGCGTTACCCCGATCGCCATCGGGCAAGGGCTGCCGGCTCGGATCAACCCGCTCGAGTTCGGCCCGCTGGCAGCAGGATGGGAGCAGCTGGACGCCAAGGAGGCCAAGAAGCGGGCCGCGGTCGTATTCGCCCGCTGGCTCACCCTGATCCGCGGCCTGGTCGGCTCACAAAAGGTCGGCCAATCCCCGGTGCCGTTCGGGCCCACCGAAGAAGTCGCCGTCGACGCCGCGCTGCGATCGCTGACCGGCTACGACGACGGCAACACCCGACTGGCCGAAACCACCATCCCCCGGTTGTGGCAGTTGCTGAACAACCCGCCCGACGATCTGGTCGAAACCTGCCGGTATGCGTCCCGGCGGCACTTCCTGGACGAAACCCGACTGTTGCGCGACGCCCTGGGCCAACTCACCTCCGGCACCCTGCAAGGGCTGTTCGACGACCACACCAACATCGGCATCGACTGGAACGCCCCCATCCAATCGTTGTCGCTGTCGCGGCTCAGCGTGCTCGGCGACGAGGCGGTCGGGATGGCGCTGATGTGCCTCAACAGTTGGGGCCGGGCGATGCGCGATGTGGCCGCCCCCGCCGACATGCGGATCGTGGTCCGCGACGAATCCTGGAAGCAGATGCGGCTCGGCGTCGAAGCGGTGAAGAGTTTCGACGCCGACCTGCGGCTGTCCCGCACCGCCGGCGACATCCCGTTCTCGCTGTGCCACAAACCCTCCGACCTGCTCTCGGTCGGCGACGCCCACTCCCAAGCGGTCGCGATCGCCAAGGACCTGCTGCACCTGCACGACATCAAGATCGTGCACGGCCTGGACGTCAAACTCGCCGAGGAACTCCGCAGCCTGCTCGGCCTGCCCGACGTCGCCGTCAACCTGGTCACCGACTGGTGCCGGCAAGCCCCCGGCCGCGCCCTGTGGATCGTCGGCGAAGCCATGTTCAAAGTACGAACCATCTTGCACCCAGCCGAACGGGCACTCACCTGGACCAACACCTCCCTGGAAAAAGCGGCCTGAACATGAAGGCGCTCGCATGGGTTGTGGCAGCAGTCCTGCTGTTCATCATGGCGGCTTCAGTCGGCATGATCACCGTCGGGACAGCCGCCGTCGTGCCCGCCATCACCGAGCAGGTCCGACTCGACCCGTGTAGCGCCATCGACCCCAGCAGCGCCACCGCGCACCTGTCCACCAGCCCCACGACGGGGTTCTCGCTGCCCAAGTGGGGATCGCCCCGACACCAGTCGCTGCACAGCGCCGCCCAAACCATCCCCGCAACGGTGAAGGCGCTGTATGTGGCGGCCGCGAACCGCTACAAGATCCCGTGGCAACTGCTGGCCGGTATCGGCATGGCCGAAACCCGGCACGGCCGCAACAACACCACCAGCTCCGCCGGCGCCCAAGGACTGATGCAGTTCATGCCCGGCACGTTCGCCTCCTACGGCGTGGACGGCAACGGCGACGGCAAGAAGCAGATCCACAACGACGCCGACTCGATCTTTTCCGCCGCGCACTACCTGGTCGCCTCCGGGGTGAAGAAGGGCACCAGCGGGGTCATCAAAGCTTTGTGGGCGTACAACCGATCCATCTCCTACCGCAACGACGTGCTGTATTACGCGTGGGCCTATGCCGGCAAGGGCGGCGTCGTGGTCGACGCCGCCGACCCCGACGAGTGCCTGCCCGGCGATGAGGACCTTCCCGGACTGGATGCACCACTGCCCGGTTTCGACGGAGTGTGCAAACCGTCCCACTCCAGCGCCGAACACGGCCTGCGCCGCACCGCAATCCGCGGGCTGCGCTGCATCCATGCCGCCTTCCCGCAGATCAAGTCGATGGGCGGACGACGCTCCTCGTCGTCCTCCACCTGCAGCTACTCCGACCACTGCAAAGGGTTGGCGGTCGACTTCATGATCCCGAAATGGTCGACCAAGGCCGGCAACAGCTTCGGCTGGCGGGTCGCCCGCTGGGTCCAGGCCCACGCCAAAGCCTTGAAGGTCAAATACATCATCTGGGACGTCAAGAAGTGGAACCCGGCAGGCGGCAAAGGATGGCGCCCCTACCGGCACCCCTACGGCAACACCAACCCCACATTGGCCCACCGCAACCACGTCCACGTCAGCTTCAACAGCTAACCCATCACAGAACGGAGCAAGGTGATGCTGCAGCAGGGCAGACGATCCGACCCCTACCCGCACACATGGGAGATCCCCGTCGGCATCGCTGCCGCCACGGTGCTGCTGGCGGTGCTCGGGGTGCAGGTCGGCCGCGGCCTGGCCAACTGGAGCGCTGGCCGGGGCTGGACCTGGCCGACCGGGAAGAGCCTGTTCAGCAGCCTGCCCGGCGTGCTCGCCGGTAATGCGGGGGCCGGACTGACCAGTTCGGGGGAGTGGGCCAGCCCGACCCTGCTCACAGTGTGGCTGGTGATCGTCGAACTGCTCATCGCCGCCGCCCTGGTGGCCGCCATCACGTGGGGAATGCGGCGCTGGGGACCGCAACGGATGAAAGGCATGGCCAGCGCCGAACAGGCCGAAACAACGCTCGGGCTAACCCGGCTCCGCAAGGTCCGCCGCATCATCCGGCCCGACCTGTACGGACCGGGCCACACCCCCACCCACCAACACGGAGGACACGATGGATACCACCCCACGGCGTGACGTGCCGGCCCGCAGCGACACCTCAGCCGAACTGACCACGCTCCGCATCGTCGCCCTCGACGCCTGGGCCGACCAGCAGTACGCGGCCAGCATCGACAATCCTGATGCTTCCGTCGTCGCGGCTGCCGCCGGGCTGTACCGGTTGGGCCACGACACCCTCACCGAACTGACCGACGTGCTCGATCGTGCCCCCACCGTCGCTGAACATTGGGACGCCTACCGCGCCGGCCTGGAAACCTTCGGATACCGCTGGGACGAGACCAGCTTCACCGTCACCAAGGTGGCGACACCACCAACCGGCAGCCGCAGCGACGACTATCCCTCGACCGAGCAGGTGTTCGTCGACGCAGCTGATGCGCAGGTGCGGGCCGTCGCAGAACTCCTGAGCGGACGGCTGGTGGCCGAGATGGGTGGCACCGGCGTGTTGCAGATCGAACTGGGAGAACCAGCCAACCCTGCTGATCCCTTCGACCGGGCCGGTATCGACCCGCCCGATGCGACCACCGCGGCCACCTGGTGGGTGGAACTCGCCGAGGGAACCGATGTGCGAATCTCTACCCTCGGTGTCGACACCGAGGCGGCGACGGTGGCCCGCTGGGTGAGGCACAGCCTCGATGAGATGCGCGCCGACCCCACGGCGCCGCGGCCCCCGACGACATGGTTCCTGTCCGCCGACGAACTGGCCGCCACCCGCACCAAGATCACCAAACTCAACCAGCGCGCGGCGGCCAAGGGGTACACCGGCGACATCACGGTACGCGCAACCCCGGCCACCCGCAGCCACACCCCAGCCCCGGGTGCGCCGACGGTGACAGTGCACGGTTTCGAGGTGACCATCACCGGCCAGCCGCCGCACTATCAGGGTTGGCAGTTCATCGCCGCCGTCGACACCGTGCCCGCCCCGGCCGGCAGCTTCGCGGTGCGCCGGGTCATCGAGACCGACAGCGGGAACATCACCGACGCCCCCGACGACATCCGATGGCTGTTCGACGACCAACGACCCCGCTACGCCCTGCTGTACACAGCCACCGACACCGACGAAGGGCAGCCGCGCCGCATCGGGGTCTATGACACCGCCGAGCGCGCCGAGCAGGCACTGCAGCAGGCCAGCCGGCCAGGTGTCGTGGTGCGTTACCTGCCCGGCGCAGAGGACGGCAGCCTGGATCACGACAGCATCCGGGCGGGGGAATGTGACCATTGCCACACCCAACGCGGCCGCACCAGCGTGCTGATCGTGCGGCACCAGGACACCGGCGAGACCCGGCAGGTCGGACGCTCCTGTGTGAAGGACTTCCTGGGCTGGTCAACGATGCCGGTACTGATCGACCCCGAACAGGCGGATAAGGCGATCGAACGCGGCAGCGGCATCGAGGGCCACAACTGGGACCTGGGCTCGGTGCTCACTTACAGCTGGGCGGTCAACGAAACCCTCGGCTGGGTACCGGCGGGCACCGCAGGCGAGCGGACCCCCAGCAAGGATCTGGTCGCCGAAGCGATCAGCGGCCACAGCCAACGCGCTGAGCAGCTGCGTGCCACGATCGGTGGCAAGCTTGCCGAGGGTGCCCAGATGGCGCCCCAAATCATCAGCGACCTGACCACCGCTTTCGCGGCCGCAGGCGGCGGCTACGAGGCTAACCTGGCGGCGATCCTGCGCGCCGGTGTGGTGCACCCGCGCAAGCATTTGGGTCTGGCGGTCAGTGCGGTCAACGCGTGGCACCGGCAGCAGGAACACGCCGCCGCCGACCAACTCCGGGCACAGCAGCGCCTTGATGCAGCCGAGCGGGCCGCGCGCCAGCGGCACGTCGGCACGGTGGGGGAGCCGATCACGATGACCGGAACCGTCACGGTGAAACGCAGCATCGAGGGCTACCGGTGGAACAGCCCCAGCCAGGTGCTGCTGGTGGTGGACTGCGGCGACAGCGTGGCAAAAATGATCACCACCGCAGCCTGGGCCTACCAGGTGAAACCCGGTGAGCAGCTGTCGGTGAAGGGCACCGTCAAAGCCCACGACACGTTCAACGGGGTGCCGCAAACGGTGCTGAAACGCCCCAAGCAACTACCGCTGCCGCAGGAGCGGCCGGAACCGACCTGGGAGACGGTCACGCCGGTGATGCCGCAGTCCCGGTTTCAAGAGGCTCCGCTGGCGCCTCACCCGCCGCTGGCGCGGGGTCTAGGGATCTGAACAGGAACGGAGAACAGCGATGAACGACAACACCAACCCTCCCGTCGCCAGGGTCACCAGCCTGGCCGGACTGACCGAACTCGTGCCCTACATGATCGGGTTCACCCCGGAGGAATCGATGGTGCTGATGGCCACCGTCCACGGCCAGGTGCAGGTCACCGCCCGTGTCGACCTGGTCGACGTCCAACCCGCCGGCCAACTCGAGGACCTGCTGGACCGGTTGACCGGCCGCTACCCCGACGCCACCTTCCTCACCCTCGCCTACACCGAGCAGGCCGACACCGGCTGGGCCATGATGCAACGCGCCAACGACCATCTCGGCGAGGACCGCACTCAGGTGAAAGTGCTGGTCACCGGCGACACCTGGTACGACTCCACGGGTGCCAGCGGAGCCCTCGACCGTTACGGGCCGCTCGCTGTCCAAGCCGCCATGCATGGACTGCGCCGCGACAACCGCCGCAGTGACCTGGCCGACCGGTTCCAGCCCGCCGTCATGACCGACACGATCCGGGGCGACATCCTGTCCGCCATCCATGCGCTGCCTGATCCGCATCGGCGGGACGAGGTGACCCGAATCGCTCACCAGCTGATCACTCAACATGTCGCCGACAGCGGCGCACACCTCGACACCGTCGACGCCGCAAAACTGGCGCTCGCCACCAAGACCACCAACGTGGCCGACCTGGCGTTGAGCATGATCGGCGACCCGGCCGCCGCCGAGCAGCACCTGGCCCTGTGGGCCGCTGTGGTCAACCGGCTACCGGCCCAGCTGGTCGAGCGACCCCTGCAACTGGCCGGTGTCGCCGCCTGGGCCAGCGGGAATGGGGCAGTGGCCTCGATCACCGCCGAACTGGCCGACAAAGTCGACAACCCCACCGCCAACCCGATCCGCACCGTGCTCGAAATCGTGACCACCGCGGTGGTCCCCCCAACCCTGTGGCCTGAACTGCGTCAGGAGATGACCGCAGCGGCTGATCCGTCGGTACAGGCGCTGCTGAGTGGTGCCCAGCCCACCCCCTCGGCCCCCAACCAGACGTGGGAAATGGTGCACCCCCCCGGGCACACCGACCCGCGGCGACAGCCCCCCGCCCAGCCGGGCGGCAGCCCCGCTGTCGGCCCGGCAATCTAGCGAATCGAGAGGGGAAGACGGACATGAAAGGGCGGGCTGTGGACGCGGCTACAGAGGCGACTGGGCCCCGAATATTCCGCGGAATAATCGGTCGCCCGCGGGTGATGAAGCGAGGCTCGCGCGGGTTCGACCCCACGCAGGTCGGGTGGCGGATCGGGAAGGCAGTCGAACCGCAGGCTGGTGCCCTGTGGTGCCCGTGGGACCGGACCGCCGGGGTGATCGGCCCGCAGGGCTCCGGCAAAACCCTCGACCTGCTCAGCCCCGCCCTGCTCGCCGCGCCAGGAGCTGCCCTTGTCACTCTCACCAAGACCGACGACCTTCTGCTCACCATCACCGCACGTCAACACGATGAACGTCCCACGGTGGTGTGTGACCCGTTCGGGCAGGCTGACGGGCTACCGGAACTGATCTGGGATCCGATCGCCGGCTGCACCGACCCGGTCACCGCAGAGCGGCGGGCGAAAGCGTTCACCGCCGGCACCATCAAAACCTCGGCACACACCAGTGGTGATGCGGCCGCCCGCTTCTACGCCGCCGAGGCCGCGAAGGTGTTGCAGTGCTACTTCCACGCCGCCGCACTCGGCGGCCACACCCTGGACCGGATGCTCGAATGGGTGGCACGCCCACTCACCACCCATGAGGCAGCCGAAATCCTGCTCAACCACCCCGGCTCGGCGCCGCTGTGGCACGGACTCCTGCAGGGTGCCCTGACCGGTGACGACCGAACCGCCGGCAACACCGTCACCACCGTCCAACAGGCACTGTCGCTGTTCTTCCAACCCGAGATCAGGCGCCGCTGCGTGCCCGGGCCGGGCCGGCCCGCCACCAACATCGCCGACGTGATCAATGCCGGCGGCACCTTCTATCTGCTCGGCCGCGACGACCCCTACGCATCAGCGTCGCCGCTGATGACCGCCCTGGCCGAACACATCCTCGACACCGCCCTGCAACTGGCCAACGACAGCCCGCACGGCAGGCTGTGCCCGCCGTTGCTGGCCTGCCTCGATGAACTGCCCTCCACCGCGCCCCTGCCGACCCTGCGGACCCGGATGGCCAACGAACGCGCCCTCGGCATCAGCTTCATCTACGCCGCCCAAACCTGGCGGCAACTGGCCGCCATCTACGGCGAAGAGGAAGCCCGCGCCCTGTTCGGCCTGACCAACGTGCTGGTCATGTTTGGCGGCTCCAAGGACGTTGCGTTCAACCGTGAAGTGTCGGACCTGGTCGGCACCACCCGCGTCGCCCGCACCAACTGGAACCTGGGCCTGGCCGCCGGCCGCTCCACCGCCCACGGCGAAGACATGGCCATCCTGCGCCCCGAAGACGTCCGCCAACTCCCCGAGAAACACGCCTTGGTGATCGCCGAGAACTGCAAGCCGATCATCGCCGGCCTGACCCGCTGCATCGAAGGTAAACCAGGCAAAGACCTCCTCGAGCAGCAACGAGCCATCCGAACCAAATTGCAGAGCCGCCGCAGCGCCACGATCTCCGACAGGGCGCGGGCATTGGCCGCGCTCGCCGCCCAACGAATCGAGCAGCCATGACCCAGTCCCACGACTCTGCCCACCAGCCCCATCCACTCACCGCAGAGTTTCCCATGCCCACCAGCACGTCGTTGGCCAGCGCGTACCAGAACCTGTACCTGGCCGCCACCGGGGCGGACGACGTCCGCCTCCGGCTGGGCAACCCTGCCAACCTCCCCAGACCATGGATACCGGCGAGCTGCACAGAGCGGAGGCTGCGGGCCGAACTGTGGAGTTGGCTTGACGATGTGGCCACCTGGCTCAACGAGCAATACACATGGGACCCGGCCGCAGGGATGATCCCGCCGTGTTGGCCGCACCACCCGCACCTGGTCAACGAACTCGCCGTTCTGGCCGACCAACGCCGCCGGGCAGCACTCGACCTGACCAGCTCCAGCCTCGAAGAATGGCACCGCTACTGCCTGCCCAACTTCTACAGCAGGCTCCAGGCAAGGATGCGCACCGGCTGCGACGAGAAGCACACACCCTGGCCGGCGCAACCTCGCCATGACCGGCACCGTCGCCAAACCGGGCAACGTCTCGACGCCTTCAACAACGACCTCACCGCACTCGACACCACTGGCGACAGCGACCGCGCCGGCGAACCCGGACCGACGCTGCGGCTGGCGACCGACAACGGTGAAACCGTCGATCCCCACTAGAAGCACAGCGCGACGTTGGCTTCAGCGACGCCGTGGCGAGTAGTCAGGGCAGGAACACGGTGAGTGCTGCAGCGGTCCAGGCGCCGAGCAGGAGCCACGGGCCGTAGGCAAGGGGTCCGCTGTGCCGGGTGGCCTTGGCCCAGGCGATGGCGGCCAGCGAGCCGATCAGGACGGCAACTAGAACCAGGGTGAGGTTGTAGGCGCCGATGGCGAGGCCGGCGGCGGCGGCGAGCTTGACGTCGCCCATGCCGATGCCGCCACGAGTCAGCAGGTGGCTGGCCAAGAACACGGCCCCGGCCAGGAGCCCTCCCAGCAACGCGGAGAGCGCCACTGACGGCTTACCGGCCACCACCGTGACCAATCCGACGGCGACGAGGATTGCGGCCGCCACGAGGCCGGATACCCGGTTGGGAAGACGGTTCACGTCCAGGTCGACCGCTGCCAGCCAAGGGCCGGCGAGGGCCAACGGAAGGAACGGCAGGACCAGGACCGGCGAGGCATTGGCGGCGGCGACGGCGGGCAGGGTCGCGGTCGCGGTCGCTGTAACCCACGGCACCCAGCGTCGTGGTGCCGGGATGGGTAGGTCGCGTTCGTCACTTCGCCGGTATCCGAGCAGGTCGAGGTTCCGCCGGGTACCGACGCCGATGCCGTACCCGGCTGCCGCTGCGGCGAGGGTGGTGACGATGAGTGTGATGGGGGTGATCACCTGATCTCCTTGTCTGTGCCGATTATCACCCGGTCACCACCGCGGTCCGGGTCCATCACGGCGGATGCCGGGGTTGTCGGGCAGGGGCTGGCCGCTTGGCTGGGTGGGGCTGGTGACCGTTTCGTAGAGGCCGGCGTGTTCGCGGGCGGTCTTGGCCGCCTGCCAGGACGCCTGTTGGGAGGCCCTGCGGACGTCGTTGTTCCACGCCTTCACCATTGAGGCCAGCGCGCACCGCACCAGCGATGCGGGCACCTTGGCGTGCTGAGCGATGTGTTCGACGCCGGCGCTCCAGCGGGCTCTGGGCTGCGCCGCCAGTACCTCCACAGCCTGCAGGATCTTCTGCGAGGCGTCGGTGGGTGCCTTGAGGCGCCGGTCGATGAGTTGTTCACCCAACGGCCGTGCCGTGGTCAACGCCTGCAGCAGTTGCCGGCTGTGGCCGTCGGCGACCAGGTCGGCCGGGTCGCGTCCGGCTGCGCTCAGGTCGGCGTGTAGCGGGTCGATGGTGTAGCTGGCCAGTAGCCAGTAGTCGCGTTCCGCCGCGGCCTGCCCGGCGCTGTCCGGGTCGGTGGCGATGACCGGCTGCACCCCGTGACGGTGCAACTGTTGGACCTGGTTCTCGGTGAGGCTGGTGCCCAAAGGAGCGACGCCGATGTAGCGATCATCGCCGGTGAGGGTCAGCGCGATCGCATCCATTGGTCCTTCCCCCAGGACGGGCACGGTGCCCGGGTGGAGGGTGCCGGCGACGAACAGTTGGTCGCCCTTGGCGAACAGGGGAGTGGTCGCGGTGTTGAGGTACTTGGGGCCCCGGTTGTCGCTATCGGCCACGGTGGGGTTGCGGCGGCCGACGAAGCCGAGCACCTGGCCGTTGTGGATGATGGGGAACATGGCCCGGTCCCGGAACCGGTCGATGAGTCGTCCGGTGGACGCGGTCTGGGCCACGCCGGCGGTGATCGCCTCCAGGTCGGTAATGCCGTGGCGCCGCAGATGCTGCACCAGTGCGGTCCAGCTGTCGGGGGCGTAGCCTGCGCCGAATCGTTCCAGGCCGGCTAGGTCGGTGTTGAGTCGTCCGGTCAGGTAGGGCGCGGCCCAGCCTGCGGTGAGCCGATCGGTGTAGAAGTCGGCGGTGAGCCGGTTGACCAGCTGCAGCCGGTCCAACGGCACCGGAGAGTTGCCGATCTGGTCGGCACGTTCCATCATGGCCCGCACCTGGGCGTCGGTGAGATCCGGAGGTCCCATCCGGTCCCGGATCATGCCCTGGATGGTCAGTACTGCGTCATCGTCGAGGTCCATCTCGCCCATCTCGCCGGTGCCTGCCGGGCCGTCCGTCCACGGGTCGGGGTCGGGTTCGACCAGGTCGGCCACGTCGGGCAACCAGACCGATTCGGGATCCGCCACCGGCGTGTGATCGCGGTCGGGGAACAAGTCGGTGGGGAGATCATCGGGGGGCTGCTGGTCGGGGTGGATGGGTTCGTCCTCGCCCGGCTCGCTGCGGTCGGTGAGCAGCGACAGCCGCCACACCCAGCCCTGGCATGGGTCGGTGTGGCCGGCCAGGTCGGCCCGGTCGCCCTCGTCAACGAGCTGCGGCAGGTTCCAGCCGCGTTGCAGGCCGCGCTCGATGGTGGCGACCAGCGCCGGCCACCACGGGCTGTCCTGCAACCCGGCGGCCCGGTCACCGACCAGGGTGGTGAACGTGTCCAGCCAGGCGGTGGCCAGGTGATGGTCGCGGTCGATGTTGGCGGCGATGGCGGGACTTAGTTTGCCCGACAGCCGCCACCACAGTGCGGCGGCGGCGTGGTCGTCGGGTAGCGGCCCGGCGCTGATCGCATGGTCGAGCAGTTGGCGGGTGTTGATGCCGGCCGAGGACATTTGGGAC
Organism: Micropruina glycogenica; assembly: GCF_900289045.1. Taxonomy (GTDB): domain Bacteria; phylum Actinomycetota; class Actinomycetes; order Propionibacteriales; family Propionibacteriaceae; genus Micropruina; species Micropruina glycogenica. Next base: position 840,160 of record NZ_LT985188.1, read on the forward strand.
AGACGCGCGGCCAGTACCGGGGCGAAGGTGTCGGCGAGGATGGTGGGGCTGAACCGGTTCAGCAGCGGCGACCATTCATCGAGCGCGGCCGACTGGCAGGCATTCAGTCGCGCCTGCAGCCGGCGCTGCACCCGCAGCTGGGCTAGCCCGTGCACGGGTTCGCCCAACGGCCGGGTGTCGGCCGGGTCGGTTTTGTGCGCTGCCCGCCACACCTCGATGTCGGCGATCAGGTTGGCGCTGGGTGTGCCGGCGATCGCCTGCCCCCAAACCGGCTTGTCGGCGCTGAGCGCGTCTGCGCGGACCTGTTCGGCCAGTTCGTCGACCAGTCCCGCGCGGGCGGCCAGATACGGTCCCCACAGCGGATGCTCGCGCAGCCCGGCGGGGATGGCTGGTAGCCACGGCATCGGGCCGCGCTGGTTGCGCCAGCCGGCGTCGGCGATCCGCCAAGACAGCACACTGCACGGGTCCAGGTGGCGACTGATCGGGTCCTCGCAGGCGTCGGCGAGGGCCTGGATCGGGTCGCGGCCGTCGGCTTGGACGAGCAGCAGTTGGGCACGCAGGACCGGCCAGGTTTCCGAGCTGGTCAGTTGCGGCAACTGCGCGTCGATCACGTCATGTATGGCCTGAATGGTGTTGGGGGTGGCGATGTGGCCGGCGGCGAAGCTGATCGCGTCGCTGTAGCGTTCGGCGGCCTCTCCGAGCCGGGTGGTGGGGGCGGAGGCGAGGCGCAGGCTGGTGGTGGCCGAGACGGGTGATTCGTCCCGGGCCAGGATGGATTCGAGCAGGTCGGTGGGGGTCAGTGGGTTGACTGTTTCGGGCCGGATGACGCTGTGCGGGTCGCCGTCGCCGACGACCACCAGGTAGGCGTGGTTGGCTTCGCGTCCGCGGGTCAGCATGGTGTAGGTGTGCTGGCGTGATTCGGTGCCGGTGAGCAGGCCGTGCATGGTGTCGGCGGTGACGCCTTGGGCAGTGTGGGTGGTGCAGGCATAACCCAACTCGACCTGCTCGGTGACGTATTTGGCTGGGAGCAGGACGGTGCGACGAGACTGGATGTGTTGAACCTTCAGGGCTCCTCGGCGGGTCACGCGTTTGATACGCCACCGGTCGCCGTTCTTTACCCAGTCGGCGGCGCTGGTCCGCAACGTGCGGTTGTTCTCCCGGGTGATGATTGTGTCGCCGGCCGATGCCTGGTTGCCGTCGGCGAGTTGCACGCTGCGGTGGACGACGTGGCCGTTGAGGCGTTGGGTGCGGGCCCGCCTATTGAGTTCGGAAACCAGGTCACGGGTCGGAGCCAGCATGATCGAGTCAAGGCCGCCGGTGATGTCGGCCGACCAGGCGGCGAACAGGTCGTCGGCCATGGTGGTGGCATCACCGACGTGGATTCGGTGCTGGTCGAGGTAGAAGCCGAGCGCGGAGGTTTGACCCTCGCGCAGCGCTAGCGATGCCGATCCCTCGGCCCGGTCGGTGAACCGCACCAGCTCCGACAGATGCAGCGCGCCGTGGGTGGATTGGATGTCGCGCAGCACCCCGCCGGCGCCGATCGCGGCGAGCTGCTGATCGTCGCCGATCAACCGGACGCTGCCGCCTCGATCAAGGATGTGGGTGACGGCGGCATCCAACGACAAGGTGTCGGCCATGCCGGCTTCGTCGATGATCACCAGTGTGTCCGGGCCGAGGCTGCGGACCCATTTGGGCACCCCGTCCTTCGGGTGCGCCAACGACCACACCAGCTTCGCCAACGTGTCAGCGGTGCCGGTAATCTGTTCACCCAAACCGGCGGCGGCCGCCGCGGAGGGGGCTAGTCCGACCACGGTTCCGCCATCACCACTCCAGGCACGCGAGAGGGCACTCATCGCGGTGGTCTTGCCCGAGCCGGCCGGTGCGATCGCCAACTGCAGCCGTGCACCGGAGGTTGCCATTTCCCGCACCAGCAGCACCTGGCCGGCGTTGAGCCGGGTGCCGTTGGCTTCACATTCCAGCAGTGCCACATCGACCGCAGCCGGCGCCAACCTCTTGCCGTCCCCGCGGCCCGCGGCGGCGACCAGGCGCGCCTCGGAGGCCAGGATCGCTTGCGAGGTGTACAGCTGCGAACCGGCCACGCTGTACACGCTGGCACCATCACTGCGCCGCAACACCTCAGGCTCCTGCGGCTCATCGTCGGCGACCGGTTTCGTCAACGGCCGGCACAGGCTCAACGCCTCCGTGACGAGCCGGTCCACCACCGTTTCCACCCTGGCGGCGGGCACCGCAAGGTCACGGATGTGGCGGTGCGCTTCAGCCCGCAAATGCCAGGTTTGCCAACTGGAACGATGCGCCTGGACATGCGCCAACACCTTCCCTGCGGTGCGCCGCACCCACTGCTCATCGGCCTGCTGCACAGCGCGGGGGCGTAGCGGGTGAAGCGCTTTGTCGATCATCTGCCGGATCGCGTCACGGCTGCCCAACACCTCGATCGCTTGGGTGAACCAGGTGGCGCGCTGCTCGGCCAGGGTGCGGGATTCGTGCTTGGCGTCGCGGGTTTCCAGGGTGGCCTGCTGTGCCAGCGCGATGGATTCCACCGGGGTCGGCGGACGTCCGTGATCGTGCTGGAAGGCGGCCGCCAACTCGGTGCGGCGGGCCTCGATCGACACCCTTCGGGTTGACCAGCGCTGGTTCAAGCTGGCCTCGACGCCGACGATTTCTCGCACCGGACGCTGCCGCGGATCGGTCTGCGGACGGGCCTCGAACCGCACCCCGATGTTGCTTGCGAGGTGCCGCTCCAGAGCGGTGTTGTAGGTCTCCGAGGCGGCCACGACGGCCTTGTGCAACACCCGCCCGTCGATCGACAACCAGCGTCCGTCGCGGGTTTGGACCTTGTTCGCGACCGCCACATGGGTGTGCAGATCGGGATCCCCGGCTCGGCTGTCGCGGTGGGTGAACGCGGTGCCGACCAGGCCGTTGACTTCCACTTGGCGCACACCGTTTGTGCCGGTTCGGGTGAACAATGCGTGGGTTTCGATGAAGTGCAGCGCGTCCGCGACCGCGCTGCGATGCGCCAACTCGATCGCCGCCGCCACCGGGGCTGGGGCCAACGCCCACAACGCCGAGACTGACTTCACCGGCGAAAAGGTCAGGTCGTAGCCGGCGACAGCGGTGGTCTGCTGCCTGGACAGTTTGGCGATGTGACCGGCCAGCTCGCGCTCATCCAACGGGTCACGGTGAAACGTGGCGCGGAACATTTCCCGTCCCACCTGGGTGCGGATGCGGGCACGATCCTCGATCGCCACCGCGGCCCTGGTCGGTTTGCCGTTGGCGCTGTTCAGCTTCTCCAACCGGCGCGCCACCTCGATCCGGAAATCGGAGATGTCGTTGTCGAACACCTTGAACGGCTGGCCCAGCCGGGCAGCCTCGCGCCACGACTTCTCGGTCAGCCCACGCTCCGGTAGGGCCTCCTGACGCTGCCGCGCCAGCGGGTGATGGCCCGAACCGAACAGGGACGTCATTTGCTCGGCAGTGACCTCATCACCGACGGCCAATCCGTCGATGCCGGCCAGGCCGGAACCGACCCACACGCCAGGGGTTTCGCCCTTCTCGGTGTAGTAGGAAGCCAACCCGGCGTGGCCCTTCTCGGTCGAATCCATCGCCGCTACTTGACGGGTCAGATAGTCGTAGCCGGAACCTGCGGTGATCTTGTGCAGGCTCATCGTCATACCCCTTATAGAGCCGGCGAAGCCGCCGCTTTTCGGACACCAGTCGCTGCACGAACCGGCCGAGACTGCCGAAGAGTCATCTGGCAAGCGCACACGTCGCCCGGCTGAAGCTCCGGCACGTGCAACAACGCTCGGTCCCGGCGTGAATGCAAGAGGTGTGTGGCGCTTGGGAGTGATCGAAAACAGGGGATAGGTGACGTGCCTGAGGGGGTGGCGGGTCTGGCAGAAGTTGGTGGGATGGCGGGCATCGAGGAGAGATCTCTCTGGTGAATCTGCGGTGGATCGTGTCCGGGAAGTGGAGCTTGGAGCGGCTGAAAGGGAAGTGAAGAGGACGTTTCGGGTTCAGGGGATGGAGGCGGCGAGGTTCGTGGTGAAGCAAGCGGTACGGCAGGATGCGCGACGTACGGTGCGGGAGGCGCTGGATGCTCGACGCCGGTCACAGATGGAGGCCGAACGGCGGCAGGCGACCTTGGCTGTGACGGTGCTGAGCGCGATCGCGGAACGCCAGGCGGCGGTCGCGGCCGCCGACGATGCGGCCGCGACCGCCGTGCAGGCGTTGCTCGGCGAGGGTCTCGAGTTGGCCGACATCGAGCTGCTGTGCGGTTCCACGGTTGGGTTGAAGGAGCTGCAGCGGCTGGCGAAACTTCCGCTGCGCACACCGGCGGAGAAGGCGTCGTGATGACCCGCAGCCGGCCGATTATTCCGCGGAATAATCCGGTCGCGGTCGTCTCCAGGACTGCGTCGTGGCGGTGGGCGTGGGCGGCTGCTCAGGTCACTCCGGTGCTGTTCTCGAGTTACGTGTGGTTGATCATCGGCACGCTGCAGCCGTTGCTGATGGTGGCGCTGCTGGCGGCTGCCGTTGTGCTGATCGCGGTGCGCAACACCACGTTCGGTCTGTGGTGGCGCTACGGAGCTTCCAGGCTGGAGGGGGGCCATCGGGACCGGGTGGCGGCCGCCATCGTGCCGGTGGCGAGCCTGCCGTGTCTGTGGGTGGGCCGTCGGATGCCGGCGGCGCTGGTGGCCTTGCCGAGTGACTCTGACTTGGTCGTCTCGAGCCGAGTGGTGAACTGGGTTGTTCGGGGCGGCTACACCGACTTGCAGGTCAGCGCTGTGGTGGCGCACGGTGTCGGCCAGCAGGCGGTGACCCGGTCGCGGATGGTCGCTGCCGGTGAGGCGTTCACCCTGCCCTGGTCGCTGCTAGTGATGCTCGCCGCACCGATCGTGGGCCGGCTGTGGACGTTCGGTCTGATCCGTGGCGGGTGGACGGTGCGCTGGGTGGTGTTCGCGGTCGCGGTCTGGCAGTCCTACAGCGAAGGCCGTTGGGTCGGCATGTGGGGAGTGCTCGTGATCGCCACCTTGAGTTGGTCGACCGGCTACCTGCACCGCCGGTGGAGTCGGCGGCTTGAACTGCTCGGCGATCAGCGGGTGATCAGCGAAGGGCTCGGCCCGGTGCTGGCCGAGATGATCCGGCACGCCGTTCCGCTGAACCCGCGGCGCATCGACCGTCTGCAGGGGGTGTCGTCGTGAACGGCACCGCGCGGCAGGTGCTGCGTGACCTGCGGCAGGGCGTGGTCGATCGGTCGCCCGCGCTGCTGGTGATGGTGCTCAGGTGGGCTCTGGTGCTGGTGTGGATGGTGTACGGGCCGGTGTGGGTGGTCGACCAGATGGTGCGGCCCGACTGTGCCGTGGCGGTCTTCTTGGTCATCTGGGTGTACCTGCTTGGTAAGGCGATGTGGTCGGCTTGGCGCATCTTCTCGCCGGAACGCCGTGTTCATCGTGAGCTGGCCGCGATGGTTCAGAGGGCCGAGCGGTGGTGACCAGCGGTGCGCCGTCAGCCGGGCTGCGGGTGGTGTCCTACGGGGGAGGGGTGCAGTCGACCGCGCTGTTGGTGTTGGCGGCACAAGGCCGGGTCGACTTTCGGGTGTTCCTGATGGCGAACACCGGTGATGACAGCGAGCATCCGGCCACCTTGCGGTACGTGCGGGAGGTGGCGGTCCCGTTCGCGGCACAGCACGATCTCGAGTTGCACCTGTTGGACCGCACCCGCCGCGATGGTTCGGTGGAGACGTTGTGGGGACGGTTGACGAAACCGGGGTCGCGGTCGGTGCCGATCCCGGTGCGGATGTCCAACGGCGCTCCAGGGACGCGCAGCTGTACCGCGGATTTCAAGATCAAGGTGACGGGCCGGTGGCTGCGTCAGCACGGCGCCCACGCCGGCCGCGCCTGTTCGAACTACACTCGGTTCGGGCCATGCCCGCAGCACCAGCTGTCGACGTCGGTGCGGGGGTGCCGCCGGCACCCGGTGGAGGGCTGTGATGGGTGCGTACCGGCGTCCAGGGCGACGGTGGCGATCGGGATCAGCGTCGACGAGATTCACCGGGCGAACAATCGCCGCGTCGAGGACCACGAGGACGTCGTCTACCCGCTGCTGGATCTGCGGCTGCGCCGCGATGACTGCATGCGGATCATCCGCGCCGCTGGCCTGCCGGTGCCGCCCAAGAGCGCGTGCTTCTTCTGCCCGTTCCGCAGCCCCGCCGCCTGGCTCGACCAGGCGACCGACGAGCCTGATCTGTTCGCCCGCTCCTGCGAACTCGAGGATCTGCTGAATCGTCGAAGGGCTGCGCTGGGTCGTGACCCGGTGTACCTGACCCGGTTCGGGGCGCCCCTGGCGCAGGTGATCGGCACCGCTCAGGAACGGCTGTTCGACCACGACCCCGGCTGCGACTCGGGCTGGTGCATGACATGACGCAAACGGTGGCCGATGGGGCGAACCCCAACAACCGGAATCTGAAGGAGGCATGACCATGGCGGACAACGGGGCTCGGCAGACCCGCATGATCGTTCCAGGGGATGCGGAGTGGCCATCAGGGTTGGAGGTGATGGGCGCCGACCAGCCGGACCGGCTGTTCATTCGGGGTGATGCGTCGTTGGCGGAGCTGACCGAACACTCGGTGGCTGTGGTGGGGTCTCGCGCCTCAACCGCCTACGGCGAGACGGTGGCTATCGATTTGAGTGTCGACCTGGTCCGCGTGGGGTACGGGGTGGCGTCGGTGGGCGGTTTCGGGATCGCGGCCGCCGCCCACAGGGCCGCGGTGGCACAAGGCGCCCCAACGGTGGCTGTCGTGGTGGCCGGCTTGGACCGCTTGCATCCGCGAGCGAACCGGCCCCTGTACGACAGCATCGTGCGCGAGGGGCTGCTGGTGTCTCTCTCTGCCGACGGTGTGTTGGGGAGCAGGCGGGACCTGCTGGCCAGTCAGGGGCTGCTCGCAGCCCTGACGCAGGCGACCGTGGTGGTGGAGGCCGCTGCACGATCCGGCGCCTTGCATGTTGCCGATCAGGCGCGGTCGTTCGGCAGGCCTGTCATGGCGATTCCCGGCCCCGTCACCTCGGCGGCCTCCAGCGGCACCAACCGGTTGATCGCGTCGGGGCAGGCGGATCTCGTCACCAGCGCTGAAGAGGTCCGTGCCCGTCTCACCGTAGGCGAGGTGCCAGGTGTGGAGACTGTGGTGTTGCGGCCCGGGGCCGGGCCCGCTGTCGGTGCGTGGGAGCGTGTGGTGGCCCCCTCCCGACCCGGTTCGGTGGAGCCGGACCCGCACACTCGGCAGGTTCGCCACGACATCCCACTGTTCTAGCTGGCGGGGGTGTGAAGAACCATGACGATGCACGACTCACCTGGCACTGATCGGGTTAGGACACCCTCGGAGGGGGTGTTCTTCGCCGACGGTTTGGTCACCTTGTACTGCGGCAGCGCCGACCAGGTTCTGGCCGGCATGCCGGCCGGCTCGGTGGATTGCATCGTCACCAGCCCGCCCTACTACGGTCTGCGCGACTACCAGATCGAGGGCCAGACCGGCATCGAACCCACTCCCGCCGGCTACATCGAGGCGCTGGCGGTGGTGTTCGCGCAGGCCCGCAGAGTGCTGGCCGATCACGGCACCCTATGGCTGGTGCTGGGCGACAGCTACAGCACCAAGAAGCGCGGATCGGACAATGGATGGGAGTCGTCGCGGCTGAGTAATCCGGCCCGGGTCCAGAAGATGCAGAGCGCAGCGATGCGGCAGGGCCGGGTCGTTTGCTTCGACCGGAAAGCGAAAAACCTGTTGGGGATGCCGTGGCGGGTGGCGTTCGCGTTGCAGGACCAAGGGTGGATCCTGCGCAACGAGATCGTGTGGGCGAAGTCGAACCCGATGCCCGAATCGGTGACGGACCGGCTCAGCTGCAGCCACGAGAAGGTCTTCTTGTTCTCGAAGGCGAACCGGTACCACTTCAACAAGAGTGCGGTGGGACGCAATCCGGGTGATGTGTGGGTGATCCCGACAGTGCCGTTCGCCGGTGCTCATTTCGCGGTGTTCCCGCCGGAACTCCCGCGGCGGGCGATCGCCGCCGGCTGTCGGCCGGGTGGGGTGGTGTTGGACATGTTCTCTGGCTCCGGCACGACCGGACTGGCGGCCGCCGAGCTGGGGCACCGCTACGTCGGCGTTGATCTGAATCCGGCCTATCTCGAGCTGAGCCTGCGGACCCGGCTGGAGCAGCCCAGCCTGACCGCGCAGGCCAACGCGGCCATCGTCAACGAGTACGACAACAAGAAGGGTGCGTGACCATGATGCAGCAAGGGGTACCGGTGAGAGTGCCGGATCGGGTGCTGGTGTTGCAGGAGCTGCTGGAGCAGATCGACCAGGTGTCACAGGCCGGAGATCCCGACGGGGAACTGGCCTCGTTGCAGGCCGAGTACCGGCTGCTGCGGGGTGAGCTGTGATGGCCACATCGCGTCGCAGCTACAGCGAAGCGGAGAAGGAGCAGTTCGCGCAGCAGCGCAAGGAGAAGGTCGACGAGCTGCACAAGCAGTTGGCCGACAACGTCACCCGGCTCAACGAGGGGGAGGCGTGGCAGAAGTGGTTGTCGATGGCCGCCAAGTTCCACCGCTACAGCTTCAACAACGTGCTGCTGATCGCCGTGCAGAGGCCGGACGCCACGCTGGTCGCCGGCTACCGGGCCTGGCAGTCGATGGGCCATCAGGTGCGCAAAGGAGAAACGTCGATCAAGGTGTTAGGGCCGGTGACCAGGCGGATGCCGGTGCTGGACTCTTCGACGGGGCAGCCGGTTCGGGATTCCTCCGGTGAGGTTCTGTATCGGCGGCAGATGATCGGCGTCAAACCGGTGGCGGTGTTCGACGCGTCCCAGGTCGACCCGCCGGTGCCGACGCCGCCGCAGCCGCAACTATTGACCGGGCAGGCACCGGAAGGGTTGTGGGACGCCCTGGCCGGCATCGTGGTCGCGGAGGGCTACCGGGTGACGCGGGGCGACTGCCATGGCGCGAACGGGTTCACTGATTACGCCGGCCTCGAGGTGCGGGTCCGTGACGATGTGGACGACGCACAAGCGGTGAAAACGCTCGCCCACGAGGTGGGTCACGTGCTGCTACCGCCTTCCCCGGGGGAGTCGATGCTGTCCGGAACGTGCCGCGGGTTGGCCGAAGTGGAGGCCGAGTCGGTGGCCTACATGGTCACGCAGGCGCACGGTTTGGATTCGGCGCAGTACACGTTCAGTTATGTGGCCGGCTGGGCGCAGCAGGCGAGCACGGCGGAGATCTCCGTCGCCGACGTGGTCGCGCAGACGGGGGCGAGGGTGATCGGGGCGGTCGACACGATCCTGAGCCGGACCCTGAGCCAGTCCGACGCCGAAGTTGTCTTGGTCGACGAGCTGGCCGCCACGATCGGAGTGGGCTCGGCGGAACTCGACACTGCGACGGTACCGGCAACGGTGTGGGAGGTGGTCACATCGGATCAACGCCTGGGTGCCACGGCGGACCGTCACCAGCCCGCCGGCCCGCCGGCGGCCCGAACCGCGCCCAGCCTCTGACGTTGCGAGGTGAGTCATGGTGGCGCGGGTGAGGCGGGTGGCGCCGGCTGCTCAGCCGCCACTGCCGTTCGCCAGGGTGGGTGACCTGCCCCGGTTCTGGGACGGGCGGGCGGTGCTGTGGAAGGGGTGGCGCGACGACTGGGACCAACGCTTCGCGCCCCGGCCGGCGATGGAATGTGCAGCGTGCGGCTCGACCACTAAGCCGGCCACTACTCTGGATAGGGTGGCGGAGTCGCCGCTGTACAGCCACGCCATGATGGAGGCCGACGACGCGGCCGCGGCGCGGCTGCCGCCGATCGCTCGGGACAGGTTCAAGCCGCGCGGCCGCAGTTTCTACCGGCTGATGGTGTTCCGCTGCCGCGACTGCGGCTACGACATGGTGCTGGACGACACCGGCTCAGAATGGGAGCTGGACGACGACGACTACGGACCTGACGGGTCGTGGCCACGGTGAGAGCGGCCATTGCTGCTCTGGCCGGATGCCTGTTGGTGACCGGCTGCCAGCTGACCTCGGGCCACCCCACCACCACCGCGGCGGCCGCGGTCGAGTTGCGTCGGCCGCGGGTGGTGGACGGCGACACCTTCGACGCGACCGATGCTGACGGGCGGCGGGTTCGGGTGCGGCTGATCGGGGTTGATGCGCCGGAGATCCGGCACGGGGCGACACCAGCGCAGTGCGGCGCTGTCCAGGCCCAGCAGGAGTTGCGCCGGCTGCTGGCCACGGTGGCGTCGCTCCAGATGGTGCCGGATCCGAACTCGGTGGCGGTGGACCGCTACGGCCGGCGGCTCGGCTACGTCCAGATCGAGGCCGGTGATGTGGCGCTGCTGCTGCTCAGGGCCGGTGTGGTGGAGGCGTGGGGGCCGCGGGGGGCTGCGGCGCCGACCCGCCTGTCTGACTATCGGGCGGCACAACAGGTCGCGCAGGACGCGGGTGCCGGATCGTGGCGCACCTGCGGCACCCTGGGCCGCTGAACGAATCCCGTTTTCGGCTACCCCGCGAAGGTGGTCGTGACGTCCGCGGTGCTTGGGTCGTGCTTTCAGTCCAGGCCGTCGTGCTTGCGCAGGGAGGCGATGATTTGTTCGCCGTGGCGATGCCGGGCAGGTCCGTATTCGTTGCGGGTCAGGGTGGCCCTGTACCGGATTTCCCGGCCCCCGATTGGCTTGCACCATCATGTGGCCTTGGCTGCTGGGGCGGTGATGTCGTAGCCGCCTAGCGGGGAGTAGCCGGGGACGGCGCGGGTGCCTTTTGGGTTGCGTTCGGTGAGGATGGGTGCGCCGTCGATGAGCCAGTGCGGCGGGTAGTGTGCCTGGACCCATTCGGCGATCTTCTTGGTGCCGTGGGGTCCGTGCCGGGTGACGCGGATCTTGTTGGGCATGACGGGCAGGCTGCGCCAGCCGGGCATGGCGTGGTCGTGCCAGGCTTCGACGGCGGCGCTTTCGTCGGGGTCGATGTGGTGCCAGCGGCAGCTGGTGCAGATGGCTTGGCTCATCGTGGAGCCGGGCAGCGGTTGCTGGGTGTGGTCGTGGTTGGCCTGGTCCCGGCCGGGTGAGGCGGTGCCGTACAGGTGGAGGTCGCAGCGGCCGTCGGCGTGGTAAAGGTGCAGTTGGTGGTGTTCCAACAGCAGCGGTTTGCTGGCGATCGCGGGGTGCCACATGTGGCTGAACGGGTAGCTGCCGAAGTTGCCGTATTGGGCGTTCCAGCGGGCCAGGGCGGCGTCGAGTTCGGCCGGGGTGTAGAAGTCGGTGGTGTAGCGAAGCGGGCAGCGGCCTTCCCAGGGGGTGGCGGCGACGGCTTCGCGGGCGAGCTGCTCGGTGTCGAACAGCATGTCCTGGCTGGCGGTCATCAGACGGCCTTGGGTAGCGGCTGTTGGCGGCAGGTGAAGATCGCGACACAGCTGTAGCGGTGCGGGCTGGTGAGGCTGTTGGGATCGGGCAGGAACTGGGCCAGCACGTCATCAACGCTGCTCTTGGCGGGTCCGCCGACCCAGGACAGCACCAGGTGGCTGCGGGCGGCGCCGTGCCCGCGGGTCAAGCGGAACCGGGTGTGCGGGAAGGCGTGGTGCAGGGTGGCGAGGATGGTTTCGCTGGTGCGTTCCACGCTGAGTGGGTGCGCGGCGGGTGGGCGTTCGACCCAGCCGGGGATCTCGAAGCCGAGCAGTTCGCACAGGGTGCGGGTCTGGTCGGGGTGGTGGATCAGGTCGGTGAGGATGGCGTAGGTCTCCACGGCGAAGTCCTCGCGGCTGAGGTGGTCCAGGCCGGTGCGGTTGGTGCGCAGACAGTCCTCGACCAGGCAGATGGTGGCGGTGTCGAGATGGTCGGGGTAGCCGGCGTCGGTGATCGCTGTGGCGATGACGTCACGGTAGGCGCTCAGCGGGGTGGATCTGGGGGCTGGGCCTCCGGACGGGGTGGGAACGTGGCGGTCGCACTGGTAAACGTCGCCCACCACGGTGAGTGGGCGGTCCTCGCGGCCACAGGTGTCGCAGTACTGCTCAGACATGGTTAGTCACCTTTCACGGGGGTTTGGTCGCCGTCAGCGAAGGGGCTCAGGCGGGGTAGGTGTTGTAGGGGTCGAAGTAGTGCTCGAACAGTCCGCATGGTCCGCGCAGCACCAGGTGCTCCTCGGTGCGGCCCTGGTGGGCGGTGACTGTGAACGGTTCGCTCAGTTCGCCTTCGAACATGAGCCGGATCTGTTGACCGGGTAGGGGCGGGACGGCAGCGGCGCGGGCCAGGTCTCCTGCGCCGCCTGGTGGGCGCGGTGGTGAGCGAGAGTGGCGAGGATCCGGTCGCGTTCGTCGCGGTTTTGCAGTCGGCGGCGTTCGGTGAGACCGACCACCCAGTCGGGGTTGATCGCGGACACGATCGCGGCCCAGGCATGTTCCCGGTCCCAGGTGTCCATCGCGGCACCGTGGGCGTTGATCCAGGCGTCGGCGAAGTCCCACAGATCGTCACGCTCAGTTGGCAGATCGGCCAGGTGTACGCCGGCGACCACGACGGGGTTCGCCTCGCCGGTCATGATGCCCGCACCTCGGGCTCGCCGTAGCTGGCGGGGGTGATGGCGAACACCCACACGCTGATGCGTGCGCCGGCGTCGCGGAAGCCGCGCATCTTGGGGCAGCCGACCTGAACGATCCGGGACCTGCGCCTCATCTCGGTCTCGGCGAAGGTGCCCTCCAGTGCGGCTGCGTAGGGGTCGAAGCGACGGCGGTCGCGCACGTCCATGCCGTAGCTGAACGTCGGGCCCTGCACGGTGCAGGTGCCGATGGGGTCGTCGGGTTCCTCGAGTAGGTGGACGGTGACGGTGATGGTGCTCATTTGGGGTGCTCCTTCCTTGCAACCTCTCCCTTGATCGTACTACGCAGACGTAGTAGGATCAACAGTGTTGGGAGGTTGAGAACGGCTCGATCTCCGTTGAGCGGGAGAGGGACTGGGCGATGAGGATCACGATGGGGGCCGATCGGGGCACGGTGACGAGCATTGAGCTGGGGCCGGCTGCGGAGCCGACCAACCCTGCTGTCGGTGTGGGCTACTTCGATGCAGGGGAGCTGGCCGGGTACGGCGGCAACCTGTACCTGTTCGCCGACGGGGTGGAGATCGGCTCGCTGTTCTTCCATACCGTGGATGGCCGACTGCGGGTGGCGTTGGGCCAGTTCGACCCGCAAGGGGGGTGGGTGGAGCGAAACCCGGTGGGTGTGGTGACCGATCTGCCCGGTGGCGCTGAGATGCTGGCCGGCCTGGCGCCGGTGGGGGACTGAGCGATGGGTGCGGCGTTGCGGGTGGCGGTGGTGGGTCGACGGTCGGCCGACACCGGAGCTGCCGTCGCCTTGGCCGAGCTGGTGGGTGCCGAGTTGTGCCGGGCCGGCCACACCGTGCTGGTGTCGTTCGGGTACGGGGTCGCGGCCGCGGCGCTGCGGGCAGCGGCCGATCAGTCGGCGTGCGGGTACGGCCCGCCACCGGCGGCGTTCGCCGCCCACCACAACGGCCGCGTCCTGGTCGGCGGGCTGCTGCGGGAGATGGATGAGCACTTGGCCCGTTGGCACGGCGCCGGGCAGATCCGCTGGCACTACACCGAGCCCGGCTACCGCCCGCCCGAGTTCCGGTCCGTGCTGGCTGCTCACTGCGACGCGATGGTGATCATCGACGGCCTGGTGCGGGGCGGGGCGGCGATCGAGGCGGCGCATGCGGCCGCTTTGGGGCGTCTCGTGTTCGTGCCGGCCGGCGTGCCCGGTGACGACGTCGCCGGCCACACACTGCCAGCGCGGCTGCTCGCCGACGCAGCGGCCCGCCCGTTCCTGAACCCGGCAGGGCTGTGTGCCGAGCTGGCTGCACTGCCCACAGTGGTGGGGGAGGGGGCGTGATGCGCGGCTGTGACATCACCATGAACGATTACTTCTGCGGCGGTGGGGGCTCCTCCACCGGTGCTTTGCAGACCGGTCTGGTGCGGGTGCAGACCGCGGCGAACCATTGGGACAAGGCCATCGAGACCCACGCCAGCAACCATGCCGCGACCCGGCATGTGTTGTGTGACCTGTCGAGCTTCAACCCGCGCCGCATCCCGGCCGCCACCATCGGCTGGTTCTCACCCGAATGCACCCATCATTCCTCGGCGCGCGGCAAGAAACGGCAGGAGCAGTTCGGCCCGGACCTGTTCGGTGAGACGTTGCCGAGTGAGGCGGCGGAACGGTCCCGGGCGACCATGTGGGACGTGCCCCGGTTCACCGAGGCGCACCGCTATCAGGCGGTCATCGTGGAGAACGTTTTCGAGGTGCTGCAGTGGGTGATGTTCGACGCCTGGCTGCTGGCGATGACCTCGATGGGCTACCGGTATCGGATCGTCAGCCTGAACGCCATGCACGCCTGGGCGCAGGGGCCGGCGGTCGGGCAGTCGCGGGATCGTGTGTTCATCGTGTTCTGGAAGGCCGGCAACCGGGCACCCGACCTGGACGACATGCTGGCACCGCCGGCCTGGTGCGAGCGGTGCGGGCAGATGGTGGCCGGCGAGCAGGCGTGGAAGCCGGGCCGGAGCGCTGGCCGCTACCGTGCCCAGTACCTGTACCAGTGCCGGGTCTGCCACGACGTGGTGGAGCCGGTGGTGCTGCCCGCCTCAAGCTTCCTTGACCTGACCAACACCGGCACCCTGATCGGGGACCGGACCCGGCCGCTCAAGCCGCGCACCATGGAACGGATCAGGGCCGGCATCGAGAAGTACTGGGGGCCGCTGGCGGTGCCGCTGGAGGGCCGCGACGGGCTGAACGCACGCAGCATCACCGAGCCGCTGCGGACCATGACCACCCGCAACGAAACCGGGCTGGCGACCCCGCCGTTCATCGCCGAGCTACGCGGCACCTCCACCACCCGGCCGGCCAGCGACCCGCTGTCAACGATTACCGCCGGCGGCTTCCACCACGCCCTGGTGACGGCCTACTACGGCAAGGGAGACACCCGCCCGGTCAGTGATCCGATCGGCACCGTCACCACCCATGAACGACATGCGTTGCTGGTGCCCGCCGGCGGCACCTGGAACGACACCGCCCAATCGGTCGACGAACCGATCCGCACCGTCACCACCCGCGACACCACGGCGCTTTTGATGCGCAACCACACCCCGCGCGGCCAGCTCGCCCAGATGGTCACCCCGGCGGCCACCGAGCCGATCCGCACCATCACCGCGTCCATCCCGCACAGCGTGCTGGCCGCCGAGCAGCCCACCATCGACCTCGACCAGGTGTACTTCAGGATGGTCGAACCCGCCGAATCGAAGCTGGCTCAAGGCTTCCCCGGCAACTACGTCATGGTCGGCACCCGCCGCGAGCAACAGATCCTCGCCGGCAACGCTGTCCCCCCACCATGCGGCCGCGACCTGGTCGCCGCCGTCGCAGCCAGCCTCCAAGCAGCCTGAACCGGGAAGGGATCACACCCAATGATCAACTTCGACCAACTCTCCAGCGTCCTGTTCACACTGCTGGCCCTCACCATGCTGGTCCTCGGCTTGTGCCGGTTCGCGACCGGCCGCAGCGCCATCGGCTTCTTCCTGGTCGCCGCCGCAGCGTTCCTGATCCCCAGGTTCGTCGGTTCCGTCGCCGACGTCTTCCCACGACAGACGACGACCGCCCCCGTCACCTTCGACAACCTCTCCGGCTGGTGGTGGGTGGCGATATTGCCGGTGTTGGCGATGGTGGTGGTGCCAGTGCTGGTGACCCACTGGCCCGATCGCAGCCATCCCTCGCCGCAACCGCCGGCCTGCCTGCATCGGGCGAGGTGGTACCTGGCCGGTGACGGGCCGGTGGGCTGGCTCACCCACCCCCAGTTCTTCCGCGACGCGCAGACGAACCGGTGGGTGCTGAAGGTGAATGCGGAGGTGGCAGGCAGCGCCGAGACCGAACGGCTGTGCGAGCAGATCGTGGCGGCATGGCACAGCTCTCGTCGAGACGACATCGATCCCGCGTTGGTCGACGGCGACCCGACCCGGCTGGCGATGCTGCAGCAGGCGCTGGAACTGCTCCACCCGCCCGCGACCGCCACGCAACGGGCCGTTGCGGCGCGTCTGATCCTCACCGCCGACCCGCAAGGCATGCCCGCTGCGCTCACAACCAGGCTGACGCGATGGGTGTGGGCAGCGCCTGGTGCCATCTGGCCCACGCTGGCCGACAACATCCCGGGGACCGTCACCGAAGGGGGCCCGCCGGAGGCTTGCCACTACGAGACGTATCCCCCGCAAGGCGCCGATCGGGACCGGTGGTGAGCGGCATCCGCAGCATGATTGTGGTGTTGGGTCGTGGGCGGCCGCGCAGCGGTGGGGGGACAAAGAGGCGACTTCAGCGAACCGGTCACTCTAGGCTCACCGGCATGCACAGTGAACAGCGTCCCCCCGGTGCGGAATGGCGGTACAAGGAGATCGCCGACCAGCTCGGCGTCACCGAAGGCACCCTGCGTAACTACCGTGCCCGGGGCCAGATGCCTGAACCGGACGGCCAGGACCGCTACGGGCCATGGTGGCATCCGGCGACCATCACCAGCTGGGCAGCGAACCGTCCCGGACCCGGCAACCGCAGCGGCCGCCGAGGCCACCGACCCCGCAACGCCGGAGCCGAATCGAGCACCCATGACCTATGACGAACTCGACCAAGCCAAGAACCTGCTGTTCACATGGCGGCGCACATCCTGGCCGTGGCCTGCCTGGCCGCCGCCGTCCTAACTGGTTCGCTCCAGGGCGACCAACTGATCAAACCCTCACCCACCCCCAACCGGAAGGAACCGTCCATGATCACCCGTTCCCGAGCCGCCACCGGTGGCCAGGCACCCGTCCCCGCACCCGTCAACGGCATTGACCGGGTCTCCGCGATCCAGGTCGTGCAACTGGCCTACCTGGCAATGCGCAACCTCGCCCCGGCCAAGAAGGGCGTACTGATCGCCGCCATCACGACCCTCATCGTCGCCGCCGGTGTCCTGTACGGGATGGGGGAGACGCCGACCGCCACGGTGCTCCTGGTCGGCGTGCTCGCCGTGTTCCCGGCCGCAGGGATCGTCGGAATCTGGATCAACACCCACCCCGCGAAAGGGTGGGTGCGCGGCATGTTCTCCACCACCGGAACACAGCTGATCCGCCAGGACGGCGACCGGTGGAACCTCACCGACCACTACGCGTGGGTCCGTGGCCGCGGTGCCGCCCGGCCGTTCCGACGGCAAGCCTTCGCCGAACTCGCCCGGCAGGCCGACCTGCTCCAGGTCGTCATCACGATGGACACCCGAGTTCAGACGTTACGGGACTACTACCTCGAGGACATGCCCGGCCTTCAGTTCGACCGGACTAGCACCAACGAGGCCGGCGAAACGGTGTGGCACCTGATCCGCCACCCGCAGCCACCCATTCAGGAGGAACGATGAAGAGTGATCTCGACAGCCTGGTTCGCTACGGCGAACGGGTCCGTGAACAGGCCGACCAGGCGTGCGCCGCCGGCGAAGGACTGGCGCGAGTCGCGAACGGCACCAACGGCCATCCCCGCCCCAGTCGCCTACGACCTCCTCGGCAACGTCAAGGTGCTGCTGTGGCACCTGCGGGAGGTCACCGAGTCCCTACCCACCGGAGTGGCCAACTCGCTCACCGAAAACCGCCTGACCATCTACGACCGGGGACCCCAAGCCAGGCTCGCCTTCAAAGCTTCCGGTCTCGAAACTCGACAAGCCCCACAGTGTTTCCCTCGGGGTCGCGTATGAACGACTGCCACTCCTCTTGCCCGATCGGGCCGAGGGTATTCGTATCGTGGGTGAAGATACGGTGCGCCGTAGAGAGAATCTCCAGGTCGCCGACGCGCGCGACCGCCGATTCCAAGTCGTCGACACGGAGATAGAGCAGCGCAGACGGCGCTTCCCGATCAAGGAGCAACCGGACGCCTGCCAGGTCAAAGAACACGAGCCCCGGTGGATTAAACGCGGCTACAGGGGGCGAGCTGATGAGCGCGGAGTAGAAGGCGGCTGCCCGCTCGAGGTCTTGGACCCTCTGCGCCACCTGGACAAGGGCCGATCCGGTCATCTGTCTGCCTCGCGTCCGTCGCGAACGGTTGCGAGCGATCGCTCAAGGATCTCCCTCAGCACATCGCGATCTACTGCCGACAAGCGGGTGAGGTAGAGGCAGGCGGTGCTCGTGCGATGGGGACCGAGTCGATCGAGCAGATCGGGCCACCTCTCGGCGAATCCCTCCACCAGGTAGAGCGTGTGCTTGGCGCCGGACGCGAAGGCGATCTCGGGTGCGATGCCCTCGCGCCCGCTGTCGTAGGTGTACTCGTATTGGCCGAAGCCGACGATCCGATCAGCCCACACCACGGGGGGCCGTTGCGCCACTTCCTCGAAGAGGTCGAGGAGTTCAGCGACCTCTTCGCGTCGCTGGCCTGTGGCGCGATCGAGCGCCTCCTCGACCCTGGTGTCGGAGGGCATCACGATGCGGCCCCGGCTCTGTGCTGCGACTCGACGTACGCCTTGAGGCGGACCAGGTGGTCGCCGTCTTCTTTCTTCGAGATCGCGGCTACGAGGGGAAGCATCACCCGGCGCAATCCCGTCGCTTCGAGCTCGCATGTCCACTCGATGCGAGTTCCAGCAGCTTCGGGGTGAAGGCGGTATCGGTAGGTAGCAGTGATGCCCTCCGCCGCGCTGGTGATTGCGAATGTCGACGGTGGGTCAAGGGTGACGATCCGCAGCCGACCTGTCGATTCCTTGCCTTTCACGAGACGGGTTTCCTCGATCATGGACCCCTCGGCAAGGGGCTCGTCTGCCACTTTCACGCTCCTCACCACGCCCTCGACGTAGTCGACCGATCGAGTGGGATCTGCCAGGACGGCGAACACGTCCAGCGGGGGTCTGTCGATGTGCTCGGTGAACTGAAATCCGATCATGGCGCTCCTTCTGGATGAGTATGTTGTCGGTGCTCAAGAGGGACATAGGCGTGGGTGTCGCTGATGCGGGCAGCGCCGGTGACAGCTTGGTCGACGTGATGAACCTCGAAGGGTGATTCGCAGCGGAGACGCCACCCTGCTGAGGGCATCCACCGCACGCCGATAGCGGCGAAGGTCTTCGCTATCTGCTCAGAACCGCCCGTATGTCGATGCACGACGCACAGCTGAGCCGGCATCGTGCGGTACGTAAAGGGGCGAGGCGGGTCTACCGGACCCGGGATCAACAGTGCGGCGTCGAAACGGATCTGGTCTTCATCAACGACATAGGGGTCGTCGCGTGTGATCCCTACCAGACGATCAGATTCGTGTGGGATGCCGCTCGCGGTCGCGAATTCGCGCAGCTGCTTCCAGGGCTCGAGCGAAGGATGTCCGATGCCGAGGCCGCCGTACCCGCGATGCCGCAGCACGAGCAGGTGCCATTCGGGGGTGCGCTCCATCCACACGGGTGACGCGTCGAGATCGAAACGTAGAGTGAGCGGCGTTTCCGCCGCGAAACCCTCAAGTGTCTTGCTCTGCTGCGCCACGTCCACATACTCGCGATAGGCCCGCACCATCCCCCGGTACTCCGAAGGGCTGAGCTCGAAGCGTCTGACGAAAGCTCGGGTGAAAGTCTCGGGCGTAGCGAACCCGGACTCCAACGCGATGTCCAGCACCGTATCGCTGCTCACCTTGAGTCGATAGACCGCTCGCTCGAGCCGCAATTTCCGCAGATGCGCCTTCGGGCTCTCGCCCACAACAGCACGAAATATCCGATGGAAATGATGCGGGGAGAGACCGGCGACCGCCGCGATGTCGGCAAGCGTCACCGGCTCCTCGAGTCGCTCTTCCACCCAGTGGAGCGCTCGACTCACGCACTCCTCATGCCGCCGAGTGGTCGACGGGAGTAGAGGTGCAGACACGCATCGAATCTACGAGCGAGGGTGCTCGACGTCTCGACATTTCTTGCGAATCGACTGGGGCACGCCCAAGCCGATAGCACCGAAAGCGACGCCGCCCGCGAGCACCTGGCGTGGGTCCAGGTCTGGGCAGTCCGCGAGAACCAGCACCACGAGCACCCCAACTGGGCACCCACATGGGACGCGACCAGCGTCGTCTACTACGACGACCTTCGACGACTGGCCGGCTACGAGCCGAGGGAGTGGGAAGCCAACAACTGGCCATGGCCCGCAAACCCGTTGGCGAGGCGACCCTCTGGTGAGCCGCGTCATCGCCGTACCCACCGCCGCAGGATCGGCCGGCAAAACAACCACCCCTGGTCTCCCTGGCCGCCATCCTGGGCGCCCGGGGCCGCAGCGTCCTGGTCGTCGACGGCGACCCCCAAGCCACGGCCACCGAATGGTTCGGCATCGACCCCAACGACGTCGAACTCGACACCGGCGCGGTGATGCTCGGCCGGGTCACGCTCGCCGACGCCACCCCCGACACCAACGTGCCCGGCGTCCAACTCGTCCCCGCAGCGCCCAGCCTCGACGGCGACATGGTCGAGCTGAGCAAGCTGCTCGGCCCCGAGCAACGGCTCAAACGGGCGCTCGCCGACGTCCAGGCGGACGTCGTGTTCATCGACTGCCCTGGCTCGATCAGCCCCTTCACCATCTAGCTGACTGCTGGGTTAGCGACGCGGAACACGGTAGCCCTGCTGACGCCAAAGTGTTCGCCCAGCTGAAGTCGGGGCATGCCGGCGTCGTACAGCTGCTGCAGCCACACGCTCTGTACCGCATCGACGCGATGGTGCGGCTTCCGCATGTCGGTGCGCCTGCTGTGTACCCACTCGGCGTCGACCAAGGCTCGCTCGACCAGGTCGACCTGGAACTGGGTGAGCATCTTCAGGACCTGAAGCTGGGGGAGCGTGTCGAACAACTCGCCACCGACGTTCAGACCGGCACCGCGATCGCCCAGCTGGTCGATCAACTCGGTGATCGCGGCCAGGCTGCGGCCGAGCCGGGTCAGGTTGGCCACCACGAGGGTGTCACGGACCCGCAGTGCCTGCAGCGCAGCTTGGATGCCGTCATCGCCCGCTCCGCCGGCGGCCGCCTGGTCAAGGTAGATGTTCTCGGAGTGGACGCCGAGCTGGTTGAGCTCAGCCACTGCTGTGCGTAGATCGGCCGGGTCGAGCAGGGCGCGGGCGTATCCGACCAGCTTCGGCGGTCTGGTGCGGCACGGCCGCGCGGACGCCTGCTCGCCGGCGGCCAGGGTGTGACCGTGGCCGACCTCGATGGGCGTCGTCGGTGACGTCTCCGGGTACATCGCAGCATCGTGCCCGTGCTCGGCGCCTCCGTGGGTGCTGTCCCAATCCCAGCCGTCAACGGAAACGTCGCTGCTGCACGGTATAGATGACCGGTGTGGAGGCACGCCGGATCATCCCCAACGGGCAGCATGTGTGGGTGCGCCAAGTTAACGGCAGCGAGGCACCCGGCCTGCTGGTGTCCTGGGTGAACCGCAACGGCACATGGTGGGGCAGGGTCGCGATGATTGACGACGATGGTGACCCGGCCCTCGCCGATGTCCTGGGTTCGCTACTTCGGCCCGCCAACGATGTACCTGGCTGAGGACGGGGGTTGCTGTGCTAGCGGTTGCCCTTGGAGCGGTTGTGCGGCACGCAGAGCATCTCGCAGTTGTCGAGCATCGTTGCTCCGCCCTTGGACCAGGCCGTGACGTGGTCGGCTTCCATCTCCTTCAGCGCGTAGATGCGTGTCGCGTTGTTGTTGGTGCCGGCGGCACACAGCGGGCAGTTCGACTTGTCCGCGGGCTTGGCGGCGGCGGTCTGGCGGGCGTAGGCCTCGCGTTTGGTGGCGGCCGAGAAGATGCGCACGTCCAGGAGTTGCGGGTTGGTCTTGCCGGCTAGGACGTACTCGTAGATTCCGCGCTTGTTGGTGACCGCCAGGTCGCTCAGGAGCGCCTGCACGTCGGCGTCGACGGTGGCCGGGTTGTACGCCTTGTGGTGGTAGGTCCGATACAGCCGGTCCCAATCCAGCCCCTGCATCGCCTTGTCCGGGCTGGCGATGAACACCGAGTCGATCCAATCGATCACCGAGGTGAAGTACGTCTGGAGTTCGGCGATCGAGGTGTCGTGCCGATGCGCGGCCATGTAAGCGTCGATGCTCTGACCGTGCCCGGATGCGACCCAGTCCAAAGCGACCGCCAGCACCTCCTGGCGGTTCACCACGCCCTTCACGTAAGCCGCCCACTTCTGCTGCAGCGCATTGTTGCTGCGCGAGAACTCGGCCTTGGCCGCGGTGACGAACGGCCCCGAGTAGATAGCGTTGCGCAGCTCCTGGGCGTTCAGCGGCACACCGACCATGTTGATGGTCTGGAACCACTCCTTGATCTCGGCCTCGACGCCCGCGCACACGTAGACCAGCAACTCACTGTCGAGGATCAGCTGCTGCTTCTCCACGGGCAGCGAGGAGAAGGTCTGGTGCTTGCCGGCCACCTTGATGGCGAACTTGCCGGTGACGAACCTGCCGACACTGGTGATCCGCTGCTGACCATCCAGCACCTCAAGCTGAGCGCCGACGTCGCTGTTGGTGTTGACGAAATAGATCAACCCCAACGGGTAGCCCTTGAGCAGCGAGTCGATCACCGCGACGTCGTGCTTGCCGTCGCCGTAGATGTAGTGCCGCTGGTACTCCGGCTGGATCACCAGGTCACCGGCCAGGCCGAACAACCCCTTGCCCTCGAACTCGTTGTAAACGAAACCTGCGAGGACCTTGGCAACGGTGTAGTGCCGAAGCTCGGTCTTCATGATTCAGCCTTCCGTCGGCGGATCATTATGCGCTTGAAAGCAGTTCTGTAGTTCGGTTCGGTGAGGCCGAGCCGACGGTGTCCGTGGCTGTTGGCTCCAGTGCCGCCCTGGGCGTAGTAGGTGTTGACGAAGTCCTTCCCGAGTGTCTTGACGCCGAGCTGGCGCAGCGCTTCCATGTCGTCGCCATGGGCCAGGATCTGGAACTGATCGGGGTTGTACTTGTCCAAGAAAGTGATGGGCACCCCCATGACACCGTCGAAGTCCGACGGGATGGCGTCCACGTAGGGGACCTCGATCGCCTCGGCGAAGTTGTAGTACCTCTGATACTCGGCACCCCTGACGTCCTTGTGCTTGGAGTACTTCACGTTGTCGGCCATAGTCATCAACACGAGCGGCTCGTGGCGCCGGCCGTGTTCGATGTTGGTGAACCAGCACGAGTTCCCGAGCCGGGTGAAGTCATGCACGTCGGTTGACGGGTATCCCAATCGTGCAGCCTTCGACCGATCAGCCTCGGCGATGTCCGTGCCCTTGGGCACACCGAACACCATGTCGGTGTTGTTGGCTGTGGCGCCTTTCCAGAGTTGGTTGCCCTTGATCAACGGGAAGACTTCGACGTAGGTGGTGGCATTGTTGCTGCCGATGATCGAAAACGTCTTGTTCCCTGCGACAACCCAGGTTATGAACTGACGCCAGAGGCTGAACGGCGGGTTGGTAACAACGATGTCCGCCTCATCACGCAAGGCAGTCACCTCGGCGCTGCGGAAGTCGCCGTCGCCCTTCAGGTACTCCCACTGCAGGTCGTCTATGTTGACCACCCCGTCGCCATTGATGTCGTGGGCCTCCAGTACGAACTTCTTGCCGTTGCTGCGGGTCTTGGTGGCATCGAAGCCCGCGCTGCGAGTCTCGAACAGGCTGGGCTGATAGTCGAGTTCGAGTTCGTTGCCTGGGGCGTAGGCCGGGTTGCTGTCCGGTGCGTACGAGGTAGAGATCAACTTCCTCAGGCCGAAGTCAACGAAGTGCAGGGCGAAGAACTTGGCGAAGTTCGACCATTCGGGATCATCGCACGGCATCAGCACGACCTTGTCGCGAAACACGTCGGGGTCGTACTCGAGGTAGGCGTTCATCTCTCGCTCGATGTCGGCCCACTGCGTGTAGAACTCGTCCTGCTTAGCGCGCTTCGCCGCAACAAGGTTGGTGTTCGCCATCTTGCAGGTGGCCTCCTTTGCTGTAACGGTCGGGCGTCCCGATCACGCTACCGGTTCTCGCTGACCTTCAGCTCGCGGTGGGGGTGTGCTCGGGTCTTGGTCGCCGCGGGACGGGTTCCCTACCACCCGTGAGCAGTGGTGCTGCTTCAACAAAGATCGCGAACTTGCTGAATCGCGTAACCCAAGCCCGGCCCACCCCGGCGCCAAACGCGCCCTCGCGGAGATCTTCACCGCCGAACACCTCAGCCACGCCAAGGCCGCCCGCGGCCCAGTAGGCAGCAAAACTACAGGCCCTTGCGGCCTAAGGGATCGACAAACGCGACACGGCGGAGGCATGGCAATCCGGGGTGTGTGAGTCCCAACGCAATCTGGCCGTGTTCTATCAGTGTTATTTGGCCGGTGAGAGCGGGTCTACTGAGGACGGTCAGGACCGGACCAGTCGGGCGATGGCTTGGGAGGCTTCGTTGATCTTGGCGTCGGCTTCGGGTCCGCCGTGGCGGGCGGCGTCGACGACGCAGTGGCGGAGGTGGTCGTCGAGCAGGCCGAGCGCGACGCCTTCGAGGGCGGCGGTGAGCGCGGAGATCTGGGTGAGGATGTCGATGCAGTATTGCTCTTCCTCGACCATGCGGTGGATGCCGCGGGCCTGTCCCTCGATCCGTTTGAGCCGAGCCAGGTAGCGGTTCTTCTCGCTGATGTAGCCGTGCTGCGGGTCGGCCGCCTCGGCGGCGGGTGCGGCGTGGTCGGTGGTCATGGTCGATCTCGTTTCTGCGGTGTCAGTGATGCGCGGCGCCGACTGTAGGGTGTTCCACCGCCGGGTCGGCGGGCCGGCGGCTGGGGACGATGGTGTCGGGTCGCAGGTCGAGGCGGCGGAGCAGCTGGGCGTTGAGGGCGACGACGATGGTGGACAGCGACATCAGGATGGCGCCGACCGACATGGGCAGCACGAACCCGATCGGGGCCAGGACGCCGGCGGCCAGCGGGACGGAGATCAGGTTGTAGCCGGCGGCCCACCACAGGTTCTGCTTCATCTTGCGGTAGCTGGCCTGGGAGAGCTCGATCACCGATAGCACCGAGCGGGGGTCGTCGCTGGCCAGGATGACGCCGGCGGAGGCGATGGCGACGTCGGTGCCGGCGCCGATGGCGATGCCGACGTCGGCTTGGGCGAGGGCGGGGGCGTCGTTGACGCCGTCGCCGACCATGGCGACCCGCCGCCCTTCGGATTGCAGCTGCTGGACCTTGGCCGCCTTGTCTTCGGGGCGGACGCCGGCGAAGTAGCGGTCGATGTCGAGTTGCGCGGCGACGGAGGCGGCGACGGCTTCGGCGTCGCCGGTGATCATCACCACTTCGATGTTGCGGTCGTGGAGGGCGCGGACGGCGGCGCGGGACTCGCTGCGGACCTCGTCGGCCAGCTGCAACGCACCGGCGACGTTCCCGTCGATGAGGACGTGCAGGATGATCGCGCCGTCGGCTCGCCATTGCTCGGCGACGTCGAGCTCGGCGACGCGGTGCTGCTGCAGCAGGTTGGGCCCGCCGACCTGGATCTGGTGGCCGTCGACGGTGGCGCTGACGCCGACTGCGGGCGAGGACGTGAAATCGGTCGCCCGGCTCAGTGGCAGTTGCTGGTGCTCGGCGGCGGCCACGATGGCGCGGGCGAGGGGGTGTTCGGAGTCGGCCTCCGCGCTGGCGGCCAGGGCGAGCAGCTGGTCCTGGTCGTGACCGACGGCGTGGAGGGCGGTGACGGTGGGTTGGCCCTTGGTGAGGGTTCCTGTCTTGTCGAACAAGACACTGGTTACGGTCCGCATCGACTCCAGCGCGAGCCGGTCCTTGACCAGCACGCCGCCGCGGGCGGCGCGTTCGGTGGCGATGGCCACGACCAGGGGGATCGCCAGGCCGAGGGCGTGGGGGCAGGCGATGACCAGCACGGTGATGGTGCGGATGACGGCCTGGTCGGGCAGGCCGAGCAGGGTCCACACAACCGCGGTGATGATGCCGGCGATGAGGGCGAACCAGAACAGCCAGGCGGCGGCCCGGTCGGCGATCCGTTGGGCTCTCGAGGAGGAGTTCTGGGCTTCGGTGACGAGCCGCTGGATGCCGGCGAGGGCGGTGTCCTCGCCGACGGCGGTGATCTGAACCCGGACACCAGAGTCGGTGGCCACGGTGCCGGCGACGACGGCGTCACCCTCGTTGCGGCGGACCGGCTTGGACTCCCCGGTGATCATCGACTCGTCCATGCTGGCGCTGCCGGACTGGATCCGGCCGTCGGCGGGGACCCGGCCGCCGGGCCGCACCACGACCAGGTCACCAAGCTGCAGGTCGGCCGGGGACACCATCTCGATGTCGTCGCCGACGACGCGTTCGGCCTGATCGGGCAGCAGCGCGGCCAACGAGTCCAAGGCGGAGGTGGTCTGGGCCAGGGACCGCATCTCGATCCAGTGGCCGAGCAGCATGATCACGATCAGCAGGGCCAGTTCCCACCAGAAGTCCAGCTCGTGGTGCAGCACGCCGAGGCTGGCGCCCCAGGAGGCGACGAAGGCGACGGTGATGGCCAGGCCGATCAGCAGCATCATCCCTGGCTGGCGGGCGCGGAATTCGGCGACGGCGCCGGTCAGGAACGGCCGGCCACCCCACCCGTACATAACAGTGCCGAGCACCGGGGTGACCCAACCGATCCAGGCCAGATCCGGCAGCCGGTAGCCGAGCAGCATCGCGAACATCGGCGAGAACACGATGACCGGCACCGCCAGGATCAGCATGATCCAGAACAGTCGGAACTGGCCGACGTGATCACCGTGCCCGCCGTGCCCGCCGTGCGCGGTGTGGTCTTGGTGTCCGGCTTGGCCGCCGTGGTCTTGGTGCCCGGTGTGGTGGACCGGGGCGACCTGTGCGTCGTCGTGATGATCAACGTCGGGGTGATCGGTGCGGGTGTGCCGGTCGGGGTGGTTCATGGGGTTACCTCCGCGGTGGTGCGGTTGGTGGGTTGGAAGGTCCGCAGCCGGAGGCTGTTGGAGACCACGAAGACGCTGGAGAAGGCCATCGCGGCGCCGGCCAGCATGGGGCTGAGCAGGCCGACCGCGGCCAGCGGGATGGCGGCGACGTTGTAGGCGAACGCCCAGAACAGGTTGCCCTTGATGGTGGCCAGGGTGCGGCGGGCCAGCCGGATGGCGTCACCGGCGGCGCGGAGGTCGCCGCTGACCAGGGTCAGGTCGGCGGCCTCGATGGCGGCGTCGGTGCCGGTGCCCATGGCCAGGCCGAGGTCGGCCTGGGCCAGGGCGGGGGCGTCGTTGACGCCGTCGCCGACCATGGCCACCGTCTTGCCGTCGGCCTGCAGGCGCTCGATGACGGCGACCTTGTCGGCCGGCAGCACCTCGGCGACCACCTCGTCGATGCCGACCTGGTCGGCGACCTGGCAGGCGACGGTGGCGTTGTCCCCGGTCAACAACACCGGCGTGAGACCGAGCTGTCTCAGCTGGGTGATGGCGTCGGCGCTGGTGTCTTTGACCGCGTCGGCGACGGTGAGGACACCTTGGGCCCTGCCCTGCCAGGCCACCAGCACGGCGGTCTGGCCGGCCTGCTCGGCGGCGGTGCGAGCGGCCTCCACCGCGGCGGGGACCGTGATGCCGCGGTCGGTGAGCAGGGATGCCCGGCCCACCAGGACCGGCAGCCGCTGGTCGCCGACGGTGACTGTGGCCTCCACGCCACGGCCTTCGAGGTTGATGAAGTTCTCGGCGGGAGGCAGCGGCCCGGCCTTTTTGGCAACGGTCGCGATGGCGCGGGCGATCGGGTGTTCCGAACCGTCCTCGACGGCGCCGGCGACTTGGAGCAGCTGCCCCGAGTCGACCCCCGGACTCGCGTGCACGTCGAGGAGAGTCATGGTGCCGGTGGTGACGGTGCCGGTCTTGTCCAGCACGATCGTGTCGACGCGGCGGGTCGACTCCAGCACCTCCGGGCCCTTGATCAAGATGCCGAGCTGCGCGCCGCGGCCGGTGCCGACCAGCAGCGCGGTGGGGGTGGCCAGGCCGAGGGCGCAGGGGCAGGCGATGATCAGCACCGCCACGGCGGCGGTGAACGCTGCCTCGAGCGGGAATCCGGCGCCGATCCAGGCGCCGAGGGTGCCGATGGCGATACCGATCACGATCGGCACGAACACTCCGGAGACCCGGTCGGCCAGCCGCTGCACGTCGGCTTTGCCGGACTGTGCGGCCTCGACCAGCCGGGCCATCTGGGCCAGTTGGGTGTCGCCGCCGATCCGGGTGGCGCGCACGACCAGCCGGCCGCCGGCGTTGACGGTGGCACCAACCACGGTGTCGCCCGGGCCGACCTCGACCGGCACCGACTCCCCGGTCAGCATGGAGGCGTCGACCGCGCTACGGCCGGAGACGACGGTTCCGTCGGTGGCGATCTTCTCGCCGGGACGGACCACGAACTCGTCACCGACGGCGAGCTGGTCGAGCGGGATCCGGCTCTCCACCACCGCCTCGGATCGGCCGCGGAGGACGGCGACGTCCTTGGCGCCGAGGTCCAGCAGGGCCCGTAGCGCGGCGCCGGCCTGCCGCTTGGACCGCTTCTCGAAGTAGCGGCCAGCCAGCACGAACGTGGTGACGCCGGCGGCGACCTCCAGGTAGATGTTGCCGGACCCGTCGCCAGGCTGCACGGTCAGCGTGAACGGGTGGGTCATGCCCGGCTGGCCGGCGGTGCCGAAGAACAGTGCGTACAGCGACCAACTCAAGGCGGCCAGGGTGCCCACCGAAATCAGAGTGTCCATGGTCGCCGCGCCGTGGCGCAGGTTGGTCCACGCGGCTCGGTGGAACGGCCACGCCCCCCACACCACCACCGGCGCGGCCAGGGTCAGCGACAGCCACTGCCAATAGGTGAACTGCCACGCCGGGACCATCGCCAGCGCCACCACCGGCACGGTCAACACCACGCTGGTGATCAGGCGGTGCCGCAGCGTCTCCAGCTCTCCGTCAGCCGGCGGCCGGTCCTGGTCGTCGGGACTCTGGTCGGCCGGCGGGGTGGGGACGGTAGCGGTGTAGCCGGCCTTCTCCACCTCGCCGATCAGGGTGGTGACCAGGCTCGGCACGTCGACGTCGCCGGGCGCGGTGACCTGGGCCTTCTCGGTGGCGTAGTTGACGGTCGCGGAGACCCCGTCGAGCTTGTTCAGCTTCTTCTCGATCCGCATCGCGCACGACGCGCAGGTCATTCCGCCGATTTGGAGCTCGATGTGGCCCAGCGCCTGCGGCGGCTGGAAGCCGGTGCTCATATCTCGCCTCTCAACTCTGTGGTGTCTCAGCGGGTGGCGCTGCTATCGGGCGGCGCTGCTATCGGGCGGTGGTGGTGAAGGTGGCGGTGTGGACCTGCCCGTCGACCTGGAAGTCCAGATACAGCAGGTACCGGCCAGGCGTGGGCGCCTCAGCCGTGAACACCACCTGAGGGTCGGACGGGGAACGGCCGGCCGAGTCGTCCATCGGGTGCACGTGCAGGTAAGCCAGGTCACCCGTCCGCAGCGCTACTAGATGTCCGGCCGCCCCGAGGAAGGGCTGCAGCGGCACCGGTGTCCCGTCCCGGGTGACCGTGAACCGCAGCTCGGCGCTCCCCCCAGTGACCGGAGCACCGTCCACAGTGACGGTGAAGCCGTCCACGGCAGTGCGGGTGCGGTCCGGGCCCAGCGGGGCCGGCTGCACGGTCCCGGCAACCTCGACGGTGCTGGTCAGCGTCAACGTCTCCCCGGTGGCGGCGGGCACAAAGTCGGCGAACACTCGGTAGCTGCCCGCGACGGTCCACCGCCACGGCAGCGACCAGGTCCCCTCACCGTCCATGGTCGGGTGGACGTGCCGGAACCGGGTGCCGTCGGTGCGGACCACGATCAGGTGTAGATCCTTGTCGTGGGCGGTGGTGTAGTCGGTCACCGGCCGCCCGTCGGGGCCGGTCAGCCGAAACGTCAGCGTGCCGTCCTGGCCGACCCGCCGCGGCGCCGACAGCGCCTCCAGTTGGTAGCCGTTCTGAGCGACCGACAGTCCACGGACCGCGTCCGGTGCGGCGTCAGGCCCGGCCGGCTCCTCGCCGTGCGCGCCGCCCGTCGGATCGTGACCGGCCTCGGTGTCCCCTCGCTGTGGTCGGCGGTGCCGGTGCTCGGGGTGTTGCCGGTGCGGCCCTGCCACGCCTGAGCCAGGCCGGCGGGTAGCAGGGTCCGGCCGCCGATCAGAGCGAGCGCGAACACCACCACCAACACCGCGGCGGAGGCCAGCAGCCGCACCGGCGTGTTCATCAGCGCCGAATCGCGGTGTAGCCGGCGTCGTCGACCGCCGCCAGCACCTGCTCGTCAGTGACCACGTCACCAGCGGTCACGTCGGTCGTCACATCGGTCGTCACCAGCAGCCGACCGGTAGCGGCACTCACCTCGACGGCGGCGACGCCGGCGATCTGGCCCACCTCCTGGGACACGGCCTGCTCGCAATGCCCGCAGGTCATCCCGGTCACCTGGAACTCTGTCGTCGTCATGCGATCTCCTCTTCGTTACCCCCCTAGGGTATAACCGATGCTACCCCCTGTGGGTATTCCGGGCAACCCTGGGTACGGTGAGAACCATGAGTCTGGCCACACCGGTTACCGGCCGGCGGCAGCAGCTGCTGCTGTTGGCGGTCGTGGTGGCCCTCACGCTGAGCTTGCTGGCCATGCACCAGCTCTCCGTCAACCACACCGCAGCCCAACCCACCACCCAGACCGCCGCCGCGATCGTCGGCTCGCCCGAGCGGCACGACCACCAGGTGGACCAGCTCCAGCATTCGGGCGACCTTCCCGGTCACGCTGCCCAGCCAGTCCCAGGGCAGCAGCAAACCACCGGCGTCGGAGACGGATGTGCTGGCTGTCCTGAGCACCACGTCATGGCGTTGACCTGTCTGGCCGCCTTGATCCTGCTGGCCCTGGGCTGGGCGTTGCGGCCGCCTACGGCCTGGCGCGGTGTGCTGCTACCGCGACTCCCTACCGCACCGCGGCCGCTCTCGCCACGGTGGGGGCGAGAACCACTGAGCCTGCTAGAGCTGTCGGTCAGCCGGACCTGACCGACACACAGTCACCCGCGCCTGGGCAACCCCCACGGTGTGCGCGGGTGCTGCCGCGTCATGTCATGTACCGCACTCAGCAGGAGGAACACCTATGCACGCCAACTTCACCGTCCGAGCCGGACTCCGGCTGACCATCGCCGCCTCGATCGCGGCTGTTGTCACCGGCCTCGCCGGCTGCAGCAACAACGACATGGGCACCATGCCCGGCATGGACCACGGGTCCGCCAGCCCGGCAGCCGCCACCCCGGCCGGGTCGCCGGCATCCTCGGCGTCCGGCACGCCCGCCGCCGGCCCGCACAACAACGCCGACGTGATGTTCGCCCAGATGATGATCCCGCACCACCAGCAGGCCATCGAGATGAGCGACATCCTCCTCGCCAAGGACGGCATCGACCCGAAGGTCACCGACCTCGCCCAGCAGATCAAGGCCGAGCAGGGACCCGAGATCGCCCAGATGAGCGGCTGGCTCGCCGGCTGGGGCCAAAACCCCAGCCCGTCCATGGGCATGGACCACGACATGGGCGGCGGGATGATGAACCAAGCCGACATGGACGCCCTCGAGCAAGCCACCGGTACCGAGGCGGCGAAGCTGTTCCTCACCGGAATGGTGAAGCACCACCAAGGCGCCATCACCATGGCCCAGCAACAAGTCGCCAACGGCCAAAATCCCGAGGCCGTCGCGTTGGCCAAGAGAATCATCACCGACCAGCAGGCGGAGATCACCACGATGAACCAGCTGCTTGATCAACTGTGACATCTGGGGGCGGCTCCGACCGAGCCGCCCCACCGGTCTCGGGTACCGGCAGCCAGCGCGCCGCACCGTCTGAAGACGTGCAGTCGACCGCTGCTGCCGGATCGGTCAATCGTCAGTGACAAGCTCCTCACCGTCACGGCGACGAGTCAGCTGAACCAAACGGCGCAGACAGTGCTCGCGCAGCGGCTCGGGGAACTCGTCAGCCAACCGGTAGTAGACGGTCCGCCCGGCCCGCCGGTTGGTCACCAGGCCCGCGGTGCGCAGCATCCGCAAGCCGTAGCCCACTGCATCTTGGGTCGAGTTCAAGGCCATCACCAGATCGCCCACGCACAGCTCCTCCACCGAATCCAGCGCATACAAGATCCGGACCCGGACCGGATCAGCCAGCAACCCCAGCAGCGCGGTGAGCCGGGACGCGTCATCGACCGACAGCTGCCGGCGCCGCGCCGCCGCCACCCGCTCCGGATCGACCGGGTGCTGATGACCCAAACCCTCATCATCTCTGTCTTGAGCCGCCACCGTGCTTCCATCCATCCGTTTAGTCGTACGATCACACGGGTATCAGTAAAGGTAAGCCCACAGCAAAGGAGAACCGCCGTGTCCCAGACCACCGCCATGCTGAACGCATACCCCACCGACCTCGGCCAGATCGACACCGATGCCCTGGCCCGTTGCATCGACGCCTGCTTCGCCTGCGCACAGGCCTGCACCGCCTGCGCCGACGCCTGCCTGGGCGAGGAGATGGTGGCCGAGCTGACCAAGTGCATCCGTACCGACCTGGATTGCGCCGACATCTGCGACACCACCGGTCGAGTGCTCTCTCGTCACACCGGCTACGACGCCAACCTCACCCGAGCAGTCCTGCAGGCCTGCGCCACCGCCTGCAAGACCTGCGGCGATGAATGCGCCCAGCACGCCGACATGCACGACCACTGCCGGATCTGCGCCGAGGCCTGCCGTGCCTGCGAACAGGCCTGCAACGACCTGATCAGCAGCCTCGGCTAGCACAAACGACACCGCGCAACCCCAGACTGGGGGAACCGGGACGAACCCACCTGGCCTCACCCCTGTCGCTGACGGTCTCGTGGGCAACCTATCCGAGGTGTCGCAGCGGACCCCGGGAATCCGGGCGTGCCCACGCACCCGAGCCGGTCCAAGACCCGGCCAAACCTCACACGCTCATCACCGAAGGTGGTGGCGATGACGAGGCCGCGACCAGACGCACGCGGCTGAAGGAAGGAGCCTGTCGATGACGGCGAATACCGATCAGGCTGAGGGCCGACGCAGCCGTGACCATCAACAGCGCCGCAGCCGAGGAATGTACCTGCGGTTCGCCGCCATGATCTTGACCGGCATGGTGGTCATGTACTGGACGATGTCCGCCGGCTCTTGGCAGTGGAGTCACATCCGCTGGAGTGAGTCCCGGCTGTTCATGGCCTTGACCATGGCCGGAGCCATGGGTCTGGTCATGCTCGCCTGGATGTTAAACATGTACAAGACTCCGAAAGCCAACGCAGCCATCGTGGTGATCAGCGCCGTGCTTCTCGGCGGAGGAATCTTCCTCGACCGAAGTCAGGCAACGGTGGACGACACCGACTTCATGCGCGCAATGATCCCGCACCACTCGCTAGCGATCACCCGCTCGGAGCGAGCCGGGCTCGAGGATGCACGGGTGTGCCAGCTGGCCGTCGAGATCAGCGAGGCCCAACGCCGGGAGATCTTCGAGATGGACTGGCTGATCAAAGACATCCAGGACAACGGGCGGGCCACCACCGCCGAAGAGGCACGGGCCCGGCCAGTGCCTGACTACCATCAGCCCGCAGACCGCTCATGCCCCACGCGGTGAGTCCGCCCAGGAAACGCGATGGTCGAATCGGCTCGGCGGTAGCTCCTAGGTAGATCAACCACTGTCGACGAGGCCCGAGCACCACGAGGCTGCCTGTCCGACCCTTCACCCTGCTTCTGGGCGGCGCCCAGGTGACGCGGCGGGATGTGCTCATGTCGCCCGCCTGCCTGTCCGACTGTCCACAGACGATCGTTCGCGAGACATCCGCGTGAAGGTCCTCGGAGTGTGGCCTTGGCCGTTATGTGGCGGGGTTCTGTCGCCGCTTCGTGAGTTCCCTGATGATCGGGCGAATCGTCCCGTGGGTCGATCCCCAACTGACACAGCCTCGTTCGCACGCTTAGCGACTCCGGGCTGCGTAAAACCACTTCAGTCCTCGCTGTATAGTTCAGCGCATGCTGACCATTGCTTCTCGCCTGGACGTGATGAACCGGTTGGGCCGCGCGCTGGCCGACCCGACCAGGTCCCGGATCATCCTGACGCTGCTCGACCGGCCGGCCTACCCGGCAGAGCTGGCCCGCGATCTGGACCTCACACGCTCCAACGTGTCCAATCATCTGGCGTGCCTGCGCGACTGCGGCATCGTTGCTGCCGAACCCGAGGGCCGCAAGACGCGCTACGAGATCGCCGATCCCCACCTGACGCAGGCGCTGACCGCCCTGGTTGACGTCACCCTCGCGGTTGACGAGAACGCCCCGTGCATTGATCCTGCCTGCTCGGTGCACGGATGCGACGCAGCAGAGGCGGGCGCGTGATCCTGGCTGCGGTCCTGCAGGCAATCGGCCTGTTCATCGCGACCAACATCGACGACATCATCGTGCTCTCCTTGTTCTTCGCCCGCGGCGCGGGCCAACGCGGGACGACCACCCGCATCTTGGTCGGCCAGTACGTGGGGTTCGCCTGCATCCTCGGTGCCGCTGTGCTGGTGACTATCGGAGCCGGAGCATTCCTGCCCTCAGCAGCTATCCCGTACTTCGGGCTCATCCCCCTGGCCCTCGGTCTCTGGGCTGCATGGCAAGCCTGGCGCGGAGACGATGACGACGATGACGCCAAGGTCACGGGCACGAAGGTCAGCGCGTGGACCGTCGCAGGAGTCACCTTCGCCAACGGCGGAGACAACATCGGCGTCTATGTCCCCGTCTTCCTCAGCGTGGAACCCATCGCAGTGGTCGCCTACTGCCTCGTCTTCCTCGCGCTCGTCGCGGTCCTGGTCGTAGTCGCCAAGTTCGTTGCCACCCGGCCGCCGATCGCTGAAGTCCTCGAGCGCTGGGAACACATCCTGTTCCCCATCGCCCTGATCGGCCTCGGCATCGTCATCCTCGTCAGCGGAGGAGCGTTCGGTCTCTGACGGAGCCAAAGCGAACGAGAGAGGTCGCCAGGCTCGACGCTCCGGTATAGGGATCCCTGTGCGGGTTCATGCTGCGCAGCAGGAGAGTTTGGTGATGTCGGTGGTGAAGGTTTGGGCGGTGAGTTTGAGGCCTTCGGCCATGGTCAGGTAGGGGCTCCAGAGGTTGGCGACCTGGTCGGTGGTCATGCCGGCCTCGAGGATGTAGACGCCGGCGGCGGCGAGGTCACCGGCGTCCTGGGCGAGGGCGGTGATGCCGATGATGCGGCCGGTGTCGGCGTCGGTGACGATCTTGATGAGCCCGCGGGTGTCACGGTTGACGATGGCGCGCGGGACGTGCGCCAGGGGCAGGGCGCGGCTGTCGCAGCGGATCCCGGCAGTGCGGGCCTGCTGGTCGGTCATTCCGACGGAGGCCAGGGCGGGGCTGGTGAACACGACCCGGGGCAGGTGGCGGTAGTCGACCTCCCGGCCGGCTCCGGTGAGGGCGTTGTCGGCGACCAGGGCGCCGTGGGCCGCGGCGACGTACACGAACTGCGGGTGGGCGGTGACGTCACCCGCGGCCCAGATCCGCGGGTTCGTGGTGCGCAGGTGGCTGTCGATGATGACCTCGCCGCGCTTGCCGGCGCGCACGCCGATGGTGTCGAGGCCGAGCGTGCCGGTGACCGGGCGGCGGCCGGTGGCAACGAGGAGCTCGGCCGCGCGGAGCTCGTGTGAGCCGTCGGCGGTGGTGGCGGTGACCGTGACCTCGCCGGTGGCCGGGTCGCGGCGCACCGCGGTGGGCACCGCGCCGCGGATGATCTCGATGCCTTCGTCGGCGAGGATTTCTTCCAGGGCGGTGGCGGCCTCGGGTTCCTCGTGGGAGGCCAGCCGTGAGCGGACGAGCATGGTGACCTGGGCACCGAGGCGGGAGAAGAGCTGGGCCTGCTCCATGGCGACGTAGCCGCCGCCGATGACCAGCAGCGACTCCGGGACGTGGTCCAGCTCCATCGCGGTCGTCGAGGTCAGATAACCGGCCTCCTGCAGGCCGGGGACCGGCGGCGCCCAGGGCGTGGAGCCGGTAGCGATGAGGTGGTGCGCGGCCCGGACGGTTTCCGCCGTGCCGTCCGGGCCGGTCACGCGGAGTGCCGGCTCAGTCGGTGTGCCGACGAAGGTGGCCTCGCCGGGGTGGAGGGCCCACCCGTACTCGGCGGCCAGGGCCGCGTACTTCTCGCTGCGCAGCGATCCGACGAGCTTGTCCTTGCCGGCGACCATGGCGGGCATGTCGACCGGTGGGGCGTCGGGGAGTGGCAGACCGGGGAACCGGGCGGCGTCGAGTGTGACGTGGCGGGCCTCGGCGGCCGCGAGCAGGGCTTTGGAGGGCACACACCCGGTGTTCACGCAGGTACCGCCGATGGTGCCGCGCTCGATCATCACCACCCGCTTGCCCAGGGTGGTGGCGCGGATCGCGGCCGCGAACGCCGCCCCACCGGACCCGATCACTGCCAGGTCATACGACCTGCCCTTGTCCGTTGCCGTCATAAGTCCTCCCTTGTTGCCGCGCCTCAGGACCAGGATCGACCTTCCAGTGCACTGGAAGGTCAAGGCAGAATGAGTGGCATGCGGATCGGTGAGGTGGCTCAGGCGTCGGGCACGACAGCTAAGACCCTGCGGTACTACGAGGACGTCGGACTCCTCCCCGACCCCGACCGCAGCCCGGCGGGGTACCGGGACTACGGCCCCGAGGTGCTCGACCGGCTGCACTTCATCCGCCGGGGCCAAGCCGCCGGGCTGACCCTGGCCCAGATCGGCCAGGTGCTGGCCATCCGAGACCGGGGCCAGGCCCCCTGCCAGCACGTCACCGACCTGCTCGACACCCGCCTCGCGGTCATCGACCGGCAGCTCGCCGAGCTCGCGCAGCTACGCACCACGATCGCCATCCTGCGCGAGCACGCCACCACCGGCGACCCGGCCACATGCTCCCCCGAGGACGTCTGCCGCTACCTGTGACCCGCGAAGGTCACCGGCCCGTGGCACCATCGCGACATGGCCGATGACACCCAGCAACGATGCTCGTGCTGCGGCCGCCAGCGGCCACGAAGGTCGCTCCACGCACTCGGGAGCGAACCGGCCTACATCTGCCGAAGGTGCGCGCTCTGGGTCGCCCTTCGCATCGCTCGCGACTGAACGACTCCGCCCGCAACGCGGGCACGCCGCCGGCCGCGGCGAACATCGTCGGATGGTGCGCGAAGGAACCAAAGGGCGCGAATGACGACCAATCATCACGCCGCCAGCGCGATCGCGGGCGCCCGTTGCCGCACTCCTCATCCGACGGTCTGAGCTCCACCGCCTGGCAGCGGTCCGAAGCCTGGAGAGGGCATCGGAACCGGACGGGACCCCCTAACGCTCAGTGGTCCGCCCTCGCAGCGGTTGCGGTCGGTCCAGTTGTCCGTCCCGTAGGAGGAACCCGTTGCGGAGGCGGTGCAGGTCATCGGCGGAAACCCACGCCCGAATGTTCGCAAGACCGCCCGAGAAGGGTTGTCCGGTGACGGTGCGTCATATGGGACGGCCTGTCGTCCCGTAAACGAACGATTCCGCTACAGCGATGACGAGGGTGCGTTGCCCTGTCCAGGATGCTTGACGCTTGTGAATGTTCGGAGTCGTCTGCGCGATGCTGTGCGC
Source organism: Micropruina glycogenica (assembly GCF_900289045.1). Lineage (GTDB taxonomy): Bacteria > Actinomycetota > Actinomycetes > Propionibacteriales > Propionibacteriaceae > Micropruina > Micropruina glycogenica. The sequence continues at coordinate 877,759 of NZ_LT985188.1, forward strand.
GTTGGGCATGGAGTGCTCAGGACTTCGAGCTTGTGGCGTGTCCGTACCCGTGTGCACGATGCGCCCGTTGTTCCATAGTCCTGTGCACGACGAAGCCGTCGGTGAGGATCGGGTTCCTGAGCGTGGCCTGCTGACCGTTCCCGATGAGGTGTGGACGGTGGCGGTGCGCCGGGCAGAGGTGATCGGCCCGCTGACCGCGGCGGGGACGGCCGGTGAGGAGGCGGTGGACGCGGCAGCGGCGCAGTTGGGTGTCTCGCGCCGGCAGGTCTATGTCTTGCTGCGTCGGTGGCGTGAGGGACGCGGGGTGGTCTCCGATCTGATCCCGGGGCGCTCCAGCGGGGGCCGCGGCGGGCAGCGGCTGGCGGCCGAAGTCGAGGAGGTCATCCGGGAGGTGCTGCGCAAGCACTACCTGACCCGGCAGCGGAAGACGACCGCCGCGGTCCACCGCGAGGTCACGCGGGTCTGCCGTGCCCACGGGCTGCCGGTGCCGTCACGCGGCGCGATAGTGCGCCGCATCGCCGGCCTTGACCCGCGCGCCGAGAAGACAGCCCGTGAGGGAGCAGACGCCGCGCGGGCGCTGGAGTCTGCCGGTGGGCAGGTGCCACCGATCACCGGGGTGCTGGAGCAGGTGCAGATCGACCACACCGTGGTGGACCTGATCGTGGTCGACGAGCGCCACCGGCTGCCGGTCGGCCGGCCGTACGTGACGGCCGGGATCGACGTCTTCTCCCGGTGCATCGTGGGTCTGGTGATCACGTTGGAGGCGCCTTCGGCGTTGTCGGTCGGGTTGTGCCTGGCGCACATGGTCACCGACAAGCGGGCCTGGCTGGAACGCCTCGGGGTCGAGGTGCCATGGCCGATGGCCGGCAAGCCTGGTGAGCTATACCTGGACAACGCCGCGGAGTTCAAGAGCGAGGCCCTGCGGCGCGGCTGTGAAGAGCACGGAATCACGCTGCGCTACCGGCCGCCGGGACGCCCGCACTACGGCGGCATCGTCGAGCGGGTCATCGGCACGCTGATGGAGATGGTCCACGAGCTGCCCGGTACGACCTTCTCCAACCCAGCCCAGCGCGGTAGCTACGACTCCGAGGCGAGGGCCGTCTTGACGGTGGCGGAGCTGGAGAAGTGGCTGGCTCTGGCGGTGGCGAGCTACCACGGGCAGGTCCACGGCACGACCGGCCAGACCCCGCAGGCTCGCTGGGCCGCCGGCATCGAGCACGGGACACCGACGACGGTGGCCAACGAGACGGCGTTCCTGGTGGACTTCCTGCCGGTGATCCGCCGGACGCTGAGCCGCACCGGGTTCGTCATCGACCACGTGCGCTACTTCAGCGACGCGCTCAAGCCGTGGATCGCACGCCGGGACCGGCTGGACCGGTTCGTGATCCGCCGTGACCCGCGCGACATCAGCCGCATCTGGGTGCTCGCCCCCGACGGTGCGTCCTACCTGCCGGTGCCCTACCGGACGCTGTCACATCCAGCGGTGAGCGTGTGGGAGCACCGCGCCGCGGTGCAGCGACTCCGCGAGCAGGGCCGGGCGCAGGTCGATGAGGAGATGCTGTTCCGGATGGTCGAGCAGATGCGCACCCTCACCAACACCGCCGCCTCCACCACGCGCAAGGCCCGCCGAGACGCTGAACGCCGCAGCCGGACCGGCGGTGCCCCGCCAGCCGAGCCTGCCGCCGCACCTCCGCCCGACGACATTCCGCCTGAAGGCGCCAGCAGGGGCCGCGCCGCGGATGCGGGGCCGGCGGCGCCGTTCGAGGTCATCGAGCAGTGGTGAACGGGGGCGGCTCCTGGGTCGGCGAGGAACACGAGGGCGATGCCCTGGATCATCTGCATGTCAGCGCTCAGGCCGTGGCACGACTGCCAGCGCAGGAGCGGCTGCGGCACGTGCGCGCCGACAGGTGGATCGGCTACTCCCGCGCGACCGCCGCGCTGGAGCGGCTGGAAACGCTGTACACGTGGCCGGGCAAGCAACGGATGCCGAACCTGCTGCTGATCGGCCCGACGAACAACGGCAAGTCGATGATCGTCGAGAAGTTCCGCCGGCTCCACCCGCCCACCTCCCACGCCGATCGTGAACAGATACCGGTGCTGGCGGTGCAGATGCCCTCCGACCCCTCGGTGATCCGGTTCTACGTGGCACTGCTGGCCGCGATGGGAGCACCGATGCGCCCGCGCCAGCGCCTGGCCGAGCTGGAGCGAGCCACCCTGACGCTGCTGCGCGCGATTGGGGTGCGGGTCCTGGTCATCGACGAGCTGCACAACCTGCTGGCCGGGCGCGGCGAGACCCGGCGCGAGTTCCTCAACCTGATCCGGTTCCTGGGCAACGAGCTGCGCATCCCGCTGGTCGGGGTCGGCACCCGGGAGGCCTACCTGGCGATCCGCTCCGATGACCAGCTGGAGAACCGCTTTGAGCCGTTCACGCTGCCGCGGTGGGAACCGAACGAGGAGGCCCGTTCGCTGCTGGCCAGCTTCGCCGCCGCCTTCCCGCTGCGCCGACCATCGGCGATCGCTACTGAAGACATGGCCCGCTACCTGCTCTCCCGCAGCGAGGGCACGATCGGCGAACTCACCCACCTGCTCACCGACGCCGCGGTGGCCGCGATCGAGTCCGGTGAGGAGGCAATCAACCAACGCACCCTGCTCTTGGCGCCCTACGTCGGCCCCACCGAACGCCGCCGGATGTTTGAACGCGAGCTGGCATGACCGGTCCATGGCCGCTGCACCCGCCACCCGGTGACGGTGAGGCGCTGACCTCGTGGCTGAACCGACTGGCCGAGGTGTACGGCATGAGCGTCGACGACCTCCTCCGGCACAACCTCGCCGCACCGGGCGCCGACCTTCCCGATCAGCAAACCCTGGACCTGGACCCGCCACCGTGGCTGCTTCCAGCGCTGGCCGAGCGCACCGGCACATCGCTGGACCGGCTGCGTCAGCTGACGATCGCCGGCTGGGTGCCTTGGCTCCTGGACTCCCTCGACCCCGAGCCGGTTCCCGGGGCAGCGTTCGACACCTACGTCCGGCAGGACTCGGTGCTCCTCACCACCAGGGAACGGCCCGGACGGCAGGTGCCCGACTGGCGGGCCTGGTTGCCGACCGACTCCAAGCGCGGGCCGCTACGCCGGGCTTGCCCGACTTGCCAGGGCGCCGCCGCGGACGGCACCTTCGGTTTCACGCTCGTGTCCCAGCTGCCGCTGACGCTCAGCTGCCCGAAGCACCGCTGCCGCCTCGAAGCCGCCTTCGGCGGCCTGGGCGCCTTCGTCGCTTGGGAGAAGCCGGACACCCGCCCTCGCCCCGCACCGGCTGTCGTCGTCGCCATGGACGCCCGCACCCACCAGGGCCTACGCACCGGCGCCGTCGCCCTGCCGCGCCGATCCGTGCACGCAGGGGTGTGGCTCCGGCTGCTGCGCACCCTCCTCGACGAGCTATCCACCCCGCTCTCGGCGCTGCGTATCGGCTCTCGACACACAGTGAAGTGCATCTGGGAGATGGCCGGCCAGCCGCCACGCGCCGGCATCCTGGGTCCCTGGCGTCCCTACGAGGCGCTGCCCTGGCCCGCGCAGCAGATGTTCCTCGAAGCCGCCGCCACCGCTCTGCACCTCATCGAAGCGGGCGAGGCCACTGCCCACGGCACTCTGGCCCCGCTGCTGACGCCCGCACCCCGCCGGCACGTCCCCGACGGCACCCCGCACCCTCCTCGCGAGCGTGACTACTGGCAGGAGGCCAGGGACGCGATGGACCGCGCGGTTGCCCTCGCTCGTGACGACCCGGCCGCCGCCCACCAGCTGCTGTCTACCCTCACCGCCCTGACTCGCAGCGAGACGGCCTTCCACCGCGTCCGCGATGACCTGGTAGCCCTCGGCGTCCCGGCCGACCACCTACCACGGACGCTGGCCGAGCAGAGGGCAAGCCGAACCTTGAACGGCCGACCCATGTCTGTCACTTCTTGAACGACCACCCTTGACGGGACGTAGAATAGGTGACGGATTGAGTGACACTCGCGTGATGGTGCGGAGTCGTCCAGCAGTTGTCACGCAAACGGTCGTATACGTGACGGGTGGGAGAGCTGGATGCTGGTCGGGTACATGCGGGTCTCCAAGGCCGACGGGTCACAGACCACCGACCTGCAACGCGACGCCCTCCTGGCCGCCGGCGTCGAACCAGACGCCCTGTACGAGGACAAGGCCTCCGGCAAGAAAGACGACCGTCCGCAGCTGGCCGCCTGCCTGAAAGCCATCCGCGCCGGCGACACCTTGCTGGTGTGGAAGCTGGACCGGCTCGGTCGGGACTTGCGCCACCTGGTCAACATCGTCCACGACCTCACCGAACGCGGCATCGGCCTCAAAGTGCTGACAGGGCAGGGCGCGGCCATCGACACCACCACCGCCTCCGGCAAGCTCGTCTTCGGCATCTTCGCCGCCCTGGCCGAGTACGAACGCGAACTCATCTCCGAACGCACCACCGCCGGCCTGGCCGCCGCCCGCGCCCGCGGCCGCAAGGGCGGCAGGCCGTTCAAGATGACCCCCGCCAAGGTCCGCCTCGCCGCCGCATCCATGGGCCAGCCAGGCACCAACGTCAGTGACCTGTGCAAGGAACTCGGGATCACCCGACAAACCCTCTACCGGCACGTCTCACCCACCGGGGAGCTCCGCGACGACGGCCACAAGATCCTCGACCGCCGGTGAAGCAACGACCGGTCCGTCGTGTCGTACGAGGTCCCCGTCCCGGTGACCATGACCGGACGGCCCAAACGGACAACGTCCATGGTCGTGGCGCCGCTGACCTGCACCGCTCCTGCATCACGTTCGGCTTGCGGTGATCCGATGCCATGATCGGAGACATGGAGCCGGTTATGCTCGCGTTGCCTTTCAGGGGTCGATGGCTGACCCAGAACAGCCCCGCCCGGAGGGTGCCGAGCCATGGGACCGATCTCTTCGGCATCACCTACGCCATCGACTTCGTCGCGGTCGACGGACACGGGAGGTCCGCGCCCCGGACCTGGCGGTCATTGGTGGCCACCGAGTCGCCGCACCTGTTCCGCGGTTTCGGGATGCCAATCCTGGCGCCCGAAGGCGGGGTCGTCGTCGAGGTTCATGACGGCGAGGTCGACCACGAGGCGCGGAGGTCCCAGCCGACGCTTTTGTGCTACGCCGTGACCCAAGCCAGCCGAGTCCGGCAGGGAATCGGCGCGGTCGCGGGCAACCACGTTGTGATCGCGCTGTCGCCGTCGGGTCCGTATGTCGGGGTGGTGCACCTGCGGCGCGGCTCGATTGGTGTCGGGCTTGGGGACCGGGTGAAGACAGGTGATCAGGTCGGCGAGTGCGGCAACTCGGGCAACAGCACCGAGCCGCACGTCCACGTGCAGGTGACCGACTCGGTGGACTGGGCGAGGGCGCGCGGACTGCCGCTGGCATTCCGACCGGCGGGCAGCGAAGCGAGTGACCGCGTCTGGTTGCCTCGCGAGGGCGAGATCGTGGACGCTGGCTGAGCGGAGCTCGCGACTCGCCTCCGAACGCGGACCTCGCGCGCTGGCCGGCCGGGAGCGCCGGGACCAATCCTTTTGCGCGCGTCCCGAGCGACGATCGACTTTCAGGTCGGCTGTCCCGCATCCGACACCTCTGCGGGACGGTGTGCTGCACGTCGTGCGACGCTGCCCAGTCGCCCGGCCGTCGTTCCTCAAACGGAACGGGCTCACTGGTCGTCGCTCATGCCCATGTGCGACTGTTGGTGATCACGATTGTCGGGTGCGCTGGCTATGGTCAAACTGCGAAGGAGGAACAGAAGGGATGTGAAAAGTGGCGACGTTGAGCCCGTGGAGCTTGGCCACCTACGAATCGATCGCCGAGGTACTGGCCGACACAGACACCGGGCTCACCGGCAAAGAGATCGGGGATCTACTGACTAGCTTGCACATCAACGACCCCCAGCCGACCGCATCCAAGCGAGACAGACTGACAGCAGCGTTCGTTGACCGGCACAACAAGGACAAGGGTGACCCCAAACGCATCATCACATTCATCGCTCGAGCCATGGCGCCGATCAAGTACCGTGAACGGCCCGAACTGTTCACCCTGCGGCAGGACCGGCTCAATGAGCGACTGGCGTTCGTGGGCTTGCGGGTACTCGATGACGGCCAGGTGGCCCGAGGTGCGCAGTCACGCACCTTGGACGAAGCCACCCGCATCGCCACCTCCATCCGCGACGAGCTGCGACGTCGCAAAGCACATCCCGAGGTTCTCCGGTACTGCTCGGTCGAGGTGCTGAAGAAGGCGAACTTCCACCCCTGTCTCGAGGCGACCAAGAGCGTCCTCGACCGGTTGCGTCACCTGACCGGCCAAACCGGCGACGGCTCATCCCTGGTCGACGAGGTACTCGCTCTCGGAAAGACCGGGATCCCCAGGCTCGCGATCAACTCATTGACCACGCAGACCGAGAAAGACGAACAGTCCGGGTTGGCCAACCTGGTGAAGGGCATGGTCGGGCTGTACAGGAACCCGACGGCCCATGATCCCCGGCTGAAGCGCTCAATCACCGACGACGAACTGCTGGAAGTGCTCAACCTCGTCTCAATGGTCCACCGCCGGCTCGATGAGGTTCGGCGGACCGAGAGGACCTGACTGTGGGTCATCCCACAGCCCAGGGGGTTCGTACGACTTCCTCCCCACAACCCGGTCGTTCCAGCGGCGGTGGGGAGTCGCGGGGAGGTGCGGGCAGTGCCCTAGGAACGTGGCCCGAGAGTAAGAAGACTCGAACTCAAGGTCAGTCGTCGTTGCCGGCGTTCACCGAGTTAAGCTCGGCGTCTAGCTCCATGAGTTCGATGGCGACCACCGTATCCATCGGCATGAACAATCGGTCGGCTCCGGCCGCTTCGGCGAGGTACTTCCGCCCGAGGGCGGATACCTGGACACGATCAGCACCATCGCGTACGAGGTAGCACAAGGATGCATCGAACGTGCCGTACCGGATGCGGCTAGGGGCGAGCCGATCGTGGCCTGCGTCACGCAGGGCGGGATCATTCGCGAGTGCGGCGACAATCTCGAGCGCTCCCGTGCAAGCCCACGGGAGCATCGTGTCGAGATGTCCAGGACGCAGGCTCTCCCACACCTCGGGATACCGATCGGTGATGTCTTTTTCGTCGTCGCCTGCAATCCATGCCGTAAGGGCGTTGCTCAGCGATTCCTCGTCCAAGTCACGTAGATCCTTCAGCTCCTCAAGGCACGCGATGCAGGACCGGATCATGCGGAGATGGAGTGCGTCGTTCAGTTCGGAATCTGGGGGTGTCGCGCGGAGGACGTTAGTAACCTCGTCGACGTAGGCCGCGAGAGCGTCTCGGAGTTGTAGGCATCCGCGTAGTTTGAGTCCCGACCGGTAAATGGCCGCCCGCATCGTGCCGTCGGGCACGACAGCGCTGAGACTGGCCGCGTAGGCCGCCCCGTTGGACAAGGCGGGGCTCACGTTGGGAGCTGGCGCGGTTGTCGCCCACCAGAAGGTTCGTTCGAGCGCTTGTTCGAGCGAACGCCGAAGGTCCCCGTCCACGGCGGCTGACTCGGCCAGCGCTTCGATCGTCAGTGCGTCGATCACGTCGCGGTCTTGGGCTTCCATCTGTTCGGGGGTGCGGCGTTGAAGCTCGCGCAGTGCCCGTGTCAGAGCAGTCTGGGTCGGGGGAAGGGCTTGCCGCATAGCTCGACGCCACTTGCGTGCCTGAGTGAAGTCGCTGGTCATCACGACGAGGCGTCCGCTCGTGAACTTCCCTGCTCGTCCGGCGCGGCCTTCGAGATTGCGGAGTCGTGCGATGTCGGGAGCACGCTGGCTGTTGTGAGGGGGATAAGCGGCGATGACTGTGCGTGCAGGGAAATCGACGCCTTCAAGCAGCGTTGGCGTGCAGACGATGCAACGCAGAAGGCCCCCATCCTTCCGGGCCGCAGTTTCGATGGCACGACGAACCTCGGGGTGAACCTCACCGTGATGCAGGCCTACGCCTTGGCGCAGGGCTGCTGCCTCTGCGGGATGGGCTTGTTGCAGCTGCGACGCGATTGAGAGCAGAGCGGGCGGCGGTGTCGGGTCTTCTGGCAGAGTGCTGGTTATCGCTTCCAGCAGGTTGGGTGCATATCTCTTGATCTCCGTGAAAGCGACCACGAGGCCGTCCGGGGCGTATGCCTTGACGAGTGCGGCCGCCTCGAACGGTCTGTCTCGGACACAACCGTCGGTCTTCGTCTTCGCGCTCGACTTGAGTGGGAACAGGGGCAACGCGTCGGCGCATTCGGACCACAGGTAGGCCTGAGTAGTGCCCGTCGGCTTGGCACCCTCTGGACCGCGGGTGTAGACGTGTCGCTCGAGCCACGCCGGACGCCAATCCGATTCCAAGGCGTCGCCGTTGATCCAGTTGGCGATCGCATGGACGTTCGAGAACTGGCTCGCGAGGAGGACGACCCGAATGCCTCGTCGCAGCGCCTTCGCGATCAAACGCTCCAACGTGGCTCCGCGGACGCCGTTATCGATGTGCTGAGCCTCATCAACGATCAGCAGTTTGATGTCATCGAGGATGCCGGGTTCATCCCCGGTGACGGCGCGACGCCAATCAAGATCAAGTCGTTCCGGTGTAGTGACGGCGACCCCCGGGCCTTCGAAAACGCCTCCTTGCGATGGTGTCTCCAAGTCGTAGTCCAGCCCGCCTTGGGACGACCTGACGTCGATCGCCTCGGGCAATCCGTTACGCATGTCTTGGGCCAACTGTCGGACGAGGGCGCGCGTCGGGGCTAAGACAGCGACAACGCAGTCGGGGTGGTGGTCGAAGGCATCGGCCGCCACGAGTTGCATCAAGGTAGTCTTGCCGGCGCTGGTGGGCATCTTGATGGCCAGCGACCGCTGCGCCCGATCCAGCAGACCGCCCCTGACCGCCGCTGCTTGCGAGGGCCAGAACGCGTGTCGGCCGAAACGGCGCATCTGGGCAACGACGTGCAGGACGGCGTCACCCGACGATCCCTGTGCCGTCACCATGGTCAGCGGATGACGGTCGAGCCTGTGTATCAGGGCGGCGGCCACGTGGCGAGCTGCATCGGCGGTGGCGTTATCCAGCGGGGCGGCTGAGATCGCGGTAAGCAGCGTGTCGGCGGGTTCTCGCAGATCCAGGACGCATGCGGCATGCTCGGCAAACTCCACGAGTGGCCGGCCGCTCAGGGAGCTCTGTGCCTTCTTGAGTGCCCCCGTCAACAGTTCCGCAAGCCCTCGAACGTCCGGGACCGATGACCCGGCTGCCGCTCGCGCGCGAGCCAGCGCAATGCCGTCTTCATCAGCGAGGTACCAGAGGCTGGCTTCGATGACGCTCTTGAACGGGGTATCACCAGCGTAGGAGGCCGCCACATCAGGGCTGAGAAGCCCGGCGACTCCTGGCTTCGCAGGGTCAAGCAGGATGGACGCGCCTCTTGTCAGGTCCGCATAGGTCAAACGTGAGGCTGCTTCGAACAGAGCGTTGATGGTGTCTAGGAGGTCCGGGACAACGACGACATGGAGCTGACAAACAGGTGGGCTGTCGGACCAACGCTCCTTTATCTTCATGAGGGTCAGGCGATCTTGTGGCACGACCACGACAGCGTGCCGCAAATGGGGCGGCAACGCCGCGTCGGGGTCGGTCAACCGGCCCAGGTGTTGAGCGGCGGTGAAAGCGAATTCACGTCGGTAGTCCGGATGAGCTCGCATCATCTGAACACCAGCGGCCCAGCCCTCGATGCAATACTCCTCGGAGACGCCGCCGAAGCTACCTGCAATCGGATCCAGAACTTGGGACGGGCTGCTGGACGTCCTCGCCTTCGCTTCGACAATGACGGGTTCGACGCTCTCCCCCTGGTCGATGGTCAGACACAAGGTATCCGGCCCTTGGACAGTGGCGTTCGAGACCGGCTTGGCGAGCTGAAGCTTCGTAAAGGGGACCTCGCGGCCCATCCGCGTGCTGTAGAGGCCCTGAGCAATGAGCTCTCCGAAGTCCCCCTTGCGCACGGATGCGCTCTGCGGAACCTTGTCGGAAAGCCGCGCTTGCGGGTAAGCGAGCATCATGTCAGCGGTCACATATGCCCTTCCCACCGTCCGCGCCAGCTCTGGGAGATCCATGCGGGCCGGGTCGAAGACCCACCGGTACACGCTGAGTTCTCCATCGCAGGTCGTCTCGGGCCCCGACACCAAGCGCAGTCTGGCCCCGAACTCGGTGCTCACTGGACCGAGCCGGCCGATTGGGGGCTCCTAGCGGCGGACACTGCCCTATAGGGGGTGGTGCGGTCGATGCCGAGGGTCGCTGCCACTCCTGTCCGCGCATGGACCAAGTTGCGACTAGCGAACCATGCTGCCGCAATCTGGCCCCGCGTCCGCCGGACCTGTGGTTGGCTGGGGCGACGATCTAGCCCGCGGATCCTCCCTGTTTGCTCGGCGATGGCAAGGCCCTCGACTGCGCAGTCGCCCTGGGACCAGCCATGTGACAGTGCCTGGCTCGCGCGAAGTAGGGCAAGGTCGTTCAGTGTCGACACCGCCGCCAAGAAGGCCTCGAGAGCTGAGAGCGACGCCGCACGCCGTTGAGGCAGCGAAACGTTGTACGGGCGCGACATGAGACTCCTTCTCGGGGGTTGTGCCCAGTGTGCCTCAAGGCGCGACGCGTGCAAGCTGGGCGTCGGGAGGCGCGGCCCTTTCCATACGCTCGGTCATGCCGCGAGGTGAACCTACGCTGCAGCGAGGTGACATACGCTTCTGCCGCCCAGTACTTGAAAGGGCGCCCCGCGTCTCGCTAAGGGATCGACAAACGCGACACGGCGGAGGCATGGCAATCCGGGGTGAGCGGAGCGCGTCGAAGCATCGCAATAACCTGTGGATTGCAGCGCTTCTTGGCGCGGTTATTGCAGCGCAAAATGGCGGGTGCCGCTTACTGTCGGGCCTGTACCTCGTGCTGACGCTACGCCTTCTAGCCTGCCTTGTTGTCCCGCGCGAATGCGCTGGCGAAGGTGCCGCTCAAGCTGGTGATCGCCTCGTCGATGCCGTCTCCGTCGGGGAGTATGCCGGTCAGGTCACCAGCCAACTCGCCTAGTCCCCGGTGTAGGTGATCTCGACCTGGGGTTGCCGAAGCCGCCCGTCGTCAGCTTGGCCTGATATTCGTCGACGATGAGGGCGCCGGAGACGCAGCCGGTCCACAACTCGACCACAGGACCGTCCCGCCTGGCAGACGCTGGACATCTACACATCACCGTGCAACTATATTCGTATGTCCGCATATACGAATGGGGCCTCGGCTGAGTTCGATGACACCCATGTGGAGATCGCCGCGGAGATCTTCGCCATGCTTGCCGATCCGACGAGGATCCGGATCGTCCTGGCATTGCGCGAGGACGAGTTGTCGGTGTCGCAACTCACCGAGGCGGTCGACCGGTCGCAGGCGGCCGTGTCGCAGCATCTGGCGAAGCTGCGGATGGCGCGGATGGTGACGACCCGACAGGAAGGCAACCGGGTGTTCTACCGGCTGGCGAACGATCACGCCAACAAACTGGTGCGGGACGCGATCTTCCAAGCCGAGCACACGGTTGGCGACGTGGTCCGCCACCACCACAATGCGGATCAGGACTGATGGCCGCGGGGCACGACCACGGTGCAGACAAACACGCCGTGAACCGGCGCCGGCTGGCCATCGCGTTCGCGATCACGTCGACGATCCTGCTCGCGGAGATTGTCGGAGCGCTTGTGACCAACAGCCTTGCGCTGCTGGTCGACGCCGCCCACATGCTCACCGACGCAGCCGGCTTGGGAACGGCACTGTTCGCGGCGCACCTGGCCAGACGACCGGTCAGCGCGACCCGGACGTGGGGCTATGCCCGGGCGGAGGTGCTCTCCGCGACCGGCCAAGCCGCGGTCCTGCTCGCGGTGGGCGTATTCGTGATCATCGAAGGCGTTCAGCGCCTGTTCGCACCCCCAGAGATCGCCTCAGCCGGCCTGCTCGTATTCGGCGTTATCGGACTGCTGGGCAACACGGCGTCCCTGCTCGTGCTGGCCGCGGGCCGCAACGCGAACTTCAACCTCCGCGCGGCGTTCCTCGAAGTGGTCAACGACGCGTTGGGGTCGCTGGCCGTGATCCTCGCCGCAGTCGCAATCGCCGTCACCGGCTGGACCGGCTGGGACGCCGTCGCCGGCATCCTCATCGGCGTACTGATCATGCCGCGAGCGTTCAAACTGCTCCGCGAGACCGTCAACGTCCTTCTCGAGTCCACCCCAACCGGCCTGGACCTCGAGGACGTCCGCACTCACCTGCTGGAGTGCAGCAAAGTCATCGACGTCCACGACCTGCACGCATCCCAGATCGCGACCGGACTGCCCGTCCTCACCGCTCACGTCGTCGTCGAACCCGACAGCTTCCACGACGGCACCCTCCACGCACTGCTCGACGACCTCCAACAGTGCGTCGCCGAACACTTCGACATCAGCGTCGAACACTCCACCTTCCAACTCGAACCCGCCGGCCACGCCGAGCACGAGCACACCCCCCACACCTGAACGGAGACAGATCATGCAATGCCCCGAAGACAACACCACCCTCGTCATGACCGACCGGGCCGGAGTCGAGATCGACTACTGCCCACAATGCCGAGGCGTGTGGCTCGACCGCGGCGAACTCGACAAAGTCATCGAACGCTCCACCACCCAGTGACGACCCACCCAAGATGTGAACGACTACGACGATCGCGGAAGGTCCAGGCACGGCGACAGCCACAAGAGCGGCGGCCACGGCCGCCGCAATGACCGCCGCGGATGGCTCGGCGAACGGTTCGACTGACGCCGGCCACCAATGCACCGGCACACGATTGAACAGTGTGGAGTGAAATTCAGTGATGGCTGTATCATGCGGTTGTGCTTGCTGAGGAGATGACCAAGGGGTCGGTGGTTGTGGATGCGGAGGCGTTGGGTCGGGTGGGAACGGCGTTGGCCGATCCGACCCGGAGGCGGCTGCTGTTGAGCTTGGTGGAAGGTCCGGCGTTTCCGTCGGGTCTGGCTGACCGGTTGGGGTTGACCAGGGCGAATGTGTCGAACCATTTGGCCTGTTTGCGGGGTTGTGGCTTGGTGGTGACGGTGCCGGTGGGGCGGCGGGTGCGTTACGAGTTGGCCGATCCGCGGCTGGCGGGGGCTTTGGCGCAGCTGGCGTCGCTGGTGTTGGTCGTCGCCGCGGCTGGTGAGCCGTGCGGCCCGGAGGATTACGCCTGCGCCGAGTCCGGCGCGGACGGTATCGGCTTGAACGTTAGGGGTGTGTGATGGCTGACGAGTGCTGCGGCCCGGACGAGGCCGCCTCGGGCGACCAGACGGCGCCGGCTGAGCTTACGCCGGTGTGGCGGATCAGGGAGTTGCAGGCGGCCGCACTGGCGGGGTTGTTGTTGCTGGCTGGTTTGATCGCGCCGGCGGGGTCTGTGGTTGAGACGGTGCTGTTCTGGGCGGCGGCGGTCGTGGGTGGGGCGACGTTCGTTCCTGGCGCGCTGCGGGGGTTGATGAAGGGCCGGCTCGGTGTCGGCCTGTTGATGACCATCGCCGCGGTCGGGGCGGTGCTGCTGGGCGAGATCGCTGAGGCAGCCATGTTGGCGTTTCTGTTCTCCATCGCCGAAGGCCTGGAGGGCTATGCGCTGACCCGGACCCGCAACAGCCTGCGGGCTTTGCTGGATCTGGTACCTCCGACCGCGACGGTGCTCCGAAACGGAACCCCAACAACGGTCGGGTTGGCGGAGCTGCGGGTTGGTGACACGCTGCTGGTCCGGCCGGGCGACAAGGTCGCCACTGACGGCGTCGTGATAAGCGGCCGCACCGCGATCGACACCTCGGTCGTGACCGGCGAGTCGGTGCCGGTCGAGGTGGGGCCCGGTTCGGAGGTGTTCGCCGGCACGGTGAACGGGACCGGCGCGGTTGAGGTGCAGGTCACCGCGACCGCGGCCGACAACTCGCTGGCCCGGCTGGTGAATGTGGTGCAGGAGGCTCAGGAACGCAAGGGTTCAAGCCAGCGGCTCGCCGAGCGAGTCGCGCAGCCGCTGGTTCCTGGCGTGTTGATCTTGGCCACCGTGGTCGGCGTGGTCGGTAGCCTGCTCGACGATCCTGCTGTCTGGATACCGCGGGCCTTGGTGGTTCTGGTCGCGGCGGCGCCGTGCGCGTTCGCCTTGAGCGTGCCGATCGCGGTGGTTGCTGCGGTTGGGGCGGCGTCGAAGGCCGGGGTGTTGATCAAGGGCGGCGCAGCGGTGGAGGCGCTCGGCGCCGTGCGGCTGGTTGCCCTGGACAAGACCGGCACGTTGACCCGCAATAGCCCGTCGGTGATCGAGGTCGTACCGACCAGCGGCAATACCCCCGATGGCGTGTTGCGAGTGGCGGCCGCGTTGGAGGCCCGCAGCGAGCATCCCCTTGCGGCAGCGATTGTGGCGGCAGCTGGTCATCTACCGGCGGTGGAGTCCGGCGAGGTGGAGGCGGTGCCCGGGCAGGGGCTGGTCGGTGTGGTTGCCGGCCGTCCGTCCAGGCTGGGCAAGCCTGGCTTCGTTGCGGCCGGCGGCTTGTCTGCGGACGTGGAGCGTCTGCAGGACGCCGGCGCGACCGTGGTCCTGATCGAACACGACGGCACGGTGCTGGGGGCGGTGGCGGTCCGTGACGAGATCCGTCCCGAGGCGGCACAGGCTGTGGAAATGCTCCGCCGACAGGGAGTGTCGGTGGTGATGCTGACCGGGGACAATGCCCGTACCGCTGCCGCGATCGCCGCCCAGGCAAAGATCGGCGACGTTCGTGCCGAGCTGTCCCCGCAGGACAAGGCGCGCCTGGTCACCGATCTGCAGGCGCGTGGGCGGGTTGCGATGGTGGGCGACGGCATCAACGATGCCCCTGCCCTCGCCACCGCTGACGTGGGCATAGCGATGGGGGCGATGGGCAGCGATGTCGCCATCGAGGCCGCTGACGTCGCCCTGATGGGTGAGGACCTACGGCGGCTGCCGGATGCAATCGCGCACTCCAGGCATGCCCGGACCATCTTCACCCAGAACTTGATCCTGTCCGGGCTGATCATCGCCGCTTTGTTGCCGCTGGCCGCCCTCGGAATCCTGGGACTGACCACCGTGGTCGCCATACACGAGCTCGCCGAGGTGCTGGTGATCCTGAACGGGATCCGCGCCGGCGGACGCCGGCTGCTGCCGACCCGACCCGCCCTCAGGGGCACACGCACCTCCCGGCCCGCAGCCGCGTACTCGCAGGCACGCCAGCCGGCAACGGGTATCGGCACCGGGGCCATCTCGCTGCCACTCACCCCGGCCGGTGATAGCGCGGCGGGCCGACCGGCCGGCCAACTCATCTCCTTGACATCCGCTCCAGCCGAGACCGCTACCGCCGTGAAAGATGACTGCGGATGCGAGCCGGGCAGCAGCTGCTGTAACTGACCACCACAGAACTGGCCGCCGGCACTTTCGCTTGTTTGCGGTCCCGACCACAAGAAGGACGGTGACTTGTCATGGCCACGGGCCGCAAGAGATCCGAACCCACCATGCAACCCAGCCGGCGGGCGCAACTGGCCGCCCAGCAACAGGCTGCTGCCCGAGCCCGGAAACGCAACCGGATCCTCACACTTGTCGCCGCAGGGGTCGGGGTGGCGCTGCTGGTGTTCGGCCTCGTTCTCCAGCCGCGATCGCCTCGCGTTGACCCGCCGACCGCGGCGTCGACCGCCGGAGAGACGGTACGAACGGACTCGCACCGGTTGACCGATGTGCCGAACGCGCGGGTGACATTCGTGGAGTTCCTCGACTTCGAGTGCGAAGCGTGCGGGGCGGCGTACCCGTCGATCGAGCAGCTCCGCGCGTCATACGGTGATCGGGTGTCGTTCGTCGTTCGCTACTTCCCGCTCGAGGGGCATTTCAACGCACAGCGGGCCGCCCGCGCAGTCGAGGCCGCCGCACAGCAGGACAAGTTCGAGGCAATGTACAAGAAGATGTTCGAGACACAGAAGCAGTGGGGCGAGCAACAGGTTCCCCATGACGACCTGTTTCGTCAGTTCGCTGTCGAGTTGGGCCTGGACATGACCCGCTGGGACACCGATTACGCATCCGACACCACTTGGGCGCGGATCAAAGTCGACATCGACGACGGCAACGCGCTGGGGGTGACCGGCACCCCGGCGTTCTTTGTCAACGGCCAGCGGCTGCAGCCAAAGTCGTTCGCCGACGTGACCGCCGCCCTCGACCAGGCGTTGGACTAACAGTGACCCACCTCAACCAACCGGCCCATCTACTCCACCACGAAGATCCGGCCGACAGCGAACTGGTTCAGGACCGAACCGTGGGCTGGGTGCTGCTGGTCGCCGGCCTGGTCGGCTTCACGGCAGCATTCATCCTGGCCGTGGAGAAGTACTGGCTGCTGACCAACCCGTTCTACACGCCGTCCTGCAGCATCAACACCACCATCTCCTGCGGGCCGGTGATGACTTCCCCGCAGGCGGCAGTCTTCGGCTTCCCCAACCCGTACCTGGGGATCGCCGGGTTCGCAATCGTCGCCGCGACCGGGGCCATGCTGCTGTCCGGCGGCAAGCTCACCGGCTGGTATGCGGCCGGTCTCCAGATCGGGTCCCTTGCGGGAACGGTGTTCGTGGCCTGGCTAATGGTGCAAAGCCTCGTCGTCATCCAGGCACTCTGCCCGTACTGCATGGCAGCGTGGGCGGCAACATTCGCCACCCTCTGGTACGTCACCCTCGCCAACCTGAGCCGCGGCCGGGATCGGCTACCGGCCCAGATCGCGGCCGCGTCGGCCGTCGCGCACCGCCACCACAGCGCCATCCTTGCCGGCTGGCTGTTGGTCATCGCCATTATCGTCGCCACGGCCGCGTGGGGGTTCTGACACTTCATGATCCCGTTCATCACCGGCCTGAGGCCAACTCCCGAGGGAGACGACGCGTCCGCGTCATCACGGCGATCGAATAGGCAAGCCACGGAGCAGAATGGGGCCAGTTGGGTGCTGGGCAGTATCGCACGATGGACGGGGCACAACCTCCAGGTAGCCATCAGGCGTCGACGACAAATCACCCGTTCCATCCGCGACCGAGGAGCTCCAGGGAAGATCTTGGGTATCGGTCTGCCAGCGGCGGGGCTCCTGTTCGCCCTAATGGTTGCTGGTTGCGCGAGCCCGCTCGCCACACCCACAACGAACTCGACCACGTCAGCTCCGCCATCTGTCGCACCGAGCCCGGTGTCTACCGCGACCACACCCAGGATCAGCACCCCTAGTCCGAGCATCCGAACCATCGCCATTGAGCTTGCCAACGGAAAGGTGTCACCCAATGGAGCCAGGGTCAACTTGTCCAAGGGCGAACGGTTCGTACTCGACATCACCTCCGATCGTGATGACAAGGTGCACGTGCACGGCTTCGACAAGGAGGTCGACGTTGCGGCGGGCAAGAGGGCCAAACTCGAACTCGTGGCCGATCGAACCGGCCGGTACGAGGTCGAGTCGCACGACCCTGCGCTGCTGATTGTCGTGCTGCAGATCCGGTGAGATTGCCGCTGCACGGGCTCTCGTCCCGGCAGGATCTTCCACTGCCATTCGAGTTCGTTCTGCTGGGGGCCGCACTGGCGATCGTGTTGTCCTTCGCGGTGCTGGCCTTCGCCTGGCGCCGCCCGCGCTACACCCAGCCACGCGGGTACGCGTTGCCCAGGCTGACCCGCGTGGTGGACAGTCGCGCGTGCCGCCTCATCCTGCGCCTATTCCTGCTGGGCCTCTACGGGTGGATGGCGCTGGCGCTGTGGTTCGGGCAGGACAGGGTGACGAATCCCATCTTCGGATTCGTCTTCGTCTGGCTCTGGGTCGGCGTCGTGCCGCTCTCGCTCCTGCTCGGGCCGGTGTGGCAGCGTGCCAACCCCTTGCGCACCATTGCTCAGCTGGCCCCGCAGCGCCGTGGCCCGATCCGCCCTTTGACCGGGGCCGCATGGTCTCACCTCGGTCTCCTACCCGGCCTGGTGACGATAGTTGCCTTTGCCTGGCTCGAGCTCGTCCAGCCGGATAACAACACGCTCCCCGTGCTGCGGTGGTGGGCACTCGCCTGGGCAACGGTGGTCATCGGTGGCGCAATCTGGTTCGGTGAGCGATGGGTGGCTGCGACCGATCCGTTCGAGGTGGTATCCACCCGGATCGCCACCCTGAGCCCCTGGCAGCGGATCGACGGCGTCATCCACCTCACCAACCCGCTCCGGCACGCCGCGACCGCTGACGTGATGCGTGGAGCTGCCGCAGTCAACTGCGTGCTGCTGGGAATCACCGCCTACGACAGCTTCACCAATACCACTGGCTGGGTGGGATGGGTACAGTCCTCAGGTCTGCCGGGTGAACTTTGGGGCACCATCGGCCTGTTGGCCATGATCGGCCTGGTCGCCGGCGCCTTCGCCTTGGCTTCTCAAGCAACTGCACCCGGCTGGTCCGACATCGCCGCCGCCAGCCTGGTTCCGATCGTGGTCGGGTACTCGACCGCCCACTACCTGAGCCTGCTGGTGATCGAAGGTCAGCGGACGGCGATCCTGGCCTCCGACCCGCTCGGCCTTGGATGGAACGTCTTTGGTACCGCCGAATTGGGTGTGAACACCGGCATCTTCGACTACCCCGACGTAGTCGCGGTGATCCAACTGGCCGCCATCGTCACAGGCCATGTGCTCGGTGTCCTGATAGCCCACGACCTTTCGCTGACGGTGGGCCAAGGACGGCGCATGATCGTCAGCCAACTACCAATGGTGGCGCTCATGGTCGCCTACACCTGCGCCGGCCTAGTGCTGCTTTTCTCCCCTTGAAGCGTCCCGAACCCACAAACCCATCGACACAGCAATCGCGAAAGGTTCGATCGATGACATGCACTTCCGGCCAACCCCTCAGCCGACTGACTAGCCGTCGACGCTGGCTTGCGACCCTCGCCACCACCACATCACTACTGCTGGTCGGGGGCTGCGGATCAACACAGGCCAACGACGAAGGGTTCGTGGCCGGAGATGGAAGTCTGACAATCCTGCCGATCGACCGCCGTCCCACAGCTCCCGTGATCGAGGGCGTGACACTGGATGACCAGCCTTGGACCAGTGCCAAGATCTCCGACAAAGTCATCGTGTACAACGTGTGGGGTTCATGGTGCGCGCCCTGCGTATCCGAGGCGCCCGCGCTGGTCCGCGCCAGCCGCAGGCTCGACAACCAGGCAGCCTTTGTCGGGCTGAACACCCGCGACTTCGACAAGGCCGCCCCACGCGCGTTCGTGCGCGCCTACGAGATTCCCTACGTCAACCTGTTCGACCCCCAGGGGGCGCTCATCCTACGGTTCTCAGGTGAACTGCCGCCCAACGCCATCCCGAGCACGATCGTCATCGATCGTCAGGGCCGGCTAGCCGCTCGGATCATCGGCGAGACCACGGAGGCGACACTAGTGGGCCTGGTTCAAGACATCGCGGCCGGCAGATGACTGACAGCACCCTGTGAAACTATCTGTCCTAGCTAGCGGCAGTGGGTCGCTGGTGATCACCACCACCACCTCAGGACATGTGCGACGTCCGCATGGGGTCTGAGGCACGATCTCCGCGTTGAACCTCCGCGCGGGCGTCTCATAAAGCTACAGGTTACTGAGACGCTCGAAGCACTCCGGCGCTCTGTCGTCCCAGTGCGCTCGTCCAGTCGGACCGAAGCGTCTCAGAAAGAAGTCTCACCGCGAAATGTCTTGGATTGATCTCAGTCCGGGATTTGTGAGGCACACTGGCTGGTGTGAGGCTTCTTGGGTACACGCGGGTCAGTACGCCGAACCAGGACGCCCAGTCGCAGCTTGATGCACTGGTTTCGGCCGGGGTGCAGAAGCGTGACGTGTTCGCCGATGTCACCTCAGGCAGCAGGGCGGCGGCGGAGCGGCCAGGAATGCAGAAGCTGCTCGGCTACGCCGAACGGGGCGACACGGTGGTGGTGTGGCGGGTCGACCGCCTCGGCCGGTCCTTGATCGACGTGTTGAACACCGTCAATTTGCTGCGTGAGCGCGGCATCCAGCTGCGGTCGGTGTCCGACGGGATCGACCCGGCAACCTCGACCGGCCGACTGATGCTGAACATGCTCGCCACCCTCGCCGAGTACGAACGAGAGCTGATCGTCGAACGCGTCAACGCCGGCATCGCCGCGGCGCGGCAGAACGGGACCCGATTCGGCCGACCCGTAGTGGATCCATCGGTGGTCGCCGACAAGCTCGCCATCGCCGCCGACGCCCGCGCGAAAGGCCGCAGTGCCGAGGACGCTGCCCGCTTGGTCGGTTGGAGCCGGGCCACCTTGTACCGCCATCAGAAGGCGCAGGCGGCCCGCCAGGACAGCAAGATGTAAGTGGACGCCGACGAGCGGTGGCAGGTGCTTCGGCTGCATGTCGAAGACCAGGTCCCGCTCGCGGCGCTCGCTCGGGACACCGGCATCGGCCTGCGCACCCTCGAACGATGGGCTCAGCGCTACCGCAGTGGCGGCATCACCGCCTTGGAGGCCCGGCGGCGGACCGACGCCGGTCAGCGACGCGTCGACCCCGCACTCGTGGCTTTCATCGAGCGGCTGGCGCTCACCCGACCCCCGACCGGCCATTGCGACCCTGCACCGTCAGACGCTCACCGAAGCGGAACGACATGACCTGCCCGCGCCGAGCTACTCCACAGTGCGCGCCATCGTGCAGGGCTTGGACCCCGCCCTGGTCACGTTGGCGCTAGAGGGTCCGGCGTCGTACCGGGACCAGTACGAGCTGGTATACCGGTTCCGCGCCGACCGACCCAATCACATCTGGCAGGCCGACCACACAGAACTCGACATCATGGTCGTCGGTGCGAATGGCAAGCCCGACCGGCCCTGGCTGACGGCGATCGAGGATGACTACTCCCGGGCGATCTGCGGCTACACCGTGTTCACCGGCGCCCCGTCCGCGCTGAACACCGCGTTGGCGCTGCGGCAAGCTATCTGGCGCAAACCCGACCCGAGCTGGGCGATGTGCGGCCTCCCCGACGTCCTCTACGTCGACCACGGGTCCGACTTCACGAGCCACCACCTGGACCGCACCGCGGTCGAGCTGCATATCCGGCTCATCCACTCCACTGTCGCCCGCCCGCAGGAAGATTGAACGATTCTTCGGCACCGTCAACACCGAACTTCTCACCACCCTGCCCGGACACCTCGGACCCGGAAGCCGACCACTGACCCCAACGCTGGACCTGTCGGCCCTTGACGGCGCCGCCGAGGAGCCGGACTGCTCCGGACCGGTGACGTACCGCCACCCCCTGTCCGGGACCGGACGATCCTTTCCCCGCTGCGAGAAGCACTGGGAGCGCCGGCTGCGCCGGCAGGACGAGATCAACCGCCGCTACCCGGTCACCCCACCGCGGGACTGGTCCCCGCTCGACGCCGGCGAGGCCTGGGACGAGAACGACTACTAGGCCAGGGCCCGCCGCCCCGACCTCCATCCCCATTCGGGTCCTTGACCACGACTCAGCCCCAACTCGCGACAGGAGACCGCCATGTCCGACCTGACCATCGAGCACACCGCCGGCGACGGCACCCTCCTGCGCGGCTCCGCACGCGGCGACGGCGTCGCCGCGCTGCTCAAGCCCCTCGGGTGGCGCTGGGGCCGCACCCTGAGCGCCTGGTACCTGCCCCGCAGCCGAGACACCGCACCGCGCGCCGCGGTCATCGAAGACACCACGACCACGCTGCGCGCCGCCGGCCACGCCGTCACCATCACCCTTGATCACGAGCCCCGCACCCCCGCTGAGGTCGCGCAGGATCGCCAACGCCGCTCCCGCGCCCGAGCCGATCGGCTCGAGGCTCCGCCGTTACCGATGCACCGGCTGCGGGCACGTCTGGCGCCAGGACACCGGCAAGACGGCCGAGCCGCGGGCGAAGCTGTCCCGTCGCGGGCTGCGGTGGGCGCTGGAGGCGATCGTGTGCCAGCACCTGAGCGTCGCCCGCGTGGCCGAGGCCCTCGGCGTCGCCTGGAACACCGCCAACGAAGCCGTCCTCGCCGAAGGCCAACGGGTCCTGATCGACGAGACCGGCCGGTTCGACGGCGTCACCGTTGTTGGCGTTGATGAGCACGTCTGGCGGCACACAAGACGCGGCGACAAGTACGTCACCGTTATCATCGACCTCACCCCAATCCGTAACGGGACCGGGCCTGCTCGGCTGCTGGACATGCTCGAAGGCCGTTCCAAGGCGGCGTTCAAGACGTGGCTGAGCAACCGCCCGCAGGCCTGGCGCGACCGGGTGGAGGTCGTCGCGATGGACGGGTTCACCGGGTTCAAGACCGCCACCACCGAGGAGCTGCCCGACGCGGTCGCCGTCATGGACCCTTTCCATGTCATCCGGTTAGCCGGCGAGGCGTTGGACCGGTGCCGCCGCCGGGTCCAGCAGGACCTGCACGGCCACCGCGGCCGCACGGGCGACCCGCTCTACGCGGCCCGGCGGACCCTGCACACCGGCGACGGGCTACTCACCGACAAGCAGAAGGACCGGCTGCAGGCGCTGTTCAGGGTCGAGGAGCACGTCGAGGTCGAGGCCACCTGGGGGATCTACCAGCGGATGATCGGCGCCTACCGCGAACCCGACCGCGCCCGCGGCCGTCAGCTCATGCACGGGGTCATCGAGTCGCTCAGCAGCGGCGTCCCCGCCGCCTTGACCGAGCTCATCACCCTCGGGCGGACCCTGAAGAAGCGGGCCGCCGACGTGCTGGCCTACTTCGAGCGGCCCGGCACCTCAAATGGACCCACGGAGGCGATCAACGGACGACTCGAGCACCTGCGTGGCTCCGCCCTCGGCTTCCGCAACCTCGCCAACTACATCGCACGGTCGCTGCTTGAGGCCGGCGGGTTCAGACCCCGACTACACCCTGGATTGTGAAGAGCCCCACATCAACTGGCCCTCCCAGAAGACGATCACGGTGTAGCGCAGCCCGCCCCTGCGACCCCCCGCATGAAGCCTTCGACCCTGGAGGCTGTCGCAGCATGGGTGTGCTTGGCGCGATCAGTGTCAGTGGGCATCCCTAGTCTGTGCCCATGGCGAAGCTCAAAATGGTGGAGTACCCGACGTCGTCGGCCGCAAAGTCAGCAGCCTTTCTGGAGGCCGTGTTCGGATGGCAGGGCATCTCGTACGGGCCCCTGTACGAAGACGTCCCGATCGGCGAGGGAATCTCGCTGGGCCTCCAAGCCGACTTGGCCGAAGCACCAAACCAGCCACTCGTAGTCATCGAGGTCGACGACTTGAGAGCCGTGCGGGAGAAAGTCGAGGCCGCCGACGGCGTGGTCACAGTCGAACCATTCTCGTTTCCGGGCGGAACACGGATGCATTTTCAAGAGCCAGGCGGCAACGTGCTGGCGGCCTACGTGCCACAGATGGACCTGCCATGAGCCTGGACGACGCAACCCGCGCCGCAGCGCAGGACTTGATCGAGGCCCTCCAACCACTGGATGCCCACGCCAAGGCGATGTTCGGGGGGTACTGCTTCTACGTCGGCGACAAGGTCGTGGGCCTTGTCTGCGACGGTCATGTGTTTGTCAAGCCCTCGGCGAAAGATGACCTGCTGCGCGACTGGGCACAACTCGCCCCCGCCTATCCCGGCGCGAAAGACTCCTGGCGACTCCCGGCCGGCGCCGTCCGGGATACCCCGGACAGGGTGCGTGCCGTGGTCGAAGAGGTGGCGTCATCATTGCCGCAACGCAAGCGCACCGCATCCAGCCGGCCCTGAGCCTGCACGTCGCCCGCCACCTCACTCCGCGCCAAGCGCGCGCATAGCGCCAGCCCGGGTACAACTGGCCGCGTCTAAACCAGCGGCGCCCGCGACCACATGGGCATCAAGGTCCAGTCCGTAGCCGACCCACTCCCCCCAGGCCTGAAGTTCGCTCCGAGCGAGCAGCCTTCGTCGCGACCGGGATGACGTTCGTGGGGCTCCGTGGGATGGTGGGGCAATGTCTGTAGCGACGGGCTTGGTGGTGATTGGGAGCCCGAACCCACGCAGTTTCGTCCACGCCATGGCAACTCACGCGACGGCAGCGCTTGAGCACTATGGCGTGACTTGCGAGGTTCACGACCTCTACGCCGAGGCATTCCCACCGGTTGCCCCGGCCGACGAGGCGTTCACGATGGGTATGGATGTCGAGGCTGCCATAGCCGCTGGCGGCGACCCGATCGTGCGGTCCCACAGACGGGCGCTGGCAGAGGCCGAGCATCTTGTGGTGGCGCACCCGAACTGGTGGGGGAAGCCGCCGGCCATCGTGGCAGGCTGGCTCGACCGCGTCCTGGTGCCGGGCGTGGCCTACCGCCTCCAGACGCGGGAGGGTGAGCCGACCTCCCTGCTGAGGCTACGTACCCTGTTGGTGCTCAACACCGGCGACACGCCGCCAGAGCGCGAGGCTGCGGAGTTCGGCGATCCCCTTGACGACATGTGGCGCCGATGCGTGGGCGCCTATCTCGGTGGTGCGACGGTGCGCCGTGTCGTGGCCTCGCCAGTCGGCGGATCCACCCAGGCTCAGCGCCAATCCTGGCTGGAAGCCGCAGCTCAGGCAGTCACCATTCCCTGACGCGATTAACTCGTTGCAGCGACCGTCCAATCGATAGACGTCTCAGGTCGCTCAACGCGTCGATCACACCGCCCCAGATAATCTGGACCCACGCTGCACCCCACGCTGTTGCCCCCCTATCGATCACGTTGGTGACACTCAAACAGTCGCCCAAGATAAGATCAAGCGCTCGCCGCCGAAGGCGACGGCGATGTGCCGCGTCCCGAGGACGTGCTCGCCCTCTGCGACGGCATGCCGCAGCGCACGGACCTCACACCCGTCGGCGGAATCGGGTTCGAGCCGGCTCATTGACGCCAAGCGCAGGTCGCGACAGGGCGACCAGCGCCCGCTGAGGGATCCCCCCGCGGTGCGGCCCTTCCGGGCCGCCGGGCGCGTAGCCTGGGCCCATGTACGCAGTCGACATGGTCGAGTTCCCTTCGTCTTCGGCAGAAAGGAGTGGTGCCTTCTTCGCTCGCGTCTTCGGTTGGAGAAGCACGGCATACGGACCGGACTATGTAGACGTCCAGGGTGGCGGTGTCGCTCTTGGGTTTCAGTCCGACAAGCAGGAGCAAGCGAGTGCCCCGCTCGTCGTGATTCGCGCCGCCGACTTAGAACAGGCGCGTGCCGCGATCGAAGCCGCCGGTGGCGAAGTCACAGTCGAGCCGTTCGATTTTCCCGGCGGCCGTCGCTTCCACTTCCGCGAGCCCGGCGGCAGCGAACTCGCAGTCTGGTGCCCCGTCGAGTAAGCGATCCGTGGGCGTCCCGCGGACGATCGGCTCGCGGAGCGACCTGGTGCCCGGTCCCGCTCTGGTCACCCTCCGGGTGACGATCGGCTCGCGGAGCGCGCCAGAGCAGGATCCCTTGTCGGCGCTTGTGCCGTCGCGGACACCGCACGCTGTGCCAGCCTGTTGCGCTGGAGCGTTCCGTCGACTCCTGACCGGCTCACCCCGAAGCTGGGCGATCTCCGGTCAGCACCTCGGCCAGGTCGGGGGCCGAGGCAGGATCGATGGTCACCGCCGCCGTGAGCGCGCGGGCCAACGACGCGATCTCCTCCGGCGCGGCCCGGGTGTGGGCGGCGAACCACAGCTCGCCACGCGGGCCGGCCAGCACCCTTCGCCAGTAGCGCGTGACCACGAGGTCCGGCAGCCGGTAGAGCGCCCGCAGGTTACCCGGCACCTCC
The DNA here is from genome assembly GCF_900289045.1 of Micropruina glycogenica. Classification (GTDB taxonomy): domain Bacteria; phylum Actinomycetota; class Actinomycetes; order Propionibacteriales; family Propionibacteriaceae; genus Micropruina; species Micropruina glycogenica. The sequence goes on from NZ_LT985188.1 coordinate 903,490, forward strand.
GCGCGATCGCCCAGGGCCCGAAAGGCCTGCCTGGTAGCGCGCACCATCCGCCGCAGCCCCGGCCCGTCCGCCGCCAACCGCGCGGCGTCACCGCGGTGCCGCAACAGCGCCACGCCGATCGGCACGATGAAGGCGGCGTGCCCCAGCAGCCACCCCTCGATGTCGTCGCTGCGCCGGGTTCGGAAGCCCGCGGCCTCAAACGCCGCCTGGGCCGAGTCGAGTCGCGCCGTCCGATGTCCGTCAACTTCACCGAGCATGGTGCGCTGCTGCGGGATCAACACGTAACGCACCACGTCCGCGTCGCGGACCCCGCCGACCGCGGGGAACCCGAAGAACGCCCGACCCTCCAACGCCTCGGACAACCACCGGGTCCGGTTGGCGGTGTTGCCGAAGAACAGCATGTCGCATTCCGAAGGAAGCCGCCGCAGCGCCGGGGCCACGTCGTCGAGCTGGTCCTCGCGCACCGCCACCACCACCAGGTCGTACGCCTCCTCCGGCGAGATCGTGGCCACCGGGGCCACCGTCGGCGCATTCTGCTCACCGGTCCCGGCATCGACCAGCACCAGCCCGCGATCCCGCAGAGCGTCGAGCCGGTGACCCCGCGCCAGCATCGCCACGGAATGTCCAGACTCCGCCAGCGCCCCGGCGTACACGCTGCCGATCACGCCGGCACCGACCATCAGGATCCGCATCGCCGACCTCCCCTCACCTCACCAGCACCCCCGACGCCGCCGGCGGGAACCCACAGACACATCCTGCGCCAATAGACAACGTCAACCGATCAGCGATCCCGTTCGGGCGTCGCTCAAGGGTGGTGGCGCGCAGGCGAGGCGCTGCGCCAAAGGACTGGGGCCACCGCGCAAGCGCCGATCGCGAGAAGGGTGATCACCGCCTGACCAACGCGACCAGCTGTCACGCCTCCGGCAGTATCGAAGGCGTAGTTCGCGACGCCGTTGGCCACGGCGTCGGAGACGAGGACCGCCACCGCCAGCAGAACTCCACTGCGGTGGCGACGAGCCAGCAGCACGGCCGCGAGAGGATCGAGTACCAGCAGAGCTGTGAAGTAGACCCGGAGCCCGCCAGGCAGTCCGGGGTAGGGGTCGAAGCCACTGATAAGAAGCTGCGCCGCGTGGACGGCCGTGCCGTAGATCAAGATGACCACGAGCAGCAGCACGGTGCCGCGGATCCGCCGCGGTGCGCCGGGCCAGAGTCGGATCACAAGTCCAGCGTGCCAGTCGACTGCGGGATCCCTCAGAGCGCGTCCCGCGCCACGCTCCGCAAGAAGAACCACCCGCGATGACACACGGAGCCCGCACGGAGGAAGGGCCGACATTGCCGCCGTCACCGAATGCCGATCCGCTTGCGGAAGCGCGCTGAGCACCAGGCCGAACCGGCCTGTCGGCCCCGGCTGGGGCGCTGGAGCGTGCGGGCGGTCTGTGGGATGCCCTTGGTCTTGCGGGCCTTGGGTGCCCGTCCGGGTGCGCTCGTCACCGCGTCGGCGGCGGGACGGCCCTGGGCGACGTCGGATCGGACGCGGGCGTCGACGGCCGCCCGGTTCACGATGTGGTCGAGTCCCTGCGCCATCGCCTTACGTCGCTCGGCGCTGTCGTATGACTGTCCCGCGTCCTCGCGCATCTCTGAGGCGCGGCCGTGCTCGGCGTCCGCCTGGGCACGAGCCCTGTCCACTTCGGCCTGGGCGGCCGCGACCGGTCCCGCCTGCTCCGCGTCGATGGCGTCGGCCAGCTCGGGGTCGACGTCCTGACTACGGGCCTCAGCTTCTGCCCTGCGGGCGTCGGCCTCGGCCGCTCGGTCGGTCGCGTCAGCGGCGGCCATCAACCCGACCGCTTCCGCGCGATCACCGCTTGCTCCGCTGCGCTCCTCGGCGGCTTGGGAGCGTGCTCGATCGGCGCGTGCGATCGCCTCTGCGACGGCAGCCGGCTCATCCCCACCGGTGACGTCGACGCCGTACCGGTTGCGCACTTCCTCGACGATCCGCTGCTCGGCGCGCACCGCCTCGGGGTCGACCTCACTCCACGCCTTCGCTGTGGTGTAAGCCTTCGTCACGTCCTGGGCGGTGGCTGTGTCCCACCACTCAGGCCGATGCACTGGGGACAGGGACGCGCGCGCCGCGCCCCGCTCGGCGGCCATCCGTGCGGCGTGCTCGCGGGCGGCCTGCTCGCTCCGTGCCTGGGCGTCGCGGGCCTGCTCCTCGCGCATCCGGGCGAGCTGCTCACCCATCCGCGCGGCCGCCGTCATCGCGACGTGAGTCACTCCCTGTAGAGCCTCGTCGATGCCGTCGCTGTCTTGCGTGCTCATCGCCGCACTCTCCTTCCCTCGTTACCGCTCGACTCCGTGGTCTCGCTCTGCTCCTGGTCCGTTCCTGCCAGCGGCCGTGGTGCTGCGCGGCCGCTGCGGCTCGATCCGGTTCGGAACCGGCGACCCGGGCGTGCGCTGCGGCCCGCCCTGCGCCTGCCGCGCAGTGCGCACCACCTCGGCGGCCTTGGTGTCGGGGTGACCGACCGGGCCGGGGTCGGGCAGGCGTGCCGACACCGTTGCCAGGTCGCGTCGGATGGCGCGCTCGATCTGCGCTGCTCGGCGTGCGTCCTGGTCGGCGCGGTGCATGTCGTAGACGGCCTTGGCGAGGTTCGCGAGCTGACGCAACATCACCGCTTGGGCTACCGCTCCGCGTCCTCCCTTGGCGGCCGAGATGAGCAGCATCGCAGCACCCGAGGCTGACGCCTTCGGTGCCCGCTCCGGGCGTACTGGCCGACGGCGTAGCTCCGCCGTGCGGGCCAGGGCGTCCGACGTGGCGGCCAGCGGCCCGGGGGTCTCCTCGACCCGCGCGGACCACGCCGCGAACGCACCGGACGTCTGCCGCGCGACCCGCGCCCACGTGTCGCGGTCCTCGATCGGGACCGACCGTAACTGCTCGCGCAGCCGCTCCAAGTCGGCACCCACCTCGCGCCACAAGGCAGGGTCCGGCTCGCGCATCTCCCGCCCTTTCGAAGCTGCCCGCCGCGCCCGCCGTCGCGAACTGCGGCGCGCCCTCAACGACCGCGTCCCCACCCTTGTCCGCCGCGACCCGGACACGACACCTGAGGCTCCGCCTCGTCGATCGCGGCTACGCACCTACGAGGAGGACGACGAATGACCCAGGCGTTCATCATCACCAAGGAACACCGACGCTTCACCGAGTTCGCGAACGCTGTCCGCGCCGAGCAAACCATCGGCATCTGCCACGGCGACGCCGGCGTTGGGAAGACCAACTCCGCCCGCCGCTACGCCAACTGGGACGCCTTGGAGCCCTACCTCGACACTTGGGGTCCGCGCAGCGACGACGACGCGAAGCACTACGCCCTCGCCAATCGTGCCCGTACAGTCTTCTACACCCCGGAAGTCCTGCCCCGGCACCGCGAGCTGGTCCGCGACATTGACCACTGGGTCAGCCGCCTCGGCGTCTGCATCGAGGAGCACCAACGCGCCATCGGCAAGGTCACCGGTACCCACGTCGGTGACGCAACCCGCTGGGTGGAGCTCCTCATCGTCGACGAAGCTGAACGACTCACACCCACCGCCCTAGAGATGCTCCGCGACCGATACGACCGCACCCAGCTCGCCATCATCCTCATCGGCATGCCAGGGATCGACCAACGGTTTCGGCACTACCCCCAGCTCTACAGTCGCCTCGGTTTCTCCCACCGGTACCGCGCCCTCGGTCGTGACGAACTCCTCTTCGTCCTCGACCGCCACTGGAAGCATCTGGGCCGCACCCTGAACCCCGACGACTTCACCGACGCTCAAGCCGTCGCCGCCATCGAACGCATCACCCGCGGCAACTTCCGACTCCTCGAACGACTCTTCCCCCAGATCAACCGCGTTCTCAACTGGAGACCATCACCGACGACGTCGTCGAAGCAGCCGCCAGCACGCTCGTCATCGGCGCCTAAGCCCGCCATCGAAGGATCCCAGTACGCCGCCACTGATCGGTGAACTCCACAGAAATGGCGGGCAACTCGTACTCTCGCGGTGAAGGTGCCTTATGTGAGAGATCGGGTGGAGCGGGTGATCTGCGGACCGTGCAGGAACAGCCACACGGCGGGGGACTGCATCGACACGGTTGCCGGCCGGGTCTCGCCCTGGCGGCACTGCGCCTGCCAGCACCGCCGCCGCTCCGATGAGTCCTCGCCTGGGCGCATCCAGTTGGGCCGACACGCGGGCTGGCGTCTACCGGAGGGCGCACGCAGCGTCGCCGCACCGACGCGGTGGGCCAACCCGTTCCGGCCAAGCCGCCGCACCTTGGAGGCCAACGCGGCCGCCGTCGACGCTTTCATCGCCTGGCTTGGTGACCAACCTGAGCTGGTGGCGGCCGCGAAGCTCGAACTCCGAGGACGTGACCTCGCCTGCTGGTGCACGCCTGATCTTCCCTGCCACGCCGATGTCTGGCTGGCGATCGCCAACGGTGAAACATCACAGCCAGATACGGGATACGCGTAACGCGTAACAAGCAAGGAGGAAAGTCATGCTGGTTGGCTACGCCCGGGTCTCCACCGATCGCCAGGACGTTGAGTCGCAGCGGGCGGCGCTGTTGGCGCTCGGGGTGACGACTGAGCGGATCTACAGCGACGAGGGTTCACCGGCAAGAACACGTCGCGCCCGGCGTTGCAGCTGGCAATGGCTGCGGTCCGCGACGGCGACGAGCTGGTGGTCACCAAGTTGGATCGGCTGGCCCGCTCGGTGCCCGACCTGCGGGCGATCCTGGGCGGCCTGTACAGCAGGGGAGTGCGGGTCCGCATCGGCAACACCGTCTACGATCCGTCCGACCCGATGGGCCGCCTCCTGGTCAACGTGCTCGCGATGGTGGCCGAGTTCGAAGCCGACCTGATCAGCGCCCGCACCAAGGCCGGCATGGAAGTCGCCCGGTCCAAGGCGACCCTGCACGGCCTGGCCCGGCTCGACCCCGCTGGCCATCAGCAGTCCCCAGGGCAAGCTCAAGGGCAAGGCGCCCAAGCTGAACACCCGTCAGGCCGGGCACTTGGTCGAACTGTACGAGGCGAAGTCGCACACGGTCGGCGAGTTGGCCCAGCGGTTCGGGATCTCGCACGCCACCGTCTACCGGACAGTGCAGCGCCGCGCAGAACAGTCACCACAGGCCGAGTCCCCTGAACTTCCAAGCTGACACTCTGAGGGCCGTCTCGTCACCCGTCCAGTGGCAGCGTGGGCAACGAGTCAACGATGGCCATCGTTTCGATCGACACCCTCGTCACCCGCTTGACCAGGTCGATGATGTAGCGAGGGTCGTCATGCTCGCTGCCCCAATCGTTGGGGTCGTTAACGATGCCTGATGCCTTATCGGTCTTCACCTGGTACCGGTCAATCAGCCAATCAAGCGCGGAGCGAGAGCCCAGCATGTACCGGTGAGCGTCCGCAGGCACGTCGCCGACGGTGATGTGCTTGTTGAAGACGAGAGCCTTCTTCGTGTTCTTGTCGGCCCAGCGCATCTTCTGGACCCGGTACAACTCCCACGGGTCGCCGCTGAGCGGTCCCTGCTCCGCCAGCGGGTACGGCTGCACCGACTCATAGCTGACGTGCAAGGCGGCGAGGCGACTGCCGGCGGCCGCGAACGCCTCGAAGTCCTCCCGTGAGCCCACCATGGGAATGCGGGGCAGCATGAGCTTCAGGTCCGCGGCGAAGGTTGCGCGGTACTGCTCCGAGTGCAGCACCCCGTACACGTAGTAGAAGACGTCGTCCTTGGTGACGTGGGGCCCGAACGCGTCTTGGTAGACCGCCAGGATGCCGTCTGTGACGTTGTCGATGCGGCGGTAGCCCCACTCGTCGACGTCGGACGGCGTCTGAAGCAGGGAGCCCTGCACGACATCGGTCACCTTCTCGTAGGTCCAGCGGGGAAAGAACTGCGCTGGGTAGACGAACATGTTGAGATCCGGCAGCTGATCTGTTGCTAGTGCGGCGAACTTAGTGCCCGGGCGGGGAGCCATCGCGCAGATACCAATGTTTGAGTGAGCAGGCGTGGGGAAGATGTTACTGAGTCGGTAGATCATCGCGTTCAACGGGCGATCAAAGTAGCCGTTGACGCGACAAAATGGTCTGTAGGTGCTCATGCGTACTGCTTGAGACGCGAAGGCGTGCTGGATGCCACGAGTGGCGTCACGGATCAACTCTCGGTTCCAGCTGATCCGTGCTGGATCGTTGTCGATGCGCTCCTGAACTCCTTCAATGCTCCGAGCCTGCTCGTTGTAAGTCGCGATCATGCGCTTGATGTTGCTGGTGACCGCGACTTTGGAGAAGTTGTAGCACCACGCATCTCGTCCTGAAGCCAAGCCCAACGAGTAGGTGTCGAAGTGGGGCGGGAGCGCGCTGCTCCGCTCCTTTGAACCGAGCATGGGAAACTGCGAGAAGATCTCGCTGCGCTGGTTAACCCAATCACCGGATTTGTTGGGATCTAGTAGCAGCCAGGGCACTGTGTGCAGCTGGGACTCTTCGAGTTGTACGAGTTTCTGTTCTCGGGTTTGGTAGTCGGGTACGCCGTAGTAGTGCAGCTGGCAGGGAGCGGTGCGGTTTGCGCCTTTGGTTGCGATGAGGATGGCGACCCCCGTGCGGGCGCCTGATCCGAAGACCTTGCCGCCTTCCTGTCGCGAGAGCTCGCCGGCCGTGCGTTGGTTGCCCCGAAGGTTGTAGATCCAGATAGTGCTGAATTCGTCGGTGAAGGTCTTGCGGATGCCGTCGGCGCTGTTGCCGTCGATCCAGCCGTTGTTTGAGACGAAGCCGATGACGCCTTGCTCGCCGACCCTGTCGCTAGCCCACCTAAATGCGCGCACGTAGGAGTCGTACATGGTCCTGCTGCTGGTCGCCTCGGACTGGGCGACGTACGTGTCCGCGATCCTTGCATCAAGCGTTTCGTAAGCCAGGTTTGCGTTGTCATCGTTGGCTGAGCCCTGGCCCACCGAGTAGGGCGGATTTCCGATGATGACTTTGATGGGGGCTTCGAGTTGGGCTTCGATGCGTTCGTTGTTGACGGGGATGAGGCTGGTGTCGGCTCGGTCGCCTTCTTCGGTGATCTGGAAGGTGTCGGTGAGGGTGGCGCCGTTGAACGGCTGGTAGGGCACCTCCTGGTTGTGGTTCTGCTCTTGTTGGATGGCTTGGTAGGTGGTTTCGATGTTGACGCAGGCGATGTAGTAGGCGAGCAGCATGATTTCGTTGGCCCACAGCTCACCGGCGTACTTCCTCGCGAGGTCTTCAGGCCGGATGATTCCGGACTCGAGGAGCCGAACCGTGAAGGTGCCGGTCCCGGTGAAGGGGTCGAGGATGTGCACGCCTTGGTCGGTGAGGCCGTAGCTGAATTGTTGGCGGCAAACGTCGTCGGTCATGCGGAGGATGAAGTCGACGATTTCGACGGGTGTGTAGACGACGCCGAGTGAGCTGGATTGTTTGGGGAAGGCTTTCTTGAAGAAGTCTTCGTACAGGTCTTGGATGACGGTTTGGCGGCCGCCGGGGGTGTGGATGCTGGCGGCACGGTTGCGGACCGAGTCGTAGAACTTCTGCAGGCTGGCGGTTTCGGCGTCGAGGCCGTGGCCGGCGAGGGCGTCGACCATGGTTTGCATGGTGATCGAGACCGGGTTGTGGGCGGCGAAGCTGTCGTGTTCGAACAGGGCGTCGAAGACGGGTTTGGTGATCAGGTGCTGGCTGAGCATGTTGACGGCGGCGTCGCGGTCGATGGAGTCGTTGAGGTTGGCCTGCAAGCCTTCCAGGAAGGCGTCGAACTGCTCGGTGACGGCAGGGTCGTCGGTGTTGAGGATGGCGTTGATGCGGGCGGTCTGGTTGGCGCTGATGTCGACCACATCGTCGGCCCATTGGTCCCAGTAGAGCCGGTCGCCGCAGTGCTTGACGATGCGGGCCAGGATCGAGTCGCGCCACTGGTCGAGGCCGAACAGCGGCATCTGCAACCCGGTGTCGGTGGTGGTGGTGAGCGGGTTGCCTTCGGCGTCGTCGGTGGGGCCGCCTTTGCCGATCAGGTCGATGGTGACTTTGCCCTTGGTGTCCTTGTCGAGGTCGATCGAGTTGATCATGGCGTTGAACCGGTCGTCGTGGGAGCGCAGCGCGTTCAGCACGTCCCACACGACCTTGAACCGCTTGTTGTCCTTGAGCGCTTCTTCCGGGGCGAGGCCGGCGGGGATCGCCACCGGCAAGATGACGTAGCCGAACTGTTTGCCTTTGGCTTTGCGCATCACCCGACCAACTGACTGCACGACGTCGACCAGGCTGTTGCGGGGGTGCAGGAACAGCACCGCATCGAGTGCGGGAACGTCGACGCCTTCGGACAGGCAGCGGGCATTGGTCAGCACCCGGCATTCCCCCTCGGGGACGGGGGCTTTGAGCCAGGCCAGCTCGTCGGCGCGTTTGAGGGCGTTCATGGTGCCGTCGACGTGGCGCACCTCACACGCCAGCCGCGGCCCGTCACCGTCGCCGTTATCGGTGAGGGTTTCGACGACTTGGGGGAAGGCTTCGGCGAAGCCCTTGGAGGCGCGGATGTCTTTGAGGAAGGCGACGGCGCGTTGCATCGGGGTTGGGTTGGGGCCGAAGTCGGCGTCGGTGGTGCGTTTGGCGAGCCCGTTCCAGCAGCCGACGATCTTGGCCGCATCATCGAGGCTGAGTTCGTGATTGCTGTCGGCGAGGCTGCCCTGCAATCCCTCGGCGATCGCGTCGCCTTCGACGACGAGCACCATCACCTTGTAGTCGGCCAGCAGGCGTTGCTCGACGGCTTCGCCGAAGCCGAGCCGGTGGAACTCAGGCCCGTACAGGTGCTCGTCGTCCATGGAGGTGAGCACGGCGGAGGCTTCTTCGGCCTTCTGTTTGACCTGATCGCCGTAGATGCGTGGGGTGGCGGTCATGTACAGCCGTTTGGCTGCGGGCAGGTAGTTGTTGTCGTGGACGCGCATGAACGCGGACTCGTCGGGTTCGCCGACCAGCCGTACCCCGGTGGTGCGGTGCGCTTCGTCGCACAGGATCAGGTCGAACGGTTCACCGGCCTGCTGTTGGGCTTGGGCGACGACGTCGATCGACTGGTAGGTGGAGAACACCACCGTCATCGCCTTGCCGCGCCGACCGACCCCGGCCAGGTTCTCCACCAGGCGTTCCACGTTGGTGGTGGGCAACGGTATGTCGTGGGTGGTGATGTCCTCGGCCTGCCGGCCCGCTTTGGTGTCGGAGCACACCACCAGCGGCGAGATGTCGATCTGGGTCTGCGCCATCCATTCCCGCAGCGACTGCGACACCAACGAGATCGACGGCGCCAGGAACAACACCTTTAGCCGGCCGCCGTTGTCGTCACACATGCCTTCGGCCAGCCGCAGCGAGGTGAACGTCTTGCCGGTACCGCACGCCGAAATCCACTTGCCCCGATCGTGGCTGGTGAACCCGTCACGGATGGCGTCGATCGCCGCCTTCTGGTGTTGGCGCAGCCCGTACTTGACGGCCTTCTTCAACTCGAAGGCGAGCTGGTGTGGCTGCGTTTGCATCCAGTCGATCGGCGATTCGGCAATGTCGGCCAGGCCGATGCGTTGCACCGGGATCTGCTGGTTGGCCAGCGCGTTCTCGGCATGGTTCGACCACCGGTCGGTGGTGGAGATGATGATGCGGTTGGTGAAATGGACCCCGTCCCACGACTTGCCGGAGGCGGTGAAGAACGAGTCGATGTCGGCCTTCTGCAGGGTCTGTTTCGGGTCGTAGAACTTGCACTGGATCGCCGTCCACTCCCCGGAGGCCTTGGTGCGAGCCACCAGGTCGATACCGGCATCGTGGCTGTGCTCGTTGTGTGACCAGTCGGGCCAGCGTTGCACCTCGTCGTAGGTGGCGGCCAGGGTCGGGTCCAGCTGGAAGTACTGCACCATCAACTTCTCGAACCGCTCACCCCGCTCCGCATTCGACGTGGCGATACGGAACTGCTCGATCACCTCATGAACGGTGGTCCTGATAGCCAACGCTGGCTCCTCACACACGGGGGCTGGTGCGGCTCACGTTAGCGGCTGGCCACCGGCGCCGGGACGCTTCCCGGCACATGCGACTACCGCTTGCCGAGGCTGGGAAGCCCGCCCTGGACGAAGCGGACCCTGTTCCGTTTCGGCATGGTCGGGGTGGTGCGAGGATCGCTTCGCAGGCTGCGCATCACGTTGTCGCCCAGCTGGTGCTGCAGCCGTCTGCGTTGCCGGTCCAGCTGCATGGCTTGGAGGGCTTCGGCGCGGCTCAGTTGGCTGTAGAGCCGTTTGTGCTCCAACGGTGCCAGCTTGCGTTTCACCGCGGCCAGCTGCCGTCTTTGTGATTCCCTGACCTTCTCCTTCGCCGCTTCCTTCTGGGCCTGCTTCAGCTTCTTGAGAGCTTTCATCTGGGCTTTGCTGGCCTGCTTCGGCGCGGTTGGCACAGTGGTGATGCTAGCCGTGGCAGGCGCCTGCCGTTGCAGAGCACGGAGAGACGGCGCCTCTGTCTCAGCCCGGGTACCCGTCCGGGCAATCAACTTTGGCTTCGGTTTGTCCGAGAACGGTCTGTCGCTGCCGCGCTAAAGGGAGTGAGGCGACCTTTTCGCCAGCAACAGATGCAGGGAGGGGCGAGGGTGTTACGGCAGGCTTCCTGGCCTCCTAGCGAGAGGACTGCGGCTGCGGTCCGGAGAGGGTCACAATGGCTCAACGGAGGGCTGGCGATGAGCAGCAGCCCAGTTTGGACTCGTGGTGGGCTGAGCCTGAGGAGGTTCGGGTTGAACAGGTTCGGTCGGTTCGCGTGGGAGTCGTGGAGGGTGCTGGCACCGACGGCGCTGGCACAGATCCCGGATCCCAACGGTCACTTCTCGAGGTTGGGGGAGACAGCGTTGGCGCAGTGGAGCGATCTGTGGCCCGAGCTGGTGGAACCGGATCGGGAGGGGGAGGACTTCCACCACAAGGCGGGTCGGATCGAGGCGGCCAAGATGCAGGCGGAGGAGATGATCCGGGCCGAGTTGCTGGTCCCGCCACCGGAGGTTCAGGAGGCGGACGACGAGCCGGGACTGTTGGCCGAGGTGGTCCAGGCCTGGCAGGAAGTGACGACGGAGGATCTGGAGCGGTAACCGCCGACGTGGCGACGGCCACGTTTCGGCCATCGGGGCAGCAGGATCTGGCGCCGTCGGGGGAGAAGTCCAGGATCGCGGCGAACCTGGCCGCGTTGGAGTTGCTGCGGACGGTGCAGGCCGAGCAGCGGCCGGCGACCGCTGATGAGCAGCGTGTGCTGGCCCGGTGGGGCGGCTGGGGGGCCCAGGGTGTGGCGCAGGTACTGGATGAGAATCGGGTCGAGTTCGAGCCGGAACGGACCCGGCTGCGCGAGTTGTTGTCGCCGCAGGAGTATGCGGCGGCCCGGTTGACGACGATCAACGCCCACTACACGGATGCGGCCGTGGTCGAGCAGGTGTGGCGGGCCGTGGAGGCGTTGGGGTTCGTCGAGGGTCGGGTGTTGGAGCCGGGCTGCGGGGCGGGCACGTTCATCGGGTACGCGCCGGTGGCGGCGGCGATGACGGGGGTGGAGCTGGACCCGTCCACGGCGGCGATCGCTGGCCTGCTGTATCCGGAGGCGACGATCCGGGCGGAGAGTTTCGCCACCACCAGGTTCCCGGCTGGCCATTTCGATGCTGCGGTGGGCAATGTGCCGTTCGCTGAGGTGGTGTTGCATGATCCCCGCTATAACCCGGCCCGGTTGAAGATGCACAACCATTTCATCGTCAAGAGCCTGCAGATGGTCCGGCCCGGTGGGGTGGTGGCGGTGCTCACGTCCCGCTGGACGATGGATGCCACCAACCCGGCCGCCCGCACCGCGATCGCCGACCTGGCCGATCTGGTGTGCGCGGTCCGGTTGCCGTCCAAGACGCACTGGCGTGCCGCCGGCACCGAGGCCGTCACCGACGTGCTGATCCTGCGCCGCCGCGAACCCGACCGAGAACCGGCCCCGACTGGATGGCTCGCCACCGTGCCGGTCGAACTGACCGGTCCCCGCGGCGAGTTGGAGATGGTGCCGCTCAACAGCTACTGGGGTGAGCATCCGCAGCGCGTGCTTGGCGAGCCGGTGTTGGAGGTCGGCCTGCACGGCTTCGCCGGTTTGGCGATCCGGCCGACGGTGCCGCTGGAGCAGGTACCGGTCCTGCTCGGCGCTCAGCTCGAGGCGGCGGCGGCCGAGGCCCACCACGCCGGGCTGGGGATGACGCCGCGCAGCGTGGAGCAGCAGACTCAGGTGGCCGGCTGGGTGCCGGCGGTGGAGGGTGCGGTCGACGGGCAGCTCATCGCCCGCCGCGACGGCAGCTTTGCTGTCATCGAGGACGGCGGAGAGGTCACGATCACGGTACCGAAGACCCAAGCGGTCGAGGTGCGGGCCCTGATCGAGCTACGTGACACCGCCCGCAGCCTGATCGCCGCCGAAGCCGACAGCCTGGACGACAGCCCCGGACTGGACCAGGCACGCGACCATCTGGCGATGCTGTGGCGCTCCTACGTGGCCCGGTACGGTCCGATCAACCGGTTCAACCCGCGCCGCAGCGGCCGCACCGATCCCGAGACGGGGGAGGAGATCATCTCCAGGGTGGTGCCGCCGGCGGTCCGGCTGGTGACCCGCTCCACCTTCGGCACGGTGGTGTCGGCGTTGGAAGTCTTCGACGAGCTCGCCCAAACCGCGCAGCCGGCCTCACTGCTGCAGCACCGGCTGATCGTGCCTCGGCAACCCGTCCAGGGAGTCGAGACCGCCGCGGACGGGCTGGCGGTGGTGCTGGACAGCTTGGGCCGCGTCGACATCGGCGAGATCGCCGCCCTGATGGGGGTCGAACCGGCCCGGGCAATCGCCGAACTGGGGGATCAGGTGTTCCAGGTGCCTGGCACCGACCAGTGGCAGACCCGCGCCCACTACCTCTCCGGTGACGTGCGTACCAAACTGGACCAGGCACGGGCAGCCGAGGCGGAATCACCCGGCCACTACAGCGGTCATGTGGCTGTGTTGGAGGCGGTGCTGCCTGAACCGATCGGAGCGGGCGACATCGCGGTGCGGCTGGGGGCTGTGTGGATCCCCGACACCGACCATCAGCAATTCTTGGCTGAACTGCTCAACGACCGGCACGGTCACGTCGAGGTCACCCACCTGACCGGGTCGCAGTGGGACGTGAAAGGCCCCAAGTGGGGAGTGGAGGCCACCACCGAGTGGGGCACCCGTCGGATGCCGGCCGGCACCTTGATGGGTCATTTGATCGCGCAACGTGCGATCGTCGTGCACGACACGTTGGCAGACGGCAGCCGAGTCCTGAATCCGACCGAAACCGAAGCGGCCCAGGAAAAGGCCCGGCTGATGCAGGAACGCTTCGCCGCCTGGGTGTGGGAAGAACCAGAGCGCGCCACCCGGCTGCTCACCGAGTACAACCGGCGCTTCAACTCCACAGTGCTGCGCGACTACACCGCAGACGGGCAACGGTTGACTCTGCCCGGCCTGGCGAAATCATTCACCCCACGCCGCCACCAGCTCTCCGCTGTGGCCAGGATGATCAACGAACCCTGCGTCGGGCTGTTCCATGATGTGGGGGCCGGGAAGACCGCCGAGATGATCATCGGCGCCACCGAACTGCGCCGCCTCGGACTGATCCGCAAACCTGCAGTGGTGGTACCCAACAACATGCTGATGCAGTTCGCCACCGACTGGCTGCAGCTGTATCCGCAAGCGAAGATCCTGGCCGCCTCCACCGATGACCTGACCGCCGACAACCGGCGCCGCTTCGTCGCGAGGGTTGCCACCAACGACTGGGACGGGGTGATCATGACCCGCACCGCGTTCGAGCGGCTCACCCTCACCCCGGAGCATGAAGCCGACTACCAGGATCGCCAACTCGACCAGGTACGCGAAGCCCTGATCGCAGTGAAACACGCCAAGGGCGAGTCGGTGAGCGTGAAACGGCTGGAGAAGGCGGTGCTGCGCGCCGAGGAGAAACTGAAGGAGCTGCGGGACCGGGTCACCGATCCCGACCTGCACTTCGAGTACACCGGCATCGACTACCTGGTGGTCGACGAAATGCACCAGTACAAGAACCTGGCCACCACCTCCGCCATCCCCGATGCCAACATCCTCGGCTCGAAACGGGCCACCGACCTGCACGCCAAGGTCGACTACCTGCGCCACACCAACGGCAACCGGGTACTGACCGGGGCCACCGCCACCCCGCTGGCCAACAGCATCACCGAAATGTATGTGGTGCAGCGCTACCTCGACCCCGACGCCCTGAACCGCGCCGGCCTGACCGACTTCGACAGCTGGGCAGCCACATTCGGTGAAGTCGTCACCGGCCCCGAACTGGCAGTGGCCGGCGGCGGCCGGTTCAAGGTGAAGAACCGATTCGCCCGGTTCACCAACGTGCCCGAACTACTCGCCATGTTCCACGCCTTCGGCGACGTGAAAACCGCCGCCGACCTGGACTTGCCCACCCCGCTCATTGAGGCACGCCCCGACGGGAAACGGATCCCGCGGCCGATCGTGGTGCCGGCCAGCGACCAACTGCTCGGCTTCATTACCGAACTCGGCCGCCGCAGCGACAACGTCAGCTACGCCACCGCCGGCGAGGACAACATGCTCAACATTTGCACCGACGGCCGCAAAGCAGCCCTGTCGATGCGGCTGGTCGACCCAACCAGCCGCGACAACGGCAAGATCGACACCGCCGCCGACGAACTGGCCAGGGTCTGGAAACGGACCCGACACAACCGCTACCTCGACCCCGACACCGGCCAGGACTCACCCAATCCCGGCTCCCTGCAGATCGTGTTCTGCGACCTGGCCACCCCCTCCAACCGATGGAACGCCTACCATGCGCTGCGCGACGCACTCATCGCCCGCGGACTTCCGCCGGGCAGCATCCGGTTCATCCACGACGCCACCAGCGACGTCGAGAAAGCGAAACTGTTCGCGGCCTGCCGCAACGGACACGTCGCCGTCCTGATCGGCAGCACCGAGAAGATGGGCGTCGGCACCAACATCCAAACCCGCGCCGTGCACCTGATGGACCTCGACGCACCGTGGCGGCCCGCCGACGTCGCACAACGCCACGGCCGCATCCTGCGGCAAGGCAACCAGAACCCCGAGATCGCCATCACCCAGGTCATCACCGAGAACTCTTTCGACGCCTACATGTGGCAAACCCTGGAACGCAAGGCCGCCTTCATCGACCAGATCATGTCCGGACGCGGCGTCAACCGGGCCACCGGGGACATCGGCGACGCGACCCTTAACGCGGCAGAAGCCAAAGCCCTCTCCTCCGGCAATCCGCTCCTGCTCGACCTGGCCGTGGCTGAACAAGAACTCGCGCGACTCACCCGGCTCGAACGCGCCCACACCACCACCCAGCACACCCTGGCCACCACACTGACTCATTCCCAGCAGGCACTCGAATCCACCAAGGCTCGCATCGAGCGGCTCCACCAGATGGCCGCCCGCACAGTGCCCACCCACGGCACCCTGTTCGCGCTCACTCTGGCCAGCTCGGGCCGCACCATCACCGATCGGGCCGAAGCCGCGGCCCATCTCGACCGGGCACTCGCCGGACTCCGAGAAGCCCCGGTGGCGATCGGAACGCTCGGCGGCCACCACCTCACCGCCTCGGCCCAAACCCGCTGGGACACCCACGGCAGCCCATGGCGCCACACCACGTGGAGCATCACCGGTGACACAGATCTCCACACCACCACCGCCTGGCGCATCGGTAGCGACGGGCGTCCAGTCGACCTCGGCACCATCGCCCGACTCGAACACCTCGTAGCGGGGATCCCAACAGCCTTCGAGCACGCCACGACACACTCCGAGGAACTGCAGCACACCATTGCCCAAGCGCGGCGCCTCCACGGTCACCCGTTCACGTTCGCCGCCGAACTCGCCGCAGCACGCCTCCGCTACGCCGACTTGACCCGACAGTTGACCGAGCAGACCAATCAGACCCCGGCATGGGAAGTGGTTGCACCGTCGTCGGCCGCCAGACCAATCACTGATCCGCCGCCTCTTGGCCCGGGCCGAGGCCGCGGGGGTCCAGCCATCTAGGGGAAAGCCGTACCTGGCGGCCAAATTATTCCGCGGAATATTCGCACCTGCTGCATCGGGACATGATCCGACGCGATCCTCAATGGTTATGCCTGACCGGGGAGGCGACTCCCGCCTGATGTGACCGGGCCCAACCTGTTCTATGGGTTGATGCGTGCTCCTGGTCGCAGCCGGCCTTCTGCTTCCGGCCACACCTCGCCTTCGTTGTACTCGGCTTCCATTCGCTGGCACCACGAGAGGAGCGCCTGTTCGGTGAAGCGGCTGGCGGTGAAGCTGGGGTCGGCAGCTTGCTGCAGCCCAATAACGGTGGCACGCACACGGGCGGCGAGCTGGGGCTCGATTCTGGCTGCCCAAGGGATGCGAGTCACAGTCCACCGCGGTTCAGCAGCCACCTGTGGGCTGCGCCGGAGGCGTTCGCAACTGTCAAGATCTTAGTAATTCAGTCCTCCCAGGGGCGGGAACCGGCGGTTGCGTCAAGCTGGGCCTGTTCCCACTCGGTCGGTACGTAGCCAACGACGCTGCGCAGAAGGGCGAAGTAGCGCACATGAACCGGGCCCCACGCTGCTTGCGCGTCCCGGACATGCTTCTCTAGCACCGCCAAGGCGATCACCCACGCGACCCGCTGACGTTGCTGCTCCGGCACTGCCGAGAGCGATCGTCGCCACGTCCAGTCGCCGAGGCCATCCGAGGTCAAGTCGGCTGCCCGCGCCAACTCGTAGGCCAGGTCGCTGCCGCCCTTGGCCAGCATCGACAGCCCGTTCAAAGTGAGAGTGACAAGCGCCTCCTGCACCGTGCTGCTTGGCACCTTCGTGACCGCAGCCTCACGTAGCGCGTGGCCGCGCGTGGTTTCGGCAGCCAAACGTTGTCGCCGGTCAGTCGATTCATCACTGCGTGCGGCATGGATCAGGTAGTAGTCCGGCTTCTCCGTACGCGTGGGTACCACCAGCAGGTTCTTGTCGGCGGCCGCGGCTTTGATCTCCGAAAGCTTGTAGATCTGGTGGGTGAATCGAGCCGGGCCAAGCCGCGATTGGACATCGTCGCAGAACTCACCGTGCAGCTCCTCGGCCCGGAGGTGCGCAGCTCGCCTACCACCTTCGACGGCACGGTCCTCCGTGACTCGTCGGACCAGGGCGTCAAGATCAGTGGCCCGCGCTCCGTCGTTGGCTACGTACTCCTCAGATTCCGTGTCGGAGCTGATCTCTACCTTGCTCGACCCCTCATGGAGTGACTCGACCAATGCGAGCCCGACGCGTTCAGCCAGATCGTCATCCTTGGCTGCGACCAGTCGCAGCGCCTCATCCACCCCGACCCGACCGCTATCGACTGCGTCCTGGATGGACGTCGGAAGAGTGAGGAGCTTCAATCGCTTCGCAACGTGACCCTGAGAGACGCCAGTCTCTCCCGCGATCTGTTGCTGGGTGAGGCCTTCCTTGTCGATCAGCCTTCGGTACTGCTGCGCCTCTTCAATCGGGGTAAGGCGGAGTGCCTTGGCGGTATGAAGGCGAATCAACGACTCATCAACGTCCACGCCGCGAACCTGATACGGCACCTCCAGCCGGCCACTGTGACGCGCCGCGGCGAGACGCCGCATCCCGTCCTGCGCCACCCATCGCTTGCCCTCAACGGCCTGGGCGTCCTCAGGGTGCCTCCTCAACCAGTCATCGACCGGGGTTACCAGGATGGGAACCAACACACCCACCCTGCTGATCGACGGCACGAGGTCGTCGATGCGCTGCACCCGGCCCCGAGGGTTGCGCGGATTGTCCGCAATCTCATCCACGGCAAGCCTGTGGTTGCTCCCAACGCCATCGCGGAGTGAGGTGACTATGCCGCCGCTTGTGCGCTCACTCCTCGGCTGACTGGCCTTGCCCATGTGCGGGACCTCCCACCGTGTTTGCATTGCAAACAATGCCTTGGAATCGGGTCCACAACGACCAGGCGCACCGTTGGCGTGTCCGAAAAGTCTTCCCCGGGCCGGCTCTATAAGAGGTGAGAGGGCCTTGGCCCGCGATGTGAAGACGGGAGTAGCGATCACGATGCTGGAGCTCGTTGCTGGCCATGTGCGCGCCGCAGTGAGCGAACTGCTCCGGAACGCAGCCGACGTGGAGGCGCTTCAGATCGCGATGAGCCTGCTTGAGATACAAGAGGAGCTGGACTGTCTCAACGTGATCCCCGCACACATCGCTGAACCGATGACGCCACGAGCCTCCATAGAAGCAGCCAGGGGACTGCTGATGGCCAGCGGGGTCGAGCCGGACTTGTGCCGACGACTGGTCGCGCTAACGGGGCAAATGCCACCGACGGGAGAGTGCTGAGGTGGCCGCCACAGTCGGTGAACTACTCCAGCGGATGCGCGAGCAGGCCTGGCGGATCGAGACAGGCGAGGCCCGCCGCAATGAGGATGACCTTGACGATGGGGCACCGGGAGGCTGGCCCGCGCTGGCGCGTAATGCGGAGCGCTTGTTGACTCACCTCGAACTGGATCGAGCTACACGAAGTGCTTTGGTGCGGTTGCAGTCGACGGTGGTCCAATCGCGCGCGGAAGACCCCAGACTTCGATCGATGGTTGCGACAGCGGGGGCGCTAGGAGACGTCGTCGCCAGCAACGCCGGAATCGTGATGCGCGCCCCAGTCCCGGAGAGGATCCGATTACAGATCTCCGTGGAGGCGACCCTGCACGGCCTGGCCCGCTGGGCATCGCGGCAAACCGATGTGTCGGTACCGATGCGGGCAGCCCTGCTCGATCTGATGCAGGCCACGGAGACCGCCGCCTTGATGCCGCCCGCTCATCGATCAAGCGCGCTCGAGTTTCTGTCGCTGACCCACGACGAGGCGTTGACCGGAGTCATCACTAAGTGGGCGGCCGTCGCCGAACGACACCTGAGCGGCCCCGGCCAGCTAACGAGCTACGACCTGCAGAGCACGGCCGGGATGATCGCCATAATGTGCGGCCGCGCCGCAGAATCGTCACGATTCGTCGCTCACCGCGATCGTACGGATCAGACACCCGAGGCGCTTCTGCGGGCCTTCGCCGCGTGGCGGGATGCAGCAGCATGGCCCGACCACGTCCGCTTGGGCGTCGGAAAATCTGGCGATCTGCGCCGCGCTACAGGTGCCCTGATGGCCGCCCTCGACGGCCCCATGACGGACAGGCTTGGACCACTCGAACGCCTACTGGTGGTCCAAGACGGTGTCCATCGGGCTGAGGGAGTGGCCGAGGCACACCGAACTGCGTTGGCTGCCATTTCTACCCAAAGGCAACTGTGGGTATCAGCTGCGAGCCTTTCGCCCCGCTACCTCGCGGCACACCCGCACATTCGACCAACCGGTTGGGCGCTGGACCCTGATGGACAGGTGGGGCTGCGCCTGCTCACCAACGTTGACAGGGCGCAGGGAGTGCTGCGTGATGCCGTCACGTCTCTGGATCGGGCTGCGCTCATAACCTCCAGCGCGATCCAGGCCCCACCGGGCCGCGACCCCGACGACTTGCACAAGTGGGAGATTGTGACTAGCCATCCCTCCACGCAGCCTGAACAGTCCGCACTCAGCAGTCGCTCCTCGAACTTCCCGGTGAGCTTGTGAAATGTCGACGACAACTCGACCAGGCTGGTCCGCGACCGCTATGTGCCGTATCGCCGGACTGCCAGTCCGCTACTGGTGATATCCCGAACCTGGCGACCGTCGAAACCGGCTGCCGTGGGACCAGCAGCCTCTCACTGATGTAGCCGATGATCGAGAGCTTGTCGAGATCCGTCCGGTCATGCCGAGAGTCGGATGTGTGCCTGCGTGAGGTGGTCACTCTTCCGGGAATGCGTCAATAGTCCTGGTGACCTCGCGCGCGCCGACGCGTGTCAAAAGGGAGTCGATCTGAGCCTCGGCGCCACTCTGCAACGTCCTCTAATGGGTACACCCCTTGCGCGAAAACTGCCGGATACTAGACCCGTGCCCTACCAAGGGCATGCCCTTGGCGCTACTTGTCGGCGGGCCCGCCGTCTTCAGAGGACGCCGCTCCAGGCTGCGCCGTGATCGAGTCAAGTAGGGCGTCAAGGTTGCGGGCGTCTTCGGAGGCGTCAAGGTACTCCTCGTATTGCTTCAGGGCGTTCGCGATCAACTGGTCGTAGTAAACGATCCGTCCATTGATCTGCGCGAGAAGCGAGTTCGTATATTCACCGTCGGTCATCAAGGTCTTAGTCACGACCTTCGGGAATTCTCCGATCACGAATACCACTTCGATGTCGGGATTGCTGTTCCCTTCCTTGACTAGCACTTCCTTGAGCGCTACCGCATAACGACCCCCCTGGTTACGGAGGTCGTCAATGTCGGGCTTGACGTTGTAGCGCTTCAACTCCACGATGATGTGCTTGCCGCCCGTGGTGGCGTACCGGATGTCGATGCGACCTCTTTCCTCCATCTCATCCGCGCCGAGTCCGAAGTCGTCTCTAGCCACCTTCTTAAGGCTCTGCTCGATCCGCTGGCTCCCAGCGGCGCGCTCCCAGGACGCATCGAGCAGCCAGAGGTGCTCGAAGAGGTGTCTCTGAAGAACCTTCTCCTTCTCGTTCGCGTCCGAGAGGTTCTGGAACTGGTCGATTGCCTCGATTCGAGAACGGAGGATGTCAACCCAGAGACCGGCCTCATACTCGGCCTGTCGGCCCAAGAGCGCGAGAAGGTCCTCCGCGGTCATGCGTGAGAGCGAGTCCAGCTCTGCCGTCGCCTTGCGAAGTCCCACGCGGGCGAACGCCAAAATACCTGAGCGGAACAGGTCCTTGCGATGCCCTTCGGATCCGGACTCGAAATCCAAGCTCGCTATGGTTCCCAGCATTGCCTTGGCCGAATCTCGCTGGTATTCCGCCAGCCCATCTACCCACTCCTGGAGCTTGGGGTAGCGTGTCAGGACGTCGAGTACCTCCTTCTTCGGGCGATGGTTGGACCATGTCTCAGACGCCGACACAAACGCCTTCCGAAGGAAGTCGCGCAATGCGACGACCCGTTCGTCGTCCTCAATAAGGCGTTGCCGATCACTCGTCGCGATATCCTCGAGGGCATCGTCGTCCAGGAAGTCGGCCTCAATCTGGCCCGTGACATAGTTGCCGAAGACTCGACTGAAGTCGAGCTTCTCGATGATACCCTCTTGAATGGGTCGCTTACGAGCCAGCACGATAATGTTCTTGAGCGAGCCGGCCTCCTCGTCCCTCGTGAGATCAGTGGGCTGCTTGGCCGTGCCGAACCACCCTCGGACAAACCATTCCCTGGCTTCGTCAATGACGCCATTGAGGGGAAATCTCGCCACGTTATGCGGAAGGGCGCTGTCAGGAATCTTGTCGTCTCCGAACTCCCAGATGAACTGAAGGCTCTTCAGTTCTTGGCGATCAAGCCAGTTGAGCCGATTCCCGTTGATGACGATTGAGAAGCCACCTTCCGTAGGGGGCGTCTGGTCGAGAACGTCGAACCGGCGGGCGAGACGCTTCCGGAGGGCGGTCGCGGTGAGGTCGGCGCGTTTCGTACGGAGCGAGGTCAACTCCAGCACCGTGCCTTGGGAGTCGTAGCCTTCGGGAACCTCTGTGACCTCTTGCGGCTCGTACTCATGGCCAGAGTTGATCCTGGCTTTGAGGTCGTCGGCGTCGATGCGGAAGGCGTTGGTCTCACCGTCTTTTGTCGAGTAAACCGTCACTACGTCGGCGATCGAGAACACGGACAGCTTGCCGATCCCCTTGCGCCCCATGAATGCGCGGCCGAATCTTGGCGAGACATGGCCCTCGTTGGCCTCGTCGCGCTTCCTGTATCCAACCATGAGGAAGCGGTTGTTCATGTCGTCAACCGACATGCCGTTTCCGTCATCCCTAACGAGGACAGACTCACCTTGCTTCCACTCGATGTCGACGCTGGTGGCATCGGCGTCGTAGGCGTTCGCGACGAGCTCGGACAGCACAGCGGCGGCGTTGCTGTAGAGGTTGATGCCCAGCGAGTCGAGAACTGACAGCCCGACACTCATCTTGTACTTGCCCATGATGAGCAGAATGCTACCGACGCTCAGGCAGCCTCGGTGGCCTTGCGCACATGGTGAAGCAGATGCTGCCCGGCGGCCTTGGCGATGGGCGGCGGGACTGCGTTGCCGATCATGCGTCCAACGGTCGAGAAGTGAACGGGCTTGCCCGGCTCGACAAAGGCGTACTCGCGCGGGAAGCCTTGGAGGATAGCGGCCTCGCGCAGGGAGATGGCACGGTCCTGCTCCGGATGGCCGAATCGTCCTGTGCCAAAGTTGAACGCCATCGTGGTGATGGTCGGGGAGGGGTCGTCCCAGGTCATGCGGGCGTATACGTTGCGAAAAGACGCACCTGTGCTCTTGCGGTGACACGGCGCGCGCAGCTCCTCGGGCCACTCTTCCCACGTGCCACCCGGAGAGCTCGCTTGGATGCGCTGGAGGTTAGTCGCCGATAGAACCCGCGCTTTGTGCAACCGATCGTTCGGGTCCGACTCGCCGGCCGCCAGCGACGGGAGTCCCGCAATGGCGTGTCGTACCGAGACAGCCTCAGCACGGGGGTTAGGTGGAGATGGCGTTGACACCTCACCGAGCAGTGACGCGCTCAGGACGAGCCGTCGCCTCTGTTGGGGCAGGCCATACGCGGGGCCATGACACACACCGAATGCAACGCAGTAGCCGAGCGTCCTCAGCGCTGACACGAAGCGGGAGAAGACATCAGAGCTGCCGATGCGAGGGACGTTCTCCATCGTGACCAGCTCAGGCCGCGACTCTCGCACTAGACGGCCGAATTCGTCTAGAAGTGGCCAGCTCGCCTCGCCGCTCGTGTCCGCGCCGCGCCGATAGGCCGAAAAGGGCTGGCACGGTGCACAGCCAGCGAGCAGCCTGACATGTCCGGGGGCCCAGGTGCGTGTGAGCATCTCGCCTGTGATGTCGCGCACGTCGGCGGCCAGGAACGGCGCCTCGATGTTCGCCTCGTAGGGATACCGACATGCTTCTTCAACGTCAATGCCAGCCGCAATGCTCATTCCCGCTTGGCGGAGGCCCAGTGATAACCCGCCCGCACCGCTGAAGAGGTCGATCACGGAGACCCGCACCGTGCTTTCGGTCACCACGCTCGGGCCGACACTGTAGCTATCACGGACTCCAGCCTACGGAAGTTACGCTCGTCCGTCGACGCCGACGCTCGGGTTCGCGTCGTAACCGATCGTCCTGAAGTCCTACGCATCACTGGGTCAGCGAGGTTCACGGCGGAGACGCGGACGGTGAGCCGAGAGCTTGCGCTAGCTGGCGTGGATCGTTGTAGTCCCTCGCCAGGCCGACGAGTCTCCAACTCCTCCATAGACCTGGCTTCACTCCCGCGCGGGGTCCAGGCCGCGCTCGCGCAGTAGATGGACTCGGCTTAACTCAACTGCGAGGGCTGGGGTGCCGACGCGCCAGTTGAGGATCACCAGACCCCGGCCCGGTCCTATGCCGCCGCGACGGCACGGCACGATCACCCTGCCGTGGCTCGGGGCCGTTCTCGCCCTTGGCTTTGCTGATTCTGGCTCTTGGAGGTCAAGGCGCCGGCTTCGCCGGCCGGGCTGCGGTCCGTGTCCTCGCTCGCTGCGCTCGCTGCGGGCCGGTCCTCACCCTGATCAGACGCCCGCAGTCTTCGTTTCCGGGATATGCGTCAGACTAGCTGAATACCGACATAACCAAGGGCAATGCTCCCGACGACAGATAACAAAGCAACATACAGCCGTGTCCGATGTAGTTGCGACGGGTAGTAAGAACCGCGCACAGAAAAAGCCAGTCTCAAAGCTCGCCACGCAACAACGATGCCAGTTACAAATCCAATTGTCGCTAAAGAAATAACCAAAGTCACGCGTGCCACATGGTTTTCCTGAAGACCAAGAAACGCGGCTATACTCAAGAAATCAGCGACAACTGATACCGCCGTCAAAGAAGTTTCAATCGGCCGTTTTCCAGAGTCACTCATTGGTTCTCCAGCGGCCGCTTTCACTGAAGAAACGTGGCATAGGAAATGCAGATAGCCTAAGTTGCGTGGCTTTGATCCGCATGTAACTCCATGCTTCACGCTGAGCAACGTCATTCATCACTTCTCCCACCAAGGAGGCGAGTTCAGCGGCCAACTCGACGGTGGCGTCCTCCTCGGTCTGACGTTTATGTGCTAGGAACAGACGAAACCAATACAACAGAACACCCACCGCGGGAAGCAGCGTAAAGGGTATCGCCAGCGCGGTGTACTGGAAGTCTGCTTCTCTGTACATGAATTGCACAACTAGGAACATTGAAGCGAGCATCGAAAGAGCCGCCCCGACGATAAGGGATACGATCGCAAAGCTGCGATTCTGAGCGTGTTGCTGCCGACCCTCTGCCTGCGCTAACAGTCGCTCGGCAGCGCGCAGCGCATGCTCGAGGTCCTCACCCGTGGCCAACTTCCATTTGCTTGACTTCGAGTGACGGCTTAGCCAGGAGACACCCTCAGGAAGTGATTCAGACATTCGTCAACTCCTCCAAAGTCTCCATTAGAGCCTCAATCGAGGCGCCCGCCTGAGCTGTGTTTAGCTCACTTGATGCGTTGATTCTACCTCTGGCTGAATCGAAGAGATAGTCTGCGGCCCCCGTGCTGACGGGCAGCATTCTGTATTGCAGGCGATTTGTCCCCACTCGCTGGAGAAGTTCTCTCGCTATCGAGGAAAAATCACTATCTCCGTGTATATAGTAGCGATTACGCGCCGCTTCGATCTCTGACCAGTAGAGATCGACCTTATTTACGATCACGAGCAGCCACTTTGGCGCCGCATTGGGCGTCATGTAATGCTTTCCTTGAATCCTGCTGCATATGTCATCAAAAGCGCGGACTTCTTGCGCTCTGTTCCGTGCAATTAATGTCGGTCGATCGAAGGGGGTGACTCCGGCAGCGACTGCGTCCGCAGTGACGGGCCAGATGTGATCAAAACCGTTCGCAACAACATGAATTACTCCATCAAGAATTGTTTGAGACCCAAACAACTCTTCCAGCAACGCATGCCGAACTCTTCCGTCCTGTCCTGGCACTGTCGTAAGGGCAAGTTTTCGTCGGGACGGTCGCTTGACTAGGTATCCGTCATCTTCCAAGGTGCTCATAGCCGCTGACGGATTGTTACCCGTCAAGCTAGCCCACAGTTGCGTCTTCCCCGCTCCGGAACTTCCAGTCATAACGATGGGCACGCCAAACCGCGGCAGGATTCGTCGCTTCCCCTGGACGCCCCCCGCCGTGGCATTTCCTATCCGATGGACAGCGTCCAACCATGAGACCACACCCACACCCTAGTGGTTTACCTTGGGTCCAAGCGCGGACAAGGTGCTCCTCACTATGAACTTCCTTGGCGATGGCTCTCATAGCACAGGTATGGCATGGCGCACCAAGCCATCAGGTGCATGACGGCAGGCTAGCCTTCCGTACCTGATCAGACATGTGGCGTGCGCCCTACTTCAGCCCGCGGACCTCTCAGTTCGACCTCAAATCCCTGGGTCGTGGGTTTGAGCCCGACCGTTCCAGCTGCCTAGACGCGCGTGCCTGCGATCATCTGGCAGTCGAACTGACGGTCAAGGGACCCCCCTCGTTTCCGAGTCCGGACCTGTCTAGCCAGCACGTTTGCCTAGGGATGCGCTGATCTTTGTGGTGTGCGGTTCGGTGGCTGGCTTCGGCTGTTGGGACGCGAAATTGTTGGGGTATGGACAGCGAGCAGCCTTCTTTCGCCGATGTCGAGTACGGCAATCGTCGGCGGGTTTCCAAACGTGAGCAGTTCTTGGAGCAGATGGAGGCCACGATCCCGTGGCAGGTGTGGATCGATCTGATCGAGCCGTACTACTACCTGGACCGGCCAGGTAAGACGGGTCGGAAGGCGAAGCCGCTGGCGATGATGCTGCGCATGTATTTGCTGCAGGTCTGGTTCAACCTGTCCGATGAGGGGGTCGAGGACGCGATCTACGACTCGTTCGCGATGCGCCGGTTCCTGGGTGTGGACTTCACGGTGGAGCAGGTGCCCGACGCGACCACATTGCTGCACTTTCGTCACCTGTTGGAGAAGCATCAGCTTGGCCAGAGACTGCTGGCGGCGCAGAACGACCTGTTTGAGCGTGAGGGTTGGATCATGCGGGGCGGGACGATCGTGGACGCCACGATCATTGCGGCACCGTCGTCGACCAAGAACGCCACCGGCACGAGGGATCCCGAGATGCACCAGACCCGCAAGGGCAATCAGTGGTACTTCGGGATGAAGGCCCACATCGGTACCGATGCCGGCACCGGATATGTGCACTCGGTCACCGCCACCGCAGCG
Source organism: Micropruina glycogenica (assembly GCF_900289045.1). Lineage (GTDB taxonomy): Bacteria > Actinomycetota > Actinomycetes > Propionibacteriales > Propionibacteriaceae > Micropruina > Micropruina glycogenica. The sequence goes on from NZ_LT985188.1 coordinate 929,878, forward strand.
AACGTGTCCGATATCACCGAGGCTGCCCATCTGATGCGGCCCGATGACACTGCCGGGTGGGGCGATGCCGGTTACCTGGGTGTCGACAAACGCGAGGAGATCACCGGCGATCCCCACCTCGCCGGCGTCACCTGGCACATTGCAGCCCGCAAGAGCCAGTTGGCGAGGATGCATCCTCATGAGCGGGCGATCGAGTCCCGCAAGGCCGGGGTGCGGGCCAAGGTCGAGCACGCGTTCCTGATCGTCAAACGAGACTTCGGGTTCACCAAGACCCGCTACCGCGGCCTGGCGAAGAATCTCCATCGTCTCCACGTCGCGTTCGCGTTGGCGAACTGGCTGATGCGGGCACGTGCCGTCGCTCTCACCACGGCGGCGGCATAGCGTCAGCCTGCCCGAAACCGCCCCAACAGGCCCCCCGCAGCGAATCGATCAGCCGACAACGCCCACACCCAACCCCTCCAAGAGCACGATCACCGTCACTCACGCCACGAATGGCACGTTGATCAGCGGTTCCCTAGCGCGAGTCCTTCCCGGTCGCCGGCCAGGCCAGGGTTGATGCCGATGCAGTCAAGTTGCCTACAGTCACTGTGTCGACTGCTGCGATCGCCCCTGGCGAATGAAGGACTCGCAGACTCTCCTCGCTCCGTCGGCAGACAACCACTCGCCAGTAGTCATAGCCGGAAGATTGGCCGCAGTGGTCGTCCACACAAACCGGCCCGCTCTTCCCCGACGCACCGCATACTTCACGCCGTCGACCTCGGCACAGAACACCTCGCCAGGTACAACCTCGACCCAGTCAATATCTGCCATGCCCGAAACATTAATGTCTCCAGGTGCCGCTGGCGGGGCATGTGAAATTTCGTTCTGCTCGACCAAAGACGGTGACTTTAGGAGGCGACCTGGGTCCAGACGTGCATGGCTGGCACCACTCGTGACCTTGCCGGCCAGGGCGTTCGTTCGTCGGCCGGGGATTCGATCCAAATCCACCAGCGGGGCTCGGCGACGACTCGGATGTACAGGCCACCGTTGGACTCGAAGACCTCGCTGGCGGCTCGACGGTTGATGGCGGGCTGACCGGTGGCCGTGACTACTACTGGACTGCCCATCACCGGTGGGGCGAAGTCGGCGACGTTCACCCAACGCATCGTGAGAGTCCCGGGGAGTGGTGGGGTTTCGGGGATCGGCGTGGCCTGAGCTGAGAGGCGGGCCATCGGCGTGATTCTTCGGTGTGTACGGCCAAGCACGCATCGAAGGAGATCTCACCGATGGCCCTGTCTGATTCTGCCGTGTCCGAGCTGTTGGACGCATTCCGTGCCGGTGACGGCGTTGACCTAGTGTCGTGTCAGGCTGTTCCGTGAACAAATATGCGGGATTCGGGAATTTCGTAGTCTGGCGTCGGGTTCTGAAGAGGCAAGAGCCTCAACAGGATGGAGCCGGTGATGAGACAGGCAGGACGACCGACGGTCGCGATCGAGTTGACCGAGGACGAGCGGGCAACGCTGCAGCGTTGGGCTCGGCGCCATTCCTCGTCGCAGGCATTGAGCTTGTCAAGATTTCTGTGTAAGCGGCTTGTCCTATTTTGTTCGATTTATAGGTGTTGGTTGATGCGCTCGGGGTAGATGAGCGCGAGTTGGGCCAGTGCTTGTTTCCAGTTGGTGACGGCTTGGCCCTCGACGAGTCGTCCGGCTGCTTTGCGTTGGTCGGGTGGGAGTCCTTTCTCTTTGGCGCGGTCGCGGGCTCGTTTGTCCTCGATGTTGCAGATCGCGAGCCATAGCAGCTTCACCACGGCGGCGTCGTTGGGGAAGTGGCCGCGGTTCTTCGACACCTTCCTGAGTTGGTAGTTCAAGCTCTCGATGCTGTTGGTGGTGTAAATCACGCGGCGCAGCTCGGGTGGGAAGGCCAAGAACGGGATGAACCGATCCCACGCCGCATTCCAGGTCGCGACCGCGTGGGGGTACTTCTTGCCCCACGTCGAATCGGTGAACGTGTCGAGTTCGGTGCGGGCCGCTGCCGCGTTCGCAGCGGTGTAGACCGGCCGCAACGCTGCCGCCACAGCCTTGCGGTCTTGGTAGCCGACGAACCGCATCGACGCCCTGATCAGATGCACCACGCAGGTTTGCACGGTGGCGTGTCGCCAGGTGGCCTCGATCGCCTCGGGCAGGCCCGTGAGGCCGTCACAGCACACGATGAGCACGTCACGCACGCCCCGGTTAGCCAGATCGGCACACACCCCGGCCCAGAACTTCGCGCCCTCGCTGGTTTGGATCCAGATCCCCAAAACGTGCTTGATGCCGTCCATATCGACGCCGACCGCGATATGAGCTGAACGGTTCGTCACGTGCGCACCGTCGCGGACCTTGACCACGATCGCGTCGAGGAAGATGACCGGATAGAGAGCGTCCAGCGGCCGTTGTTGCCATTGGGCGACCTCGTCGCAGACCTGGTCGGTGATCTTGCTGATCGTCTCGCGTGACAGTTCCGCACCCAGCGTGGAGGCCAGGAAGTGCTCGATATCGCGCACCGTCATGCCACCGGCATACAAGCTGATGATCATCTCATCGATGCCGCCCAACCGTCTGGCACCCTTCGGTACCAGTTGCGGGCAGAACGTTCCCAGCCGGTCCCGCGGCACGTCCAGATCGACATCACCGACCTGCGTCAGCACCGTTTTCGGCGTCGTGCCGTTACGCGAGTTGTCGAACAGGGCCGCGTTCGGATCGCCCTTGTCATAGCCCACATGCGAAGTCAGTTCGGCCTGCAGGCCACGCTCCACCGCAGCCTTGATCAGCCCCGGAATGAACCCGCCATCCCCGGTCAACTCGATCGCGCCGGCATCGATCTTGGCGAACAAGTCATCCAACGCACCCGAAGCCGCCAACTCCGCAGCCGCCCGAGCACCCGGCGCCTCAGCCCGATCCGACCGACGAGCAGCCACACCCTTCTTGTCATCCGTCACAACAGTCATCATGAATCCTTCCTTCCGGACTCACCCCTTACACAGACCATCTGACACCCCCCAGGCATTGGCGCTGCGGTCACGGATCGTGCTGGCCGTGGCCGAGGGCGGCGCGAATACTGCGATCGCGGCCCGACTCGGGGTCAACCGGGCGACGGTCGCGAAGTGGCGCCATCGATTCGCAGCCGATCGGCTCGAGGGTCTTGTCGACGCGCCGCGTCCAGGCGCTGAACGCACGATCGGCGACGAGGTCATCGAGGCCGTCGTGGTCGAGACCCTGGAGACCGCCCCGAAGGACGCCACCCACTGGTCCACCCGGACGATGGCTGAGCGGCACGGGATCAGCCGGCAGACGGTGAGCGAGATCTGGCGGGCCTTCGGGCTCAAGCCGTGGCGCCAAGACGAGTTCAAGGTCTCCCCGGACCCGGATCTGATCGAGAAGGTCCGCGACTTGGTCGGCCTCTACCTCTCGCCGCCGGTCGCTGCAGCGGTCTATGCGCTCGATGAGAAGCCGCAGATCCAGGCACTCAACCGGTCAGCGCCGATCCTCCCGATGCTGCCGACCACACCGAGCAAGGCGACCCATGACTACGTCCGCAACGGCACCGTGGACCTGTTCGCAGCCCTCAACATCGCCACCGGCACAGTCATCACCGACCTGCGCAAGTCCCACACAGCCGCAGACTTCATCGCCTTCTTGAACAAAATCGACACCGAGGTCCCAGCCGAACTCGACGTCCACGTCATCCTCGACAACCTCTCCACCCACAAAACCCCCGCCGTGCACGAGTGGCTGCTACGCCACCGGCGGTTCCACTTCCACTTCACCCCCACCTACGGATCCTGGATGAACCTGGTCGAACGCTGGTTCTCCGCGCTGACCACCAAGAAACTGCAACGCTCAGCACACCGCAGCGTCAAAGCTCTCGCAGCCGACATCACCGCCTGGGTCGAAAACTGGAACCAGAACCCGACACCCTTCACCTGGCACAAGACCGCCGACCAGATCCTCGACCGCCTCGCCGGCTACTGCCGCGCGATCAACAAATAGCGAGCGCATCAACCTGACAGGACACTAGGACCCTGCTGAACAATCCGTCTGCGTGGCGCCCGGTCTGGTTGTCGGTCGACTGGAATTGTTGGGTTGTGCAGGGTGGGTCGAGTCCGCAGCGGGACGTGTTGGACGTGGAGTCGTTGGCAGGGCATCTGCTGCCGGTGGGCAGCGTGTTCAGGTTCCTGGCCGAGCACCGTGATCGGTTGTTCCCGGACGCGTTGTTCGCTGATTTGTTCCCGTCGGGGCGGGGTCGGCCCTCGATCCCGGCCGGGGTGGTCGCGTCGGTGATTGTGCTGCAATCCCTTCACGGCCTGTCCGATCGGGAGGCGGTCGACGCGCTCACGTTCGACCTGCGGTGGAAGGCGGCGTGTGGCTATCCGGTCGACGCGAAGGCGTTCGACGCGTCGTCGTTGACGGTATGGCGGGCTCGGCTGGCCAGTTCGGAGCGGCCGCAGCGGATCTTCGAGGTGGTCCGCGACGTGATCGCCGCGACGGGTGCGGTGAAGGGACGGCAGCGCCGTGTGTTGGATTCGACGATCCTGGATGATGCGGTGGCCCGACAGGACACCGTCACCCAGCTGATCGCGCAGGTCCGCCGGGTCGGCCGGGAGGTGCCCGGCGCCCATCAGGTGATCGCCGAACGCTGCACCCGGCTGGCCGCGTTGACCGGGCAGGGCTATGACAGCACCGCGAAACCGAGGATCGCCTGGGACGACGCCCAGGCCCGCGACGAGTTGGTGACCGCACTCGTGAACGACGCCCTTGCCCTGCTCGACGGCCTTGATGTCGAGACGATCACTGCCGCCGGCGGCAAGCCGGCCGAGGCGATCGCCCTACTCGCGTTGGTCGCCGGGCAGGATGTCGAACCGGCCGAAGACTCTGACGGCACCGATGGCCGGTGGCGGATCGCCCGGCGGGTCGCCCCGGATCGGGTCATCTCGACGGTGGATCCGCAGGCTAGGCATGCGCACAAGACAGTGGAACGTCGCCAGGACGGGTTCAAGGCCCATGTGGTGATCGAGCCTGATACCGGGCTGGCAACGATGGTTGAGCTGACCAAGGCCGCTGGCCCGGACAACAGCGACGCCACCGTCGGTGCCCGGCTGGTTGTCGCCGACCCGACGATCACCGGCCCGGTCGAGGTGCTGGGTGATTCGGCCTACGCCACCGGCGACATGCTCGCCACGCTCAACGGCAAGGGGTGGACGCCGCTATTGAAGCCGTGGCCGATCAAGCCGGTCGTCGAGGGCGGGTTCACCATCGACGACTTCACCCACGACCCGGCCGCAGGCACCCTGACCTGCCCGGCCGGCGTGACCCGCACCCTCACCAAGGGCCGCCGAGCAGTGTTCAAGCAGGCGTGCGCCACATGCGTTCTGCGGGCCCTGTGCACCACCGCCGCGAAGGGCCGCACCGTGCAGCTCCACGAGCATGATCTGCTGCAACGCCAGCACCGTCAACGGGCCGCCGACGAAGGTTTCCAGGACACCTACCGGCAACACCGGCCCATGGTCGAACGCACCATCGCCTGGCTGACCCGAAGCAACCGGCGACTCCGCTACCGAGGCGTGACCAGGAACAACAACTGGCTCCACAACCGGGTCGCGGCGATCAACCTGCGCCGACTCCTCGCCCTCGGCCTCACCCACGGACCGACCGGCTGGGCGATCGCCTGACAGACCCCCCGGGACACTGAACCCCCAGCCAACAGCGGCCACCACGGACCCCAGACGGGCGGGACGACCCCGCTGTCGCCCTCTCAAATGCTGACTCAAACTCGCCGCTCGACGGGCCATGGCGGCGTCCCGCCCGCCACCAACACACAACGCACCCTCAGAACGGCGCCTTGTTCAGCAGGCTCCTAGTGCGCGAGTCGGTCCGGCTCGTGCTCCAAGAGCTGATCGAGGCCGAAGCCACGGCCGTGATCGGCGCCGCCCGCTACGAACGCACGCCGGACCGGGTGACCGAACGAAACGGTGTCCGACCGCGGGAGCTGATGACCAAGGCAGGCACCGTCGAGCTGGCGGTCCCCAAGCTCCGCCAGGGCTCGTTCTTCCCGTCGGTGCTTGAGCCGCGGAGGCGGATCGACCAAGCCCTGTACGCGGTGGTGATGGAAGCCTGGGTGAACGGGGTCTCCACTCGCAACGTCGACAACCTCGTCGTCGCGCTCGGCGGGACCGGGATCTCCAAGTCCGAGGTATCCCGCATCTGTGCAGGACTCGATGAAGAGGTCGGCAGGTTCCGCACCCGACGGCTCGACCAGATCGCCTATCCGTACGTGTTCCTGGATGCCACCTACCTGCATGTGCGCGGCGGCGGGCTGGTCACCAGCAAAGCGGTCGTGGTCGCCACCGGAGTGACCGGCGATGGCCGCCGGGAGATCCTCGGGCTCGATGTCGGCGACAGCGAGGACGAGGTGTTCTGGCGCAAGTTCCTCACCCACCTCAAGAGCCGAGGCCTGGCCGGAGTCCGGCTCGTCATCAGTGACCAGCACGCCGGGCTCGTGGCCGCGATCGGCCGCAGCTTCCAAGGCGCGGCGCACCAACGCTGCCGGGTCCATTTCGCCCGCAACCTGCTCGCCATGGTGCCCAAGAACCAGATGGACATGGTCGCGGCGTTGTTCCGCACGATCTTCGCCCAACCCGACGCCGCCACCGTCGCCGCCTGCTGGGAACAGGTCCGTGACCAGCTCGCCGCCCGCCTGCCCAAGATCGGGCCCTACATGGACGACGCCAAGACCGAGGTCCTGGCCTTCGCCGGCTTCCCCCGAGCCCACTGGCGCAAGATCTGGTCCACCAACCCGCTGGAGCGGCTCAACAAGGAGATCAAACGACGAGCCCGCGTCGTCGGGATCTTCCCCAACGAAGCCAGCGTGATCAGGCTCGTCGGCATGATCCTCACCGACACCAACGACGAATGGACCATCGACGAACGCCGCTACCTCTCCGAAGGATCCATGGCACTCCTGACCACCACAAGCGATAATCAGACCGTCGCCGCCATCACCGGCAGCGACCTGTAGGCACCGAGGCAATCACCCCGGAAAGCCCACCACCCGCAGGGACGCGATCAACGCATCGGAGGCGGCGGGCCGAAGTCGACCACGCCGGGGCCTTCGCTGAGGTCGACCACGTGGCCGCGTGGAGTCACGACCAGATGCTCAAACGGATCGTCGCTCAAGGTGCGCCTCCTGCCTGCGGTCACGCTGCTAGGCACCTCCAGTATCAGCCGGGATGGTGATCCTGACGAGAGGTCGAGGGTTTCATGTGCCCGAGGCGCCGGACAGGAAGCTGACGTGGACGTGGTCCTTGTGCGCGAGGGTCGGGTTCTGGTTGCCGTAGGGGTGGATGTAGGGCCGCCATTGATCGTTGGCGGCCGGGTTCCACTTCTTGACGTCCCAGATGATGTATTTGACCCTGAGAGCCTTGTGGTTGGCCTGCACCCAGCGGGCGATTCGCCACCCGAGTTCTCGGCCGGCCGTGGTGTTCCAGCGGGGCACCATGAAGTCGACGGCGTAGCCGGTGCAGTGGTCGCTGTAGCGGCAGCTGGCGTCCGAGCTGGACCGGCGTCCGCCCATCGACTTGACCTGCGGGAAGGCGCTGGCGATGCACTGCAGACCGTGCTTGGCCACCGCGGCAACGTTGTTCTCCGCAGCGGAGTGTGAGGGAGCACAGGACGCTCCGTCGAAGCCGGGCAGGGCGGCCTCGGACGTGCCGGGGTCACAGGCCGCCCTGCTGCCGGCGCCGGACTCGACCCGTGCGACGACTGGCCAGTGGTCGGAGCCGATCTCGGATGCGAAGGGGACCCTCTTGCCCTTGATGTTGCGCCAGGTGACGCTCGGTAGCGCGATCTGCCAGCCGACCGCGCGGACTTGGCCGGCGGTCCAGATGTAGTCGATGTGGCTGGAGGTGGAGCCGGTGCGGATGGCGTTGGTGTAGAACTTCTTGCCGATCTTGCGGCCGAAGCCGTTGTAGGACTTGACGCCGGCGATTTTGGTGGAGTTGACGGCGGCCTGCGTGGCGCTGTCGAAGAAGCCGGCGCCGCCGAGCTTGACCAGGTGATCACGGTAGACGGGTCGGGTTCACACTTCTGGGGTCGGTCGTGGTCCCGGCGCGTCGCCGGGACCACGAGGACGTGCCGCCTGCTGGACTGCGTGGCGTTGGTGCCTGGCGAGCGGTGCGTGGCACTTCGCGCACGCGAAATGTTGTCAATGGTGCAGTCGTAGCGAGCGGTCACTTGTCGGAACGTTGTAGTGGTGTCTGAGTGGGATCTCCTTCCGTTGCGTTGGGGTTCTGGTTGCCGTATTGCTCGGTCATGATGGTGTCGAAGGCGTAGCCGAGCAATACCGGATCGCTGCACATGATGGTGAGGAACTCCTCACGTACTGGGCCTGACCAGTCTCCGGTGGCGTGTGCGGTGAGCATGGTGGCCTGCCGCTCAAGCGCTGATGGCCTGCCGCTCGTGCTCATTGTGCTCGTGCTCATTGTGCGCGATGGAGATGCGGCGCGGTTTCGCCTTCTCGGCGACCGGGATCTGCAGGGTGAGGACGCCCGCGTCGTAGCTGGCGTCGATTCTCTCGGTATCGAGGTTGTCGCCCAGGATCAACTGCCGGCTGAAGACCCCGCGCGGTTGCTCCGCCGCGATCAGTTCGACGTCATTCTCACGGCCGGGCCGCTCAGCCTTGACGGTAACCACATTGCGCTCGACGTCGAGTTCGATGGAGTCCGGCGTGACGCCGGGCAGGTCCAGTTGGACGTGGAAGATGTCTCCGCTTCGCCAGGCGTCCATCGGCATCACCGAGGGCCGGGCGAGGGTGCCGTTGGTACCGAGCATCTGTTGGGTCAGTCGGTCCAGTTCGCGGAACGGGTCAGTGCGCATCAGCATCGTTGTTCAACCTTCCTTTCTGTGTGTGATGCCTTTCGCCTCAGCATCAGATCTGTGGCGGGCGCTATAGATTTGTTATAGCGCGTGTATCATTCTGAGGCAAGAGGGTGATCGATCGATCGAAGGGCTCATCCAACATGTCGGAGGCAGAACCGGGCCGCACCCGGGGCGTCTACGGCATTTCGGTCGCCGCGGACCTCGTGGGAACGGGCGTTCAGAACCTGCGCGCCTACGAAGCCCGAGGACTACTCAGCCCGGTACGCACCGCCGGCGGCACCCGCCGCTACAGCGCAGACGACCTGGACCGGCTGCGCCGCATATGCGACCTGCTGGACGCCGGCCTTAACCTCGCCGGCATAGCCATGGTCATGCAACTTCAAGACGAGAACCACCAACTACGCGAGCAGACCACACCACCACACCAGTGACGGCACACGACCCAAACGCACTGAACTGCCGCACCCAGCGCGTTCGGTTGTGACGAGGAGCGCAGGTCGCCTACATCGGTGGCGGGTCGTTGCCTCGTGGCCCGTAGGCCAGCCAAGCACTTTCGCGGTCGGATCCTTCGAGCCACGTGATCGAGTACTCGGTGTCGTGGCTGCTGGGGATGAGCAGACCATTACGCATGTCGTCGACGACCGTCCGCACTTCCGTGCCGTCTTGCCATGTGGGGTAGTCCTCGATGACCTCTACTTGCCGATCGTCGGCCCAAAGGGATCTTCACGAAAACACGCTCTTGCCTGGTCAGCGGCTGACCGGGCGACCAGAAGTGCACGACGTTAGTCACTAACATGCCCACGGCTGGCCGCCACCCGAGCACGACCGCCTCAATGCCGCGACCGGGTCGGGATGCTCAGAGGCTCCGGGGCGCGACTCTGATCTCAATCTCGGACTTCTCACGGATGTTGCACGTAAGTTGCACGAAAGTGAATGCGCGGACCCAGACTCGTGTGTTTCACCTAGTCGGAAAGGGTTTAGTGCGGTGGGCGATACTGGGTTCGAAGCAGGTTGACCGCGATCGCCGGCCTTAGGGAACCGCTGATCAATGTGCCATTCGTGGCGTGAGTGACGGTGATCGCGGCGATCGTGCTCTTGGAGGGGTTGGGTGTGGGCGTTGTCGGCTGATCGATTCGCTGCGGGGGGCCTGTTAGGGCGGTTTCGGGCAGGCTGACGCTATGCCGCCGCCATGGTGAGAGCGACGGCACGTGCCCGCATCAGCCAGTTCGCCAACGCGAACGCGACGTGGAGATGATGGAGATTCTTCGCCAGGCCGCGGTAGCGGGTCTTGGTGAACCCGAAGTCTCGTTTGACGATCAGGAACGCGTGCTCGACCTTGGCCCGCACCCCGGCCTTGCGGGACTCGATCGCCCGCTCATGAGGATGCATCCTCGCCAACTGGCTCTTGCGGGCTGCAATGTGCCAGGTGACGCCGGCGAGATGGGGATCGCCGGTGATCTCCTCGCGTTTGTCGACACCCAGGTAACCGGCATCGCCCCACCCGGCAGTGTCATCGGGCCGCATCAGATGGACAGCCTCGGTGATATCGGACACGTTCGCCGCGGTGGCGGTGACCGAGTGCACATATCCGGTGCCGGCATCGGTACCGATGTGGGCCTTCATCCCGAAGTACCACTGATTGCCCTTGCGGGTCTGGTGCATCTCGGGATCCCTGGCACCGGCGGCGTTCTTGGTCGACGACGGTGCCGCAATGATCGTGGCGTCCACGATCGTCCCGCCCCGCATGATCCAACCCTCACGCTCAAACAGGTCGTTCTGCGCCGCCAGCAGCCTCTGGCCAAGCTGATGCTTCTCCAACAGGTGACGAAAGTGCAGCAATGTGGTCGCGTCGGGCACCTGCTCCACCGTGAAGTCCACACCCAGGAACCGGCGCATCGCGAACGAGTCGTAGATCGCGTCCTCGACCCCCTCATCGGACAGGTTGAACCAAACCTGCAGCAAATACATGCGCAGCATCATCGCCAGCGGCTTCGCCTTCCGACCCGTCTTACCTGGCCGGTCCAGGTAGTAGTACGGCTCGATCAGATCGATCCACACCTGCCACGGGATCGTGGCCTCCATCTGCTCCAAGAACTGCTCACGTTTCGACACCCGCCGCCGATAGCCGTACTCGACATCGGCGAAAGAAGGCTGCTCGCTGTCCATACCCCCAACAATTTCGCGTCCCAACAGCCGAAGCCAGCCACCGAACCGCACACCACAAAGATCAGCGCATCCTTAGAGAGGTCGCCCGGCCGTGGGGTGGCGGCCAGGAGAGTCTCGGCGCGGCGTCGCACTGGTCAGTTAGGACGCCAGCCATCATGTCCGCCAGGATCTGCCGGATGATAATGACGATCCGCCAGCCCTGTCGGCTCATGAACGCGGGCGGAAGCGGCACCGTGCAACTGCGGTGGCCTGCCATTGGATGACCGTTGTCTCATCCATTCTGACTCGCCGCCATCTCCGACAGCGCCTCGGCGATCACCTTGTCCCGATCCTTCGCCGCGTGCTGGTATCGCATGGCCGCGCTCGGCGTCGAGTGCCCGAGTCGCTGCATCAACTCTGCCAGCGTCGCACCCGTCTGGGCCGCCAACGTGCCGCCGGTATGTCGAAGGTCGTGTAACCGGAGATCGGGCCTTCCAGCGGCTTCCCGCGCCTTGCAGAACCCTGTAGCAGACTCGTTGACTATGCGCCCCTTGATGATGCGTCGACGGCCCGGCTTGCCGTTCAGGGTGGACTGAGAGACCTGAGCGCCGTTGGCGCCAGGGAACAGCAGCCCGGACGGTCCCGGCTGAGCGTGCTCGTCCAGATGCGCCTTGACGAGCGGCACCAGGTGGGGCGGGATCGTCACGTCCCGCGCACCTGCGCCAGATTTCGGAGTAGTCACCCGGCGCTCGCCGTAGACGCGTACGACGCCGCGCCGCACACGGACCTTGCCGGTGCCTAGACTCACGTCCTGGCGTCGAAGCTCGGCGACCTCGCCAAACCGGAGAGCGCACCACGTCATGAGCAGGATCGCCAACCGATACTTGGGCGCCATGTTGTCCACGATGATCGCGAGCTCATCCAGGGTCGCTGGCTCGGTCTCGTGCTTGGTCTTTGCCTTCGCTGCACCTTCAATCGCGGGCGGGTCGATCCTGCGGTCCTTCTTGGCGGCGGTCTTGAGGATGCCGCGCAGTAGCGCGTAGGCGTGCGCGTTGGCGGTCGGGGTCTTCGGCAGTCCTTCGCGCCAGGCGGTCAGCTCGTCCTCGGTGATGAGATGCATAGGGAGGTCGCCGAACGTAGGGTAGAGGCGGCTATCCAACAGCCACTCGTAGTGCTCCCGGGTGCGGTCCTTCAGCGGCTCGCCATCGTTGCGACGATGAGTGTCCAGCCACAAGGGCGCAAAGCTTCGCAAGGTTTCGCCGGAGGCGTGCTTGGAAGCAGCTCTGATCTTCGGAGGCCGCCATTCGTCTCGCTCGATCAGCCGGGACTCGGCCGCTAACCACGCCTCGGCGTCCTGCCTTCGCTCGAACGTCACCGGGCCATAGTGGGTCGCGAGGTCCGGGCCGATGTAACCGGCCTGCCATCGCCCGCTCGCGCGCTTTCGGACCCTGCCGAAACCTCGGCGTCCTGCCATCTCTGAACCCTCCAATGGAGCCCACCGTGGGCAACATATGGGCAATATAACAGCCCATCTTTGGCTAGTTTTGCCTACTTGTGCGCGATCGTCCTGTCGCGTTACTGTGCCGCTTAAGGCCTAGTCAGCACGTTGTGAATCGCCGGTTCGGCCAGTCGGGGGAGTCCGGGGACCGTACAGTTTCGAGTCCAGGCGGGGGAGCCCTACTGCAAACAGCCCCTGACTAGGATTTTCAGGGTGATCACCTCAGGCCAAACACTCCCCTCGTGCACCAATCGTGCACCAACGTCGACCACGAAGGGCCGGACGTAGTTGGCGCCGCTCAAAGCAAGGCGCCGGCATCATGGCGGGGTCGGGGATACGCGGCGGTAGGCTTCACGTTGAAAGTGCTTCCTTTGGTGGGTGTATGCGTGTTCGACAACCACATGTCGACCTAGATGCGAGAGTCGTCGAACAAGGACCTACGACAAGAACACAAACCCGTTGCCCGTCACGAATAAGTCCACCACGCCCAGATCGGCAATAGGTGGCGGTGGCCACCTGCGCGCAAGGCAACGCCTCCGGCCGCGGCCGCACCGTGGAAACCTTATTCGATCTCAGTACATTGGATGGAGCATCTAGTCGCCATAAACGAGAACTTCTCGTCAGCAAGTTCCATTTCGAAAAGATAGGTGCAGTCCCAAGTAAACGACCGAATCTGACTATTCTGGAGCGAATCTTTCTGGATCTCCTTGGAATAGGACGACCAACTCTGAATAGAGACGTTGTTGAACTCAAGCGTAAAACACCCAAGTTCCGGTGAAGGGGGGCCGACCGTGCTGTCCAGATCCCACTCAAATCGGATGACTAGGGTTGCGGTACGCGGAAAATACGAGATTTCGACACAATCCACCTCATGCAAAAGAACGGTCCCGTGGGCGGTTTCGAACTCATACAGACTACCACCCTCGGCCAACAGTGACGGTTTGGGCGAAAGGCCTGTCAGTGAACTCATCATATTCTTCTCTGGTCGCTGTTGGCTCGCGGTATCAACGAGCTCGGGTGTGCCACCAGACACGTGTGACGTGTCGGCCCCTCATGGGATTGGCATTGGACCGCTTCCCCCAACCATTTGTATTCCGGAGTTCACGGTCGAGCCACTGGGTCAACCGATCCTCGGTGAGCGACCGCATCGGCAGATTGCCCAGGTGCGGCAGGATGCGTCCGTGCAGAAGCTTGCCGTAGTGTTCGCGCGTCCGCGCCTTCAACGGTTGCCCGTCACTGCGCTTGTGGGTCTCCAACCACCCTGTAGCGAAATCATCCAACGTGGATCCGGGTCGGTACTTCACCTGCGATCGCGCCGTCGGCGCGGTCCACTCGTCCCGCTCGATGATGCGATACTCATCGCGCAGCCAGCCCTGGGAGTCGAGTTTGGTCTGGAAGGTCGTGGGCGCGTTATGGCGCCGCAGGTCGGGGCCGATGTAGCTGGCCTGGTACCTGCCCGACGGCAGACTGCGCAGCTTCCCGAAACCCCGCCGCTGCGACATGGAAGCACTCCTTTAATGGACCCAGTCGTGCACCATACGTGCACCAAGGTAGCCCATTTTGGCCACAATCTGCCAACTCGTCCAACCTCGAACTCTCCCCATCTGTTCACCGAAACACCTAGTGAAAGCACCATTCACCAGGTCTGTTCCAGACGGGGAAGTCACCCCCCGATTCTGGTTCGAGTCAGGCGGGGGAGCCATTGCTAATTCCCCTATGACAAGGGAATATGGCGAGTTCGGGGAGTTTGGTCCACGATTTTGCATCTTCTGTGCATCTCAGACTTTCCAACTTTGGGGCTAGAGGAAGTCATCGTGCGCTGCCAAGCTCCGCCCGAAGGGCTCCCGGCCAGGTCCTCTCACCGGAGTCCGACGCGCACGAAGGGCGGCACTTGAGGGCGGTCGTGCTCGGGGAGGCCGAAGCCGAAGGGGACCCTCGCACACCGCGGCAGATCAGGTCGATTCGCGCGGCACGAGCACGGCGGATGCTAGACGGGCCCGGCGCCGTCGACGTGCACCCACGCTGATGATGAACGCCAGCAGCAGCACACCCAAACCGCCCGGCAACTCGACCATGCCGTCACCGTAGCCGCATCGGCGGGGTCAGCAGAGCCCGATGGGTTCACCGCCCACACCGTCGCGCCCGATCGTGATGCTGCGCTCACACACCCGCAACGTGGTGGGGTCGGGCAGTCGATCGCGGGGCACCGCGAAACTGACCAGCGTGTCGACCGCGCGCACGCAGTTGCGGTTCTGCGTCGCCCCGTAGGCGACGGTCAACAGCGACGGCTCCGACTTGGCGCAGGCGTCGTAGTAGAGCGTGACCACCACCTGGCTGGCCCGATCAACGCCCCGGAGCCGCTGGGTGAGCGCATCGTCGCCCAGGCCTGCCACCAGGGAGATCAGTGGTTCGATGTCGCTGCCCGCATGCACCCAGGTGACCGGTGCGCTGGTCGGTGACTTGTCGCGCACGTACCCGATGGAGCCCAGGTTCTGCCCGATCGCCGGTGCCGAACAGCCGGAGCTCGCCAGGGCGAACGCGACCGTTGCGAGCAGAACCGAGCGAGCGTGCATGCCCCGAACCTAACCTCACACGAGGTCGTCGTGGGCCCCCGTGATCCACGCCACGTACCGATCGGCAGAGAAGTGCACGATGTTGGCGGCGCCGGCAGCCAGCCGTCCGGCGAAGTTGTCGTACAGCCGGTCGTAGTCGAAGGCGTCGAAGCCGGCCACGATCTGCCCGATTGCCCGCGGTGACAGGGGAATCAGGTTGGGGTAGCTGCGCAGAAACGACACGTTGCCGTCCGGACGCACCGAGCACGCGTCGCCCACCAGCAGCACCCCGGCGCCGTCCGCCCCGGGCCACCGCACGATGGTCTGGCCGCGAAAGTGCCCGCCGACCTGTCGCGCCGGCACCCCCGGCAGCACGTCGAACGGCTGCGACCACGAGACGAGGAGCGGGTCGGTGCGCTGCACCCAGGCCAGGTCGGCGTCGGCCACGTAGACCGGCACGCCGCCCAGGGCGTGGCTCCAGGCGACCTGCGAGCCGTACATGTGCGGGTGGCTGGCCATGATCGCCGCGACCCCGCCCAACTCGCCGATCAGCCGCAGCGCCTCGGGCGCCACGAACGGGGGCACGTCGAACAGCAGGTGGCCGCCGGGCGTCCTGGCCAGCAGCGCGGTCTGCCCGATGCCCACCTTCGGCTCGGCGGTGAAGCCCCACAGGTCGGGCTCGAGCTCTTCCACGCGCAGCCCGAAGCCCGCGTCAACCAGTTCGCTCGCGGTCGTCCACGCCGGCCCGGACGGCAGCACGTACTGCCGCTCGTCGGTGCAGATCGCGCAGGCCGCGGGGGGCTGGTCGGCGGGCGATTGTTCGACGCCGCAGGTGCGGCAGATCCATGGCATGCCGACCACGCTACGACTGCGAGGCCAGTTGCACCACGAGGTTGATGGTGCAGGCCAACACCACGGCGCCGAGCAAATACGACAACAGTGCGTGGCCCAGCGCCGCCCGTCGCACCACCCGGGTCTGCAGGGTGGTGTCGCTGACTTGGTAGGTCATGCCCAAGGTGAAGGCCAGGTAGGCGAAGTCGTGGTAGTCGGGGTCGTCGCCGCTGAAGTCGACGCCGGCGCGCTTGGGGTCGGTGAAGTAGAGCCGCGCGTAGCGCACCGTGTAGAGGGTGTGCACGAGCACCCACGAACTCACCACCACCACCGCGCCCAGGGTGGCGTCAACCGCGGTGCTGGCCACGTGCTGGGCGCCGGCGAGCAGAAAGCCCACCCCCGCCACGCTGGCCAGCGACGCCAGAATCAGCGTGGCGGTTACGGCCGCGTGGCTCGGATCCTCGATCGTGGCGTGCTCGCGGGTCTGCTCGGGTGTGAATGGCCACAGCGCCATCAGGGTGCGCACGCAGAAAGTCAGGCAGAAGCCCACCCAACCCGCGGCAACGGCCGCCACCCCGAGCCACGGCCACACCAGCACGGCCACGATCACGCCGACGACCGCGGCGACCACCGATCGAAGCCAGGCCGGGCGAAGCTTCATGGGGCTCAGTGAACCACCGGACGGCACGGGGTCAGGCCCGCACACGCGCGCTCAGCAGATGCGCGGCCAGAACTCCGGCGGCCACCACCGCGGCCACGGTGCCGACCACCAGCGACTGGGGCTGCACCAGCAGCCGTCCGATCGCGATCCAGGCCAGCCCCCACGCCATCGCCACCCCGATCGCGTACTGGCCCGGCATGCGCCGGCTGAGGAACACCCCGAGGGCCCCGGCCACCAGCAGCACGATCACCGCGACGATGCGTTCGGCGGCGCCGAGTCGCACACCGGTGCCCACAGCGGCGGCGGTCACGTTGGCGACGGTGGCCACGCACACCCAGCCCAGGTAGAGCCCGAACGTGACGTACACCACCAGCAGTTCGGCAAGGCTGTGTGGGCCGTGCCCCACCAGGTTCAGGCACAGCCGGCCCAGCACGTAGGCCAGCAGGGCGATCACCAGCACGCTGACCCACAGCCAGCCCGCTTGTGTAACGCCCAGCCAGGCACCGTTCAGCAACAACGAAGCCGCCGCCCACCAGCCAGTGGCGCGAGCCGTGCGCGAGTGCGCCTGGGCCGGCAGCCACTGCCAGATCACGTACCCGACCAGGCCCACGTAGATCACCGACCAGATGCTGAAGGCCTGCGATGCCGGGGTGAGCAGGGTGGCGTCGGCCCGCAGGGCGCCACCGGCGCTGTTCTGCACCTGCGTGCCGATGATGCCGAGACCGGCCAGGGTGCCGATCAAGCCGGCGACGAAGCCGACGGTCACGGCCCACTGGCGCAGGCGGTCGGAGCGCGAAGTCATGGAAAGTCCTGTTTCTGCCATCGAAAACAGGGTAGCCAACGGTGCCGCACGCGCAGCCCCACCCGAAACGGCGAATCGTGCACTGGGGTGGACGGCGCCGTCCCCGCCGTGTGACGGTGGGGCCATGGACCTGGCCGGCTTCTACTCGCTGATGGCGGTGACCTGCTTCACGCTGGTCGGCCTGTGGTGGACGGTGGTCGAACGCCACCCGGAGTGGAAGCGTGACGCCAAGGCCCGCCGCCTGGCGGGCGGGGTGTACCTGTCGTTTCTGCTGCCCGGGCTGATGAGTACCTTCGCCCAAGTCGACCCCGGCAGCCCGCTGCTGTGGCGGGTGAGTTTCGCCACCGCGGCGGTGGTGGGGCTGGTCAATACCTGGCCGCTTCTGGCGCTCGACCGTGCGGCCCCGCGCGGGCTGTTTCGTCGGTTCCGGTGGTTGGTCGCCGTGCTGTACGCGGCGATCCTGGCGCTGGCCGTGGTTCCGACGTTGTCGGCGCCCACCGGCCAGCCGCCCCTGCAACTGGTCGCCCTGGCGCTGATTCTGCTGGTGGTGCTGGCCCACGGCTTGGCGTGGGAGTTCATGATGGAGCCCGATCAGCGACCCGGTGCCGCATCGCACTAGACGGCATCGCGACGAGTGGGGGACAGGTGACCAGGCTGCGCACACGCGCCGCTGCGGGCGTGCTTGCCCTGCTGGTGGCGCTCGCCGGTTGCACCGGCACGTCGCAGCCCAGCCCGTCCACCCCCACCACGAGTGCCCCCGCGACCCCGACCCCTCAACCCGACGATGAGGCCGCCCTGCCCGGGCTGCCCAAGGCCGTCACCCAGAAGGCCGTGCTGGGCGACCCGTGGTCGAGCAGGGCCGGCAAGGTGCACGGTGTGGCCCGATCGGCGCTGGCGATCATCAAGCAGACCCGCAAGGGCCAGACCCTCACCCTGTCGATGTTCAACCTCACCTACCCCGGCACGGCCGACGCCCTGGTGCGGGCCCGCCGTCGCGGTGTCGCAGTTCGCGTTCTGTTGAACGGCGAGGGAGCTCGCAGTAGGGAGGTTCGCATTCTGACTGCTGGGCTGGGTTCCGATATGACGCGCAAGTCGTTTGTGGTGGTGCGGCCCGGCGGCGTTCGCATGCACTCGAAGTTCCTGCTGGTCACTGCGCGCGACGGGGCGGGCCCCGTGGTGTGGGTGTCGTCGGGCAACCTCACCAGCGCGAGCGGACGCGACCAGGCGAACGAGGCGCTGATCACGACCGGCGACCAACGGCTCTACGACTTTCTGCGGCGTCAGTTCACCCTGATGCGCCAGGGGGTCACCGACCCGCGCAGGCTCAGCCGCAGCGCGCTCACCGCAGGCACCTTCGTTCGCACTTATCCGCTACCCAAGGGCGGACCGGCCCACGACCCGATTCTTGCGGTGTTGAACGATGTGTCATGCGTCCACGGCAACAGACGCACCGTGATCCGGATGGCCCACCTGTTCTTGACCGCGGAGCGCCGATACGTCACAGCACGCATGCGCGAGCTGGTCGAACAGGGCTGTGACCTGCGTGTGGTGGCACGAATGGGCGGGTGGGACCGGGTCGTGGTTACGGACTTGCTTCGCGGGGGCCCGGGCAAGGTTCTCCTGCGCGCGGCGCGAGGCAGCGATCTGCACACCAAGATCACCACCGTCGACGGTTGGAACACCGCCGGCGAGCGCATCAAGATCGCCCTGGTCGGCTCGCACAACCTCACCGGACGGGCGCTGACCAAGACCCCCGAGGGGGTCAACGACGAGCTGTCGGTGCGCATCTGGAACCCGGCCACGGTGCAGACCTACGAACGTTGGGTCGACATGGTGATCGCCAAGCACAGCACGGCTGCCAAAGCCGCGTGACCAGCGCCCTTCCGCCCGGTGGTGCGCCGGGTCGACAATGCGCGCATGGCTACGGGGTGGGACGCCTTCATCTCGTACTCGCACGCGCAATCGGACGGAACCGCGATCGCCCTGCAGCGTGGTCTGGAGCGTTTCGCCCGGCCGTGGCGGCAGCGCCGGGCGATCAGGGTGTTTCGCGACAACACGGCCCTGTCGACCAATCCGGCCCTGTGGACCGCCATCGAACAGGGGCTCGGCTCGGCGAGGCAATTGATCGTGCTGCTCAGCCCGGCCGCGGCGGCGTCCGAATACGTCGACCAGGAGGTCGCCTGGTGGCTGCAGCACAAGGGCGCCGGTTCGGTGCTGCTGGTGCAGGACGACGGCCGCCTGGCCTGGGACGACGACGCGAGCGCCTTCACCGCCGACAGTGACGTGCCGTCCTGCCTGCGCACCGCCTTCGCCGAGGAACCCCGGTGGCTCGACCTGCGCTGGCTGCGCGATGCGCCGGCGGGCACCGCTGACCCCCGTTTCAACGAAGCGCTGGCCGACCTGTCGGCGCCGATTCGCGCAGTGCCGCGCGACGAACTGATCGGCGAAGACCTCAAGCAGCACCGTCGGGTGCGGTTGCTGTCGCGGGCCGCCATCACGGTGCTCAGCCTGCTGTTGGTGACGGCTGTCGTCGCCACCGTGATCGCCGTGCGGCAACGTGACGAGGTGCTGCGGCAGTCCGTCACGCTGCGCTCGCGGCAGCTGGCCGGCATCGCGACCGGACTGCTGCCCACCGACCTACGCAATGCGCAACTGATGGCCGTTCAGGCCTACCAGACCGAAGCCTCGGCGATCACCCGGCAGACCCTGTTGACCGCGGCGGGCGCGTCGCCCGCCGTGCAGTACGTGGTGCCGTTCGACGTGGCGATCAGCAGCCTGGGCGTCGGGTCGTCGGTGGTGGCGGTCGGGCTGCAGGACGGCCGGGTGTTCACCGTGGGGCTGAACCGGGGCGACCTGCCATTGCTGCGCTTCACCGCTCCCGCCACGGTTACCGCGCTTCGGGCCAACGCCGACGGCGGCACCCTGGTGGTGCAGGCCGGGGCCGACGTGTGGGTGGTCGCCGCCGCCGGCTCGCGGAAACTCGACGTGGTGGCCGACGACACCATCGAGGCGATCGCGCTGTCGCCGTCCGGCCGGCGGGTGGCGGTGCTGACCGGAGCCGACGTTCGGGCGATCGAGGTGTTCGACGCCGGCACCGGCAAGCGCCTCATCAGCCGTGCCGACCCGCTCGGACCCAAGCCCAACGAGGCGCTCGTCTACCCCTACCAGACCAGCCGGCTGGCCCTGCTGGACGATTACCGGCTGCGGTTGGTGTCGTCCGACGCGCACTGGCTGACCCTCGATCTGGCCACCGGCGGCGCGAGCCGGGTCGGCGACACCGACTGGGTGCCGATGAGCGCCGTCTACGCCCCGTCGGCGCGGGTCGATTGGCTGATCAGGGCTCCGATCGGCGGCGAGCACGAGGTGCGGGCGTTCTCGACGGCCAGGGCCGGGTCGGGGCAGCGTGCCGTCCGTTCCGCAGCCGTGCAGGTGGCCGACCCGCTGGCCATGGCCATCAGTCCCAACGGTCACCGGTTGCTGATCAGCGACGCACAGGGCGGCGTCTCGGCGGCGGCCACGCTGGACGCCGCGGGCAACGGCTTCGCGGGTTGGTTTCCGGCCACTCCGATCGACGGGCTGGGCGCCGCCGCGGCCATCGAGTTCGTGTCGAACCAACGGGCGGTGGTCGCCTCACGAGGCGACCTGGCGGTGCTCGACTTCGGCAGCCCCGGGCGTGACCTGGCCAGCGCGCCCCTGGGGCGACGCCGCCTGGCGGTGGTCGCTGAATACGCCCAAGACCCGCGTTCGTCGGCGCTGGCCGTGTCGCCCGACGGTGCGTCCGTTGCGGTGTTCGACAACGAGCAGAGCCGACTCGAACTGCGTGCCGTGCCCGGCCGCCCCGGACGTAGTCTCGACGCCGTCGAGTTGCCGATCGACGGTGCCGTCGGTAGCGGTTACGGACCGCTCTGGCTCGCCGACAACACGGTGCTGGTGCTCGACCCGGCCGGGGGACCGGCGCCGGTCGACGTGCCGGACGGGGTGCGGGTGTGGCGGCTCGGCCTGATCGATGACGACGACGAGGCGGTCGAGCGGCCGGTCGCGGCCCAGGCGCGCGGCGACGGCCGGGTGCTGATCGCCACCTCGACCGGCCGGGTGCAGACCCGCGAGGCACCGTCCGGTCGGTTGTTGGCAGAGACGAACCCCCTCGTCGAAGGGTTCGGCTTCGAGACCGGGGCGTTCAGTGCCGACGGCCGTTACCTTGCGCTGCTCGACAGCACCAGGTCGTACGGCGACAGCGGCACCCCCTCGCTGCGGGTGCTGGACGTCACCACGAACGAGGTGGTGCACCAACAGCCGTGGTCGCGCGGGAACGACCGCGACGATCTCGCGTTCGCCGGCAGCACGCTGCTGGTTGCGCGTGCCGACGGCGCGGTGGACGTGATGCCCGATGCCGGCCGCGGCCCGTCCGCTCGATTGACCACCACGGGCACTCGAACCAGCACCGGATCGGTCCAGCGCACGCCGCCGGTGGTCGGTGCGGGCGGGCTGGTCGGCTTTCCCGGCCGCGGCGGCCTGCAACTGTTCGACCTCACCACACTGCAACCGGTGGTCACCCTTGCGCCGGCACCGGTGCTGCAGGGCGAGCCGGTGGCCTATGCGTTCAGCGGCGACGGCAGCCTGCTGCTGTCGGGCTATTTCGGCGTGTCGGACGCCACCGCCGTGCTCACGTTTCGCGACCTGGAGGTCGGCGGCATCGTGCGACAGCTGTGCCTCGACGCCGGCGGCAGCGTCAGCGGCCAGGACTGGGTTCGGCTGGTGGGCGACGACCTACCCGACGAGCTGGCATGCCGATGAGGGCTGAGCAATACCATCGACTCATGGCGCTGCGCACCCTGATTCTCGCCGCCGGTGTCGGCGCCGGCCACAATCAAGCCGCCGGCGCGATCGACCGGGCGCTGAACCACATTCCCGAGGCGGGTGACGTCAAGCGCATCGACATTCTCGAGACCACCAACGAGATGTTCGCCAAGCTCTACGACGACGCGTA
Organism: Micropruina glycogenica; assembly: GCF_900289045.1. GTDB lineage: Bacteria > Actinomycetota > Actinomycetes > Propionibacteriales > Propionibacteriaceae > Micropruina > Micropruina glycogenica. The sequence continues at coordinate 952,245 of NZ_LT985188.1, forward strand.
CTTCACGTTGGTGTCCGAGGTGCCCTGGGTGGTCGGTTGGGGTTACGACAGCCAGGACGCCCCGTTCAACCTGCCCCCGCTGGTGCGGTGGTGGGACCAGTTGAACACCACCGACCTGGTGCGCGGCATTCGCGGGTTCGACCCCGACGTGGTGATCTGCACCCACTACCTGCCGGCCCGGCTGGTCGCGCTGATGCTGGCCCGACGACAGCTGCGCAGCTCGCTCACCCTGGTGGCCACCGACTACGACTTTCAGGGCCTGTGGCTGACCTCGCCGTTCACCCACTTCTTCGTCGCCCGCGACGAGTCGCGGGAGCTGATGGTGCGGCTGGGCGTGCCGCTCGACCGGGTGCGGGTGTCGGGCATTCCGGTGCGACCTGGCCTCGACGAGGCGGTCGACACCGCCGCCGTCCGGCAGTCGTTCGGGCTCGACCCCGACCTGCCGGTGGTATTGGTGTCGGCGGGCGCGTCCGGCGGCAGTTACACCCTCAACATCGTGCGCCAGGTGTTGCGCTGCGAGCAGCCGTTCCAGGCCGTCGTGGTGTGCGGCCGCAACGACGAACTGCGGGCCGAGGTCGAGGGCCTGGTGTCGCTGCGTCCGGAACGTTTTCGGGTGCTGGGGTTCACCGAGCGCATGGCCGACCTGATGCGCATCGCCACACTGTTCGTGGGCAAGCCGGGCGGGTTGTCGTCGTCGGAATGCATGGCCGCCGGACTGCCGATGGTGATCATCAACCCGATACCCGGCCAAGAGATGCGCAACGCCGACTTTCTGCTCGAAGAGGGTGCGGCGATTCGGTGCAACTACCCCGCGACGGTGGGCTACAAGATCGACAGGTTGCTCGCCGACCCCGACCGCATCACCGCGATGGCCGCCAATGCGCGGCGAGTGGGTCGTCCACGCGCCGGCGAAACCGTGGCCGAGGGGTCGCTCGAACTGCTCACGCCGCCGCTGTGGATCAGCCGCGACGCGCAGAAGTCGATGCTGCAGGCCAGCCAGGACGGCAGCGCCGTGGTCGACCTCGAACCCGCCAAGCAGTTGCAGACCCTGACCGACCCGGTGACCGGCGGCTCGCTGGCGGTGATGACCCGCGGCCAGCTCGCCACGCTGGGCGTGAGCACCTGGTCGCGCAGCGTGATGGTGTCGCGCTCGAGCCTCAAGCGGCTGCGGTGGCAGACCGAGAACATCGACCTCGCCGTGTCTGGACGGTGGCTGCTGCACGGCGCCCGGTCGCGCGAGTTCGGCCTGGCCTGAGCGGCGGTCAGTGGATCAGTGCCTTGAGCGCGATCATCAGCACGCCGATCGCGGCGGTGCACAGGCCACCGATCAGCCGGGGCAGCTCACGCGGCGTCCACCGCGCCACGCCCAGGTACCCGAGGGCGAGCATCGCCGAGCGCACCTTCAGCACGTCCTTGCGGTAGCAAAGGAAGAGCAGGCCGAGGAAGGCCGCGTTGATCAGCATCAGCCAGACCAGGAAGATGTTGAACGACGCCTGAATGCCGATCTGCACAGCCAGCATGCCCGCGCCGTAGCTGAACAGGGCCCAGCCGATGGTCTGGAAGACGGACAGGAAGATCGCGAACGCCTGGCCGCGCAGCTGCGGCTCGACCACCGACATCACGATCGGACGGTTCACCGCGGGGTTGAGACCCTGACCGGCACCCATCAGCGCAACCCGACGTGGGCGACTGGCGCGAACATCTGGCAGGGTACGTTCCCGACCCACAACACCCTTGACGACGGCTGGCTCACGACCGCACCGGTGCGCAGTTTCACCCCCAACGGCTACGGGTTATGGCAGCCGATCGGCAACGTGTGGGAATGGTGCTCCGACTGGTTCAACTCCGGCTACTACGCGCTGCCGGCAGCCACGGACCCGCGCGGCCCCGAGCAGGGCACCGCGCGGCGGCAGCTACCTGTGCCACGCGTCGTACTGCAACCGCTACCGCAACGCGGCGCGGTCGTCGAACACCCCCGACTCGTCGATGGGCAACGCGGGGTTCAGGACGGCTGCCCGCTGAGGCTCACCGACTAGCGGTCGCAGGCGATGTCGTTGTGATTGGTGTCGCGCCACGGCGCGTAGCCGGCCTTGCCCTTGGGGTAGGGGCCCTTGCTGCAGGGGTAGTTGGTGAGCAGCTTGTTGCGCTCCGATTGGGCGTTCCAGGTCTTGAGGGCCGCTTTGTACTTCTTCATGCGGGCGGCGTTCTTCGCCTTGTTCTCGGCGACCCAGTAGGGCTGTTCATACAGCCACGTTCGTACGCCCTTGTGCCACGAGCAAGCGCCCCGTCCGGTGGCGTCGGAATGCGAGCCGTCTCGACAGATGGCTCCGACCCGAACGGGCGTTCCGTGGGTCGGCAGCAGCTTGGGAGCCACCGGCCTGGCGCCCAGTTTCACCTTCTTGACGATCACGTCTGGCTGAATCGTCTGCGTGGGGTTCGGCTTCGGGCTGGTGGGGGTGGCGGTCGCACGTGCGGACTGCGTAACCGCGGTGCTCGCCGTGGGTGTGGGTGCTGCGGCAGTCGTGGCGGCAGGGATGGGTAGCCCAACGGCGGGTTGAGCAGACGAGCCGTTCATGGCGCCGACACCCGCGTTCAGCAGCAGCAGAGCGGCGCCGCCGGCGATCGCGGTGTGGATGACTCGTCGGCGTCGGCTCTGCCCGGGCTTGCCCGTCAGCGCCGCCTTCGCGCCCGCGCCCACCCGCGCCGCAACCGAGGGGGCGTCCGCCGCGGTCACCGGCGGCAGCGGGACGGGCCGCACTCGGGCGTGCTGGGCCCGCTCGCCCTCGACGTACGACACCAGTTGGTGCACGGTGCCCGATTCGATGGCTGCCCCGAGTTCGAGCACGAAACGCACCTGAGCCGCCTGTTCGGCCGGGTATGAGATGCCCGACACGTTTAGGCGGTTGGTCACCTGAATGAGTGAGATCGGACGTTGGGGGTCGTGTTGTACGCCGACCAGTTTGCTGAAAGTCCACTCACGGGTTTTCAGGCCGCCCTGAAACACGACCCGGCGATTCGATATCGCGACGTGCCCTTGATCGGTGACGCGCAGTTCTTCTGCTCCGGGCACGTAACTGCCGCGCGAGCCGCCGACGCCGACTCGAATGTTACGGCTCAGCCGCACCGAGAAACCCGACGACCGATTCAATCGCACCCCCGGCGCACGCTTAACCTCGATCAGCCTGCAATCGCCGAAGCCGCCCAGCAGTGACTCCCCGCGCTTCAACACCAAGCCGCCACCGGACTGATCGGTAGACGAACCCCTGCCCGATCGGCCCGTCGCAATCATCCAGCGCAACTCTTCGTCAGCACGCGCCCAGACGAAATCTGCGCGTCGATTCTCCTCAAAACGGCGTGCATTCTCGCGTGCCGCCCATTGTTCAGCGCGCGTCGAATGCGTGCTCGTCGATTTCGACATCTGTTCGTCCCCCCTGGCCGAAGGGGTCGACCATAACAGTGCGCCGCAGTCGGCGGCTGGTCGTTACGACAACTCTGTGCCGTTTTTCAGTTCAGAGCTGCGCACATTCTTTCGACACGGCTAGCGCCTCGGGTGTGACTTGAAGAACGCCCACATCAGCGCAGTTGCGTCGATCTCTTGCGTGGTCACGCCCAGCGGGCTCAGGTCGACGTCGGTGCCCGGCCAGGTGTGGCCACCACCCGTGACCCGGTAGTACACGACGTCGGCACGATCGCGGCACCTGCTGTAGCTGAACTGGGTGACGTGCTCGCTCACGGTGGTCGCAGCGGGCCCCTGACGGCAGTCGTTCAGGCGCGCCCAGGTCTGCACCGCCAGTGAGACGGCGTAGCCCCAGCGAAGGTCGCCGTTGCCCGGCAGCGGGTTCACGAAGTCGTCCGTGCCGTGAAAGGTGATCACCGGCACCGGACGGCGCGGTGTGCAGTCCGCCACATCGGGCACGGTGGTGTCGACCGGCGACGGGCGTCCGGCCCGTAGGCCCGCCACGGGCGCGATGGCCGCAAAGGTGCCGGCCAGGTTGCACGCCAGCGCCGATGCCATGCGGCCGCCACCCGAATAGCCGGTGGCGAACACGCGGTCGTCGTCGACGCAGGCGAGCCGGTCGACGGCGGCGACGACACCGGCCAGGAATTGAATGTCGTCGCGGGCGTCCGCAGGTGGGAACTGTCCGGCCGTGGTCGGCACGCCGGGCACGTTCCAGGCCCAACTGCCGTCGGGCAGCGGCGGCGTCTGAGGTGCCAGGGCGATGGCGCCGGACGGGTTCGCGACCAGGAACTTCTGCGACTGGGCGAGTTCGGTGAGACCGCTGATGGGAGCCTGTGCGACGCCGTTGCTGCTGCTGCCGTGCAGATCGAGCACCAGGGGCAGCGCGGTGCGCGAGCTGACGCCGTCCGGCACGACCAGCCGGACGGGGTACTCGGTGCCCTTGAAGGCGACCTGAATCGTCTGCACGCCGGCCGGTAGCGAGCGTCGGCACGAGTGACCGTGCCCGCCGGTCTCGGTCGTGCCGGCGACTGCAGGTGCGGTGAGGGTGGTGAAGAGCAGAGTGGTGATGACGACCGCGATGCCGGTCGTGCGCGCAGCGGTGGTGCGCATTCGAACTCCTTTGTTCGGGGTGAATGGCTGCATTGTTCGCCGCAGTGGTTCAGGGCGTCAACGCTTAGGGTCTGACCATGACCACCCTGGCCGAGGCGTACCCGGTGTTGGGCCTGCGGGTGACCGCGGGCCCGATCGAGTTGTCGGGCGCAGACGACGCCACGCTGATCGCCCTGGCCGACCTGGCGTTCGAGGGCATTCATGAGCCCGACGCGATGCCGTTTCTGCAGCCGTGGACGTTGCGGGCCGACGGCGACTTTCAGCGCAACTTTCTGCAGTACCACTGGGGTGTTCGTGCCGGCTTCTCGCCCGCGGCGTGGTCGCTCGAACTCGCCGTGCGCTTCGAGGGTGAACTGGTCGGCATGCAGGGTGTCGCCACCAACGACTTTCTGCTCACCCGCACCGGCGAAACCGGCTCGTGGCTGGGCCGACGGCACCAGGGACGCGGCATCGGCACCCTGATGCGGCAGGCCATGTGCGCGCTGCTGTTCGACCATCTCGACTTCGCCGAAGTCACGTCCGCGGCGTTCAGCGACAACCCGGCATCGCAGGCCGTCAGCCGCAAGGTGGGCTACCGCGCCAACGGCGCCAACCGCAAGCCGCGGCCCCTGCCGGCCACGGCGCCCGAGCCGGGGCAGGAGGCGGCGACGGAGCAGCGGTTCGTGCTGAGCCCGTCCGGGCTGGTGCGGGGCCCTGACCTGAGCGTCGAGGGCGTCGAACCGTTGCGTCGGCTGATCGGTCTCGATGCCGGCGACTGAGCAATCTAGAGGGCGACGGCTGAGCAATCTCGAGGGCGGGTACCAGATCCGTGTGCGTGAAGTCGTCGCCGACGAAGAGCAGCGGCTCGGTGGTGGTGGCGGCCACAGCGTAGGCGTAGGCGTCGCCGAGGTTCAGTCGGGCGGGGTGGCCGCTGCCCCGTCCGAAATCGCGTAGCGCCTGGGCGGCGACCGCAGCCTGTTCCTCGGTGAAAGCCACGATCACGACCTGGGCCTCGACCAGCAGCCGCTCCAGCCGTCGCTGCTGCACGGGGGAGAGGCGGTTCGCTGCCACGGCGTGCAGATCAACAAGCGTGGCCGCTGACATGCGAGCCGGGCCGTCGGCCAGCAACTGCGCGATGTCGCCGGCCTGGGGTTCACCGAGTAGCAGGGCCACGATCGCCGACGTGTCAACGATCACCGCGGTAGCCCATCCGCGCCGTAGAGCTCGTTGTCGGCACGCATCAGGGCATCGCGTTCGACGTCGGTGAGGTCGAGCTGGATCGCGTGCACAAGGGCGTCGATGCGCACTTTTCGGCGACCGGCCCCACCCTCGAGCTCGGCGAGCCGATGCCGCACGGCGTCGTCGACGGCAGCGGTCTGCGACCCGGTGAGTTCGGCCAGGCGACGCACCCAAGAATGAATCTCTTCGTTCTTGATGTTGAGGCTGATGGTAGAAGTCGACCTCGAAGTTCCACCTTGCTTTTCTCGATCTGAAGTCACGATCCGGTGTCCATCGCACGCAGGCTCGATCGTCATGGGTGTGACGCCGCATGATGCGGCAGGAAAGGTACAGGGCAATGGCGACGATCACGGCTTTCGAGAGCATCACCCTCGGCGGTGTCATGCAGGGCCCGGGACGGCCCGACGAAGACACCCGCGGCGGGTTCACCCACGGCGGCTGGGGCATCGGCTACCAAGACGACGTGCTCATGCAGTACGCCGGTGAGGGCATGAGCAAACCAGGAGCACTGCTGTTCGGCCACCGCACCTACGCGGACGTGCTGGGGTACTGGTCGTCCATCGGGCCCAACCCGTTCATCGACTCGCTGCGCTCCTCGACCAAGTTCGTCGTCTCGCGCTCGGCAGGCACCGAACTCGCCCACCCGAACAGTCTGCTCGCCGGCGACGCGGTCGATACCGTGGCGGCGCTCAAGCAGCGACACGCCGGCGAGCTGATGATCATGGGCAGCGGCGAACTGGTGGGAGCACTACACGCGGCCGGTCTGATCGACCGTTACGCACTACAGATCTACCCCATCGCGCTCGGCTCGGGCACGAGGCTGTTCGGCGAGGGTGAGCGCGCGAAGCTCACCCTCGAGCGCAGCCTCGCCACCACCACGGGCGTACTGATCACCGAATACGCCGTCGAGCGCGCAGCCGTTGCCGCCGTCGACACCGGACGACAGGATTGACGCATGCGCTACATGCTGCTGACGCACTACGCCGAGAACGAGGGCGACAGCCTCGACGAGCAGACGATCGCCGATGCCATGGCCGCGATGGCGGCCTACGCGGCCACCCTGCAGGCCGCGGGCGTGCTCGTGGCGGCAGAGGTGCTGCAACCGTCCGAAAGCTCGACGACGGTGTCGGTCGTCGATGGCGTGCTGCGCATTCAGGACGGGCCCTTCGCCGACACCAAAGAGCAACTGGGTGGCGTCTTCATCGTCGAGGTGCCCGATCTGGACGCCGCTTTGGGCTGGGCCGGGCAGGCACCCCCGGTGCAATGGGGAACCGTCGAGATCCGTCCGGTCGCCACCCACACCGTCGAGGGCGTCTGGACCGCGTGACCGGCGCAGAGCCCGGCGACCCCCGTCTGATCGCATCGCACGCGGCGCGGGTGTCGTTCGGACGACTCGTGGCGCTGCTGGCGTCGGTGAACGGCGACATCGCCGAGGCGGAAGACGCCGTGGCCGCGGCATTCGAACAGGCCCTGGTCTCGTGGCCCGGGGCCGGCGTGCCGAAGAACCCCGAAGGGTGGCTGTTCACCGTGGCGAGAAACCGACTACCGTTCACGATTCCAGATCGGGCGAGCATGCCGACGCGACTGGGCGCGGTGCTCGAGGCGGTGTACGGCTGCTACGCCATCGCCTGGCAGGACTCCGACGGACGCTCGCACACCCAGCCCGATTCGATGGCGGGGGAGGCGCTGCATCTGGCGGTGACGATGGCGGACCTGTTGCCGACCGAGCCGGAAGCATGGTCCTTGGCGGCCCTGATCGCTCTGTCTTTGTCGCGCGCAGCGGCTCGTGGTGGTTCGTTCGTCCCTCTCGATGAGCAGGATCCCGCTTCGTGGGACGGCGCACTCATCGCCGAGGGCGAGTCGTACCTGAGGCGGGCTGCCGAGCTAGGCGGATCACCAGGACGGTTTCAGCTGGAAGCAGCGATGCAAGGGGTGCATGCGGCCCGCCGGTACGGCGAGCCCGTCGACTGGGCAGCGCTCAGGACCCTTGCCAGTGCCCTGGTCACAGTGGCCCCGACGATGGGAGCGCAGCTGGCGCTCTCAGCGATCGTCGGACGCACCGACGGCCCGGCCGCAGGGCTGGCGCTGGTGGACGAACTGCCGAGCGAGGGGGAGCGGCTCGCGGCTTTTCATGCGACCAGAGCCGATCTTCTCGCCCGTGCCGGACGCCGGGCGGAGGCGTCCGACGCGTTCCTGAAGGCCGCTGAACTCGAAACGGACCCGGCAGCCGCGGCGTACCTGCGCGGTCGCGCGTGACCAGCCACCGATGCCGGCATGGCTGAAGGTGGACGCGATCGTCACGCGATCACACGGCCAGGGCCGTCCGGCAGCCTTGAAGCCACCGGACGGCCGTGTGGACTACTCCTTCACCGCACCGGTGCTGGCGTTCATGATCTTGCGCTGGAACACGAAGAACACGATCGCGACCGGGATGGTCATCAGCAGTGAGGCCGCCAGTTGCAGGGGGAACTGGTTGCCCGAGCCCAGCTAACCGGACGCCAGCGAGGCCACACCCTTGGTCAGGGTGGTGAGCTGCGGGCTCTGGGTCGAGACGATGAAGTGATTCAGCTCGTTCCACGAACCCTGGAACGACATGATCACGATCGTCATCACCGCCGGTCTCGCCATCGGCAACACCACCGACCAGAAGGTGCGGAAGGTGCCTGCTCGGTCGATCCGGGCGGCCTCCTCGACCGCGACGGGAATGGACTCGAAGAAGTTCTTCATGATGAACGCCCGAGGCGTCCACCAGCAGCGGAATGATCATGCCGGCATAGGAGTCGTACATGCTCAGCTCCCCATGGGTAGTTCGGGAGGAGTGGGGTGTTTGGCGTCGACGAGGCCACATCGGGCCAAGTGGAAGGTTGGTGCTAGCATTGCTATCAAGAGGGTGGACGTGATGGCAACCTTGACGATCAGGCAGCTCGATGAGCGCACGCACGCCCGGTTGCGAGGCAGGGCTGCCAAGCACGGCCGGTCGGTCGAGGCTGAGGTTCGCGCGATCCTTGATGCGACTGTCGACCTGCCGGAGCAGAACTTTCTGCTTGCGCTTCACGCGGCGATGTCCGAGGTTGGCGGGGTCGATCTGACGCTGGAGCCGAGGACGGACCTGCCGCGTCCGGTGGATCTGTCGTGATTGTCGCCGACACCAACGTGGTGTCGGAGTTCATGCGCGATGAGCCCGACGCCGGCGTGTTGTCGTGGGCCGGTTCGCTTGGTCCCGCGGACCTCACCATCTGTGTTGTGACGGTCGAGGAGATCGAGCGGGGGATCGGCCGGCTTCCGAGCGGCAAGCGTCGCCGGCAACTCGAACAACGCTGGCAGGGCCAGGTCGCCGCGTTCCGGGAGGCGATCCTGGTCTACGACATGGAGGCCGCGACGGCGACGGCGCGCGTTGTGATCGCCGCGGAGGCAGCGGGCCGGCCGATGAGCCTTGCTGACGCGCAGATCGCCGGCATCTGTCTCGCCGGTGGTCACCGACTGGCCACGCGAAACGTCCACGACTACGAGGCCATCACCGACCTGGCGGTACTGAATCCCTTTGGCTGAGCCCAGGGAGCGCCAAGAGTCGGTGCCACTTTGCATAGGTCTCCAAGTCTGGCGTGGTTGCCAACGCTCGCGCCTTTTCCGCCCGGTGCTTCGGTGACCATTCGTTGGCCTCGATCAGCTTGCGCTCTTCGTGCAGCCAGTCCTCGGCGTCCATCGTGGCCTGGAAAGTTGTCGGGCGACGTGCCGCATCGGGTCCGGTCCGTTGGGGACGCCCTGGTGTCGACCCGAGGCGAGTTTGCGTATCGAGCCAACTGGCGCCGACAGCATGCTCGAGTCTACTTGAGAACCCGGCGTCCGCCGGGACGACGTTGAAGTGTCCGCCGGGATGATTGCACGCGACACGATGGGCGGTACCCCACCGTATGACGGTGAGGGCGGACTCGACCCAACGGTGGGGCGGGCGGAGCTCGAACACGCGACCCAGGGATTATGAGTGACCCGAATGTGTCGCTGACTAGGACATATTGCACGGCTATTGCACGCCGTGTGCAACAAGGACGCACTGGGTGCCGATGTCTGGCCATTTCTGGCTATACCCCCACCCCTATCGGAGTGGCGTGACAGCGCTCACTCAGTGTACCTCGATGGGTAGTAACTGGCATCTGGCAAGGTGGAATGATGTCACCACCGATGACGACAAGCATCGAGCCAAGGCTCGGATCGGCGGCTCGAGGCACGGCACTCCGAAGAGCTCGCCACCCAGGGAAACAGCCCCGAGATTGCCGCCCTCCACCGAAACGTCCCTGGCGATCAGCCTGGCCATCAGCGAAAACGCTATTGCACGCTATTGCATGCAACTATTTCGGCAGCAGTATCCCTGGGTCTCTCGATACCCCCATGGGGTAGCGGGCGAGGGGGTGGGGGTATGTGAGTCTCTTGTGCCGTTGTGGTACGATATTTGGTACCGAAGGTGAGAGGGGCGTGAGATGTCGACGATGAGTGCGAGCGAGGCGCGCAAGAACCTGTTCCCGTTGCTGGGACAGGTGAACGAGGACCACGACGTGGTCCGGATCACATCCAAGGCCGGCAATGCTGTCCTGATCTCCGAGGCCGACTACGAGGCCTGGCAGACCACGCGGCATCTGTTCTCCACTCCGGCGAATGCCCGCCGCCTGCTGGGCTCGATCCAGGAATGGCACGACGGCAACCTGGTCACCGAGGCGCTGCCTGAGGACGCAGAAGGCGACGAGTGAACCTCGCCTTCACCCCGACCGGCTGGGACGACCTGAACTACTGGGCCGACAGGGATCGGGCGACCTACAAGAAGGTCCGCGTGCTGCTGAAGGAAGTCGTGCGGACGCCGTTCGAGGGCACCGGGAAACCCGAGCCGCTGAAGTACCAGCTCGGCAACGTCTGGTCGCGTCGGATCACCCAGGAGCATCGACTGGTCTACGCGGTGGAGGACGAGCAGATCGTCGTGCTGGCGGCGCGCTTCCACTACGGCGAGTGAGTCGTCTGCTGTGAGGCTTGCGCTGAGGAGGTGACATCGTGGGAGCCCTGACGATCAGGCAGCTCGACGAGCGCACATATGCCCGTCTTCAGACCCTGGCTGCAGAGCACGGCCGGACGGTCGAGGCTGAGGTTCGCGCGATCCTGGACGCGGCGGTCGACGTCCCGGAGGAGAACTTCCTGCTAGCGCTACATGCTGCGATGTCCGAGGTTGGCGACGTGAACCTGCCACCCGAGCCGCGGATTGACCCTCCGCGTCCGGTGGACCTCTAGGGATGCGCTGATCTTTGTGGTGTGCGGTTCGGTGGCTGGCTTCGGCTGTTGGGACGCGAAATTGTTGGGGTATGGACAGCGAGCAGCCTTCTTTCGCCGATGTCGAGTACGGCAATCGTCGGCGGGTTTCCAAACGTGAGCAGTTCTTGGAGCAGATGGAGGCCACGATCCCGTGGCAGGTGTGGATCGATCTGATCGAGCCGTACTACTACCTGGACCGGCCAGGTAAGACGGGTCGGAAGGCGAAGCCGCTGGCGATGATGCTGCGCATGTATTTGCTGCAGGTCTGGTTCAACCTGTCCGATGAGGGGGTCGAGGACGCGATCTACGACTCGTTCGCGATGCGCCGGTTCCTGGGTGTGGACTTCACGGTGGAGCAGGTGCCCGACGCGACCACATTGCTGCACTTTCGTCACCTGTTGGAGAAGCATCAGCTTGGCCAGAGACTGCTGGCGGCGCAGAACGACCTGTTTGAGCGTGAGGGTTGGATCATGCGGGGCGGGACGATCGTGGACGCCACGATCATTGCGGCACCGTCATCGACCAAGAACGCCACCGGTGCCAGGGACCCCGAGATGCACCAGACCCGCAAGGGCAATCAGTGGTACTTCGGGATGAAGGCCCACATCGGTACCGATGCCGGCACCGGATATGTGCACTCGGTCACCGCCACCGCAGCGAACGTGTCCGATATCACCGAGGCTGCCCATCTGATGCGGCCCGATGACACTGCCGGGTGGGGCGATGCCGGTTACCTGGGTGTCGACAAACGCGAGGAGATCACCGGCGATCCCCACCTCGCCGGCGTCACCTGGCACATTGCAGCCCGCAAGAGCCAGTTGGCGAGGATGCATCCTCATGAGCGGGCGATCGAGTCCCGCAAGGCCGGGGTGCGGGCCAAGGTCGAGCACGCGTTCCTGATCGTCAAACGAGACTTCGGGTTCACCAAGACCCGCTACCGCGGCCTGGCGAAGAATCTCCATCGTCTCCACGTCGCGTTCGCGTTGGCGAACTGGCTGATGCGGGCACGTGCCGTCGCTCTCACCACGGCGGCGGCATAGCGTCAGCCTGCCCGAAACCGCCCCAACAGGCCCCCCGCAGCGAATCGATCAGCCGACAACGCCCACACCCAACCCCTCCAAGAGCACGATCACCGTCACTCACGCCACGAATGGCACGTTGATCAGCGGTTCCCTAGATATCTGTGGTGGCTCGCGGACGCCTCCGCCTAGGAGCCTGCTGAACAAGGCGCCGTTCTGAGGGTGCGTTGTGTGTTGGTGGCGGGCGGGACGCCGCCATGGCCCGTCGAGCGGCGAGTTTGAGTCAGCATTTGAGAGGGCGACAGCGGGGTCGTCCCGCCCGTCTGGGGTCCGTGGTGGCCGCTGTTGGCTGGGGGTTCAGTGCCCCGGGGGGTCTGTCAGGCGATCGCCCAGCCGGTCGGTCCGTGGGTGAGGCCGAGGGCGAGGAGTCGGCGCAGGTTGATCGCCGCGATCCGGTTGTGGAGCCAGTTGTTGTTCCTGGTCACGCCTCGGTAGCGGAGTCGCCGGTTGCTTCGGGTCAGCCAGGCGATGGTGCGTTCGACCATGGGCCGGTGTTGCCGGTAGGTGTCCTGGAAACCTTCGTCGGCGGCCCGTTGACGGTGCTGGCGTTGCAGCAGATCATGCTCGTGGAGCTGCACGGTGCGGCCCTTCGCGGCGGTGGTGCACAAGGCCCGCAGAACGCATGTGGCGCACGCCTGCTTGAACACTGCTCGGCGGCCCTTGGTGAGGGTGCGGGTCACGCCGGCCGGGCAGGTCAGGGTGCCTGCGGCCGGGTCGTGGGTGAAGTCGTCGATGGTGAACCCGCCCTCGACGACCGGCTTGATCGGCCACGGCTTCAATAGCGGCGTCCACCCCTTGCCGTTGAGCATGGCGAGCATGTCGCCGGTGGCGTAGGCCGAATCACCCAGCACCTCGACCGGGCCGGTGATCGTCGGGTCGGCGACAACCAGCCGGGCACCGACGGTGGCGTCGCTGTTGTCCGGGCCAGCGGCCTTGGTCAGCTCAACCATCGTTGCCAGCCCGGTATCAGGCTCGATCACCACATGGGCCTTGAACCCGTCCTGGCGACGTTCCACTGTCTTGTGCGCATGCCTAGCCTGCGGATCCACCGTCGAGATGACCCGATCCGGGGCGACCCGCCGGGCGATCCGCCACCGGCCATCGGTGCCGTCAGAGTCTTCGGCCGGTTCGACATCCTGCCCGGCGACCAACGCGAGTAGGGCGATCGCCTCGGCCGGCTTGCCGCCGGCGGCAGTGATCGTCTCGACATCAAGGCCGTCGAGCAGGGCAAGGGCGTCGTTCACGAGTGCGGTCACCAACTCGTCGCGGGCCTGGGCGTCGTCCCAGGCGATCCTCGGTTTCGCGGTGCTGTCATAGCCCTGCCCGGTCAACGCGGCCAGCCGGGTGCAGCGTTCGGCGATCACCTGATGGGCGCCGGGCACCTCCCGGCCGACCCGGCGGACCTGCGCGATCAGCTGGGTGACGGTGTCCTGTCGGGCCACCGCATCATCCAGGATCGTCGAATCCAACACACGGCGCTGCCGTCCCTTCACCGCACCCGTCGCGGCGATCACGTCGCGGACCACCTCGAAGATCCGCTGCGGCCGCTCCGAACTGGCCAGCCGGGCACGCCATACCGTCAACGACGACGCGTCGAACGCCTTCGCGTCGACCGGATAGCCACACGCCGCCTTCCACCGCAGGTCGAACGTGAGCGCGTCGACCGCCTCCCGGTCGGACAGGCCGTGAAGGGATTGCAGCACGATCACCGACGCGATCACCTCGCCCGGGATCGAGGGCCGACCCCGCCCCGACGGGAACAAATCAGCGAACAACGCGTCCGGGAACAACCGATCACGGTGCTCGGCCAGGAACCTGAACACGCTGCCCACCGGCAGCAGATGCCCTGCCAACGACTCCACGTCCAACACGTCCCGCTGCGGACTCGACCCACCCCGCACAACCCAACAATTCCAGTCGACCGACAACCAGACCGGGCGCCACGCAGACGGATTGTTCAGCAGGGTCCTAGAGATCCTCACAGCCGGTCTCATGAGTTTCGGGCGAGCGCGCGTTCCAACCGGAGCGCAACTCTGTCGGTCGCGTTCGAGGTCGCTTGGAGCACCCGTCGTCTCGTGACCAGACCGATTCGCAGTGCGTCCGAAACCGCTCGGTCTAGTTGTTCTTGCGAGGCGGTCGACCCGGCCGCGTCGAGCAGGCTGCGCAACGGGGTGGTCACGACCCAGGCGTGACGACTCTCGAGGTCGTTCTCCGACACATAGCCGGCATGCAGCACGATCAGATCGGCGACGGCGAAGAAGCCTGGCGGGACCGTCAGGTGGAGCTTGGCCGGGTCGACGTCCGAGAGCCCATGGACCGCCAGCGCCGAGTCGTGAGAGACCACGCCTCGCCCCCCGCTCCACAGAGTCCAGCGAACGTAGACGTCCTCTGACCCGAGCGGCCAGCCGCGGAGACGAAAGATGCCCCGGTCGACTCGCACCCAGTTCCCCGCGTCGACATGGTACTTCTGCGCCTGATACGAGTAACCGGCGGCGACGGCCTGGGCCGCTGAGAAGTACCCGGCCTGCTCGAATGCGAGCGCGTCGAGCGTCCGTCGCCGGGTGGTGCGAGTACTCGTCACGGGTTCGATTCTAGCCGGTCGTAACTACAGCTCAACTTTAGTTAAAAGTCGAGTCCTGGAGAGAAACTACAGCGGCGCTTGGCGGCCACCCTCCAGGGAACCTCCGCGACCTGGCGTGCGGTCCCGTTGCCAGTACGGAGGCTGCGTGGTGACTCGCAGCAATGTCTGAAAGGCCGTCTATGGTGAGAGCAATGAGCACGATCACGCCCCAAGAGGCGCCCCAGAACTTCGGTGAGGTCTTCACCAGGCGCTGGGTCGTGGACACGCTGCTCGACCTCACTGGCTACACCGTCGACCGCGACCTCGGCGCGCTCACGGCCGTGGAACCGTCCGCGGGTTCGGGTGCATTCCTGCTGCCGATGGTCGAGCGACTGGTCGCCAGCGCGCGGCAGCACAACCGTGAGCTGAGATCGCTTGAAGGCTCGATCCGTGCTTGGGAACTCCAGTCGGCGAACGTCCAGTCGCTTCGCTCGGAGGTACGGCAGCTGCTGACCAAGTCGGGCGCGTCCGAGCTGGATGCGAGCCATCTTTCGCACGCGTGGGTCATCGAGGGCGACTTCCTGCTTCCAGATGGAGACGACCTGCTGACCGCGGGTGCCGTCCAGGTGGAGGCCGACGTCGTGATCGGTAACCCGCCCTACATCCGGTTTGATGACCTGGGGGACGCGATCGCCACTGAGTACCGGCGCCGCTGGTCAACGATGGCCGGCCGCGGAGACATCTATGTGGGCTTCTTCGAGCGCGGCCTGGCGATGCTGAAGCCGGGCGGCAAGCTCGGCTTCATCTGCGCCGACCGCTGGATGCGGAATGCCTACGGCGCCAAGCTCCGCTCGCACGTCACCGAGCACTACGCCGTGGAGACGATCTGGCAGATGCACGACGTCGACGCCTTCGAAGCCGAGGTCAGCGCCTATCCGGCCATCACCGTGTTGGCCAATCGGCCACAGGGCGAGGTGTCGGTCATCGATGCCACGGCCGAGTTCGGGTCCGGCTCGGCGAGTAAGGCAGTCGCGTTCGTTGCATCCGACAAGCAGGAGGTGGCGGGGGACGGGTTCAAGGCTGCCCGACTCCCGAGCTGGTTCGAGGGGTCCGATCTTTGGCCGGCCGGCGGACCGGAGGAGATCCGTCTTCTGGAGGATCTGAACGAGCGCTTTCCGGTTCTTGAACAGACCGGCGGGGATACTCGGATCGGCATCGGTGTCGCGACCGGTGCCGACAAGGCCTACTTGGTAGACCCGGCCGCGACCGACGTCGAGCCCGACCGGCTCACGCCCATCGTGATGGCCGACGACATCCGCTCGGGCCGACTCACCCCTCCCCGGAAGGTGCTCATCAATCCGTGGGACGGCGAGGGCCGGCTGGTCGACGTCAAGGCGTTCCCCCGAATGGCGAAGGCCCTTGCCGAGCACCCGAGCGTGGTGACCCGATTCGTCGCCAGGAAGAACCCCGACGATTGGCATCGCACCATCGACAAGGTCTATCCCGGACTGGCCGAGCGCCCGAAGCTGCTGCTGCAGGACATGAAAGCCCAGATCACTCCGGTATACGAGCCGGGCGGTCTCTACCCGCACCACAACCTGTACTACATCACCTCGACCGGTTGGGATCTCGAGGTGCTCGGTGGTCTCCTGCTCTCGCGGATCGCAGAGGCCTTCATCTCGGCCTACGGCGTCAAGATGCGCGGCGGGACGCTGCGATTCCAGGCGCAGTACCTGCGAAAGATCCGTGTCCCGGCTCCGGAGACCATTCCGACCGAGTTGGCCGACCGTCTGCGTGAAGCCTTCCGCGCCTATGACAGGGACGAGGCCACCAGGGCGGCCGAGGCAGCCTACGGCCTTCCTGAAGGCAACCTGTAGCGCGTTCGGTCTCAGGCCGGGCGCGGTTTCGATAGGTTCAGAGCATGCCTGCTGAGTTCATCTGGAAGACGCCCATCGAACTCTTCTGGCAGGTGCGTAACGCCCAGACGCAGAAGCAGATCGAGGCCGGTGTCATCGATGCCGGCACCCGGGGGTCGGTCACTGGCGGCAAGCACATGG
This sequence comes from Micropruina glycogenica, assembly GCF_900289045.1. Lineage (GTDB taxonomy): Bacteria > Actinomycetota > Actinomycetes > Propionibacteriales > Propionibacteriaceae > Micropruina > Micropruina glycogenica. The sequence goes on from NZ_LT985188.1 coordinate 969,021, forward strand.
ACGGACTCACCGCCGCCGTGGCGAACCTGTTCCGGTTCGACCCTGAGATCGTCTTCCAGATCCACCACGGCGGCCGGCTCAGCCTTCCCGGCTACTACCGCCGCACCAAGGACTGGGATCTTGTTGTGCTCCACCGCGGCGTCCTGGTCGCAGCGATCGAGCTGAAGTCACAGGTAGGCAGCTTCGGCAACAACTTCAACAACCGAACCGAGGAAGCCATCGGCAACGCCGCCGATGTCTGGCGCGCCTACGAGGAGGGCTTCTTCGGCCATATCCGACCCTGGCTGGGCTTCATCATGGTGCTCGAGAGGGCGAAGGGGTCGACCACTCCGCTCGGCGACTCAGGTGCGCTGTTCGCCACCGACCCGATCTTCCACAACACCGGCTACCTCGACCGCTATCGCATCCTGATGCAGCGGCTCGTTCGCGAGAAGCAGTATGACGCCGCCGTGGTCGTCGCGACGGCCAAGGGCGAGGAGACGATCGACGAGCCAGTCTTCGACTTGTCCTTCGCCAACTTTGAGGCTGCCATCGCCGCTCGGATCGCCTACATCAAGGCTCTACCGGACGACGCGTTTCAAGCCGACACGCTTCCAGTGTGAGAGTTCGCGGTGCGCCTCGCTCTTGCATGTCCTGAAGACCTCACTATCGGTCCTATGGGGTGGCCTGTGGCGGGAGATTCAGGTCGAGGAGGTTCCACACGATGAGCGCCGCCAGGATCAGATAGCCGACGAGGTAGAAGACCCGTAGCTTCTGACTGGAGTGGGTTTCGTGAGCCTTCCTCCAGGCGGACTTCTTGCTTGCGGTGTAGATCTGGTGAGAGAGCATTTCACCTGGGTCGAGGCCAAGTCGAGGTCCGAGCTTGGTCTCAAGCGCGTTGGCCGCCAGCCCGGCGCCGCCGAGCATCGGGTGGTACCACTTGTAGTCGCTCATGAAGAAGGCGGTCCAAATGGCCGCCCCGAGCAGGCCGAGGAACGCCGAGTAGCCGAACTTGAACGTGCCGACGGCGATGAACTTGTTGGCCACCGAGGTTCCGACCGCGAAGCCCACGATTGCTGTAAGCGCAGTGAGTGCCAGGCTCCGGATTCTCCACTCCAGATCATTGAAGTGCTTCTGCACGCCCACGACGACTTCCCACTGCTTCGCGAGCCCAGCGAGTTCGCTCGATGACTGCGAGTCGTTCGCGGTGAGTTCCTCGATCGGTTCGGGGGCAGGCCCTCGGAAGAGTTCGAGGATGCGTTCAAACACCGCACACCCCTAGAAGATCCGAGTACTCCGCCAACACGTACGTCGGGTGGGGAGCATTCGCAGCGCCGAGCACGCGCTCTCGTTCTACGTCGGCATCAGACCAGTGCGTCACGCGACGCAGCAACTCGTACTCCGGCTTGGCTACCGCAACGCCGTAGGCCGCGTGAGCGGAAGGGACGCCAACGCCGTTGGCCATCCCGATGTCCTTGATCAAGGAGTCGCCTACGAAGAGGGCGTCCGAGGGAGCGATGTCGCAATCGTCCAGGATGCTCGTGAGGATGGTCGGGTCTGGCTTGAGGTAGCCGGGCGGCGTCGTCCGATGCTCGGTGTCCTTGAGGCCGTAGGAACTGGGTTCGTTCGTGCGAAGCTCGTCTCGGGACATGCCCTCTGGGAAGCCCTGATCCGGCGCCGAGAACAGGACGTTAATGAGCCCGTCCAGGCCGGTCTTGCGAATGCGCCACTCGGTCCAGTACGCGTTCGACTCGGTGAAGGCGACCACCCTCACGCCGGCGCTACTCAGCCGCCTGAGCGTGTCGAAAACGCCATCGTAGAGGCGCGTCTCAGCGCGTCGCACCCGCGCCCGGACGGCCAGAGCTTCTGCAAAGACCTCGCTCGGACGCCGTGGCCACGCCCGCTCCACCAGGCAGGGCATCTCGTCCAGAACGAACGTGTACTCGGTTGTGCCGACCCTTTGGTGGACCATGCGCATCTCGGGCTCCAGGTCTTCCGCCGGCAGGCCGGTGAGATCTTCGAGCTTTGTGAGCATCGCCGAGAACGAGGCATACCAGACGTGGAACCAATCCCAGAGAGTGTTGTCCAAGTCCGTCACGATCAGCTTCGTCGCCACATTCACCTCCCTGAGATCCGATCGTCAGCATAGGGGAGCCCACCCACACGATCGCCGCTTCGATCCAACACACCCGCTACACACTTGGTCCGGTGGGCCTGCGGCAACCTTCCCCCGGCTGTGGACAACCCAAGATCGATGCTGTGCGCTAGAATTCTGTACATGACCACACTGTCACTGGCTGAGGCCCGGGCCAACCTATCCAAGCTTGTGGAGTCGGCCGTGTCAACGCACGAGCGGTTCGAGGTGACGCGCAACGGCGACCGGGTAGCAGTCCTGCTCGGTGCGGATGACTACGACTCCCTGCTGGAGACGCTCGACATCCTGAGCAGTCCCGATGAGGTCGAGGCGATCCGCGCAGGTCTGGACGATCTGGAGAGCGGAGAGGTCAGTTCCGCGGACGAGGTTCGTGCCGCGCTGGCTGCACGCGGAAAGTAGTCGCGGTGCCGGGCCCCTATGAGGTCGTGTTCACGAGGACGGCCCGTCGGGCACTCGAGCGGGATCTCCCCGAGAAGGTCGCGGCGGCCGCCTTCGAGTTCATCATGGGCGCTCTGCGCGCGAACCCACGGCGAGTCGGCAAGCCTCTGCGTGAACCGCTAGCTCCGCTGTATGCGGCCCGGCGGGGCGAGTACCGGGTGATCTACCGAATCGTCGATCAGCGTCTCGTCATCGAGATCGTCTCGGTCGTGCATCGCCGGGACGCGTACCACTCGTGACCTATGCGCCCGCTGAAGCCGTCCGCTCCTGAATGAACCGATCGAGGATGTCGGCGGTGGGTTGGCTGAAGATGGCCGGCCAGATGCCGTGGTCCCCGTCGCGAACCTGAATGAGCTCGACGGGCTGGTGGGCGCTTCGGAGCGCTTCATAGTGGTAGACGCTCTGCGCGAAGGGGATCAGCCGGTCCTTCGACCCGTGGATCATCAGCAGTGGTGCGAGCGGCCGGTCGGCCGCGACCCGGCTCGACGGGTTGGCCTGCTGAACCAGCGCAGGTGCGCTCGAGGGTGAGATCCCGCCGAGCAGGCGACCCTCCGGACTGTCGGGGTCGGAGTGGTCCATGGTCGTGGGTTCGGCATTCAGCCGGCCGAGGTCGGTCGGCCCGTAGAAATCGATGAACGCCTTGAGGTCGAGGGGCTCGCCCGGCTCGTCGTCGAACTGGGCGAGGTCCTGCGTGGCGTGGACCATGAGGGCGGTGTGCCCTCCGGAGGAATCTCCGGCCATCACGATCCGGCCGGTGTCGATGGAGTATTCGTCCGCATGGGTGCGGAGCCAGCGGACGGCGGTCTTGGCGTCCTGCACCTGCGCAGGGAACACTGCCAGGCTGGACGGCCGGTATTCCACGATCGCGACCGTGTAGCCGCGCTCGGCGAACCGGCACCAGAACGCCATCGATGCCCCCAGCGCCTGCTCGCCCCACGCCGAGCCCTGGACGAACACCACGCACGGGAACCGGTCGCTGAACACCTCGGAGGGCTCGGCGAAGGTCGCGTCCCGACTCGGCTGGATGATCTGAAGATGCAGCGTGCGCCCACTCTTGATCGCGTAGGGCACGTTCAGGTGGACGAAGACGTTCAACGAGCCGCGAGCGGCCTCGACCACCCGCATGCCGGGGGCTGTTGCCGTCGAGTGCGGGAACTCCTCGTGACTCATCTCTGTCGGGTGCACGCCACCATCGTGGCAGTCGCCCGCGGGAATCGCTGGTCCGCGGGCCCATCCCGAGGCCAGCCGTCCATCGAGGCTGGGAGCCACGCAGCCCGTTCGTCAGATTCATCGGGCCAAACGTGTCCGGAACGACCCACTTCTGAGGCTTAAGGCGGTATAGACGCAGAACTCCCGTCCCTGACGTCCCGATCGCGGACTGCTGAGGACAACGCGTGGGAAGTCCTGCGAACTCCTGGGCTCTCGAGCGTCCTGATCGACCCGCCCGTGGGCTTAGGGACGGTGAGCGGCCTTCTGCCGGAGAGGAGGTGTGCGTTGACAATCAGTCTGAAGAAGGTGACTGCCGGGTCGGGGTACACCTACCTGACCCAGCAGGTGGCCGCGCAAGACGGCCAGGTGCGCACCGGTCTGGCCGCCTACTACGAGGAGAAGGGCGAGGCGCCGGGCGTCTGGATGGGCACCGGCCTCGACGCCTTCGACGGGCTCAACGCCGGCGACCCGGTCACCGAGGCACAGATGCTCGCGCTCTTCGGCAACGGCCTGCACCCGCTCGCCGATCAGATCCGCCATGACGCCCTCGCCGCCGGCCTGACCGAGCGCCAGGCGGAGAACGCGTGCCGACTCGGACGCCCCTTCGCCGTCCGCGACACCCGTCCGCCGGAGTTCAAGCAGGAGCTGAAGCGCCGCTACGCCGCAGCCAACATGGCAGCCGGACGCCGTCCCAACGCCCGGCTCGATTCGGACGTGCTCGCGCAGATCCGCACGGAGGTCGCCACCGAGTTCTTCGTCAAGGAGTTCGGCCGGCCGCCCGAGTCTCCGCGCGAGCTCCACCGTGAGGTCGCGATCTGGTCGCGTCCGACCGCCACGACGATCGCCGGTGTCGATCTCACCGTGTCGCCGACCAAGTCTTTCTCCACCGCCTGGGCGCTCGCTCCGCTCGCCACCAGCCGGCAGTTCGAGGACCTGCACCACCGCGCCGTCTCTCGGATGATCACCTATCTGGAGACTCAGGCGTTCAGCCGGGTCGGGCCAGGCGGCGTCCGCAACGTCTAGGCCCGCGGCCTGGTCGTCGCCGCGTTCGACCACCGCAGCACCCGCGCCGGCGACCCGGATCTGCACACGCATCTCGTCATCGCCAACAAGGTGCAGGCCGGCGACGGACGCTGGTACGCCCTCAACACCAACCTGATCTACAAGGCGAAAGTCGCCGCGTCCGAGCTGTACACCGCCGCGCTGGAGGCCGGTCTCGCCGAGACCTTCGGCATCCAGTTCGTCGAGCGCACGACCGGACGCGGCAAGCGTCCCATCCGCGAGGTCGACGGCATCGATCCGGCGCTGAACACGCGCTGGTCGACCCGCCGCCGACAGATCGAACACCGCCGGGACGAACTCGCCGCCACCTTCCTCGCTGATCACGGCCGTCCGCCCACCGAGGTCGAAATGATCGCCCTCGCCCAGCGCGCCAACCTCGAGACCCGCGACGCCAAGCCCGAGCCGCGCTCGCTCGCCGAGCAGCGGGCTACCTGGCGCATCCAGGCCGAACAGGTGCTGGGCGCCAGGGGAGTGGACCGCATGCTCGCTGCCGCGTTCGGCCGCGAACCCGTCCACGCCCAGACACCGACCATCGACTGGCTGATCGACACCTCCGCCCGCATTATCGGCGTCGTCGAGCAAGATCGGTCCACCTGGCAGGGCTGGCACGTCCGCGCTGAGGCGCTGCGGCAGGCACGAGCAGCCGGCGTCTCCACCGAACTGCTCGACCGGGTCGTCGACACCCTCGTCGACCTCGCCCTGGAGACCCGATCGCTGCGGCTCACCAAGGACGACCCGATCGAGGAACCCGACGCGCTGCGCCGCAGCGACGGCCAGAGCGTCTACACCATCCCCGGCATGGACTGGTACACCTCCAGCCGCATCCTCGACGCCGAGGACCGCATCGTCGCCCACGCCGGACGCGCCGACGGACGCGTGGTCGCCCGGGAGGTCGTCGACCTCGCAATGCTCGAAGCACTCGCCAACGGCACCCAGCTCACCCCGGGGCAGCGCGAGCTGGTGGGCTCGATGGCCCGCTCCGGACGCCGCGTCCAGCTCGCGATCGCGCCCGCCGGCACCGGCAAGACCACCGCGATGCGCACCCTCGGCGCGGCCTGGACCGAATCCGGCGGCACCGTCATCGGCCTGGCTCCGTCCGCGGCTGCCGCGAAGGCGCTCGCCGACCAGCTGGACGTGCCGTGCGACACGCTCGCCAAGCTCACCTGGAGCCTCGACCATCCAGACCAGCCCCAGCCCGCGTGGATGGCGGCCATCGGAGCCGACAGCCTCGTCGTGATCGACGAAGCGGGCATGGCCGACACCCTCAGCCTTGACCGCGCGATCGAGCACATCGTCGGGCGCGGCGGCAGCGTCCGGCTCATCGGTGACGACCGGCAACTGTCCGCGATCGGCGCCGGCGGCGTCCCGGCCGACATCGAAGCCGCTGTCGGTGCCTGCCGGCTTGTCGAGGTGCTTCGCTTCGACGACCCGGCCGAAGCTGAAGCCTCGCTGGCGCTCCGAGAGGGACGCGCCGAGGCACTCGGCTACTACCTCGACCACGACCGCATCCACGTCGGCGACATGGCGACCATGGCGCACGCCGTGCTGGACGCCTGGACACAGGACCACGCCAACGGCCTGGACGCCGCTAATGCTCGCCCCGACCAGGGACCTCGTCACCGAGCTGAACCGGCTCGCGCAGCGGCGCCACCTCGAAGGCCGCACCATGCTCGGTCGCGGCACCGAGTTGGCCGACGGCTGCATCGCAGTCGCCGGCGACCTGGTGATCACCCGCGTCAACGCCCGCCAGTTGCCGGTCGGCAGCCGTGACTGGGTGAAGAACGGCGACCGGTGGAGCGTGGCGAGCGTATTCCCTGATGGCAGCATGCGCGTCCAGAGCCGGCGGACGAAGCACACCGTGAAGCTGCCCGCCGACTACGTCCGCGGGTGCGTCGAGCTCGGCTACGCCACCACGATCCACGGTGCCCAGGGGCTCACCGCCGACAGCATGCACGGACTGGCGACCGGCGAGGAGTCCCGGCAGGAGCTGTACACGATGCTCACCCGCGGACGGCGGGCGAACCACCTCTACCTCGAGGTCGTCGGCGACGGCGACCCGCACGCGCTCGCACACACCGACTCGGTCCACCTGCTCACTGCTGTCGAGCGGCTGGAGCGGGCGCTCACCCACAACGACGCGCCCGTGTCGGCCAGCACCCAGCTCCGCGAGCAGGACGACCCGACGAAGCTCCTCGCGCCGGCCGCGGCGCGGTACACGGACGCGCTCGGCGTGGCCGCCGAACAGGTCCTCGGGCGAGAGGTCGGCCAGCGGCTCGACCAGGCTGCCGACAACCTCGTCCTGTGGCTCACCGAGTGCCCGGCCTGGGACACCCTGCGCTCCGATCTGCTGGGTCTCGCCGCGGACGGCCATGACCCGGTCGCGCTGTTTCGGAGGATCACCAGACTTGGCGAACTGAACACGGCCCGCGATGCCGCGGCCGTGCTCGACCATCGTCTGCACCTACTGGTGCCGGACGAGCGCAGGGACCGCTGCCGTGGCTGCGCGGCATCCCGTCGAAGGTGGCTGAGGACGCGACGTGGGGGCCATATCTCCGGGCCCGCGCGGAGCGCGTCGAGGTGCTCACGGAAGCGGTCCGCAGGGCGACCATCGCCGGGGACGTCCCCCTGGCCTGGCTACGGAATCCAGTGGGTCGTCCACACCTCCGCCGGGACGACGAGGTGCTTGTGGATATCTCGATCTGGCGGGCGGCGATGGGTGTCGACGGCACCGACAGGCGCCCGACTGGCGAACCCGCGATGGCGGACGCCGCCAGGGGCTGGCAGAACGATTTGGACGCACGCCTGGAAGATCTCGTCGGCATCGAGGCCGGAGTGTGGAGCCGACTCCTCACGTGGGCCGACCCCGCGATCGCCCGGGACTCGGACCGCCTGGAGGTCGCGCAGCGCCTCCACCAGCTCGAGGTGCACGGCCTACGTGTGGCCCCGTGGTGAAGGAGGCGCTCGCCCAGGGGCACCTGCCCGCCGACCATGCAGTGTCCGCCCTCTGGTACCGAGTAGCGGGCCTGCTCAAGAGAGGCCGATCCTTCCCGCCGGCCGCGCTGGGAAACCGTCGAGCCGCGTCCGATCCCGCGACCCGAGTCCGAGAGCGCCCCCTGGACCATCAGCCCTGATCACGTCGGCTTCTGAACACCCACCACGAAAAAGGAGACACCCATGTCCGTCATCGAGAGCACCAAGCCGGGCGCCTTCGTCTCGCTTGCCCAGGCCGCCGACATCCTCGGCATCAGCGTTCACACACTGCGCCGCCGCATCGCCGCTGGCGAGCTGCCCGCCTTCCGTACGGGGCGCCGAATCATCCGCGTCCGGGTCACCGACCTCGAGAGGCTCCTACATCGAGTGCCCACTTGGGGCTAGCGATCAGGACTGCTCGTCAGCGAACACGAATGGACGGTCGGACCCCGGAAGGCGTGAAGTGCGGACTCGTGGACCTGAGCGCGCCCAGCTCTCAATCTCATGGACCAGGACAGCCTCAGTGCTGGAAGTTGCGCGAAGCTTGCGCGCCAGCAGGCGGGCGAACGACTTATCGTGCGCGGTGACAATGAGTTGCCTCCGAGATCGAACGTGCCGTAGCACGTCGACGAGCCCCAGCAAATGGACGTCGTCTAGGTTCTGCAAAGGATCATCGAGGAGCAAAGTATCGAGTGAGCTTGGTGAGAGCCCCAGACTGAATGCGAGAAATATCGCAACCGCGAGCGCATTTGACTGAGACGTAGACAGCGTCAGGGAAGGGTCTCGGATCTCAATACCCATTTCGTCATCCGCGACAACGGGATCCAGTCGCGGATGTCCGTAGTACACGCGTGTCGCAAGCCGAATGGACCTGAATGTTGGGTGCGGATCGACCGCGGCATAGAGATGGTCGAGCAAGGGCTGAATCTCCTCTAGGCGTCGCGAGACGAGTTCATCAGATGCGTGCTTCAGATTTGCTGAGACTTCCGTCGCGACCCGCGCCGTCCGCTGCGCGCTGTGGAGGTCGTCTCGGCGGTCAGTGAGATCGGAGTTCAGCTCAGCGAGTTGCGCGCGGCCTGCATCAAGGCGTCGCCGCATGCCTTCCATCTGAATCTGCTCGCTGAACCCCGTAGCCGTCGCACGAAGTGAGTGAATCCGATCCAGTGCACCTTGAATCCCAAGCCGTCGGCGCCCGATCTGCTCACTCACACCGTCTCCCGGCGTGAGGCCTAGATCGCGAAGGATCCGTTCGCGGGTCTCCTGCTGAATTGCTTCCCGCTGGTACTCCTCCTCGATGCGCTGCAGTGCTGCTCTTGCCGACTGGAGCTCGGCGAGACACATGTCGCGCTGAGCACCGGCTTCCGATGCTGCCTGCAGTGAGGCAGAAAGGCCGGCCGCGTCGGCCAGATCCAGGTTCTCATCGAGCGACCGGAGCCGGCGAAGTCGAACGGAGACAGCTTGTGGGTCAATAACCTGGTCACACACCGGGCAGTGAGATCCGAGGAGTTCGAGAGCAAGATCAGCCAGTTGGGCCATCTGCTGCTGGTGGAGCTCCAGCGCTCGAACCCGAGAGCGGGCTTCCGCCGCCACGGCCTCCGCTTGTGCCGCGGCAGCCTCCGCATTGTGCAAGGCTCTCGAAGCGGACTCGACCCGCGAGCGTTCGCGATCCCTGGAGTCCTGAGCTAGACCGTCCACCCGAGTGGGCGCGACGGCTAGTTCGTCGCCGAGAACGTCGAGCCGCGACAGGTCGTTGACCAGTTTCGCCTCTGTCCGGCTAAGGGCTGAGGTGAGCCTTGCGATTTCCCTGTCGGTCACTGACTCGGGCAGTGGGGCGCCGGAAAGCATCGTTACTTCGTGAACCCACGAATCCCACGACGGCCCATCGTTGGCCATCGCTGCCTCGCCGAGTTGGGCTTCCATGGAAATTAGGTCAGATCTGAGCGATTGAAGCCCCAATTCTGCAGCCGCGACCTCCTCCTCGCGCGCCTTGATGGACTTCGACCACCGGCGGCGCTCTGAGTCGAAGTCATCGACAAACTGCGAAAGGCGACGGGCACCAACCATCCGGGCTAGTCCGGCAAACCGTTCGTCGTCGGACTTGCTGCTCAGGAATGCTCTCAGTGTCTCCTGTTGCAGATAGACACTGTCGGAAAGTAGCCCGGCCACGGATTCGGAGAGGTCTTGATGAGGAAACAGCTCCCGATCAAGCCACTCTTGCGCCGCTAAACCCTGCAATGCTGAGCCTTCATGTTGTATGGCAAGCTCACCTCCGCTCGCCCTGGCCGTCCGAGTGATCTTCCAGCTCCCCACACCCGAGGACCCAGACAAGGTAACCGTTGCAGGAGTGCTTGTGTACACGTTCTGCGGTTCGGCGCCGCGTGGATGAGTGCCCGTGAGGACCCAGATGATTGCGTCGCAGACTGTCGTCTTGCCGAGGCCGTTCCGGCCGGCGAGAATCACAATGCGCGCGTTCAGGTCGAACTCGAGTTCCGACGCGATTCCACAGAATCCGGAAACTTGCAAAGAGGTGAGATTCATCGATCGAGACCCCCGTTCTGCTCGCCTGTGATCCAGTGGTGCAACTCGGCCATTAGTGGTTCGCCGCTCGTATAAGCCCTCACAAGGCTGGGGATGGGAGACGTAGGTCCGAAAGCAATGGCCACTTCCTCCACGGGATCTTCGACCCGCCCTCGCTCGATCTCGGGAATCGGAAGCAGGCCGGCGATTTGCCGCCTGACGAACGCTCCCAACACGGTGTCTCCCTGGCGATCGCCAGCTGCAACAGTCAGTTTGCGAGCGCGTCTCGTATCGATGCGCGCTCGCTCGAGCGCCTCCTCGTTGCTCATGGACCTATCACCCGTGATCAGAACGAGGTAAAGATCCCACGCCTTCGGGTCTTGAGCATCCAAGTGCGAGCTCGCGAACCTCGTGAGTGCTTCCTCCGCGTCCGTCCACTGATCCGCCAACTCGCTGCTCGTTTCGAACGCTGCCAAGCCGACCAGTGCATCAGAGCTCTCGAAAACCCGTGCCAAGTAGGTCGTCGCCTTGGTCACGGGCACGCGGCGCATCCCGGACCGCTGAAGGAGGTTGTCGACAGTGTCCAGGACTGTTGATGACTCGATCATGCGCAGATCCTTCTTGCTAGTGCTGCTGCGTCAGCCGTCGCAAGGCTCACGGCCTCCGCCGTACCGAGGGCGACGATCTGGTCAGCGCCCCTGATCAGATCGACCGGGTCTCCCGAGCGCACCAGATCGATTGGCGCAAGATCCGGCGTGGGGTCTGGATTCGAGAAGAGAACCAGACGGTAGTCGGGGGCCGGCCAGGCGTCGAGTTCTCGCGAGAGCTCTGTGGCAACGGTATTCCATGTGCTCTGCCCGGCGACATTGGCGATTCGCATGGGCACGGTGTTCCCACTGACCATGCCAAGGCGGACGTTGCCTCGTCCATCAAGTGCGATCGAAGTCGCGTGGACAGCCTCAGCCACTGCGGCTACAGCGGCGAACAGGTCGCCCAACAGCGCGGTGTCAACCTCGGTCTCGAGACAGTACGTCTGGCGCCGCAGGAGCCACGAAGCACGCTTGCGACCGAGTTGATGGAGTGGGACCTTCAGCATGGCCGTGCGAAGAGCGGGCCATGCATTTGAGTGCCCACCGAGCTCAGACAGCCTCGTGCAACTCGCGTCGAGAAGGCGCCCAACGACGTCATCGCGGAGGCGGTCGGCAAGCTCACTTGCGAAGTCGCACCAAGTCATCCCTATGTGAGTCGCGCTCCCATTGAGCGACGCATAGAAGGTGGTTGAGTCGGTGGGGTCAGGCTCCGTCGGGTCCACTAGGTAGCACGAGATTCCCGTCCGCGTCACGAGCCGGGAAACAGTCTCAGCGAGGATCGGCGCAGGGCTGCCGAGGCCGACGAAGACAACCACCGGAGACATCAGGATCGAGTCCGCGATCGCGGACTCCCAGACCTGGATGGCCGTGTCTGCGATGATGGACGCGCGGAGAATCCAGTCCTTGCTGTCCGCGTCGCAACTTCGGTGCAGGTAGACGAGTGTGCGTCCAGAGAGCGAGTCAGTATCTTCCGGACCCCTGACAACCGTGGTCATGGTTGAGCGACCGTTCACATCGACGAGCGCGTGCTCTTGCGCTAGGTCATAGTTGATAGTGAGGACCGAGCGGACTGCGCCTTCCGCGAGGAGAGCGGCAGCCTCATGGTGCCCTCGATTTGGCTCAGCCATTCGCCAGTCGTGGCGAGGCAGACGGTCAGTTAGTTCCTTCTGGCTGCCGAACTTGTTCCACACAACATCCGCAAGTTCAGCAAGATCCCAATCGTTCACAACGTCACCAGGTGACAGCAGGCCGTCGTTAACGAGTCGGTGGTGCGCATCCATCGACACTCGGGCGCCGCTCTTCAATGACGTTGGTGGATCCATCGATGCTCCGGCGCCTAGTACGAAGACAATCCGTCCACCGCCAGGCTCGCACAGGCTCCTGAGTAACTGCGATGGGATCGACACGAGGCCTCCGATGTGGAGTGTTCCGTGTGAGGCTATCGCCGTCCCATGGTGTTGAGTGGCGAAACCGGACGCTTTGCCGATGTAGGTGCCCCTTCATGTGGCCAATCGCGAGAGTGCGTCGGCGATCAACTGATCACGCCCCTTTGCTGTGTGCTGGTAGAGCAGCGCGGCATTCGCCGTTGAGTGACCGAGGCGCGATTGGAGATCGGCGAGCGTGGCTCCCTGTTGGGCGGCCATCACAGCGCCGGTGTGGCGGAGGTCGTGGAAGCGAAGGTCGGAGCGCCCGGCGATCGTTGCCGCCTTCTTGAAGTAGCTGGTGATGGTCGACGGCCACTGCTGGCGTCCGTTGGCGGCAGGGAAGAGCAGACCCTCCTGGCCGGGCGCCGCGAAGGTCTCCAGATGCGCCTTGATGATCGGGATGAGGTGTGGCGGGATGGCCACGTCACGGATGCCCGCCTCCGACTTCGGCGGCTCGACCTGGATCTTGCGGTTCACCCAGACCACGCCTCGGCGCACCTGGATCACGCCGGTCCAGCGGCCGCCGACGTGGCGCAGCTTGATGTCCTTGCGGCGCAGCTCGGCGATTTCGCCGTAGCGCAGGGCGCACCAGGAGGCGAGGAGCACCATCAGCTTCCACTTCTCGGGCATGTTCTCGACGATCACGTCGAGTTCCTCGATCGAGGCGGGTTCGAGCCGGCGCCGCTTCGGCTGGTAGCCGGCGCCGCGGATGTGCACCGGGCTGGCCTCGATCAGGTCCTCGTCGACGGCGCTGTTCATGATCGCCCGCATCAGCCCGTACGCCTTCGAGATCGCCCGCGGGTTGTCCGAGTTGCCCTCCATGGCGTCCTCGTACCAGCGGCGCACTGCGCCCTTGGTGATGTCCCGGAGCCGCATCCGTCCGAAGGTCGTCACCAGGTGGTGCTCCAGCGTCGCCTCGTAGTTGGCCCTCGTGGACGCCCTCAGCGGCTCGCCCTTGTCGGTGCGCCGCTTCGCGATCCACTTCTTCGCGTAGGTCTCGAAGTCGGGGGTCTTCGCCGCGCCCCGCGCCTTTTCGGCCCGGTGTTTCGGGGGAGACCACTCGTTGGCCTCGATCAGCTTGCGCTCCTCGTGGAGCCAGCCCTCGGCGTCCATCGTGGCCTGGAAAGTTGTCGGGCGACGTGCCACATCGGGTCCGGTCCGTTGGGGACGCCCTGGTGTCGACCCGAGGCGAGTTTGCGTATCGAGCCAACTGGAGCCGACAGCATGCTGGAGTCGACTTGAGATCCCGGCGTCCGCCGGGATGACGTTGAAGTGTCCGCCGGGATGACGGCACGCGGCACGATGGGCGGTACCCCACCGTATGACGGTGAGGGCGGACTCGGCCCAACGGTGGGGCGGGCGGGGCTCGAACCCGCGACCCAGGGATTATGAGTCCCCTGCTCTGACCGGCTGAGCTACCGCCCCCGACGACGCGTTTCGCGGCGCTATCGTAGCCGACGGGCTCGCGTCGCCGGAGTGGCTGATCAGTTGTTCGACTGGGTCAGGGTGTTCTTCAGCAGCCAGACCTTGTGGTCACTCACGTCGCCGGGGTCGATCAGCTTCTGGCTGCGCAGCTTGAGACCGGGCGTGACGAAGGTTGCATCCAACCTCTGGTCACCCGGCTCGTTCAGGGTGTCGATCGCCTTGGTCAGCCGGGTGAAGCCGAACGGTTCGATGACGTCGGCCGCCTTCGGTGTGTTGAAGTCGCCCGCGATCACGGTGGGAACGCCTGGTCGCACGAGAGCCCTGATGGCCTTGCGAATGTCGCTCTTCTTGGTGGCGAGAATGTGCGCGTCCGACCCGCCGATCGCAGCCCCCGGCCGCACGTGAATCGAGATCACGTCCATGCTCAGGCCGCTGCCTTCGACGTCCTCCAAGGTGACCCGGACGGCCCCGTGAATGTCGTTGCCGAAGTCGACGGTCTGCTTGCCGGCGTGCTGCCACTTCGTCGAGTCCCACAGCACGCAGACGTAGCCGACGGTCCAGACCTTGTAGCGGTCGGCGCCGAGCACCGCGCGAATCGCGTCGCGGGCCGCCTCGGTCACCTCGCACAGGGCGTAGACCGAGCACTTCATCTCGTCACGTAGGAACTCGCCGCGGTCGTCGCTGATGTTGAGCAGGCCGCCGAACCGCTGCGCCTCGAGGTTCGCCTGCCCGAACCGGAACTTGCGCCTGGTCGCCGGCGGCTGCACCACCGGGGCCGGGACGTCGTCCATCACCTCGGGAGTGTCGTCGTCATCGGTGCTCGACTGAGTGAGCGCCTGCCGTAGCGCCTGCACCGTGTCGAGCCGGACGACTCCGTCAGCGGTCAGCCCGTGGCCGGTCTGAAACGCGATCACCGCCGCCTCGACGGCCGCGTTGAAGACGTTGCCCGGCGGCAGCGCATTGCCCACCGCGATCAGCAGCGTGACCAGGTCGGCGACGTCCGAGCCGACATCGTTGCCCAGGCGCGACAGCACCCGGTCGCCCAACACGAAGTCGGGACGTCCAGCGGTCGGCCCCCACGGCGCCGCGAGACAGGCCAGCACGTCGGTGCGGAACCGGCCCATGTTCACGAACGGGTCCCCGGGTTTGCGCAGGGTGTGTTCCTTGTGGGCGCCCACCCGTGGCGAGTCAGCGAGTGGCCACTCGCCAGCCAGCTGGCAGGCGGCCGCGGTGGCGACGGCGGCCCGGTAGGTCCAGTCGTCCCACTCGTCGGCACCGCCGGCGCCGTCGATCTCGATGCCCACCGTGACCCGGTTGATCGAGAACGTGGTCGAATCAGGGCCGGGCACCAGGTCGCGATCGAGCGGTGCCGTGCCGGCGATCACCCGGTCGTAGCAGGGTTGGTAGGTGTAGCCGCCGTGGCTGGCGCCACCCGCGCAGATGAACCTGATCCGCCGCTCGAGGGCGTCGATGTGAATGTTGGCCAGCACCTTGAGTTTCGGCCGGTCGACCGGGTTGATCAGGTAGCTGGTCGCGGTCGCCACCCCGCCGGTGTGGTGCACGGTGACGGCCAGCGGTGTCTTCACCGGGCCGCTGTTGGTGCGGGTCTGCCACCCCGGCCACCAGTTCAGAAAGTCGTCCCAGCCCCAATCGGTGAGCAGCCCACCGACCTTCTGGTAGTACGCGGCGTTCTCTTGAAGTCCCATCACGGCCCCCGGTTCGTGTGCCCTCCCTCGCGGGCATCTTCACGCTACGGATGCACGAGCCCCGGCCGCGATACGAGCAATTACCACCGAGGCGCGAAACGGCCCGGGGGAGTCACCCCCGGGCAGTCGGTACCTCGATCGGTCAGCCCGAGATGCGGGCCACCCGGTTGCGCGAATCGGCGTTGTCGACCCGGGCCTGGGTGCGCTGCGCGCCGGTGACGCACACGTCGTCGCCCACCCACGCCTCACGCCACACGTAGCCCTGCACGCAGGTGTGCGGACCGTAGGCGCCGTTCACCCAGCGGCTGGCCTTCACCGCGTTGTCGGCGGCCACCTGCGAACGGGTCGAGCCGGTGACGCAGACGTAGTCGTAGGCGTCGCCCTGCCGCCACACGTACCCCTGCGCGCAGGTGTTGGGGCCGTAGACGAACCGGGCCGGGTTGCGCCGAGCGGACGCCTGGGCGTTGTCGGCCGCGGCCTGCGAGCGCTGAGTTCCGGTAACACAGACGTCGTCACCGGCGTAGGCCTCGCGCCACACGTAGCCCTGCACACAGGTGTGCGGCCCGTAGGCGCCGTTCACCCAGCGGCTCGCCTTCACGGCGTTGTCGGCGGCCACCTGCGAACGGGTCGCGCCGGTGACGCAGACGTGGTCGCTGGATCGGGCCTCGCGCCACACCCAGCCCTGCAGACAGCGGTCGGCGATCTGCGAGGTGATCTTCACCAGGGCGGTCGTGCCGGTCGAGGTGACCTTGATCGTCACACCATTGGCGCTCACCGACTGGGCCGGCGGCTTGCCCGCGGTGCCCAGTGACCGCAGCAGCGTGGGCCTGCCGTTCTTCACCTCGTGGATCAACACGGTGCTCTTCGGAATGCCCCGCGACCAGCCGCTCTTCAGCTGGTACTCGACGGTGTAGTAGTTGAACAGGTCGCCGGGGTTGAACGGCACCCGCACGAGCAGCGAACCGCTGCGGGTGCGCGCCTGCAGCGGCGCGATGCGCACGGTGGCCGAGGTCTCACCAGCCGACCCGAAGGTGCGCACCTTGTTCATCGGCAGCCAGCCGAGCTTGTCGCGGTTGAACGCGTTGAACCCGACGCCGGTTTCGCCGAAGGTTCCGCCGTTGACGCTGTAGACGTGTTGGGCGCTCATCTGGTCCCACATGTCGTCGTATTCGCCGGGCTGCGACCACGACGCGTTCTGGTAGGTCAGGTCGTTGCTGAACGAATGCCCCAGGTCGTAGCCGTGACCCATCTCGTGGGCGGCGAACCGCACGTTCCAGGCACCCGGGTCGAGCAGCACCCGACCGCCCGAGGCGCCCGAGTCCATCTGGGCGTTGATGATCACCGCGATGCGGTTGCCGGCCGGCACCGTGTAGCCGTTGGACGCCGCGGTGGCCACGCAGTCGTTGATCTTGTCCCAGCGCGACTTGGCAGCCTCGGTGGCCTGCGTGTACGGCATGGTGTACCACCCGCGCACGTCGGCGTTGATCTTCACCTTGCCGTAGCTCTGGTTGTTGAAGAAGTCGTACAGGCCGTTCATGCCGGCGCCGGCGGCACCGAAGAACTGGCTGAAGAACGTGGGCGTTTGCGGTGTGGCGGCCACGTCCGACATCTTGCACAGCAGCACCGACCACCCGTTCTGGGTGCGTATCGGCGCCGCGTCGGCGCGCGGAGCGCTGCCCGGCAGCATGGCCAGCCCGGCCAGCGCCGATACACCGGCGGCCAGTACGCGCAGGCCGAACCTGCGCGCGGGCGTGGTGGTGCAAGGCTTCGTCATGAGTTCCCCCTCGTGAGCCGGCTCGATCGAGCCGGGGCTTTGGTCGCCTTGCTGATAGAGCGGCCTCTGCCGGGGGAGATACGAGACTGCGTACTTCTACGGACGGACGCCTCGGCGCGGGCGGGTCTCAATCGTCGTCTGCCTCGGGATCGAGACCGCGGTGGGGGAGATCCCGGCGTTCGCCCGGATGACGAATAGCCGGCGGGAGCGCACGTGGCGCACGGTCGGGGTTACTCGAAGAGTTCCTGAGCGATGTAGCGGCCGGTCTTGGGGGCCGGCGGAACGGCGAAGATCGCCGACCCGACGTGCCTGATGTACTCGTTGAGCAGGTCGAAGCGGCCCAGCTTGGCCTGCAGGTCGACGAAATGCTGCGGGTCGTTCTGGTAGCTGATGAACAGCAGCCCGGCGTCGAGCAGGCCCTGGTCGTTGAGCCCGTCGGTGAAGTTGTAGCCGCGGCGCAGAATCTTCACCCCGGCGTTGTTCTCGGGCGCGGCCAGGGCGATGTGCGAGGCCTGGTCGATCACGTGGGCGCCGTCGGTCTTCAGCGCGAAGTCGGGGGTGTCGAACTCCTTCTCACCGCTCAGCGGGGCGCCTTCGTCCTTGGTGCGGCCGAAGATGCGCTGCTGGTCGCTGATGCGGTCGAAGTCCCATGTTTCGATGGTCATCAGAATCTTGCGGGCCACCTGGTAGGTGCCGCCGGTCATCCAGCCGGCGTCTTTGAGCCAGACGAACTGGTCGTAGTCGGCGTCGGAGCTGACGTTGCGGGTGCCGTCCTTGAAGCCCATCAGGTTGCGCGGCGTCTCTTGCCCGGGCCCGGCGCTGGCCCGGCCGAAGCCGAGCACCACCCAGTGCGTCTGGGCGGTGCTGGTGACCATGCGGGCCAGGTTGCGCACCGCGTGATAGGCGACCTGAGGGTCGTCCGCGCACGCCTGAATCGACAGGTCGCCGCCGGTCAGCTCGGGTTTCAGCGTGTCGCCGGGAATGCGGGGCAATGGCTGCAACAACGCCGGACGCTTGTCGGCCAGGTCGAACCGGTCGTCGAACACGCCGGGCCCCAGCCCCACGGTGACGGTCAGCGACGCCGGGGCCAGGCCCTCGGCCTCGCCGGTGTCGGTGCCCACGGCGTCGGGCCGCGCCGGCTCGATCGGCCCGATCGGCCTGCCCTGCACCAGCTGGCTGATCGCCGCCGACCAACGGGCGAGCAGCACCTGCAGCGACTGCCTGGTGGCGCCCGCGGTGAGATTGAACGTCATGTAGACGCAGTGCCGCTGCGGCGGGGTGCGAATGCCGGCCTGGTTCACCTGGTCGTAGAACGGCACCGACTTGTTCAGTTCGACCGAATCGGTGGCCTCCGGGGCAGTGTCAGCCCCCGCTGCGGCCGCGGGCCGCAGTACGGCGGCGGTGATGCCCGCCCCGACAGCAGCCCCCGCAACGGCACCGCCGGCGGCGCCGACCACGAGCCGACGCCGTGAGAACCCTGCCGAGCCCGCAGGCGGAGGCGGAGCGGTCGCCGAAGCATCGTCGACCTGCGAGTGTTCGCCGGCGTCCTGCGTCATCTGTTCCGTCCCCGACCTTGTGTCTCGGCAGTCGTCCAAAGCCGGCCCTTACTGGGCGGTGGCGACCTTCTCGGCGATCTTCTGCATCGGCTGCTGCAGGCTCAGCACCGCCTGGCTCAGCGTCTTGCGGTATTTGGCCCTGTTGGCGTCGTTCCAGGTGATGTACCCGCCCAGCGCGCTGGAGTCGCGCAGCTTGGCCAACTCGGCGTCCACGTTATCGAACTGGGTGACGACCTCGGTCATCAAGGCGGCGTCGATCTTCTCCAGCCCGGGCTGCAGGTAGGCGAACGCCTGCCGGGCGCCTTCGACGTTGGCGGCGAAGTCGATCAGGTCGGTGTGGCTGAACTCTTCTTCTTCGCCGGTGATCTTGTTCGACTGCACCTCTTCGAGCAGGGCGGCCGCGCCGTTGGCGAGGTCTTCGGGCTTGAAGGTGAGGGTCTTCACCACGTCGACCAGCTTGCCGACGTTGGTCTCGAGGTCGGCGGAGTACTTCTTGGTGCTGTCGCCGATCGTGCCGGTCTTCCACAGGTCGCGCTCGATGGCGTGGAAGCCCGACCAGCCGACCTTCTCGTCGAGGTTGGACGCCCGCATGTCGATCAGGTAGTCGAGGTTGCCCTTGTTGTCGCCCACCTTGAAGCCGGGCATCACGAAGCCCTCGACGTCGGACTCGATCTTCTCGTAGAAGGTGCGGGCGTTGACGTAGGCGGCCTTCGACTTGGCGAGGTCGCCGGCGTCGATGGCGGTCTTCAGGTTGGTGACTGCGGTCTTCAGCTCCTCGGACTGGCCAACCACCCAGGTGGCGTAGTCCTTGGCGCCGGCGTTGAGCAGCGTCGCCGTGCTGCCGGTCGGCGACGCGGCGGCCTGGCCGGTGACGGTGAACGTCTGGGTTTCGGGGGTCGCGCCCAGGCAGTACAGCGTGTACGTGCCGCCGTCCAGGGTGACGGTGAAGCTGCTGGCCGGCAGCCCCGGGGCCAGGTTCTCTTTCTCGCCCAGAATCTTGAGCTCGTTCTGCAACTCGACCTCGGTGATGCCGCTGGCGCTGACGTTCTCGACGGTGAACGTGACGGGGCCGGCCGGCGCCGTGGTGAAGTCTGCGGCGCAGGTGTCGCTGCCGTTGTTGGTGAGCGTCACCTTCACCTGGGCGGCACCACCGGTGACCGGGGCGCTGCCGTCGGCCGGCGCGGACGCCGACGCGGTGCCGCTGGTCTGGGTGGTGGGCGCCGTGGTGGCGCACGCGGCGGTGGTGAGGGCCACCGCCGCGACCGCGACACCGGCGGCCGCTGTGAACCTAGACATTGAGATTCCTCCTTGTTGCTGGCACGGGGGTGGCAGCCGGTTCGGCCACCGAGGTCAGCCGGCGCTGGGCGCGGACGGCGGTGAACAGGGTGAGCAGGGCGGTGAGCAGCAGAACACCGGGGAACACCCGGCCCCAGAACGTGCGTTCCTGCTGGTCGACGCGCAGTTGGGTGGCGGCGCTCGCCGCCCTCGTGACGTGTGTGGGGTCGGCTGTGAGAGAACCGGACGCCACGGCCGTGCCGTCGGGCAGGGTGCCGGCGACGGTGAGGGTGCGCGGGTTCGGCAGGCCCCCGCCAGCAATCGTCACGGCGATCGTCGAGGTCTGGTTGAAGTCGAGCACTTCGCCGTTGGTCAGCCACAGGGTGCGGTCGCCGGCGTGCGTCCACGTGGTGGTGAACGGGCCCTTGGCCACGTCGGGGTTGACGCCGACCGGCAGCCGTCCGCCGTTGAGTTGCACGAGTTCGTCCAGGGTGAGCTGAGCCGGCAGGCCGGCGGTGGCGGCCTGCACCGGCATCGTGTACTGCACGGCGTCGGGCACCGTGGCGTGGGCGACCGACTGACCCTGGGTGAGGTCGACGGGGTTGGCTTGTGAGCCGACGGTCAGGGTGGCGGTACTGCCGGCGACGGCGATCGTGCCGACCTGACTGCCCTGCGCATCGACCACGGTGGCGGCCCCGAGCGACTGCATGGTGGCCGGGCCGACGGCGGCGACCATCACCACTGCCCCCACGCCGAGGGCCCCGGCGACGGCGTAGCGCAGGCGGACTGCGCCCCGCGCGTCCGGCCGGAGCTTCTTGGGCCAGTAGAGGTAGGCGCACATCGGAATCAGGTACGCGAACCAGCCCACCACCTGAATCAGCACCGGGTAGGGCGGAATGCCGAGCACCCCGGTGAACAGAGCGCCCTGCACCGAACCGGTGGGGGCGAGCCACGACAGGTCGAGCACGCGCTGCTGCCCGGCGTTGAGCCACCCGGCCTCATGCATGGTGCCCAGCGTGCTCACCACGAGGCCGGCCGCGACCAGCAGCAGAAACCCGCTGGTGTAGCTGAAGAACTTGCCCAGGTTGAGCTTCATGCCGCCGGTGAACAGGCCGTAGCCGATGACCACCGAGGTGAGAATGCCCAGCGCTGCGCCGGTGGCCGCCAGGCCGGCGTTGGTCGAGGCCGAGAACGTGGCGAGCAGAAACACCGAGGTCTCGAAGCCCTCTTTGAGCACGGCCAAAAACGCCATCAGCACCAGTGCTCGGCTGGTGCCCTCGCCGAGCGCCTCGGTGGCGTGCGCTTCGAGGTCACGTTTCAGACCACGCGCGTTGGTGGTCATCCACAGGATCATGCCGGTGACGAACACGATGGCGACGACGCCGATGATCGCCTCCATGCCCTCTTGGGCGGCCTGGGGGAGGCTCTGTTCGACGAGCTTGAGGCCGATACCGACCGCCAGGCTGAGCAGCACCGCGGCCCCGACGCCGATCAGCATCGGGGTGAGCGAGCGGCCGTTGCGGCGCAGGAACGCGGCGATGATGCCGACGATGAGCGCGGCCTCGAGGCCCTCGCGGAGGCCGATGATGAAGGTTGCCAGCACGTGCGGTTCGCTGCTTCTGTTTGGTGAGTGTCAGTCGGTTAGCCTTGCCTAACCTAAAGCAAAGTATTACCCCCCGCAGATGTATCGCAATTCTCGTCCCACGTTGGGCCTAGGGTCGGGGCATGACCCGTCTTCGTCGTGCGCTGCTACTGATCGTCGTCGGGCTGCTCGGCTACGGCATCGCATGGGCGCAGCCGTTCGTGTTCCGTCCGGCGCTGGTGCCGGGCCAGGACGCCATCACCGACGCAGCCTCGGCGCGTGCGAGGGTGAGCCTCGACGACGTCGGCGGACGGGTGCTGTCGATCAGGCCCGAAACCAGCGACGGCGACCTGCTGTTGGTGCTGTACCCAGGGGGCTTGGTGCGTCCGCAGGCGTACGAGTGGCTGGGCCGCGCGCTGGCCGAGCAGGGTGTGCAGACGGTCATTCCCGAGTTCTTCGCCGACCTCGCGGTCACCGGCAAAGACCGGGCGGACGCCCTGATCGCCCACTACGCGGCCGGCCGCACGGTGGTGATCGGGGGGCACTCGTTGGGCGGCGCGATGGCCGCCGACTACGCCTCGCGTCACGCCGATAAACTCAGCGGCCTGATTCTGCTCGCCGCCTACCCGGCCGGCGGCATCGACCTGACCGGCACCCGCTTTTCGAGCCTCTCGTTGATGGGCGAGAACGACCAGGTGGCTGACGCGGCCAAGGTTCGAGGTGGCATGGCGCAACTGTCGCCCAGCAGTCGGCTGGAGGTTGTTCCAGGCTCGGTGCACGCCTTCTTCGGCCGCTACGGCCCGCAGGCGGGCGACGGTATGCCGAGCGTCGACCGGGCGAGCGCCGAGCAGGCGATCATCGAGCGCGTCGTGGCGTACCTCGGCGAGCGACGGTGAGCCGTCCGTTACACCCCTGAGCGGGCTGGTCGCGGTGCGGGCCGCGCACTAAGTTGGCAACAGAACCCCTCGTCGCAACCGGCGGCGCCGATCACGAAGGAGAGATCATGACCGAAAGCCTGTCTGACGACGAGATCGTCAGCGACGCAGTACCCGGTTCGGGCCCGGTCGGCGACGCCGACGGTGTTGACGGTGACGGCACCGATGGTGACGGCACCGACGGTGTGGATGGCGACGGCACCGACGGTGACGGCACCGATGGTGTGGACGGTGACGGCACGGACGGTGACGGCACCGATGGTGGCGACGCCGACGGAGTAGACGCCTGAGCATGAACCCGCTCAGCATTCTGTCCGGCGACCCCGACACCTTCGTTCGCGAGGTGTGGGGTCGCCGGATTCTCGTGCATCACGTCGAGCCTGGTCTGCTCGAGGGCATCTTCGGCATCGACCAGGCCGACCACCTGATCACCGAGAACGCGCTGCGCACGCCTCAGCTGCGGCTGGCCAAGAGCGGCTCGGTGCTGCCCGAAGCGCGATTCACCAAACACGCCACGATCGCGGGCAAGCCGCTCACCGGCCTGGTCGACGCCCGCAAGGTGCTCGACGAGTTCGCAGACGGCGCCACCATCGTGTTTCAGGGGCTGCAGCGCTACTGGCAGCCGCTGCGCGAGCTCGTCCGAGGGCTCGAAGAGCAGTTGGGGCACCCCTGCCAGGCCAACGCCTACCTGACCCCGCCGGGTTCGCAGGGCTTCGCGCTGCATTCAGACACCCACGACGTGTTCGTGTTTCAGACGTTCGGGGCCAAGCAGTGGGAGGTGCATGACGCCGAGGGCGTCCATCAGGTCGACATGGTGCCCGGCGTGTCGATGTACCTGCCCACCGGCACCCCGCACGCGGCCCGCACGCAGGCCACCGCCTCGCTGCACGTCACGGTGGGCATTAACCGTTACGTGTGGCGCGACCTGCTCAAACGCGTCGTCGACCCCTTGCTGGCGGCCGCGGACGACCCGCTACCGGCGGCTCTGTTCGACGACCCCGAGGCCCTGGCCGCCGCCCTTCGCGACCGGTTGGCGACCTTCGCCGACGCCGTGCGTGACGCCGACGCGGCGGGCGTGGTCGCCACCCACGAACGTGCCTTCGCCACCGGACGGCAGCCGCTGCTCGGCGGCGCGCTACTCGACGTGCTGAACGCGCCCGGCATCGACGACGACACCCTGCTGCGCCGACGGGCGGGCAGCACGTGCCTGCTGCGTCCGGCGGGGGAGCGGCTGCATCTACTGCTGGGCGATCGCCGGGTCACCGTGCCGGCTCGCATCGAACCGGCGGTGCGCGAGTTGTTGGCCCACGACGAGCTGCGGCCGCGTGACCTGCACGACCACCTCGACGCGGCGGGCGCGATCGTGCTGACCCGGCGGATGGTGCGCGAAGGACTGCTGGAAGTCGTCCGATGACCGTGCGCTGCTCGGTGGCGAGTGAGCAGCGCGGCGAACCCCTGGCCGGCACGGCCTCGACGGTGCGGCACTTTCTGCTGCTGGAGGACCCGGGCCCGTGGGGGCCCGAGATTCTGCGCAGCCAACGCCTGCCGGGGCCGGTGCGTGAGCCGCTGCTGCACTGGCATCGCGAGTTGGGGGTGCGTCCGCTGCTGATTCGCCGGCCGGGCCGCTACCTCACCGGGCCCCGTCGCGTGTTCGTGATCAACGCCCGCTACGGGTGGTGCGAGACCACGACGGTCGACAACCTGGCCGAGGTGGCTCAGTTCGACCTCGACGGCATCGTCGGCGGGGCGGGTGTGGGGCTGAGCGCGCACCACGAGCCGGTGCTGCTGGTGTGCACCCACGGCCGGCACGACGCCTGCTGCGCCGAGCGTGGCCGTCCGCTGGCTGCGGCCATCGCCGCCCGGTGGCCCGATCTCACCTGGGAGAGCTCGCACCTGGGCGGTGACCGGTTCGCCGCCAACCTGCTGGTGATGCCGCAGGCGCACAGTTACGGACGGCTGACCCCCGACGAGGCCCCCGACGTGGTGGCCGACCACCTCGCCGGCCTGTTGACCCTGCCGCACTACCGCGGGCACTGCACGGTGCCCTGGCCCGAGCAGGCCGCGGAGCACGCGCTGCGCGAGCGCCTCGGTTTGCGCGAGGTGGACGCCGTGCGGGTGCAGCGGCTGCGCCGCGACGGCACCCTGTTCTCGGTGACGCTGTCGGCCGAGGGTCGCACCTACCGGGTGGACGTGCGGCATCAGGCTCGTCCGCCCGAATTGCTCACCTGCCACAGCACGGTGCCGTCCGGAGCGGTGAACTACGACCTGGTGGCGCTCACGCGGCTCAACTGACCTGGCGCGAGTTGGGGACGGTTCCTATAGCGCGCCACATCGGTCCGCACCACTAGATGTGGGGGTGGCGCGAGTTAGGAACCGTCCCCACTCAGCGCCACTCGCCGTCCGTCGGCACGATCAACGGCGTTCCCGAGACGGGGTCGGGCATCACCACGCAGTTCAGTTCGAACACCTCGCGCACCAGGTGTTCGGTCAACACCTCGGACGGCGCGCCGGTCGCGATCACCTCACCGGCCTTGAGCACGATCAGGTGAGTGGCGTAGCGGGCCGCCTGGTTGAGGTCGTGCAGCACCGCCACGATGGTGGTGCCGGCCCGATGCAGGCGGGCGAACAGGTCGAGCATCTCGATCTGGTGGGTGAGATCGAGGTAGGTGGTCGGCTCGTCCAGCAGCAGAATCGGCGTCTGCTGGGCGATCGCCATGGCCGCCCACACCCGCTGCCGCTGGCCCCCCGACAGCTCGGCCACCTCACGGGTGGCCAGTTCGGCCACGTTGGTGGCCGTCATCGCGTCGCGGACTGCGGCCTCGTCTGCGTCGGTCCACTGCCGCACCAGCTTCTGATAAGGGAATCGGCCACGGCTCACCAGGTCGACCACCGTGATGCCCTCGGGCGCGATGGACGACTGCGGCAACAGCCCCACGGTGCGCGCGAACTCTTTGGGCTTGAACGACGCCAACGACCGGCCGTCCAACGTGACCTCACCCGCGGCGGGCCGCAGCAGCCGCGACAGCGAGCGCAGCAGAGTGGATTTGCCGCAGGCGTTCGGGCCGATGATCACGGTGAACTCGTCGCCCGGCACGTCGACGCTCAACCCGGTGCTCACCACGCGCTGGTCGTAGCGCAGCGTGACGGACTCGGCGCGCAGCCGGCCGGGGGACGGGATCGATGCGCTCATGTGCGACGCCTCGCTTCTTGAATCAGCAGGGTGAGCAGGTAGAAGCCGCCCAGCACGACGGTGACGATGCCCACCGGCACGTCGACGGGCAGGGTGTGTTGTGCGATCAGGTCGGCGCTGAGCAGCAGCAGCGCCCCGATGAACGCCGACCCGGCGATCGGAATGCCGGCGCTGCCCGCCAGTCGGCGGGCCACCTGCGGCGCGGCCAGCGCCACGAAGGCGATCGGCCCCGTCGCAGCGGTCACGATCGCCACCAGGGCCACCGCGAACAGCACCAGCCCGAGGCGCGACCGTTCGACGTCGACGCCGTGTGCCGCAGCCGCGTCGTCGCCCAATTCGAGCTGCCGCAACTGCGGCACCAGCAGCAGCCCGGGCAGACACACCGCCAGGGCGATCACGGCGGGCAGCAACGTGCCCCAGTTCATCAACGACAGCGACCCCGCGCCCCAGATGGACGCCGCCATCGCTACTTCTTCTTGCGCCCGCAGCAGCAGAAACAGGTTCACCGACTGAAGCATCGCCGTCACGGCGATGCCCACGATGATCAGCCGAAAGCCCTGCATGCCGCGCCGGTAGGCCAGCAGGTAGACCACGACGGCCGTCGCCAGGCCGCCCACCAGGGCACCCAGCGACAGCGACACCGCGCCGGTGCCGATCACGGTCAACGCGATCAGGGCCCCGGTGTAGGCGCCGGTGGCGAAGCCGATCACGTCGGGCGAGCCCAGCGGGTTGCGGGTCAGCGACTGAAAGATCGCGCCCGAGATCGCCAGCGCGCCGCCGAACACCACCGCCCCCAGCACCCGCGGCAGCCGCCAGTCGCGCACGACGGTGGTGATGAAGCCGCCGTCGGTGGCGAACAGCGCCTGCACCACCTCGGCGGGCGAGAGCGGCAGGTCGCCGAAGCCGAGTGCGACAACGGCCAGCGCCAGCGTCAGCAGCACCGACGCCACCGCCACCACCACGCCGCGGCGCGGCACCCAGCCGCCGATCAGGGGCACCGGCAGCGATTCGGACCGCGGGTCGAGCGACGTCCGGTCGGCTAGCTCGGCGCTCACAGTTCACTCGCCCTGCGCCGCCGCACCAGCACGATCAGCACGGGCGCGCCGATCAGGGCGGTCACGATGCCCGCCGGCAACTCGCCGGGCGGCATCACCACCCGGCCCGCCACGTCGGCGAGCAGCAGCAGCACGGGCGCGGCCAGCACCGAGTGGGCGATGATCCAGCGCTGGTCGGGCCCCACGATCCAACGCACGGCGTGCGGCACCATCAGCCCGACGAACGAGATCGGCCCCGCCAGGGCGGTGGCGCTGCCGGCCAGCAGCATGACGGCCAACACCGCGAACACCCGGGTGCGCACCACGCGGGCGCCCAGGGCGGACGCCAGGTCGTCACCCAGGGCGATGGCGTTGAGAGACGACCCGATGGCCAGCGCGACACCAAGCCCGAGCAGCACCAGCGGCCCGGCCCACGTGAGCAGACCCACGTCGCGGTCGAGCAGCGAGCCCGACTGCCACGCCGTCATGCCGGCGAACCGCGCACGATCGGTCAGCACGATGGCACTGGTGATGCCGGCGAGCACAGCCCCCAGTGCGACACCGGCCAGAATGAGCCGCACCGGGCTGCCGCCATCTGCGCCCAGCGACCCGATGGCGTACACCAGCACCGACGCGCCGAACGCTCCGGCGTAGGCGAGCGCCAGGGTGCCGAACGAGCCGGTGACGCCCGCCAGACCGGTGCCGATCGCCATCGCGAACGCCGCGCCCGCGTTGACGCCCAGAATGCCCGGGTCGGCCAGCGGGTTACGGGTGACGGCCTGAATCAGGGCACCCGACACACCCAACGCGGCACCGGCGACCAGCCCGATCAGTGTGCGCGGCACGCGCAGGTCGTTGATCACCGACGCGTTGGCGCCGGTGTCGTTGCCCAGCAGAATCTGCAGCACCTCGGCCGGGGGAATGGCCCGCGTGCCGACCGCGAGGCTGGCCAGTACGGCCGCGGCCAGGGCCACCAGCAGCACCACGAAACCGCCTGCGCGGGCCGCTGGACTCGGTGTTTCGCGCGTCCCTTCGGTGGCGAGGCTCGGTCGCGGACGCACAGAGGTCACGCGCGTGATCATAGGCTAGCCTTACCTAAAATCTGCAACCGCAGCCTGCCGAGCAAAGGATTTTCATGCGTTTTCGCGCTCTCGCCGCCGCAATCGTGGCAACTCTCGCAGCGGGCCTGGCCGCCTGCTCGTCCGGGCCGGCCGCCACGTCGGCGGCGCCGGCATCGTCCGGTTCGGCGTCGGCGCCGGCCGATTCGGCCTTTCCGGCCACCGTCGCCACCAAGTTCGGCGGCGTCACGATCAACGCCAAGCCCACCCGGGTGGTGGCGCTGGGCTGGGGCGACGCCGAGACCGCGCTGGCGCTCGGCGTACAGCCGGTGGGCGCGTCCGACTGGCTCGGCTTCGGCGGTGAGGGCGTCGGGCCGTGGGCCAAGGGGCTGTACAGCACCGCGCCCACGCTGATCGGCACCATGGAGCCCGAGTACGAGAAGATCGCCGCGCTCAAGCCCGACCTGATTCTCGACGTGAAGGGCTCCGGCGACCAGGCGCGCTACGAACGGCTGAAGAGCATCGCCACCACCGTCGGCGTGCCCGCCGGCGGCGACAGTTACCTGACCAACGCGACCCAGCAGATGACGATGATCGCCACCGCCCTGGGCGAGAAGGCGAAGGGCGAGGAACTGCTCAAGCAGGTCACGGACGCCTTCGCTTCCGCCGCGGCCGCCCACCCCGACTGGAAGGGCAAGACGATGAGCGCCGTCACCAAGACCGCCGAAGGCTGGGGCGCCTACATCGAGGGCAGCGAGCGGGTCACGTTCATGCAGAACCTCGGCTTCGTGCAGAACCCGCGGATCGCCGCGTCGAAGGCCAACGCCACCGGATTCTCGGTCACCCTGTCGCCCGAGAACCTCGACCAGGCCGACGCCGACGTGATCGTCGCCTTCCCGATCTTCATCAAAACCGATCAGCTCACCGGCGACGCGGCCTGGAAGGCGATTCCCGCCGTGAAGGACGGCCGGGCCGTGGTGATCGACGGCGACCTGGCGTCCGCCTACTCGTTGGGCACCACGTTGGCCACCACCTACGCCATCGACCAGTTGGTGCCCAAGCTCGAGTCCGTACTCAAGTAACCCCGCACGCCTGCTGCGGCGCTCGGGCGGGTCTGCTTGCCGTCCGGGCGCCGAGCCGGGAGAGTCCTACCCATGAAGTTCCTGTTTCTGGGCGCGGGCGCGATCGGCACCTACGTGGGCGGCAGCCTGGCCGCCGCGGGTGACGAGGTGACGTTCATCGAACGTCCAGAAACCGCGGCCGTGATCGCCGAGCACGGGCTCAAGGTGCACACCGCCGACACCACCCGCGTCGTGCGCGACGTCACCGTGCATGGCAGTGCCGCAGAGGCGCTGGCCCACGGGCCCTACGACATCGGCGTGTTCGCGCTGAAGTCGTTCGACACCCAGACCGCCCTCGACGAGCTGCTGGCCACCGGGTACGAGGTGCCCACCATCTTGTCGTTGCAGAACGGCGTCGACAACGAACCGACCATCGCGGCCACCCTGGGTGCCGACAAGGTGATCGCCGGCACGGTCGCCACCGCCGTCAGCAAGCCGGGCGTGGGTGAGGTGGTCGAAGAGAAGCACCGCGGCATCGGCGTGGCCCTTGGCCACCCACTCGCTCAGCCGCTGGTCGAGGCACTCGACCGCGCGGGCCTCTCGGGCAAGGCGTTCGACGACGCGCCGTCGATGAAGTGGTCGAAGCTGCTCACCAACCTCACCGGCAACGCGACCTCGGCGATTCTGGACGAAACCGTCGCCGAACTCTTCGCCGACAAGCGCAGTTACACCATCGAAGTGGCCGTGCTGGCCGAATGTCTGGCGGTCATGAAGGCCAAGGGTTACCGGGTGGTCGACCTACCGGGTACCCCGGTGCGCGCCCTCGCGTGGGCCACCAAGCTGCCACGCTTCATCGCCCAGCCGGCCCTCACCAAAGCCCTGGGCGCCGGCCGCGGCGACAAGATGCCCAGCTTTCACATCGACCTGCACGGTGGCCGCGGCCGCACCGAGGTCAGCTTTCTCAACGGCGCCGTCGCACGCGGCGGCGAACAGGCGGGTGTGCCCACCCCCGTCAACGCGCTGCTCACCGACACCCTCGAAGCACTCAGCGCCGGCGAACTGCCGCTGGATGCCTACCGGCACGACCCGGACGCCCTGCTGGCGCGCCTGGCCCGCTGAACCGAAGGAACCGTCCCCTGAACCAACGGGGACGGTTCCTTCGGTTCACGCGTTCAACGCCAGCGCCGCGACGATCCGCTCCGCCGGCCCGCCCAGGTTGAGCAGGTCGGCCAGTTCGGCGAACACCTCGGGCTTGGCCGGTTCGGTGGGCAGCAGCAGGTCGGCCTCGGTGACGTCCAAAGGTACGTCGGTGCGCACCCGCACCACTTCGCGCGCCGGCCCCAGGTAGTCGATGCCGGCGCTGAGCCGAGCGGTGAGGGCGGGGGAGAGCTTCTTGGCCGAGGCCGCCGCCAGCACCCCCTCGAGGTCGCCGTGGTCGGCGATCAGCTTCGCCGCGGTCTTCTCGCCGATGCCGGCGACACCCGGTAGTCCGTCCGAGGCGTCGCCGCGCAGCGTGGCGAAGTCGGCGTAGCCGGCGCCCCCGATGCCGTACTTGGCCACCAGTGCGGTCTCGTCGAACACCTCGTGGTTGCGGACGCCCTTCACCACCGACAGCACGCGCACCGAGCGGGCGTCGTCGACGAGTTGAAACAGGTCGCGGTCACCGGTGATCACCTCGACCGGCATGGACGAACGCGCCGCCAGGGTGGCGATGACGTCATCGGCCTCGAACCCATCGGCGCCCACCACGGCGATGCCGAGCGCGTCCAGCACGGCCAGGATCAGCGGCACCTGCGGCGTCAGTTCGTCGGGCACCACTTCGACGTCGCCGGCCAGCACCCGGTGCGCCTTGTACGTCGGCACCAGTTCGACCCGCCAAGCCGGACGCCACGAGTTGTCCCAGCAGGCGGCCGCGTGGGTGGGTCGGTAGTCGGTGATGAACCTGGCCATGAAATCGAGCAGGCCGCGCACGGCATTGACGCTCTGCCCGTCCTGCGCCCGAAGGCTGCCTGGCAAGCCGAAAAAAGCCCTGAAGTACAGCGATGCCGTGTCGAAAAGTTGCAGATTCGGCCGGTTCATCCGCACATAGTGACACGATTACGTCATGGAGAGCACGGACCGCCAGATACTCACGTTGCTGGCCAAGGACGGGCGCATGTCGTACACCGACATCGGCCGCGAAACGGGCCTCTCGACCAGCGCTGCCCAGCAACGGGTGCGCCGGTTGGAGCAGCGCGGGCTGATCACCGGTTACCGCGCCGAGATCAGCGCCGAGGCATTGGGCCTTGTGCTGACGGCTTTCATCGCGTTGAAGGGCTCGGACCCCGCCACCGACGACCAGATTCCCGAGCGGCTCGCGCACCTGAACAACATCGTGTCGTGCTACTCCGTGGCCGGCGACGCCAGCTACATACTCATCGTGCAGGTCGAAACCCCGGCCGAGCTCGAGGCGCTGCTTGCGCAGATTCGCATCGCCGCCGGAGTGTCGACGCTGACCACGCTGGTGCTGTCGGTGCCGTACCGCGACCGGGTCGTGCTCTGAGGTCCGCGGCGCTGGGTAGCATTCCTGGGTGACCGACCGCCTGCACGCCCTGCCGTGGTGGGTGCGCGGTTCACTGGCCGGCCTGACCGGCGCGACCGCCTCGCTCGGCTTCGCCCCTGTGGGTTGGTGGCCGGTGCTGATCGGTTGTGTCGCGGCCTTCTCACTGCTCGCCATCACCGCTCCCGGCTGGCGGCAGGCCGCCCTCACGGGCCTGTGTTACGGGCTGGGCCTGTACCTGATCGCTATTCGCTGGCTCAGCGTGATCTTCACCGAGGCGATGCTCGGCCTGGCCGGTCTCGAAGCCGTCTTTCTGGCCGGTCTGGCCCTACTGCTTCGGTTGGCCGGACGCTCCCGCTACTGGCCCCAGCTGGCCGCCGGCTGCTGGGTGCTCACCGAGTACACGTTCTCGAATCAGCCGTTCGGCGGCTTTCCCTGGTTGCGCCTGGGCTACACGGTGATCGACTCGCCGCTGGCCGGTGTGCTGCCACTGGTCGGCGTTCCGGGGGCGACGTTCGCCGTCGCCCTGGTGGCCCAGCTGCTGGCCTGGACGGTGCTGAGCGCGCAGGGCCTGCGGCGTCGAGCGCTGGGTCTGGGCACCGCCGTCGTCGTGCTGCTCAGCGGCACGTTGGGGCTGCTGGTGCCGGCCGGCACCGAGACCGGCACCGTCTCGGTGGGCTACGTGCAGGGCAACGCGCCCGGCGGGGGCGTGTACGGTTTGGGCGCCCCGCGCACCCTGACCCGCAACCACGTGGCCGAAACCGAGCGCTTGGCCGCCAAGATAGCCGCCGGTGAGGTGGCCAGGCCCGACTTCGTGGTCTGGCCCGAGAACGGCACCGACATGGACCCGTTCACAGACACCCTGACGAATCAACTGGTCAAACAGGCCGTGGCTGCGGTGAACGTACCCATTCTGATCGGCACCATCACCGACGGACCCGGCCCCAACGAGCGGCAGACCGCCGCGATCGTGTGGGATCCCGTCACCGGCGCTCAGGCCCGCTACGACAAGCGCAACCTGGTGCCTTTCGGCGAATGGGTGCCGTTGCGTGGTCTGCTCGAACCGCTCTTTCCGGTGGTCGCCTACGTGGGCGCCCAATCGATACCCGGCACAGGGCCGGGCGTGCTGAACGTCCAGCTGCCCGACCGCACCGTCGCGGTCGGCGACCTGATCTGCTACGAGGTCGCCTACGACGCCACCGTGCACGACACGGTGCTCGGGGGTGCGCAGATCAACGTGGTGCAGAGCAGCAACGCCATGTACGTGGGCACCACGCAGGTGCCGCAGCAGTTCGCGATCACCCGCACCCGGGCGGCTGAACTGCGCCGAGACGTGCTGGTCGTCACCACCACCGGCACCTCGGGGCTGATCAGGCCGGACGGCTCGGTGGCGTTCACGCTGCCCGAGTTTCAGCCGGCCTCGGGTGTGGTCGAACTGCCTCTGCGCAGCGGACTCACGCCCGCGGTATGGCTGTCGGGTTGGCTCGAACTGGGCGGCAGCCTGATCACCGTGGCCGCTCTCGCACTCCTGGTGGTTCGTGGCCGGCGACGTGAACCGGTGCGGCAGAATGGTTCGGACGACCCGATTCAGGAGACCCCGTGACGCAACCCGCGAGCAACACCGCTACCACGCCCGACTGGGCCGAACTGGGCGCGGTGCTCGTCATCATTCCCACCTACAACGAGGCCGAGAACATCGGCCCGATCGTGGCCCGCCTGCGCGCGGCGGTGCCCGATGCCGACGTGTTGATCGCCGACGACAACTCACCCGACGGCACCGGACGGCTCGCCGACGACCTGGCCGCCGCCGACGATCACGTGCATGTGCTGCACCGCAAGGCCAAAGAGGGCCTCGGCGCCACGTACGTGGCGTCGTTCCGCTGGGGTCTGGAGCGTGGTTACGGCGTGCTGGTCGAGCACGACGCCGACGGCTCGCACCAGCCCGAGCAACTGCCCAGCATGCTGCGGGCGCTGCGCACCGCCGACATGGTGAAGGGTTCGCGCTGGGTGCAGGGCGGATCGGTGGTCAACTGGCCGTGGCACCGCAAGCTGCTCAGCCAGGGCGGCTCGCTGTGGTCGCGCACCCTTCTCGGCCTGCCGATCAAGGACGTCACCGGCGGCTTCACCGCCTTTCGCGCCGACACCCTGCGCGGTATCGGCTTGGACGGCATCGAGTCGGCCGGCTACGCCTTTCAGGTCGACCTGGCCCGCCGGGCGGTCGAGCACGGCTACACCGTCGCCGAGGTGCCGATCGAGTTCATCGAGCGCCAGCGCGGCGATTCGAAGATGAGCGGCGGCATCGTGGCCGAGGCCATGCTGCTGACCACCCGCTGGGGGCTGGCCAAGCGCACCCACCAGTTCGCCGACTGGCTGGGCTACGCCAAAGACAACGCCACCCTGGCCGGCGAGGTGGGCGACAAGGTGGGCCCCGGTGTGGCCAAGTACGCCGAGCAGGCCCAGCACGTCGCCCACGACGTCACCGACAAGGTCGTCGCCGAGGCCCAGCGGCTCAGCCGCGAGGTGTCGAAGCTGGCCGCGGAGGCGTCCGACCAGCTCGGCCCCGAGGTCGAGAAGTACGCCGCGCAGGCCAGCCACGCGGTGGCCGAACTGACCGAACGCATCAAGGCTCGGGTCGCCGACACGTCGAAGGGTGGCCCGCAGGGGTCCAACCCGAAGGACAGCGACGCGTGACCACCCCGCAGCAGCCCCGCGCGCGCCGGCCCTGGCTGGCGCCGCTGCTCCTGGTGTTCTTCATCACCGTTCCGATCATCGAGGTGTGGCTGCTGGTCGCTGTGGGTCAGCGCATCGGGGCCCTGCCCACCATCGGGTTGCTGATCGCCGAGGCGTTTCTCGGTGCGTGGCTGATGCGGCGCGAAGGGTCGAAGACGTGGCGGGCGCTCAACACCGCGATCACGACCGGCAAGCTGCCCACGGGCGAAATGCTTGACGCCGTGCTGGTGATGGTCGGCGGCGTCATGCTGATGCTGCCCGGCTTCTTCACCGACATCTTCGGGCTGATCTTTCTGCTGCCGTTCACCCGGCCGATCGCCCGCAACCTGCTGCACCTGTTCATCGCCCGCCGAGCGGCACGCTCGGGCCTCGATTTGGACGTCATGCGGGCCAAGGTCGAGCGCGACACCCTGATTCGTGGCGAGACCGTGCCCGACGACGCGCCGCGCAAGGATCCTGAGCCCCCGTCGGATCAGATCGTGATCAAGGGCGAGATCGAACCCTGAGCGACCCGTCGGTCGAGCTTGTCCAGACCCATTCCCGCGCGAGATTGCGTCCGATTTGGGGGGCCGCTCGCCTCAGTACGCGTGACTGCCCCTCAACTCGGACGCAATCTCGCGAGGGTTTGCTCAACCCTGGCTTCTGCGGGGCTCGTCAGCACCCAACTTCTCTGTCATCCCGGCGGACGCGGGCATCTCGTACGGGGCTGGCCCGCGATTGCGCGTTCCGTCCTGTGGCATGGCAGTGCGGAGATTCCGGCGTTCGCCGGAATGACGGTAGACCTGCACGTGTCAAGCGGAGCGGGGGCGCCCCTGTCAGGGTGTGGTCGGGCGTTTGCGCACTGCGAGGCGCTAGCCGAGCAGTTCAGCAGGGGCGGGACAGGGGCGCCTCCGCTCCGCGGCAACAGAACGCAACCAAGCGACCAGCGGGAGCCTCAGTCGTTGCCGCGGATCTCGTCCAAACGTTCGGCGAGCAGTTCCTCGAGCTCTTCGATCGAGCGGCGCTCGCGCAGCATGTCCCAGTGGGTGCGGGGCGGTTTGACCTCTTTCGCCTCGGGTTCGACGCCGTCCGACCGGCGCGCCACGGCACCGCAGCGCGGGCATTCCCACGCGGTGGGCAACTCGGCCTCTTCGGCGAAGGTGATCGAGAAATGATGGCCCTTGGGGCAGTCGAAACCGATGTCTTGACGGGCTGCGAACTCGACTCCCGCGCCGTCGGCGAAGCTCTTCGAGCCCAACCCGGACCCGCGCAACGATCGTTCAGCCATGCCTCTCCCTCCGCCGGACGGCCGGGGTGACGGCCGTACCGTCCCCCAAGCTACTCCGTGTGACCAAGCGGTTCACAAGACCTTGGGTAACACGTTTCCGGCCTCGAGTATTCCCTTGCGCATGTCGACCCTGGTCAGTAACAGCCCGCCGACAAGGAAGAACACCACCAGAGCGAGAATCGCGAGACGGTAGCTCTGGCTGAACTGAAAGACCAGTGCGAAGCTCAGCGTGCCCAGCCAACTCGTGCCCCGTTCCATCGCCTGATAGAAGCTGAAGTATTCGGCCTCGCGGCCCTTGGGCACCAGTTGTGAATACATCGACCGGCTCAGCGCCTGCGTGCCGCCCATCACCAGGCCGATCGCGGCCCCCAATGCCAGCAACGCGACGAACACCCCCGCCGGCAGAAAGAACGCCACGGCCACCACGGCGAACCAGATCACGATGCCGATCAGCACGGTGCGTTTGGCGCCCAGCACACCGGCCACCCGTCCGAACAGCAAGGCACCGCCGAACGCGACGAACTGGGTGAGCAGAAACGTGATCATCACCTGCGAGGTCGACATCTGCAGTTCCGACTGCGCGTACAGGCTCGACTGGCCGATCACGGTCTGAATGCCGTCGTTGTAGAACAGGTAGGCGGCCAGAAACAGCAGCGTCTGCGGGTAGTTGCGCAGGTCGGCGAAGGTGTTGGCCAGTTGGCGCACCGGGTTGGTGCGCACCGTTGCTCGCGCCTGCAGACCGTCCAGGGCGCGGGGTGGCAGCGACCGCAGCCCGATCACCGGAATCAGCGTGAACAGCCCCCACCACAGCCCCGCCGACAACAGGCTCAGCCTGATCGCCAGCCCGTAACTGATGCCCAGCGACTCATACGCGGTCATCGTCACCAGGTTGATCGCCAGCAGCAGCCCACCGCCCAGGTAGCCCAACGCCCAGCCGCGACTCGACACCCGGTCGCGGTCGTCGGGTTGGGCGATGCGCACCAGAATGCCGTCGTAGATCACCTGGGACGCCCCGACGCACACGTTGGCGACGATCATCAGCACCGCGCCGAGCTGCCAGTTGGTGTCGGCCACGAAGAACATCGCGGATGCCGCTGCAGCGCCCACCCAGGCCAGGCCCCCCAGCCACCACTGCGGGTGCTTCGACCGGTCGGCGATCACGCCGATGATCAGCAGCGCGACCAGGCTGAGGATCGTCGAGATGGTGACCAGAAAGGGGTGTACAGCACCCGGCAGCACAGCGAAGCCGAGCAGGTTCACCGGCGTGCTGCACACCTCGCCTGCGGACAGGTCGGGGCAGGCGGCCCGCGTGGCGATGCTGGTGAGGTAGGGCCCCAGAATCACCGTGGCGGTCGTGGTGACGTAGGCGGAGTTGGCCCAGTCGTACCAGTACCAGGCGCGCTGCTGCCGGGTGCTCTTCATCGGTTTCCTTCCCACAGGTCGCGCTCGATCAGCACGTCGCGCAACACGTCGATGCGGTCGCTGACCAGGCCGTCGACACCGAGGTCGATCAGCCGGTGCATCTCCTTGGCCTCGTTGACGGTCCAGACGTGCACGACCCGGCCCGCTTGGTGCGCCGAGCGGACGAGGCCGCGAGTCACCACCGGCAACCGGTCGTGCCAGGCCCGCACCGGTATCTGCAGCGCCACACCGGGGGAGCGGACGAGCCGGCGCACGCCGGGCGCGTACGCGCGCAGGGCGATGCCGGGCGCTCCGACGCTGGTGGCCACCCGTCGTCCGGCCAGTCGACGAAAGGCGCTGAGGCGGGCCTGCGAGAACGACCCGACGCACACCCGGTCGTGCGCCCGATGCGCGTCGATCGCACGGGCCAGGGGTTCGACGGCCCGGGCCACCTTCAGGTCGATGTTGAACCGGGCCTCGGGCAGGGTCTCGAACAGTTCGTCCATGGTGACGATCGGGTCGGTGCCGGCCACCCGCAACCTGCTCAGTTCGTGCCAGGGCAGGGCTTCGGGCGCGCCCCGGCCGTCGGTGACGCGATCGAGAGTGTTGTCGTGAAAACTGAACAACACCCCGTCCGACGAGGTGTGCACGTCGGTCTCGAGGTAGCGGTAGCCGTACTCGACGGCGCTCCGAAAGGCGTGCAGGGTGTTCTCGCGGGGCTGGTCGTCGGGGCAGAGGTAGCCGCCCCGGTGGGCCAGTGCGGCGAACCGGGTGTCGAAGTAGCGGTAGTCGCCGGCCTGCACGCGCCCCAGTATGCGCGAGGGCACGGACGCTGTCACGCATGGTGCGCAGCGGGTGTTCCGGTTCATAATCGGTGCCATGACGGACACCTCAGCACCCATTCGTCAGGCCCTGCGCGACGCGCTTCCGGGGGCCATGAAAGCGCGCGACACCCCGAGTCGCAACGCGATTCGATCGGCTCTCGCGGCCATCGAGAACGCCGAGGCCGTCTCGGTCGAGCAGCCAAGTGCCGGCGGTGGCTCGCTCGTCACCAGCGAACACGTCGCGGGCACGTCCGTCGGGGTGGGTGCGGCCGAGGCGCCGCGCCGCGAACTCGACGAGGAGCACGCGCTCGAGATCGTCAGTGCCGAGCGTGACGAACGGCTGTCGGCGGCCGCCGAACTTCGTGCCGCCGGCCAGGAGCAGCGAGCGGCCGACCTCGAAGCGGAGGCGGCCGCGTTGGACGCCTTCTTGTGCTGACTAGGCGACTCGGCGGCTGCCCCTGACCGGTGAGTGCACGAGTTTTCGGTTGCGGCTCGGCTGGGCCAGACTATGGGCTCGTGACTACGATCCTTTCGATCCAGTCGTCTGTCGCCTACGGCCACGTGGGCAACAGCGCGGCAACCTTTCCCCTCATGCGCTCGGGCATCGAGGTGTGGCCGGTGCTCACCGTCCACTTCTCGAACCACACAGGCTACGGTGAATGGCGCGGGCCGCTGCTTGCCGCGTCAGAAGTGGCCGAGGTGATCCGGGGCATCGACGAGCGTGACGTGCTGGGCCGGGTGGACGCCGTGCTGTCGGGCTATCAGGGTGCCGAAGAGGTTGGTGCGGTGGTGCTCGACGCCGTCGAGCTGGTGAAGCAGCGCAGCCCTAAGGCCATCTACTGCTGCGACCCGGTGATGGGCGACGTGGGCCGAGGCTTCTTCGTGCGGCCGGGCATTCCCGAGTTCATGCGCGACCGGGTGGTGCCGAAGGCCGATATCGTCACCCCCAACCACTTCGAGCTCGACTTTCTCACCGGCCACGAAAGCCACACCCTCGATGCGGTGATCGACGCCGCCCACGCCCTGCGCGTCAGGGGACCCGAGACCGTGTTGGTCACCTCAGTGGTGGTCGACGGCACCGCCGACGACGAGTTGACCATGCTGGCCGTCACCGGCGAAGGGGCCTGGCAGGTGGTCACCCCCCGGCTCGACCGCATCTTCACGGGCTCGGGCGACCTCACCGCGGCCATGTTCCTGGCCAACTACCTGCGCAGCGGCTCGGCCGCAGAGGCGGTCGGACAGACCGGCGACATCGTCTACTCGGTGCTGAAACAGACCAGCGAATCGGGGCTCAGCGAACTGCAACTCGTGGCCGCGCAAGACGAGATCGTCTCTCCGACCTACCACTTCGACGTCACCCAGGTGCGCTGACCCAGAATCAGGGGACGGTTCCCCTGAACCGCGCGGCGTCGGTTACCGCGCCGTCATCACGATCGGGTCGCCGTCGGTGATGGCGATGGTGTGCTCACTGTGCGCCGTGCGTGAACCGTCGGCGCTGCGAATGGTCCAGCCATCGGGGTCCATCACGATCTGATCGGTGCCGGCCATCAGCCACGGCTCGATGGCGATCACCAACCCCGGGCGAAGCGCGAAGCCCCGGCCGGCACGGCCGTCGTTCGAAATGTGCGGGTCACCGTGCATGGTGCGGCCCACCCCGTGGCCACCGAACTGGGTGTTGACGCCGTAACCGTATTCGCGGGCCGTCGCCCCGATGGCGGCGCTCAGGTCGCCGACCTTCTTGCCCGGACGGGCCACCTCGATGGCCCTTGCCAGCGCCACCTCGGTGGCCTCGATCAGCTTCAGGTCCTCATCGCGCGGGGTGCCCACCACCACGCTGAGCGCCGAGTCGCACACCCACCCGTCGACGCTCACGGCGAAGTCGAAGCTGACCAGGTCGCCGTCGCGCAGCTTGTACGTGTGGGGCAGCCCGTGCAGCACGGCGTCGTTGACGCTGGTGCACAGCACCTTGCCGAACGGCCCGCGGCCGAACGACGGCGCGTAGTCGATGTAGCACGAGGTGGCGCCGCGCTCACGAATCATGTCGTGTGCGAGCGCGTCCAGGTCGAGCAGGTCGACCCCGACGGCGGCGACCTCAGCAAGCGCGGTCAACACCTGCGCCACGAACGCCCCGGCTGGACGCATCTCGGTCAGTTGAGCGGGGGAGAGCAACTCGATCGGCACGCGCAGCAGCCTAGTGGTGCGTTCTGCCAACCAAGTCACCTTCGCGGCGCATGGGCAGGCAACCCGCGGCGTTGCACTCAGTCGAGATACCACCCGGTATTGCGGTGTGCGCCGGAATGATGGGGGCCGCTCAGTCGCGAAACACCTCGATGTGGGCGCCCAGTGCGTTGAGCCGGTTGGGCAGGTCTTCGTAGCCCCGGTTGATCACGTACACGTCGCGCAGCACCGACGTGCCGCGAGCCGCCAGTGCCGCCAGCAGCAGACACACCGCGGGCCGCAGCGCCGGGGGACAGATGATCTCTTGCCCGCGCCACCGGGTGGGGCCGGTGACGATGATGCGGTGCGGGTCGAGCAACTGCACCTGAGCACCCAGCTTGGTGAGTTCGACCAGGTGAATGGCGCGGTTCTCATACACCCAGTCGTGAATCATGGTCTGCCCGTCGGCGACCGCGGCGATCACCGCGAAGAACGGAAGATTGTCGATGTTCAGCCCGGGGAACGGCATCGGGTGAATCTTGTCTGAGTTCGCGTGCAGCTTCGACGGGTACACGGTGATGTCGACCAGCCGGGTGCGTCCGTTCTGGGCCGGGTATTCGGGCGACAGGTCGTAGCGCAGCCCCATCTCGGCCAGAATCGCCAACTCGATCTCGAGAAACTCGATCGGGCAGCGCTGAACGGTGAGCTCAGATCCCGTGACGATCGCGGCGGTGAGCAGGCTCATCGCCTCGATCGGGTCTTCGGACGGCGCGAACGACACGTCCGCGTCGATCACGGCCAGGCCGCGCACCCGCAGGGTGGTGCTGCCGATGCCGTCGATGCTCACCCCGAGTTCCTGCAAGAAGAAGCACAGGTCTTGCACCATGTAGTTGCTGCTGGCGTTACGGATCACGGTTTCGCCCGGGTGGCGGGCGGCCGCCATGAGGGCGTTCTCGGTGACCGTGTCGCCGCGTTCGGTGAGCGTGATCGAGCGGGGCGCGAACGGCTCGAGCGGGTCGACGTGGGCGTGGTAGGAGCCCTCGGTGGCCTTGATGTCGAGGCCGAACTGGCGCAGCGCGTGCAGGTGCGGGGTCACTGTGCGGGTGCCCAGGTTGCAACCGCCGGCGTACGGCAACTCGAACAGCAGCTCGTCGTGCAGCAGTGGGCCGAGAAACATGATGATCGAGCGGGTGCGGCGGGCGGCGTCCTCGTCCATGTGATCGAGGCGCAACCGCCCCGGACGCACGAGCTCGAGCTCGCTCTTGTCGGGCGACCAGGTGGCCCGCACGCCGATGCTGGTGAGCACCTCGAGAATGCGGTTGACCTCTTCGATCTGCGCGATGCCCCGCAGCACCGTGCGACCCCGGTTGAGCAGCGAGGCGCACAACAGTGCCACCGCCGCGTTCTTGGACGAGCGCACGTCGATCGCCCCCGACAGCTTGGTTTCGCCGCGAATGCGCAGGTGCAGGGCGGCGCCGGCTGGCTCCGGCTGCTCGAGGGCCTCGGCGATGCGGTTGACCAACTCGATCGACAGCTGGCGGTTGCCCTCTTCGACGTCGTTGATGGTTTCGGGCGAGGTGCCCAACTCGTCGGCCAGTTCCTGCTGGGTGAGACCGCGCTGCCGACGCGCGTCGCGAATGAGGTAGCCGACACGGGTTGGGGAGAGCTCTGCCACCCGGGCAGCATAAGCCATGCGCCGGCGGCGGTTCGGCCACCCTCAGGCCACTAGGGGTGTCACCGCCAGGCGGACGCGGACGGGCACGGGCTGAAAACTCACCGGTTCACCCACTAGGGTGCTGCGTATGAGCGCACACTACGACGTCGTTGTCCTGGGCGCCGGTCCGGGCGGCTATGTGGCTGCCATCAGGGCCGCGCAGCTTGGCCAGAAGGTGGCCATCATCGAGAAGCAATGGTGGGGCGGTGTGTGCCTCAACGTGGGCTGCATTCCCACCAAGTCGTTGCTTCGCAACGCCGAACTGGCCCACATCTTCACCCACGACAAAGACCTGTTCGGCATCGAGGGCGAGGTCACCTTCAACTTCGGCAAGGCGTTCACCCGCAGCCGCGACGTGAGCAACCGCATGGTCGGCGGCATTCACTACCTGATGAAGAAGAACAAGATCACCGAGTACAACGGGTGGGGCACGATCGTCGACGCCAAGTCGATCGAGGTGAAGACCGACACCGGCACCGAGGTGGTCACCTTCGACAACCTCATTCTCGCCACCGGCTCGACCACCCGCATGATTCCCGGAACGTCGCGCAGCGAGCGGGTGTTCACCTACGAAGAGCAGATTCTGTCTGACAACCTGCCCGAGTCGATCATCATCTGCGGTTCGGGCGCCATCGGCACCGAGTTCGCCTACGTGCTCGCCAACTACGGCGTCAAGGTCACCATCGTCGAGTTTCTCGACCGCATGGTGCCGCTCGAAGACCCCGAGATCTCGCGTGAACTGGCCAAGGCCTACAAGAAGATGGGCGTCGAGGTGCTCACCTCAACCAAGGTCGAGGCGATCGAAGACACCGGCTCGGGCGTCAAGGTGACCGTCAGCCCCGCCAAGGGCGGTGACCAGAAGGTGCTCGAGGCCGACCGGGTGCTGCAGTCCATCGGCTTCGCGCCCCGCACCGAGGGCTACGGGCTCGACAAGCTGGGCCTCGAACTCACCGAGCGCGGTGCGATCAAGATCGACGACTACATGCGCACCAACGTGCCGGGCGTCTACGCCATCGGCGACGTCACCATGAAGCTCGCGCTCGCCCACGTGGCCGAGGCGCAGGGTGTGGTGGCCGCCGAGACCATCGCCGGCGCCGAGACCATGCCGATCAACTACGACATGATTCCCCGAGCCACCTACTGCCAGCCGCAGATCGGTTCGTTCGGCTACACCGAAGAGCAGGCCAAAGAGCGCGGGTACGACGTCAAGGTGTCGAAGTTCCCCTTCAGCGCCAACGGCAAGGCGTGGGGCCTGGGCGACGCGACCGGCTTCGTCAAGCTGGTGGCCGACGCCGAGCACAACGAGATCCTGGGCGCACACATGATCGGCCCCGACGTCACCGAGTTGCTGCCCGAGTTGACCCTGGCCCAGCAGTGGGACCTGACCGCCGACGAAGTCGGACGCAACGTGCACGCGCACCCGACACTGTCCGAGGCGCTGAAAGAGGCCGTGGAGGGCATCTCGGGGCACATGATCAACTTCTGAGCTGGGGCGCGTCCGCACAACCGATGCCGGCACCAGTGTCTGGTGCCCTGTTCGTGATCTGGTGCCGTGTTATTG
The DNA here is from genome assembly GCF_900289045.1 of Micropruina glycogenica. Classification (GTDB taxonomy): domain Bacteria; phylum Actinomycetota; class Actinomycetes; order Propionibacteriales; family Propionibacteriaceae; genus Micropruina; species Micropruina glycogenica. The sequence continues at coordinate 1,012,154 of NZ_LT985188.1, forward strand.
CACGGCACCAGTTCGGTTTCACGGTAGTTCGGACGGATGTCGGCATCGGTTGATCGTCACCAGCGAGACCCACCGCTGGCACTCACTCTCAGGGAGCGTGCGGACGGGCCGCCGAGAAACTGTTCTCGGCAGGCCCGTCCGTTGTAGTCAGATCACGCGGACGCCTTCGGGGCACCCATGCCCGGATCGATCTGGTACGGCCCCGCCGCCGACGGCCTCACGTCGAAGTCGAAGATCGCGGTGGGAATGTAGACCGTCGAGCACGAGTTCGGAATGTCGACCACGCCCGAGAGCCGCCCCTCGATCGGTGCCGAACCCAGCAGCAGGTAGGCCTGCTCGGGCGCGTAGCCGAACTTGGTCAGGTAGTCGATGGCGTGCAGGCAGGCCCGCTGGTACGACAGGTGCGAATCGAGGTAGCGCTGCTCGCCACCCAGCGTCACCGACGTGCCCGAGAACGCGATCCACTCGCTGTACTGGGGGTCGACGTTGCCGGGAATGAAGATGGCGTTCTCGGACACACCGTAGGTGTCCATGCCGCCCTTGATCAGATCGACCCGCAGATCGACGAAGCCGCCCATCTCGATGGCGCCGCAGAACGTGATCTCGCCGTCGCCCTGCGAGAAGTGCAGGTCGCCCAGTGACAGGTTCGCGCCGTCCACGAACACCGGGTAGAACACCCGCGTGCCCTTGCTGAGGTTCTTGATGTCTTGATTGCCGCCGTTCTCGCGCGGGGGAGCGGTGCGAGCGGCCTCGCCGCCGACCCGACCCCATTCGCCGCGGTCGAGTCCGCCCAGAATGGCGTGCTCGGCCTCGGGCGGCAGCGCCAGCGGCGGCACCCGGTCGGGGTCGGTGGCGATCAGCGCACCTTCGCGCTGGTTCCACTTCGCCAAGAGCGCAGCCGACGGCGCGGTGCCCATCAGGCCGGGATGGATCAGGCCGGTGTAGCTGACGCCCGGCACGTGACGAGAGGTGGCGACCTGGCCGCTGAAGTCCCAGATCGCCTTGTAGGCGTCGGGGAACTGTTCGGTGAGAAAGCCGCCGCCGTTGCGGGTCGCGAAGATGCCGGTGTAGCCCCAGCCCTGGCCGGCCAGCGGGCCCTCTTCTTGCGGAATCGGGCCGACGTCGAGAATGTCGACGATCAGCAGGTCGCCGGGCTTGGCGCCCTCGACGGCGAACGGGCCGCTGAGGGTGTGCACGGTGAGCAGGGGAGCGTCCAGGATGTCTTGCGCCGAGTCGTCGTTCTTGATCGCCCCGTCGAACCATTCGCGGCAGTCGACCCGAAAGCTGTCACCGGGTTTGACCGTGGCCACCGGCGGAATCTCGGGGTGCCATCGGTTGTGGCCGAGTTTCTCTTGTTCGGTGAACTTCTTGGACGAGTCCAGAGGAAAGATGTTCTCCGGCATGGTTGGGGCTCCTTACTGGTAGGGGGTACTGCGGGCTGAAGGGGTACTGCGAAACAGGGTGCGAACAAGAGGGGACGAGGAACGTCGGGGGTGCACGAGTGGGTCGGCTGACCCGTCCCGCCGCCGGCGGGACCTGCCCATCAGGGCCGCGGCAGCTTCGCGTGCAAAGGGTTGTGGGTCACCCGCTGGGTGCGGGTGCGTCCAGACTTGGGCAGGCTGGTGACCACGGGGGGCTCGTGCGCAGAGCGCGCGGCCGAATCGATCACCCGAAAGGCCGACGTGCCCGCCGCCGACAGGTGCGGCGTGGTGATCACCCTGGTCGCCTCGGCGCCGCACTCGCGGCACACGGTCTGCGCGGGTACCTCTGCCATGCGAAACGTGGCATCGAACAGGCACCCGGCCTCGCAGCGAAAGCTGTACGTGGGCATGAACTCAGCCACCTCTCGGGGTCGGGCTCGGCGCCGATGGAGCCACGCATCGCCACTTTGCCATGCACCCAGCCGGCGCGCTTGGCCAGGTTCGTGACGCTATCGCCCGAGGCCGTGAGCGTCAACGGTTGGGCCCCGAACCGTGGGCCGGGCTGGTGCGTGGGGCACCTCAGCGGTAGTCGAACCGGACGCCGGGTGAACGGTTGGTGACGATCGGCAGAATCGCCCGCGGGTGAGCTTCGGGTGCGGTGCCGGTGTTGGCACAATGGGCTGATGCCTTCCCGCTACCGCTTCACCGTGCTCGCCCTCGCGCTGGTGGCGGCGTTGAGCGGCTGCAGCTCGGCGAACCCGTCGGCGCCGGCCTCGACCCCGGCCGGCAGCGCGTCGAGCTCTGCACAGCCCAGCGCGTCCACCCCGGCGAGCATCAGCCCCACCCCGTCGCCGTCCACGAGCTCGCAGCCACCGGCCGCGAGCGAGCTGCCGCGAGGTGGACGTGAGGTGTTCCCGACCTATCGGCTGTTCGGCTACTCGGGTTACCCCGGTGCCCCGGGCCAGGGACGGCTCGGCATCGGTTCGCTCGACGCGCGGATGGCCGAGATCGAGAAGCGCGGCAAGTCGTGGACGGGGGGCCGCAAGCTGCTGCCGGTCATGGAGTTGATCGCGGTCACCGTGCACGCCAGCCCCGGCAAGGACGGAATGTACCGCACGCGAGCGCCCGAGGCGGTGATCAAGCGCTGGCACGACGCAGCGGTGAAGCACAAGGCGATGCTGCTGCTCAACATCCAGCCCGGCCGGGCCGACTTCATCGACGAGGTGAAGCACTTCGAGAAGTGGCTCAAATACCCTGACGTGGGCGTGGCGCTCGACCCCGAATGGGCGGTCAACAAGGGCCAGATTCCGGGCCGGTCGTTCGGCAGCACCACCGGTGCCGAACTCGACCAGGTGTCGCGGTATCTGTCGCAGGTGGTCGAGGCGAACAACCTGCCCGAGAAGGTGATGCTGTTTCACCAGCTGCACGTAACCATCGTGAAGAGCCCGAAGGCGCTCAAGCAACACCCGGGTGTGGTGCCGATCAACTCCGTCGACGGCATCGGCTCGCCGGCGCAGAAGATCGCCACCTACAAGGGCGTGATGAAGACCCGGCCCAGCTACGTGCACGCCGGCTTCAAGATCTTCTTCAAAGAAGACGTGGCCACCGGCAAGCGGCTGATCACGGCCAAGGACGCGCTGTCGCTGAAACCGCAGCCGGAGTACATCCTGTTCGAATGAGTCGGCGGCCTCAGGCGGGGTCGTCGCGTGCGCGGCGGGATCGTCGGGCTGCCGCCAGCACGGTGGCAGCCAGTGCGACACCGGCCAATACGACGAACACCAACTGCAGTGCGCCCACCGGCGTCCAACCCTGACCGTGCAGCGCCGAGTAGAGGCCGCCGGCGAGCATCGCCACCCATGCCGTCGCCGCCGTTTCGGCGAAGGCGATCAGCGTGCCGACGGTCGCGGCCGGTCGGCCGGTCGAGAAGGGTTCTGAGCTGAGCAGGGGATAGGCGGCACCCATGCCCACGCCGCCCAGCACGGCCCCGGCGATCGTCGTTGTGACTCCTGCTCCGCCACCGACCATCAGGGCCGCGATCACCAGCAGGCAGGCGAACAGCACCAGGCCCGGGCCCAGCACCGCACGATCAGGACGGGCTTTCGGCTGCGGTTCGAGACCCACGAGCGACCAGGCCAGCAGGCCGCCGGTCAGGGCCGCCGACGACACCAACACGGTTGAGCCGAGACCCTCGATGATGGTCAGCGAGAGCAGCTCGTAGACACCGAAGAACGCCGCGCACAGCAACGCGAACGCCAGCAGCGGCCGGGCCTCGCCCGGCATTCCCCGCACGAGGAACACCGCGATGGCGACACCGCCGGCGACGATGCCGCACAGCAGCGCGACCAGGCCCAGGCCGGACGGGCTGGCCGACCCCCACGAACCGATCCCGAGCGCGACCGCAACGCCGACGCCGACCCGGGCGCTGACCGTGGTGGGCTCGGCTTGGGGGCGCCAGGGGAGTGCGCCGACGGTGAGACCGATCAGGGTGCGTCCGATCACCACCAGCACCGCGGGCCAGCCGATCGCCCAGCGCCAGCCCACCCAGTCGGTGATCACGGCGTTGAGCGGCGGGCCGAGCACCGACGGCAGCAGCCAGATCAGCGCGTACAGCCCGAACACCCGCGGCCGTTCGTGCTCGTCGAACAGGGCTCCGATCGCGCCGACGCCGAAACCGGCGAGCAGCCCGGCGGCGATGCCGCGCACCACCGTTCCGGCCAGCACCCAGCCCATGGTGGGTGCGAACACCGCCAACGCGGCGCCGACCACGTACAGCGCGGTGGCCACCACGAGCACCCGCAGCGGCGGAACGCGCTGCAGAATCGGCGCCGTGAACGACAGCATCAACACCGCAGCCACCGAACCGGCGGCCAGCGTGGCGCCGAACAGGGCGAAGCCGTCCAGGTCGCGCGCCATCACCGGCAGTACGGTGCTGTAGGCGATGCCCTGCATGGCACCGGCGAACTCGGTGAGCAGCAGGGCCATCAAGAACCGTCCGCGGCGTCCGTGCAGCACGGCCGCCAACCCGGTGTGCCGACTTACGGAGTCATGCATCGAACCAGTGTTCGAATGATGGGTGGTTCGCGTAGTCGGTGCCGTAGTCCGCGCGGTAACCGAGGTGCTGATAGAAGGCGATGGACGACGGCGCCGCCTGCCACTCGAGGTGTTTGACCTGCCGGCTGCGGCACCAGACCACGATGGCTCGATGCAGGCGCCGGCCCAGGCCGCTCTGACGATGGTCTTCGCGCACGAACAGGTCGTGTAGCCGCGCGGTGGTCCATGAGTGCCGCAGCGTCGGCCCGTAGTCCTGGGCGTGCGCGTAGCCGACCAGCACGCCGTCATGGTCGGCCACCACGACGCAGTGACGCGGGTCGGCGACCAGTGCGGCGATGCGTTCGGCGTGCGAGGCCAGCGATTGGGGGTCGGCGGTGAAGAGGCCGAAGTCGGCGGCCAATTGGGCCATTTCAGCGACGTCATCGTCGGTCGCGCGGCGAATCGCCAGCATGCGATCAGCCTAGCGGCCCGGTGGAACCAGGGGTGCCTGAATCAAGCCGTACTCGACCTACGGCGAACGCCTCGAAAGACCGTCGTCCAACGCGAAACGATTTGTCCGATAAGCAGCATTATGTCAACACGCGCGAACGGGCACGACCCCTGTCATGGCTGCCCAAGGTGGGCGCGGGCAGTTCTCCCCTGCCTGCGAGGTCGTCCCGTACGCCGTCCGGCTGGCAAACTGGCAACCCTGGCAGACTGACCCGAAACCGTCCAGTTCGAACGCTGAGACAAGGATCACCCCATGAGCGCGAACCAACCTCCCGAGAACAGCCCGCAGCAGGGCGGCAACCCGCAGAACGTGCCCGGTGCAACTCCCGAGCAGGGTGTTCCGCAGCAGCCGGTGCCCGGCCAACCCGGCGCGAATCCTGCTGGTGAAGCCCCGCAGTACGGCGCTCCCGGTGCCCCGCAGTACGGCGCTCAGCCCCAAGGCGCTCCCCATGTGGGCCCCGACGGCCAGCCGCTGCCACCAGGCGCCTACCCGCCGGCGGGCGGCTTTCAGCCTCCGGCTGCAGCACCGGCCAAGAACAACAACCTCAAGCGCATCATCACCTCGGTTGCCGTGATCGCCATCTCGCTGATCGTGGTGTTCGTGGTACGCGGCTTCAGCCAGATCAAGGTCGACGACTGCGTCAAGCAGGTCGGCACCGACCGGGTCGAGAAGGTCGACTGCACCAGTTCGGAGGCCAAGTTCAAGGTGCTGGGCATCAAAGAGGGCGTCAGCCAGGCGGGCGCGCGTCTGAACGCCTGCGACGCCTGGCCCGATGCGACCAGTATCTACTGGACCGGCCGCACCTCGGCCAGCGGCACCGCCTATTGCCTCAAGGGGCTGTGAGCGGCTTGCGCTCGTGAGCCTGGCGGCTCTGCCAGACTTGGCCGGTGCAACCCGGCATCGTGCTGATCAGCGACCCGCGTGTCACCAGCACGCCGGTGATCGACAACGGTGACCCCCTGGTCGACCTGCGCGGCCTGGCCAGGGTGCGCATCGACACTCGCAAGAGCGACGTGTCGAACGCGTGGCACCTGGCCCGTCGCGGTCTGGCCGACCGATTGGCTGCCGCAGCCCTCGCCCTGCCGGACGGCCTCGACCTGCTGATCGTCGAGGCGTACCGCTCCCCTGCCCGCCAACTGCACTACTGGAACCACTACTGCGCGCAGTTGCACGACCACTACCCCGATCTCTCCCCCGAGTTGCTGTACGACCTGGCCAGCCGATGGGTCGCTCCGCCCGACGTGGCTCCGCACAGCACCGGCGGAGCGGTCGACCTCACCCTCTGCGACGCCGCCGGCGTCGAACTCGACCTCGGCACCCCGCTGGACGCCACACCCGAACAGAGCGACGGCGCCTGCTACACCGACGCGCCACTCCCCCAGCTGGCGGCCGCCAACCGTGCCGTGCTCGTGCACGTGCTGCGTGCAGCCGGACTGGTGAACTACCCCACCGAGTGGTGGCACTGGTCGTACGGCGAGCGCTACTGGGCCTTCAGCGCCGGTGCCGACCACGCCGTCTACGGCCCCATCGAGGCGCTGGAATAACCACGCCTGAAAGTTGTTGAAACGACAACTAAATCAGGAGTGATGATGACCAAGAAGATCGGCTTTCTGTCGTTCGGCCACTACCGCGACGTGGCCGGCTCGCGGGTGCGCACCGCCGGTGACTCGCTGCGGCAGCACATCGACCTCGCAGTGGCCGCCGAGGCGGCCGGCCTCGACGGTGCGTGGGTGCGGGTGCATCACTTCGACCACAGCCTGGGCGCGCCGTTCCCGCTGCTGTCGGCGATGGCCGCGCGCACGTCGACCATCGACGTGGGCACGGGCGTGGTCGACCTGCGCTACGAGAACCCGCTGTACATGGCCGAAGAGGCCGGCGCCACCGACCTGATCAGCGCCGGACGACTGCAACTCGGCATCAGCCGCGGATCGCCCGAGCCGGCTGCCGACGGGCAGGCCCGGTTCGGCTACGAGTTGGCCGAGGGTCAGGACTGGTCGTCGCTGGCGCGGGGACGGGCCGAGGTGTTCCGCAACGCGATCGCCGGACGTCCGGTGGCCCGCTCGCAGCGGGCTCTGGCGCGCGGCGGCGAGGCGGACCTGCCGATTCAGCCGCTGTCGCCCGGGCTACCCAACCGCATCTGGTGGGGTGCGGCCACCCAGGCTTCGGGACGGTGGGCCGGCGAGCAGGGGTACAACCTGCTGTCGAGCACGCTGCTGCTGGCCGACGACGGACGGCCGTTTCACATTCAGCAGGCCGATCAGGTGCGGGCCTACCGGGCGGCACTGGCCGAATCGGGGCTGACCACCGGCGGGCAGGCCGCGGTCACTCGCAGCGCCTTTCCCATCACCACCGACGAAGACAACGCGTTCTTCGGCCTCGATCGGGGCGGCACCGACTCGGCCGGCATTCTCGACGGGTTGCCCGCCCGTTCGGGCCCCACGTTCGCCGGCAGCATCGACGAGGTGGCGTCCGCGCTGGCCGCCGACCAGGCGGTGCAGGCGGCCGACTACGTGCTGTTCGCGCTGCCGTCGATGTTGGGCGTCGACTACAACGCCCATCTGTTCGAGAACCTGGCCGCGGTGGCCCGTGAGCTGGGCTGGAAGGAGTGAGAAAGATGACCACCACGACCGACATCACCCTGTACGACTGGCAGGCGGCCCTGCTCGCCTTCAACACCCGCGACTACCGCACGGCGGTGCAGCGCTTCGAGAAGGTGCTCGAGGCTCAGCCGGGCCACACCGATGCGCGTGAGTACCTGGCGCGGACGTACTACCTGCGGGCGTCGCTGCCGCTGGCCGAACGCGAGGCCCGCACGATTCTCGAGGCCGACCCGACCAACGAGTACGTCACCCTGCTGCTGGCCAGGGTGCTCGAACGGCAGAGCCGCCACGACGAGGCGGCAGCCGTGCGCAAGGTGCTGGTCGCCCTGACCGGCGACGAGCGGCACGGCCCGACCCATCAGGCGCTGGCCTGACCAGCGACAGGTCGGCCAACGGTCTCAGTCGAGGGACGCTTCGAGCAGCCGCAGCCACACCTCACTGGCGGTCGGAAAGCTCGGCACCGCATGCCACAACTGGTCGAGCGTCATGCGGCCGACCACGGCGACCGTGGCGGCGTGCACCAGTTCGGCGACCTCGGGCCCCACGAAGGTGGCGCCCAGCAGCCGTCCGTCACCGGCCACCACCAGCCGCGCCTTGCCCTCGGGGTGGTCGACCAGCAGGTTGACCCCTGAGGCCGAGGTGATCGGCACGTCCAGCGCGTAGGCGCCGGGTTCGTCGGCCCGGGCCTGCTCCAGCGTCGGGCCGACCGCGGCCACCTCGGGGTCGGTGAAGATCACCTGCGGCACCGGAATGTGACCCGGTGCCGACGGCACCGGAACGCCCAGCATCTCGTCGCGCAACCGCCCGCCGAGCAGCCGGGCGCGGTACTTGCCCCAATGGGTCAGCGCCGGCTCGCCCGACACGTCGCCCACCAGGTGCAACCAGGCGGGACGCTCTTGGCCCGGCAACGCCTCGGTGTTCAGTCGTCGTCCGGTGGCGACCAGCACTTCGTCGAACTCTTCCCACTGGTCGTCGCCCTGCAGCCGGACGGGGCCTCCGTGCAGCCGTCCGAGCCCGTCGTTGAGGTCGCCCGGACGCTCGGCGGCACCCACGCTCACGCCCAGCCGCACGTCGATGCCCTGGCGACGCAGACCCTCGAGCACGAGGTCGGCGGCGAAGGGCTCCACCCGATCGAGCAGCGTGCGGCGCACGAACATGGTGACCGAACTGCCCAGCGCCGCCAGCCAGGTCGCCGCCTCGCAGGCCACCACTCCCCCGCCGACGATGGCCAGCCGCTCGGGTATGTCGACCACTCCGGTGGCGTCACGGTTGGTCCACGGGCTCACCGGCGCGAAGGCGTCGGGAATGGCCGGCGAACTGCCGGTGGCGACCACCACGGCGTGCCGGGCCGTGAGCGTGCGATCGCCCACGCTCACCTGACGCTCGCCGGTGACCCGGCCCTCGCCGCGCACCACGTCGATGCCGACCGATTCGGCCCAGCCGGCGCCGCCACTGTCGTCGTAGTTGCTCACCCAGTAGTCGCGGCGGGCCAACAGCGCGTCGGGGTCGATCCTCGTGGGCCGCAGCCCCTGCAGGTCGGCACTGACGGCGGCAACGGTCGGGGGTCGCAGCAGTGCCTTACTGGGAATGCAGGCGTAGAACGAGCACTCGCCGCCCACCAGTTCACGCTCGACCAGGCAGGCGGTGCGGTCGGTGCCCCGCACCGCGTACTGGGCCGCGTTCTCGCCCACCGGGCCGGCACCGATCACGATCACGTCGTATTCGTCGGTCATGGCGCCATGCTGGTGCGCCACGGCACCGACCGCAAGCGTTCGACGACGTCCAGGTGAACATGCGAAGCGGCCGGCACCCCACAGGGTGCCGGCCGCTTCGACCAACGGGTCAGGCTGATCGACGGCCGGTGACCATGCCGACGATCCAGAGCAGCAGCACCGCCCCACCGATGGCGGTGAGCATGCTGAAGATCCAGCCCCCGCCGCCCACGCCGAAGGCGGTGAGAATCCACCCGCCGAGCAGGCCGCCGACGATGCCGACGATGATGTTCATCACGATGCCCATCGAGGCATCGGTCTTCATGATCTTGCTAGCGATCCAGCCGGCGATGCCGCCGAAAATGATCCAACCCAGAAATCCCCAACTCGGCATGTCATTGCTCCTTGTCTAGAGGTCGATGTAGCGGTTCAACTGTAGGTCGGGCAGTGCCTCAAACGCCGTAGGGGATGCCCTGGGTCGTCCACTCAACCCTTTGGGGTGCACTCTCGGGGTACTGGACGGGACAAGGTTCAGGGTGCACACTTAATGAGTGTCGATGAAGCCTGATGACTTAAGCATCTGGGCGGTGGTGACCGCCGACCAGCGCAACAGCCGTCGCTCGGTCGATCGGGTACCAGAGGCTCTGGAGGCCCTGCAGTCCGCCGTGGGCGACCGGTTTCGGCTCACCTTCGAGCGAACCGCCGGTGATGAAGTGCAGGGCCTGACCGGCGACCCGGGCGCGGTGGTGGACGCCGTGCTCACCCTGACCAGACTTCCCGACTGGCACCTCGGCATCGGCCTGGGGTCGGTGGAACTGCCGCTGCCGGGCTCGACCCGTGAGGCGCGCGGCCCGGCCTACCTGGCCGCCCGGGCCGCGGTCGAGCAGGCCCGCAGCGCCCCCGCGCATCTGCGGCTGCTCGGCCCCGAGACCACGGACGCCGGAACTGTCGGTGCCGGCTTCTATGGTGAAGACGTGGTGCAGCAGGCCGAGTCGGCCCTGGTGCTGTTGCGCGCACTGGTCAGCCGACGCACCCCCGAGGGTTGGGAGATCATGGACGTTCTGAACGAAACCGGTAGCGGAGCCGCAGCATCGGCCCGATTGGGCATCAGCCCGTCCGCGGTGTCGCAACGGGCGACGCGCTCAGCCAGGCGCGAAAGCGAGCTCGGTGCCGAGCTGTGCCGCCGGCTGCTCGCGCGGGCCATGGGTGTGGCGGCGTCATGACCGTGCTGCTGGTGATCGCGAAGATCGTCATCGTGCTCGCGCTGGGGGCCGTTGCGGTGCTGCTGGGCGGTCGAGCCGTCACCCGGGTCTTTCGGCTGGCCGAGCGCACCCGGGCCACCGAGTTGCCCGAGCAGAACGGTGCACTCGAAACCGTGGCGCCGCTCACCTACGCCGCCACCTACCTGCGTGGTGGCGAATGGATCGGCTACCTCGAACGACTGGCCGTGTTCGGGGCACTGCTGGTGGGCTTTCCCGAAGGAATCGCCGTCGCCATGGTGGTCAAGAGCTTCGCGCGCTACCCCGAAATCAAGGCCAGCAGTACCGGTGCCGCCGAACGGTTCATCATCGGCACCTTCGTCAGCGTGCTGTTCGCCAGCGCCTGTGCCCTGGCGGCGGCATGGTTGATTCGGCTGTTCTGAGCCGGCTCGGCTGGCCGCTGCCGGGGCATCAGGCACTCGCCGCCGACCTGCTCGCCCGGTGGTCCGAGCCGCACCGCAGCTATCACGACCTGCGGCACCTGGGCGAGTGCATCGAGGCTTGCGAGTCGCTGGGCGGCGGCCGCGCCGAAGCCCTGGGCCTGTGGTTCCACGACGCCGTGCACACCGGCAACCCCGGGCCCGACGAGGCCGCCTCGGCGGCACTTGCCGACCACCTGCTCACTCCCCTGCTGTCTGCGCCTGACGTGGCCGAGGTCGTCCGGCTGGTGCTGGTGACCGAGCACCACGTGGTGCCACCCCACGATCACCCCGCCGCCATCGTCAGTGACGCCGACCTGTGGGTGCTGGGTGCCGACGCCGCCCGGTACGCCGAATCGGTGGCCGACCTGAAGGCCGAGTGCGGTCTGGGTGCACAGGCGTGGGCGGTGACGCGCCGTGGGCAGTTGCTCCGTCGCCTGGCTGCGCCGATCTATGCCACCGAGCGGGGACGGCTGCGCGAACCCGCGGCCCGGCGCAACCTCACCGCCGAACTGGCGGGCCTGCGATGACGCCGATGATTTGGCGGGGCCGCGGGCACAGCCGTAGCGTGAACCCTTCGCCACGACGAAGGGGGGTGCCATGGCCCAGCCGACCACAGCGACCGTCGACCAGCACTGGCTGAGTGCACGCGACCGCTCGGTGATCGCCATTCTGCTCGTCTCGACGTTCGTGGTGATCCTCAACGAGACCGCCCTCAACGTGGCGCTGACCTCGATCATGGCCGACTTGGCTGTCGACGAACGTGACGTGCAGTGGCTGACCACCGCCTTTCTGCTCACCATGGCCGTGGTGATTCCGATCACCGGCTGGCTGCTCGAACGCATCCCCACCCGATCGGCGTTTCTGCTGGCCCTGATTCTGTTCACCACCGGCACGCTCATCTGCGCAGTGGCGCCCGTGTTCGGCCTGGTGCTGGCCGGACGCATCGTGCAGGCCAGCGGCACGGCCGTCATGCTGCCGCTGCTGATGACCACCGTCATGCAGTTGGTGCCGCCCGCCCACCGCGGCGCGATCATGGGCAACATCTCGATGGTCATCTCGGTCGCTCCGGCCATCGGCCCGACGATGGCCGGCCTGGTGCTGCACGTCACCACCTGGCGCGGCGTGTTCGGCCTGATGGTGCCGATCGGGTTGATCATGCTGGCCATCGGCGCGTGGCGCATGGTCACCGTCAACGAGCCGATGCGGGTGCCGCTCGACGCCTGGTCGGTGCCGCTCACGGTGCTGGGCTTCGGCGGCCTGGTCTACGGGCTCAGCCTGATCGGCGACGCCACCGTGCCGCGGGTCGAGTTGATCGCCTCGTTCGTGGTGGGGGCACTCGCCTTGGCGGCATTTCTGTGGCGCCAGCTCGCCCTGGCCCGCGCCGGCCGTGGGCCTCTGCTCGACCTGCGCGTCTTTCAGCAGTCGGCCTTCACCGTCAGCGTGATCGTGATGGCGCTGGCCATGATGGCGCTGTTCGGAACCATCATCATTCTGCCCCTGATTCTGCAGCGGGCGCTGCACCTCGACCCGCTCACGGTCGGGCTGATGCTGCTACCCGGCGGTCTGTTGATGGGGCTGCTCGGCCCGGTGACCGGACGGCTGTTCGACCGCGTCGGCCCGCGGCCGTTGATGCTGCCCGCCAGCGTGGTGATCGCTGGAGTGTTCTGGCTGCTGTCGACCATTCAGCTCAGCACGCCGTGGTGGCTCGTGGTGGCGGCGCACATGGCGATGAGCGCCTCGTTCGCCTTCATGTTCACTCCCCTGTTCACCATCGCCCTCGGCTCGCTGCCCAAAGACCTGTATTCGCACGGCTCAGCCGTCGTGGGCACCGTGCAGCAGGTCGCCGGCGCGTTCGGTACGGCGGTGTTCGTCACCGCCATGGCGTCACAGTCGGCGGCGGCGCAGGCGTCCGGCACCCCGGTCGAGGCAGCTCTGCTGATCGGCTCACGGGTGGCGTTTCTGGGGGCGGGCGCGGTGTGGACGCTGGCGATCATCGCCACCCTGTTCATCAGGGCGCCCGAATTGAGCGGCGACGAGCCGACGATGCACCACTGAATCGAGCGGTGAAACCGCTTGCCGTTGGGTTCTCGACCGTAACCTGACGAATCGCTGGTGGGGGCGGCGCGATTGGTGCACGATTGCCCTCATGGCGAAACCTGCGAAGCTCGACAACGAGATGTACGAGGCCGAACTGCACCGGTTGCAGGCCGAACTGGTCGAGATGCAGGAATGGGTCAAGCAAGAGAACAAACGCCTCGTGGTGATCTTCGAAGGACGCGACGCCGCCGGCAAGGGCGGCGCCATCAAACGCATCACCGAGTACCTCAACCCCCGCATCGCCCAAGTGGTCGCACTGCCGGCGCCGACCGAGCGGCAACAGACTCAGTGGTACTTTCAGCGCTACATTCAGCACCTGCCCTCGGCCGGCCAGATCAAGCTCTTCGACCGCTCGTGGTACAACCGCGCCGGCGTCGAACGGGTGATGGGCTACTGCACCGCCGAGGAACATCGCCGCTTTCTGCGCCAGTGCCCGATCTTCGAGCGCATGCTGATGGAAGACGGCATCTTGCTGCGCAAGTACTGGTTCTCGGTGTCTGACAAGCAACAGGAGAAGCGGTTCAAGTCGCGGCTCACCGACCCGATGCGGCGATGGAAGCTCTCGCCCACCGACCTGGAGTCGCTGACCCGGTGGGAGGACTACTCACGGGCCAAGGACGAGATGTTCGTGCACACCGACATTCCCGAGGCGCGCTGGAACGTCGTCGAGAGCGAAGACAAGAAGCGGGCGCGCATCAACATGATCGCCCACCTGCTGTCGTCCATTCCCTACGAGAAGGTCGAGCGCACCCAACTGAAGCTGCCCAAGCGGCCGGCTTCGACCGGCTATCAGCGCACCGATCGCAACCTGCAGTACGAGGTGCCCGATCACGCCGCCGGCCTGACCAAAGAAGACGGCGCAGTGGTCTATGTCGACCCCGAAGATGACGACAGCTGAGCGGTAGGTAACATCGCACCCTATGGGTCACCTCACCCTGCCCTTTTGGGTGGTGCGAGTGGCACAATGTCTCGGTGCAGACTAAACGTCCGATTCGGGTGGCGCTGGTCAACGACTACGAGGTCGTGGTCGCGGGGTTGAACCAGATGTTCGCCAACTACACCGACCGCATCGAGGTCGTGAAACTCATCGCCAACCGCGAGGTGCGTGAACGGGTCGACATCGCACTCTACGACAGCTTCGGCCAGACCGCACCCGAGGCCGACTCCGTCGAGCGCGTGCTGCGCAACCCCCTGGTGAAGCGCACCGTCGTCTACACCTGGAACTTCCAGCCCGCACGGGTGAACCAAGCCACCCACGAGGGTGCATCCGGCTACCTGTCCAAGACGCTGCCCGCCCGTGAGTTGGTGGACGCCCTGGAGCAGGTGCACGCCGGCAAGTTGGTGGTCAGCCCCGTCCCCAGGGCGGCGAACCCGACCGGCGGCAACTGGCCCGGCCGTGAAGAGGGCCTGTCGTACCGCGAGAGCGAAGTGATCGCGCTGATCACCGAAGGTCTGTCGAACGCCGAGATCGCCACGACGATGTACCTCAGCCCGAACTCGGTCAAGAGCTACATTCGCTCGGCCTACCGCAAGATCGGCGTGGCCCGGCGCTCGCAGGCAGTGGCGTGGGGCATGCGGCACGGCTTTGCCGCCGACCACCTGCGCCTCGACCCCGACGACGTACCCGCCTGATCACCTCGATGGTCGAGCTCGTCGAGACGTCCGTCTCGAATGGCTCGACCGACCAGCCGCTCAGCCCTCGAACAGTTCAGGATCGCCAGACCCGCGCCGAATGATCTCGACCTCGTCGCCGGTCAGGTCGATCACCGTGGTCGGTTCGGTGCCGCAATCGCCCGAGTCGAGCACCGCGTCGAGGGCGTGCCCGATCTCGTCGTTGACCGTCCAGCCGTCCGACATCGGCTCGTCATGCCCGGGCAGCAGCAGGGTGCTCGACATCAACGGTTCGCCCAGCTCGTTCAGCAGCGCCAGCGCGGTGACGTGATCGGGAATGCGCACCCCCACGGTGCGCCGCTTGGGTTGCAGCATCACCCGGGGCGCCTCGCGGGTGGCCTGCAGAATGAACGTGGAGCCGCCCGGCGTGGCCGCCTTGATGGCCCGAAACACGTCGTTGCCCATCTGCACGTAATGCCCCAGTTGGGCGAAGTCGCTGCACACCAGGGTGAAGTTGTGCCGGGCGTCCAACTGGCGCAGGGCGCGAATGCGGTCGAGGCCCGCCCGGTTGCCCAGCATGCAGCCCAACGCATAACCCGAGTCGGTGGGGTAGGCGATCAACCCGCCGTCACGCAGAATCGTCGCCACCTGCCCCAGCGCGCGCGCTTGGGGGTTGTCGGGGTGCACGTCGAAGTACCGGGCCATCACAACACACGCTTTCTGGTCGAGACCGGCAACCCTGGGGCCGCACGAGCCGCAAGAATGCGGCCATGACGATCTTCTCGCTCACCGAGGCGGAATTGCGGCAACGACGCAGCCTGAAGTGGCGCACGTACGACTCCGACGTGCTGCCGCTGTGGGTGGCCGAGATGGACGCCGCGGTGCAGCCGGCCGTGCGCGCCGAACTCGACGCCGCGCTCGACCGTGGCGACACCGGCTACCCGTGGGGCACCGAGTACGCCGACGCGTACCGAGCCTCGGCGGCGACGCGGTGGGGTCTCGAGCTCGACCCGACGCAGGTGCGTCGGGGCGGTGACGTGATGAACGAAGTGCTGTGCGTGCTCGAGACCGTGACCAACCCCGGCGACGGCATCGTGATCACCGCCCCGGTCTACCCGCCGTTCTGGCAGGTCACCAGCGGCTACCGGCGGCACACGGTTGCGGTCGACCTGACCCCCGAGGGCCGGCTCGACCTGGCCGCCCTCGAACGGGCCTTCGCGGCCGACGACGTGACGGCCTTTCTGCTCTGCTCGCCGCACAACCCCACCGGCACCGTGCACACCGCCGACGAACTGGCCGCGGTCGCCGCGCTGTGTTCGGCCCACGGGGTGCGGCTGGTGGTCGACGAGATCCACGCGTGGCTGGTCGATCCGGGCACCACGTTCGTGCCCGTGCTGAGCCTGCCCGAGGCCCGTGATGCCGTGGTGGCGATCTCGGCCGGCAAGGCATGGAACCTGGCCGCGTTCAAGGCTGGTCTCTACGTCGGCGGCGAAGGTGCGTTGAACCTGCTCGACCACCTGCCGCCGCTCGCCACCCAGAGCACCGGGCACCTGGGTGCGCTCGCCCACGCCGCGGCCCTGCGGCACGAGCAAGCCTGGGTCGACCAGATGTGCGTCGAGGTGGCCGCCAACAAGCAACTGCTCAGCGATCTGCTGCACGCGCTGCTGCCGTCGGCGGAGTACCGTCCCGGGCCCGGCACGTACCTGGCCTTCGTCGACTGCACCGCCCTGGGGCTGGCGAACCCGGCGCGGCACTTCGAGCAGGTCGGCAAGGTGGCGTTCTCGCCCGGTCGGGCCTTCTCACCAGCGCACGATCAATGGGTGCGCATCAACCTGGCCACGTCGCCGGCGATCATCACCCAAGCCGTCGAGCGCATGGCCGCATCGCTTCGTCAGCCGAACAACTGAGCCGTGGCGCTGCCGTGCCCCTGCACGGTGCGAATGCCGATCAGGCTCAGAAAGACGGTGTCGACCTCGACCGCGGTAGTGACCTGCACGCTGCCGTCCGAGGCCAGCGACGCCGTGCCGCGCATACCGGTCTCGTCGGCGATCACCCGCTTGGCGGCGGCGACCGCTGCACCACCATCGGGACGCCGTCCGGCCTGACGTTGCGCAGCGGTGGTGTCGACGGCGGCCCGGGCCGCCGCCGCGGCGGCGAGTTCGGCGCGGCGGTCGGCCGCGCTCTTGCGCCCACCGTCGACCACCAGGCCGGTGACGAGCAGCAGGGCGACCACCACCACGACCAGAAACGACGACAACGCCTGGCCGCGTTCGCTGCGGGTGGTGCCGGGGTGCATCTGGTCAGTCTGCCTCGGAAGGCGTCGCCGTGGGGCGTTGTCCACAGGCGAATGCGCGCCACGCGCTGACATTCGGGCTTTGCTTCCACGGGCCGGGATCGGGCAATAGGGTGATGGTGTCAATCCCCCGATGAGAGGCTCACTCATGGTTCAGAAGGTCGCCCTGCTCACCGCCGGTGGTTTCGCACCGTGCCTGTCGTCGGCGATCGGCGGTCTGATTCAGCGCTACACCGAGGTGGCACCGGACGTCGAGATCATCGCCTACAAGTACGGGTATCAGGGTCTGCTCACCGGCGACTACCTCGAGGTCACCCCCGCCGTCCGCGAAAAAGCGCATCTGCTGCACCTGTACGGCGGCTCGCCGATCGGCAACAGCCGCGTCAAGCTCACCAACGCCAAAGACCTGGTGCGCCGTGGCCTGGTGGCCGAGGGCGACGATCCGCTCAAGGTGGCCGCCGACCAGTTGGTGGCCGACGGTGTGGACGTGCTGCACACCATCGGTGGCGACGACACCAACACCACCGCGGCCGATCTGGCGGCGTACCTGGCGAAGCACGACTATGGACTCACCGTGGTGGGGCTGCCCAAGACCATCGACAACGACGTCATTCCGATTCGGCAGTCGCTGGGCGCCGACACCGCGGCCGAAATGGGTGCGCGGTTCTCGCGCAACGTGCTGGCCGAGCACAACGCGGGCACCCGCATTCTGATCGTCCATGAGGTGATGGGACGCAACTGCGGCTGGCTGACCGCTGCCACCGCCCGCAAGTACCGCGACTGGCTGACCGACGCCGAGTGGCTGCCCGAGATCGGCCTGGACGCCAAGGCGTGGGACGTGCACGCGGTGTTCGTGCCCGAGGCGGTTATCGACATCGAGGAGGAGGCGGTTCGGCTCAAGCAGGTGATGGACACCGTCGGCAACGTGACGATCTTCATCTCTGAGGGCGCCGGCGTCGAGAGCATCGTCGCCGAGATGGAGAAGGCCGGCGAAGAAGTCGCACGCGACGCGTTCGGCCACATTCGCCTCGAGCGAATCAACCCCGGCGCATGGTTCGCCAAGCAGTTCGCCGAGATGCTCGGTGCCGAGAAGATCCTGGTGCAGAAGTCGGGCTACTACTCGCGTTCGGCCGCGGCCAACGCCTTCGACCTCGACCTGATTCACTCGATGACCGACCTTGCCGTCGATTCGGCGCTGCGCGGCGAGTCGGGCGTGATCGGCAACGACGAAGAGAACGGCGACGTGCTCACCGCAATCGCGTTCGACCGCATCAAGGGCGGCAAGCCGTTCGACATCGGCCAGGACTGGTACCTCGACATGCTGTCGGCGATCGGTCAGCCGGCACCCGTCGCGGCGCCGCCGGCCGAACACTGAGCAGCCGAGTGCAGTAATTTGCTGCACGGGGAGCCGACTTCGCCGGGATGGCGACGTACCCCGTCATCCCGGCGCAGGCCGGGATCTCACCACACATTCGCCGCATGAGATCCCGACTTTCGTCGGGATGACGAGAAGCCCGTCCGCTCTTCCCGCGATCTGTGCTGGTCAGGTGAGGGCCGCCGCCAACGCCTCGCGCCCAAGGGCCAGAGCCTCGTCGCGACTTTGTAACTCGACCAGCACCAGTTCGAGGTAGGTGTCGGCCGGCTCCCCCGCCTCACGTGCCCGGACGGCTGCTGTGGCCAGATAACTCTCGGCCACCACCGTGTCCTGAAACTCGCCCAGCGCCTCGGTGACCGCCTCCCACGCCCTCAAGAGTTGTTCACCGTGATCGCCCAACACCGGTACCAGGGCCTCGGAGCAGTACCGGGCCGCCTTGGCCGCCTTGCGCACCTCGTGCCACCGGTGCGCGTCGTCGCCGATCTCTGCCGCCCGGGCCTCGAGACGTCGGACGCGCTCGATGGCGCCGTCGAGCAGGTCGACAAGTCGGTCGCGCGTGGCCCGCCGTCCGTCTTTGCGCAGCGGCGGGTCGGCGACGAAGTCGGCCAGATTGGCCCGCAGCGCGGCGTACCGTTCGGTGCCCATCGACTCGACCAGCGAACGGTGCGCATGCTCGTGGGTGGCGTCCAGGGCGTCGCCCAACCGCCGCCGCACGGGGCCCGCGATCTCGGCGTCGTCGAGGTCGTTCACGCGTGTCAGCAGCCGCTCTTTCAGCACTTCGGCATCACGCGGCGCGCCGAGGTGATCGGCGTGCCAGGCAAGTTCATTGCGCAGCCCACGCAGCCGACCCTTCGTGAACAGAGGTGCGAACGTGCGCAGCGCGCTACGCGCCCGCCGGGTCGCCACCCGGCTGCGATGCACGGCGTCGGGTGCATCGACCAGCACGTCGTCGGCCCGGTCGGCGATCACGCCGGCCTGCGTGCGCAGGTAGTCGAGCACCGAGTCGCTCGGCCTACTCACGAACGCTGCCCGCCTCGTCGGCCCGCACTTCTTCGGTGCGCACCACGCCCAGGTCGTCGATGACTTCCTGCGGCGCTTGCGGCCCTTCGACATGACGGCCCCTGCGCCGATTGCGGGGCTCGCGGGGCGCAGCCTCGTCGTCGGGGCCGAGCGCCGAGCCCAGCAGAATCGGAGTCACGGCGGCGAACGCCCACACCGCCAGCGCCGAGGGCGACCGCAGCATCAAGCCGATCGGCACCAGGTCGCCGGGCTTGGCTGTGGCCAGCCGTTCGTCGAACGAGGTGCCGCCCAGCAACTGGCCGAGTTGCCAGCAGACCACACCGGCCAGCGCTCCCAAGCCGCCGGCCAGAAAGGCCGACACCCAACCCAGGTGCTTGAAGCGACGCCAGGTGAACACGCCGATCACCGCGCCGAACACCACGCCGAGCACCACGTACCAGGCGTCCGCACCGAAGATGTCGGTCAAGCCTCGCTCGCTCATCGAAGCTGAGCCGTCGGCCTGCACTAGATAGCTGGGCGGTTGGACCACCAGCCGCCAGACGACGGCTGCCACGATGCCGACCACCAGTGCCGCCACCGCGAACATCGACGCCGACCACGGGTCGCGGTGATGCGCGCGCTTGGTGGGCTCGACCGTTGTCGGCGAACTGGGACTGGTCACCCGCTCAGCGTAGTGGGCTCTGACAGCCCTACACGCAGGACGGCCCGAGCAGGGCCTTCAGGTCGGCCATCAGGGGCGGTGACGGCATCACCCGCAGGGTTTCTTCGAGCTTCCACACCGTGGTGCGGTTGCTCGACGTGGTCAGCCGCACCCGCACCTCGGTGGCGCCCGGGTGGTTGGTCAGCACCGTGCGCAACTGCTGCACCACCGCCGGCGTGCAGCGGGCCGCGGGCAGTGAGATGACGACCGGCCCGGTCGGGCCCTCGGACACGTCGGGGAAACTCACATCGGTGCCCCGCAGCTCGACGCCCTCGTCTTTGCCGACCAGCTTGCCCTTGATGCGCACGATGGTGTCGGTGGCCAGCTGCAGCGCCACCAGCTGGTAGGCCTTGGGAAACAGCAGCACCTCGATCGAGGCCTCCAGGTCTTCGACCGTGACGATCGCCCACAGGTCGCCGGTCTTGGTCTGCTTGCGGGTGACCTGGGTGATCATGCCGGCGATCGAGGTGGTGATGTCGCGCGGCCCGTCCTCGGCCACCAGAGCGCCGATCGAGTGGTCGCGGTTCGCCAACAGCACGTGTTCGAGGCCGAGCAGCGGGTGGTCAGACACGTACAGCCCGAGCATTTCGCGCTCGAACGCGAGCCGAACGCGCTTGTCCCACTCGTCCACCTGCGGAATCGGGCTGCTGACCAGCGCCTCGCCGTCGCCGGCGTCGCCGAACAGGTCGTCCTGGCCGTTGGCCTGGTTGCGTTTGAGGTCGATGACCTCGTCGACCTTCTGCTCGTAGCACTCCATGAGCGAGCGCCGGGTGTGGCCCAGGGAGTCGAACGCGCCGGCCTTGATCAGCGACTCGATCACCCGCTTGTTGCACACCACGAGCGGAACGTTGCTCAAGAACTCGTTGAAGTCGTGCGCCTTACCGTGCTCGTCGCGCCCGGCGACGATGCCGTTCACCACGTTGTCGCCCACGTTGCGAATGGCGCCCAACCCGTAGCGAATGTCGGTGCCCACCGGGGTGAACATGCCGTCGGACTCGTTGACGTCGGGCGGCAACACCTTGATGCCCATGCGCCGGCACTCGGCCAGGTAGACCGCCGACTTGTCCTTGTCGTCCTTCACCGACTGCAGCAACGCCGCCATGTATTCGGCCGGGTAGTTGGCCTTGAGGTAGGCGGTCCAGTACGAGATCAGCCCATAGGCGGCGGTGTGGGCCTTGTTGAACGCGTAGTCCGAGAAGGGCACCAGAATGTCCCACAACGACTTGATCGCGCCGGCTGAGTAGCCGTTGGCGGTCATGCCCGCGGCGAAGCGGTCGTACTCCTTTTCGAGCACTTCCTTCTTCTTCTTGCCCATCGCCCGGCGCAGTTCGTCTGCGGCACCGAGGGTGTAGTTGGCCACCTTCACCGCGATCTGCTGCACCTGCTCCTGATAGACGATCAGGCCGTAGGTGAGGTCGAGGATCTCGGCCAGCGGTTCGGCCAGCTCGGGGTGGATCGCGGTGATCGGCTGCTTGCCGGTCTTGCGCAGCGCGTAGTTGGTGTGGCTGTTGGCCCCCATCGGGCCCGGCCGGTACAGCGCGAGTGCGGCCGAGATGTCTTCGAAGTTGTCGGGCTGCATCTGCCGCAGCAGCACCCGCATGCCGCCGCCGTCCAACTGAAAGATGCCGAGCGTGTCACCCGTGGCCAGCAGTTGGTAGGTGGACGGGTCGGTGGGGTTCTTGCTCAGCGCGTCCAGATCGAGGTCGACGCCGCGGTTGGCCTTCACGTTGGCGAGCGCGTCGTCGAGAATGGTCAGGTTGCGCAGGCCCAGGAAGTCCATCTTGACCAGGCCGAGCGCCTCGCAGCTCGGGTAGTCGAACTGGGTGATGATCTGACCGTCGGCCTCGCGCTTCATGACCGGAATCACGTCGAGCAGCGGTGCCGAGCTCATGATCACGCCGGCGGCGTGCACGCCCCACTGGCGCTTCAGGCCCTCGATGCCGCGGGCCGTGTCGACCACCTCTTGTACCTCGGGGTCGCTCTCGTACAACGCCCTGAACTCGCCGCCCTCGGCGTAGCGGGCGTGCTGGGGGTTGAACACCTCGGGCAGCGGCACGTCCTTGCCCATCACCGGCGGCGTGTAGGCCTTGGTGATCTTCTCACCCAGGCCGAACGGCTTGCCCAGGACACGTCCGGCGTCTTTGATGGCCTGCTTGGCCTTGATGGTGCCGTAGGTGACGATCTGACACACGTGGTCGTCGCCGTACTTCTCGGTGACGTAACGGATCACCTCACCGCGTCGGCGCTCGTCGAAGTCGATGTCGAAGTCGGGCATGGACGGACGTTCGGGGTTGAGGAACCGCTCGAAGATCAGCCCGTGCGGCACCGGATCCAAGTCGGTGATGCGCAGGGCGTAGGCGCACATCGAACCGGCGCCCGAGCCGCGTCCGGGGCCCACCCTGATGCCGTTGTTCTTGGCCCAGTTGATGAAGTCGGCCACCACCAGGAAGTAGCCGCAGTTGTGCACCGCGATGCCTTCAGCCACATAGGTGTGGTCACCGCTCACTGTCAGATTGTGCACGGTGCCCTGATACGCCTGACGCGCTGTGGCCCTCACACGTACCCACCAACGGCCGTCGACGTGGCGGGCGTTGTACGGGGCCTTGGTGCGCGTGGGAATCCACTGAACCTTCCAGGTCTTCTGACTCGGGCTTCTGTCCACTACCGCCCATTGCCCGATGGACAGCAGCAACGAACGGAGTTGTCTGGCCAGCACGTCGTTGACAGTCGTGATTCCAACGCGAGTCCGGTCAGCGTGACCGTCGCCCTCGAGCCACCCGGAGATGAACGACCTGATGCCGCTTTCCGGAAGAGATGAAATCCACGGGTGGAGCTTCTTGTTGCGAACCCCGCAGCCAACCAGTTCTTGCAGCAGAAGTGCCAATGGATGGTTGGTCAGCATCACTGTGACACCCTGATGGTTCGGGGCGCAGTCGCTTGCTTTGGAATACAGACGAGGCTCGCCCAACTTGAGGGATTCGATCGTTTGCATGAGGCGGCTGACCGCCGGTTCATCTCGATGAAGAGTCCATCCGATCTGTCCCGGGCTCGTCGGTGCGCTCGGATCAACCAGGTGACCCTCGGCCACCCACAGACCGATGAGCCACATGAGGTCGGCTGACCACTCAACCAGGCAGGGCAGGCTCCCGCTCGCCGGGCGGGGCGAGCGCACGTCACTCGTGCACATCCGCGTGAACGACTGGTCTTCGCCATGAGACAGTGTCCAGCCCCGGGCAACGGCTGCGGCTTCAAGATCAAACGGCGCATAGGTGGGAGGCTCCGCCTGAGGTAGCAGCAGCCAGTCCCCGGGCTGCACCTGCGATGCCGGCACCCAGCCCTTGGAGTCGACCAAGAACGGATGCTCAGCAGTGGCTCGCACTTCGTTCGTCTGGCCGAAGGGGTGGATGACGCAAATCTCTTCGTCAACGACCCGCGAAATTACGTCTTCGACCACGGCCGGGCGGCCCTTGAGGTTCCAGGTGCTGACCGACGTGATCTCATCACCTACACGAATCGACTCGATCGGCCGCCACGTGCCGTCACCCAGCAACACCTGGGTGCCGGGAGGGAAGCAGTACCCCTTGTCGGTAATGACTTTGGTCTCGAACTCGGCCTGCTCGGTGGCGTAGCTGGGCACGCCTTCGGGAAAGCGCACCTCGAGCCCGTGGCGCACTTCTTTGGCGAACCACGACTCTTCGGTTTCGCCGGCTGGCACCGGAAATTGCGCCATGTAGGTGCCGGTGCCCTCGTCGAAGTGGGTTTCGCAGCGTTCGGCGATGGCCAGGGTGTTGTCGCACGCCTCGGGCAGTTCGGCCCAGATGCGGCGCATCTCGGCCGGGCTCTTGAGGTAGTAGCCGTTGCCGTCGAACTTGAACCGGTTGGGGGTGTCGCGGTTCGAGCCCGACGACACGCACAGCAGCGTGTCGTGCGCCTCGGCGTCGTCGGCGTGCACGTAGTGCAGGTCGTTGGTGGCCACCAGCGGCAGCTTGAGGTCTTTGGCTATGCGCAGCAGGTCGTGCCGCACGCGGCGCTCGATGGCGAGTCCGTGGTCCATCAACTCGACGTAGAAGTTGCCGGCGCCGAAGATGTCGCGAAACTCGGCCGCCGAGGCCAGCGCCTGGTCGTACTGGCCCAGACGCAGGTAGGTCTGCACCTCGCCCGAGGGGCACCCGGTGGTGCCGATCAGCCCCGACTTGTACTCGTGCAGCAGTTCGCGGTCGGCGCGTGGCTTGTAGAAGAAGCCCTCCAGCGAACTGCGCGAGCTGAGCCGAAACAGGTTGTGCATGCCGGCCGAGTTCTCGGCCCAGATGGTCATGTGGGTGTAGGCGCCCTTCGACGCCACGTCGTCGCCGGTGCCGTCGCCGAACTGCACCCGCTTGCGCTCGCCGCGGGGAGTCTTGGGTGTGAGGTAGGCCTCGAGGCCGATGATCGGCTTGACCGCGCTGCCCTTGGCCACCTTGTACCACTCGTAGGCGCCGAACAGGTTGCCGTGGTCGGTCACCGCCAGCGCCGACATGCCCATCTGCTCGCAGCCCTTGACCAGGTCTTTGAGTCGTGCGGCGCCGTCGAGCATCGAGTACTCGCTGTGGCAGTGCAGATGCACGAACCCATCGGCCATCGGGTGTTTCGACCTCCAAAGACGTGGTGGACGCACGGCGGATCGCCAGGGGGAAGTCCAGCGGAGAGCCCCACCCTAACCCCACGTCCGACAGGTTCCAGGCGACACTCGCGACGACGGTCGTCCGGTCGGCGTGTCGCACCGCCCGAGAAATCGACCTTACTGATCCAGCCGACCCAGGGCTCGGAGCTACCGACGAGAGGAGGCTATCCAGTGTCCTGATCCAACCCCCTGTCTTCCCAGGTGGCGTAGCTTCCGCCGTCCCACGTCCACTCCACGCGCCCATTGCAGCTACGTCCGAGTGCGATCGCACCCGCTGTGGACAGGTACGCGCCATTCCGTCGCGCCTCGGGTCGCCTGAGAACATCGGCCAACTCGGCACGGGTCCCAGACAGAACGTGACCAGTCCACCCGGCGATCTCGGCGGTTGTGAGGCCGCCCGGATCCACGAGAAAAAGTCCGATGTGCTTGCCCGTCAAAGCGCCCCCAAAGTCGGTAGTGCGTTCAGCCCAAGTGATACGCAGTGCTTTCGAAGTACCTACAAATGGGCACGCTGGCCACCCTGCACGCATTGGCGAGGCGACAAGGGCTACCCGTTCAGTCGACCACCGCCGCGGTGGCTGCCGCGACCATGCGCAGGTTGTGCGGCAGCGCACCGTCGAAGCCCGGGGTGCTCATGGTCATGATCACCGTGTCGAGCCGCGGGTTGTTGACGAACTTGGTGCTGAAGAAGCCCTGCCACGAGTACGCGCCCGGCCCGCCCAGGTAGTGGATCGAACCGGCGGGCGCATTCTCACCCTGCTGAATGTCGACCATGTAGCCCCACTTGTTCTGGGTCAGTTGCCAGTTGGTGAGCTCGCCGATCTGGTTGATGGTCATCAGCCGCACCGACGCAGGGCTGAGCACCCGCACACCGTCCAACTCGCCACCGTTGAGCAGCATCTGGGCGAACCTGAAGTAGTCGGCGGTGGTGCCGTGCAGGCCGCCCGCGCCGCTGAACAGGGTCTTGTCGTGGCTGAACGTGTACTGCGGGCCCAGCATGCCCAGCCCCAACGGCGAGGCCTCGGTCTGCTTCTCGTCGCGGCCGGCCCAATACACCGCAGCGATGCGGTGCCATTGGTTTTCGGGCGGAAAGAACCAGATCTCGTTCATGCCCAGCGGCGTGAAGATGTTGTCACGCAGGTAGCTGTCGAAGTCCTGGCCCGACACCACCTCGACCAGCCGGCACAACACGTCGACGCTGTTGTTGGAGTAGTCGAACATGGTGCCCGGGTCGGCGATCAGCGGCAGTGAGGCGATCAGCTCGACGTTGCGCTCCAGCGTGGTGGGCGGGGTGTTCAGGTCGTCGACCAGGCCGGCCTCGTGGTACAGCTTCGGCACCACGTGATAGATCGGCGGCTCGAACAGGCCGTGCCACCAGGTGTTGGTCATGCCCGCGGTCATGGTGAGCAGGTCGTGAATGGTGATCGGACGCTCGGCGGTGCGCAACTGGGTGACCGCCCAGTCCTTCACCACCGCCACCTTGGTGTCGGCGAAGGCGGGCAGGTAGGTGGCGATCGGTTCGTGCAGCGCGATCAGGCCGCGTTCGAACAGTTGCAGCACGGCGACGGCGGCTACCACCTTGGTCATCGAGGCGAGCCGAAAGATCGAGTCGGTGGCCATCTCGACGCCCTCGTCGGCCTTGCCGAACGCCTTGAAGTAGCAGACCTTGCCGTGCCTGGCCATCAGCACCACCGAGCCCTGGTAGGCGTTCTCGGCCAGGTAGCGGCGCTGCAGGGCGTCGATGTTGGCCAGGTAGTCGGCGCTGACGCCGACCTCGGCGGGGTCGACCTGGGTGTACGCGGCAGTCATCGCAGATCCTCTCTGGGGTCCGGCCACCCGCGCAGTCACCTCGTTGTGCTGCCCGGCCGGAACAACGCTTCGAGACTATGCCGCGGCGTCGTCCGCCGAAAGCACCCGTCCGTGGTCGCCGTCGACGATCACGCGGGCGCCGGTCGTGAGCGCGGTGGTGCCGTCGCCAGTGCCCATCACCGCCGGAATGCCGTACTCGCGGGCCACGATCGCCGCGTGCGACGCCAGTCCCCCGTGGTCGACCACCACGGCCGAGGCCCGGGTGAACAGCGGCGTCCAGGCCGGGTTGGTGGCCGGGCAGACGAGCACCTCGCCGGGCTGCAGGTCGCTGAACTCGGCCGGCCCGCGAATGACTCGGACGGCTCCCGCGGCCCGTCCCCCGCCCCCGGCCGCGCCGGTGACCAGAGCCTCGGCGTCGTCGCGGCGCGGGTACAGGGTGGTCGTGGCGATCAGCGAGACCCGGCGAGTCGCTGCCAGGCAGCCTTGCGCCGCTCGACGCTGGCCCGCAGGGCAGCACCCCCGGACGGCGTCGCACCCGGGTCGGGCAGCGCCTGCAGTTCGGGCCAGGTGAGAAACCACACGTCGTCGGCGGTGTCGATCAGCTGCGCCGCGGCCAGTCGCCGGCCCGCTTCGAGCACCGCGTGGCGCACCGGCGGCATCGCCCGGCTGCGTTCGAAATGGGTGTCTTCGCGCACCTGAACGCCCGCGGATGCACGCGTGACCAGCCGCCGCACCGCGTTCTCGGCGCGCAGCCTGCGCACCAGCGGGTCTGCGAGCAGCGTCGCCAGGCGCAACCGTTCAGACGTGACTGACGCGGCGGGCTACGGGGGATCCCTGCCTTCGCCGGGATGACGGAGACCCCCATCTCGACGCATGCACGCACCTCGTTCGCGGCCTACTGGCCGAGACCGTCCAGCGCCTGTTCGAGATCGGCCCAGAGGTCGTCCACCGATTCCAGCCCGACAGAGAGGCGCACCAGGTTCTTGGGCACTGTTTCGGGCTCGCCCGGTATGCGCCGGCGCCGCTCGATGAGCGATTCGACTCCGCCCAAACTGGTGGCCGGCACCCAGAGCCGCACCCCTTGCACCAGCTCGTCCGCCGCATGCACGCCACCGGCCAGCTCGATCGACAGCATGGCGCCGAAGCCGCGCATCTGGGCCCTGGCGCGTTCGTGACCGGGGTCGCTGGCCAGGCCCGGGTAGCGCACCAGGCTGATGGCGGGGTGTTCGTGCAGGCGTTTCGCCAGCACGCCGGCGGTGGCCTGTTGGCGCTCGACGCGCACCGCCAGGGTGCGTAGGCCGCGCAGGGCCAGCCAGGCCTCCATCGGGCCCAGAATCGCGCCGTGCAGCCCCCGGTAGGAGCGCAGCTGCTGCAGCAGTGCCTCGTCGGCGGCCACCAGCACGCCCAGAACCACGTCGGAATGCCCGGCCAGGTACTTGGTGCCCGAGTGCATCACCACCGACGCTCCGAGCGCCAGCGGGTTCTGCAGCAGCGGCGTGGCGAAGGTGTTGTCGACCGCGACCTTCGCGCCGGCCGCCCGGGCCGCCTCGCACAGCGCCGGCAGGTCGGCCACCTGCAGCAGCGGGTTGGTCGGCGACTCCATGATCAGCCAATCGGCGCCGGGCAGTTCGGCGACCACAGCGTCGGTGTCGCTGATGTCGACCAGGGTGAGCGAGAACCGTCCAGCTGTGGACAACTGGCCGGCCAGCGACAGCATCGAGCCGTAGCACGAGTCGGCCATCACCACCCGGCCGCCGGCGGGCACCAGGTCGAAGAGCGCCGCGCCGGCACCCATGCCTGAGGCGAAGCACAGTGCCGTGCCGCCTTCCAGAGCGCCGACGGCGGCTTCGAGGTCGCGCCAGTTCGCGTTGTTCATGCGTGTATAGACGCCTGCATCGGTGCCGCCGAACGGCTCCCACGAGCGGTAGGTGCTGGTGAGTTCGATCGCCGGGCTCACCGGCGCCCCCGCCTCATGCGGGGGACGTCCCGCCACCACCGCCATCGTCTCGACCGACCAGGGTTGCCCACTCATGGTGTTCATCGAAGCAGAAGCGGACGGCACTGGTGGCGCTCGCTCGATGGGCGGCAGTTTGAGATCCCGGCGTGCGCCGGGATGACGGTTGGCGGGAGTGGCCCGGGCTCGATGGGCGACGGTCTTGAGATTCGCGTGTGCACCGTCGGAAACGGCGACCGGAAGACGAGCCTCACCCGTCATCCCGGCGAAGGCCGGGATCTCATCTGTGATCGACGGACTCTCCGTCCCACCAGCGCAGCACCCGCAGCGCGTACAGCGTGAGCCAGGGCGACGGCCGCCCCACCGGCACGTCGATCACGAACCACTCCTGGCCGGGCAGGTGGTCTTCCTGCAGCCAGGTGCCGTCAGCTTGCCGTCGGCCCCGAACCATCTCGACCGCCTCGGCCAGCCGTGGGTCGGGCGCGGTGCCGTGCAACTCGGACGCCCGGCGGAAGTAGTCGAGTGCCACCAGCACGTTGTAGCGCCAGCGGAAGGGGTACCCGAACCGGGTGGCCCACGGCCCGACCTGCTCGCCGGTACTGGCCCGGTTGAGCAGGTGACGCTCCAGCAGGTACTGCTCGCCGCGAGCCCTGATCGCGCTGATGCCCTCGTCGGCGTCGTGGTGCGCCTGGCGGTAGCGCAGCCCTTCGAGCGCGTTCAGCGTGGAGTGGAACGACGACCGCGTCGAGCCCTCCACCCATTCGCAGTTCCAGCCGCCGTCGGCGAGCTGATGATCGGCGAACCAGCGCACCAGGCCCGAGACGTCCGCGCCCAGCCAGGTGCCGGTGGCAAGGGTGAAGCCGTTGATGCAGGCGTCGACCTCACCGGCCCAGTACGGCAGGTCGTCGTAGTCCCAGCGACAGTTGCGGTCGAGCTTCTCGGCCGTGCCGGCCAGCGCCGCCGCGTCCAGACCCCACTCGCGCAGGGTCTTCAGCGACCACGTGGTGGCCGTCCACGGCTGCCCCTGTTGGCCTTTCACCCAGGCGGTCGGGTGGCCGGCTGCTGGAAAGTACGAGCCGCCCGCCCATTGCCCGTCGGGGTCTTGTTCGGCCAGCAGTGCGACGCCCATGCCCTCGGTGGCGACTAACGTGCGAGTGGCGCGCCAGGTGCCTTCGTCAGCACCCAGCAGGTCGCGCTGCACCTGCCAGCGCAGCGCCGGATCGGTATCCAGCAGCCATCGGGTCAGCTCGTCGGTGTGTTCCATGCCCGCACGGTAGGAGGAATTGCGGACGTTGACCATCCGCTACAGCAGTTCGACCAGCCTGCGCAGCGTGTTCAGGTTGCGCCCGGTGACCAGCCGTGGCCTGACCAGGGCGGGCAGCTTCGCCGCGAGCTTGGAGCGTCCGATGCCGTCGACGAAGTCGACCCACACCTCGTGCCCGGCCACCTTCAGCCGTTCGTTGCCGGGCACCTGCGCCAGCCGGTCCGCCAGCCCGGCGGGCGCGGCACCGTCGAGGAAGTTGATCACCACATGGGCGCCGTCGCCGTCGGGAAACGGGTTGGCGTCCAGCAGTTTCTGCAGCTGAGTCTTGCTGCGTAGCAGCACCTCGACGGTGAAGCCCGCATCGGCCGCGATCGCCTGTTCGAGCCGTTTGCGCACCCGTTGCTCGGTACCGGTGGCGGTGAACACCACGTTGCCCCAGGCCAGCAGGGTGGTCACGTCGGTGAACCCGGCGTCGAGCGCCGACTTCTTGAGCGCCGCCGACTTGAGTGTGCGGCCACCGACGTTCACCGCCCGCAGCAGACCCGCCCAGCGCTTGCCCTCGCTCATGGACTCATCGTGAAGGATGGCGCCGACCGATTTCCAGGGTTTGCCGTCGACGGCGGGCAGTGGTTCCATCGAAGGGGAGGTGCGATGACGGTCGAGACCAGCAGCGGCGTGCTGCCCGAGCGTGCGTGGCGTCCGCTGGCCGAGGCGCATGGTGCGCGGGTGAGCGCGTGGACGCAGCCGTACCTGGATCGTCGCTCGCGGGGCGTGGCCCACCCGGTGGACGACTTTTTGTGGACGTACTACTCCTACCGACCCAAGGCGCTGCTCACCTGGCACCCGGGTTGGGGCATCGCCTTGGCCGACGATGTCGACGAGGTCGCCGCCGTTCGCGGCTACGTGGTGGCCGGCGACCGTGCCTTCATCGACCCCGACCTGCCCCTGCGTCGCGCCGACCAGGTGCACCAGATTCGCGACCTGCTGGTGGCAACGGACGGGCGCCCGCCGGCGTTGGCCTGCTTCGGACTGCACGAGTGGGCGATGGTGTACCGGCAGCGGCCCGACCAGGTGCGGCACAACCGGGTGCCGCTGCGGCTGGGCAACGCCGGCAGCGACGAGGTGGTCGAGAGCCACCGCATCATGTGCAGCCACTACGACGCCTACCGGTTCTTCACCCCCGAGGCGGTCGACCTCAACACGAAGCGGCCCACGTTCGACACCCGGGCGCGCAACGAGCAGCCCGGCTGCCTGCACGCCGGCATGGACGTCTACAAGTGGGCCTACAAGCTCGCGCCCTTCACCTCGGCCGAACTGATCGCCGACTGCTTCGCGCTGGCTCGCGAGATTCGCGAACTCGACATGCGCGCCTCGCCCTACGACCTGCGCGAGTGGGGCTACTCCCCCGTCGCCATCGAAACCGCTGCCGGCAAGGCTGAATATGTGGCGGCGCAGCGAGTGTTCGCGACTCGGGCGGGTGAACTGCGGCGGCGTTTGATCGACGTGGCCGATGCGGTGCTGGCAGGCTGACGGTGCACGGTGGGCCGAGCGCCGTCCTTCGCTCGTGGGTCACGTGGTGAGATTCCGGCGTTCGCCGGAATGACGGGTGGTCAGCGAAACAGGTCGGCCTCGACCACGTCGCGCCGGCTGCGTCCGGAGTCTGGGGTGGCCGGCAGGGCGAAGGAGCTGAACTGGTACCCGCGCTGCAACAGCGAACTGGTGCGCAACGCCTTGCTACGGCCGAATTGCGGACGCTCCACCTCGGGTCGCTGCAGTTCGACGGCGCCGATCTTGAGCGAGCGGGCGGTCGGCATCAGCACCAGCAGCACCCCGACCGCGAGCAGGGTGGCGCGAATCGCGTCGCTCTCGGGCGGCGGCAGCAGGTTGAACAGCGCCACGACCAACACCGCGACGCCCACCAGCGCGAACCCGGCCGACTGCCAGCGGCCCCGCCGCACGTAACTGTCGTGCGAGTCGAGCAACAGCTCCAGCCGCCTGGCCTCGTCGTTGTCGCGCCGATGCCGCAGGTTGTGCCACCACAGCGCCACGCCCGAGCGCGGCACCCCGCAGCAGGGGTGAGCGATGGTGCGCAGGTGCGCGAGCAGGTGGCGGGCCGCGCCGCGGAGCCCCCCGTCGCGGCGCAGCCCCAGCCGGTCGAGTTCCTCCTGGCCGGTGATGCACGCGTGCACGCCGCGCCGGCAGACCTCTTCGAACAGCCGCGGCGACAGCGGCTCGGAGCCCACGGGGCCGTCCGAGGTGCCGGTTTCGAGGTACCGGCGGGTCGACAGGTGCAGGTCGGCGGCCGTTCGGTAGTCGAGGGCGGCCTGAATGAGTTGCTGAGCGCTCTCGGCCGACCGGTCGTCGGCCTCGGTGTTCGCACCGCGGGCCAGAGCACCTTCGAACTCGCACTCGGCCTTGAGCACCCGGGCCAGCAGATGGTCGGGCATGGCGGCGGTACAGGCCAGTGCGTCGGTGAGGGCGCCGCGGTGGTCACCGCTGAACAGGGCGGCCTGGGCCTGCAGCACCCGCAGGTCCATGTCGTGGCGGCGGGTGGTCAGCACCTGCTCCAGCATTGAGCTCGCGTCGGCGTCCCGGCCCGTGCGCAGGGCGAGCACGGCGGCCAGCACGCTGGTCCACCACGGCTCGTCGGCCGTCAGCGGTTCGCTGAGCAGCCGTTCGGCCAGCCGGTCGTCGCCGGCCAGCAGCGCCAGCCGCAGCTTGGGGCCGAGGTCGAGGTCGTCGCCCGACCGGGCCAACAACGCCCGGGCGACCGTCTGGCCACGCAACCGGGCGCTGCGCAGGTAGAGCCCGTCGGCCGGTCGATCAGCCGCAGGCCCTGGTCGTCGTCGCCGGGCGGCAGCACCACGGTGCACAACAGCGCGGCCCAGGCCTCGGTGGCCAGCGTGCGGTCGGGCAGGCCGTGGGAGGGTCGAGCGGCGGCGAGTTCGCTGAACGTCTGCGAGGCCCACAGCAGAAAGGTCGCGTTGCCGGCGAAGCGGTCGACGTGGCGGGCAAGCGCAGCCGCGGCGGCGTCGGGATCGGTGGCGAGCAGGGTCTCGACCTCGGCCTGGGCGGCAGCCGGCGCCGGACGCGTCCGACGCGGCCTGGCCGGCTTGTCGAAGCCGGAGAGGTGATCGGCCCACAGTGCTGCGGGCACAGTGGGGTCGGCCTCGGTGGTCTTGAGCAATGCGGCCATCGGCTCCCCCTTTCGGTAATCAGGAGCGCGCAGGCAGCCGTCAGGTGCATCGCCTCCCGAAATGCTGGGAGCAGTGTCGCGGTGCTGGCGGGGTGCGATCAATGGGCGAAATTGCGCACACGGCGTGCGACACCTGACAGCCGTCGAGGGTCGGGGGTCCCAACCGGCTCCCCCACCCCCGGGGAGTGCCGGGATCTCCCAACCGGACCCGACGCCTCAGTGACAGCGACGCCGGGCCGAGGGACTGGCTCTCGGCGCGGGTGGGGACATTCCGGCGTTCGCCGGAATGACGGAGCACGCGGCGATCGGTACCTCGGGTTGCTTGGTGCGGGTTGGGAGATGACTCCGTTCGCCGGAATGACGATGAGCGCCGAAATGACGTGACCCTCAGTCGTCGACCAACTCTGCCGTCGCGACCTCTTCGGGCGAGGGCCCCTTGATGTAGCTGGTCGCCGTCAGTCTTCCCTCACGTGAGACGAAGGTGTCGGCGGCCATCGCAATGTCGGTGTTCTGGCAGCTGACGCCGAGCCAGGTGCCGTCGGCGAGCTTCACCAGCGTGGCGCTGATCACCCCGCGGCGGGGGTCGACCGGCTGACGGTCGGGATCGACCTGGCCGCTGATCTGCCATTGTGCCGCCACCACAGCGGCGTCGTCGCCGAGGAAGCGCTGGGTCACCTTGCTGATGCTGATCGTCGCATTGGCGAAGGCGTGCTGAAAGCCGAACTGCTGCGCCTTCACGATCGAATGGCGACCGGTCCACCATAACCCGACGACGTTGATGAAATCGGCGTCCTCGACGAACAGCCGGCCGATCGCCTCGGCGTCCTTGGCGTCCCAGGCGCGGATGTACTCGTGCACCAGCTGGATCGGTTCGGTCAACGGGTTCTTCGCAGGCGTCTGGTCGGGGAACGGCAGGGGCGTCATCGCCACCGCCTTCTTCAGCAGCTTCTTCAGCTTGGGCATGGGGCCTCCGGTTGCGTGGCATGGGCGTGAAGCGTGCCCCTGGCGCAACATGGTGACAGCCGCCCGATCACGGCGCAATCGGGGCGGCTGCCGGTTGGATCGGCCGAGTTTCAGACCATCATCGGACGTTCGGTGGGCAGAATCGGCTTGGGCAGCCGCGACTTGCCCTGCAGGTAGGCGTCGACGCCGTTCGCGCACGAGCGGCCTTCGGCGATCGCCCACACGATCAGCGACTGGCCACGCCCCGCGTCTCCGCAGACGAACACGCCCGGCACCGACGTGGCGTAGTTCTCGTCGCGCGCGACGTTGCCGCGCGGGTCGAGATCGACACCCAGTTGCTCAACCAGGCCCGCCTTCTCGGGGCCGACGAAGCCCATGGCCAGCAGCACCAGCTCGGCCGGAATCTCGCGCTCGGTGCCGGGCACCGGCTCGAACCGTCCGTTGTTGAAGCTGACCTCGCTCAACCGCAGCGTCTTGACCTTGCCGTTCTCGTCGCCGACGAACTCGCTGGTCGACACCGCGTACACGCGGTCGCCGGC
This sequence comes from Micropruina glycogenica, assembly GCF_900289045.1. Taxonomy (GTDB): domain Bacteria; phylum Actinomycetota; class Actinomycetes; order Propionibacteriales; family Propionibacteriaceae; genus Micropruina; species Micropruina glycogenica. Next base: position 1,046,590 of record NZ_LT985188.1, read on the forward strand.
TTCTTCGTGCGCCGAACTGATGCGGAACGTCATCGGGTACGTCGGCCATGGCTGGTTCGCCGGACGATGCTCGGGCGGCCTCGGCAGAATCTCGAGTTGAGTGACCGAGGCGGCCCCCTGCCGGGTGGACGTGCCCAGGCAGTCCGCGCCCGTGTCGCCGCCGCCGATGATCACCACGTGCTTGCCGGTGGCCGTGATCTGGTTCTCGACCTCTTTGCCCACCGCGACCCGGTTGGCCTGCGGCAGGAACTCCATGGCCTGGTGAATGCCGTCGAGTTCGCGGCCCGGCACCGGCAGGTCGCGGGCCACCGTCGAGCCGATCGCCAGCACCACCGCGTCGAACCGCTCGAGCAGGTCGTGGCCGGAATGGTCGCCGTCGCCGCCGATGCGGCGGCCCGGCTTGAACACGGTTCCCTCCAGGCGCATCTGCTTGAGCCGGCGGTCGAGCACCGCCTTCTCCATCTTGAACTCGGGAATGCCGTAGCGCAGCAGGCCGCCGATGGCGTCGGCCCGCTCGTAGACGACCACGGTGTGCCCGGCACGGGTCAACTGCTGGGCCGCGGCGAGCCCGGCCGGGCCCGAGCCGATCACGGCCACGGTCTTGCCGGTGTGCCACTCGGGGGTGACGGCGGTGACGCGCCGGTCGCTCCACGCCCGGTCGATGATGGCCACCTCGACGTTCTTGATGGTCACCGGCTCGCGGTTGATGCCCACCACGCACGCGGTTTCACACGGGGCCGGGCAGAGCCGTCCGGTGAACTCGGGAAAGTTGTTGGTGGCGTGCAGCCGGTCGGTCGCGCCGCGCCAGTCGTCACGCCACACCAGGTCGTTCCACTCGGGAATCAGGTTGCCCAGCGGGCAGCCCTGGTGGCAGAACGGAATGCCGCAGTCCATGCAGCGTCCGGCCTGCTTGGTGATGATCGGCAACACCGCCTTGCCGGGCGACTCTGGGTAGACCTCGTGCCAGTCGTGCACACGCTCGGCCACTGGACGGCGCGAGGCCACCTCGCGCGGCGTCGTCATGAAACCTTTGGGGTCAGCCATGCGCGGCCTCCATCATCATCGCGGTGGTTGCCTCTTCGTCGAGCCCGGCCTCTTCGGCCTCTTCACGTGCGGCCACGACCCGGGCGTAGTCGCGCGGCATCACCACGGTGAACCGCGCAGCCAGATCGGCCTCGTCGAGCAGCCGCTGCGCGACCGCAGAACCGGTTTCTTCGTGATGCTTGACCAGCAGCTCGCGAATGCGCGCCACCTGGGCCTCGGACGGCTCCAGCGGGTCGACCATCTCGGTGTTCAGCCGGCCCCGGTCGAGGTCGAGCACGAACGCGACGCCACCCGACATGCCGGCGGCGAAGTTGCGTCCGGTGCCACCGAGAACCATGGCCTCACCACCGGTCATGTACTCGCAGCCGTGATCACCCACGCCCTCGACCACCGCGGTGGCACCCGAGTTGCGCACGCAGAACCGCTCGCCGGCCTTGCCCCGAATGTAGAGCTCACCCGAGGTGGCGCCGTAGGCGATCACATTGCCGGCGATGATGTGCTCCTCGGCCACGAACGCGGCGTCGTCGGCGGGCCGCACGATCAGCCGGCCACCCGACAGGCCCTTGCCGAAGTAGTCGTTGGTGTCGCCGACCAGCCGCAGCGTGATGCCCGCCGGCAGAAATGCGCCGAAGCTCTGCCCCGCCGTACCCCGCAGAGTGAGGTCGATGGTGTTTTCGGGCAGGCCCTTGCCGCGGGTGGCCTTGGTGACCTCGTGGCCCAGAATCGTGCCCACCGTGCGGTCGACGTTGCGCACCGCCAGGTCGGCGCGCACCAGTTCACCCTCGGTGAGGGCCGGTTGGGCCAGCTCGATCAGCTTGACGTCGAGCTTGGTGTCGAGGCCGTGGTCCTGGTGCGTGATCCGGTGCAGCGGCCCGTCGGTGTCGACCCAGTGCAGAATCGGTTCCAGGTCGAGGCCCCGCGCCTTCCAGTGGTCGATCGCCTGCCGGGCCTGCAGCACCTCGACGTGGCCGACGGCCTCTTCGATCGAGCGGAAGCCCAGCGCGGCCAGCAGTTCGCGCACCTCTTCGGCTATGTACTCGAAGAAGGTCACCACGTACTCGGCCTGGCCGGAGTACTTGGCCCGCAGCTCAGGGTTCTGGGTGGCGACGCCGACCGGGCAGGTGTCGAGGTGGCAGACCCGCATCATGACGCAGCCCGACACCACCAGCGGCGCGGTGGCGAAGCCGAACTCCTCAGCACCCAGCAGGGCGCCGATCACCACGTCGCGGCCGGTCTTGAGCTGGCCGTCGACCTGCACCACGATGCGGTCGCGCAGGCCGTTGATCAGCAGCGTCTGCTGGGTTTCGGCCAGGCCGAGCTCCCACGGGCCGCCGGCGTGCTTGAGCGAGGTGAGCGGCGCCGCGCCGGTGCCGCCGTCGTGACCCGAGATCAGCACCACGTCGGCCTTCGCCTTGCTCACGCCGGCGGCGACCGTGCCGACGCCCACCTCGGCGACCAGCTTCACGTGCACCCGGGCGACGGGGTTGGCGCACTTCAGGTCGTGGATCAGCTGTTTCAGGTCTTCGATCGAGTAGATGTCGTGGTGCGGCGGCGGGCTGATCAGGCCGACGCCCGGCGTCGAGTGCCGGGTCTTGGCCACCCACGGGTACACCTTCTGGCCGGGCAGCTGGCCCCCCTCGCCGGGCTTGGCGCCCTGCGCCATCTTGATCTGAATGTCGGTCGAGTTGGTCAGGTAGTCCGACGTCACCCCGAACCGTCCGGACGCCACCTGCTTGATCGCCGAGCGGCGCTCGGGGTCGTACAGCCGGTCGACGTCTTCGCCGCCCTCGCCGGTGTTCGACTTGCCGCCGAGCCGGTTCATGGCGATCGCCAGGGTCTGGTGCGCCTCGAGCGAGATCGAGCCGTACGACATGGCTCCGGTCGAGAACCGCTTGACGATCTCGCTGACCGGTTCGACCTGATCGATCGGCACCGGCTTGCGGTCTGAGCTGAACTCGAGCAGGCCGCGCAGGGTCATCAGCCGCTTGGCCTGGTCGTTGACCCGTTCGGTGTAGGCCTTGAAGATGTCGTAGCGCTTGGCCCGGGTGGCGTGCTGCAGCCGGAACACCGTCTCGGGGTCGAACAGGTGCGGTTCGCCCTCGCGGCGCCACTGGTACTCACCGCCCACGTTGAGCGTGCGGTGCGGCAGCGTGATGCGGTCGGGCGGGTAGGCCACGGCGTGCCGCGCGGCGATGCCGCGGGCGATCTCGTCGAGACCGATGCCTTCGATGCGGCTGGTGGTGCCGGTGAAGTAGGCGTCGACGAACTCGGAACTCAGCCCGAGCGCCTCGAAGATCTGCGCGCCGGTGTAGCTGGCGATGGTCGAAACGCCCATCTTGCTCATCACCTTGAGCACGCCCTTGCCCAGCGCCTTGCGCACGTTGGCCACGGCCTTGTCGGGCTCGACCTTGACCAGCCATTCACGGCGGGCCAGGTCTTCGGCCGACTCGAACGCCAGGTAGGGGTTGACCGCGGCCGCGCCGAAGCCGACCAGCAGCGCCACGTGGTGCACCTCGCGCACGTCACCGGCCTCGACGATCAGGCCCACCTGGGTGCGCATCTTCTCGCGCACCAGGTGCTGGTGCACCGCGGCGGTGAGCAGCAAGGACGGAATCGGCGCCAGGTCGGCGTTGCTGTGCCGGTCGCTGAGAATGATGGTGCGGCAGCCGCGTTCGATCGACGCCGTGACCTCGGCACACAACTCGGCCAGCTTGTTCTTCAGGCCCTCGGCACCGTCCTCGACCGGGTAGAGGCCGCGCACGACGTGGGTGTCGTACTCGGGCATGCCGCCGTCGCGGTTGATGCGCACCAGCTTGGCCAGTTGGTCTGAATCGAGCACCGGGTAGCCGATCACGATGTGCTTGCACGAGTCCGGCCCGGGCTGCAGCAGGTTGCCCTCGGGGCCGAAGGTCGAACTGAGCGAGGTGACCAGCTCTTCGCGAATGGCGTCCAGTGGCGGGTTGGTCACCTGCGCGAACAACTGGGCGAAGTAGTCGAACAGCAGCCGGGGGCGGTCGCTGAGCACTGCGAGCGGCGTGTCGGTGCCCATCGACCCGATCGGCTCGGCGCCGCTGTTGGCCATCGGCGCCAGAATGATCTTGAGCTCTTCGTGGGTGTAGCCGAACACCTGCTGGCGGCGCAGCACCGAGGCGGCGCTGTGCACCACGTGCTGGCGGTCGGGCAGCTCGTCCAGATCGATGCGGCCCGCCTCGAGCCACTCGGCGTAGGGGTGTTCGGCGGACAGCGACGACTTGATCTCGTCGTCGTCGATCAGCCGGTGCTCGGCCATGTCGACCAGCAGCATGCGGCCCGGCTGCAACCGGCCCTTGGCGATCACCTTGCTCTGCGGAATGTCGATCACGCCGGCTTCTGAGGCGAACACCACCAGGCCGTCGTCGCTGACCCAGTACCGGCCCGGACGAAGCCCGTTGCGGTCGAGCGTGGCGCCGATCAGGGTGCCGTCGGTGAAGCAGACGGCCGCCGGGCCGTCCCAGGGCTCCATGAGTGAGGAGTGGAACGAGTAGAAGGCCTTGCGGGCCGGGTCCATCTCGATGTTGTTCTCCCAGGGCTCCGGGATCATCATCATCACCGCGTGCGGCAGCGACCGGCCGCCTAGATGCAGCAGTTCGAGCACCTCGTCGAACGACGCCGAGTCGGAGCCGCCCTCGGTGCAGATCGGGAACAGCCGCTCGAAGTCGCCGGGAATCAGGTCGCTGGCCAGTAGGGCCTCACGCGCGCGCATCCAGTTGCGGTTGCCCTTGACGGTGTTGATCTCGCCGTTGTGGGCGATCAACCGGTAGGGGTGCGACAGCTCCCAGGCGGGGAAGGTGTTGGTCGAGAATCGCGAGTGCACCAGGGCCATGGCCGAGGCGGCGCGCTCGTCAGTGAGGTCGGGAAAGACCTCGGCCAACTGCTGCGTGGTGAGCATGCCCTTGTACACGGTGGTGCGCGCCGACAACGAGGCGAAGTAGACGCCCGCCTCGCCGCGGGCACGCTGGCGCAGCGGGTAGGCGAGACGGTCGAGATCGATGCCCGCCTGGTTGCCGGGAGCGGTGAGGAACAACTGCTCGAAGATCGGCATCACGTCGCGCGAGATCGGGCTGAGGGTGTTGTCACGGGTGGGCACCGAACGCCAGCCCAGCACGTCCAGGCCCTCTTCGATGGCGATGTATTCGATGGTGCGCTTGGCCTGGGCGCGCTTCACCGGCGACTGGGGCAGAAACGCCATACCCATCGCGTAGTGCCCGGCCTCGGGCAGGTCGAAGTCGACGACGGCGCGGAACAGCGCGTCGGGCACCTGAAGCAGCATGCCGGCGCCGTCACCGGCGAACTCGTCGGCACCGGTGGCGCCGCGGTGGTCGAGATTCTCCAGGGCGGTCAGGCCTTTGGCCACGATGTCGTGGCTGGCCTCACCGCTCAACTGGGCGACGAAGGCCACACCGCAGGCGTCGTGCTCGAACGAGGGGTCGTACAGGCCTTCCGCTGGCCGAGCGGGCATGGTGGGTAGAGCCATAGGGGTTCTCCTCATCTTCCGGCGTGGACGTCGGGGGCCGGAGGTGCCGAAGCGTTCGCCGTCCGGCGCCAACGCTGCACGCGGTGGCAGCATACAGAACCGCCCATTGCGGGCAGGTTACGGGTGCTTGCATGGTGGACGACGCGAACCGGGTCTCGGCTCTCGACTCCATCGGGCGCCCAACCTAACCTGTGCCGCATGGCAGAGCAGCAATGGCAGCGGTTGGTGGACAGTGTCGAAGGCGCCTTCAGCCTCGAAGTACCCGCGGGGTGGCAGGGGGACGTCCGGACGCTGCGGGTGGGACAGCTGACCCGACGGGCCGTGCGGGCCGTGTCGCCGGACGGGTCGGTGCGGCTCAGCCTGCACGACCCGGATCTGCCGGCGTTCTATGAGCCGTCGTCGGGAATGTTCGTCACACCCGGTGTTCATCAGTTGATGCCCTTCGTGCCGGCCGAGACGTTTCTGCCGCAGTACCTGCAGCAGCGGTTCGGCGCTGCGCCGGGCTTCACGATCGGGGCAGTCGTCGACGAGCCCGACCTGGTGCGCGACACCGTGCAACGGGCGGCCCAACGCGGCTTTCAGGTGCGTCCCACGGCTGCGTCGGCCGAGTTCAGCTTCACCGACCAGGGCCGCCCGGTGGCGGCGCTGATGATGTGCTCCACCACGTCGTTCGGACCCACCTGGGCGGCCGACGTGTTCGCGGTTTTCGCCGTGGGCGGCAGCCGTCCCGATCGTGCGCTGCTGCTGCACGCGCTGCTGTCGGAGCGCACCGATGCCCAGTGGCAGGCCGGCGAGAACCAGTTGTTCGCCAACCAACAGGCGATCAACGCCCAGCAGAGCCAGCAGTGGATGAACGTGATGACTCAGGGCCACAACCAACGCATGGGTGACATCGCCGCTGCGGGTATGGCCAACACGGCGATGCACAACGACCGCATGGCCATGGGGCAGGCCGCCACCGATGCCTACCTCGATCGGTTGAACCAACCGGTGGCCGGCGTCGGCGACGGCGTCGGGGCACCGGGGCTCGATCAGCAGCACCAGAGCATCAACGCCATACGCGAAGAAGAGACGGTGCGCACGGCGTCGGGCGACGACGTGCAGGTCGAAGCCGGCGCCGACCGCTACTTCGTGGACGAGCGCAACCGCACCTGGGTGGGCGCCCAGGGGAACGTGCAGGCCAACGACTTCACGGCGGCGGGCTTGAATCCCGACGACTACCAAGAGGGCCAGATCCGCCGCTGACCGGTCGTCGGTCAGTCGGTATCTGCGGGCGCCTTCTGATCGTCCGTTTCGACTTCGGCAGGCGGGACGCCGTCGGGCTCGGCCGACGAGTCTGCGTCCAGCTCAGCGTCACCGGTCTCGGGCTCGTCCGTCTCGTCGAGTGGGGCTTCGCGACCTGGCAGGTAGACCGACTCTTCGCGTCCGGGCTTGAACTTCACCAGCCAGACCAGAATCGCCACCCCGGCGAGGCAGATCAGCGCCGCGACGAACTGGTTGAACCTGATCGAGCCGAAGGTGTCGTAGCTGAAGTCGAGCCGAATGCCCTCGGTGAAGAACCGGCCGAAGCCGTACAGCGCGACGTAGAGCGCGAACACCTTGCCGCGACCCAGCCGGAAGCGCCGGTCGGCCCAGAGCAGCACCCCGGCCACCAGCAGGTTCCACAGCGACTCGTACAGAAACGTCGGGTGAAAGGTCGAATACTGCTCGTAGCCGGGCACCCGGTGCGCCGCATCGATCTCGAGCCCCCAGGGCAGGTCGGTGGGCAGGCCGTAGAGCTCTTGGTTGAACCAGTTGCCGAACCGGCCCAGCGCTTGGCCCACCGCGATGCCGGGCGCCAGCGAGTCGGCCAACGACGAGAACCGCACGCCCCCCCGCCGGCACATCAGCCACGCCGCCAGCGCACCGCCGCCGATGGCGCCGTAGATGGCGATGCCGCCCTCCCAGATGCGAAACACGCTCCACGGGTCGATGCCCGGGCCGAAGTAGTCGCCCAGGTGGGTGAGCACGTGATAGATGCGAGCCCCGACGATGCCGACCGGAATGGCCACCAGCACGATCGTTTCGAACTGGTCGGGCGAACCGCCGCGGGCCTGCCAGCGACGGTTGCCGATCATCCAGGCCGCGATCATGCCCGTGATCAGGCACAACGCGTAGATGTGCAGGTAGAACGGGCCGATCTGCCAGCCGCTGATCGGCGGGGACGGAATGGACAACAGCACCCGCCCATACTGCCCCATCGGCGAAACCCACCTGGACGTGCCCGCGGTGGAGAATGCAGTGACTGTGCGAGCGGGTCGGGAGAGATTCCGGCGTTCGCCGGAATGACGAGAACTGCGGGTGCTCCCTTGTAGAACCGTCCGGGGTCTCGACAGCTCGTCAACCCGGCGAACGCCGGGATCTCTCGACGGGCCGTCCGGGGTCCCGACGAGCTCGACCAGCGACCCTCGTCATCCTGGCGAACGCCGGGATCTCTCGACGGGCCGTCCGTAGGTCTCGACGAGCTCGACCAGCGCTCTTCGTCATCCTGGCGAACGCCGGGATCTCTCGACTGGCCGTCCGGGGTCTCGACGAGCTCGACCAGCGCGCTCTTCGTCTCGCCGAGCTGATCGGACCTTGAAAGCGGAGCGGGGGCGCCCCTGTCAGGGTGTGGTCGGGCGTTTGCGCACTGCGAGGCGCTGGCCGAGCAGTCCCGCAAGGGCGGGACAGGGCCCCCCGCTCCGCGGCAATCGAAGCGACCACCGAGAGGTCTCGACGTAGAGGATGTAAGTGCCTCCCGGCAAGGGGGCGTGTGACCCTGGTCTCGACTGGCGTACCCCCGGAAGGGGTCTGCCTTGGGTTTGATCCGTCCACGACCCTCTTGCCGTGGGGTGACCTGCGAGAGCGCCGGTCGAAGGCCTTGCATGACTTCATATGAGCCTGGTCAGCCTCATCAACGTCTTGTCTGCTCGGCCTCCGACCGGCGTGCCCACCATCAGGAAGGCATTCCACCATCATGACAACAACCACCACTGGCCGCGACACCTCGGTCGTCGCGGGAGTCGACACACACAAGGACACCCACCACGTTGCCGTGCTCGCCGTCGGCACCGGTGCCCGGCTCGGGGACCTGAAGGTTCCCGCGACCCCGGCAGGCTACGACCAACTCCTCAGTTTCGTCGCGTCGTTCGGCGCGATCAGGTTGATCGGTATCGAGGGCACAAGCTCCTACGGTGCCGGCCTTGCCCGGTCCCTGGCTACGGCAGGGGTGTCGATTCGTGAGGTGATCCGCCCCAAACGCGCTCAACGGCGGCGCGGGAAGTCGGACCCGATCGACGCCTACGCTGCCGCGGCGCAGGCCCTAGCCGAACCCGAGACCCTGCCGGTCGCGAAAACCAACGACGGGCCGGTCGAGCAGATCCGGGTACTCATGGCGGTCCGCCGCTCCGCGATGAAGGCCCGCGTCGCCGCGCACCGACAAATCACCTGCCTGCTGATCACCGCACCAGAGGCCCTCAAAGCCCGCTTCACCGACCTGACCGGCAACCGCCTGATCGACACCCTCGCCACCACCCGGCCCGGACCCGCAACCACCAGCGTGTCCGCCGCGACCGGGCAAGCGTTACGCCGCCTCGCCCGCCGCCACCAGAACCTCACCGCCGAGATCGACGAGATCGACACCGAACTACACACCCTGACCATCCAGGCCGCACCCACGATGCTCGCCACCAAGGGCTACGGCGTGATCACCACCGCGACCCTGCTGATCAGCGCGGGCGACAACCCCGACCGGCTACGCACCGAAGCATCCTTCGCCGCGCTCTGCGGTGCCGCACCGATCCCCGCCAGCTCCGGCAAAACCACCCGGCACCGCCTCAACCGAGGCGGTGACCGGCAGGGCAACTGGGCCCTGCACCAGATCGCGCTCGTCCGCCTGTCCACCGACACACGCACGAAAACCTACGCCGCCAAACTCCGGGCCGCCGGCAAAAGCAAGAAAGACGTCCTGCGCTGCCTGAAACGAGCGATCGCCCGCGAGGCCTGGCACCTCCTCGTCCACCCAACCCCGGCACCCCGCACCGACGACCTCAGAACCCTGCGCCACCAACGAGGACTCACCCTCACCCAAGTCGCCCAGCACCTCAGCACCGCACCCACCCGAATCAGCGAACTCGAACGCGGCACCCGTCCCGACATCCTCCTCAGCAACGCCTACCGCGAATACCTCACCGCCGCTTGACACCAATAGGAGCATCAAGCTCGACCAACGACGAAGCTCGACCAGCGACGAGCTCGACCAGCGAAGCTCAGCCCTGGGTCGCCGCGAACTTCTCGAAGTCGTTTTTGAAGTCGCCGATGGACGTGCCCTGCGTCCACACCAGCCGGCCCTTGCGGTCGGCGTCGAAGCCGATCACCTGGGTGGAGTGGGTGACCTCGTAGCCGTCGGCGGTCTTGGTGGTGCCCTCGATCACCACGCCCATGGTCGCGGCCACTTTCTTGACCTCGTCGAGCGGGGCGTTCAGCCCGATGAAGCTCGGGTCGAACCGGGCCAGGTACGTCTTGAGTACCGTCGGCGTGTCACGCTGGGGGTCGACCGTGATCAGCAGCACCTGCACCTTGGCCCTGGTCTCGGGGCTCACCCGGTTCAAGGCGCTGGCCAGATCGGACATCGTGGTCTTACAGATGTCGGGGCAGTTGGTGTAGCCGAAGAACACGATCACCACCGGCTTGTCGCTGCCGGTGCGCAGATCGAACTTCTGCCCGTCATGATCGGTGAAGGTCGCCTCGGGCATGGTGTAGGGCTCGGTGAGTTCCGCCCCCGCGTACCTCGACGCGCTGGCGCTGCCCACCGGACGCACATCGGCCGCCGACGTGCCGCAGGCTGCCAGCGCCACGGCGGCCACGGCCGCCAGCACCAACCGCGCCAGCCGTCTCATCGCCGTACGCCGGCCACCAGATCGCTCAGCAGCGTGCGCAGCCCGGTCAGATCGCTCGCGTCACCGGCCTCTTCGGCGTTCAGCACCTGCTTGACGAACGCCGAACCGACGATCGCCGCGTCGGCGAACTGGGCCACCGCGGCGGCCTGGTCGCCGTTGCTGATGCCCAGCCCGACGCCCACCAGTACCTCGGGGGCCAGAGCTCGAATGCTGGCCACCAGGTCGGGGGCCATGGACGAGCTCTGCTCACGCGTGCCGGTCACCCCCATCACCGCCGTGGCGTACAGCCAGCCCCGGCAGGCCGCGGCGGTGGCGGCGATGCGTTCGTCAGACGACGAGGGTGACACCAGAAAGATGCGGTCGAGGCCGTGGGCGTCCGAAGCGGCGAACCAGTCGGACGCCTCGTCGGGCACCAGGTCGGGGGTGATCAGCCCCGCTCCCCCGGCCGACCTCAGGTCGCGGGCGAAGGCGTCCACCCCGTAGCGGTCGACCAGGTTCCAGTACGTCATCACCACCGGGGTGGTGCCGGTGGACGCCACGGTTTCGACAGCGGCGAAGACGTCGCAGGTGCGCACGCCGCGCTCCAACGCCCTGGTGCCGGCGCGTTGGATGACCACCCCGTCCATCACCGGGTCGGAGTAGGGCAGGCCGATCTCGATCAGGTCGGCACCGGGTTCGTCGCCCTCGCCGCAGAGGGCGCGCAGCACGTCCAGCGAACCCGGCACGTCGGGGTAGCCCACCGGGTAGTAGGCCACCAGCGCCTTGCGGCCCTCGGCCGCGGCCCGCTGCAGAGCGAGCCCGGAAATGCCGGCGTTCACGCCTCGCCCCCCACGCTGGCGTCGGCCGAGCCGTCGAGCCCGAACCACTTGATGGCGGTGTCGACGTCTTTGTCGCCGCGGCCCGACAGGGTCACCACGATGATCGGTGCCGCCTCGGCGTCGTCGGCGGCCAAACGTCGGCCCAACCGCATCGCGCCGGCCAGGGCGTGCGCCGACTCGATGGCCGGCATGATGCCCTCGGTGCGGGTGAGCAGCAGAAACGCCTCCATCGCCTCGGCGTCGGTGACCGGCTCGTAGTGGGCCCGTCCGGTGGCCGCGAGCCACGAGTGCTCGGGCCCAACGCCGGGGTAGTCGAGGCCGGCAGAGATCGAATGCGACTCTTTGGTCTGCCCGTCGTCGTCTTGAAGAATGTAGGTGCGCATGCCGTGCAGCACGCCCACTGAGCCACCGAAGATGGCCGACGCGTGCCGTCCGGTTTCGACCCCGTCGCCGCCGGCCTCGTAGCCGTACAGCTCCACCGACGGCTCGTCGATGAAGTCGGCGAACATGCCCATCGCGTTCGAGCCGCCGCCGACGCAGGCGGTGACGGCGTCCGGCAGCCGTCCGTAGCGCTCCAACACCTGGGCCTTGGTCTCGGTCGAGATGATCCGCTGAAACTCGCGCACCATTTTCGGGAACGGGTGCGGGCCGGCCACGGTACCGATCAGGTAGTGGGTGTCGTCGACGCTGGCCACCCAGTCGCGCATGGCGTCGTTCATCGCGTCCTTCAGCGTCTGGCTACCCGATTCGACCGCGATCACCTCGGCACCGAGCAACTGCATGCGGGCCACGTTGAGCGCCTGCCGGTCGGTGTCGACCTTGCCCATGTAGACCCGGCATTCGAGGCCGAGCAGCGCCGCGGCGGTAGCGGTGGCGACGCCGTGCTGGCCGGCGCCGGTCTCGGCGATCACCCGGGTCTTGCCCATGCGCTTGCTGAGCAGCGCCTGGCCGAGCACGTTGTTGATCTTGTGCGAGCCGGTGTGGTTGAGGTCTTCACGCTTGAGCAGCACGGTGGCGTCGCCGCAGTGCTTGGCGAACCGTTTGGCCTCGGTCAGCGGGGTGGGTCGCCCGGCGTAGTTGCGGCGCAGGTCGTCGAGCTCGGCCCAGAAGCTGGGGTCGTCCATGGCCTTGTCGAACTCGGCCTCCAACTGGGCCAGAGCGGCGTACAGGGCTTCGGGCACGTACTTGCCCCCGAAGAGCTCGTAATGCCCTGAGGCATCGGGTAACGACACGGCGCGTCCTTGATCGGTGAGTGCGGACTGCCCACTCTACGCAGCGCAGACCGTGCCGTGCGTCACCGCTCGCCCGCCGACCCGTCGACGGGTGAACGGTCGTGAAATGACGACGGAGGTGAGTCGCTTCTCGCCTGTCGCCGCTCGGACGGGCACGAACCCCGTCTTCTGTGCACGAGTAGTCAGGGAGCAAGGCCAGCTGATCAAAGGCGCCGACGGTTGGTTGAGCGTGTCGAAACCCATCGCCGCAAAGGGTCTCGACAGGCTCGACCGGCGAGAATCGGCGCTTCGCTACCGCAACGGATCAAGCGCGACCGGCGAGAATCAGTTCGTCCCCAAGCAGTGGTCGACGAACCGACGCTGCGCTACCGTTTCGGGCACGGACGACCCGCGCGCAAACCCGATTCGATGCCACGCCTCATCGACGGGTACCCCTTCGAGCCCCAACACCAGGGCTGCGAGCACAGACGAGCGTCCGACGCCGCCGCGACAGTGCACGACCACGCCTTCGCCAGCCGCCAAGTGGGCGCGCAACTGTTCTGCCACCGTACGTGCTGCCGTCTTCTCGGGGGTGCCGAAGTCTGTGGTGGGCAGGCGGTGGAACGCCAGACCTGCTGACGCAGCGGCCTCACCCTCACCAGCGAGCCGGAGCAGCCGTGCCTCCAGAGTGCCGAGCATGCTGACCACCACATCGGCACCCTGCGTGCGGGCGTGCTGCAAGTCGGCCGCCAGGTCGTCGGCGTTCGGAGCCGTCGCGGTCCAGAGTCGGCCCGGCCCGGTTCGCTCAATGGCGAACAACTGCATGATCTACGAGCCGGCGGCGATGAAGTCGTGCACCGCCTGCCGGGGGTCACGGTGCTTCACCAGCGCCTCGCCGACCAGAATCACATCGGCACCCGCCTGGGCCACCACGGCGACGTCGGCGGTGGTCAGAATGCCCGACTCGGCCACCTTGACCACGTGTGAGGGAATCAGCCCGACCAGCCGCTCGAACTGGTGCAGGTCGACCTCAAGGGTCTGCAGGTCGCGGTTGTTCACGCCCACCAGATCGGCGCCCGCATCGAGCGCTCGGCGCACCTCGTCGGCGGTGTGCGCCTCGACCAGCCCGGTCAGCCCCAGCGTGCGACATACGCCCAGCAGGTGGGCCAGTTCGGCGTCGGTGAGAGAGGCCACGATCAGCAGCGCCAGGTCGGCCCCGGCGGCGCGCGCCTCCCACAACTGGTAGTCGGTGACGATGAAGTCCTTGCGCAGCACCGGCACGTCGACGGCGGCGCGGACGGCCACCAGGTCGTCCAGGGTGCCCCCGAAACGTCGGCGTTCGGTGAGCACCGAAATGGCGGACGCTCCCCCGGCCGCGTACTGCGCGGCCAGCGTTGCCGGATCGGGAATGTCGGCCAGCGCGCCCTTGCTGGGGCTCGACCTTTTCACCTCGGTGATGATGGCCAGCCCTTGGGCACGAAAGGCCGGCATCGGGTCACGCGTGGGCGGCAGCCCGGCCACCGTGGCCGCCAGTTCGTCCAGGCTTCGGCGCGCCTGGCGTTCGGCGAGATCTACGCGAACGCCGGCGACGATCTCGTCGAGAACACCCATGCTCAGGCCGCGCCCATGCCCATCTTGCTCATCACGCCGCCGATGATCGCACCGGCCAGCACGATGGCCATCGACACCCAGAACAGCAGCCAGTTGGGGCCCATCACGAAGGCGATCGCGCCCAGCAGAAACCCGACCGTGGCGATGATGCTGCCGGTCCACGCGGCCGGGGTCTTGCCGTGGTGGTAGTGCTTGCCGGCCTGGCTCATGGGTGCGCTCCTGTCGGTTGTCGTGCGCCTATTGTTGCTGGTCGCGCGGCCCTTCGCCACCCGTGACGCGCTCGTCGGCCGCGGTCGGGTCGGCACCGGCGTCCAGGGACTTCCAGGCGTCCAGGGCCGGGTCGGGCGTTGCCGAGGGCCTGGCCGCACCCGGTCGGGCGAACAGAGCCAACACGGCACCGGCCAGGGCGAGCACGACCCCGACGACATACACCCATCGCCAGGCGGTCGGCGTGACCGCGGCGTCGGTCAGCGTGCTGCTGCTCAACGTCGTGGGCGCTGACGCGTTGAGGGCGACGACTGCCGCCCCCGCCAGCAGCAGCGCCACCAGCCCGCCGACGATGCGCCGGGCCGTCGCCCGCAGCAGGGTGTTCAGAAACGCTCCGGCCAGCGCCGCCAACACCAGCACCAAGGCCGCCCCCGACGTCGCAGCCGAGCCGGTCGCGGTGCTGGTGCCCGCCGCGTACCACGACTGCCCGGACGCCACGAGCGCCACGAAGGCTCCGCCCCACAGCAGGCCCAGGGCCGCTGCCCGCACGCTCAGGCCTCGCTGACCCGGCGGAGCCGGTGCGCGCCCTGAATGGCACGGATCACCGCCGCGGCCTTGTTCTGCGTCTCGAGCTCTTCGTTGGCCGGCACCGAATCGGCCACGATGCCGGCACCAGCCTGCACGTGGGCCACGCCGTCGGCGATCACTGCGGTGCGAATCGCGATCGCCACGTCTGAGTTGCCGGCGAAGTCGAAGTAGCCGACCCCGCCGCCGTACAGGCCGCGGCGGGTGGTTTCGAGGCCGTCGATGATCTGCATGGCGCGCACCTTGGGCGCTCCCGACAGGGTGCCGGCCGGAAAGCACGACAGCGTGACGTCGAGCGCGTTGCGCCCGGGAGCGAGTTCACCGATCACAGCCGCCTCGAGATGCATGATGTGGCTGTAGCGGCGCACCTTCATGAACTCGACCACCTCGACCGTGCCGGGCGCGCACACCCGGCCCAGATCGTTGCGGCCCAAGTCGACCAGCATCAGGTGCTCGGCCCGCTCCTTGGGGTCGGCCAGCAGTTCGGCTTCGAGCGCCACGTCGTCGGCGGCGGTTTGCCCGCGTGGACGTGACCCGGCGATCGGGTGTGTTTCGGCCCGTCCGTTCTGCACGGTGACCAGCGCCTCGGGGCTTGAGCCGACCACCGCCAGCCCCGGCGCCCGCAGCAGGTAGAGGTACGGGCTGGGGTTGGTGCGGCGCAGAATGCGGTAGATGTCGAGCGGGTCGGCGTCGGTGGACACGTCGAACCGCTGGCTCGGCACGATCTGAAACGCCTCGCCCGCCTTGATCTCTTCGACGGCTGACTCGACGGCGGCCATGTACTGCTCGGGCGTACTCCGGCGCTGCACGACGGGAGCCTCGGCCCCTTCGTCGAGCACCGCGAGCAGCGGTACCGCCGGCCTGCTCAGCGTCTCGGCCATGGCGTGCACGCGGTCGCGGGCATCGCTCCAGGCCTGCTCGGCCCGCTCGGGCGCGTCGTCGAAGTTGATCGCGTTGGCGACCAGCCACACCTCGCCGGTGTGGTGGTCGATGATCGCCATGTCGCTGACCAGCATCATCACCAGCTCGGGCAGGCCCAGGTCGTCGACGTTGTCGTCGGGCAGCACCTCGAGCCGGCGCACGACGTCGTAGGCCAGGTAGCCGACCATGCCCGAGGTGAGCGGCGGCAGCGCCTCGTCGGCGGGCGTGTGCAGAATCTGCAGCGTCTGCGCCAGCACCTGCAGGGGGTCGCCGCCGGTGGGCAGGCCGGCGATGGGGCGTCCGCTCCAGACCGCCTCGCCGCCGTGCTCGCTCAGGGTGGCGACCGCATTGACGCCGACGAACGACCAGCGCGACCACATGCCGTTGTCGGCCGACTCGAGCAGAAAGGTGTTGTCGCGCGTGCCGCACAGCCGGTGGTAGAGCCCCACCGCGGTCAGGTCGTCGGCCTGCAGTCGTGCGTGCACGCTGACCACGCGGCGTTGTGCCGCCTGCTGCAGAAAGGCGGGCAGGTCGGGCGAGATGGAGATCTCAGGCATCGGCGGCCTCCGCGTCGGCGAGCAGGGTGCGGTCGGTGAAGCAGGTGGTGGCCCCGGTGTGGCAGGCGGGCCCGGTCTGGTCGACCAGCACCAGCAGGGTGTCGCCGTCGCAGTCGATCCTCACCTCGCGAACGTGCTGGGTGTTACCCGAGGTTTCACCTTTCACCCAGTACTGCTGCCGGCTGCGCGACCAGTAAGTGCCACGCCGCGTGGTCAGCGTGCGCGACAGGGCCTCGTCGTTCATCCAAGCCAGCATCAGCACCTCGCGCGAGGTGGCGTCCTGCACGACGGCCGGCACCAGGCCGTCGGCGTTGCGCTTGAGCAGGGTGGCGATGCCGGGGTCGAGACTCACCGGGCCATTGTGTCAGGGCTATCGTGGCGGCATGTCTTACGCCCAGACCGAACGTGCCTTGCTCTGTGATGCGTTGCTCGCCGTCGGGCCCAGCGCCCCCACCCTGTGCGAGGGCTGGACGGCGCACGACCTGGCCGCCCACGTGTGGTTGCGCGAGAACGAGTTCATCAACTCCCTGGGCTTCTTCGCGCCCAAGTTCGAGGCGCGCACCGAGGCCCGCGTGGCCGAACTCGAAGAGCAGTTGCAGTACGGCGAGCTGGTCGACCTGGTGCGTCACGGGCCCCCCAGGTTCTCGCTGTTCGCCCTGCCCGGTGCCGATGAGGCCGCCAACGGGGTCGAACTGCTGATTCACGGCATGGACGTCCGCCGCCCCAACGGCATCGCCGAGCCCGACCGAGGGCCGGACTTCGACGCCTGGGTGTGGAAGCGGTTGAACGGAATCGCGTCCATGATGCTGCGCAAGCCGCCGGTGGCGGTCGTGCTGCAGTGGGCAGGGCACCCCGACAAGACCGTGCGAGTGGGCCAGGGCGACCGCATCGTCACGGTGGTCGGCGCCCCGATCGAGCTGCTGCTCTACGCCTCCGGACGGCGCGAGGCGGCCGACGTGGAGTTGATCGGGCTCGAGTCGGCGCTGGCCGAACTGGCCGCCTGAAGCCATCGCCTCCGCAGCCACCAGTACAACGCGAGGGCCGGCAGCAGACCGGCCAGGTCGGTCAGGGCGTCGCCCACGTCGCCGTCGCGATACGGCAACCAGAGGTGCTGCACCACCTCGCTGATCACCGCGTTGGCCGCGAAAACCGCGATCGGCCACCAGCGCCGGGTCAGCAGCACCGCGAGGGTCGACGGAATGGCGAACCCCAGAAAGTGGAGCACCTTGTCGGCGTGCGGAAACCACTCGACAGCCTGCGGCTCCCCCGGGGTGTAGAGGCCGTACAGGTGGGCTGCCACGCTCGCCACGAAGGCGACCCAGAGCCACTTTCGTAGCTGGGTGGGGATCGGCGGCATGCGTTCAGTCTGCCAAGGTTCTGAAATCCACAGGCGACCGGCCGCGACACGCCGATGGGGGTGCAGGTGCGACGCGGTCACCAGGACAAAGTCAGAATGCGGCCGACCCATGGTGATCGCTGCGAGGGCTTCCCCCGGTTTTCTGACATCGTCCTGGTGACCGCGACCGCGTGGGCACCCTGTCGGCGTGTCGCGCTCGGTCGCCTGCCGATATCAGAAGACCGACGCTGGCAGCACGCACTCGTGATCACTGGAAGAATCAACCCCATGCGCGTCTATAACTTCTCCGCCGGCCCCGCCATGCTTCCCGAGCCCGTTCTGGCGCAGGCCCAGGCCGAACTGCTCGACTGGAACGGCTCTGGCATGTCGGTGATGGAGGTGTCGCACCGCAGCAAAGAGTTCGTCGCCTGCGCGGCAGAGGCCGAGGCGACTCTGCGCGAGGTCATGGAGATTCCCGACAACTACAAGGTGCTGTTCCTGCAGGGCGGTGCCTTCGGTCAGTTCGCCGGGGTGCCGATGAACCTGTCTGCCGAAGGTGATGAAGTCGACTTCCTGCTCACCGGAGACTGGTCGGCCAAGGGCATCAAGGAGGCGGCCAAGTACGTCACCACCAACGCGTTGGTCGACGAGAAGCCCGGCAACTACACCAAGGTTCCACCCGCCGGCAGCTACCAGGTCAACCCGAACGCCGCGTACCTGCACTACACCCCCAACGAGACCATCCGTGGGGTCGAGTTCGGCTACGTGCCCGACACCGGTGACGTGCCACTGGTGGCCGACTTGAGCTCGACGATCCTGTCCCGACCGATGGACGTGTCCAAGTTCGGGGTGATCTTCGCCGGCGCGCAGAAGAACATGGGTCCGTCCGGCATGTGCGTGGTGATCGTGCGCGACGACCTGATCGGTCGGGCTCGCACCATCACACCGTCCCCGTGGGACTACGCCCAGATGGCCGCCGCCGACTCGATGCTGAACACCCCGCCGACGTTCGGCTGGTACCTGCTGGGTCTGGTCTACAAGTGGGTGCAGGCCCAGGGCGGGTTGACCGCCATGGGCGAGCGCAACAAGGCCAAGGCCGACGCACTGTACGGCTTCATCGACGGCTCCGACTTCTACAGCAACCCGGTGCAGCCCGACAGCCGGTCGTGGATGAACGTGCCGTTCCTGATCGCCAAGCCCGAACTCGACAAGACGTTCGTGGCGCAGGCGGCGGACGCCGGTCTCACGAACCTGGCCGGTCACCGAAGTGTGGGTGGCATGCGGGCTAGCATCTACAACGCCATGCCGCTCGAGGGCGTGCAGGCACTCATCGACTTCATGAAGGAGTTCGAGCGCACCAACGGCTGACGCTCATCACAACCATGCCTTTTCGCATTCGCACCCTGAACGCCATCAGTCAGGTCGGCCTCTCGCGGCTGCCCGGCGACAAGTACACGGTCGGCCACGACGTCACCAGCCCGGACGCACTGTTGGTGCGGTCGGCCAGCCTGCACAATCAGCCGATCGAGCCGTCCGTGCTCGCCGTGGCTCGTGCCGGGGCCGGCACCAACAACATTCCGATCGCCGAGTTCAGCAAGCTGGGCGTGCCGGTGTTCAACACCCCCGGCGCCAACGCCAACGCGGTGAAAGAGCTTGTCGTGGCCGGGTTGTTTCTGGCCGCGCGCAACATCGTGGACGCGGCTGCCTTCGCGCACCGGCTCGAGGGCGACCACGCCACCATGGACAAACTGGTCGAGGCCGGCAAGAAGAACTACGTCGGCTTCGAACTGCCCGGCCGCACCCTCGGCGTGATCGGCCTCGGTGCGATCGGTGTCGAGGTGGCCAACGTGGCGCTGTCGCTGGGCATGAACGTGCTCGGCTACGACCCGGGCATCACCGTGCAGCACGCGTGGGCGCTGTCGTCGCAGGTCGAGCACGTCACCGATCTCGACGAGCTGCTGAAGCGCTCTGACATCGTCACCCTGCACGTGCCGCTGGTGGCCGGCACCAAGGGCCTGATCGGCGCCTCGCAGTTTCAGGCAATGAAGAGTTCCGCGGTGCTGCTCAACTTCGCCCGCGGGCCGATCGTCGACGAACCGGCGCTCATCGAAGCGCTGGAGGCCGGTCAGCTCCGCGGGTACGTGTGCGACTTCCCGACCCCCACGCTCAACAAGCGGCCGCGGGTGGTCACGCTGCCGCACCTGGGGGCGTCCACCAACGAGGCCGAAGAGAACTGCGCCCGCATGGCTGCCGACGAGCTGCGCTGGTACCTCGAAGAGGGCACCATTCAGAACTCGGTGAACTTTCCCGACGCCCGGCTGTCGCGCGCCGAGGGCACCAGTCGGCTGTCGATCAGCAACAGCAACGTGCCGAACATGGTGGGCCAGATCTCGACCATGCTGGCCGAGGCGCGGCTCAACATCGCCGACCTGCTCAACAAGTCGCGCGGCGACCTGGCCTACACGCTGGTGGACGTCGAGGGCGAGGTTCCCGACGACCTACTGGCCAAGATCAAAGGCATCGAGGGCGTCTTGAGCGCCCGGCTGATCTGAGGCTGTTACACACTGATCGCGCTTGCCCGGCGCGAAGAGTGGTAGTTGTCGGCTCGACGTTCTGCATCGTCAAGGACGGTGTTGATCTGACCCCCGTCTGAGGTGGTCTGATCAACACCGTCTTTGCATGTGCTCTGCACGACCGGGACAGACCACGTGAAACCCCGGTACTCAGTGTTACTATCTACTGGTAGTCAGCGTTACTGAGTAGTAAGGAGCTTCGGTGGGTAAGCAGATGACCGAGATGCTGAAGGGCGTTCTTGAGGGCATCGTGCTGGCTCTGCTGGCCACCCGCCCCGCCTACGGCTACGAGATCACCGCGTGGCTGCGCGACCAGGGCTTCGCAGACATCGCCGAGGGCACGGTTTACGCCGTGCTGGTGCGGATCGAGCGGCGCGGGCTGGTCGACGTCGAGAAGGCGCCGTCCGAAAGAGGGCCGCTGCGCAAGGTGTATTCGCTCAACGATCGGGGTCGCAGCGACCTCGACGAGTTCTGGAGGACCTGGGGCTTCCTCACCGAACGTCTTCAACAGCTCCGGCAGGAAGGCAGATAGTGATGACAGCACGGTGGATCGGTAAGACCACGGTGATCAGAATCCTCGCCACCCTGCTCGGCGCGGACGCAGGCGAAGCGCTGGTGAACGGGTACGACGTGAGCACCGGAGCCGCAGACGTCCGGCGCTCGATCAGCCTGACCGGCCAGTTCGCGGCCGTGTACGAGATCGTGACCGGACGGGAGAACCTGATGCTGACCGCCAGGTTGCGCCACCAGGGTCACCCCGCGAAGCTCGCGGACGACCTGTTGGCCCGCTTCGATCTGACCGAGGCGGCACAGCGAGAGGTGGCCACCAACTCCGGTGGCATGCGGCGGCGGCTCGACATCGCGTTGAGCCTGATCGGAGAGCCGTCCGTGATCTTTCTGGACGAGCCGACCACCGGCCTCGACCCAGAGGCTCGCAACGAGGTGTGGCACGCCGTGCGGTAACTGGCGGCTGGGGGCACCACCGTGCTGCTCACCACCCAGTACCTCGACGAAGCCGAACAACTCCCCGACCGGGTGTCGGCGAAGAAATGCCGGCTCATCGCTCGTCCCTTGTACCCGCTGATCTTTCTGCCCTTCATCAGCTCGGCGTTCGTGCCGACCGCCAGCATGCCGGCCCCGTCCGCGCCTTCGCAGAGAACCAGCCTGTGACGGCCATCGTCGACACGTTGCGCAGGCTGTTCGGCCAGCAACCGGTCGGGCGGGTGGATCGCCGTGGCGTGGTGCCTGGTCATTCTGGTGGTCGCGTACGCCGCCGCGATGTGGGTGTATCGGCGCCGGGTGGCATAGCACTGGCTGTCATGAGAGCCGCAACTGCCAACACCGATGGAGCTTCGGTACACACCACTGGCAACACCCCGTGACGAGAATCGCCGGATCGAGCGAAAGGCGATCACGGTGGAAGCAGTCACGACCCTGTTCAGTCAGGCACCCGTGCCCCCGCAGGGCGGTAGGCACGGCAAGGCGTGGGAGCCCTCCGACTATGAGCTGCTGGTGCAGGGTGTGCGCGAAGGCTTGGACGAGGCGGCGCTCGCCGAGCACATCGGTCGAGCCCAGAGCGTGCTGCCCCAGAGACTGCGCCGCATGCTGCCGGTGACTCAACGCGACTGTTACCCCGAGCTGGTGCTGCCGGCCCTGCGCGAGGCGCTCAGCGACCCCGAGTACGACTGGCAAGCCGAAATGCTGCTCTCTCCCCCGCCCGCACCGATCATTCGCAACGAGATCATCCGGTCGGGTTTGGACGGCTTGACCGACGCCGACCTGGTGATCGTCGCGCACGCGCTGATGGCCGCCGGTGGGCGACGAGAGGAGGAACTGCTCGATCAGGTCACCGAGCGGCTCAACGGTGACGGTCTCATGGAGGCGGTGATCGAACTGCGTGCCCAGCGAGCGGTGCGCGCGTCACCGTATTCGATCGACGAGGACGCGGCGCGGGCGCACGCGAGCTACTGGGTGCGGGGGCGCAGCTACCGACCCTGGCGTCACGCGGTGCCGATGAACGATCGGTGGTAGAAGCTGGATCGCCGGAGGTAGAGGTATACCTCGGAGGCGGCGTACTGGGCATCGATCTCGAACCGATCACGGTCGAGTTGGCCGAGTTGGGCGGCGAGGCCCATCGACGGTTCGCGCGGGGATCGGGCGGCCGCGGCGCGTTCGTCCGGCCACAGTCCCCTCTCGAATCGCGGCTGAAACCGACGCTACGCTCCACAGATGGACGCGCCATGGGTCAAGCACTACCAGCCGGGGGTTCCGGCGCAGATCGAACTGCCGACCGAGTCGTTGGTGGCGCTGTACGAACGGTCGGTCGCCGAGGCCGGTGACAGTGTGGCCACCGAGTTCTTCGGTCGCACCACCACCTACGCCGAGTTGGGTGACCAGATCGAACGTGCCGCCGAGGCGTTGCGTCGACTGGGTGTGGGGGCCGGTGATCGGGTGGCGCTGGTGCTGCCCAACTGCCCCCAGGGTGTGGTCGCCTTCTACGCCGTGCTGCGGTTGGGCGCGGTGGTGGTGCAGCACAACCCGCTGTACACCGATCGTGAACTTGCGCACATCTTCACCGACCACGGCGCACGGGTGGCGATCTGCTGGGACGTGGCGGTGCCCAAGCTGCAGCAGATGCCCGCCACGGCACCCCTGCGCACGATCGTCTCGGTGAACCTGCTGAACGCGTTTCCCCTGGTCAAACGGCTCGCCCTGGCCCTGCCGCTGCCCCAACTGCGCGCCACGCGCGCCAAGCTGACCGCGCCGGTGTCGGGCACGATTGCGTGGGAGACGTTGCTGCAGGCACCGCCCATCGCGAGCGATCATCCGCGTCCAGACGTGCACGACCTGGCCGCGATCCAGTACACCTCGGGCACCACCGGGCTGCCCAAGGGTGCGATGCTGAGCCACTTCAACCTGTTCGCCAACGCCCGGCAGGGCGAGGCGTGGATGTACGGGGCCGAGTACCGCAAAGAGAACTTCTACGCGATCCTGCCGTTCTTTCACGCCTTCGGTATGACGCTGTTCCTCACCTACGGCATTCTCAAACAGGGCAGGTTGGTGATCTTTCCGTCGTTCGACGTCGACCTGGTGCTGGACGCGGCGAAGAAGTCGCCGCCCACCGTCTACTGTGCGGTGCCGCCGATCTATCAACGCACCGCCGAGCGAGCTGAGCAGCGTGGCATCAGCCTGCGCTCCGCACGGTTCTGCATCTCCGGCGCGATGACGCTGCCGGCCGACGTGGTGAAACTGTGGGAAGGCGTGTCGGGCGGACTGCTGGTCGAGGGCTACGGCATGACCGAAGCGTCCCCGGTGTGCCTGGGCAACCCGTTCGCACCGAGCCGGCGCAACG
This sequence comes from Micropruina glycogenica, assembly GCF_900289045.1. Classification (GTDB taxonomy): domain Bacteria; phylum Actinomycetota; class Actinomycetes; order Propionibacteriales; family Propionibacteriaceae; genus Micropruina; species Micropruina glycogenica. The sequence continues at coordinate 1,070,234 of NZ_LT985188.1, forward strand.
GCACCATAGGTATTCCCTTCCCGAGCACCGACATGAAGGTGGTCTCGGTGGACGACCCGGCCGTCGAAGTGGCCCCGGGCGAACGCGGCGAGCTGCTGATCGCCGGACCGCAGGTGTTCAGCGGCTACTGGAACAACCCGGACGAAACGGCCAAGACCCTGCTACCCGGCGGCTGGTTGCGCACCGGCGATGTTGTGACGGTGGACGCCGACGGCTTCACCACCATCGTCGACCGGCTCAAAGAACTGATCATCACGGGAGGCTTCAACGTGGCGCCGTCCGAGGTGGAGGAAGAGCTCCGCCAGCACCCCGACATCGTCGAGGTGTGCGTCGTCGGCATTCCGGCAGGCAGCACCGGCGAGACCGTCGCGGCAGCCGTGGTGCTGCGCCCGGGTGCTCAACTGGACGAGCGCGCACTCCGGTCGTGGGGCAAGGAGCGGTTGGCCGCGTACAAGGTGCCGCACCGGTTCGTCAGCGTTGACGAGTTGCCGAAGTCGATGCTGGGCAAAGTGATCCGCAAAGACGTCGCCAAGCTGTTCGAGGGCTGACCAATCAGCGTGTCACGGGACCCCGGTGGCTCGAGCTTGTCGAGACCCCTGAGCGCACCGTGCGTCTGAGATCCCGGGGCCAGCCCGGGATGACGGGTACGGCCTGATCTCGACCGGCGGATTCTGCCCGCTGAGGGGCCTCGACAAGCTCGACCAGCGATACCCCCGTCCTCCGCGGCACTGGACGCAACATCAAGCCTGAGATCCGACGACCCAGCGTCAGGTCAGGCGTTCAAGGATCAGCTCACGCACGCGCGCCGCGTCCGCCTGGCCCTTCATCGCCTTCATCACCTGGCCGATGAGTGCACCTGCGGCCTGCACCTTGCCGTCCCTGATTCTGTCGGCCACGTCAGGGTTGGCCGCGATCGCGGCGTCCACGGCCTCGGCCAGCGCGCCGTCGTCCGACACCACGGCCAGCCCGCGGGCCTCGACCACTGCTGCCGGCGAACCCTCGCCCGCCAACACGCCGTCGATGACCTGACGGGCCAGCTTGTCGTTGATCGTGCCGGCGTCGATGAGCCCTTGCAGTTCGACCACCTGGCCAGGGGTGATGCCCACATCGTCGAGTTCGACGCCGGCGGCGTTGGCGCGTCTGGCCAACTCACCCGACCACCACTTGCGCGCCGCGGCGGGGGCAGCGCCCGCAGCAACCGTCTCGGCGATCAGGTCGAGTGACCCGGTGCCCAGCACGTCACGCAACTCCAGTTCGGTGAAACCCCACTCCGTCACCAGGCGACGACGGCGCTGCTCGGGCGGCTCGGGCAGGGTCGCCCGCAGCTCTTCCACCCATTCGCGCGACGGCGCGATCGGCACCAGGTCGGGCTCGGGAAAGTACCGGTAGTCCTCGGCCTGTTCCTTCGAGCGGCCGGGCGAGGTGGTGCCGGCGTCCTCGTGCCAGTGCCGAGTCTCTTGCAGCACCCGGTCGCCCGAGGCGAGAACCGCCCCCTGCCGCTGCATCTCGTAGGTCAAGGCACGCTCGACCGAGCGCAACGAGTTCACGTTCTTGGTTTCGGTGCGGGTGCCCAGCACGTCCGAGCCGCGCGGTGCCAGCGACACGTTCGCGTCACAGCGCAGCGAGCCCTGTTCCATGCGTACGTCCGACACGCCGAGCGCCCGCAGCAGTTCGCGCAACTGCGTCATGTAAGCGCGGGCCACCCTCGGCGCCGCCGCACCCGTGCCCAGCACCGGCTTGGTGACGATCTCCATCAGCGGCACGCCGGCCCGGTTGTAGTCGAGCAGCGAGTAGTCGGCGCCCTGAATGCGTCCGGTGGCGCCGCCCACGTGGGTGAGCTTGCCGGCGTCCTCTTCCATGTGGACGCGCTCGATGTCGACCCGGTAGGTCACGCCGTCCACCTCGACGTCGAGAAAGCCGTCGAAGCAGATCGGCTCGTCGTACTGCGAGGTCTGAAAGTTCTTGGGCATGTCGGGGTAGAAGTAGTTCTTGCGGGCGAACCGGCACCATTTCGCGATCGAGCAGTTGAGCGCCAGCCCGATGCGAATCACCGATTCGACCGCCTTGCCGTTGAGCACCGGCAGTGAGCCGGGCAGGCCGAGGCACACCGGGCAGGTGTGCGTGTTCGGCTCAGCGCCGAACTCGGTCGAGCAGCCGCAGAACATCTTCGAGGCGGTGTTCAGCTCGACGTGCACCTCGAGGCCGAGGGCGGGTTCGTAGGCGTCGAGCACCTCGTCGTAGGGCATCAGGCTCATCGCGCTCCCCCAACGGCCGCAGCCTCACGGGCCCACAGTCGATCGGTGAGCAGCCCGCCCCAGCGGTCGGCCAGCGCGCGTTCGAGCGCCGCGCCCACCCGGTAGACGCGGTCGTCGGCAAGCACCGGGGCCATCACCTGAAAGCCCACCGGCAGATCGTCCTCGGGGGCCAGCCCGCACGGAAAGGAACCGGCCGCGTTGCCCGCCATGTTCGATGGAATCGTGCACAGGTCGGCGGCGTACATGGCGAGCGGGTCGTCGGCGCGCTCGCCGATGCGAAACGCCGTGGTGGGTGTGGACGGCGACACCAGCACGTCCACGTTCTCGAACGCGTTCTCGAAGTCGCGGGCGATCAGCGTGCGCGCCTTCTGCGCCGAGCCGTAGTAGGCGTCGTAGTAGCCCGAACTGAGCGCGTAGGTGCCGATGATGATGCGCCTCTTCACCTCGGCGCCGAAGCCGGCGTCGCGGGTGAGCGCCATCACCTCTTCGGCGCTGTGCGCGCCGTCGTCGCCGACCCGCAGCCCGTAGCGCATGGCGTCGAAGCGGGCCAGGTTCGAACTCACCTCACTGGGCATGATCAGGTAGTAGGCCCCCAGCGCGTAGCGAAAGTTGGGGCAGCTCACCTCGACGATCTCGGCGCCCTGGTCGGCCAGCGCGTCCAGGGCCTCGCGGAACCGCTGTTCGACGCCGGGCGCGTAGCCCTCGCCCGAGAGTTCCTTGACCACGCCCAGGCGCAGGCCGCGGACGTCGGCCACCCGCGCGGCGCCGACCACGTCGGGCACCGGCGCGTCGACCGAGGTGGAATCCATCGGGTCCCAGCCGGCGATCACCTGGTGCAGCAGCGCCGTATCGAGCACGGTGCGTCCACACGGGCCGGGCTGGTCGAGGCTGGAGGCCATCGCGATCACGCCGTAGCGGGACGTGCAGCCGTACGTGGGTTTCACCCCGACGGTTCCGGTGACCGACGCGGGCTGGCGGATCGAGCCGCCGGTGTCGGTGCCGAGTGCGAGCGGTGCCTCGAACGCGGCCAGCGCCGCGGCAGACCCGCCGCCCGACCCGCCCGGGATGCGGTCGAGGTTCCACGGATTGTGCGTGGTGAAGTAGCCCGAGTTCTCCGTCGACGACCCCATGGCGAACTCGTCGAGGTTGGTCTTGCCGAGCACCACCAGATCGGCGTCGAGCACCCGCTGGGTGACGGTCGCGTTGTAGGGCGGATGCCACCCTTCGAGAATGCGTGACCCGGCCGTGGTGGGTGCCCCGGTCAGGCAGAAGATGTCTTTGATCGCCAGCGGCACACCGGCCAGTGGGCCCAGCGGCTCACCGGCCGCCCGCTTGGCGTCCACGGCGTCGGCCGCGGCCAGCGCACGCTCGCCGTCCACGTGCAGAAAGGCGCGCACCGAGCGGTCCACGGCGTCGATGCGGTCGAGGTGGGCCTGGGTGACCTCGCGCGAGCTCGCCAGCCCCGACGCGATGAGCCCAGCCAGGTCGGCGGCGGTGGAATGCAGCAACTCGGTCACTGCTCCTCCCCCAGAATGCGGGGCACCCGAAACCGGTCGTCCTCGACCGCGGGCGCAGCCGCCAGCACAGCCTCGGCCGGCAGCGACGGCCGAACCTCGTCGGCCCGGAACACGTTGGTCAATGGCAGCGCGTGCGACATGGGCGGCACGTCGTCGCCGGCCACCTCGGTCACCTGGGCGACCGCGTCGAGAATCACGTCGAGCTGGGGAGCCAGCTTCGCCGCCTCGTCGGGCGACAATGCGATTCGCGCCAACGCCGCCAGGCGTGCCACGTCGGTCGTGGTCAGAGCCACAGGTGTACCTCGCTCTCGTTCGACCGCCCATCCTAAGGCGTAGCCGAGAATCGTCCCGACTGGTCGTGGCGTGCGAACGGCTGTAACAAATCTGCGAAAGACTGTCACGATGTTTCTGCTGCGCGTCGCCCTGCCCGATCGGCCCGGTTCGCTGGGCGCCGTGGCCACCGCACTGGGCACTGCGGGCGCCGACATTCAGGCTGTCGAGATCGTCGAAAAGTACGAGGGTTTCGCGGTCGACGACTTCATGGTCGAGGTGCCGCACGGCACTCTGCCCGACGCGATGATCACCTCGTGCACCAACCTCGACGGCGTCGAGGTGCTGTGGTTCTCGCACTACCCCGAGGGCTGGGGGCTGCACGCCGACGTGGCGGTGCTCGACGACATGACCGAGTCGCCCGAGCGGGCCGATCAGATTCTCACCGAGGCTGCGCCCGTCGTTTTCCGGGTGAACTGGGCCGCCCAGATCGACCAGTCGACCGGACGCATTCTGGCCCGCACCGGCATGGCGCCGGCCGTCGATGCCCTGCCGCTGGACGCGTTGGGTCAACTCGATCAGGCCCGTGCCGCCGAACTGCCGGACGAATGGCTGCCGGGCTGGCCCGAGTTGCTGGTGGCGATGGCGCCCTTCAAGCAGGGCACGTCTTTGCTGCTGGCCCGTAAGGGCGGCCCGCCGTTCATCAAGTCCGAACTGGCACGGCTGCGGCACTTGGCCTCGCTGGCCAACTGAGCCGGGTTCAGCCGCCGCCTGCGGCCTGCATCATCGTGAAGATGTACCAGCCGTAGAGAAACAACACCACCGCGGCAGCCACGAACCCGAGTGCCACGAACCAGCGCATGCGCTTCTTCTGCCGGGTGGACGGCACGTTGACCGGCCCCCACTCGCCCAGCTTGGGCCACACCCGCGGCGGCGCGCCGGCGTTCAGATTCAGCTTGCTGTTGAGGCCCTCCACGTCGGCCAGTTTAGTGGCCGCATACGAACAGCGGCGCTCTGGATGCGCTGATCTGCGTTGGTCGGGCTGGTTGAGACCTGTCGCGGCTAGGGAACCGCTGATCAACGTGCCATTCGTGGCGTGAGTGACGGTGATCGTGCTCTTGGAGGGGTTGGGTGTGGGCGTTGTCGGCTGATCGATTCGCTGCGGGGGGCCTGTTGGGGCGGTTTCGGGCAGGCTGACGCTATGCCGTCGCCGTGGTGAGAGCGACGGCACGTGCCCGCATCAGCCAGTTCGCCAACGCGAACGCGACGTGGAGATGATGGAGATTCTTCGCCAGGCCGCGGTAGCGGGTCTTGGTGAACCCGAAGTCTCGTTTGACGATCAGGAACGCGTGCTCGACCTTGGCCCGCACCCCGGCCTTGCGGGACTCGATCGCCCGCTCATGAGGATGCATCCTCGCCAACTGGCTCTTGCGGGCTGCAATGTGCCAGGTGACGCCGGCGAGGTGGGGATCGCCGGTGATCTCCTCGCGTTTGTCGATACCCAGGTAACCGGCATCGCCCCACCCGGCAGTGTCATCGGGCCGCATCAGATGGGCAGCCTCGGTGATGTCGGACACGTTCGCTGCGGTGGCGGTGACCGAGTGCACATATCCGGTGCCGGCATCGGTGCCGATGTGGGCCTTCATCCCGAAGTACCACTGATTGCCCTTGCGGGTCTGGTGCATCTCGGGGTCCCTGGCACCGGTGGCGTTCTTGGTCGATGACGGTGCCGCAATGATCGTGGCGTCCACGATCGTGCCGCCCCGCATGATCCAACCCTCACGCTCAAACAGGTCGTTCTGCGCCGCCAGCAGTCTCTGGCCAAGCTGGCCTTCTCCAACAGGTGACGAAAGTGCAGCAGTGTGGTCGCGTCGGGCACCTGCTCCACCGTGAAGTCCACACCCAGGAACCGGCGCATCGCGAACGAGTCGTAGATCGCGTCCTCGACCCCCTCATCGGACAGGTTGAACCAGACCTGCAGCAAATACATGCGCAGCATCATCGCCAGCGGCTTCGCCTTCCGACCCGTCTTACCTGGCCGGTCCAGGTAGTAGTACGGCTCGATCAGATCGATCCACACCTGCCACGGGATCGTGGCCTCCATCTGCTCCAAGAACTGCTCACGTTTGGAAACCCGCCGACGATTGCCGTACTCGACATCGGCGAAAGAAGGCTGCTCGCTGTCCATACCCCAACAATTTCGCGTCCCAACAGCCGAAGCCAGCCACCGAACCGCACACCACAAAGATCAGCGCATCCCTAGGGGTTTCGACAGGCTCAACCTGCTGACGCGCATCGTCGGGCCCGTCGTATGACGGACTACTCGCAATACCGGGCATCACTGGGCGTCACGTGAGCTCACGGAGCCTGGCAGCGATGTGCCGGCGCTCCGGGCCGTTTGGGGCTGCGGCCAGGGCGGCCGTGAGCGCCAGCCGCGCCTCGTCGTCGCGTCCGTCACGCAGCAGCAGTTCGGCCCGCACCAGTTCGACCCGGTGGTGGCCCGGCAATCGCTCCCCTACGGCCCGCAGCACCGCCAGCCCGGCCATGGCGCCGTGGGCCTCGCCTTCGGCCACGGCCCGATTCAGCCGGACGATCGGTGATCCGGTGAGCGCTTCGAGGCGCCGGTAGGCGCGTGCGATGCCGGCCCACTCGGTGTCGCCCGCAGTCACTGCCGTGTTGTGAAACGCGGCGATCAGGGCCTGCAGTCGCAACTCTTCGACGTAACCGTCGGTGGGCGCCAGGGCGGTCAGCCGCCGAAGTGCTGTAGCGGTCTCGTCGGCTCGCCAGCGGGTGCGGTCTTGCTGCGCCAGCAGCACCGGCACGTCGTCGTCGGCGAAGCGGGCGTCGCGACGCGCGTGATGCAGTTGCACCAGGGCGGCCAGCGCCTGCAGCACGTCGCTGGACGGCATCAGGTCGGCGGCCAGCACCGCCAGCCGCACGACCTCGGCGGATTCGGCGAGCCGGCGGGCAGCATCATCACCAGGTACGTATACCGCCGTGAAGGCCAGGTAGAGCGCCCGGGCCACGTCGTCCACTCGATCGGGCCAGGCGGCTACGTCAGGCACTCGGACTGCTGCTCCCACGTCGGCCAGCCGGCGTTTGGCGCGGGTCAGCCGGGCAGCCATCGTGGCGGTCGGCACCAGGAAGAGCGTCGCGATCGACTCGGTGGGCACACCGAGTACGAACCGGAGTGCCAGCGCCGGGCGCACCTCGTCGGCCAGTGCTGGGTGGGTGGCCATGAACAGCAGCGCGAGCCGGTCGTCCACGTCGTCGCCGGGCAACGACGGCCGATCTGGCGGGGGCGCCGCGGCTGCGACCACTGCCGATCGAAACTGCGGCGCCCGACGCCGAATCTCGCTGCGCTGAGCGTCGACGAGCCGGCGCTGGGCGGTGGCCGCCAACCAGCCGGCCGGGTTGGCGGGCGGGTCGGTGGGCCACTGCGCAGCGGCCTGGGCGAACGCCTCGGCGAGTGCGTCCTCGGCCAGATCGGGACGCCCCGACGTGCGGATCAGCCTGCCCAGCAGGCGGCCCCATTCGTCGCGGTGAACCTGGCCGAGGACGTCGCCGGTCATTGACCACCGATCACTCGTAGGGGTCGACGGCCGGCTGAATCTGCATGTCGTAGGCGGGCAGAATCGCCAGCAGTTCGAGCAGGGTGTCGAGGTCGGGCGACTCGACGAGGTAGAAACCGCCCAAACCCTCGATGACCTCGGCGTAGGGGCCTTCGGTGACCGACAGCTTGCCGCCCCGGGTGCGCAGGGTCGTGGTTGTCGACGGGCCGCTCAACGCCTCGCCCGCCTCGATCTTCACCCCGTCGCGCTCGCGACAAGCCGCGTCGAACTGCTCGAACTGCTGCATGACTGCGGCCTGCTCGTCGGGCGTCATCGTGTTCCAGTTGGGCAGCTCGCCGTCACCGATCAACAGCACCAGGTACTTCATGGTCGCATTCCTTTCGTCAAACAACGGCACCGCGCCGTCACGCCCTTGTCGTTCGGGCCGACGCGAAATCGACAACCTGCGACTACGAATCTCGTGCAACTTCTCGGGCGGCGTCGGGCCCGTCGTTCAGCAGCACCTCGAAGCCCTCGGCGTCGAGAATCGGACGCTTCAGGGCCACCGCTTTGTCGTACTTGCTGCCCGCGTTGTCGCCGACCACCACGAAGTCGGTTTTGGCCGACACCGAACCCGACGACTTGCCGCCGCGCGACGTGATGGCCTCACCGGCGCCGTCGCGGGTGTAGCCGGGAATCGAGCCGGTGACCACCACGGTGAGCCCGGCCAGGGTTTGCGGCAGGCCCTCGGTGACTTCGGCCGGCTCGTCGGCCAGCACCGCACCCGCCGCCTGCCACTTGCGCACGATCTCGCGGTGCCAATCGACGGTGAACCACTCCTGAATGGCGGCCACCAGGGTGGGGCCGATGCCCTCGACGGCCGCGAGTTCGTCGGCGGTCGCCGTCTGCAGGGCCTCGATGCTGGGAAAGGCGGCAGCCACGTCGGGAGCGACGCCCTTGCCGATGTGCCTGATCGACAACGCCACCAAGAACCGCGCGAACGGCCGGTGCTTGGCCTCTTGCAGGTTGGCCAGCAGCTTCTCGCCGTTGGCCGACAGGTACCGGCCCTCGGGGTCTTCACCCTTGCGGGCACCGCGGGTGAACAGCGGAATCGCCGCCAACCGTTCGGCGGTCAGGTCGAACAGGTCGCCCTCGTCGGTCAGTGCGCCGGCCGACAGCAGGGCGTCGGCGGCCTGCCACCCCAGCACCTCGATGTCGAGGCCCTGACGCGAGGCCAGGTGAAACAGCCGCTCGCGCAACTGGGCCGGGCATGAACGGGTGTTGGGGCAGCGCAGGTCGGCGTCGCCCTCTTTTTCGGGCGCCAGTTCACTGCCGCACGCCGCGCAGTGGGTGGGCATCACCCACTCGACCTCGGTGCCGTCGCGCAGCGCCACCACCGGCCCGACGATCTCGGGAATCACGTCGCCCGCCTTGCGCAGCACCACCGTGTCGCCGATCAGCACCCCCTTGCGCTTCACCTCGGACGCGTTGTGCAGGGTGGCGTTCTCGACCGTCGAGCCCGACACGAAGACGGGTTCCATCACGCCGTAGGGGGTGACCCGGCCGGTGCGTCCGGTGTTCACCCGAATGTCGAGCAGCTTGGTGGTGACCTCTTCGGGCGGGTATTTGTAGGCGATCGCCCAGCGCGGGGCGCGCGACGTGGTGCCCAACTGGTCTTGCTGTTCGCGGTCGTCGACCTTGATGACCGCCCCGTCGATTTCGTGTTCGACGGCGTGCCGATGCTCGCCGGTGTGCTCGATGAACGCCCAGGCGTCAGCCACCGTGGGCACCACCCGGTAGTGACTCGAGGTGGGCAGCCCCCAGCCCTTCAGCAGTTCGTAGCCGTGCGACTGGCTGTCGATGGTGACCCCCGACACCTCGCCCAGGCCGTGGCACAGAAACTGCAGGTTGCGTGACGCGGTGACCCGCGGGTCTTTCTGCCGCAACGAACCGGCGGCCGAGTTACGGGGGTTCGCGAACGGTGCCTTGCCGGCCGCCACCAGCCCCTCGTTGAGCGCGGCGAAGTCTTCGGGCCGCATGAACACCTCGCCCCTGGCCTCGACGATCGCGGGCACGTCGTCACCGTGCAGCCGGTCGGGAATCGACGCGATGGTGCGCACGTTCGCCGTGACGTCTTCACCCACGCGGCCGTCGCCGCGCGTGGCCGCGCTGGCCAGCCGTCCGTCGCGGTACACCAGGTCGAGCGCCAGGCCGTCGATCTTGAGTTCGCACAGCCAAGCGGTCACCTCGGTGTCGCGGGTGACGCGGGCCGCCCACTTCTCGAACTCTTCGCGCGAGAACACGTTGTCGAGGCTCATCAGGGGGCGCAGGTGGGTGACCGCCGCAAACGTGGCGGACGGCGCACCGCCCACCTTCTGCGTCGGCGAGTCGGGGGTGCGCAGGTCGGGGTGCTCGGCCTCGATGGCTTCGAGCTCGCGCATCAGGGCGTCGAAGTCGCCGTCGCTGATCGTGGGGGCATCGCTGACGTAGTAGCGAAAGCGATGGTCTTCGATCTGCTGGGCCACCTCGGCGTGCCGGGCCCGGTAGTCGTCGGTGCTCACCCGGGTGAGCCTACTGATCGGCCCCGACAGTTACCTGCATCGCCGAACTCAGTGCCGCAGCAGCGAGCTCACGATGGCGATCAGCCCGGCCGCCCCCATTGCGAAACCGATGTACTGCATGGGAATGAAGAACAGCGAATGCCGGTTGGTGAGCGCAGCCTTCAGCTTGGCGCCCTCTTGCTGCAGCACGTATTCGCCCATCGCCCACGGGTCGGCCGACTGGCCCGGACGCTGCGGGTCGGGCACGTTCGCGTAGGCGCCGCCGCGCACCATCTGCGCCACTTCTTCACGGCGCTGGGCGAACCACTCGTCGTAGCGCTGCACCGGCTTGATCTGGTTGAACCATTGCCCCAGAAACCAGGTGCCCACGCCGCCGCCGATGAGCGCCAACCCGGCGAACACGCCGAACAGGCCCTTGTTTAAGGTCGACATGAGGCCGCCCAGGCCAATACACAGGGCCGCGATCACGATCGGTAACGCGCCCCAGCCTCGCCAGATGATCATGCGTCGAAATCTAGCCGCAGGGAGGATCGAAACGCGTCGTCGCCCACGTTCAGCGCAGGTGGTGGCCCGGCCTCCGCCGCGCTGGCGTCGTCGCCCAGCAAGGCGCGGGTGAGTCGAGCGCGGTCGGCGAAGAAGTCGTCCAGGCACGCTGCCAGCACCCGGGTGGTGATGGTGGTGCCGCCGCCGTCCAGGGCCGCCAGCACCGCGCGGCGCATGAGTTCTTTGATGGCCGAGGCGGTGACGCCGTCGGTGCGTGCCACCGCGTCGGTCAGGTCGGCCTCAAGCGTGGCGTCACGGGCGTAGAGGCGCAACAGGCGTTCGCGGCCGGCCGCGTCGGGGCGTGGAATCTCGACGGCCAGATCGACCCGTCCAGGGCGTTGCACCAGGGCGTCCTCCAGCACGGCGGTGCGGTTGGTGGTGAGCAGAAAGGTGACGTCGGCGTCGGCGGCCACGCCGTCCATGGCGTCGAGCAGCGAGAACAGCAGCGGGTTGCCGGTGGGGCTGTAGTCGCGGTCTTGCGCGATCAGGTCGACGTCTTCGACCACCACGATGGACGGCGTGAGCCGGCGGGCCAGGGTGGTGGCAGGTTCGATCATCGCAAGACCCTCCCCCGACAGCACGATGACGGTGGCCTCGACGGCCTGGGCGATCAGGTGCCGCACGGTGTGGGTCTTGCCGGTACCCGGCGGCCCGTACAGCAACAGACCCCGCTTGAGGTGAAAGCCGAGTTCGGTCAACTGCGCCGCGCGATCGCCGATGCCCAGCACATGATGGCTCAGTTGCTCCAAGATTCCGGCGGGCAGCACCACGTCGTCGGGCCCGACATCGGGCCGCGGCAGAAAGCTGACCATGTGGTTGCCGTAGTGCTCGCTGGGGCCGAAGGTCACCACCTGGCCGCGCAGCACGTCGTGCTCGTCGACGAGTTCTCTGAGCCGTTGCAGCACGGGCGCGCCGGCCTTCGGGTCGCTGAGCACCAGTTCAATCGCCACCTGCGGCGGCCCGTGTTCGTCGGAGCGACGCAGGCACAGCACCACCGGTGAGCCGTCGTCAGTGGCGAGGCGACAGAGCGCGACCCGAAAGGCGTCGGCCATAGTGTCGGGCCCGGTCGCCACCTCGATCAACTGCGGTTGCGCGAGCGTCTGCCCCATACCCGGCTCGTGCATCAGCAGGTCGATCAACGCCATGTGTTCGACGTGCCGCGACCGCAGCCCGATCCACTCGACGCCGGGTGGCAGGTAGGCCTCGACGCCGCTTTGCACCGACGCGTGTCGCCAGGCCGGCCATTCGGTGGTCACGGTGGTCAGCTCACCCAGCGGTGCGCCCAGGTGCGACTCGATCCAGTCGACCGTGGCCGACTTGGTGCGGGGTTGAGCCCGTCCGGCCATCTCGAGAACGTCGCGCAAGGCGCGTGCGAGACCCTCGGCAACGTCGAGGTCGAGCGACGGGCCGTCAGGGGGGCCGGGCTCGTCCGGCTGCGGCTCACCGGGGGCGTATGCGAACCATCCATTCATGCAGTCACCCTAGTGGCGACGACGTTCAGGCCCTGATCGTGCGGCGTGGTTCACGCGGGGTCGCAGAGCCAGGTGCGTGACGTTCCTCCGAGTGGGCAGAACGGATCGCATGACTGGCGAACTAAGACACGCCTCAAAGATAGCCCGAGGTAGATTCTGATTACACGCATCGCACTCATAGTCGTTTCGTATTGCATTTCTTTACTGGACTTGATCGTACCCTGGCCAACCCGGCGGCGGGGCCATCGGCGGACCATCAAGCGTGTCGGTGATGCGGCCGCTCCCTATAACGCGATCGCCATAGACAAGTACAAATGATGCGCCTGCCAATGCTAGTTCGCGGGCAATCGGCGCCCAGAAACGGAGATGAATTGACCTTGTTGATTCACCAGGATTCAACGGAGCGTCGTTCGCCGTGTACATGTCTGCCCCGAGTTGGATACCGTCAAATATATAGAAAAAGGACGGAGTGGGCGCCTCCCAGCTGCGCCGGAGCCCTCCTTCTGCAGTCGTTAATAAATCGATATTTCCAGCGACCCATGTTGACACGTACTCACTCATAGATTCCCTGATCGTCACTTTGGAGCCGTTCATACACAAACCACGCTGCAGATCTGTGGCAAGATTCCGTCGCCTTCGCGGGTGACCCAACCAGGGCCCTCGCCCGCCGATACATGTCTCCGCGCTTGATTGATCACGTGACGGGGAACAAGACCGCGAGTAAGAACTTGTGGCCAGTCATTCGTCCCCCTAATCTTGTCTTCCATCATTTTGAGCGCATCCTCCATATTTTCGAAGAGATGTTTAACCTCGGTGGGCCCGTATTGATAGAAGCCGTTCTTACGAATGTCCTCCGCTTCTTTAAATCCGACGGTGCGCCAAACCTCAACTATGTCGTCTCCAATAGGCGTGCGCGTGATGGCTTCAACGCCCTTCTTGATTACCTTGCCGCTGAGTTTACCCCATTTGTGCGCGTGCGGTGGCGAAACTCATGTGGGAGTGGTGAGCCGGGAGTCGATGCAGGCACCTCGCAGCGGCTCGAGGTGTTTGGTGTTGCGGGTCGTCGCCCAGCACCACTTTGGTGTCAAGCAGAAGCTCACACGTCGACTGGGCTTTGGGTGAGTGCGAGACGCTGCGGATCGAAGTCGATCTCTGCACCCTCGTCGGTAGTCAGGAGGTCGACGATAGTGGCCGGATCACGGTGCAAAGCCTGGGTGAGAAGGTCGCGCGCGGCAGCCTCGACGGATTGGTCGTGCCGCTTGGCGTGGGCGCGCAAGGCGGCCTTGGTGCCCGGTGGCAGGTGCCGGATGAGTATCTGCTCCATAAGGGAACCTCCGATACCAACCGACGATATCTCGCGCACTCGGGCTTCAGCTGACATTGCCGATGTGACGCGGCACGCACGACCCATCGAGCTTGGCGCCCTCATGCCCTGCGGTCGCAGTGATCTGGGCTGGCCACCCCCAGTCATCGACAGGCACGGCTGGGAGGCCTACCGTGACTGAATGCACACGCCCCCGGGTGCTGCCGCCGATTCCCGCTGGTGCTCGCGATCATGAGTAACGGTGCGCTTGACGGTGCGCGCAGCCTCGACCGGCTGCGTGCCGAGGGGTTTGTCGGCCGAAGTAGCACGTTGGCTGCGATTACGGCTTCGCTGCAGGGGGCTGCGCCGCAGCGGGTGCATCTGGTGCATGGCCCGGGTGGAATCGGCAAGACCACGCTGTTGGACGCTGCCGATCGGGTCGGGCGGGCAGCGCAGCGTGCCGTGCACCGGCTGGACGGGCGTGACGTGGTGGGGTCGCCGGGCGCGGTCAGCGAGTGGTACGGCTCGGTGGCCGACGTCACCGCGCCCGGATTGTTGTTGATCGACGGTTACGAGCTGCTGGCTCCATTGGACGAGTGGTTCCGGGCAGCGTTCCTGCCCTCGTTGCCGACGGAGACCGTGACCGTGCTGGCCGGTCGCTCGGCGCCGTCCGATGCGTGGTGGCTGGACGCCGGTTGGCGCGCCCTGTCGACGGCGCACGAGCTCGAACCCTTGAGTGGCGCCGAGAGCGACCAGTTGCTCGAGCAGCTGGGCGTCCCCGATGACCGCCGTGCCGACCTGGCGCGGTTGGCGGGCGGCCACCCACTGGTGTTGGCGCTGCTGGCCGAGGCGAGCCGTCGTCGTCCGGGCCTGGCCGAGCTCGACGATGCACCCGACGTGGTCAGTCGGCTGTGCGTGCGGATCATGGACGACGTGCCCAGCCCCGCCCATCGGCTCGGCCTGGCCACCTGCGCCCACGCCGCGCAGGCCACCCAGGACCTGTTGGCGCGCACCGTTGGCGACCGGGCCGACGAGGTCTGGGACTGGCTGGCCGAGCGTCCCTACGTGCGGCACGGGCCCAACGGGTTGTACCTGCACGACGTGGTCAGCGAGCTCTTCGAGGCCGAGTTCCGGCACCGCTCGCCCGAGGGCTACGTGGCCCTGCACCGGGCGGTGCGGACCTACTTCCTGCAACGCGTGGACGACCCTCGCGAGGCCCACCCTGAGCGCGCCGCCAACGAGTTGCTGCTGCTGCACCGGGGCGGTCCGCTGACCGCGCGGATGGCCGGCGTGCCCGCCGCGACCCTGCCAACGCTGCACCGGGCGACACCCGCCGACCACGGCTGGATGCTGGAGCTGATCGAGCGTGACGAGGGCGCCCGCGCGGCCCGGATCGCCCGGCGTTGGCTGGCGCTGCCGACCAGCAGGCCGTACCGCATCAGGGTGGACGGCGGCCCGGCGGCCTTGACCCTGCACGGCTACCTGACCGCGCCGCCCGACGACCTGGACGATCCCGTCGCCACGACGATCTGGAGCCTGGTGGCGCGGCACGGGCCGTTGCGGCAGGGGGAACGCATCGACGTCTGCCGGTTCGGCGCCGCCACGGGCGGCTGGGGGGATCCGCTGCTGCTGCTGGTCAACGGTGCCGCCTGCGTGCTCGAGTGGCGGCTGCGCGCCTCGGCCTGGAGATTCATCGTGACCCCCGACCCCGAAGGCTACGGACCGTACTTCGAGTACCTGGGCATGGAGCGCATGTTCACCGTCGACCTGGGGGACGGACCGGTCGGCGGGTGGGGCTGGGACCGGCGTCGACTGGACGTACCGGCCTTCGACGACATGATGGCCACGCGGGAACTGACCGGTGAGATGGGTCCACCGCCGGAGCACCTGCTGCGCCCCGCACCGCTGGGCCGCGACGAGTTCGATCAGGCCGTCCGCATGGCGCTGTCGGTTCTGCGCCGGCCGGACCGGTTGGCCGACTCCCCACTGCTGGGCTCGGGGCTGGTGCAGCGTCCGGACGCCGGCGAGCTGGCCGCTGTGCTCACCGGCACCATCGAGCGGCTGGCGGACGAACCCAAGGGCGCCGAGCACCGCCGGGTGCTGGAGCGCACCTACCTGCACGGCGCCCCGTCGCAGGAGGTTGCCGCCGACCTGCTCGACCTGCCGTTCAGCACCTACCGCCGGCACCTCGCCCTGGCCGTGCAACGGCTGTGCGACGTGCTGTGGGCGGTCGAGACCGGCGTGGTCACACCCCA
This sequence comes from Micropruina glycogenica, assembly GCF_900289045.1. Lineage (GTDB taxonomy): Bacteria > Actinomycetota > Actinomycetes > Propionibacteriales > Propionibacteriaceae > Micropruina > Micropruina glycogenica. The sequence goes on from NZ_LT985188.1 coordinate 1,085,961, forward strand.
GACTGAGCAGAAAGTGAGCAGCGACCGGCCTGGAGAGTGAGCAATCGGGCGAGGCACCGTATGGGCAGCAACCAGGAGGCCCACCATGACCCACCGAACCCTCGACATCGCCGTGATCGGCGCCGGCCCGACCGGGCTGACCGCGGCGCTGCTGCTGGCCCGGGACGGCCACCGGGTCGTGGTCTGCGAACCGGACCCGCTCCCCCGCACCGCCGACCCGCGCCCTGGTGAGCGGCCCGGGGTCAGCCAGTTTCGCCTGCCGCACGTCGTGATGCCGCGTTGGCTCCAGGATCTCGGGCGCGCGCTGCCCGACGTGTCGGACGCGCTGATCGACGCCGGAGCCGAGCCGTTCAACCTGTTGCACCAGCCGGACGACAGGATCACCGGAGGCACCCAGCACGGCGACGACGCGTTCGCCACCCTGGCGCTGAGCCGCGCGCTGCTCGAGCAGGTGCTCTCCGGTCTCGCCGCCCGCGAGCCGAACCTGGACCTGCGCCGAGAGACTCGTGCCGTCGGACTGCTGCCGGGCACGCACGGCCGGCTCGCGGTCGGCGGGCTGCGCACCGAACAGGGCGCATTGCCTGCCCATCTGGTGGTCGACGCGGCCGGCCGACAAAGCCCGGTGCCGGGCTGGCTGACGCCCGAGCAGGGCACCGTGACCGAGCAGCGCTCCGGGCAGCGGCTCACCTTCTATTGCCGGCACTTCGAGTCGCCGGACGGCCGGCTGCCGCGCCTCGGGCCGATCCTCACCCACCACCCCTCCTGGTCGCTGCTCACACTGCCGGCCGAGCGGCACCACTACGCGCTCGTGCTCGCCGTCGATGCCGGCGATCGCCGCCTGCTGCCCCTGCGGCAGCCTGAAGTGTGGGACCGGGCGGTGCGATGCAGCCCGATCGGCGCGGCGTGGCGCGACCACGGCCGTCCGGTCAGCGACGTGCTGGTGCACGCCGGCACAGACCTGCTGCGCGACACCGAGCCGGGGCCGATCGACGGACTGGTGACTCTGGGCGACGCCCGTGCGGTGACCAACCCGCTGCTGGGTCGCGGCCTCACCATCGGTGCGCTCAGCGCCCTGGCGCTGCGCGACGTGCTGCGCGAGCCCTGGGCGAGAGCGGCTGCCCGCTACGCCGACCGCTACGCCGAACGGGTCGGCGGCTGGGTGGATGCCACGATGTGGCTCGCCCGGCACCGGGCCGGCGAGTTGCTGGCCGAGTGCCGCGGCGTCGACTACCGGTCGGACGAACCGGGCTGGGCGATGACCGTCGCCCTGCGCACCGGCGCGCTGCACGACCCCCCTGCTGGCTCGCGCCTCGAGCCGGATCGGCGGCATGATCGCCACCCCCGCCGAGCTGTTCGCCGACGCCGAGGTGCGCGCACGGACCGTCCGCTACCTGGGCGAACCGGCGCACCCCGTCGCCGGCCCGAACCGGGCCGCGCTGCTGGCGGCCATCGCCGGCACCCCCCAGACTTCCCCGACCGGGGAGGAACCAACCACCACCCAAGGAGTCCACCATGTCCACCTCAGTGTCTGAGCGGGAGGCCGTCGCAACGACCACCGACCCGTTCCCACTGCCCAACGGGTCGTTCCAGCTGGCCGACCTGCCCCAACTGACCTCCGACTACCTGCATTCGATCCAGGTGAGGGTCACCCGGGTCACCGACAACCTCGTCTCACCCCAGGAGGGCTCCTTCTCGGTGCGCGTCACGAACGGGGCCGTGCGAGTCACCGGCTGGACCCTGCACCTGACGTCCACGAATCCTGATGTCGCAAAGATCAAGGCGTCCGGCACCCCGCTCATCATCTTCCGTGAGGGCGGCAGCAGCAGCGACCCGGTGGTGCCGAGCGGCACCACCGCCGAGACCATGTACGCGTTCTTCGGGGGCGATTCGACCGGTGACGAGCCGGACTCCGTGCTGGAGGCAGGCGAAGTCCGCGACTTCCGGTTCACCTACAAGGCGATTGCAGCAGGCGCCGGCACGTTCGAGGCCCATATCCACGGCACCGTCGACGTCGAATCCCTGTTCCCCCGAGGCCGCGGCACCGATGGGGAAGCGGACGTGGAGGTGAAGGAGGACTCGCCGAACTGATGCTGGTCGAGCCTGTCGAGACCCTCATTCGGCAGGTTCGCGATCTCGGGATCGCTGGAGCCTTTCGCCCAAGCCGCTCGATTTCGTGCTGCAACACGAAAGTGAACGGTCAACCCGAAGGCGTGCAACGATCTCGAGATCGCGGGGTGCGCCGAGGTGACGGTGCAGGTGAGATCGGATCTCGACAAGTTCGATCAACAGTCTGAGCCGCTCAGGTGCGCAAGTGCTCGTCAACCAGCGGTGCCGCGCCAAGCAGCGTCTTCGTTGCCGCCGACACCCCGGCCGCCGACCACGCCGCCAATCCGCACGCGGGGGTGAGCATCAGGTTGTCGGCCAGGGCGGAGCCCAGCTCCAAGGGCCGCAGCACTTTCAATGCCCGCCGCACCACCTGGTCGACACTCCAGGCCCGCTCGGACGCGGTGGGCAGGCACCCCAGGTACAGCGAGCCACCGTGGTCCACGAACTCGGCGACGGCGTCCCAGCCGGTGATTTGATCCTGGTCGAGCGACATCGCGCCGAAACCCGACTGGGCCACCAGCGACGGCAGAAGCCCCGAGGCGCAGCAGTGCAGCACGGCCCCCGGTGTGAGGGCACTGAGCAGCTTGAGCGACTCTGCCGCTTCGGGCAGGTCGATGCTGCGGTGCCGAAAGTAGCCACCCTCGGTGGGCACCGACCCACTCAGCACGGCCGGTAGCGCCGGCTCGTCCACCTGCAGCACCAGCTCGGCCCCGGGCAGTTTCGCTGCGATCTCGGCCAGCAGGTCGGACGTTCCCTGCGCCAATGACTGCGCCAGGTCGCGTCGCGCTCCGCGGTCGGCGAGCACGCGGCCGCCCAGCGGTCGGAACACTGATGCCGCCAGCGTCCACGGGCCGGTGACCTGCACCTTGAACCGGCCGGCGTACTCGTGCGCCTGCTCCTGCAGCATGTCGAGATCGTCGCGCAGCGTGGCCCGGGCCCGGCGGCCGTCGATGCCGGTGGCGTCCGAGAGCCGCCACACGCCGGCGTCGAAACTGACCGGCAGGTCGACCAGCAGCCCGCAGGCGCGGCCGATCAACCCCGCCCACGGCCCCCGCGCGGGCAGTTCGGGTAGGTGTGGCAGTCCGTTGTCGACGGACCCAAGGGTGTCGAACACCAGCCGCACGGCCGCCGGGTAGTCGGTGCCGGGCAGCGACCCGACCCCAGTGACGCCGACCATCAGCGGGCCGTGGCGGCGATGGTGGCCGAGCCGACCACCCGGTCGCCGTCGTAACACACCACGGCCTGACCAGGGGCGATGCCGTGGGTGGCGTCGTCGAGCAGCACCGTGATCGATTCGGTGCGGCCCTCGATCCACGCCGGCAGCGCCGCCCCGTGCGCACGCACCTGCACCAGCCCGCGCCACGAGCCGAGCACCTCGGCCTCGGCCCAGGTGGGCCGAATGCCGTCGATGCGGCGCACCGCCAGCGCTTCGTGCGGGCCGACGGTGACGGTGTTGGTGGTCGGCTCGATGCCCAGCACGTAGCGCGGACGGCCGTCGTCGGCGGGCACCCCCAGGTGCAGGCCTCGGCGCTGGCCGACGGTGAACGCGTGCGAGCCCGCGTGCGAACCGACCACGACGCCCTGCTCGTCGACGAAGTCCCCCGCGCTCGACCCCAGGTGCTTGGCCAGAAAGCCGGCGGTGTCGCCGGAGGGAATGAAGCAGATGTCGTGGCTGTCGGGCTTCTTGGCGAGGTAGAGGCCGCGAGCGGACGCCTCGGCGCGCACGTCGGCCTTGGCGGTGTCGGGCCCGAGCGGAAACAGGCAACGGCTGAGCTGGGCCTGGTTGAGCACACCGAGCACGTAGCTCTGGTCCTTGGCCTGCTCGGCCGAGCGCCACAACTGGGTGCGGCCGTCCACCTCGCGAAGCACCGCGTAGTGCCCGGTGGCGATGGCGTCGAAGCCCAGTGCGATGCCCCGGTCGAGCACGGCGGCGAACTTGATCTTCTCGTTGCAGCGCAGGCACGGGTTGGGGGTGCGGCCAGCGGCGTACTCGGCCACGAAGTCGTCGACCACGTCTGCGGCGAAGCGGTCGCTGAAGTCCCAGACGTAGAACGGAATGCCCAGCACGTCGGCGGCTCGCCGGGCGTCGTGGCTGTCTTCGAGCGAGCAGCAGCCCCGGGCGCCCGACCGATACGTCTGCGGGTTCTTCGACAGGGCCAGATGCACGCCGGTGACGTCGTGCCCGAGCTCGACCATGCGGGCGGCCGCGACCGCCGAATCGACACCGCCACTCATGGCCGCCAGAACTCGCACCCGCCGATTCTACAAAGCGGCCGCCCGTGCCCGCGCCACCGCCTGGGGCAGCGCCGCCATCAGCCGGTCGATCGCCGCGTCGTCGGTCGTGGGTCCGAACGAGAACCGCAGGGACGAACTCGCCTCGGCCTCGCTGCGACCCATCGCCAGCAGCACCTCGCTGGGCTGATGGACGCCCGCGGTGCAGGCCGAGCCTGTCGAACAATCGAGCCCCGCAGCGTCGAGCATCAGCAGCAGGTCGTCAGCCCGGCAGCCGGTGAACGTGACGTTGAGAACGGCCGGGCTGACCGGGGCGGTGCCGTTGACCATGACGTCAACGATGCTGTCGGTGATGCCCGCCGCCAGCCGCTCGCGCAGCACGCCGAGCCGGGCCGCCTCGGTCTCGCGATCACCGACTGCTGCCCGCGCTGCCGCGGCGAACCCCACCGCCAATGCCACCATGGCGGTGCCCGAACGCACTTTGCGTTCCTGCCCGCCGCCGAAACCCGGTGCGGCCAGGGCCAGATCACGGCGCACCACCAACGCACCGATGCCCACCGGCCCGCCCAGCTTGTGTGCGGTGACCGTCATGGCGTCGACGCCGAGGTCGGCGAAGTCGAGTGGCAGGTGACCGAAGGCCTGCACGGCGTCGGTGTGCGTCCAGGCATCCGCCGCACGAGCCGCTGCCAGCACCTGTTCCAGCGGCTGCGCCACCCCGGTCTCGTTGTTGACCAGCATGGTCGAGACGAGCGCCGTTCGTTCGGTGATCACGTCCAACCCGCTGGTCTGCAGCCGGCCGTCTCGATCGACCGCCAACACGTCCACCCGCCCCGGCAGCCGCTCGATCACGCCCGTCACTGACGGGTGTTCGGTGGCCCCGATCGCCAGCCGCGGCCGCCCCGGCCGCGACGACGCGCCCAACAGGGCCAGGTTGTTGGCCTCGGTGCCGCCCGAGGTGAACACGATCTCGGTGGGGTGCGCGCCCAGGCAGCCCGCCAACGTCTCGCGGCTCTCTTCGAGCAGGCGGCGCGCGGAGCGTCCCGCCGTGTGCAAGGACGAGGGGTTGCCGGGTAGCCGCCACACGGCGTCCATCGCGGCGCGGGCCACCTCGACCAGCGGCGCGCCGGCCGCGTGGTCGAAGTAGTCGCGCTCGCTCACCGTTGCCATATCTCCACCCGTGTGAATTACCTGATCTGGTCGCCTAGCTGCTTGAATGCTTGTCTCGTCACCTACATACGGCACTATATGAAGCCGGTGCCCCAGCAGGGTGGGTGACCGTTCGCTGTCGGGGGGCATCGAATGATTTCGACAGAAGGCAGCCTATGACCGAGCCAGTGCACAGCGCTCCGGCCACCACCATTCCGCTCGGCGCGCACCTGCGCGACGGCGGTACCGAGTTCGCGCTGTGGGCTCCGCGCGCCGTCCGCGTCGAGCTGGCTCTGGTGGACGACGCCGACAACCAGACCAACGTCGACCTCGCGTTGAACCCCGACGAGGGCATTTGGAGTGCCTTCGTGCCCGGCGTCGGGGCCGGCCAGCGGTACGGCTACCGGGTGCACGGCGACTGGAAACCCGAGGACGGGCAGCGGTTCAACCCTGCCAAGCTGCTGCTCGATCCGTACGCCAGGGCCATCACCGGCTACGTCGACTACCGCGGCCCGATCAGTGACCACACCGCCGAGTCGAACTTCACCCGTGACACCACCGACAGCTTCGGCGCGGTGCCGCTGAGCGTGGTGGTCGCACCCAGCCCACCCCCAACGCCGCTGGCCGTCACGGTGCCGCTGAGCGAGATGGTGATCTACGAGACCCACCTCAAGGGTTACACGCAGCGCCACCCCGAGGTGCCGGAGGGCCTGCGCGGTACCTACGCCGGTTTCGCCGACGACGCGGTGATCAAGCACCTGACAGACACCGGCATCAACGCGGTCGAGTTTCTACCCCTGCATCACTTCGTGTCAGAACCCTTCATCGTCGGGCGCGGCCTGGTGAACTACTGGGGCTACAACACCCTCGGCTTCTTCGCGCCGCACGCCCCCTACGCCAGCGCCAAGGCCGGCACCCTGGGCGGCCAGGTGGCGGAGTTCAAGCACCTGGTCGGCAAGCTGCACGAAGCCGGCATCGCGGTGATTCTCGACGTGGTCTACAACCACACCGGCGAGGGCGGCCACGAGGGCCCCACCCTGTCGTTTCGGGGCATCGACCACGGCGGCTACTACCGGCTGACCAGCGACAACCGCAACGACTACGACGTCACCGGCTGCGGCAACGCCGTCGACACCAGCCACCCGCGGGTGCTGCAGATGGTGCTCGACTCGCTGCGCTACTGGGCCACCGACATGGGCGTGGACGGGTTTCGCTTCGACCTGTGCACCACGCTGATCCGCGATACCAATCATCACGTCGACCAGAACCACGCGTTCAAGCAAGCGATCGCCGCGGACCCCGTGCTGGCCGACAAGGTGATGATCTCTGAACCGTGGGATCTCGGTCCCTACGGCTACCAGGTCGGGCGCTGGGGTAAGGGTTGGTCGGAATGGAACGACCACTTTCGCGGCTACGTGCGTGACTTCTGGCGCGGCGCCACCAACGGCGTACAAGAGTTGGCGACGCGGCTGTCGGGATCGTCCGACACCTTCGACCACGGCGGGCGTCCGGCCACCAGTTCGATCAACTTCGTCACCGCCCACGACGGTTTCACGCTGCGCGACGTGGTCACCTATGACCTCAAGCACAACGAGGCCAACTCAGAACGTAACCGTGACGGCACCGACGACAACCGGTCGTGGAACCACGGTTATGAGGGCGAGACCGACGACGCGGCGGTGAACGCGGCCCGGCAGCGCACCGCACGCAACATGATGGCCACCCTGCTGCTGTCGGCCGGCGTGCCGATGATCACCGCCGGCGACGAGATGGGTCGCACCCAGGGTGGCAACAACAACGCGTACTGTCAGGACTCCCCCACCTCGTGGGTCGACTGGCACACCGCCGACGAGTGGGCCGCCCAACTCGACCTCACTCGTGAACTGTTGACCCTGCGCGCCGAGCACCCGCTGTTGCGTAACCCGCAGTTCCGCTCGCACCGCGAGGTGGTCGACGACGACGGCGACGGACTGGGCCGCTCAGAGGTCGCCTGGTTCAGCGAGCACGGCACAGAGATGACCATCGACCAGTGGCACGAGCAGGGCCGCCGCACGCTCGGGCAGTACGTGTCAGACCCCAACGAGGCGTTTCTGATCTTCGTGCACGCGGGCTTCGAGCCCATCGTGCTCACATTGCCCGGGCAACCGTGGGCCAGTGAGTGGACCATCGCCGCCCATACCGGGCTCGACAAGGAGCTACCGCACCGACCCATGTCGGCCGGCTCGACGGTGACGGTGCCGGCGCGAACGGTGGTGGTGTTACACGGCGACGTGCTGGCCCACCTGCCCACGGTGATTCCGTCGCCCACGACACCCGACGAGCCCGTCGACGAACCGACGACGGTCGACGTGGACCCCGACCCGGTCATCTGACGCGGCTGTAGAGATCCCGGCGTTCGCCGGGATGACGTGGTTCAGCGCCTCGTGGGGGTTACGTCATCCCGGGCTTGCCCCGGGATCTCCCAATCCGAGCACGTAGCGGCCCGTCAGATTACGTCCGATTCGACACCGATCCTCGCTCAGTGAGGCGAGACGCGTCCCAGATCGGACGTCATCCGGCGGCCGTTCGACACGACGACGGAGTCCCGGCGTTCGCGGGGATGACGTGGTTCAGCGCCCTGTGGGTGACGTCATCCCGGGCTTGCCCCGGGATCTCCCAACCCGACCACGCAGCGGCCCGTCAGATTGCGTCAGATTGCGTCAGATTCGACACCGATCCCCGCTCAGTGAGGCGAGACGCGTCCCAGATCGGACGCAATCGGGCGGCCGTGCGACACGCGAAGAGAGATCCCGGCGCTCGCCTCGCTGACGAGGTTCTCGCCGCTGCATGCCGCACATGCTCGACACCTCGGCGTTTGCCCTCGTCATCTCGTCCGCGAGTCCCGGTGAGCCCTCCACCTGACGGGGTCGCAACCGCTAGGGTCGCTTACGTGAGCGAACCGGTGCTGGGCGTCGAGGCCCCCCTTCCAGTCGACCTGTCCCCCGTGATGACCGGCCCCTTCGGCTTCGGCCGCATACCGGTGGCCAAGGTGTGGCCCGTGATCGAGTGCGGCGCCTACCCGGCGAAGGCCGCAGTGGGCGAACTGATCCCGATTCGGGCCAAGGTGTTTCGCGAAGGGCACGACGCGGTCAACGCGTCGGTCATTCTGACCAGCCCCGAGGGTGTCGAGACCCGCACCGACATGACGCAGGTCGGCCCGCCGGGGCTGGACGGCTGGGAGGCGTGGGTACGGCCCGACGCCGAGGGCCCGTGGACGTTCCGCGTCGAGGGCTGGTCGGACCCCTGGGGCACCTGGCACCACAACGCCGAGGCCAAACTGGCCGCCGGCGTCGACCTCGAACTGGTCTGCCTCGAAGGCCGTGACCTGCTCGAACGCACCGCTGCGCAGGCCGACGCTGCGGGCGATCCGGTCGAGGCGTCCATTCTGCGCGCCACCGCCCAACTGCTGATTCCCCAGCGCAAGGCCGCCGACCTGCTCGAAGTGGCCAACGGTGCCGGACTGGCTTCGGCGATGAAGCTCTACGGCCCGCGCGAACTGGTGTCACCCACCGCGAACTTTCCGATCTGGGTCGACCGCAAGCGGGCTCTGTTCAGCGCCTGGTACGAGTTCTTCCCGCGCTCCGAGGGCGCCAGCTACGACGAGGCGACCGACCACTGGACGTCCGGCACGTTCGACAGCTCGCACGGCCGGCTCGAGGCGGCCGCCGCGATGGGCTTCGACGTGATCTACTTGCCGCCCATTCACCCCATCGGCAGCGCGTTCAAGAAGGGCAAGAACAACACCCTGGACGCCACCGACAAAGACCCCGGCTCGCCGTGGGCGATCGGCAGTGCCGACGGCGGTCACGACGCGATTCACCCCGACCTGGGCGACTTCGAGTCATTCGACCGGTTCGTGGCTCGGGCCAAAGAGTTGGGCGTCGAGGTGGCACTTGACTTCGCCCTGCAGGCCAGCCCCGACCACCCCTGGGTGAAGGAACACCCCGAGTGGTTCACCACCCGTATCGACGGCACCATCGCCTACGCCGAGAACCCGCCGAAGAAGTATCAAGACATCTACCCGATCAACTTCGACAACGACCCGGTCGGCATCTTCAACGAGGTGTTGCGGCTGTTCAAGTTGTGGATGAGCCATGGCATTCGCATCTTTCGCATCGACAACCCGCACACCAAGACCGTTCAGTTCTGGGGCTGGATCATCGCTCAACTGCGCAAGACCGACCCCGACGTGATCTTTCTCGCCGAGGCGTTCACCAAGCCCGAGATGATGCACGCGCTGGGCAAGGTGGGCTACCACCAGAGCTACACCTACTTCACCTGGCGTACCACCAAGTACGAACTCACCGAGTACGCCACTGAGCTGGCCGGCGAGATGTCGGCGTTCTACCGGCCCAACTTCTTCGTGAACACGCCCGACATCAACCCGTTCCACCTGCAGTCGGGCAACCCGGCGATGTTCAGCATCAGGGCGATTCTGGCCGCCACCCTGTCGCCCACCTGGGGCGTCTACTCGGGCTTCGAGCTCTTCGAGCACGAGGTGCTGGCCCCGGGGCGTGAAGAGTACCTGAACTCAGAGAAGTACGAGTACCGGCCCCGCGACTACACCGCCGAGCCCAACCTGAACATGCTGTTCGGCACGCTGAACGCCATCAGGCAGGCGCACCCGGCGCTGCAGCAGTTGCGGCAACTGCACTTTCACCACGCGGGCAGCGACGCGGTGATCGCCTTCAGCAAGCGCGACGGTGACGACGTGGTGATCGTGATCTGCAGCCTCGATCCCGACAACACCGTCGAATCGGACGTCTGGCTCGACCTGGGTGCGCTGGGTCTGGCCGGGCAGACCACGGTGCCGCTGCGCGACGAGCTCACCGGTGCGGCGTTCACCTGGGGCGAGCGCAACTTCGTGCGGCTCAACCCCACCCAGCCGGCGCACATTCTGCACGTGCAGACCGGCGCGTGACCCGCGCGTACCGCGGTGAATGCTGTTGTCCAGAGCGCTTTACTGACAGGATGATCCGGTGACCGACGCCCCCCTGGCAGCATGGTGGCCCCTGATCGAGAACGCCCGCTGGTTCGGCGGCAAGGGTTTGGCGGCCACGCTCGAAGGCATGACTGCGCTGCCCTGGCTGACCCCCGCCGGACGGCTGCCCGCGGTGCGTCCCGAGGTCGCCACGGTGCGCTACGCCGACGGACGACACGAGTTCTACGCCCAGCTCGTCGGCTACACCGACACCCCGACCACCGAGGTGATCCTGCGGGTGGATGACCCCGACCTCGGGCCCGTGGCGGCGGTCGAGGCGGTCGCCGACCCGGCCTGCATGCTGGCCCTGCTGACCGCCTTGGTCGAGCCCGACCACCCCGCCATGGAGTGGATCGACAGCCCGGCCATCGAGGCCACCACCGACACCAAGGTCTGGGCCGGCGAGCAGAGCAACACCACCGTCACGCTGGGCCGCAACCGCATGTTCAAGCTGTTTCGCAAGGTCGAGGCCGGCCGCAACCTCGACGTCGAGGTGCTGGCTGCCCTGAACGGGTCGGGGGTCACGCCCGATCTGTACGGGGCGCTGCTCGGCGACCTGCCGGGGGTGGGCCGCACCGACCTGGGCATGTTCGTGCAGCGCGTGCAGAACGTGCGCGACGGCTGGGAGTGGGCGTGTGAGGCCTGCGCCGACGACCGCGACATCACCGCCGAGGCGTCGCAACTGGGCGGGGCGCTGCGTGCCGTGCACGCCCGGCTGGCGCAGGCGTTCGGCACCTCGGTGGTGCCCGGCGCCGAGGTGGCCGGGGTGATCGCCGACCGCTTCGATGCCGCCGAGAACCAGGTGGACGAGCTCAAAGCGGTGCGCGCCGCGGTGCGGCCGGCGCTGCTGGCGCTGGTCGACGTCGACCTGGTGGTGCAGCGCGTGCACGGGGACTTTCACCTCGGCCAGGTGCTGCGCTCGGCCAACGGCTGGACCATCATCGACTTCGAGGGCGAGCCGCTGAAGACGCTGGACGAGCGGCGCCGTCCCGACAGTGTCTGGCGCGACGTCGCCGGCATGTTGCGCTCGTTCGACTACGTACGCGGCGCACACCCTGATCCCACTTCGGCCCAGGCGTCCGCCTGGTCGTCGGCCGCCCAGGCCGCGTTTCTCGCGGGTTATTGCGAAGAAGCGGCCCCCGATCGTCCGGTGCTCGACGCCTACGTGCTCGACAAGGCGGTCTACGAAGTGGTGTACGAAACCCGTAACCGGCCCAAATGGGTACACATCCCGCTCGGTGCCGTCCATGATGTGGCTAGGCGGACGGCGCTGTCCACCACGCACGATTCAAAGGAGAACTGATGGCACACGACCAGGCCGGCGGCCTGACCGGATGGGATCTCGAAGGCTTCCACAACGGCGGCGACACCGAGGTGTGGCGCCGGCTCGGAGCGCACACGGTGACGCTGCACGACGACGAGCGTGGTGAGATCACCGGCACGCGGTTCGCCGTGTGGGCGCCCAACGCCCAAGCGGTGCGCCTCAACGCCGACTTCAACTGGTGGACCGGCGACGCCATGTCGCTGGTGCCCGGCTCGGGGGTGTGGGCGCTGTTCGTCGAGGGTGTCGGCGACGGCGCGCTCTACAAGTACAACGTGCTCGGGGCCGACGGGGTCTGGCGCGAGAAGGTCGACCCGATGGCCTTCTTCGCCGAGCAGGCACCGGCCAACAGCTCCATCGTCTACACCAGCCAGTACGCCTGGGACGACGGCGAGTGGATGAACAAGCGGGCTGTGACCCAGCCGCACGAGAGCCCGATGTCGATCTACGAGGTGCACCTCGGGTCGTGGCGCAAGGGCAAGACCTACCTCGAGCTGGCCGAAGAGCTGGTCGAGTACGTCACCTGGCAGGGCTTCACCCACGTGGAGTTCATGCCGGTCACCGAGCACCCGTTCGAGCCGTCGTGGGGTTACCAGGTCACCAACTACTTCGCGCCGCAGTCGCGGCTGGGGCGTCCCGACGAGTTCAGGCACCTGGTCGACAAGCTGCACCAGGCCGGCATCGGCGTGATTCTCGACTGGGTGCCCGGGCACTTTCCGAAGGACGAGTGGGCACTGGGCCGGTTCGACGGCACCGCGCTGTACGAGCACGCCGACCCCCGCCAGGGCGAGCACATGGACTGGGGCACCTACATCTTCAACTACGGCCGCAACGAGGTGAAGAGCTTCCTGGTCAGCAACGCGCTGTACTGGGTGAGCGAGATGCACATCGACGCGCTACGGGTCGACGCCGTGGCGTCCATGCTGTACCTCGACTACAGCCGCAAGGACGGCGAATGGGTACCGAACCAGTTCGGCGGCAACGAGAACCTCGAAGCCATCGACTTCTTGCGCTACGTCAACAAGCACCTGTACGAGCGGGTGCCGGGGGTGTGCATGATCGCCGAGGAGTCCACCTCGTTCGGCGGCGTCACCAAGCCTGTCGACCAGGGCGGCCTCGGGTTCGGGTTCAAGTGGAACATGGGCTGGATGAACGACTCGCTGCGCTACCTGGCGCTCGAGCCGATCTACCGGCAGTACCACCACCACGAGATGACGTTCGCGATGGTGTACCAGTACTCAGAGAACTTCGTGCTGCCGATCAGCCACGACGAGGTGGTGCACGGTAAGGGATCGATGATCAACAAGATCCCGCAAGACTCGTGGCGACAGTTCGCCACGCTGCGCGCCTTCTACTCGTTCATGTGGGGCTTCCCCGGCAAGCAGCTGCTGTTCATGGGTTGCGAGTTCGGCCAGCGCACCGAGTTCAACGAGGCCACCTCGCTGGAGTGGTGGGTGTCTGACCTGTGGGGCCACCACGGCCTGCAGCGGCTGATCAAAGACCTCAACGAGCTCTACGCCGCCAGCCCAGCGCTGTGGAAGCTCGACAGCGACCCGGCCGGCTTCCGCTGGATCAACGCCGACGACGCCAGCGGCAACACGTTCAGCTGGGTGCGTTCCGACGGCGAGGGCGAGCACGTCGCGGTGATCGTGAACTTCTCGTCCGAGCCCTGGGCCAACTACAAGATCGGCCTGCCCAAGGCCGGCGTGTGGAAGGAAGTGCTCAACTCCGACGCCGGCATCTACGACGGGTCCGACTCGCACGGCAACCTGGGCCAGGTCGAGGCGCACGAGGAGCAGTTCAACGGGTTCGACGCAGCCGCCACGATCGTCGTGCCGCCGCTGGGCGCGGTGTACTTCCGCTACGAGGGCTGAGCGGCCGGTACTCGCCTTGAGCGGCGAAAGCCACGAGTTTCAGGTACATCTGCGGGTCGGTGAGACCGGCGTCGGTGTGCTGGAGTGGTCGGGTCGGGCGCCTCAAGAGGCGGTCGACCAGGCCGTCAGCCTGGCCGCCGACGACGGTCTGATCGCTCGCGGGCTACGTCGCATCGAGGTGTCGCTGCCGGCGTCCGACACGATGGGGCGGCGGGCGCTGCACCGGGCCGGCTTTCGGCTCGAAGGCACTCGCCGGCTGGCGCACGTCGCCGCCGACGGCACGTTCGCCGACGTGGTGCTGTACGCCCGGCTGGCGAGCGACCTGGTGTACGGCGCCGGCGGGTTCACCGGCGTGATGAACTCGGTGCTGCCGCGCAAACGGCTGATCGCGCACGCGCTGATCACCGACCAGTGGGATCGGGTGTGCCTGGTCGAAACGACCTTCAAAGACGACTGGGAACTGCCGGGCGGCATCGTCAACACCTACGAGTCGCCGTGGACGGGTGCGGTGCGTGAGATCAAGGAAGAACTGGCGCTCGACCTGAGCGTCGGGCGGGTGCTGGTGATCGACTGGCTCGCCCCGTACCTGGGCTGGGAGGACGCCGTCGAGCTGATCTTCGACGGCGGTCAGCTCACCAGCGAGCAGACCGAGGCCATCGTGCCCGACCCGGTCGAGATTCGTGAGGTGCACTGGCTGGCACCCGACAAGGCCGCCGAGAAGATGGCCCCCTTCGCCCGCGGACGCATGCTGGCCGCGGTCGCCTGCCGCGTCGGTGGCGGCACCAAGTACCTGGAACGCGGCTTCATCCGCGCCGAGTGAGCCTGGCTCGCGGGCGGTTGTTGCGGTGGTCCGCCCACGTGACTGCCTTTGTGACACGTCGCTGCCCGCGTGCAGGCAGCTACGTGTCACAAGGCCAGCTACGTGGGACGGCTTCGTCGGTTCACCTTTTGCAGTGAGGGCCCTCGCGGGTCAGCGCACCTTGTCGGCCGACGCGGTGAAGGTTTTGCACGCCTTGATCGCGGACGTGCCGAGCCCCAGGGCCAGCCATCGCGTACGCGCCTTGGCGGAGCCGTGCTGGCTGATCACACCGGTGAGCGTGTCGTCGGCGATGGACGCCAGCACCTCGGCGAACCCCTTGCGGTCGGCCGCGTTCAATGCGGTCGCACGGGCCAGCGCGTTCATCGCCGAGCCGGCCAGGCAGTCGGCCTGCAGTTCGAGCCGGCGGGCGTACTCGTTGGCCTTGGCCTTGCTGGTGGCGACGTAGCGGTACCACCAGCCGGCCGTGAGTAGCCCGGTTCGGGCTTGTACCGCGTGCCCGTACTCATGGGCGAGAATCAGGTCGTAGGCGTAGTCGCGCTCGGGCAGAATCTCGTACAGCACCCGGCCGAAGTAGATGCGCTGGTTGGCCGCGCAGTAGTAGGCGTTGTACGCGTCCAGCTTTCCGCACGGGCTGGCGGCCGCACCCGAGTACACCGTGACCACCGGGTACGGCATCGAGAAGCCCGCCGTCCGCAGCGCTGGGCGCCACACCATGGTCAGGCAGCCGGCCACGCGGGTCAGGTGCTTCTGCAGCCCTGCGGCCGAGATTCGGGCCGGGTCGATCAGCGGCAACCCACAGGTGGTCGGAACCTTGACCTTGCGCGGGTAGATGGCGTTGGCGTTGAGCCACTGGCGGGCCTGCGCGAGCGTGCGCGGTTCGGGTAGGGCGCCGGGCTTGGCGTTCGGCGTGCCGACCCCGCTCGGCGTGGGCAGCGGCACGAGGGTGACCGGCTGCGTGCTCGGGCTCGGGCTCGGCGATGCACTCACGCTGGCCGACGGGGTGAGAGTCGGACGCACTGTGGTCGCACCGGTCGACGGACTCTTGGCCGGATCGGTGGCGCTCGGTTGGGTGACTGCTGTTGTCGCAGGTGCGGATGCAGTCGGGTCGGACGCCGACAGCACCCGGCTCCACACGGCCATCGCGGCCAATGCCAGCACTCCCCCGGCGACCACCAGCGCCGCCGTGAGCACCATCGTGCGCACCGAGTCACCCCGTCGCGGTGGCATGGATGCACCCCAACCCTGGCCGGCCGGCGGCCACGACGCCTGCGTCATGCGCAGACCCTCATGGCCCGCGCGAACCTTCGGGTGGCGATGGCGGGGAGCGAGGTTGTCGAGGCCGAGAGCCCAGCGCTACCCGAGCGCATCCAGGTTGCTCAGAACAGCGCGCTCATCAGGTCGCGACGGGCCTTCAACACCGCCGGGTCGGCGTTGCCGACCACCTCGAACAGCTCCAGCAGCCGCACCCGCACCGTCTCGCGCTCAGACGCGGACGTCTGTCGAACCAGCTCGATGAGCCGCTTGAAGGCCGCCTCGGGTCGTCCGGCCAGCACCTCGAGATCGGCCGCGGCGAACTGCGGGTTCACGTCGGTCGGGTCGGCGTCGGCAGCGGCGAGCACCGCCGCCGGGTCGCCGCCCGCCGACCGGGCCAGCAGTGCCACCTGGGCGCGTCCGGCCTTGGCTTCGGCGTCGTTCGGCGTCTGGGCCAGGATCTTGTCGTACTCGACCACGGCCGCGGCGAAGTCGCCGCGCTCCAGCGCCGCGTCGGCAGCCTCGAACCGTGGGTCGGCGATGTCTGCTTCGCCCGCTCCCCCCGCCACCGGGTTGGCCCGGCCGTTCAATCCGCTCTGGGCGGCCACCTGCAGCAACTGAGCGATCATGGCCTCGACCTCGGGCTTGCTGCGGGTGCCCTGAAACAGCGGAGCCAACTGGCCCCCGACCACGCCGATCACGGTCGGCACGGCCTGCACGCCGAACGCTTGCGCGATGCCGCCGGCCGCGTCGACGTTCACCCGGGCCAGCAGGTAGGCACCGGCGGCGGCGTTGGCCAGCGCGATCAGATCGTCCGACAAGGCCTGCGCGTTGGCGCGCGGTGAGTACAGCTCGACCACGATCGGGTACTGCATCGAGCCCTGCATGACGGTCTCGAAGTTGGCCTCGTCGACCTCGACGACGAACGATGCGCCCGGGGGAACGGGCGGCGCCTTGGCGGCGGCGGCGATTCCAGACAGGTCCATGGCGCGGGAGGTGAACTTCGGCAGGGTCATGGCAGCCATTGTGTCAAAGTTGGCGCATGGCGACCCAACCGCTCATCGCCGTCGTGCAGCACCAGGCCGAGTGCCCGGCGGCCTGCCTGGCCGACTGGCTGTGTGAGTCGGACGCTCGGCTGGTCACGGTGCGTCCCGACCTGGGGGCGCGACTGCCCGCCGTGCACGAACTGGACGGGCTGGTCGTGCTCGGCGGCATCATGGGCGCCACCGACGACCACGAGGCACCCTGGCTGCCTGAGGTGCGCGCGTTGATCCGGCGCTGCGCCGAGGCAGGCGTGCCGACCCTCGGGGTGTGCCTGGGGCATCAGTTGGCCGCAACCGCCCTTGGCGGCCGGGTGATCGTGAACCCGCAGGGCAAGCAGAGCGGGCTGTTACCGGTGGGCTACACCGCTGCGGCCGACACCGACCCGTTGTTCGGTGGGTTGGCTCACCGGGTTCGGGGTGTGCATTCCAACAATGACGTGGTGGCCGAGCTGCCCAGGGGCGCGGTCGTGCTGGCTCAGGCGCCCGGTGGCGAGGTGCAGGCGGCCCGGTTCGCGCCCACGGTGTGGGGTGTGCAGTGGCACCCCGAGGTCGACGCCGACGTGTTCGCCATCTGGTGCGAACTCGACCCGCCAGGCACCGAGCAGCAGGTCCGAGAGGCGATCGCCCAGGTCGCCGCGGCCCGTAGCGAACTGGACGAGGCATGGCAGCCGCTCGCCGCCCGGTTCGTCGAGCTCTGCCGTGCAGCCGAGCCGATCGGTCTGGCCGGCTGACCCCCAGGGGCGAGACGGGTCTGGCAGAACCCTCGCCGCGCCCCGCCGTGTTGGGCATGATGTCGGTATGGTTCATGAACGCGCTGGGCAGGTCGCACTGCCCGAAGACCTCGTCAATGTCGACGCAATGCTCGCCGCCTATTACGACCTGGTGCCCGACCCCGGCAACATCGATCAGCGGGTGGTTTTCGGCACATCGGGTCACCGCGGCTCAAGCCTGAAGACGTCATTCAACGACCTGCACATCGCCGCCACCACGCAGGCGATCGTCGAGTACCGCGCCGGCCAGGGCGTCGACGGGCCGTTGTTCATCGGCAAGGACACCCACGGGCTGTCGTTGCCCGCCTGGAAGACCGCGCTCGAGGTGCTGGTCGCCAACGGGGTGAACGTGCGGGCCGAACGTGAAGACGAGTACACCCCCACCCCGGCGGTCTCGCGGGCCATCATCGTGTACAACCGCGACAACGACGGCCCCCGCGCCGACGGCATCGTGGTCACCCCCTCGCACAACCCGCCCACCGATGGCGGCTTCAAGTACAACCCGCCGCACGGCGGCCCCGCCGACACCGACGCCACCTCGGCCATCGCGGCCCGCGCCAACGAGTTGATGGCCGACCCGTCGGGCATCAAGCGCGACCGGCCCTACGACGAGATCGCCGACGGCATCGAGCGCCACGACTATCGCACCGCCTATTGCGAAGACCTCAAGAACGTGATCGATCTCGACGCGATTCGCGGCGCCAAGTTGAAGATCGGCGCGCACCCGCTGGGCGGCGCGGCCGTGCAGTACTGGCAGTACATCGCCGACAACCTCGACATCGGTCTTGAGGTGATCGACCCCACCGTCGACCCGGCCTGGCCCTTCATGACCCTCGACTGGGACGGCAAGATCCGCATGGACTGCTCCAGCCCCTACGCCATGGCGTCGCTGATCGAGAACAAGGACACCTACGACATCTCCACCGGCAACGACGCCGACGCCGACCGGCACGGCATCGTCACCCCCGACGGTGGGCTGATGAACCCCAACCACTACCTCGCGGTGGCGATCTCGTACCTCTACAGCCATCGTCCCGGCTGGAAGCCGGACGCAGGGGTCGGCAAGACCCTGGTCAGCTCGTCGTTCATCGACAAGGTGACCGCAGATCTGGGCCGCACGCTGGTCGAGGTGCCGGTGGGCTTCAAGTGGTTCGTGCCGGGCCTGATGACCGGCGACATCGGCTTCGGCGGTGAAGAGTCGGCGGGCGCGTCGTTCCTCACCCTCGACGGCCAGACCTGGACCACCGACAAGGACGGCATTCTGCTGTGTCTGCTGGCGTCGGAAATTCTGGCGGTCACCGGCAAGTCGCCCTCGCAGATCTATGCCGAGATGGAAGACAAGTACGGTCACAGCGCCTACGCCCGGGTGGACGCCCCGGCCAACCGTGAGCAGAAGGCCAAGCTGGCCAAGCTGTCGCCCGAGGACGTCACGGCCACCGAGTTGGCCGGCGAGCCGATCGTCGCCAAGCTGACCCGGGCGCCGGGCAACGACGCCCCCATCGGTGGTCTCAAGGTGACCACCGAGCACGCCTGGTTCGCGGCCCGTCCGTCGGGTACCGAGGACGTGTACAAGATCTACGCCGAGTCTCTGAAGGGTGCGGAGCACCTGGCCGAGGTACAGGCGGCGGCCCGTGAGGTGGTCAGCGCCGCCCTGGGCTGACGAGCATCGTTGGTGAGCGTGTCGAAAAATCTGTGACATGGGGTTTCGACAAGCTCGACCAGCATCTGTTCGTCATCCCGGCGAACGCCGCGATCTCATACAGCGCCACTCGTCGCTCTCGACCAGCATGGGTCTCGACGGGCTCGACCACCGCTGCGGTCAGTCGCCGCTGGCGATGTCGGCCTGCACCCGTCCGGTCAGGCCGGCGCTGATCACCACGCGCTGAAACAGGTGCAGCCGGGCGTCCGGCGCGCCCACGAAGTGAATCTCGCGCAGGCCCTGGTCTTGGGCGGCACTCTCGAACACGAACTCGGCGTAGCCAAAAATCTGCCCCCAGAAGGGCCGCTGCATCGCGATGTCGAGCACCCGCGACAGCGGCATCGAGGCGAAGTTCTGATCAATCACGCCGTTGACCCGAAAGACGCGCAGGTTGGTGACCACGAATCGATCCATGAACTCGACGTGCATGCCCCAGAACCCGCGCACCCCCAGGCCCACCCCGAGGACCAGCCCCAACCACCACAGGTGCCCGAGTTGCGGCATGACGCCGAACGCGATCATGCCCAGCACCACCTGACTTCCGGGCCAGAGCCGGGTGACCCAGTGCCGACGGATCTCGTCGAGAATCTGCTCGCCCTCTTCGGTGATCAGCCGGTCATCGACATGCGGGTCGAAGAAGCGCGACGTGCCGAGCTTGATCTGAGGCGGCGGCTTCGCGGGGGCACTCACCGCAACTCACCGCGAAAGCGCGACGAAGAACCGTCCGATCGCATCGAACGCGCCGAAGAAGCTCTTCACCGCCGACGCCGCAGCCTCTGGCCTGGTGAACAGGTAGAACAGCGCGAAGCCGACGACGAGCACCAACAAGATGGTCTTGATCCATTTGCTCACGTCTGCCTCCGGGGAAGTCGGCCCACCACACTCACCATGCCATTGTGTGGCGCCGAGCGGTACCCCCCCGCTCTGCCACGCCGCCGGGCGCCACCGGTTTGCGAAACCCTCAACCAAGGCTCGAAGGATGTGAAAGCCTGAACCCATGGACGGACTATTCGTGTGCATCGATCACGTGGGCCTCGCGGTTCCCGATCTGGACGAGGCGATCAAGTTTCACACCGAGGTGATGGGGTGGCGGGTACTCCATCGCGAAGAGAATCAAGAGCAGGGCGTGGCCGAGGCCATGATCGGCACCGGTGACCAGGGCCCCGAGAACGCCCAGATCCAGTTGCTGGCCCCCCTCAACGAGAACTCGACGATCGCCAAGTTCATCGGACGCAGCGGGCCCGGCATGCAGCAACTCGCCTACCGCGTGCGCGACCTCGACGCGGTGAGCGCCACGCTGCGCGAGCGGGGCGTCCGGCTGCTGTACCCCGAGGCAAAACGCGGCACCGCGGGCTCACGCATCAACTTCTGCCACCCCAAAGACACCGGTGGCGTGTTGCTCGAACTGGTTGAACCGGCCACCCACTGAGTGTCCCGGCTGCACCGGGGGTCCGAGTGGGTAGCATCAGGTAGTACACCCCATAGAAAGGACCCACGGGTGAGCCAACAGCCAGAAGAGACGGTCGGTCTCGACCTGTTCGACGAGACCGCGAGCGCTGCGGGCAGCTTTCCCCACTCGATGCTGGGTTACGAGCGGCAGGCGGTCGATGCCTACATTCGTGACATCGAGCGTCAGCTCAGCTCGGCCAAACGCAAGGTGCGGTCGCTGCAGAAGCAGCTACTGACCAAAGCCGACGAGACCGACTACTCGCGTCTGGGCGCCTTCACCGGCGACATGATGCGCAGTGCCGAGGCGCAGGCGGCCGAGATCATCAAGACCGCCCAGCACGAGGCCGAGCGCATCGAAGAGGCGGCACGCAGCCGCGCCGGCGACCTCACCAGGCAGACCCACGAGGGCCTGGCCCAAGAGCGGGTGACCGGGCTGGACGACCTGAACCGGCTGCGCGACGAACTGGCAGGCCAGACCGGCGCTGAACTCGCGAACGCGCAAGAAGAGTCGCGGGCGTTGCGTGAGGCCGCCGAGAATCACCGGGCGATGGTGCTGGCCGACGCCGAGCGCAGCGCGAGCGCGATGCGCGACCAGGCCTCGCTCGAGGCCGAGCGGGTGCGCCAGGCGGCGCAGCGCGAGGCCGCAGACATTCGGGCCAAGCTGGCTGCCGAGCACACCGAGGCCCTGAACGCCCTACAGCAGCGTCAGGATCAGGTCACGGCTCTGTTGGCCGAGTTGGCCGAGAAGGCCCGGCTGCAGTCCGAGGACTTCGGGGTCAAGATGGCCGAGGCGTCCGCGTTGATGGCCGAACGCCGGCAGAAGGCGTTGACCGAGGCCGACCAGATCGTGGTCGCCGCGAACGAGCAGGCGCGGGCGTCCGTCGCCGAGGCCCGGGCGCGGGCGGCCAAGCTGGTTGCCGACGCGCAGGCCGAGGCTGCCTCTAAGAACGAGCAGTTGCGTCGCGAGAACGAGCGACTCAACCAGCGCAAGGCGGCCATCGTCGGTCAGCTCAGCAGCCTGTCGGCGCTCGCCACCAACAGCGTGGCCGAGTTTCCGGGCGACGACGACCATCAGGCGTCGGCGAGCCAGAGCGACGAGTCGTCCGAGCAGGGCGATGCGGTGACCGAGCAGGCTGACGACGACGACGCCACCCGGGTGCAGCCTGCGGCCTCGGGTGGTTCCAAGCGGCGCTAGTCCATGGTGGCGCAGCCTGACGAGGTAGGCGACGCACCCGGCGACGGTGGCACCGAGCCGACCCCGCAGGCTGCGGCAGCGCCTCGTCCGGCAGCCACGCCGAGCGGGCCCCGGGGGTGGCTGCACCGCATGCGGCGCATCACCCAGCCGACGCCCGCCGACCCCGATCCCGACGCGGTGGGCGCGGGGCCGCGGCACGAAGTCACCCTTGGCCGACGCAGTCCGTTCGCGATCGGGTTCTTCATCACCCTGGGGGCACTGACGGCCTTCGGGCTGGTGTTCGGCCTGTACCGCATTTCGTACGTGGTGCTGCTAGTGATGCTGGCGCTCTACCTCGCCCTCGGCCTCAATCCGCTGGTCGACCGGCTGTCGGCCACGGGGCTGCGCCGCGGGTTCTCGGTGTTTCTGGTGGCCCTGGGGGCCCTGGCGGTGCTTGCTCTGGCGTTCTGGGCGGTGTTGCCCGTCGCGTACGAGCAGATCAACCGACTGCTGCTGAACGCGCCGTCGCTCCTGCAAGAGCTGAGGGCGAACCCCCAGATCGCCGAGCTCGACGCCCGCTACGACGGCATCAACCGGGTGAGTAACTTTCTCACGTCGGGCGAACTGCTCAGTGGGCTTTTCGGCGGCCTGTGGGGGGCCGGGCAGGCGGTGGCGGGCCTGGTGTTCAGCACCATGATGACGATCACGCTGATGCTCTACATTCTGGCGTCGATGCCCACCTTCACCGATGCGATGCTGGAGTTGGCGCCGGCGTCTCGGCGGCCGCGGGTGCGCTACCTGACCAGAGAGATGTTCCGCCGCATCGGCGGGTACGTCACGGGCCTGTTCATCATCATCACCTGCGCCGCCACGGTGGCGTTTCTGTTTCTGACCATCGTCGGGCTGGGCCAGTACGCCCTTGCCCTGGCGGTGGTGGTGGCCTTGTGCGCGGTGATTCCGCTGATCGGATCCACCCTGTCGATGATCATCGTGTCGATCGTGGCGTTCACGTTTTCGCCCACCCAGGGGTTGGTCACGCTGGCCTTCTTTCTCACCTACCAGCAGTTCGACAACTACTTCATTCAGCCGCGGGTGTTTCAGCGGTCGGTCAGCGTGCCGGGGCCGCTGGTGATCCTGGCCGCGGTGTGCGGCGGGTTGCTGTACGGGCTGCTGGGTGCGCTGCTGGCGATCCCCTCGATGGCCGCGTTGATGCTGCTCTATCGCGAGGTGCTGATTCCAGAACTCAACCGCCGGTAGCGCACTCAGGCGACGCCAGACCAGAACGGTAATGGGGACACGGCTGGTTCTAGGGGTCAACGCAACACCCTGAGATTGGAGGGTGTGATGGGTCGTCCTGGGTTCGGGCCGGGTGTGCGTTCGGTGTTCTGGTCGGAGATCGGCAAGGGGGTGTCGTGGCGGCGGGCGGCGGTGGCTGCTGGCGTGTCGCAGTCGACGGGTCGGGCGTGGGTCGCGGAGCATGTTCGGATGCGGACAGATCAAGAGCGCGGGTTGCGGTTGTCGTTGGCGGAGCGGATAGAGATCGGGCTGCGGGTCGAGGATGGCTGGTCGGCTCGGCGGATCGGCCGGTCGTTGGGGCGGCCGGCCTCGACGATCACGCGCGAACTGGGCCGTAACCGGCACTCGGCCACGGGTGAGTATCGGCCGGCTCCGGCCGACGCGATGGCGAAGGGGCGTGCGGCCCGACCGAAGAAGTCGAAGTTGGCGCGATGTCCCAAGCTGGCTGGCGAGGTGATACGCCGGTTGGAACTGCGTCATTCGCCTGAGCAGATCGCGGCCCGGTTGAAGGTCGATTTCCCGCATGATGGGTCGATGCAGATCAGCCACGAAACGATCTACCAGGAGCTGTACGTGCACACCCGCGGCGGCCTGGACCGTGATCTGACTAGGTGTTTACGTTCCGGCCGGGTCCGGCGCCGGCCGCCCCGGTCTAGGGCTGGCAAGGGCGGACCCGGCCCGATCCAGGGCATGGTCACCATCGCTCAACGGCCCGTCGAGGTATCGCAGCGGGTCGTGCCGGGCCACTGGGAAGGTGACCTGATCACCGGTGCGGCGAACCAGTCGGCGATCGGCACCCTGGTCGAGCTGACCACGAGCTTGTCAAGATTTCTGTGTAAGCGGCTTGTCCTATTTTGTTCGATTTATAGGTGTTGGTTGATGCGCTCGGGGTAGATGAGCGCGAGTTGGGCCAGTGCTTGTTTCCAGTTGGTGACGACTTGGCCCTCGACGAGTCGTCCGGCTGCTTTGCGTTGGTCGGGTGGGAGTCCTTTCTCTTTGGCGCGGTCGCGGGCTCGTTTGTCCTCGATGTTGCAGATCGCGAGCCATAGCAGCTTCACCACGGCGGCGTCGTTGGGGAAGTGGCCGCGGTTCTTCGACACCTTCCTGAGTTGGTAGTTCAAGCTCTCGATGCTGTTGGTGGTGTAAATCACGCGGCGCAGCTCGGGTGGGAAGGCCAAGAACGGGATGAACCGCTCCCACGCCGCATTCCAGGTCGCGACCGCGTGGGGGTACTTCTTGCCCCACGTCGAATCGGTGAACGTGTCGAGTTCGGTGCGGGCCGCTGCCGCGTTCGCAGCGGTGTAGACCGGCCGCAACGCTGCCGCCACAGCCTTGCGGTCTTGGTAGCCGACGAACCGCATCGACGCCCTGATCAGATGCACCACGCAGGTTTGCACCGTGGCGTGTCGCCAGGTGGCCTCGATCGCCTCGGGCAGGCCCGTGAGGCCGTCACAGCACACGATGAGCACGTCACGCACGCCCCGGTTAGCCAGATCGGCACACACCCCGGCCCAGAACTTCGCGCCCTCGCTGGTTTGGATCCAGATCCCCAAAACGTGCTTGATGCCGTCCATATCGACGCCGACCGCGATATGCGCTGAACGGTTCGTCACGTGCGCACCGTCGCGGACCTTGACCACGATCGCGTCGAGGAAGATGACCGGATAGAGAGCGTCCAGCGGCCGTTGTTGCCATTGGGCGACCTCGTCGCAGACCTGGTCGGTGATCTTGCTGATCGTCTCGCGTGACAGTTCCGCACCCAGCGTGGAGGCCAGGAAGTGCTCGATATCGCGCACCGTCATGCCACCGGCATACAAGCTGATGATCATCTCATCGATGCCACCCAACCGTCTGGCACCCTTCGGTACCAGTTGCGGGCAGAACGTTCCCAGCCGGTCCCGCGGCACGTCCAAATCGACATCACCGACCTGCGTCAGCACCGTTTTCGGCGTCGTGCCGTTACGCGAGTTATCAAACAGGGCCGCGTTCGGATCGCCCTTGTCATAGCCCACATGCGAAGTCAGCTCGGCCTGCAGACCACGCTCCACCGCAGCCTTGATCAGCCCCGGAATGAACCCGCCATCCCCGGTCAACTCGATCGCGCCGGCATCAATCTTGGCGAACAAGTCATCCAACGCACCCGAAGCCGCCAACTCCGCAGCCGCCCGAGCACCCGGCGCCTCAGCCCGATCCGACCGACGAGCAGCCACACCCTTCTTGTCATCCGTCACAACAGTCATCATGAATCCTTCCTTCCGGACTCACCGCTTACACAGACCATCTGACACCCCCCTGACCACCAGCTTCACCCTGCTGGTGCCGTTACCGAACGGGCACACCGCCCCCGAGGTCCAGGCCGGGATCGCGGCCGTGTTCGGCCAGTTACCGGCACATCTGCGGCTCAGCCTGACCTGGGACCGGGGCGGCGAAATGGCACACCACCACGTCCTGACTGCTGCCACCGGCACGCAGGTGTATTTCTGCGATCCGCACAGCCCCTGGCAACGACCCAGCAACGAGAACACCAACGGGCTGCTGCGGCAGTATTTCCCCAAAGGCACCAACCTGTCGGCGCATACAGCCGAGCACATCGCCAACGTCGAAGCCGAGTTCAACGACCGACCCCGCAAACGACTCGGCTGGAAAACCCCAGCCGAAGCCCTCGCCGACCTACTACAGTCACCCCCAACAACAAGCAGTGTTGCGTTGACCCCCTGAATCCGCCCACTTCCGATTACCGTTCATGAGCCTGCTGAACGGTAATGGGGACGCACAGATGCCCGTCCGGCAGCATCACGCCTGGCAGCAGGGACTTCGTCGGTCAAGGTGGCCTCCAGATGAACGGCAATCGGAACCGTCCCCATTGCCCACCAGGGACCCATCGTGGTGGGTAATCGGAACCGTCCCCAATACCGGTCAGAACAATCGGTCGGCGGGGTCGTCCAGGCCGCGCAGCACGTCGTAGTCGACGGTGACGCAGGTGATGTCGCGGGTACTCGCCAGGGTTTTGGCCTGCGGCTTGATCAACTGGGCGGCGAACACGCCCCGCACCGGTGACAGCAACGGGTCGGCGTTCATCAGCGTCAGGTAGCGGGTGAGCTGCTCGACGCCGTCGATCTCGCCGCGGCGTTTCACCTCCACCGCGACGTACCCGCCGCTCTCGTCGCGAAACAGCAGGTCGACCGGACCGATCGCGGTGAAGTACTCGCGTTGCACGAGCGTCCAGCCGGCACCGAACGTTTCGGGGTGCTCGGCCAGCAAAACCTGCAGATGTGCTTCGACGCCGTCCTTCACCAGGCCGGGGTCGACGCCCAACTCGTGGCTGGAGTCGTGCAGCACCTCGGCGATCGAGATCAACAGGGTGTCGCCATCGCGATTGCGAATCTCCCACACTTCGGTGAAGCCGGAGTCTTCCGCGGCGGTGCTGACCGTCAGCGCACACGGCGGATTCATCCAGTTCAACGGCTTGTAGGCGCGGTCGTCGGCATGGATCGACACCGATCCGTCGGCCTTGGCCAGAATCAGCCTGGTGGCCAGGGGCAGGTGGGCGGTCAACCGTCCCGCGTAGTCGACCTGGCAGCGGGCAACGATCAGACGCACGAGGCCTACCGTACCGAAACTCAGTAGGCTCCTTCTCGTGCCCAAACGACCCAGCAAACACCTTCGCCCGCCCCGGCCGCTGTCGTCGTCGCATGCCTCGGCGGTCGACAAAGCCGACGGCCGCTGGATGACCCAGACCATGCCCGCTCAGGCCGCCGTCAAGGACTACCGGTGCCCAGGCTGCGAGCACCTGATCAGCCGGGGCACGCCGCACGTGGTGGTGTGGCCCCTGGTGCCGTCCATGGGTTCGGCGCGAGCCGTCGATGAACGCCGACACTGGCACACCTCGTGCTGGAACCGGAGGCGATGATGGCGCTGTTCGCGCAACTCATCGGTGCGGGACGCCCCGACGTGGTGTTTCTGCACGGACTGTTCGGACGCGGCAAGAACTGGGCCGGCATCGCCCGCACGCTGGCCGAGCACGAGCACACCAGCGTTCTGTTCGACCTGCCCAACCATGGCCGCTCGCACTGGACCGAGACCTTCGACTACGAGGCGATGGCCGACGAGGTGGCGGCCGAACTGCGGTTGCGGCTGGGCAGCGCCGCCGCGGTCACGCTGGTCGGGCACTCGATGGGCGGCAAGGTGGCGATGTTGATCGCGTTGCAGCACCCCGACCTGGTCAAGCGGCTGGTGGTGGTCGACATCGCGCCCGACATCAGCTACCAGGTGCGCACCTCGGTGCCCCTGGTGAAGGCCATGCATGACCTGGATCTGGCCACCCTGAAAAGGCGCTCGGACGCCGATGCCGAGTTGTCCGGTGAGGTGGACGACCCGGCGGTGCGCCAGTTTCTGCTGCAGAACCTGAAGCACGTCCGCACCCCCGAGAACCGCAACGGCTGGGCCTGGGAGCTCAACCTCGGCCTTCTGGGCGAGCATCTCGACGAGGTGGCCGACTGGCCCGACGTGGGCGAGGTCAGCTACCCGGGGCCCGTGCTGTGGGTGGCCGGCGCTGAGTCCCCCTACATTCGCCCCGAGCATTACGACCGCATGCACGGGCTGTTCCCGGCCGTCCGGCTGGTCACCATTCCGGGCGCTGGCCACTGGGTGCACGCGGACGCCCCGGCCGAGTTGAGCGCCGAGCTGATCGAGTTCTTGCGGTAAGCCTCGAGATCCCGGCGTGCGCCGGGATGACGGGATCTGGGACGGTCTCGACAAGCTCGATCAGCGTCGCAGTTGCGTTCTGAGATCCCGGCGTGCGCCGGGATGACGGGATCTGGGACGGTCTCGACAAGCTCGATCAGCGTCGCGAGTTGCGCTCTGAGATCCCGGCGTTCGCCGGGATGACGGGATCTGGGACGGGGACCGGGACGGGGCGCACCCCCACTCAGGGGCACCAAAGGCGCGTCGACAAGCTCGACCGACGGAGGTCTCGACAAGCTCGACCAACGGAGGTCTCGACCAGCTCGACCATCAGGGTCTAGGCGAGCTCACCGACTTGATCTCGAATGCGTTCTTCGGCTTGCCCGTGCCGTCGCCCCAGCTGTCGTCGTGGCCCTCGGAAGCCATCTTCTCGATCACCTTCAGCGACGCCGCATCGACGGTACCGAACACCGTGTAGTTGGGCGCCAGCGAAGTGTCGCCGTACACGATGAAGAACTGCGATCCGTTGGTGTCGGGGCCTGAGTTGGCCATTGCCACGGTGCCGGCCGGGTAGGTCTCTGTGCCGGTCAACTCGTCGGCGAACTGGTACCCGGGGCCGCCCCTGCCGGTGCCGGTCGGGTCGCCGCACTGCACCATGAACATGCCCGAATCTGCCAGCCGGTGACACTTGGTGCCGTCAAAGTACTTCTGCTCAGCCAGCGACTCGAACGAGTTCAGGGTGCAGGGGGTCTTCGCCCGATCGCCGGTGATGGTGACGTCTCCCCCGGTCATCGCCAGCGTGAACGTCACCGTGCCCGACGTCGCCACGTCGCTGGTCGACGGAGGCTGAACGCTCTTCGACGCGCTGCCGCCGCTGACGTAACTGCAGCCAGAACCACTGGGCGGATTCAGACTCGGTGACGCCGTGACCGAACCGGAACAACCGGTCAAGGCGAGAACGGACACGACCAGAGGGGGAAGACAACGCAGCACCCGATCGAGTCTGCCACACCCACCGACGACCCCTGGCCACCATCGTTAGGCTGAACCCATGGTGCAGTTGACCAGGATCTACACCCGAACCGGCGACGCCGGCCAGACCCGCCTGTCGGACATGTCGCTCGCGGCCAAGACCGACCTGCGGGTCGAGGCCTACGGCCAGGTGGACGAAGCCAACTCGGTGCTCGGCGTGGTCACCAGCCGCGGCGACCTGCCCGAAGCCCTTCACGAGACGCTGCGGCTGATCCAGAACGAGCTGTTCGACCTGGGGGCCGACCTGTCCACACCCCTGGCCGACGATCCGCCCTGGGAGCCGCTGCGCATCGTGCAGCCCTGCATCGACCGGTTGGAGGGGTGGTGCGACGATCTGAGTGAGCAGGTCGGGCCGCTGAACTCGTTCATTCTTCCGGGCGGCACTCAGACCGCCGCCCACCTGCACGTGGCGCGCACCATCGTCCGGCGTGCTGAGCGCACCGCCTGGCGGGCGGCCGACGAGCACGGACTCGGCACCGACGGCGGCCTGAACCCCCTGGCCATCACCTACCTGAACCGGCTGTCGGACCTGCTGTTTCTGGCTGCGCGAGTGGCCAACGCCGAGGTCGGGGACGTGCTGTGGGTGCCCGGCACCGATCGCACGCCCGTCGAACCCAGAGCGGCGAAGCGGCGCAGGCGGGCGGCTCAGGCTAATCCGGAGACGCGGGCGACAGGCGATAGCGCATTCCCGGCGGAGCCGCCTCCAGCCAACTGAGCAGACCGGTCAACGATTCGGCCGCCATCGCGAGCTCGACCTCACCCCGCGGGCCGTCCAAAGCGATGATGCGGTCGGCGTCGAAGAGCAGACCCGCCTCTTCGGTCGAGGGACGGCGCTGGTCGCGCACCCGCACGTCGGTGCGGTCGAAGCGCAGCCGCGGCCACAACGACAGCGAGAACGACGGAAACCACTGCAGCTCGTGCTCCCGGTAACGAGCGACTCCGAGCACCCAGCGGGAACTCGGAGTCGTAGCGGTGCGGCGCAGGCTACACGAGAAGGTGGCGCCGGCGCGCGACAGCCAGCGCCGGCGCAGCCACAACCAGGCCACGGCGAGCAACAGGACGCCTCCGAGCACGGCAAGTGCCAGTTCGGCGGACTGGACCACTCCCCCCACGGTGCCCTTCCCCTATGTGCAGGCTTTCCTGCGTTCGTGCCGGCCCAGTTCGGGCCGTCTGACGATCAGGCCGAGTCGGCCTTCTTGGCCGCCGCGAGTTGGGCGACGGCACGGTCGTGATGCTGACGGGTCGCGTCGCTGTTGTCGCCCTCGTTGCGCAGCTTCTGGGCCTCGCGCAGCTCGTGCTCGGCCTCGTTCAGCGAAATCTCGTGCGCCAGCCGCGCGTACTGGCTGAGCACCGAGACCCGATTGTCCGACACTGCGATGAAGCCGCCGTCGACCGCGATCACCTCACGCTTGCCGTCGCGGGTGAGCACCTCGGCCGCACTGGGAACCAGCACCGCCAGCACCGGCTCGTGATTGGGCAGAATGCCGATGTCGCCCTCCATGGTGCGGACGATCACCGACAGTGCCTCGCCCTCCCACACCCGACGGTCGGCGGCGACCACGTCGACGAACAGCACGTCGCCTTCGGCCACGATCAGCCTTCCTTCTGCATGCGGTCCCAGTTCTCCATCACCATGTCCATGCCGCCCACGTTGAAGAACGCCTGCTCGGCGACGTGGTCGACCTCGCCGTCGCAGATCATCTTGAAGGCTTCGATGGTGTCGGCCAGCGGCACGGTCGAACCCGGCACGTTGGTGAACTTGGTGGCCATGTAGGTGTTCTGGCTCAGGAACTGCTGAATACGCCGCGCCCGGCCGACCAGAATCTTGTCTTCTTCGCTCAACTCGTCGACGCCGAGAATGGCGATGATGTCTTGCAGTTCCTTGTTGCGCTGCAGAATCTGCTTCACCCGGGTGGCCGTGCGGTAGTGCTCCTCGCCGATGAACTGCGGGTCGAGAATGCGGCTCGAGCTGGTCAGCGGATCCACCGCCGGGTAGAGGCCGCGCGAGGCCACCTCACGCGACAACTCGGTGGTGGCGTCCAGGTGCGCGAACGTGGTGGCCGGCGCCGGGTCGGTGTAGTCGTCCGCGGGCACGTAGATGGCCTGCATCGAGGTGATCGAGTGGCCGCGGGTCGAGGTGATGCGCTCTTGCAGCTGGCCCATCTCGTCGGCCAGGTTGGGCTGGTAACCCACCGCGGACGGCATGCGGCCCAGCAGCGTCGACACCTCGGAGCCCGCCTGGGTGAACCGGAAGATGTTGTCGATGAACAGCAGCACGTCCTGGTTCTGCACGTCGCGGAAGTACTCGGCCATGGTCAGCGCCGACAGCGCAACCCGCAGCCGGGTGCCCGGCGGCTCGTCCATCTGACCGAAGACCAACGCGGTGTCTTTCATGACGCCGGCCTCGATCATCTCGTGAATCAGGTCGTTACCCTCACGGGTGCGCTCGCCCACACCGGCGAACACCGAGGTGCCGCCGAAGTTGTGGGCGATGCGGTAGATCATCTCTTGGATCAGCACCGTCTTGCCCACGCCGGCGCCGCCGAAGAGGCCAATCTTGCCGCCCTTGACGTACGGAGTGAGCAGGTCGAGCACCTTGATGCCCGTTTCGAGCATTTCGGTCTTCGGCTCGAGCTCATCGAACTTGGGCGCCGAGCGGTGAATCGGCCAGCGCTCGTCGATCTCGACCGAGACGGTGTCTTCGTTGAGGCATTCGCCGGTGACGTTCCACACCCGGCCCTTGGTGACGTCGCCCACCGGCACCGAGATCGGGCCGCCGGTGTCGACCGCGCGCGAGCCCCGCCGCATGCCGTCGGTGGGCTTGAGCGACACCGCCCGCACCATGTTGTCACCGATGTGCAGGGCCACCTCGGCGTAGATGGTGCGCGAACCCTCGCCGGTGTCGTCGGCACCGGCGTCGATGTCGATCAGCAGCGCGTTGTAGATGTCAGGCATCTGGTCGGCGGGAAACTCCACGTCGACGACCGGGCCGATCACCCGCGCGACGCGCCCGACGCCACCCTCGGTGCCGGCCTCGGTGTTGTTGCTGTCCAGTGTGACGGTCATTGATCCACTCTCGTCTCTCGAAGCCCTAGTCCTGGGCGGCTGCGTCGGCCAGCGCACTGGCGCCACCGACAATTTCACTGATTTCTTGGGTGATCTCTGCCTGGCGGGCCTGGTTCGCTTCCCGGGTCAGCCGCTCGATCAGTTGCTTGGCGTTGTCGGTGGCCGACTTCATGGCGCGCTGCTGGCTGGCCAACTGCGACGCCGCCGACTGCAGCAGGTAGAACCACACCCGGCTGCGCACGTACATGGGCAGCAGGGCGTCCAGTACCGTTTCGGGGTCGGGTTCGAACTCGTACAGGGGCAGGATCTCGCCCTCACCCGGCTCGTGCACACCCTCGACGATCTCGAGCGGCAGCAGCCGTCGTGCGCGGGGAGTCTGGGTGAGCATCGACTCCATGCGGGTGTAGATGCCGTAGATGGCGTCCACTCCCCCGTCGTCGTACGGCGTCATGAAGTCGGCGATCAGCGCGTCCGCGATCTCTTGCGCGTGCGCGAAGGTGGGCGAGTCGGAGAACCCCTCCCAGTGCCTGCGGATCGGCTGGGCGCGAAAGTTCATGTAGGCGATCGCCTTACGCCCCACCGCATACCGGACGACCTCGACCCCTTCGCGCTCAAGCCGCTCGCGCAGCCGGGTGGCGGTCTTGATCGCGTTGGCCGAGTAGGCGCCGTTCATACCCCGGTCGGAGGTGATCACCAGCATCGCCACCCGGCGCACCTTCTCGGGCGAGGAGGTTAGCGGGTGCTCGTCGTTGGAGTAGGTGGCGACCGCAGACACGGCCCGGATCAACTCGGTGATGAACGGTTCGCCCTGTTCGGCGGCCCGGTGAGCCTTGATGATGCGGGACGCCGCGATCAACTCCATCGCCCGGGTGATCTTCTGGGTGGATGCGACCGACTTTCGGCGTTGTCGCAGCTCACGCAAACTGGAAGCCATCGATCAGGCTTTCTGGGTCTGGATCGTCTCGACGTCGATGTCTTTGTCTTTGAGCGGCTTCTGGCCCTTCTCTTGCGCCAGTGGCTTGCCCTCGGACGTGGTGAACTGCGGCTTGAAGTCGTCGATCGCCTTGCCGACGGCGTTGGCCGTGTCGTCGTCCCAGTTGCCGGTCTCGGCGATGGTCGACAACAGGTCGGTCGACCGGCGCAGGTGGTCGAGCAGCTCTTTCTCGAACCGCAACACGTCGGCCACCGGCACGTCGTCGAAGTAGCCGTTGGTGCCGGCCCACACGCTGACCACCTGATCCTCGACCGGGAACGGGCTGTACTGGGGCTGGCGCAGCAGTTCGGTGAGCCGGGCCCCGCGTTCGAGCTGGCGCCGCGAGGTGGCGTCGAGGTCGGAGGCGAACATGGCGAACGCCTGCATATCGCGGTACTGGGCCAGGCCGATCTTGAGCGTACCGGCCACCTTTTTCATGGCCTTCACCTGCGCGTCGCCGCCCACGCGCGACACCGAGATGCCCACGTCGATGGCCGGCCGCTGGTTGGCGTTGAACAGGTCGGACTGCAAGAAGATCTGGCCGTCGGTGATCGAGATCACGTTGGTGGGAATGTAGGCCGACACGTCGTTGGCCTTGGTTTCGATCACCGGCAGGCCGGTCATCGAACCGCCGCCGAGTTCGTCCGACAGCTTGGCGCAACGCTCCAGCAGGCGGCTGTGCAGGTAGAACACGTCGCCGGGGTACGCCTCGCGACCCGGCGGCCTGCGCAGCAGCAGCGACATGGCCCGGTAGGCCTCGGCCTGCTTGGTCAGGTCGTCGAACACGATGAGTACGTGCTTGCCGTTGTACATCCAGTGCTGGCCGATGGCCGAGCCGGTGTAGGGCGCGATGTACTTGAAGCCGGCCGGGTCGGACGCGGGCGCGTGCACGATCGTGGTGTACTCCATCGCGCCGGCCTCTTCGAGCACGCTCTTCAGCGCGGCGATGGTCGAGCCCTTCTGGCCCACCGCGACGTAGATGCAGCGCACCTGCTTGGTGGGGTCACCCGTGGCCCAGTTGGCCTTCTGGTTGATGATGGTGTCGACGGCGATGGCGGTCTTGCCGGTCTTGCGGTCGCCGATGATCAGCTGGCGCTGGCCACGACCGATCGGAATCATCGCGTCGATGGCCTTGATGCCCGACTGCAGAGGCTCTTTGACGCTTTGGCGGTCCATCACACCGGCAGCCTGCAGTTCGAGGGCACGCTGGCCGTCGAGGGGCGTGATGTCGCCCAGTCCGTCGATCGGGGTGCCCATGGCGTCCACCACGCGGCCGAGGTAGCCGTCGCCGACCGGCACCGAGAGAATCTCACCGGTGCGCTTGACGGTCTGGCCCTCTTCGATGCCCTCGGAGTCGCCCAGCACCACGACGCCGATCTCGCGGATGTCGAGGTTGAGCGCGATGCCGCGGGTTCCGTTCTCGAACTCGAGCAGTTCGTTGGCCATGGCCGACGGAAGCCCCTCGACCTTGGCGATGCCGTCACCTGAAACGACCACGGTGCCCAGCTCTTCGCGCGATGCCGCCTCGCTGGCGAAGCTCGACACGAACTTCTCCAGGGCATCCCGGATCTCGTCGGGACGAATTGTCAGTTCCGCCATGTGTTGGGTCCTTGCCTTGTTCTCGTTGGGAAGTTGATCGATCAGCTGAGTTGTCGGCGGGCGTTCTCGAGTCGTCCGGCCACGGTGCCCTCGAAGTAGTGGTCGCCCACGGTCACCCGCACCCCGCCGATCACGTTCGGGTCGACCACCACCTGCAGGCTCACCTGCCGGCCCATCTGCCCGCTGAGCGCCTCGGCCAGTCGAGTGGTCTGCTCCGCGGTCATCGGACGGGCCACCACAACGTGCGCCAGCGTGCGGCTGCGCAGGGCGGCGGCCAGGGTGAGGTAGCCCTCGACGGTGACGCCGAAGCTGCGATTGCGGGCGCCCACCGCACGTTTGGCCAAGAAGTTGGTCACGGAGTCCGCCCGGCCGGCGAGCAGGTCGTCCACCAACTGGCGGCGCAGTTGCAGAGGGGCGGAGCGATCGCTGACCGCGGCCTGCAGATTGCGATCGCCCTCGACCAGGCGGCTGAACCGGAACAGCTCGTCTTCAACCTGTTCCAACGTGCCGTCCTGCTGCGCACACGACAGCGTGGCCCTTACCGCCTGTCGGTCGAGCGAGGCCAGCAGAGCCGACGAACTCGGCCAGCGCTGCACCACGGCCGCGTGCAGCACGGTGTGCGTGGGTTCAGAGATCCGCCCGCCGAACAGTTGGTCGACCAGATGTGCGCGGGTCTGCTGTTCGGCCCCGGTGTCGGTGAGTGCCCGCCGCAGGGCGGGCTGTGCTTCGAGTAGATCCACGAGGGCGAAGAGTTCCTCGGCAACCCGCGGGCTCACCTGCTGTGAGTCGAGCAGGGAATCGAGTTCACCGAGTCGCGTCTCGTGGGTGCTGCTCATACCTTCTCCTGGCTGTTCGCCTCGAGATCTGCGATGAACCGGTCGACCGTACGCCGCGCCCGCTCATCGTCGTCGAGCGACTCGCCGACGATCTTGCCGGCCAGGCTGGTGGCCAGGCCACCGACCTCGGTACGCAGTTGCTGAACGGCCTGCGCGCGTTCGGCATCGATCTGGGCCTTGGCCTGAGCCAGTAGCCGGTCGGCCTCGTCTTGGGCATGGGCCCGCATTTCGGCGATGATCTGGGCCCCCTGGGCCTTCGCCTCCTCGCGGATCGAGCTGGCCTCCTCGCGGGCACCGGCCAACTGCTCGCGGTACTGCTCGAGTGCCTCGGCGGCCTGGGCCTGGGCCAGCTCGGCCTTTTCGATGCCGCCCTGGATCTCTGCCGCACGCTCGGCGTAGGTGGCCTCGAACGAAGGCACCACCTTCTTGGCCAGCACGTACCAGATGATGATGAACAGCACGATGCCCGCGATGAACTCGGGGAACGCCGGCAGCAGCGGCCCCAGGTCGATCTCCAGAATCGTGGTCACTGGACGCACCCGATCACTGAATAGCGAAGGCGAGGGCGATGCCGATGATGGCGAGCGCCTCGACCACGGCGAAGCCGATCCAGGCGGTGCTCAGCAGGGCACCACGAGCCTCGGGCTGGCGAGCCGTGCCGTTGATGACGGCCGCGAACACCATGGCCACGCCGATGCCTGGGCCGATGGTGGCCAGGCCGTAGCCGACCATGTTTAGCGAGCCGGAGATCTCCATGATGGGGAGCATTACGTTTCCTTTCGGATGTTGGTCAAAGGGTTGGTGGGTCAGTGGTCTTCGGCGAGAGATGAGGCGACGTACTGAGCGGTCAGCACGGTGAAGATGTAGGCCTGCAGCACACCCACGAACAACTCGAGGGCGAAGATCGGAAAGGCCATCAGCAGCGAGGCCCCGCCGGCGATCGCGTACAAGAAGCTGCTCTGCTCCAGCAGCAGGGTGCCGCCGACCACGAACACGATGATCACGAGGTGACCCGCGAACAGGTTGGCGAAAAGACGCAGGGCCAGGGTGACCGGCCGCACGATGAAGTTCGAGAGGATCTCGAGCGGAATGATCAGGATCAGCAGCGGCCAGGGCACACCCTTGGGCACTGTCATCAGTTTGAGGTAGCCACCCAGGCCGTGCTTGGCGATGCCCACGCCGTTGTAGAGCAGCCAGGTCAGCAGTGCCAGACCGTAGGCGTAGCCGACCCGCGAAAAGGTCGGAAACATGGTCAGAAAGAACTGGCCGAACAGGTTGTTGACCAGGATGAACGAGAACAATGCGAGCAGGTAGGGGGTGAACCGCTTGTACTCGTAGCCCAGTGCGTCGCGACCGATGCCGTTGCGCACCATGTTGTAGAGCTGTTCGCCGCACCACTGCTTGAAGCCGGGCACCACCTTCTGGTCTTTGGCCAGCCACAGCCACACCACGATGACGATGATGGCGCCCACCACGGCTTGCAGCAGGTAGGTGTTCAGCCAGTCCATACCCGCGTCGGGAAACAGCGGCTTGGGGTCGAAGCTGTGCACCCCGGGCGGCCAGTGCGAGTCTTCAGACCCGCCCCCGCCCTCCATTGGGATGATCAGGCCGATCAGGCCCATCGCACCTCCTGGTTCGACATCACGGTCGTCCGTACCTTCGCACCACCAAGTAGACCCCGGCCGCCATGCCCACCACGATGCCCAGCACCATCCAGAAGGACGTATGCAGCCACTGGTCGATCAGCCAACCGAAAAAGCCATAGAAGAGCGGACCCGACAGCAGGTAACTCAGGACCCGTAGACCCTGATCGATGCCGTCGCTGCCCTCCATGACTTTCGGTGACTCTAGCAGCTTGGCGGTGGCCAGAGCCAACCGCCAAGGGGCCTAGCGGGCATCGTCTTGAGGCGGGTCGAAGACCGGAATCCGCAGCCGGGAGAACGTCCAGATTTCGGCAGCCAGCCAGCCCAATACCACGACTATCGCCGATACCGCGATCGCCACGCGGTCCATTGCCGCGAGTCGTGACGGATCCCTCGCCAGCAGGATCAACGCGAGCGCAGGCAGTCCCACTCGGAACACGTACGACCCCAGGCCGGCGAGCAGAACGACCTGAGGGTCGGCGTCGGCCACCCACACCATGACCGCCTGGCCGAGGCCGAAGAAGGCCAGCACCGCGAGCGCCGCCAGCGCGGCCGACAGTGCCGAGCCGGGGCCGCGGGCGATGAAGAAGACAGCGACCACGATGATCGCCGCGGCGTGGCCGCCCAGAGCGCCACCGGCGAGAAGTTGCCGGGCCCGCAGCGTGTTGGCGCTGGGCAGACGTCGCTCACGCGGCACGCCGCACCGGCTTCCAGGTCAGCCAGGCCGCGAGCGCGAGGCCGGCGAGCAGGGCGGCGATCGCCCAGGGGGCGGTGGTCAGGCCGATCAGGATGGCGCCGAAGGCGAGCACCGCCGTCCACAGCCAGAGCAGCAGCACGGCCCGGCCGTGGCTGTGGCCCAGGTCGAGCATGCGGTGGTGCAGGTGCTGCTTGTCGGCCTGGAACCACAGCCGTCCGGCCATCGTGCGGCGCACGTACGCCAGCAGCAGGTCGCCCAGCGGCAGCGCCATCACCGCCAGCGGCAGAAACAGCGGCAGGTAGGCGTTGACCGCCAGGCCCGACCCCTGCACGGTGACCTGCGACGGGTCGATCTGCCCGGTCAGGCTGATCATCGACGTGGCCATCAGAAACCCGAGCAGCATCGAGCCCGAATCACCCATGAACATGCGGGCCGGGTGCACGTTGTAGGGCAGAAAACCCAGGCACATGCCGACCGTCACGACGGTGATCAGGCTGGCCGTGGTGGCTCGCACCAGCTCTTGTTCGTAGCTGAGCCAGTAGGCGTAGACGAAGAACGAAGACGCCCCGATGGCGACCACGCCGGCCGCCAGCCCGTCGAGACCGTCGATCAGGTTGATCGAGTTCACGCACAGAAAGATCAGCGCCATGGTGAGCAGAATCGACATGGCGTCGTCGAGGGTGATGATCGTGTTCGGCAGCGGAATCCAGTAGACCTTCACGCCGTTCAGCACAACGATGCCGGCCGCCAGCATCTGGCCGGCGATCTTGGCCAGCGCGTTGAGCTCGTACATGTCGTCGAGCACGCCCACGGCACAGATCACCAGGCCGGCGATGAACACTGCGCGACTGTCGTGGGCCACCAGGTCGAAACGCCCGAGCCAGGGCAACTGGCCGGCCACCAACAGCGCGGCGGCCAGGCCGCACAGCATGGCGATGCCCCCGAAGTAGGGGATCGGCCTGGTGTGAACGTCGCGGTCACGCACGATGGCGACCGCGTTGTAGCGAAAGGCGAGCCGACGGCACAGCCCCGCGAGCAGGTAGGTCAACCCGGCCGCGATCAGCAGGATCAGCAGGTACTCACGCATCGTCGCCGAACAGTCCGGGTACCGCCGCGACGAGCTCGTCGGCGCTCAGCCGCCCCTCACGCAGAATGCGGGGCTCACCGGTCAGGTCGACGATGGTGGACGGCACCGCGTCAGACCCCGGGCCGGCGTCGAGATAGACCGACACCGAATCGCCGAGCTGCTCGATCGCGGCATGAATGGTCGTGGCGGCATCCTGGCCGCTGACGTTGGCGCTGCTCACCGCGAGGGGGCCGGTGCGACGCAGCAGCGCACGGGTGAAGTCGTGGTCGGGCACCCGCACGGCGATGGTGTCGTCGCGGTCGCCCAGGTCGAGTTGCAGGTCGGCCTGGGCGGTGACCACCACCGTCAGGGGGCCGGGCCAGAACGCCTTGGCCAGCTTGAGCCCGTCCTTGGTCAGCCCGCTGGCCAGCGAGCGCAGCATGGTGGGCTCGGCGATCAGCACCGGCGGCGGCATGTCACGGCCGCGTTGCTTGGCGTCGAGCAGCCGCTGCACCGCCTTGGCGTCGAACGCGGCCGCCCCGATGCCGTACACGGTGTCGGTGGGCAGCACGATGCACTCCCCCGCCGTGATGGCGGCTTCGGCGGCGGCCAAGGCGTCGTCGGCCTGGGTGGCGCAGTCGAACAGTTGGGGATCGGTCACAGGGGCAATCCTGCCACCGTCGTGCGGCGCCTGGCCGTCACGAACCGCGGACGGTCGTTGTAGTCGCACCGGTCGCGCACCTGGTCGAAGCCGCCGTCGGCGACGAACAACTCCGGCGCGCTGCGGTGCTGCAGTTCGGCGTGCTCGGCGCACACCCAACCGCCCGGGCGAAGCAGCCGGCGGGCCGTGCGCGTCAGCACCCGCATCACATCGAGGCCGTCGAGCCCTGAGAACAGCGCCAACTCGGGCTCGTGCTCGCGCACCTCGGCCGGAATGCCGTCGTACGACTCCAGCGGCACGTAGGGCGGGTTGGCGATCACCAGGTCGACCGTGCCGTCGAGTTCGGGCAGGGCGTCGGCGAGGTCGCCCTGCAGCAGGATCACCCCGGTGCCGGCCAGGTTCACGTCGGCGTACTCGACCGCCGCGGCGCTCAACTCGACCGCGTACTGAACGTGACCGGGCAGTTCGGTGCAGATGGCCAGCGAGATGGCCCCCGAGCCGGCACACAACTCGACCACGGTCTGTTCGCCGGCGCGGCCGCGGAGCACCTCGATGGCCCAGCCGGTCATCACCTCGGTTTCTGGCCGGGGAATAAACACCCCGGGGCCGACCGCCACCTCGACGGTACGAAAGGGGGCTCGTCCGGTCAGGTATTGCGCGGGGGTACCGCCCACCCGCGCCCGCACCAGGTCGTCGAACGCATCGATCTGGTGGCCGTGCAGCGGGCCGGCCGTCAACAGCCGAGCCGGCGTGACGCCGAGCGCGTGGGCGAGCAGCATGCGGGCGTCTGCCGCCGGAATGACCTTCGACGCCCGACGCAGCGCCCGTTGAACCTCAGTCACCCGATCTGGTCCAGTCGCTCGGCCAGATCGGCGGCCTGCAGCGCCTGGATCACCCCACCCAGGTCGCCGGCCAGCACGGCGTCGAGGTTGTAGGCCTTGTAGCCGATGCGGTGGTCGGCGATGCGGTTCTCACCGAAGTTGTAGGTGCGAATGCGCTCCGACCGATCGACCGTGCGCACCTGCGACCGGCGCGCCGCGGACGCCTCGGCGGCCGCCTGCTCTTCGGCGGCGGCAACCAGCCGGGCGCGCAGCATGCGCATCGCCGACTCTTTGTTCTGCAACTGCGAGCGCTCGTTCTGGCAGCTCACCACGATGCCGGTGGGCAGGTGGGTGATGCGCACGGCCGAGTCGGTGGTGTTGACGCCCTGACCGCCGGGGCCCGAGCTGCGGTAGACGTCGATGCGCAGGTCGTCGGGATCGATCGCCACCTCGGCCTCTTCAGCATCGGGCATCACCAGCACCCCGGCCGCCGAGGTGTGCACCCGGCCCTGAGTCTCGGTGACCGGCACCCGCTGCACCCGGTGCACGCCGCCCTCGAACTTGAGCACGCCGTAGGGAAAGTTGTCGGGATCGTTGCCGCGCGCCTTGATCGCTGCTGTGATCGACTTGTAGCCGCCCAGATCGGTCTCTTGGCTGTCGAGCACGTCGACGGTCCAGCCACGAGCCTCGGCGTAACGCACGTACATGCGAAACAGGTCGCCGGCGAACAGCGCCGACTCTTCGCCGCCCTCGCCCGACTTGATCTCGAGCAGGGCGTCGGAGCTGTCGTGCGGGTCGCGCGGGGCGAGCAGCGCGGTGAGCTTGTGGGTGACCTCGTCGAGCCGTGCGGCCAGCTCGTCGGCCTCGTCGGCGAAGGACGGGTCGTCGGTGGCCAACTCGCGCGCGGCGTCCAGGTCGTCGGTGAGCTGGTCGTACTCGGCCAGCCCCTTCACGATGGGGGTGAGTTCGGCGTAGCGCCGTCCGGTGCGGCGGGCCAGGGCCAAGTCGGCGTGGGTGGCGGGGTCGGCCAGGGTGCGTTCGAGGTCGGCGAACTCACTGCGCAGTGATTCAGCTGCCTCGAACATCGGCGTTTCCTTTGATTGGACGACGAAGCGCCGGAGCCCCGAGGGCCCCGGCGCTCACGCGGGTTACTTCTTCTTGCCGGCCGGCTGCTTGGCGTAGCGGCGCTCGAACCGGGCCACGCGGCCGCCGGTGTCGAGAATCTTCTGCTTGCCGGTGTAGAACGGGTGGCAGGCCGCGCAGACTTCGGCGTGAATGACGCCGTTCTTGGCGGTGCTGCGAGTGGTGAACGTGTTGCCGCAGGTGCAGGTCACCTCGGTCACGTTGTAGTCGGGATGGATTCCCTGCTTCATGCTGATCTCCTTAACTGTGCCGGGTCGCCCTCGTGCTGCTGCGGGTGGATGAACCGCTGGCGTGAACCGGCATCGACCGTCCATTGTGCCTGATCGGGCTG
Organism: Micropruina glycogenica; assembly: GCF_900289045.1. Taxonomy (GTDB): domain Bacteria; phylum Actinomycetota; class Actinomycetes; order Propionibacteriales; family Propionibacteriaceae; genus Micropruina; species Micropruina glycogenica. Next base: position 1,127,713 of record NZ_LT985188.1, read on the forward strand.
GACATGGGCAAAACGCCGCAGGGGGTGGGGTTCATTCCCGACGGTCAATCTGAAACGTGGTTGGTGACCGGGTGCGACACGCCGACTGGAAGGCACGGTGGCCCCGGTGACCAGGACGATCTCAGAAACCCGGCGCACGACCTCCGATGGCAGGGGCACCCGAGATCCCGATTTTCTGAAATCGTCCTGGTGACTTCAGCCGGCACGCGCTCAGGTCGGCGTGTCGCGACCGGTCACCCCCTGGTTTTCACAATCCTCCGGGTCGATACGGTCACGTGCATGGGCCACGTGGAGTTGTCTGGGGTCGGCTACGACCTGCCCGACGGGCGCCCTCTGCTGCGCGACGTGTCGTTTCGGGTGGGCGACGGGGCGATCGTGGCGCTGGTGGGCGCCAACGGGTCGGGCAAGACCACACTGCTGCGCATCATCGCCGGCGACCTCGCCCCCACCGAGGGCACGATCTCTCGGTCGGGCGGTTTGGGCGTGATGCGGCAGTTCATCGGCAGCATTCGTGACCACAGCACCGTGCGCGACCTGCTCTTCTCACTCTCACCGCCGCGCATCAGAGAAGCCGCCGCGGCCGTCGACGCACTCGAACTGCGGTTGATGGACGACGACACCGAGCCCGTCCAGCTGGCTTACGCGCACGCCCTTGCCGAGTACGCCGACGCCGGCGGCTACGACCAGGAGGTGGTGTTCGACGCCTGCTGCGACGCAGCCCTGGGCATCGCCTACGACCAGGGCAAGTGGCGCGAGGTGAACACGCTGTCGGGCGGTGAGCAGAAGCGCCTCGCGCTGGAGTTGCTGGTGCGCGGGCCCGACGAGGTGCTGCTGCTCGACGAACCCGACAACTACCTCGACGTGCCGGGCAAGCGCTGGCTCGAGGAACAGTTGCGCGCCACCCAGAAGACCGTGCTGCTGGTCAGCCACGACCGCGAACTGCTGGCGCAGGCGGCCACCCGCATCGCGGCGGTCGAACTGGGCGCGGCCGGCAACACCCTATGGGTGCATGGCAAGGGGTTTCGCACGTACGCAGCGGCCCGGGCCGAGCGGTTCGCCCGGTTCGAGGAGCTGCGTCGACGCTGGGACGAGGAGCACGCCAAGCTGCGCGAACTGATGCTGATGTACAAGAACAAGGCCGCCTACAACTCAGACATGGCGTCGCGCTACCAGGCTGCGGTCACCCGGCTGGAGCGGTTCGAGCAGGCGGGCCCGCCGCAGGCGGTGCCTTTGCGCCAGCAGGTGTCGATGCGGCTGGCCGGCGGACGTACCGGTCGACGGGCGGTGGTCGTCGAACGGCTGGAGCTGACCGGGCTGATGAAGCCGTTCGACACCGAGATCTGGTTCGGCGACCGGGTGGCGGTGCTGGGGTCGAACGGGTCGGGCAAGTCGCATTTTCTGCGGCTGCTGGCCCGCGGGGGCTCGTCGCCCGAGCCCGGCAACACCTCTGTCGACCACGCCTTGATCGAGCCGGTGCGCTTCACCGGGGTGGCCCGGCTGGGGGCACGGGTGCGTCCGGGGTTGTTCGCCCAGACCCACGCCCACCCCGAATTGGTCGGCCGCACGCTGGTCGAGATCCTGCACCGCGGCGACGACCATCGTGACGGCATGGGACGTGAGGCGTCCGCTCGCTTCCTCGACCGCTACGAGTTGGCCAAGGCAGCAGAGCAGCGCTACGAGACACTGTCGGGGGGTCAGCAGGCGCGGCTGCAGATTCTGCTGCTGCAGTTGGCCGGAGCCACCCTGCTGTTGTTGGACGAGCCGACCGACAACCTCGATCTCGAATCGGCCGAGGCGCTGGAAGCGGGCCTGGACGCCTTCGAGGGCACGGTGATCGCGGTCACCCACGACCGTTGGTTCGCCCGCGGTTTCGACCGATTTCTGGTGTTCGGCGCGGACGGATCGGTCTACGAAGCGGACGAGCCCGTGTGGGATGAAGGCCGGGTCGAGCGAGCCCGCTGAGAAGCATCTTCCTCGTCCCCAACTTCTGCCAACTCCGGCGGAAGGGGTTGTTGGTGGACGACCTGCAGGCCGCTCACCGCCCGGGTGAGGCACACGTACAGGCGACGTAGGCCGGTCACCCGGTCGGGTTCGGCGGCCACGATCGCAGCAGGTTCGACCAGTACGACCTGGTCGAACTCAAGACCCTTGGCCATCGTGGCCGGCACCACGTCGAGCCGGTGACCGAAGTCGGCTTCGGGTTCGTCACCCAGCACGCCGAAATCGATGCCGGCGTCGTCCAGCGCGTCGATCGTCGTGGTCACCTGGCCATCGGCGACGATCAGGCCGACGGTGCCCTCCCGATCGAGGGCCGTGGAGGTCGCCGCCACCAGGGCGTCCACTCCCCCGCGGACGATGCTGAAGTCGCCCGCCGAGCGCCGCACCGAATGTGGCGGCGTGAGCGACGGCGCGATGCTGGGCAGCAGCCGAGCCGCGTACTCGATCACCGAGCGGGGCACCCGGAACCCCGCCACCAGTTCTGTGATGGAGCTCTCGCTCTTGCCGAGATGTTCGAGCGAGTCGGCCCAACTGTTGGTGGCATACGCGGTGGTGGCCTGGGCGAGGTCGCCGAGCACGGTCACCGACCCGGTGGACGCCCGGCGGCCAACCGCCCGCAAGCCCATCGCCGACAGGTCCTGCGCCTCGTCGATGATCACGTGGCCGAGGCTGGGGGTGCGATTGAGCAGGTCGGCGACCTCGTCGATCAGCACCAGGTCGGCCAGGCTGGGTTTCCAGGCCTGCACCGAGCGGGGTGGTTTGGCCCGTCCGGTCAGGCCGTGGGCGAGCCCGAGCACCCGTTGCTCGTCGGCGCTGAGCAGCCCATCGGCGTGCTCGGCCAGAAAGCCGGGGTCGCCCAGCAGCCGAAACACCAGCCGGCCGGCGTTCTGGGCGGGCCAGTGTGTGTCGACGTACGCCTTGACGGGACGCGACCGTGCCACGGCATTCTGCACCCGGTCGTCAGGGGTTTCGCCGGCGGACTCCATGCGCAGCAGCACCTGATGGGCCAGCCGCTGGGCGAGCATCTCGCGACCCGCGGCGTACCGGACGCCCCGCCCACGCAGTTCATCGATCACCGCCTGGCAGCGATGGGGTGGAATGCGCCACTGGGATGATCCGCGGGGCACCACGAGCGTTTCCGACGCTTCGACAACGGAGTTCCAGACCGCGCGACGCAACACCTCGGCCAGTCGCGGGTCTCCCTTGAGCACCGCCACCTCGGGCAGGTCCATGCCGAGCACCGGCCGTCCGGCGGTTCGGGTGACCACCGATTCGAGAGTCTCTTGGGCGGCGTCGATCTCGCCCAGAGCGGGCAGCACGTCGCCGATGTAGCTCAGGAACGACGCGTTGGGCCCCACCACCATCACCCCGCTGCGACTGAGTTGGTCACGGTGCGCGTACAGCAGGTAGGCGGCGCGGTGCAGTCCGACGGCGGTCTTGCCGGTACCCGGGGCCCCCTGCACCACGACCGACTGGCTCAACGGTGCCCGGACGATCAGGTCCTGCTCGGGCTGAATGGTGGCGACGATGTCACGCATCGGCCCGGTGCGCGGCCGCTCGATCTCGGCCTCGAGGATCTCGGAGTGGCCGAACGCGTCCTCGGCGTCGCTCTCGAGCAGGCTCTCGTCCTCGAAGGCGGTGATGCGGCCGTGCTGAAAACCGAACCTGCGCCGCAGGGCCACCCCCATCGGCTCGGTGCGGCTGCCCCGGTAGAACGGCAGCGACACGGGCGCTCGCCAGTCGTAGACCATCGGTTCGCTGCCCATTTCGCGGGTGACGTGAAGTCGGCCGATCCAACAGTCCTCGTTCTCGTCGGCGCCGGCCGCGGTGCGGTAGTCGATCCGGCCGAAGAACAACGGGGTGGTCGGATCGTCCCGCAGCGACATCATCCGCCGGTACAGGGTCTGCTTGAGGTATTCGCCGCTCAATCGATCGCCGGCCAGCGCCTCGAGGGACGCGGTGTACTCGCGCATCTCGCGCAGCGCCGTGCGGGCCTCGTCCAGATGTTCGCGCGCCTGCGTCAGCGGGTCTGCGGGCATGGCGAACACCTCCGATCGTGGGCGAGCCGATCAGCATATGCCCGCGAGCGTCAGTTCACCATCGTGGGCCCGTGAGGTCCCGGCGCGCGCCGGGATGACGAGGGCGGGAGGACAGAGGGCGTGCGCTGCGCTGCGGGGGGCGTGGGCCGGTGAGATCCCGGCGTTCGCAGGGATGACTGAGGCGGGGACGGAGGACGTGCGCCGGGATGACAGAGGCCGTTCGTCATTCCGGCGAACGCCGGAACCTCAATCCACTGCCAGCGACGGCTCAGAACGAGATGCCGTGCTCCGCTCGGTAGTCGGCCAACACCGCGTCGACGACGGACGCCGTGCGTAGGGCCGATTCGCCGGTGCTGACCGCAGTGTGGGCGCGCCCGGTGAGGACATCGACGATGCCCTGCACCAGGGGTCGCTGCACAACGTCGGGGTACGGGGCGGCGATCTCTTCGGTGACCCCGCCGCTGGTCAGCATCAGCGGCTCCGGCCCGAAGCTGGACAGCGCAAGCGACCCTTCGGTACCGATGATCTCGATGCGGTCGACACGTTCGGCTGCGTCGAAGTCCCACAGGCCCACCGCGCTGACCCCACCAGCGAACCTGAACGACGCGCTGACCACGGTCTCAACCGAGCCCGGGCCGGCGAGGGGGTGCGAGGCGCGTCCGGCCGCCTCGGTGACCGGGCCGAACACGTGGTCGAGCCAGTCGAGGGTGTGCGAACCGAGGTCGACGAACAATCCGCCGCCGGAGACCTGCGGATCGAGTCGCCACGGCAGCCCGCCGGACAGGTCGGGGCCGGGATGCTGCGTCCGGATGATCACCGACCGCACCTCGCCCAGCCGCCCGCCACTAATCAGTTCGCGCGCAATCTCGAAGCGCGGCATGGCCCGCCGGTAGTACGCCACGAACAGCGGCACGCCCGCCGTTTCGCAGGCGTCGATCATCGCCCGGCACTCGGTCGCAGTGCGCGCCATCGGCTTCTCGACGTACACCGGCTTACCGGCCGCAGCCACGCGTTCGACGTAGTCACGGTGCGAATCCGGCGGTGTGGCGATGTAGACCGCGTCCACCTCGGGGTCGGCGATCAACGCATCTGCGTCGTCGTACCAGCGCGGCACGGCGTGCCGCGCTGCGAAGTCGGCGGCCTTGGCCGCATCGCGGCGCATCACCGCCACGAGTTCTGAGCGGTCGGCCTGTTGGAACGCCGGTCCGCTCTTGCGTTCGGTGACGTCTCCGACGCCGACGATGCCCCAGCGCACGCGCTGAGGCATCGACAAGATCACGTCGTTCAGTTCTGCGACGGCGTGGTGCGGGTCACCTGAATCAAGAACTCGCGGTTGCTTTCGGTCTTGCGCATGCGCGACAGCAGCGTCTCGAGGGCCGCCTGCGGCTCGAGCGACGACAGCACCCGGCGAAGCTTCCAGATGATCTGCAGTTCCTCACGGCTGAACAGCATCTCTTCGCGGCGGGTGCCCGAGGCGTCCACGTCGATGGCCGGGAAGATGCGCTTGTCGGCCAGGTCACGGCGCAGCCGCAACTCCATGTTGCCGGTGCCCTTGAACTCTTCGAAGATCACCTCGTCCATCTTCGAACCGGTCTCGATCAGCGCGGTGGCCAAGATGGTGAGCGAGCCACCGTCTTCGATGTTGCGCGCAGCGCCGAAGAACTTCTTCGGCGGGTACAGCGCGGCCGAGTCGACACCGCCCGACAGAATGCGGCCGGACGCGGGCGCGGCCAGGTTGTAGGCCCGGCCCAACCGGGTGATGCCGTCGAGCAGGATCACCACGTCACGGCCCAGTTCCACCAGGCGCTTGGCCCGCTCGATGGCCAGTTCGGCGATCGTGGTGTGGTCGTCGGCGGGCCGGTCGAAGGTGGACGCGATCACCTCGCCCTTGACGCTGCGCTGAAAGTCGGTGACCTCTTCAGGACGCTCGTCGACCAGCACCACCATGAGGTGAACCTCGGGGTTGTTGGTGGTGATCGCGTTGGCGATGGCCTGCATGATGAGCGTCTTGCCGGCCTTGGGCGGCGACACGATGAGGCCGCGCTGGCCCTTGCCGACCGGCGAAACCAGGTCGATGATGCGGCCGATCATGCCCACCGCCGAGGTTTCGAGCTTCAGCCGCTCGTCGGGGTAGAGCGGGGTGAGCTTGCCGAACTCGGCCCGGTCTTTGGCCTTCTCGGGCGCGTCGGCGTTGATGCTGTCGATGCGCACCAGCGGGTTGAACTTCTCTTTGCGCTCGCCCTCACGCGGCTGCCGGATCGCGCCGGTGACGATGTCGCCCTTGCGCAAGCCGTACTTGCGCACCATCGACAACGACACATAGGCGTCATTGGTGCCCGGCAGGTAGCCGGACGTGCGCACGAACGCGTAGTTGTCGAGCACGTCGAGAATGCCCGACACGGTGACCAGCACGTCGTCGTCGCTGACCACCGGCTCGGCCTCGAGCCCGGCCATCGCGCCGGACTGGCCGCCGCGGTTGTTGGTGTTGCCGCGACGGTTCTGCCGGTCGCGGTTGCGCCGGCGGCGCGAGCGCCGTCCGGTGCCGAAGTCGTCATCGTCGCGCGGCTGGTTCTGCTGGCGATCGTTGGTGTTCTGATTGGGACGCGAGTCGAGGGTCGGTTCGGACGAATCCGCGCTCGCCTGGGTGCTGGGCTGCTCGGAAACGGGGGCCTCGGCGCCGTCGGCGTCGCCGCCGCGGTTGCGCCGGCGGCGTCCGCGCTCACCCTGCAGGGCTTCGAGCCGCGAGGCCACGTCGTCGCCTTCGCCGGCCGCACCGTTGGACGGCTGCTGGGCCGGGGCCTCGGTCGCAGCCGGGGCCTCGGTCGGCTCGGCGGCCGGCCGCTGGCTGGCCCGCTTCTGGTGTTGCTGTTGGGGCTGCTCGGTGCGTGGGCTCTCGCTGAGGCTGCCGCTGCTGCCACCGGACTGGGCGGTGCGAATGGCGTCGATCAGCTGGCTCTTGCGCATGGCGCCGGTGCCCTTGAGGCCGAGCGAGGCTCCGAGCTGCTTCAGCTCGGGCAGCAACATGGCGCTCAGCCCCTTGCCGCCCGAGGTGGTGGCGACGGCTTCGATGGTGTCGGTCACAAAGGTCCTTTCGGAACGTCCGGACGGGTGCCTACCTGCGGCCGGACAGCATTGGGAGGAGCGTGACTAGCTCCGGCACAGATCTTGGATACGGTTCATCTCCCCAAAACAGCGGGCTTTGATGAAAGGAGTCCTCGACGAATGGAATCGTCAGCCCCGACCTGTGGGGGGCGATTGGCTGAACTACAGCGCGTCTTCACTGTAGCACCGCGCCGGTCAATTGCATGAAACCACGCCGCACCGGGCGGTATTCCCGGTAGCCGGTCAGGTTTCGGCGGTGATGGCCTCGCCGTTGCGCAGGTGCAGTTGCGCGCGCCGTCGATCACGACCCCACGGGGTGTAGGCGGCCACGATGCTGCCGATCAGAATCGCCACCCCGAGATAGACGCCGAAGTTGTCGACCAGCATGTGCAACGGCGCGTAGGTCAGTTCGACGTTGTTGTCGCCCGGCAGCAGTTTGAACGGGGCGAAGGCCGTCCAGATCGAATAGAACAGGCCCGCGATTCGCAGATACTCGGGCAGCCGCTGGTTGCGCAGCAGCACGATGCCGAACGGCACGATCCACACGTAATGGTGCGACCACGAGATCGGCGAGGCGAGCAGGCTGGTCAACCCGGCCAGGCACAGTGCGTAGGCGACCTCGCCGGCGCGATGCATCAGCACCGCCGCCACCAGGCCGAGCACGGCCACCAGCACCGACAGCACCAGGCCCCCGCGGCTGGCCTCGCCCATCAGCCGGGTCCACACCCCCAGCACCGACTGGTTGGTCTTGAACACGATGCCGCTGTTGAGCCCGGAATCACCCGAGAGCAGCATGCCGAAGTAGGTCAGGGACGGACCCCAGAGCACCACGAAGCCGATGGCCGTGCAGGCCAGAAACGTGATGAAGCTGACGATGCCCGCCTTGCGCTTGCCGGCGAAGAAGTTGTAGGCGGCGATCAGCGCCGGGGTGAGCTTCACAGAGGTGGCCACGCCCACCAACCAGCCTTCGGGCAGCAGCCGGCGGTTGAACACCGTCGGCCCGGGCATCGAATCGAGTACCGCGGCCGTGACCAGAAAGATCGCCAACTGGCCGAACCCCAGGGTTTCGCGTACCGGTTCGACAAGCCACACGATGGCGGTGGCGGCCAGGCTGAGCTGGGCACCCTTGAGGCCCAACCGATGCAGCATGGCCATCAGGCACGCCACGTTCAACCCCAGCCACACCCACTGCGCCATGGCCAGCGGCATGATCGCGAACGGCACCGACAGCAGGGCGGCGAAGGCCGGGTAGATCCACGGCAGCCACGCTTCGACGTGGTAGAAATCCTGGCCGCGCAACACCAGGTCGCCGGTGCGGCGGTAGACGTCGAGGTCGATCATGGCCGGCGCCCACGGCTCGAAGTTGCCGCCGGGAATGGTCGTGCCGCCCGCGTACAGGGCGGCCAGCAGCGGTGGGATCGCCAATAGCACGACGAAGCCGATGCGGCGCAAGTTCACGCGTGCCAGTTAACCAGTTGGGACGGGTCCTGCCGTGGTTACTCGCCTGGGTAGGAGTCGATGTTGAAGATGTTGCCTTGGGCGTCGGTCACCGCCACGGAGCGTCCACCGTGCGGCGGCTCGTCGACGGGTGAGATCTGCCGGGCGCCGGCGGCCAGCGCCCGCCTGGTCGGCGAACCCGGCCCGATGGGCCGTCTCGGCCAAGGGCATGCCGGCCTGGGCCAGGGCCTGCGCTCGCTCGAAACGACCGATCCGCGCCAGTTGCCGCGGGCTCAGCCCGAACTCATACTGCACCGCACTCGACAGGTGTGTCGCCGGCTCCAGTGGACGTCGACTGCGACCTGGGCGACGGACGTCCGGCCGGGTCAGGCGAGCAGTTGCCAGGCGCGGGCCAGTTCTGCGCGCTGGTCGACCTCGCAGAGCCGGGCAAGAAGCATGGCTTCGAGTAGATCGAAGCGCTCCGCCCAGGACGCCTCTTGCAGGTGCGCATCCGCCCCCGACGGTAGGAACTGAATAGAAGGAACCGTCCCTTGAATCGCAGGAACCGTCCCCTGATTCAGACGACAGGTCGGTTCAGATGGAGGCGTCGGCCTGCTCGAAGGCGTCGCGCAGGCCGGCGTAGTCGGTGACCACCGGGTACTGCGGAAACTCCGCGATCACCTTGGCCGGCGGACGGAACAGAATGCCCGCGTCGGCCTCGCCCAGCATGGCGGTGTCGTTGTAGCTGTCACCCGCCGCGATCACAGAGAAGTTGAGCTCGTGAAACCGCTTGACCGCCGCCCGCTTCTGGTCGGGCAGCCGCAGGGCGTAGTCGACGATGCGGTCGTCGCGCACCACCAACTGGTGGCAGAGCAGCGTCGGGTGGCCCAGCTTGGCCATGAACGGCATACCGAACTCGTAGAAGGTGTCCGACAGAATCACGACCTGAAACCGCTGCCGCAGCCAGTCGACCATCTCGACGGCCCCCGGCATGGGGGCGAGCGTGCCGATCACCTGCTGGATCTTGCTCAGGGTGAGTCCGTTGCGCTCGAGCAGGTCGAGCCGGTAGCGCATCAGTGCGTCATAGTCGGGTTCGTCACGGGTGGTGCGCCGCAGCCCCTCGATGCCGGTGGCCTCGGCGACGGCGATCCAGATCTCGGGTATCAACACCCCTTCCAGATCGAGGCAGGCCAACCGCACGGCTCAGCCCTCGACCCGCATCAGCGTGATGCCGCCGGTGACCTCGGGCATGGCAGCGAGATCTTCGACCGCCGCCTTCATGTCACCCACCCGAGCCGCGTGGGTGAGAATCGCCAGCCGTGCCCCCTGACCCAGTGGACGCCCCGGTTCGCTCTCTTGCCGCACCGCCTGAATCGAGACCTGGTAGCGGGCGAAGCTCGCCGCGATCTTGGCCAGTACGCCAGGCTCGTCGTCGACGCTCAGAGCCACGTAGAACCGCGACGGCACCAGGTTGCGGGGGGTGACCGGACGCGCCGAGTACGACGACTCCCCCGGCCCGGCCACACCCCGCACCCGGTTACGAGCTGCGGTGATCACGTCGCCCAACACGGCGGACGCCGTCGGCGCACCTCCGGCCCCCGGGCCCATGAACATGAGCTGCCCAGCGTGCCGCGACTCGATGAACACGGCGTTGAACGCGCCCGACACGTTCGCCAACGGGTGGTTGGCCGGCACCAGCGTGGGGTGCACGCCCACCGAGATCGAGTTGTCGGGAGCCAGCGCGCAGCGGGCCAGCAGTTTGATCACGTAACCCAGTTCGGCCGCCGTCGCCACGTCGTCGGCGGTCACTGTGGTGATGCCTTCGCAGTCGACGTCGTCGAGGTTCACCCGGCTGTGAAAGGCCAGGCTGGCCAGAATCGCGGCCTTGGCGGCGGCGTCCAGCCCCTCGACGTCGGCGGTCGGGTCGTCTTCGGCGTAACCGAGCCGTTGCGCCTCGGCGAGCACCTCGTCGAACGACGAGCCCTCGGTGGTCATCTTGTCGAGAATGAAGTTGGTGGTGCCGTTGACGATGCCCTTGACCGCGGTGACCTCGTCGCCCACCAGCGACTCGCGCAGCGGGCGGATGATCGGAATCGCCCCCGCCACCGCAGCCTCGTAATACAGGTCCACACCGGCCTCGGCCGCAGCCTCGTACAGCGTCGGGCCGTCTTGGGCCAGCAACTGCTTGTTGGCGGTGATCACCGAAGCACCACCCGCCATCGCGGCCAGAATCAGGCTGCGCGCAGGTTCGACGCCGCCCATCACCTCGATCACGAGATCGATGCCCTTGCGGGCCACGAGTTCGGCGGCGTCGTCGGTGAGCAGTGCCGCATCGATGCCGGGACGGTCTTTGGCCAGGTTGCGCACAGAGATGCCGACCAGGTCGAGCCGACGGCCCACCCGGGCCTGAAACTCGTCGCCGCCCTCGAGCATCTGTCGGGCCACCTGTGAACCCACCACGCCGCAGCCCAGCAGGGCCACCTTGAGCGGTCTGGCCGGAGTCATTGCGTCCTCATCTTTCTCAGGCCCCGGGGTCGAGCGCCAGCAGATCGTCCATGGTTTCGCGCCGCAGCAGCGTGCTGAGGTGGCCGTCGCGCACGGCGACCACGGGCGGGCGCGGAACGTGATTGTAGTTGCTCGCCATCGACCGGCTGTACGCGCCGGCCGCGGGCACCGCGATCAGGTCGCCGGGGCCGACGTCGTCGGGCAGAAACTCGTCCCTGACCAGAATGTCGCCGCCCTCGCAGTGCTTGCCGACCACGCGCGACAGCACCGGACCGCCCTCGCCGGCCCGATTGGCCAGGGTGGCGGAATACTCGGCGGCGTAGAGGGCCGGACGAATGTTGTCGCTCATGCCCCCGTCGACCGCCACGTAGCGCCGGCTCTGGCCCGAACCGATGTCGACCGTCTTCACCGTGCCGACGGTGTAGATGGCGGTGCCGGGCGGGCCGCAGATGGCACGTCCGGGTTCGATCGACATGCGCGGCACCGGCAACCCGAAGCCGCGACACTCGTGCTCGACGATCAAGCGCAGCCCGGCGGCCAGCTCGGCGGGCGTGGCCGGGGTGTCTTCCTTGATGTAGCTGATGCCGAAGCCGCCGCCGAGATCGAGGTCGGCCAGCGTGACGCCGGTGGCCTCGTGAAACTGCGCCATCAGCTTCAGCGTGCGGCGCGCAGCCACCTCGAACCCGTTGGTGTCGAAGATCTGCGAGCCGATGTGGCTGTGAATGCCCTTCAGGTCGATGTAGGGGCTGTGATGGCTGCGCACCATGGCCACCAGTGCCGCCCCGCCGTTGATCGAGAAGCCGAACTTCTGGTCTTCGTGCGCGGTGGCGATGTACTCGTGGGTGTGCGCCTCGACGCCGGTGGTCACCCGGATCATCACCTCGGCCACCGTGCCCAGTTCGGCGCAGAGCTGCTCCAGCCGGGTGATTTCGTGCGACGAGTCGACGATGATGCGGCCCACCCCGGCGCTGAGGCCGGCGCGCAGTTCGTCCACGCTCTTGTTGTTGCCGTGCATGCCGATGCGGGCGGGGGTCATGCCGCCGCGCAGGGCGACGGCCAGTTCGCCGCCCGAGCAGACGTCGAGCCCCAGGCCCTCCTCGGCGATCCAGCGGGCCACCGTGGTGCACAGAAACGACTTGCCGGCGTAGAACACGTCCCAGCCGGCGAAGGCGTCGCGCCACTCGCGGGCCCGGGTGCGAAAGTCGTCCTCGTCGATCACGTAGACCGGGCTGCCCATCTCGGCGACGATCGAGGCGGCGGTGCGGCCGGCGATCTCGACTTCACCATCGGCGTTACGAAAGGCGTTCTTGCTCCACACGGCCGCGGTCAGGGCGTTCACGTCGTCGGGACGGGTCAGCCACAGCGGCGCGGGCGAGGTCGCGTCGGCGTGAATCGAGCCGGCGACGTGCATGTGGGTCATGAGGCACCACTGTGCCAGAGCGGCGCCTGTGGCACGGCCCACTCCCGGCGGCTGGGATCACCCGCTGGTGACGTCGAGATGAAGCGTGTGTGTGACAGTGGCCAGCTTCAGCGCGACGGGGTTGGCGACCTTCGTGCCGTCCGCCTCGACGGCGACGGTTCCGCAGGAGGCACCGAGGCATTTCGCGTCGAACCGCACCCCCCACAACGTGAAGAACTGGCCGAGGGTGACGGTGTCGGCGCCCCGGCCTTCGAGCCACACCACCCCGGAGTCGTCGTGGGTGTGCGCCGGCCCCTGAAGCGCGCGGGGGCGGTCCATGCCGATGTAGGGCACCAGTGCCACTGGGGTGCCGTCGATCGCGATGGTGAGGGTGAATCGGCGCTGGCCGCTGGTGTCGTCGAGCCGGGACGGCTCCAGGCCGGCGGCCTGAATCTGCGCCAGCCCGTCACGTGGCGCCGGCCACGGTGGCGCCGAGTCGCGCAGCACGGCCGGGCCGGGTGCAGTCGACTGGCTGGTGCACCCGATCAGGGTCACGGTCACGAGCAGCGACGACAGCGCTCGCAGTACCCGCATGGCTCGAACCCTACTCGCCGGCATGCCGTGCAGATGCGCAAAGCAGGCCGTCCGCGAGACCGACGGTTCGCATGGCGCTTGGCGCGAGTTAGGAACCGTCCCCAACTCGCGCCACTTCGCGATTCGATGCGGCCGGAGGCCATGCGGTACAGTCAGTGGCCGGTCCGGTGACCCGGGCCCCCGTAGCTCAGGGGATAGAGCGCCGCCCTCCGGAGGCGGGTGCGCAGGTTCGAATCCTGCCGGGGGCGCAGAAGAAAAGGCCCAGTCGAACGATGTGTTCGACTGGGCCTTTGGCGTCGTGTTGCGGCCCCTGATTCCGACTCAACCCCAGTTGGCCGCCTTGGTCAGGCAGAACGGGTGGCCGTCGGGGTCACGCAGCACCACCCAGTCCTCGGACGGCTGCTCGCTGGGCTTGGTGGCACCCAGCTCGAGCAGCTTCGCTTCAGCCTCGGCCAGATCGTCCACCGCCAGGTCGAAGTGGAACTGCTTGGTGCCGGAGGTGTTCGGCCAGCCGGGCGCCTTCCAGCCCTCGACGCGGCCGAAGCCGATGCGCCGGTCGCCCTTGGTGACCATGCCGTAGTTCTCGTCGGAGTAGCTGTTCTGCCACCCCAGCGCAGCGGCCCAGAACGCCGCCTCGGCTGCCGGGTCTGCGCAGTCGATGGTGACCATGGCCAATGTTGCTGGTGCTGACTCGGACATTGCCGCTCCTCGCTGTGGTTTGTCGTCTCGTTGTCATGCTGCCTCGGACGGCCCGAGAGGGTCTTGTACAAAGGCGACAGCGTGAAACCCAGTGTGGCTCTACGCCGTCGGCGAAACACTGACCAGTCGGCCCAGCCACCGGCATGGCCGGTTTCGCCTCACCGGCTCGCTGAGTAGCATCAAAGCGGCAACAGGCGTCGCGGCCTGTGCAGGTAACGGGAAGAAGGCGATCGTGGCTCTCGCGCACGAGAATCTGACGACGGACAAGCCATCGACTGATGAATTTGGTGCCAACGACTGGCTCATCGACGAGATGTACCAGGCGTACCAGAGCGATCCGAACTCGGTGGACGACCGTTGGCAGCAGTTCTTCGCCGAGCGCGGCGCAGGCTCTTCCGCCGCCGATGGTGGCTCCGTGTCCGATGACGCGTGGGAGGTCAAGGCCGAGCCCGCGAAGCCGTCCACACCGGCAGCTTCGCAACCGCCGGCCGAGACGGCCCCGGAGCCGACACCTGAGCCGGTGCAGTCGTCGCCGAAGCCGTCAGCCGAGCCGACCAGCAAGCCCACTGCCGACGAGAAGCCTCAGCAGCAAGAGGGGGCCAAGAATCAACCCGCCCCCTCCAAGTCCCACGACTCCTACAGCGTGGTCGCCGAGCGTGGTCCGCGGCCCGCCCGTCCTCGCCCTGCGCCGGCCCCTGCGAACGGCTCCGCCGCGCCGACCGCCACCGTCGAGTCGTCGGCCACCGCCGGTCACGATGCGGCACCCGAGTCGCCGGGCACCGGCATGGGCCTGTCGGCCAACCGGCCCAGTCTGGTTGTGCGCAAAGAGCAGGCCAGCGAGCCCACCCGGGTGCAGCTCAAGGGCGCGCCCATGCGAACCGCACGCAACATGGACGCCTCGCTGGCCATGCCGACGGCCACCTCGGTGCGCAACGTGCCGATGAAGCTCGCCATCGACCAGCGGCTGATGGTGAACGCCCATCTGGCCAGGTCGACCGGCGGCAAGATCTCGTTCACGCACCTCATCGGCTACGCGATGATCCAGGCGCTCAAGCAGGTGCCGGCGATGAACAACGCCTACGAAGAGGCCGACGGCAAGCCGTTTCTGGTCGAGCCCAACACGATCAACCTGGGCCTGGCGATCGACCTTCCCACCAAGGACGGCGGTCGCCAGCTGCTGGTGCCCAACATCAAGGGCTGCGAGCAACTCAACTTCGGCCAGTTCTGGGCCGCCTACGAGGCAGTCGTGCGCAAGGCCCGCCAGGGCAAGCTCGAGGTGTCGGACTTTCAGGGCACCACCGCCACGCTGACCAACCCCGGCGGCATCGGCACCAGCCATTCGGTGCCGCGCCTCATGGCCGGCCAGGGCCTCATTCTGGGCGTCGGCTCGATCGACTACCCGCCCGAGTTTCAGGGCGCCTCGCTGCGCCGCATCACCGAGGCGGGGGTGTCGAAGGTCACCACGCTGACCTCGACCTACGACCACCGCATCATTCAGGGCGCCCAGTCGGGCGAGTTCCTCAAGGTCATTCACGAACTGCTGCTGGGCAAGCACGGCTTCTACGACGAGATCTTCGCCTCGCTGCGCATTCCCTACGCGCCGATCCGGTGGGCGCAAGACGTCAGCGCCGAACGTCCGGGGCAGATTCCCAAGTCGGCCCGGGTGTTCTCGCTGATCGCCGCCTACCGGCAGCACGGGCACCTGATGGCCGACATCGACCCGCTCGAATACCGGCAGCGCTCGCACCCCGAGCTCACGCTGGAGTATCACGGGCTCACGCTGTGGGATCTGGACCGCGAGTTTCCGGTGGGCAACTTCGGCGGCCACGACGGCGAGGTCATGACGCTGCGCGACATTCTGGCCACCCTGCGCGGCTCGTACTGCCGCAGTGTGGGCATCGAATACATGCACATTCAAGACAACGAGCAGCGCGCCTGGATTCAACGCCGCGTCGAGGTGCCGCACGCACCCTGGCCGCGCGAAGAACACCTGCGCATTCTCGACCGGCTCAACGAGGCCGAGATCTTCGAGACCTTTCTGCAGACCAAGTTCGTCGGCCAGAAACGGTTCAGCCTCGAGGGTGGCGAGTCGACCATCGTGTTGTTGGACGAGCTGTGCGACGCCGCAGCCAACTCCGGCCTCGACGAGGTGTGCATCGGCATGCCGCACCGCGGTCGGCTCAACGTGCTGGCCAACATCGTGGGCAAGAGCTACGGCCAGATCTTCAAGGAGTTCGAGGGCAGCGTCGACCCGCGCAACGCCCAGGGCACCGGCGACGTGAAGTACCACCTGGGCGCCGAGGGCCAGTTCACCGCCCTGTCGGGCAAGACGATCAAGACCTCCGTGGCCGCGAACCCGTCGCATCTCGAAGCGGTCGACCCGGTGCTCGAAGGCATCGCGCGGGCCAAGCTCGACCAGTTGGCCGCCGCCGAGGGCTTTCCGGTGCTGCCGATTCTGCTGCACGGCGACGCGTCGTTCGCCGGTCAGGGCGTGGTGTACGAAACGTTGCAGATGAGCCAACTGCGGCCCTACAAGACCGGCGGCACCGTCCACGTCGTGGTGAACAACCAGGTCGGGTTCACCACCTCGCCGTACGATTCGCGCACCTCGGTGTATTGCACCGATGTGGCCAAGGCCATTCAGTCGCCGATCTTTCACATCAACGGCGACGACCCCGAGGCCGTCGCCCGCATCGCGCAACTCGCCTTCCAATACCGGCAGCGGTTCAACAAAGACGTCGTGCTCGACGTGGTGTGCTACCGCCGGCGCGGGCACAACGAGGGCGACGACCCCAGCTTCACCCAGCCGCGCATGTACGACCTGATCGAACAGAAGCGCAGTGTGCGCAAGCTGTACACCGAGGCCCTGATCGGCCGCGGCGACATCAGCACCGAAGACGCCGAAGCCGTGCTGACCCGGTTCCGTGACGGTCTGGAGAGTGTGTTCAAGAAGGCGCGCGAAGACGCCGAGGCCGACGACTCGTACCGCCGGGTGCCCTACTACCCGCCGAAGCTCGGCAAAACCCAGGGCACCACCATCTCGGCCGAGACCATGGCGAAGGTGGCCCGGGCGCACGTCACGTTCCCCGAGGGATTCGCCGTGCACCCCAAGGTGCTGCCGCAACTCGAGCGGCGCGCCGACGGCATCGTCAACGGCCCGATCGACTGGGCCACCGCTGAGCTACTCGCCTTCGGCTCGCTGCTGATGGAGGGCCGTCCAGTGCGACTGGTCGGGCAGGACTCGCGGCGCGGCACGTTCGTGCAGCGGTTCGCCGCCGTGATCGACCGCGAAACCGCCGAGGGCTACGTGCCGCTCAACCACCTTTCCGACAACCAGGGCATGTTTCACGTGTACGACTCGCTGCTCAGCGAGTACGCGTCGATGGGCTTCGAGTACGGCTACTCGGTGGCCGCGCCCGACGCTCTGGTGTGCTGGGAGGCGCAGTTCGGCGACTTCGCGAACGGCGCCCAGACCATCGTTGATGAGTTCATCAGCTCGGGCAACGCCAAGTGGACCCAGAAGTCGGGCGTGGTGCTGCTGCTTCCCCACGGCTACGAGGGTCAGGGCCCCGACCACAGCTCGATGCGCATCGAGCGGTGGCTGCAGCTGTGCCACGAAGGCGCTCTGGCGGTCTGCCAGCCGTCCACCCCGGCCAGCTACTTCCATCTGCTGCGCACCCACGCCTACGTGAACTGGCACAGGCCGGTGGTGATCGCCACGCCCAAGTCGATGCTGCGCAACAAGCAGGCCGTCTCTCAGCCCAGCGACTTCACCCAGGGACGTTGGCAGCCGGCGATGGGCGACCCCACCATCACCGACCCGTCCAAGGTCGACCGCATTCTGATCTGTTCGGGCAAGCTGCGCTGGGACCTGATGACCGCCCGGCACGAAGCGGGGCTCGACGACAAGGTGGCGATTCTCTCGCTCGAGCGGCTGTACCCGCTGCCGGCCAAAGAGCTCGCGGCGCTGCTGGGCGAACTGCCCAAGACCGCACAGGTGCGCTACGTGCAGGACGAGCCCGAGAACCAGGGCGCCTGGTGGTTCATGGCCCAGCATCTGCCCGAGGCCGTGGCAGCGTTCCTGCCCGGCTACGAGTTGCGCATGACGCCGGTGACCCGGCCGGCCGCATCGGCCCCGTCGGTGGGGTCGATGAAGGTGCACCGCGCGCAGCAGGACACCCTGTTGGAGTCGGCCCTGGCCGACTGACGACTCGCCGTTGACGGGGTCGATTCGGCAGCGTCGGCCCCAGTGAGGGCGGTACTCTACCCGCGTCAACCCCGCTGCAGAACGCGGCCCCGTGCTTTCGATGAGGAGAACCATGACCCTGGACCTTGCGGTGCTCGACGCGTACCAGACCATGACTGGGGCGGCGCCCGAAGGCATTTGGCGGGCACCCGGACGAATCAACCTGATCGGTGAGCACACCGACTACAACGACGGCTTCGTGATGCCCTTCGCCCTGCCCCAGGCGGCCTATCTGGCCGCCGGCCGGCGCGACGACGGCGTGATCAGAATCGTCTCGGTCGACCTCGGTGAGCAGTTCGAGACCACGCTGGGGGCGCTCGCACCCAACAACGACGGCTGGCACGCCTACCTTGGCGGGGTGTTCTGGGCGCTGCGCGAAGCCGGCTACCAGGTCGGCGGTGCCGACCTGGCTCTGGCCTCGGACGTGCCGATCGGGGCCGGATTGTCGTCGTCGGCCGCCATCGAATGCGTGCTGGTCGAAGCGCTGAACGACCTGTACGACCTGGGCATCGCGCCGATGGACCGCGCAAAGCTCGCCCGGCGCACCGAGAACGCCTACGTGGGTGCACCGACCGGCCTGATGGACCAGGCGGCGTCCACGCTCTGCACCGAGGGGCACGCGCTGTTTCTCGACTGCCGCTCGCTCGAGGTGGAGCAGGTGCCGCTCGACCTGGCCGCGCACGGCCAGGCGATTCTGGTGGTCGACACCCTCACCCGGCACAGCCACG
Organism: Micropruina glycogenica; assembly: GCF_900289045.1. Taxonomy (GTDB): domain Bacteria; phylum Actinomycetota; class Actinomycetes; order Propionibacteriales; family Propionibacteriaceae; genus Micropruina; species Micropruina glycogenica. The sequence goes on from NZ_LT985188.1 coordinate 1,146,460, forward strand.
CCGACGGCGAGTACGCGACGCGACGCGCCGATTGTGAACAGGCGGCGCGTCTGCTCGGCGTGCCCGCCCTGCGTGACGTGGCCGTGGACGGTCTCGCCGAACGGCTGGCGAGCCTCGGTGACGAACGACTGGTGCGCAGGGCGCGGCACGTGGTGACCGAGGACCAGCGGGTGCTCGACGCCTGCGCGGCTCTGCGGGCCGATGATCTGCCCCGACTGGGCGAACTGATGACGGCGTCGCACGTATCGATGCGCGACGACTACGAGATCACTGAGGAGTCGGTCGACCAGGCCGTCGAGGTCGCGTTGGCCAACGGAGCGCTCGGTGCGCGCATGACGGGGGGCGGCTTCGGCGGCTGCGTGCTGGCGCTCGCGTCGCTCGACGACGTCGACACGATCGCCGAGGCGGTGACTAGGGAGTTCGCTCGGAGCGGCCGAGACGCCCCAGCCACCTTCGTGGCCCGCCCGGCGGCCGGGGCCGGTCGGCTGAGCTGACGCCGGCCTGCAATGCGCGGGTGGTGCTGGGCAGTACGGCACCCACCACGCCGGCGAGGCACACCGCGACCAGCGGCCACAGCCACACCTGTTCGGCCAGGTATTCACCGAAGCCGAAGCCCGCCATCAGGGTGAAAGCGACCAGCGCGCCGCGCGCCCACATGCGCAGGTGCCACACGCCGACCGCCGAGGCGATCAGCAGCAGCCCGTACGCGGCCAGCAACAGACCGATCTGCAGGCTGAACACCCCGTGACCGGCCGTGGCGCTGATGCCCGCGAACACCAGAAACACCAGCCCAAGCAGGGTGGTGCTGGCACAGGCCACGACCAGGCCGATGGGACGGTTGCGCACAGACCCACCCTAGTGCCGCCGCACACCTGTGCCCGGACGGGAATACCGGTGCCGATCCGTTCATTTAGTGATTGGCATCTTGTCGTGGTCGGCATTGCCTTGCCACGCTATAGTCGTAAAGTTGTGCGCTGCCGGTCAGGCGGCGCTCCCGCCCTGTCGGGCACCTGATCTTCCACGTGAAGGAGTTGGAAACCGCATGGATTGGCGCCACCGCGCTGCCTGCCTCACCGAGGACCCGGAGCTGTTCTTCCCCGTCGGCAACACCGGTCCGGCCCTGATGCAGATTCAGGAAGCCAAGAAGGTGTGCAAGCGCTGCGACGTCCGCGAAGCCTGCCTGCAGTGGGCCTTGGACGCCGGGCAGGACCACGGGGTATGGGGCGGCCTGAGCGAAGACGAACGTCGGGCGCTGAAGCGCCGGGCCGCCCGCTCGCGCGTGCGGGCCAGCTGAACGCAGCCCTCACCGGGGTCGTCCATCGTGCACCGCCATCCGGCGGCACTCGTCATCCCGGCGAACGCCGGGATCTCTCCCCCCTCCCCCCGGTCAAGGCGAACGAGCGCCTGTCAACCCAGCGGAATCGACACTCTGGCCACCGTGCCCACCGCCTTGTCGCCTGATCTGAGGCTGAACTCGCCGCCCAGGTCGTCCACCAGGGTGGTGACGATCGACAGGCCCAGGCTGTTGGACGATCCGATCTCGAAATCGGGCGGCAGCGGCTCGCCGTCGTTGGTCACCTCGACCACGAGCCGTCCGTCGGTCTGCTGGGGACGCACCCACACCACGCCACGCTGCTGGCCCAGCCCGTGCTCGATCGCGTTCTGGCACAGCTCGGTGAGCACCAGCGACAGGCTGGTCGCGACGTCGGCGGGCACGTAGCCGAACGTGCCTTCGCGTTTGAGCTGCACCGGCTCGCCGGTGGCCGCCACGTCGACCACCATCCGCAGCAGCCGGTCTGCCACGTCGTCGAACTTCACCGCAGTGTCGAAGGCCTGCGACAAGATCTCATGCACCACCGCGATGGCGCCCACCCGCTTCATCGCGTCGCTTAGTGCGCCCTTGGCCTCGGGCAGCGAGATGCGCCGCGCCTGCAGCCGCAGCAGCGCTGCCACGGTCTGCAGGTTGTTCTTGACCCGGTGGTGAATCTCACGAATGGTGGCGTCCTTGGTGACGAGTTGCCGCTCACGGCTGCGCAACTCGGTGGTGTCGCGGCAGAGCACCAGCTGGCCGACGGGTCCGGAGTCGTCCGCGAGCTTGATGATGCGCAGCCGCAACTGCACGTCGGCGGTCTCGACCTCGACCTCTTGCTGGCCCTGGCCCCGCAGCACGTTGGGAAGCGACATCTCGACCGGCGCCCGGTCGCGCAACAGCGCCATGGTGACGTGGGCTAGGTTCTCGCCCTCGAGATCGGCGGTGAGGCCGAGCCGGCGGTAGGCACTGAGGGCGTTCGGGCTGGCGTAGGCCACGATGCCGTCGGCCTTGACGCGAATCATGCCGTCACCGACCCGCGGCGACACCCACGGCACCGACTTGTCGGTGTCGGTCGGGTACTCGCACCGGTGCACCATGCCCGAGAGCACGTCGGCCGCCTCGAGATAGGCGTCTTCGAGGGCACCGGGCGCGCGCACCCCCATTCGATTGGTGTGTGCCTCGACGATGCCGATCACCCGGCCGTCACGCACCACGGGAATGGTGTGCACGTCAACCGGAATGCCGGCGCTGAGCTGGTTGCCGCTGGTCTTCACGATCTCGTGCGAGAGGTAGGCCTCGGTCACCTGATGCTCGGGGTCGTAGTGCACGTCTTCGCCCACCACGTCGTCCTCGAGGGCGGTGGGGCCCGTGGTCGGACGCACCTGCGCACAGGCCCAGAACACGTTGTCGTCGACGTCGGGAACCCACAGGATCAGGTCAGAGAACGCCAGGTCGGCCAGCAGGTGCCATTCGGCCACCAGGTGTTCGAGCCACATCACGTCACTGGCTTTGAGTGACGTGTGCGCGTCGATCACCTCGGCCATCGTCAGCATGCGTGTCACCCTATGGCAGAATGGATGACCGCGCCGACGGCGCCCCACGAGCAGCAACGAAGGAGACCGGCATGGGCAAGGGTGGACGCAAGCGTCGTTCCCGCAAGAAGAACAAGGCGAATCACGGCAAGCGTCCCAACGCCTGACCGAACAACCGATCAGCCCCGGCACCAGATGGTGCCGGGGCTGATCCTTTGTGGTGCCGTCGTGCCGCTCAGCCGGCGGGAGTCTGGCGCACCACCACGGTCATCGTGGTGACCTGGGTGACCCGCACCCGCAGCGCGTCCGGGGCCTTCGAGGCCGTGCAGCAGCGCCGCACCAGGGTTCTGATGTGCTCTTCGACGCCGTAGGCGTCCAAGCAGGGCTCGCAGGCGTCGAGGTGGGCGCGAATGGCGTCGGCGTCGGCGTCGTCCAGCTCGTGGTCGAGAAACTGGTACAGGCGCTCGAGAGCGATGGCGCACTCAGGACTCGTCATCGTCACCACCCCGACGGTTCAGGCCGTTCTCACGCGCGAAGTCAGACAGGGCGGTGCGCAGTTGGTTGCGACCCCGGTTCAGCCGCGACATCACGGTGCCGATCGGGGTGCCCATGATCTCGGCGATCTCTTTGTACGAGAAGCCTTCGACGTCGGCCAGGTAGACGGCGAGCCTGAAGTCCGGCGAAAGGTCGTTCATGGCCTGGGTGACCGCTGAGTCGGGCATGCGGTCGAGGGCGTCCATTTCGGCGCTGCGCAGGCCGTCGGAGGTGTGCGCCTCGGCCCGGGCCAACTGCCAGTCTTCGATCTGGTCGCCGCCCGAGGTCTGCGGCTGGCGCTGCTTCTTTCGGTAGGTGTTGATGAAGCTGTTGGTCAGAATGCGGTACAGCCAGGCCTTCAGGTTGGTGCCGGGCGTGAACTGGTGAAACGACGCGAACGCCTTGACGTAGGTGTCTTGCACCAGGTCTTCGGCGTCGGAAGGGTTGCGGGTCATGCGCAACGCGGCGCCGTAGAGCTGATCGAGGTAGACCAGGGCATCGCGCTCGAAGCGCAGGGCACGCTCGGCGTCGGTCTCGGTGGTGGCATCGACCGCGGCACCGTCACTCTGCTCGGCAGCGGTGAGGGCCTCGTCGGCGGCAGGAATGGTCATCACGTACGAGCCTAGCCGGTCGGCGAGCGCAGGCGCCGGAGCAGGGGTGGCCGGTGCGCTGGCGAACGTGCTGATCACAGTCGGTGCAACGGGACGCGCGGGCGCGGTATTCCCCATGGTGCGTGAGATGACGCTGCCGTCGACCAACCCACCGCACGGGGGGGGTGAACCAGATCCCCTGAGACAGAAGTAGAACCGTCCCCTGAGACAGAAGTAGAACCGTCCCCTGTCCGGCTCCGAGAAAGAAGTAGAACTGGGGCCCTTCTGGCTCAGGACTCGTGCAGCGGTTCGATCAACTCGGGGCCGTCGTTGCCGACGGTGCTGACCAGGCGTGACACCGCGTATGCCTCCAACGCGGCCCCCGGGGGCTGCAACAGGTCGCAGGCTCCGTCGGTCAGCGTCGGGTCGAGCCAGGCGTCCCAGCGGTCGGGGGGCACGGTCATCGGCATGCGGTCGTGTATGTGGCCCACCGCGTCGGCCGCGCGGGTGGTGATGATCGTGCAGGTGGCCAGCCACTCCCCCGCCGGGCTCTTCCAGAACTCGTACAGTCCGGCCATCGCGAGCAACGAGCCGTCGCTGGGGTGAATGAAGAACGGCTGCTTGGGCGGACGACGGCTGGCCGGCAGGTCGGCGTCAGCGGCCGGCGCGTACCACTCGTAGTAGCCGTCGGCGGGCAACAGACAGCGCCGGGCTGCCAGCGCCCTGCGAAACGCCGGTTTCTCGGCCACCGTCTCGAACCGGGCGTTGATCAGGCGCGCCGCACCCTTGGCGTCCTTCGACCACGACGGCACCAGGCCCCAACGCAGCGGCACCAGTTTGCGGGTGACCTCGTCGGGGGCGTCCTTGCGCACCCGCTCGACCACCGCAACCACGGGGTCGGTCGGGGCGATGTTGTAGCGCGCGGGCGGCAGTGGGCCGTCCACCTCGTCGATGACGAAGATCTCGTCGAGCAGTTCGGCATCGGCCGAGGCCGCGTAGCGTCCGCACATAGGGGTGAGATTAGCCCGCAGCCGCTTGGACAAACGCCCCCCAGGCGCTAGACATAGACCCATGAGTCTGCTGCGTTTCGCCGCCCGCACCATGCTGGCCAGCTTCTTCGTCGTGAACGGGGTCAAAGCCCTGCGCAACCCCGAATCTCTGGTGCCGGCCACTGAGCCGATCGCCAAGACGTTTCTGCCGCTGGCCGAGAAGACGTTGCCGCCGCAGGCCGCCGCCTACCTGCCCGAAGACGCCAAGGGCCTGGTCAAGCTGACCGGCCTGGCGCAGATCGCCGGCGGCCTCAGCCTCGCCACCGGCCTCGGACGCCGCGTGGGTGCGCTCGTGCTGGCGGTGTCGATGGTGCCCACCCTGGTCGACAGCGCTCCGGTCGGCCCGTCGGGTGACGGCGAACGCACCGGCGATTTCGTGCGTGACCTCGCCCTCACCGGCGGCGTGCTGCTGGCCGCGGGCGACACCGAGGGCCAGCCCACGCTCGCCTACAAGGCCAAGACCCGCGCCGAGATGCTGGGTCGCGAGGCCGAGCACACCAAGGCTGCGGTGGCTCGCGAGGCCGAGCGCACCAAGAAGTCGTTGCAGCGCGAAGGCCGCAGGGCCGCCCGCAAGGCCAAGAAGGTCGCGTCGAAGGCCACCAAGACGATTGAAGGTGCGCTGAAGTGAGTCCGGCGGCGGCTCCTGCTTCGGCCGGGCCGCTGTCGGCGTCTATCGTGGTGCCCGGTTCGAAGTCGGCCACCGCACGTGGGTACGTGCTGGCGGCCCTCGCCGCAGGCCCCAGCACCCTGACCGGGGTGTTGGAAGCCCGCGACACCCGCTTGATGCGGGCCGCCCTGCAAGGGTTCGGCGTGCGTTTCACCGACCTCTCGGACGGCGTCGTCCGGGTCACCCCGCCCGAGCGGTTCACCCCCCACGACGTGCACGTGGGGCTGGCCGGCACCATCATGCGGTTCGTTCCGCCCCTCGCCGCGCTCGCCCATGGGGCCAGCCGCTTCCACGGCGATGTCGAGGCGCACGATCGTCCGGTCGCACCACTGCTGCTCGGCCTGCAGCGGGCTGGGGTGAGCATCGACCACCCGGAGTCGCTGCCTTTCACCGTGCAGGGGGCCGGACGGGTACCCGGCGGCGCGGTGACCGTGGACGCCTCGGGGTCGAGCCAGTTCGTGTCGGGACTGCTACTGGCCGGTGCCCGGTTCGAACGGGGTCTCGATCTGCGGCACCGTGGCGGTGCGCTGCCGTCGCGACCACACATCGGTCTGACCGTCGCGATGCTGCGCGACCGGGGCGTCGCGGTTGTCGAACCCGAGCCCGACCACTGGGTGGTGGCTCCGGGCGCGATCGCGGCCCGGGACGAGACGATCGAGCCCGACCTGATCAACGCCGCCACGTTTCTGGCCGCACCGCTGCTCGTCGGCGGCAGCGTGACCACCGCCTGGCCCGACCACACCGTGCAGGCCGCCGACGCCATTCTCGACGTGCTGGCGGCGTTGGGTGCCGAGGTGGTGCGCCGTCCAGGAGAGGTGACGGTGAGCGGCGACGGCCGGGTGCGGGGCGTCGACCTCGACCTGAGCCTCACCAGCGAACTCACCTGCGTGGCGGCGGCCCTGCTCGCGGTGGCCGACGCTCCGGGCACGATCAGCGGCGTGGCGCACGTGCGCGGGCACGAGACCGACCGGCTGGCCGCCCTCGAAACCGAGTTGAACGCGCTGGGTGGCCGGGTGCAGCAGACCGCGGACGGCCTGCGCGTCACGCCCGCGCCCTTGCACGGCGGCGTCTTTCACACCTACGCCGATCACCGCATGGCGCACGCCGGCAGCCTGCTTGCACTGGCCGTGTCTGGTGTCGAACTGGACGATCTGACCTGCACCACCAAGACGCTGCCCGACTTCGCGGGCCTGTGGCAGCACCTGCTGGGCCAGCGGTGAGCCGGCGGTTGCGGGGGGGCGTCACCGACGACGACCACGAAGGCTTCGGACGCCCCGGTCGCGGCTCGCGGCCCCGCACCAAAGACCGTCCGGACTACTCCGACGCCGCTGAGGCGATCGTGGTGACCATCGACCGGGGACGGTATCGCTGCCTGCATGAGGGCGTGCCGCTCACCGCCACCAAGGCGCGGGCACTCGGGCGCAAGGGCGTGATCGTGGGAGACCGGGTGCGGGTGGTCGGCGACCTGAGCGGTGACGAGGGCACGCTGGCGCGGGTGGTCGAGGTGCTGCCGCGCACCACCGTGCTGCGCCGCACCGCCGACGACACCGATCCGTTCGAGCGGCCGATCGTGGCCAACGCCGATCAGCTCGTGATCGTCACCGCGCTGGCCGACCCACCGCCGCGCATGGGCATGATCGACCGCATTCTGGTGGCCGCCTACGACGCAGGCCTCGACCCGGTGTTGTGCCTGACCAAAGAGGATCTCGCTCCGGCCGACGAACTGATCGCCGCCTATGCTCCGCTCGAGATTCCGATCGTGGCGGTGCAGCCGGGGGCAGATCTCGAAGCAGTGCGGGGGTTGTTGCGCGGCCGCACCAGTGTGCTGGTCGGCCACTCGGGTGTCGGCAAGTCCACACTGGTCAACGCGCTGATTCCCGGCGTCGACAGAGCGACCGGCGAAGTCAACGAAGTCACCGGACGGGGGCGACACACGTCCACCTCGGCTGTGGCGCTGGAGCTGCCCGACGATGCGGGTTGGGTGATCGACACCCCGGGCGTCCGCTCGTTCGGGCTGAGCCACGTCACCCCGGCCTCGATCGTGGCGGCCTTTCCCGACCTGGAGGCGCTGACCGCTGATTGCCCGCGCGGGTGCACGCACGCGACGGGAGCGCCGGAGTGCGCCCTGGACGTCGCGGTGGCCGACGGCAGACTGGCCCCTGAGCGGCTGGAGTCGTTTCGCCGCATGGAGGGCGCCTGGCTCGACCGGCCGTCCGGTGGCTGATGCCCGGTTGGTGCGCCGGTTGCGGATAGGTTGAGCAGCATGCCCGATCAGAACTATCTGGACGATCTTCGGCTGGCGCACATGATGGCCGACAACGCCGACTCGCTGACCATGAGCCGGTTCAAGGCACTCGACCTGCAGGTCACGGCCAAGCCCGATCTGACTCCGGTGAGCGACGCCGACGTGGCGGTCGAAGACGCGATCAGGCGCACCCTCAAGACGGCGCGGCCCCGCGATGCGGTGCACGGCGAGGAGCGTGAAGACACCGGCTGGGGCCCCAGGCGCTGGGTGATCGACCCGATCGACGGCACCAAGAACTACGTGCGCGGGGTGCCCGTGTGGGCCACGCTGATCGCGCTGATGGTCGAGGGTGAGGTGGTGGTCGGCGTGGTCTCGGCGCCCGCGTTGGGCCGTCGCTGGTGGGCCAGCGCCGGGGGCGGAGCGTTCACCGGCAAGACGCTGCTGCAGGGCACGCCGTGCCGGGTGTCGGGCGTGTCGGACGTGGCGGACGCCTCGCTGTCGTACAGCTCAGTGCACGGCTGGGTCGACAGCGGGCGCGGGCAGCAGTTCGTCGACCTGATGCGTGCGTGCTGGCGCACCCGGGCCTATGGCGACTTCTGGAGCTACATGCTGCTCGCCGAGGGGGCGGTCGACATCGCGTCCGAACCCGAGTTGGCGCTGCACGACATGGCCGCCCTCGACGTGATCGTGCGCGAGGCCGGCGGGCGCTTCACCAACCTGGACGGCGCGGACGGGGTTGCCGGGCCCGGTGCCGTCGCCACGAACGGGGTGCTGCACGACGCGGTGGTCGAGCAACTGGCCGAGTGAACGGTGAGCCGTGTGACGTCCGTAGGGCTCGTGGGTGCGTGGTGAGATTCCGGCGTTCGCCGGAATGACGAAGGGCGGCAGGAGCTTAAGAACCGTCGCCAACGTCCGCGACCCTGATTCGCGGGATCGCGGCCAGCAATGACGTGGTGTAGTCGGCCCGCGGGTGGTTGAACACCTGCTCGGTGCTGCCCTGCTCTTCGATACGGCCGGCCCGCATCACCACCACCGAGTCGCACAGGTGCCGCACCACAGCCAGATCGTGGCTGACGAAGATCAGGGTGAGGCCACGGGCTTCGACGAGGTCGGCCAGCAGGTTCAGCACCTGGGCCCGTACGCTCACGTCGAGGGCCGAGACCGGTTCGTCGGCGATCAACACCTCGGGGTCGGGGGCCAGCGCTCGGGCGATCGCGATGCGTTGTCGCTGGCCGCCGGAGAACTCGTGCGGGTAGCGGCCCGCCGCGTCGGGCGGCAGGTCGACCGCATCGAGCACCTCGCGCAGCCGCTGCCCCCGGTCGACGTCGTCGAGCGATCTGCGCACCCGGCGTGAACGCAACGGCTCGGTGACGATCGAACCCACCGTCATGCGCGGGTTGAGCGACGAGCGTGGATCTTGAAAGACGAGCTGCACCGACGCCCGCAGAAAGCCCAGGTCACGCTCGTGCAGCCCGGCGATCTCACGGCCCTCGAACCGCACGCTGCCCGAGCTCGGACGATCCAGGGCCGCCATCAACCTGATCAGCGTCGACTTGCCCGAACCCGACTCGCCCACGATGCCGAGCCGTTGCCCGCGTTCGACCTGCAGGCTCACCCCGTCGAGGGCTCGCACGTGCCCACCCCGACCGAACGTGCGCAACAGGTCGGTCACCTCATACACCGCGTCGCCGCTCATCGGGCCCCCTCGCGCGGATAGAAGTCTTCGACGGTGGGCAGCCGCTCCCCCGGCGGCACCTCGTCGATGCGAGCCGTGGCAACCAGCCCGCGGGTGTAGGGGTGCTCGGGTGCACTGAACAGCCTGGCCACCGGGCCGGCTTCGACGATGCGGCCCTCGAGCATGACCAGCACGTCGGTGCACACTTGCGACACCACTGCCAGGTCGTGGCTGATGAACAGGCACGCGGCGCCCTCGGCGGTCAGCACCTCGTCGAGCAGCCTCAGCACCCGGGCCTGCACGGTCACGTCGAGCGCGGTGGTCGGTTCGTCGCAGATCACCAGGTCGGGCGAGTTGATCAGCGCCATGGCGAGCAGGCACCGCTGCCGCTGACCGCCCGACAACTGGTGCGGAAAGCTGTCGGCCACGCGTTCAGCGTCGGCCAGACCCACCCGTCCGAGCATGTCGATCACGCGGGCTCGGGCCGATCCGCCCCGGTCGGCGGTGTGCAGCAGCAGCACCTCGGCCACCTGCCGTCCCACCCGCATGGTGGGGTCGAGCGCGGTCATCGGCTCCTGAAACACCATCGACAGCACATCGCCGCGGAGCCCGGCGAGGCTCGCTTCGGGAAGGCCGACCAGTTCACGCCCGGCCAGCCGAATCGACCCGGTGACGTGCGCCGTCTCGGGCAGCAGGCCCATCAGCGCCAGTGCCGTCACGGTCTTGCCTGAGCCCGACTCGCCGATGATGCCGAGCCGTTGGCCCTGCCCGAGCTCGAACGACACAGAATCGACCGCGACGGCCCGGCGGCGTCCAAAGCTCACCGTGAGATCGGTCACCTGCAACAGGCTCATGACACCTCCCGCAGCCGCGGGTCGAGCAGATCACGCAGCCCGTCGCCCAGCAGGTTGAACCCCAGCACGGCCAGGGCGATCGCCAACCCCGGCCAGAGCGCTTGCAACGGGGCGTTGAACATCACCGACTGCGCGTCGCGCAGCATCTTGCCCCACGTGGGCACGATCGCCGCTGTCGAGAGCCCCAGGTAACTGAGCGCCGCCTCGGCCAGGATCGCCAGCGCGAAGGTGACGGACGCCTGCACCCCGATCAGCGGTGCGATGTTGGGCAGCACGTGCCGCAGCGAGACCCCCGGCCACCGGGTACCTGACGCACGGGCCGCCAGCACGAAGTCGCTGCTCATCACCTGTTTGGTGCCGGCCCGGGTGACCCGGGCGAAGCTGGGAATCGTGGCCAGCCCGATGGCGGTCATCGCGGTCACCGGCGAGGCGCCGAACCGCGCTGCCAGCAGGATCGCCAGCAGCAGCGCCGGAAACGCGTAGGCGATGTCGGTGACCCGCATCACCACCTCGTCCACCCAGCCGCCCGCCTGGCCGGCCAACATACCCAGCGGAACGCCCAGCAGTGCGGCGATCGACACCGACACCACACCGACCACGATGGTGGTCTGCGCGCCGACCAGAATGCGACTGAACACGTCGATGCCCATGGCGTCGGTGCCCAGCCAGTGCTCGGCACTCGGGCCCTGCAGCCGCTGCCCGGCCACCACCAGGGTGGGGTCGTACGGCGTCCACACCAGCGACAGCAGGGCCATCGCCAGCAGCAGCGCCACCAGGGCGGCGCCCAGCCACAGCGCGAGCCGCCTCACGGTTCGACCTCGGTGCGCAGCCGCGGGTCGATCCACGCGTACGACAGGTCGACGACGAAGTTGATCAGCAGCACCGTGGCCGCCAGAAACATAACCACGCTCTGCACGATCATCAGGTCGCGCTGCGACACGGCGTCGAGCAGGGCCGAGCCCAGTCCGGGCAGGGCGAACACCGACTCGATCACGATGGCGCCCACCAGTACCGAAGCCAACTGCAGGCCGATGACCGTCACCAGCGACAGGGCCGCGTTGCGCAGCCCGTGCCGCAGCAACGCCGGGAAGGGACGCCACCCGACGGCCCGCGCGGTGCGGTAGTAGTCCTCACTGAGCACCTCGATGAAGGCCGAGCGGACGTAGCGCACCAGCACCGCCGCCTGCACGATCGCCAGCGACACCACCGGAAGCACCAGGTGCGCGGCCCAACTGCTCACACTGGTGGTGAAGGGCACGTAGCCGTTGGCGGGCAACCAGCGCAGGCCGACTGCGAACACCAGCACCAGCGCGATCGCCGCCCAGAAGGCGGGAATCGCCATGCCGAGTTGGGCGGCCGCCGAGGCCACGAAGCCCGGCCAGGACCGGCGCTTCATCGCCGCCAGCATGCCCACCGGCACGGCGATCAGCACCGACAACAACAGGGCGAACAGCACCAGCCACAAGGTGACGGCGATGCGTGGCGACATCAGTTGCACCACGCTCTGCCCGGTGAAGTACGACGTGCCGAAGTCGCCGCGCAGCATGCCGCCCACCCACTCCGCGTAGCGCACCACGGCCGGACGGTCGAGCCCCAACTGGGCGCTCAGGGCGTCGATCTGCGCCTGCGTCGCCCCCTGCCCCAGAATTATCGCGGCCACCTCACCGGGCAACGCCGCGCACACGGCGAAGACCAGCACCGACGCGCCCAGCAGACTGACCGCGAAGATGGCCAGCCGCCGGGCTACGAAGGCGAGAATGCGCACGGTGCGCTGGTCAGCGAATGGCGATCGGAGCGAGGTCGAAGCTGAGTGTGGCCGAGTTCTGCGGCACCCCGGTGACCGTCGCCTTGGTGATCACCAGGTTGGGCAGCCCGAAGAGCCAGACGGCCGCTGCATCGTCGGCGAGCGTTCGCACCGCCTTGCGCATCAGCGGCACGAGTTCTTCGGCGGGCGCCTCGTCGGCGGCCTCGAACTGCTTGTTGTACTCGGCGTTGTCGTAGTGGAAGTAGTAGGTCGGGTCGGTGAACCGGCGCAGGTCACGGGCTTCGACGTGAGCCACGATCGACATGTCGTAGTTGCCGCCGTTGTGCACGTCCTTGAGCCAGGTGGCGAAGTCGAGTTCCTCCACGGTCACCTTGATGCCCACCTGACGCAGGGCGCTCTCGACGAACTGGGCGCTCTTGGTGGCGTACGCGGTGGTGGGCACCCGCAGCTTGAGGTTCAGGTTGGTGGCCTTGGCCTCGGCGAGCAGCTTCTTGGCCCCGTCGGGGTCGTAGGCGTCGATCGAAGTCAGATCTTCGTACCACGGGTCGGTCGGCACGGCCATCGAGCCGATCAGGGTGCCCTTGCCGTTCCACACCGTGTCGAGCAGCGCCTTCTTGTCGATCGCCATCGAGATGGCCCGGCGCACCTTGACGCTCTTCAGGCTGTCGCGGGCGTTGTTCAGCGCCATCACCACCTCACCGGTGGTGGTGCCCTGAATGACGGTGTACCGGCTGGTGTCGTTGAACTGGTCGATGGCGTCCGGTGCCTGCAGGTTCGAGATCACGTCGAGATCGCCCGACAGCATCGCGGCGTTCATGGCGTTGGCGTCGGCGAAGTAGCGAAAGGTGACGGCATCAAGCCGAGGCTGCGTGCCCCAGTAGCTGCCGCTGGCCGCCAGCACCACACTCTGGCCCTTGTTCCAGCGCTGCAGCACGAACGGGCCCGAACCGGCGGGGGTGGTGTCGAGGGCGGCCAGACCGTCGGGATCGTAGATGATGCCGGCGGTCGAACTGATGTCGTACAGCCACAGGTTGGACGGGTGATTGAGCGTCACCTTGACGGTGTGCTCGTCCACGGCCTCGGTCGACTTGACCACCTTCATCTGCTCGACGAGCGGTGCCGAGATGGCCGCTTCGGTCTTGATGCGGTTGAAGCTGGTCGCCACGGCCTGCGCGGTCACTGGCTTACCGCTGGCGAATTTCGCCGCCGGGTTCAGGTTGAACGTGTAGACGGTGCGGTCGGAACTGACGTCCCACGTCTGGGCTAGCAGCGGGTTCAGCTTGCCCTCGGCGTCCATCCTCACCAGCGTCTCGTACACGTTGTAGAGCAGCACCTGCGGAATGGACGCGGCGGGCGACGCGCTCGGGTTCATCGTGGGCGGTTCGAGCGTCGCCCCCACCACCAGGGCGCGAGCCGCCTGGGTGGGCGCCGTTGGTGACTGGCCCACGCAGCCGACGAGCAGGGACACGGCGAAGATCAATGCCGCCCAATGCCACCTCCGACGTGACGCAACGGACGCGGACGTGCTGGAGACCATCTGTCCTCCTGATCGGGCCCGGTGGGCACAGCGGATCGCGCGACGAGTTTAGCCGAGCCCCGGAAGCATGCCACGGACCTACCGCCCTACGGCGATCCGACGTCTGATGGGCACCGTGCCTGCGCGAGGTTCGATGGTGTGCGCCGCGAGCCGCCGCTGCTTACGGTCCGATGATGCTCGATTTGGGTCACCTGCACCGGTCCCCTATAGTTGATCGAGCGACGCGGGGTGGAGCAGCTCGGTAGCTCGCTGGGCTCATAACCCAGAGGTCACAGGTTCAAATCCTGTCCCCGCTACGAATGGGAACCCGTTCCGAATCGGTGTGAAACCGATCCCAGGAACGGGTTTCTCTGCTTCCCGCAACCTTCGGCGAATGATCGCTGGGCAGGCCCAGCAACTCGCTCTTCGTCCCCCCACACCTCCAAAAGCGCGGGCGGGCTGACCGTCGGTGATTGACGCGTCAACGGTGCCCGAACTCTCAACGCAGAGTCGCAGTGAGGGCGACCTGGCAAGACAAGCCCCTATGGCGATCTGTACGCTGGCTCGTGGTGTGCACTGGGGGGTGGATGAAGGGTCAACTGTGCCTGCGGCTGCGCGTCACCACTTCTGGTGCCGCAGCCCTACTGGTCGCCATCCTTTTGGCGGTCGGCCCGGCCTTTGCGCACCCCAATACCGGGTCGTGCGGGCAGAAGCAGAACCGTTGCACGAGCCCCTCGTCGACCGCGACTCCTTCGGCCCAACAGCGTTCCGAGCCGGACCACAACCACCCGCCGACCGCACGCCCCACCCGCTCGCACACGCCCCGCCCGACACCGACGGCCACGCGCACCAGCCCTCGGCCCAGTGAGTCGCCCAAGCCGACCCGCTCGCCGCGTCCGACCAGCACGCCGACCACCGCGAGCCCCACACCGAGGCCGCATTCGACGCACACTGACCGGCCCACACCGAGGCCGACACCCAGCGACAAGCCCAGCCCAACCCCGACATTGACCGAGAAGCCCAGTCCGACGCCGACGGTGACGGATCAGCCGACCCCCACGCCGACGCCGACCGTGACGGACGAGCCGACCCCAACCCCGACGTTGACCGAGAAGCCCACTCCGACGCCGACGGTGACGGATCAGCCCACTCCGAGCGTCACGCCAACCGTGACGGACGAGCCGACTCCGACTCCTACGCTGACCGGTGAGCCGACGCCGAGCGTCACTCCCACGTCCACGGACGAACCCACGCCGACGGTGACGGGAGAGCCGACCCCTACCCTGACCGGCGAGCCCACGCCGAGCGTCACGCCCACGTCCACGGACGAACCCACGCCGACGGTGACTCCGACCGTGACGGGGGAGCCGACCCCTACCCTGACCGGCGAGCCCACGCCCAGCGTCACGCCCACGTCCACGGACGAACCCACGCCGACGGTGACTCCGACCGTGACGGGGGAGCCGACCCCTACCCTGACCGGTGAGCCCACGCCCAGCGTCACGCCCACGTCCACGGACGAACCCACGCCGACACCCACACCGAGCCGTCCGTCTTTCACGTTTCGGCCACCGATCATCTGGTGGCCGACACTTCCGCCGCCCGTGACGCCCACAGCGACCCCGACGGTGACGCTGACACCCACTCCGACGCCCACGCGTACCGTGCGGCCGACGCCGACCCCCACGCCCACGCGTACCGTGCGGCCGACGCCGACCCCCACACCCACGCGCACGGTGCGACCGCCGACGACACCGACGCCCACCCCGACCCGCACCACCGCCCGACCTGCGTCGCCCACGAAGTCGCCGAGTGATCGCGACAACACGCCCACGCCCAGTCTGCCGTCCACCGGCAGCGCGACCGCTTCACCTTCGCCGTCGCAGCCTCAGTCGACGTACCTGCCGCAGGGCACGCCCAGCGATCCGCCCCTGCCGGGCCCACAAGAGCCAGGCGGCAGCGGGCCGGGGTCGTGGCCCTCGACGATCACCGACCCGCTCTCGCTCCAACGCGGACTGTCGGCGATGCTGCCGATTCTGGCCGGCGCAGTCGTGATCATGGGGCTGACCCTGCTGTTGCGCCCGCCACGCCGCAGTATCGGCTGAAAGGGTTCGAGACCACCTCACCAGATGTGGTTCGATGGCCCTCATGGCTCCGGTCGTTCACTACCCCCTGCATCAGGCCACCCTCGACAACGGACTTCGGGTGATCGTCAACCCCGACCCCAGCGTGCCCGTGGTGGCGGTGAACCTGTGGTACGACGTCGGCTCGCGTGACGAGCGTCCCGGACGCACCGGCCTGGCTCACCTGTTCGAGCACCTGATGTTCGAAGGGTCGGCGAACGTGACGTCCGGCGAGCACCTCGCCACCGTTCAATCGGTCGGCGGGTCGGCCAACGCCACCACCTGGTTCGACCGCACCAACTACTTCGAGACCGTGCCGACCTGTGCCCTCGATCTGGCCCTGTGGCTCGAGGCCGATCGGCTCGCCAGCCTGCAGGTCACCCAGCACAATCTCGACAACCAGCGCGACGTGGTGATGGAAGAGAAGCGGCAGCGCTACGACAACGTTCCCTACGGAGACGTCATGCTGCACCTGGTGCAGTTGACCTTTCCGGCCGACCACCCCTACGGCCACCCCACGATCGGTTCGATGGACGACCTGGCGGCCGCCACCCTCGACGACGCCAAGGCGTTCTTCGCAACCCACTACGCACCCAGCAACGCCGTGCTCACACTGGTCGGTGACATCGACCCGACCGACGGCATTGCGCGCGCCAACTCGTTCTTCGGTGGCCTGGCCGCCTCGACTCGACCCGTACGCGAGGTGACGGCGCCACTGCCGCCCCTGACCGGCGTACCCAGGCGAGAAGTGACGGCCACGGTGCCCGCCGATGCGGCGTATCTGAGCTGGCGGCTGCCCGCGAGCGACACACCGGCCTTCGACGCTCTTGAACTGGCGCTCGCGGCGCTGGGCGACGGGCAGACCTCACGGCTGCACCGAAGGCTGGTGCGCAACGATCAGATCGCCGAGGGCGCCGGCGCCTCGACCACCGGCCTGATCGGCGGCACGAGCCTGGGGTTCGCCAGTGCCAGAGCGCTGCCCGGCGTCGCCGGAGCGCAACTCGAAGACGCCATCGTCGACGAGTTCGAACGCTTCATCGCCGACGGGCCGACGACGGCAGAGGTCGACCGGGTGAAGGCCCAGTACGAGCGCGAATGGCTGGGCGAACTGGCCCGCTTCGACAACCGGGCCGACCTGTTCAGCAGCTACGCGACGCTGCAGGGCGACCCTGAGGCCGTCAATCGCCGGCTCGACGAGATTCGCGCCGTCACCATCGACGACGTGGCTGCTGCCGCTTCAGACTGGCTCGCCACCGACCAACGAGCCGTCGTCACCTACCACCGGGAGCGCGCATGAATCGGCCGGCGATCACTCCCCCGCAACCGTGGACGTTTCCCACGCCGACCACCACGCACTTCGACAACGGTATGACCGTGCTGAAGTTCGACCGCCCCGGCCAGCATCTGATCGACGCCACCCTGGTGCTCGACCTGCCGCTGCACACCGAGCGGGCGAGCATCGAGGGCGTCTCGGCCATTCTGCAGCGCTGCCTCGACGAGGGCACCCGATCGCACCCGCGCACGGACTTCGCCGAGCAGCTCGAGAACCGCGGCGCGGTGTTGAACGGGGGTGTCAGCCACTCGGCCACCCACGTCAGCCTCGAAGTGCCCACCACCCGGTTCGCTGAGGCGCTGCCGCTGTTCGCCGAGGCAGTGCTCGAACCCACTCTGGAGGCCGCCGACGTGCGGAGGCACGTCGAGCTGAGGCTGGCCGAGATCGGGCAGCACCGGGCGCACCCCACCCACCGCGGCGCAGAGGCCTTTCGTGCCGCGGTGATCGACGACGACTTCAGGGCCGCCCGCTCGAGTGGCGGCACGGCCGCCAGCGTCCGCCGCATCTCGACCGACGACGTCCACGCCCACTACGCGGCCCACTACGGGCCCGAGCGCGCCACCCTGGTGCTCGCCGGTGACTTCACCGACGATCCGCTGCCGGTGGTGCGCGATGCGTTCGAGGGGTGGAGCCGCACGGTGACGACGCTGAGCAGTGAGCGACCGCTGGCCGCGCCGCCGCAGGTGTTGCTCATCGACCGGCCCGCGGCGGTGCAGGCCGACGTGCGACTGGGCGGCTTCGGCATCGACCGCACCGACCCTCGGTGGCCCGCCCTGCGGCTCGGAGCGTTCGTGCTGGGCGGCGGCTTTCTGAGCCGGCTCAACCGGGTGCTGCGTGAAGAACGCGGCTACACCTACGGCGTGCAGCTTTCGAACACGCCGGCCCGGCACGGCGGGCTGCTCGCCATGCATGCCTCGTTTCGCACCGAGGTGGCCGCCGCTGCCATCGCTGAGGCCCGCGAGCTCATCCGGGTGGACGGCGACGGCGCGTTGACTGAGGCCGAACTGACCGATGCGCGCAACTTTCTGGTCGGCATCATGCCCCTGCGGTGCGCCACTGCCGCCGGCGTCGCCGACCAGGCCGCCGCGCTGATCGACGTGGGGCTCGACACCGGCTTCGTCAACCGGCACGCCGCCGCCCTCGAACTGGTCACTCCCGAACAGGCCACCGCGGCCATCGCCGAGTTGCTGCAACCCGACCGGCTCAGCCTGGTGGTGGTCGGCGACGCGGCGGTGCTCGCCGACCAGCTAGCGGCTCAGGGCCTGGACGCCACGGTGATCAGCGACCCATCAGTTTGAGCGCCTCGGCCAGCGCCGTCCTGGCCTCGTCGTTCTTGGCCTGGTAGGTGGCCAGGTCACCCTTGCGCAGCGCGGCGTCCGCCGCCTCGAAGGCGGTCTGCGCCTTCTCGAGTAGCGCCACCGCAGCGGGATTGGCCGTGGCCGAACCCGTGGGCGTGGTGGTGGGCGACGTGCTGGTCGACGTGGACGGGTTGGGCGAGGGCGACGTCGTACTGGTGCCGCTGGGCTGCTCGCCGGTGTTGGCGCCCGCGTCGCCGGCGAACACCGCGTCCAAGGCCTCTTGCAAGGTGCTGCCGATGCCCACGTACGCGCCGAACCTCACCACGACGTAGGCCAGCGCCGGATACGAACCGGTGTTGCCCTGACGCATGGTGTACACCGGGGCCACGTACAGCAGCCCGGCGCCCATCGGCAGCGTCAGCAGGTTGCCGTAGGTGGCCGACGCGGCCCCCTGGTTCAGGAAAGGACGCAGCGTTTCGGCGACCTTGGGGTCGTTGTTGATCGCGTTGAAGGTCTGGCCCGGGCCGTCGATCTGATGGGTGTCCGACATGCGCAGCACCCGCAGCTTGCCGTAGTCGGGGCTGGTCGCCTCGGCCACCACAGCCAGGTAACTGGCCAGGTTCGAACGCCCGCGCGGCACGAACACGGTCGTTTGGCTGAAGATCGGGTTCTCGTCGCCGGGCCACTTGATACTCAGATAGTAGGGCGGTTCCTTGGCGTCGGTGTTGGCCTTGACCGGATCGTTCGGCACCTGCCAGAGGTCTGATTGCGCGTACCAGGTGTAGGGGTTGGTCATGTGGTAGCGGCCCAGAATCTCGCGCTGCACCTTGAACATGTCTTCGGGGTAGCGCAAGTGGCTGAGCAGGTCGTCGCTGATCGCGCTCTTGGGCTGCACGGTGCCGGGGAAGGCGCGCTCGTAGGCCTGCAGAATCGGGTCGGTGTCGTCCCAGGCGTACAGCGTGACCGTGCCGTCATAGGCGTCGACCACAGCCTTGACCGAGTTGCGAATGTAGTTGATGTTCTCGTCGACCTGCGCGCCCACCATGCGCGACTGGGTGTCGGCTGAGGAGTTGCGCAGGTTCACCAGTTCACTGTTCGGAAAGGTGCTGGCGGTGGTGTAGGCGTCCACGATCCAGACCGCCCGGCCGTCGACCAGCGCCGGGTAGATGTTCGAGTCGACGGTCAGCCAGGGCGCCACCTCTTGCACCCGCTCTTTGGGGGTGCGGTTGTACAGAATGCGCGACTGGCTGTTCACCCGGTCGGACAGCAGCAGGTTGAAGTCCATGAACCGGGCCGCGTACAGGGTGCGGGTTAACGCGTCGCCGATGCCCACCCCGCCCTTGCCGGCGTACACGTTCGACTTGCCGTTGGGCGTGTCGAGCTCGATCGGGTCCTGGCCCTCTTCACGACCAACGATCGCGTACTGGGTGGACTGCTCACCGAAGTAGATGCGCGATTCGTGATCGGGCAGCTTGCCGATCGGTGGAATCTGGCTGACGATCCACTCCGGCTCGCCCATGGTCTGGCGGCGGTTGCCGTAGGCGATCACCAAGCCGTAGCCGTGGGTGTAGACGGTGTGGATGTTGTTCCAGTTCTGGTCGGGCAGGCCGGCCAGGTTCATCTCGCGGGCCGCCACCACCACGTCGGTCTCTTTGCCGTCGATGGTGTAGCGATCGACGTCCAGAACGTCGGGAAAGGTGTAGTAGCCCCGCACCTGCTGCAACTGCTCGTAGGTGGGGCCGATCACCGCTGGGTCCATCAGGCGAATGCCCGGCAGCGCCTCGGCGTCTGACTTGAGCTGGCCGGCCTTCACCTGCGTGACGGCCTCGTACTCGGTGACTTCAGTGTCGGCGATGCCGAACGCGTCGCGCGTCATGTTGATGTGCGACTGCATGTAGGGGTTCTCTTTGTCGGGCTGGTTCGGCGCCACCACGAACGACTGCACCACCGCCGGGTAGATCAGCGTGAGGATCAGCCCTGAGATCACCATCAGCACCAGCGCCGCGGCCGGGTAGATGGTGCGCTTGATGATCGGGTTGGCGAAGAACAGCGCCGCCACCAGGAACGAGATCACCGCCATCACCAGTTTGGCGCCGATGCGCGCGTGGTCGTCGGTGTAGTGCACGCCGGTGAACAGCGTGCCCTGGCCCACCAGCAGGGCGTAGCGGTCGAGCAGGCACTGCAGGCCGTAGAGCACCAGCAGCACGCCGGTGAGCACCGACAGGTGCACCCGCGCGGCCGGCGTCACCTGAGGACGACCCAGGTTGCGCACAGCGCGCAGCCCGCCGGTGGCGAAGTGCACGATCAGTGCCGCGATCAGGCTGAACGAGACGGCGGTGAGCAGAAACGACAGAAAGCTCTGCCAGATCGGAAACTCGAAGACGTAGAACTTGTAGTCGAGGTTGAAGACCGGATCGGTCTTGCCGAACGGCACGGCGTTGATCCAGGCCAGCACCGGCAGCACCTCTGAGGTGGCCGACATGCCCGCCAGCACGCCCAGCGCGATCGACGGGGTCAGCACAGCCAGCCAGGTGTTGCTTTCGAGCATGCGGCGGTAGGCGTCGAGCACCGCGCTGTCGCCGTTGCGGCGGCCACGCGGACGCAACCGGATGGCCAGCCACATGTTGCCGCCGACCAGCAGC
This sequence comes from Micropruina glycogenica, assembly GCF_900289045.1. Taxonomy (GTDB): domain Bacteria; phylum Actinomycetota; class Actinomycetes; order Propionibacteriales; family Propionibacteriaceae; genus Micropruina; species Micropruina glycogenica. The sequence continues at coordinate 1,167,595 of NZ_LT985188.1, forward strand.
GCCATCAGCCCGCCGACGCCGAAGAACAGCGCGAGCCGGGTGATCAGCTCGATGCTGAACACGGTGCCGAACCCGATGGAGTCGAACCAGAGCTTGTCGGTCCACACCTGGGTGAAGATGGCGAAGCCGATCAGCACGACCGCGGCGATCGCGAGAGTCAGCAACAACGGTGATCGACGGTGAACGCTTGTCGACAGGCTCACAGGGGAAGTCTCCTCGCTCGGTGCGTCACTCCAATGTACGTGACAGTGCAGCGGTCAGGCCGGGTACTAGATCACGGCCCGACAACAGTTCGTCGGGGTGCGTGCGCAACCGGGCCACGCCATAGCCCGCACCGTCGCGCAGCACCCCCGCAACAACGCGGATCTCTTGCCGAGCCGGGTGCCGCCGGGCCTGCTCGTCGCCGGCGGGGCCGGACGGCAGGTCGGCGTCTGCGGTGCCGGGCAGAAAGAACCGCTCCAGGCTGATCGCGACGCCGTGCACCGTCTGCGGCCAGGTGATGCGGGCCAGTGCCTCGCCGAGCTCGGTGCCGCCGGCGAAGCCTTCCTGCTCGATGGCCGACAGCTGCCCCGGCTGCGGGTCGGCGCCGCCGGTCAAGTGCTCGGCCAGTTGAGGCTCGGCCTCGATCAACTCGACCGTCGGCACCAGCGCGAACAGCCGGGCGGGCTGATCCCAGCCCAGCCCCGCAACATGCCGTTCGATCTCCATCAGGCTCGCGACCAGGGCGTCCGGGGCGCTCACGTGCACCCTGCAACCGACCCGGCCTTCGCCGGGTCCTTGAGGTCTTGCAACGCGGTGATGGCCTGCGCCAGCGTCGCAACCTTCACGAGGCGAACGGGGGTCGACAGATGGGCGACATCGGGGCAGTTCGTGGCGGGTACCAGAAAGATGGTCGCCCCGGCCGCTTCGGCCCCGGCGACCTTCTCTTGAATGCCGCCGATCGCGCCCACCGAACCGTCACCGGTGATGGTGCCGGTGCCGGCCACCGAGCGGCCGGCGATCAGGTCGTCGTGGGTCACTTCGTCGTACACGGCGAGGGCGAAGATCAGGCCCGCGCTGGGGCCACCGATGCCGGAGTCGATACGAAAGGTGACGGTGGGGGCGTAGGAGTAGCCGACGTCGAGATTGATGCCCACGACCGGGCTGTTGGGGTTGGTGTTGGACGCCACCCCGGTGACGCTTTCGCTCACTTGCTCACCGTCGCGCAGCACGGTGAACAGAATGACGTCGCCGACCGCGTGGGCCTGGATCGATCGCCGGACGCCCTCGATGGTCGAAACGGTCTTGTTGTCGATGCGCAGAATGAAGTCACCGGGCTTGAGCCGGCCGTCGGCGGGGCTGCCGTTCGACACCGCCTGCACCATGGGGTACTCGGTCACCTTCTGGCCCGCCGCCCTCAGCCCCGCGGCCACCGCGGCCGACTGCGAGTTGTCCATGCTCTGCACCTCACGGGCCCGAATCTCGTCGACGCTCACGCCCGCCGGGTACACCGAATCGCGCGGCAGCACCTCTCGCGCCGACAACCAGTACGACAGCAGGGCCTCGGGCAGCGTCAACTGGCTGTCAGCACGGGTGACCGACACCGTCGTGAGCCGCAACTGGCCGGTTGTGGGAAAGGTCTCGACGCCGGTGATGTCGACCCTCGGCTGGTCGTCGACCGGTTCGAACAGGTTGACCGTGGCGCCGGCCGACCAACTGACGAACGGCACCGGCACCAGCGACACCACGGCGGCCAGCGCCACGAACAGCACCGCCGCGACGGCCGCCGTCCAGGTCTGCTTGGTCACTTGGCCGAGACTACCGGACGACAACTGCCGCTTCGGACGCAGCGACGCCTTGCGACATGCGCGAGAATGGACGAGAAAGTGCCGGAGCCCCGCCCCGGCTTCGCAAACCGTCGACAACGACCTTCAGGAGTCATTCATGGCCACCGAACCGGACCTCCCCGACCAGGGCGACGACCGTCCCGAGGAGAACCCGCTGGCCCAGTTTCTCGCCCAGTTCGGCATCACGCCGGGCCCTGACGGCGAGTTCGATCTGGCGGCGCTCACCGGCCGGCTGCAGTCGGTGATGTCGCAGTTCCAGACCCAGATGGCCGGCTTCGGGCCCACCGACCCCGACAGCGGCATGAACTGGACGTTCACCCGCGACATCGCGCGCAGGGTGACGGCGGCGAACGGACCCGACACCACCCCGTCGGCAGCCGAGGTCGCCCGGGTACGTGATGCGGTCGGCCTGGCCGACCTGTGGCTCGACGAGGAGTTGACCTTTGCCCGGTTGAGCACGCCGGCGGCGGCATGGAGCAGGGCCGAGTGGGTGGAGAACACCTTCACCACCTGGCAGCAGCTCAGCAATCCGATCGTGACCAGCCTGGCGGCGGCCCTCGGTTCGCTGATGGCGCGCGAAACCGGCCCCGGTGAAGAGTTCATGAAGCCGATGGTGCGTGCGGCGGCGTCCGGCATGTTCGCGGCACAGGTCGGCCAGTCGCTGGGCAGCCTGGCCACCGAGGTGTTGAGCGTCAGCGACATCGGGTTGCCGCTGGGCGAACGCCCGCAGGTGGCGTTGCTGCCCACCAACATCGAAGCGTTCGGCGCCGAGCTCGAGAACGTCACCGAGGCCGACGTGCTGCTGTTCCTGGCCCTGCGCGAGACCGCGCGTCAGCGCCTGTTCGCTGCGGTCGGGTGGCTGGGTCCCCAGCTGCACGCGCTGGTCGAGCACTACGCCCGCGACATCACCATCGACACCGGAGCGCTCGAACAGGCGATCGAGTCGCAGCTCAGCGCCGCGATGAGCGCCGATGAACTCGAGCAGGCCGGGCAGGCGCTGGCCGGCAAGCTGTTCGAGCCCGCGGTGACCGCCGAGCAGACCGAGGTGCTCGAGCGGCTCGAAACCCTGCTCGCCCTGGTCGAGGGCTGGGTGGACGAGGTGGTCGGGCACACGATGAGCCGGTGGATGCCGAACGGTGCGGCCCTCACCGAGGTGGTTCGGCGGCGCCGGGCCGCTGGTGGCCCCGCCGAGGCCGCCCTGAAGGCCCTGGTGGGATTGGAACTGCGGCCCCGTCGCACCCGCGACGCCGCTAACCTGTGGGCCGCCACGCGCGCCACCCGCGGTGTGCAGGCTCGCGACTCGGCGTGGAACCACCCCGACCTGATTCCGACCTCGGCCGATTTGGACGACCCGCTCGGCTACGCCGAACACGGGCATCAGGCGGCAGCACCGGACGACCTGGACGCCGAGCTGGCCAAGTTGCTCGACGAAGAGACCGGGGATCGGTAGCGGGTCCGGTTTCCCGCCCGCTGCCAATTGCCTGCCCGGGTCGCGGGGTGCGTACGGCAACCTGTGAGCGATCGCGAGTGCTTCGGGGTCGCAGTGGGCACGCCCCTGCGTTAGCGCCGGATCGTGAGTGCTCTTGGTCGCGGAGTGGGCTCGCCCCTGTCCCGCCCTTGCGGGACTGCTCGGCTAGCGCCTGGCAGTGCGCAAACGCCCGACCACGCCCTGACAGGGGCGAGCCCACTCCGCTTCACTGTGGTCGATGGGGGCGTTGCCGGCGTTGGTCGAGCCTGTCGGGTCCCGTCCCCGCGCTGGTCGAGAGCGTGTCGAGACCCGTCCCCGGCGTAGCTCGAGCCTGTCGAGATCCGTCCTCCGCTGATCGAGCCGTGTGTGCAGGGGTCCCCCGCTGGTTGAGCGTGTCGAGACCCAGTACGGCCAGGTTCTATGAATGACGCGACGACGAGTCGCTCAGAGTTCGGCCGGCGGCAGGTTCTGGCCGGCCTGCCAGCCTTCGAGAAACCCCTTGGCCCGCTCGCTGTGGGGGTAGCGGGCCACCAGGTCGTGAAACCGCGGTGAATGGGTGCGTTCGAGCAGATGGGTGAGTTCGTGCATCAGCACGTAGTCAGCCACCCAGTCGGGCATGGCCTGCAGACGGTCGGACAGCCTGATCTCACCCGTGGCCGTGGTGCATGAGCCCCAGCGCTGCTGTTGCCGGGCCGACCACGCCACACTCACCCGCGGCGTGCCCGAACCCGGCTCGGCCAGGTAGCGCTCGAAGAGCGCGAGCGCTCGCTCGGTGAGGTCGTGATCGGCGGCCGGTGGACGACGGCGTGACTCATGCTGCAGGTAGCGCGAGACGAACGCGGGCACGAGTTCGCGCTCTTGCTGCCGGGTCATGCGGGCGGGCACGACGACCACCAGGGTGCCGCCCTCGCGCATGATTCCCATGGTGGTGCGGCGGCGGGCACTTCGCCGCACCTGATACTGCTCCGAACTCATGCCCAGCACCCTATTGCGGTGCACCGACAAACTTTGGCGCACCCGTGTTGACCTGCCCGGCTGAGCGCCACTACCGTCTGAGCGACGGGACTCTCGGGTCGCTCCACTCGCAGGGGAAGGCAAGTGGAAACAAACCCGAGGGCCCCGTTTTCTCCGCTTGGCGAAGCCTCAGTGGCAAGTCGGACGTTTGATGCCCGAGCCACGCCTGCGCGTACCGTATGCTGAACCGGCAAGCGCGCTGTGGTTGATCCAGCGCACCCCATCCAATAGGAGGAAATGACGTGGCCGACGACACCTACAGCGGTTCGTTCTACTGCGTGAAGTGCAAGGACCATCGCGACGCCACCGGCGACGTGACGGTGAACGCGAAGGGCACCCGCATCGCCAAGGCCAAGTGCCCGGAGTGCGGTACGAACCTGACCCGCTTCCTGCCCAAGGCCTGAACTTCTTACGCGAGCGCCGCGCCCAACGTACGGGTGCGGCGCTCGCGGCATGCTCGGCGGGCGTGCCCAGATGTTGTCAATGCGCTCGTCGGTGTTGCCAGGGCGGCGGCCCTCGGCGTGTCGCGTCCATCACGTGGTCACCATGACGATGTGGGCAGTGATGACGGCAGGGCGTGGCGGCTGGCGATGCCCGTGGTCGCGCTGTGGCGAACCGATGGCACACTGCAGGTCGGGCTCGAGCCACCGGGCGGGCTGTTGATCGACGACCCCCGGCCGGCCATGGAGCGTGTGCTAGTCGCGCTGCGCACCCCGCGCACCCGCGCCGACCTGCTGCGCATCGGCGGTCATGGTGCTGACGAATGGCTCGACCGGCTGGTGGAAGCGTTGGGCGGCTGCGGTCTGCTGCGCCCCCACTGCCCGAGAACCGGCCCGATCACGGTGATCGGCCGCGGCCGATTGGCCAGCCAGATCAGCGACGAGTTGCTGCAGCAGGTGGCCCAGCCGGTGCGGTTGGTGTGGCCCGGCGCCACCGGCACCCCCCGCTCGGTGCTGGAACTGCGGTGGCGGTATGCCGATCGGCTCCAGTTCAGCAATCACTGGGGCTACCGCGCTGAGGGATGCGGCCTGACCGTGGTGACTGCGCAGGCGGCTGAGGCCGACCGTGGCGTGCTCGCCCAGTTGGTCGCCGACGCCCAGCCCTATCTCGTGGTGCGGGCCAGTGACCTCGGTGCGATCGTGGGGCCGTTGGTGGCGCCTGGCAGAACGCCTTGCCACCGGTGCGAGGACCTCTACCGCACCACGGTCGACCCGGTGTGGCCGCGGTTGCTCGCGCAGCTCTGCCGCGGCCGTCCACCGCCTGAGCGACTCACGCTGGCCTGGGCCGCCAGCACCGCGGCGCTGCATGCGCTGAGCTGGATCGAGGGCTCGTTGCCCGACTCGATCGGGGCCGGGGTTGAGCTGGCGGCCGACCGCCAGGTGCGCCTGCGACCCATACGCGCGCACCCGGCCTGCGGCTGTCTCGCCTACGGCTGAACCGCCGCCGGGGCGGGCTGGTCGCGGTTGGCATAATGGGGCGCATGTCAGGCACCGACGATCCAGACCGGCAGGGCGGGGGGCCGCCCACGTCATCGTTGGCCCGGGCGTCCCGCATGTTGCAGTTGCCGCTGGGGGCCGCTCAGCGGCAGGCGGTCGGGTTCGGGCGCAAGCTGTTGGGTGCCGACGCCGATCAGGTCGAACTCGAACTGCGCACCGCCGCCGCCGAGCAACTGTTCGCCGTTCTGGGCGAACTCAAGGGCGGCGCCATGAAGTTCGGGCAGGCGCTGAGCATGTTCGAGGCGGTGCTACCCGAAGAGATCGCCGGGCCTTACCGACAACACCTGGCGAAGCTGCAGGACGCCGCTCCCCCGTTGCCGTCGTCTCGGGTGCAGGCGGTGCTACGGGCCGAGTTGGGGTCGCACTGGCGCGACCGCTTCGAGTCCATCGACCTGCGCCCCGCCGCGGCGGCCTCGATCGGTCAGGTGCACCGCGGCGTGTTGACCGGCGGACGTCCGGTGGCCATCAAGGTGCAGTACCCCGGCGCCGACCTGGCGCTGCGGTCCGACCTGCGGCAGATCGAACGCCTGGCCAACGTGGTGGCGCCGCTCGCCGGTGGGGTCGACGTGGTGACGATCAGCCGTGAACTGGCGGCTCGCATCGCCGAAGAGGTCGACTACACGCTCGAGGCCCAGCACCAGGCGCAGGCCGCCGAGGCGTTCGCCGGTGACGCCGAGTTCGTGGTGCCCCGGGTGCACGAAGCCACCCCGCGGGTGCTGATCAGCGACTGGCTCGACGGCCGCAAACTGACCACCGCCGCCGAATCACCGACCGAGGTGCGCAACCGGGTCGGCCTGTCGTACGTGCGCTTCCTGTTCGCCGGCCCCGCCCGGGCGGGCCTGCTGCACGCCGACCCGCACCCGGGCAACTATCTGGTGCTGCCCGACGGACGGCTCGGCGTGGTCGATTTCGGCCTGGTCGCGCGACTGCCCGAGGGCTTGCCGCCGGCGATGGGACGGCTGATCCAACTCGCGATCACCAGCGACGCCGCGGCGGTGACCGCGGGTCTGGCCGCCGAGGGCTTCATCGCCAAGGACGTCGACGCGGGGGAATTGCTGGGTTACCTCGAACCGTTCGTCGAACCGGCGCGAGAAGACGAGTTCCACTTCGACCGCGAATGGATGCGCGAACAGTTTCGGCACGTGCAGGGCAGTTCGAACCGAGGCGGGGTGGGCATGAAGCTCACCATTCCCCCGGTGTACGCATTGATCCACCGCGTGTGGATGGGGGGCATCGCGGTGCTGGCCCAGCTAGACGTCACCGCCCGATTTCGCGACGTGCTGGCCGAGTTTCTGCCCGGCTGGCACGACTGAACCCAGAATCGCGAACACCGCCTCGCTGTACTTGTCGGCCTTGCTGCGGCCAACCCCGGCGATGGCCAACAACTCGCGATCGTCGCTGGGCCGAGCCTCGGCGATGGCCATCAGGGTGGCGTCGGTGAACACACAGAACGCCGGCAGGTTCGCCTCGGCGGCCTCTTGCCGACGCCACTCACGCAACAGCTCCCACGTGTGTTCGTCGTAGCTCGACGGGCAGTCGGCGTGCCGACCGAGCTTCAGCTCGGCACCCGGCGCGAGCGGCTTGCCGCACACCCGGCAGGTGACGGCGTGCCGGCTCTTGGCCCTCTTGCCGCTGCGCACGGCCCGATGCGCAGGTTCGGTTTCGGGCCTGATGCCGTCCAGAAACCGCGACGGCTTGCGGCGCTGGCCGCCGCCGGTGCGTGACGGTGCCCACGACAGCCACAGGTGCTTGCGGGCACGGGTGACGCCCACGTAGAGCAGCCGCTGCTCTTCGGCGAGTTGGTCGGGCGACTGCGCCAGCGCGAACGGCAGGGTGCCCTCTTGCAGCCCCACCAGCGCCACGCCCGTCCATTCCAGGCCCTTCGCAGCGTGCAGCGTCGACAGCGTCACCCCTGCCCCGGACGGCGCGTGCTCGGCCCGCGCACGTTCGTCCAGTTCGGCGAGCAGGTGCGGCAGGTCGGCGTCGGGGTGCCGGCCCACGTGATCGACCGCGAGGGTGAACAGGGCCGCCAGCGACTCCCAGCGTTCACGCGCCTGGCCCTGGCCCGATGGTGGTTCGACGGTCCAGCCTGCGCCGGCCAGCACCCCGCGCACCACATTGACCAGGTCGTCGTCGGGGGCGGCCCCGGCCTGACCGCGCAGCGCGTGCAGCGCCGTGCGCACCTCTTGACGCTGGAAGAAGCCCTCGGAACTGCGCAGCGTGAACGGCACCTTGGCCGAACTCAACGCGGCCTCATAGGCGGGCGACTGGGCGTGAATGCGGTAGAGCACGGCCAGGTCTGCCGGCGGCACCCCGTCGCGAATGAGTTGAGCCAGCCAGGCTGCGACCCGGGCCGCCTCATCGCTCTCGGAATCGGCCTGGGTGAAGATGGGCGCCGGCCCTTCGCCGCCCTGAGCCACCAGTTTGACGCCCTCGGCCGGCCCCCGAGCGCGCAGCACCTGATTGGCCACGTCGACCACCTGTGTGGTCGAACGGTAGTCACGCACCAGGCGGATCACCTCGGCGTTCGGGTGCCGAACGGCGAATCGCGTCAGGTAGGTCGACCGTGCGCCCGCGAACGAGTGAATGGTCTGCGCCGGATCGCCCACCACGCACAGGTCGGGCTGGTCACCCAGCCACAACTCCAGCAGCTTCTGCTGCAGCGGGCTGACGTCCTGGTATTCGTCGACCACCAGGTGCCGATAGGTGCGCCGCACCTGCGCGCGCACGTCGTCGTGATCGCTCAACAGTGCAACCGCGCACAGCAGCACGTCGTCGAAGTCGATCACCCCGCGGTCGACCTTGAGCCGCTCATAGCGGTCGTAGATGCGACCGACGCCGGTGGGGTCGATGGCGGCCACCTCGCGGCCGCCGGCGATGGCCAGTTCGGCGTAGTCGGCGGGGGGAACGTTGCTGACCTTGGCCCAGCTGATCTCGGTGAGCAGGTCGCGCAGGGTGCCGGATTCGACCCGCTGGTTCAACTGCCGCCCTGCGGCTTCGGCCATCAGGCCGGCGCGCTGGTCGCTGACCCGCGGCAATTCGCCACCCATGGCCGCCGGCCAGAAGTACTGGGCCTGACGCAAAGCGGCCGAATGAAAGGTTCGGGCCTGAACCCGCGGCTGGCCCAGGCCGCGCAGCCGGCCGCGCAGTTCACCGGCCGCCCGCGTGGTGAAGGTGACGGCCAGCACCGCCAGCGGGTCGTAGGCGCCGATGGCGCAGCCGTGGGCGATGCGATGGGTGATCGCGCGCGTCTTGCCCGTGCCGGCGCCCGCGATCACGCAGACGGGCACGCCGAACGTGGTCGCCACGGCCCGTTGTTCAGGGTCGAGCGCAGCCAGCAGGTCGTCGGTTTCGGGCACGGCTCTCACTGTAAGGCGTGCCTACGACAGGTTCGCGACGCCGTCGTCGCTCGAGCAGGGGGACGAAACCCCGGGTGAGGTTCTACGTCACCATCCGAACGAACCGTCCCCCGAACCAGGAACCATCCACTCCATCGGTGCCACTTTTGGAGCGCACGAAAACTGTCAGCGGCCGACCATAGGGTGGTGAGCACGATGACCGAACTGCTTGTGCACCGCGCCCCCGACGCCGCCGCCCTGGCCGCCGAGTTGGCTGGGCGGCTGGGTGGCACCCGGCCCGATCCGTTCGGTATCGACGTGGTGGTCACCCCCCACCCGCACCTGCGCCGCTGGCTGACCAACGAACTCGCCCAGCGCCTCGGCCGCCCCGGCGAGGGCATCTGCGCGGGCGTCTCGTTCGTCACCCCGGGCCGGCTGCTGCACGACCTGGGCGACCCGGTGCGGTTCTGGCAGCCCCGTCAGTTGGCCTGGCGGCTGCTGACGGTGAGCGCCGACCACCCCGACGAAGCGCGGCTCGACCAACTGCGCCGGCACCTGGCCGGGTCGCGCAATCCCTATCGCGTGGCGCACCGGCTCGCGGCCAACTTTCACCGCTACCTGCACTGGCGACCCGAACTCGTCGCCGGCTGGCTGGCCGGCCGCGACACCGACGAACACGGTGCCGACCTGAGCTTCGACGCCTGGCAGCCCGTGCTGTGGCGGCTCGCGGCCGCCGATGCCGACCCGCTGGCGGCCACCGCCGGGTTCCTGCAACGACTGCGTGACGAACCCGCCGCCCTGCCGCTGCCACCGGAGCTGTCATTCGTGCAACCCGACCCGCTGTCGCCCTGGTGGCTCGACCTGCTCGAGGCGATCGCCGCTCATCGCCAGGTGCACGTCTCGTTGGTCGACGATCTGACCCACGGGGCCCCCGCTCCGGGGCCGGCCGCCCGGCTGACCGCGTTCGGGCGGCAAGCACAGTCGGGCCTGTTGGCCCGAGCCACCGTCGCGCCGGTGACGTCGTCCAGACAACCGGCCACGACCACCCTGAGCTGGTTGCAGCGGGCGCTGGCCGGCGGGGTGCCCCCGTCCGCTCCCCCGCCCGACGGCTCGGTGCAGGTGCACGGTGGGCATGGTTTGGAGCGCCAGGTTGAGATTCTGCGCGACACGCTCACCGCACTGCTGGCCGCCGACCCCACGCTCGAACCCCGACACATCATCGTGGGCTGCCCCAATCTCGCCGCCGCGGCACCGCTGATTCAAGCCGCGTTCCGGCTGCCGCCCGGGGTTCCCGGACGCCACCCGGCCAACGATTTTCGGGTACAGATCGCCGACCGCAGTTCGGCCGACGTCAACCCGTTGGTGGGTGCCCTGGTGCATGCCCTGCAGTTGGTCACCTCCCGAGCCGAAGCGGCCGAGGTCATCGACTTCTGCGCCCGCCCCGTGGTTGCGGCACGCTTCGGGTTCGACGGCGACTCTCTCGAACGGCTCGCGCACCTGGCCGGGGCGGCGGGCGTCCGCTGGGGCCTGTCGCCGCGGCACCGTGAACGGTTCGACCTGGGTGCCGTGGCGCAGAACACGTGGTGGAGCGGGCTGCAACGCATGCTGCTCGGCACCGCGCTCAGCGAAAACGACTTGCCCATGGTGGGCACCGTGCTGCCGCTCGACGACGTCGACGACGGTGACCTGACCCTGCTGGGCGGTGTGGCCGAACTGCTCAGCCGGCTGCTCAAGCTCGCCACCGAGTACGCCGAACCCGCCACGCTGGCCGACTGGGTGGTGCGGCTGCAATGGGCCGTCGACGCGTTCACCCAAGTCAGCGGCAACGACGTCTGGCAGCGTACCGACGCGCTGGGCAGCATCGCCCAACTCGGCGAGCGCGGCGCAGGTTCGACCACCGTGACGCTGGCCGAGATCACCGATCTGGTGTCGGACGAGTTCGAGCGGGGTCAGGCCCGCTCCACCTACGGCAACGGTTCACTGACGGTGTGCTCGTTGCGGTCGCTGCGCGGCGTGCCGTATCGGGTGGTGTGTCTGCTGGGCCTCGACGACGGCGTTTTCCCGCACGGCCCGGGCCGCGACGGCGACGATCTGATGCAACGCGAGCTGCGCGCGGGCGAGCCCGATCCCCCGGCCGAAGATCGGCAGGCACTCAGCGACGCGATCATGGCGGCACAGCAGTCACTCGTGATGGTGCACCAGGCCCGCTCGGCCCAGTCGAACGAGCTGATTCCGCCACCCACTGCCTTGGCCGACCTGCTCGATCTGCTCGGCCAAGCCGGGGTTCAGCAACGACAGCACCCGCTGCAGCCGTTCAGCCCCACCCTGTTCGGTACCGACGGGCCACCACGCAGCTACGATCCGGCCGGCCTGCGCGGCGCCTTCGCGGTCAGCGGAACACGGCGCTTGCCTACGCTCGACACCCCGGTGCCGCCGGCGGCACCGCTGGTCGAGGTGAGCCTCGACGACCTGCTGCGCTTCGTGCGCGATCCCGCCAGGCACTTTCTGCGCGTACGCTGCGGCCTGGCGTACTGGCAGGCCGACGAGGTCGCGGCCGACATTCCGATCGAACCGGACGGCCTGCAGCGCTGGGGCGTCGGCGAACGCATGCTGGGTCTGCTGCGGGCCGGGCACAGCCCTGACGAGGTGCAACGGGCCGAGTGGCTCCGTGGCACCGTGCCTCCGGGCCTTTTGGGCACCCGCCTGCTGAAGGGTCTCGGCGCCCAACTCGAGCCGATCATGGCCGCGCTGCCCGCCGAAGCCGCCGCCCCGTTGCAGCATCACGACATCGCCGTCGACTGCGGCCCCGTCCGGGTCGTCGGACGAGTGGCGACCCAGCAGCAGCTGGTGCTGCAGGCGACGTTCGCCAAACCGTCCGAATCACGACGCATCGAGGCGTGGCTGCGGCTCCTGGCCCTGTGCGCCGCCGACGATCGCGACTGGACGGCGATGCTGGTTGCGCACGGCGGTGACGCCCTGCGGTTGCAGGGGCTCGATCAACCGACGGCTCAGGCCTTGCTCGATCGCTGGGTGCGGCTCTACCGCATCGGTCTCGAACTGCCGGTGCCCCTGCCGCTGCGGTTCGGTGCCCGTGTGGCGCGGCTGCTCGATTCCGGCGGTGACCCTCTGCGTGACGGTGATCTGCAGTGGGCCTACCGCGATCACGCCTCGCGCCAGATGCGGCAGTTCTACCCCGAGTTGACCGACGTGTTGGGGGTGCCGCTCGGTGTCGACGACCTCGACCAGCCCGGCGAAACGGTTCTCGCGCTGGCGGCGGCTCGGCTGATCTGGCAGCCCTTGACCGACCACGAGGGGGTGCGGGCATGACCACGACCACTCCCCTTGAGTTCGACGTCTCGGCTCCGCTACCACCGGGCACGGTGGTGCTCGAGGCGTCCGCCGGCACCGGCAAGACCCATGCGGTGGCGGCGCTGGCCGTGCGGCTGCTCGGTGAAGGTGACACCACCATCGACCGGTTGCTCATGGTCACCTTCGGCCGCAACGCCACGCGCGAGCTGCGGGCCCGGGTGCGCCACCACCTGATCGAGGCCACCATGACGGCCCAGCCGGGCCTGACCCGCGACCGGCTCGAGGCGGCCGTCGCGGGTTTCGACAGCGCGCGGCTGATGACCATTCACGAGTTCTGCGCCGCCATGTACGACGAGCTGGGCATTCTGGCCACCGCCGACCCCTCGGGCGAAGTGGTCACCGATCTTCGTCCGCTGGCCGAGCAGGTGGCCCGCGACCTCTATCTCAGTCGCTACGCCTTCGACGAACGGCAGCCCCCCTTCGCCCTGCATGACCTCAAGCGTGACGGGGTGACCACCACCGGGGCGTTGAGTCTCGCCGACGCGGCACTGCAGCACAGCCTGCGGCCCATCGTGCCCGCCGAGGCCGAGGGCATGATCGGGCAGCGCGTCGAGTTCGCCGAACAGGTGCGCGTGGTCGCCGCCGAACGACGCCGACAAGCGGGCACGTACACGTTCGACGACCAGCTGATTCGGCTGCGCGACGCGCTCGCCGACCCGGTCACCGGGCCCGCGGCGTGCCAACGGTTGCGTGATCGGTTCGACGCGGTGCTGGTCGACGAGTTTCAAGACACCGACCCGGTGCAGTGGAACATTCTGCAGCGCCTGTTCGACGGGCACCGGCGGCTGGTGCTGATCGGCGACCCCAAACAGGCCATCTACACCTTTCGCGGTGCCGACATCGCCGCCTACGTCACCGCCGTGTCGGCGGCAGGCGGCCGATTCTCGCTCAGCGTGAACCATCGCAGCGATGAAGCACTGGTGCAGGGGCTGGGCGAACTGTTTCACGGCCTGCAGCTCGGCGATGCCATCGAGGTGCACCCCGTGGTTGCCAAGCGTTCCGGCTCGGGGGTGCGCGCCGACGACGGCCCGGTCGCGCCGGTCACGCTGCGCTGCGTCGACGACGAGGTGTGGCCGGGCGTCGCCCACGAGCGTATTCGGGCCGATGTGGTTCGCCAGGTGCGGCACATGCTCGATCACGAGCAACTTGTGCACGACGGTACGTGGCGGCCGGTTCGGCCCGGTGACATCGCGGTGCTGGTGCGTACCAACCACGGCGCGGCCCGCACCGCCGATGCGTTGCGTTCGGCGGGTGTGCCCGTGGCCCTCAGCGGCGCCGACAGCATCTACGCCACCGCGGCCGCCGACGATTGGCTCACCCTGCTGCGCGCACTGGCATCGCTGCGGCCCGGCGAACTGAGGCACGCCTTGGTGAGTGCCTTCTTCGACGTTTCGCTCGGCGAACTCGCCGCCGCCGACGACGGGCTGCTGGCCGATTGGACCGCAACGCTGCGCCAGTGGGATCGCACCCTGACCCGGTCGGGCGTGGCCGCCCTGTTCGCCCAGATCAACGCCGAGACCACGTTCATCGAACGCGTGCTGGGGCGCCCCGACGGCGAGCGTCTGATGACTGACTTCAGGCACGTCACCGAGGTGTTGCACGAGGCGTCCGGGCACCACCGGCCCGGTGCCGCGTGGCTCGCGGACTGGCTGCACCGCGAGCAGCGCACGTGGGCCGACGACGAGCGCACCCGGCGGCTCGAGACCGACGCCCAGGCCGTGCAGGTCAAGACCGTGCACGGCGCGAAGGGTTTGCAGTACCCGATCGTGCTGCTGCCCGACCTGTGGAGCAGCATCGGTGACGTCGACGCGGGTCGTGAGCTGCTGCTGCACGACGACACCGCCCGCGCGGTGGTCGACGTCGGCGGTCGTGACGCCGACGGCCGCGCGGCCCGATTTCAGCGGGCCGATGCCGAAGAGGCGGAAGAGTCGCTGCGGCTGCTCTACGTGGCGTTCACCCGGGCCCGGTCGCAGGTGATCGCCTGGTGGGCGCGCACCAAACGTACGCAGCGTTCGGCGCTGCAGCGGGTGATCTACCGGCACCGCGACGACTCGTTCGCCGCGCCCGACCGCGGGTACCCCCTGCATCGTCCGCCGGGTTCACTCTCACCCGGTGACCTGGCCTGGGTCCGGCAGGCGCGCGGGGTGCGGGTCGAGTCGGTGCAGGCCGCGCCGCTGCCGGCCGCACCCACCGCGTCGGCCGTGCGACCGTTGCTGCGCGCGCTCGTCTTCGAGCGCGGCATCGATGCCGATTGGCGCCGTACCTCGTACTCGGGCCTCACCGCCGGCGTGCACGCCGAGGCGCCGCTGCTGGCCGACGAACCCGAATCCGCCGAACCGGTCGTGCCGACCTCGGGGGCGTCCGACCCGTCACCGATGCGCGACCTGCCGGGCGGCACCCAGTTCGGCAGCCTCGTGCACGTGCTGTTCGAGCAGGTCGACCCCGGCCCCGACGAAGCCACCCTGGCCGCTCGGCTGACGGCGACAGCGGCCGAGTGGCTGCCCCGCTTTCCTTTGCCGGGGGTCACCCCGGGCGGGCTTGCCGAGGCGCTGCTGCCCGCCTTCGCCACGCCGCTGGGCCCGCTCGCCGACGACCGCAGCCTGGCCGACCTACCCATCGCCGACCGCGTGGCCGAATTCACCTTTGACCTACCCCTTGCTCCCGCAGCCCGCTTCACGCTGGCAGACCTGGCCGGTCTGCTGCAGCGGCATCTGACCCCCGATGACCCGCTGGTGGGCTACCCGGCTCTGCTCACCGACCCTGCCCTGGCCGACCAGCCGCTCACCGGCTTTCTCACCGGCAGCATCGACGCGGTGCTACGCGTGGGTGAGGCCACCGATCAGCGTTACGTGGTGGTCGACTACAAGACCAACCGGCTCGGTGGCGACGACCTGACGCTCGGCCACTACGCCCAAGGGCCGATGGTGGCTGCGATGTGCCAGGCGCATTACCCCTTGCAGGCGTTGTTGTACTGCGTGGCGCTGCATCGTTTTCTGGCGGCCAGACTGGCCGGCTACGACCCTGGCCGGCATCTGGGCGGCGTGTTGTACCTGTTCGTGCGGGGTATGGGCGGAGCCGCAACCGGCGCGGCCACCGGTGTGTTCGCCTGGCAGCCTCCGGTGCCGCTGATCGTCGAGCTGTCGCAGATCTTGGGGGGTGGCCGCCATGACTGAACCTGCGTTGTCTGTGGTGGCAACCGGGCTGACCGGTGAGTTTCACGCGCTCGGGGTGCTCGACTGGCCCGATCTGCACCCGGCCCGGCACCTCGGGCTGCTCTACCGCGAGCGCGACGAGCGGGTGCTGCTGACCGTCGCGTTGGCCGTGCGGGCACTGCGGGCCGGGTCGGTGTGCCTCGACCTCGACCGGGTGCGGGCCGGCCTCACCGGGCGCGACGACGAACTGGTCGAGGTGCCCGACGAGCTGTGGCCCACCCTGCCCGAATGGTTGGATGCCCTGGCGGCCAGCCCGCTGGTGGCGCTGGGGCCGGCCGGCGACCCGGCACGTCCGCTGCGATTGATCGACCACAAGCTGTACCTCACCCGGTACTGGCAGCAAGAGGAACAGGTGCGGGTCACGCTGCAGCAGCGGGCCACCTCGCCCTCGGCCCCCCCACCGCGGCAGCTGGACGAATGGCTCGCCGAACTGTTCCCCGGCGCCGACGTCGACCCCGACCAGCGGCGTGCGGTGGCCCAGGTGGCTACCGAGGGGGTGACCGTGCTGGCCGGTGGCCCCGGCACCGGCAAGACCACCACCATCGCCCGCATGCTCGCGCTGCTCGTGCGGCAGGGAGTGCGCCGCATCGCGTTGGCTGCGCCGACGGGCAAGGCCAAGACCCGGCTCGAAGAGGCGGTGCGCGAGGCGGCACGTGACCTGCCGCGCGACGTGGCGGCGTCCGTTGAGCAACTGGGGGCCAGCACACTTCACCGGCTACTGGGGGCACGCCCGAACGCGCGACCCGCGTTTCGGCACAACCGTGACAACCCGCTGCCCCACGACGTGGTGATCATCGACGAACTGTCCATGGTGTCGCTCACCATGATGGCCAGGCTCACCGACGCGCTGGCGCCGCACACCCGCCTGGTGCTGGTGGGCGACCCCGATCAGCTCAGCTCGGTCGACGCCGGCGCGGTGCTCAGCGACCTGACTCAGGCCGCGTGGCTGGGCACCACGCGCGGCGGGCCCGTGGTGCGGTTGCGCCGCAATTACCGCTTCACCGGATTGCTCGGCGACCTGGCCGAAGCCATTCGCGCCGGCGAAGCAGAGCAGGTCCTGGGGTTGGTCACCGCCGGCCAGCCCACGCTCACCTTGACCCCGCCGAACCACGCCCACGATGCGTTGAGGGCACGCGTGGTGACGGCCGGACGCGCCATTCAGGCCGCCGCGGTGGCGGGCGACGCGGCGCAGGCGTTGCGCCTGCTCGACGGTCACCGGTTGCTGTGCGCCCACCGACACGGACCGTTCGGCGCCACCACGTGGGCGCGGCGGGCCGAGCAGTGGCTGCGTGCCTCGGGCGCCGTCATCGGCGCCGAGGGCGAGTGGTACGCCGGCCGCACGGTGCTGGTCACGGTCAACCAGCCCGACTGGGGTATCTACAACGGTGACACCGGCGTGGTGCTCACCGACACCGGTCGGGCGTTGGTGCATCTGGGCGGCACCACCCGTCCACTCAGCCCCGAACTGCTCGGCCCCACCCAGTCGCTGGACGCCCTTACCGTGCACAAGGCGCAGGGCAGCCAGTTCGACGCCGTGACGTTGGTGCTGCCCGACGTCGAATCGCCGCTGCTCACCCGCGAGTTGCTGTACACCGCAGTCACGCGCGCCCGTGAAGCCGTGCACGTGATCGCAACACCCGAGGCGCTCAGGGCCGCCGTGCAGCGCACCGCCCGACGGGCCTCGGGGTTGCGCGATCGGCTGTAGGGCGACGGGCCGACTCAGGCGATCGTCACGGTGCCCGACGGCACTCCGGTGCCGTCCACCGAGACCGCCGGCCCGGTGCCGTCGGCGCCCTCGACCCGCAGCGTCCAGGCGTACCGGCTGGCGGGCACCGGCGCGCCGGACAGGTCGCGGGCGTTCCAGGTCAGACCGCGAACGGATCCTTCGACAGCCGCCTTCGTGGGCAGGCTCGTCACCAGCGCGCCGGCCTCGTCGTGCACCTCGACCACGCCGGCCACGACGGCCGCGGTGAAGTCGAACTGCGGCCGCCACGTCTGGCCTCGGCGAACAAGGGGCAGCCCGTCGACACGGCCGACGTGGGTGCCCTCGGCGTTCTGCCAGGCGAGGGTGCCCACGCCGTCGATCGACACCGCGCCGGCCTCGACGCGGCCGAGCGCCGGGCCGCTCCCGCCGTTGAGCAGCCGCACCTGAGCGGCGTCGTCGACGCTGACCACGGCCCACCCGTCACCCAGCGCCATCACCTGCTGGCCTGCCGGCACAGCGGAGGTCTGGCCGTCGCGCCGGTTCAGCACAAGCTGGCCGGAATCGTCGCCCTGCTGGTAAGGCACCACCAGCCAGTCGCCCCACCACAGCCAACCACCGTCGCGGTAGATGCGGCCCGCCTCGACGGGCAGGTCGAGCGTCACCGGAGAAGCCTGCGGGCTGGCCACGTCGCGCACGACCGTCACACCGTTGGGTGACCTCTCTACGATCAGGCTGCCGAACAGGGCCACCACGGGCCCGGTGTCGACCCGCGACCCCGCGACGTCGAACACCTACTGACCGATCAAAGCGTACGAGCCGCTCAGTGTGCTAAGCCGGGCGCCGTTCGCCACCGGAACGGTCGCGGTGCGCGTGGTTCTGTCGTACTACAGCACCTCGCCCGCGCCGTGCGCGCGTTGCACGGCGGTGCGTGCACCACTGGCCCGCACGGCGGCCGACTCGTGAATGGTGAGCAGTTTCTCGGTTGTCAGGGTGTTTCCGAATGGCTGCGAGCAGACCACCCGTACCAGGCCGTCCGCAGGGCTGTAGTGGTCTTGCTGGTACAGCAGCCGCCCGGTGGCCACCGCCATCGTCGAGACGCCGGCCACCGTCGCCGGCGCCGCGAACAGCGGGTGGGTACGCCCATACCGGTTGACGGTATCGGCGGTCTGCATGCCGGTGGCCGAGGTGACCGCGGCCATCAGCTGTTCGGTGTCGCGAAACGGCAGCCACTGCCATCCGGACGCCTCGGTGGCCACGCGCGCGCTGCGACCCTCCCGGCGCAGCCACTGCCGCACGGCTCCCACGTCGCGGGGGGCCAGATACACCTGATCGGCGCCGGTCGACGTGGTCAGCTTCGCCCGGTACTGTGCAATCAGCCCGGCACGTGCACCTCAGGCAGCGTGCCGACCGCGCGCAGGCTCACCACCGGGTCGGGCCCGCCGGCCGACGTGGACGGACTGGGCGAGGGTTGGTCGGGGACGCAGCCCGACAGCACCACCGCCAGCACCAGCCCGAGCAGCGGCAGCGGCCGCCACGGTTGGGACCGGCGGGAATGGTGCATCGAGGGTGCTCCTGTTCGGGTGTGTGCACCGAATCTAGTGGTGTGCAGCCCATGCCTGAACCCTGCGCCTCGCCGAAGCACGCACCTGGTGGCACGCCGTGTTCGCTCGCTCAGCGCACCTGCACCCCTGCCAGTAGCGCAGCACGAGGGCCGCCCTCCGCCGGTGCGGCAACGCGTCGGTCAACCTGCGCAGGTACAGCGAGTCGATCAACGGGTCGTCGCGGGTGGGGCTCGGTTCGCGCACCTCGGCCACCACGACCTCGCGGCGCCGCTTACGCCAGCGTGACACGTTCGCGTTCACGATGCTGCGGCGCACGTAGCCCGTCGGGTTGCCACTGCGCCGCACCGCCGACCAGGTTCGGAAGGCACCCACCATGGCGCCCTGCACGGCGTCGCGGGCATCGTCGCGGTTGCCGATCATCAGGTAGGCGAACTGCTGCAGGGCCACCGAGTGTTCGGCGACGAACTGCTGTCCAGCTCGTCGGCGGCCACCGGGTCGACGTCCGTCACGTCGGCCTCCCACCACACCAGTGTCTTTTGTCACGCAACAACCTACGCACCAGCAGCCCTCGGCGTGGCACCTGCCCCGGCGGCCCGTTCTCAGGTGCGTGCGTATACCCCGACGGTCAGCCGACCCCTCGACCTGGGTCGCCGGGGCAGCGTGCTCCCGTCCCCCACGGGTGCACGAGTCACCTACGCACGGGCCCACGGAAACGTTGCACCAGGGCGAAGCGCATTCAGGTGGTGGCGCGCCGCCGCATTTCTTCGACGATCCAGCGGGCGGTTTCGCGACTGCACGCGCCGGGCTCGCTGAAGCTGACCGCGAACACGCCGGTCACTTCGGTGAGTTGCGGCACGCCATGCAGGCTCAGGATCGCGTCGGCCTCGGCATCGTAGGCGTCGCCGGGTTCGCCGTTCGCGATCAGGCCGACCGGATCGGCTTCGGCGAGTATCGCGATCATCTGGTCCCTGGTGATGGCCATGGGTCGAAGCCTAGTGACACCGTGGCCGATCGACGGCACCGCCTGCGAGGATCAGCCCGTGCCCTCCATGGACGACTGGCCGCGCGATGCCCGCCTCGACCCGTTTCGCGACACGGTCTGGCAGTTGTCGCGGGGTGGAATCGTGCAGGGCCGACTGACGTGCCGGGTGGTGCCGTCCAGGCGGCTGCCGTGGCAGAAGAGCGAAAGCGTCTGGTACCGGCTGCACTGGGTGGACGGTCGGCACGAACTGCCCCGCGAGGACCACGGCCCCGGCTGGCCGGTGATCAGCGACCTGGAACGCGGTCGCTTCGTCTTGACCGACCTGGCCGGCACCGTGTTCGAGGCCAGGCAGGTCGACGGGCCGGCCGCCGACGAGCCGCTTTAGTGATGTCATGACGACTCGGGTGGGGATCATCGCGTTCGACGACGCCGAGGTGCCCGACGTGATGGGGCCGTTCGAGGTGTTCGCGGTGGCCGGCCGCCTCAGTTCGCCCTCGGACTTCGACGTGGCCGTTGTGTCAGCCGGTGAGAGCGAACGGTCACCGTGCGGCACGGCCTGGCCATCACCACCCACGAGGCGTTGGCCGGCGTCGGCGAACTCGACCTGATCGTGGTGGCCGGTGGGGTGACCACGGGCGCCGAAGCCGACCAGACGCTGCTCGCGTGGTTGCGTGACCGTGCCCCGCACACCCCGCACCTGGCATCGATCTGCACCGGCGCCTTCATTCTGGCTGAAGCAGGCGTTCTGACCGACCACCGGGTGACCACCCACTGGGAGGATCAGGCCGAACTGGCCCGCCGGTTTCCAGCGCTGACGGTGTTGCCCGACCGGCGCTGGGTCGACGCAGGGCCGCTGCACACCTCGGGCGGCATCAGCGCGGGCATCGATCTGTCTCTGCATCTGGTGGAGGTTCTCGCCGGCCGTCAGCTGGCCGAACGCACCGCCCGGCAGATGGAGTACGCGTTCGTCGACTGAGGGGTTTGTGCCTAGACTCCGCGCAATGCAGACCTCCACCGGCGACTTCACCCTCACCATGGACGAGCTGCGCGCCGTCGCCGGGTTCGCCCTCGGCTGTGCCGCACCCGTGTTGCCGCTGTTCGAGAAGTCGAACCCGACCGATGCTCGTCCCGCCGCGGCGCTGGCCGCAGCACGACTGTTCGTTGATGGCGCCCCACGGTCGAAACTGCAGCGGGTGGCGGCCGCCGACGCGCACCGGGCGGCGGGTGACGCCACCGACGAGGTCGCCCGGCACGCCGCCCTGGCGGCGCGTGACGCAGGGGCCGCGGCCTACCTGCACCCGCTGGCCACGCGCAGCCAGCTGGCGCACATCCTGGGTGCCGGCGCCCACGCGGCCCGCGCGACCGAACTGGCCCGCGACGACGACCCGGTGGTTGCCGAGTACGTGCTGACCGCCGCCGCCAAGCGGGCCGATCAGGTGGTCCGTGAGGTACTGAGCCGCTACCCCCGGCCCTCGGCCGGTACGACGCGCATGACGGCCCTGTTGGCACGACTCGACCACCTGATCCTGGCCCCGCCAAGGCCTGCGCGGGTGGTGGACGACCCGGGCCCGTTCTTTCACGGCACCAGGGCCGACCTGAAGCCGGGTGATCTGCTCACCGCAGGGTGGGCGTCGAACTACGGCACCCGCCGAGCCGCGAACCACACCTACGTCACGGCCAGCGACGCCGGTGCCCCACTGGCGGCCGCCATGGCTGCGGGCGACGGCGCTCCGCGGGTCTACCGGGTCGAACCGCTGGGCACGCTCGAAGATGACCCGAACGTCACCGACAAGCGCTTCCCGGGCAACCCGACCCGGTCGTACCGCACCCGCGAACCCGTCCGCATCGTCGAAGAGGTGCACGGCTGGACGGCCCCCGACCCGGGCGTGATCGAAAGCATGAAACGCCGCATGGCCGAACTCACCGAGCTTGGCATCGAGGCGATGGACGACTGAGCCGCAGTCAGCCCTCGGGCGCAGGCAGCGTTCCGGCCCGCCACGAGGCGATGATGAGGCTCGCGATCGAGGCCCAGCCCGGCAGCAGCACCTCGCCCGACTCTTCGGCGGCCGTCAGTTCAGCCCGGGTGAACCAGCGGGCGTGCTCGATCTCGACGCCGTCCACCACCACGTCGGTGCCGGTGCTGCGGGCCACGAACCCGAGCATCAGCGACCGCGGAAACGGCCACGGCTGACTGCTGAGGTACCTGACGGCCGACAGTCGCAGGCCACTCTCTTCGCCAACCTCGCGATGGACGGCCTGCTCCAGCGACTCGCCCGCCGACACGAACCCGGCCAGAATCGACACTCGCCCGGCCGGCCACACCACCTGATGGCCGAGCAGCAGCCGGTCGTCGCCGTCGAGCACAGCCACGATGATCGCCGGGTCGCTGCGTGGAAAACGGTAGCGGCCGCAGGCCGGGCAATGCCGCACCAGACCGGCCTCGGTCACCACCGTCAGCGCACCGCACCGAGCGCAATAGGGCGAGGTGCGGTGCCAGTTCACCAGCGCGACGGCGGTGACGACGAGTTCGCAATCGACTGCGTCGAGCGCCGGCATCAGGTCGCGCAGCGACGCCATCGAGTCGGTCTCACCGGCCTCGACGAACACCGCACGGCCTTCAGCAAGGCCCAGTAGAAAGTGCCGCTGCGGTTCGAACGCGCCCTGTGGGCGGCGCGTCGGCAGCGCCAACACCTCGCCATGCTCGACGCTGACCTGGCCCGCCTCGTCGACCGCCAACAACAACGCCCTCGTCGACGACCACTGATCGGCCACCCAGTCGTCGTCGCGGCGCAGGTGCTCGCACCGATCGAGTACCCCAGACTCGCTCCACCTGCTCATGGGCTCAACCTACTGTCGCGGCAACCCCGAGACGGCGGCCGTCCACTGCTGCCGAGGGGGCAGCACCTCGGGCACCACCAGCCGGTCGGCCATGATGTCGAAGAACCCCGCCCTGACCCGCTGCACCGGAACGCCGACCAGCTCCGCCCACGCGTGGGCGTAGATGGCCAGCTGAATGGGGTCGGCCCTTGCGATGTCGCCGGTCTTCCAGTCGACCACCAGGTAGTCGTCACCGGCTGCGAACACGGCGTCGATGCGGCCACGCACCACGGTGCCGGCAACCACCATGCTGAACGGCACCTCGACCCCCAGGGGACGGCGGGTGGCGAACTGGCCGCGCTCGAACGCGGCACTCATCGCCGCGAAGTGCGGGTCGTCGCTCGGCTCCACCCCCGGGTCGAACTCGAGGGACGGCGCGAGGGCGAAGCGCTGCTCGAGCCACCGGTGAAACCGAGTGCCCAGCCGCTGGGCCGCGACCGGCCGCTTGGGCATCGGACGGCCGGACTCGGTCAGAAAGCCGTCTGGGTCGCGGGTCAACCGCACCAGACCGGTGGCCGACAGGTACGTCGGACTCACCTGAACCGCCGGGTCGAGAGCCGCGGCGGCCAGCCGTTGCAACTCCGAATCCCACCCCGCCACCTCTGCGCGCTCGTCGACCGTCAGGCCGGACGGCTCGAGCGTGACCAGCAACTCCGATGCCGCATCGACCTGCTGCGCCAGCCGCAGGCGCCGCTCGCGCAGGTCTGGATCGCCGACCACCGGCCAGGCCAGGGCCGCCCCGCTGCCGGCCAGCGGGTTCTCGCCGTCGGGAGCGGGCGCCTCGGCCACCACCGTGCCGTGGGCGGCGATCAGCGGCAGGTAGGGCGAGGCTCGCCGGGGCCGGGTCAACTCACCCTCCCAGGCGTGTGTCGAGGCAACCAGCAGTTGCTTGGCGCGCGTGACCGCCACGTAGGCCAGTCGGTCTTCGGCGTGCCTGATCTGCTGCTTCAACTCGGCCGCGTACTGCTTGAACCCGGCATCGGACGCCTCGGCCAGCTGCGGCACGGCGGCTGCGTCACCGCGCAGTCCGGCCGGCAGCACGCCGGCGTTGGTCACCCAGTTGTCGGTGACCCGATCGCCGGGGAACACGCCCTCTGCCATACCGGGCAGAAACACCGCATGCCACTCCAACCCCTTGGCCCGGTGCACGGTGAGCAGTTTCACCGAATCGGCGTCGCTGGCCACCGCCTGATCGAGGCCGACGCCGTGTTCGCGCTCGGCGTTCAAGTAGGCCAGCAGCCCGCCGAGCGACGCCTCACCGTCGACGTCGCAGTAGGCGGCCACGGCGTCGGTGAAGGCGCCCAGTTGGGCCACGGACGCTCCCGCTGCCGCCAACTCGGCCTCCAAGCCCAACGTGGTGACCACGCGACGCACCAGGTCGAGCACCGGTTCGCCGGCGTGCGCGCGCAGCCCCGCCAACTCGTGGGCCAGTCGAGAGAACCTACGCCGAGCGGCCGGGCTGTAGGGCAGGTCGCCCGGGTCGTGCAGTGCTTCGAGCAGGCTCGGCGTGGCGACCGCCTCGGTGCCGGCCAGGGCGCGGCCCAGGTCGTCCACCAGGTCGCCGGGTCGGGGCACGCGCTGCGCCTGCACCAGCTCCAGGGCGCGCCTGCCCAGCAGTGCCAAATCGCCGATGCCGATCGCCCACCGGGCCGAGGTGAGCAGCCGAATCGCGGCCGGGTTCGCGCTCACGTCGTCGAGCAGGGCGAGCACCGAGCAGACCTCGACGATCTCGGGCAGCTCCAGCAGCCCGCCCAGGCCGACGATCTCGACCGGAACGTCACGGCTCAACAGGTCGGTGTACACCGCCGGAATCTGCCCGTTGCGGCGCACCAGCACCGCGATCTCGGCCCAGTTGGCCACCTCGCCCGCGTCGTGCAGGGCGACGATACGGTCGCCGATGAACCGCACCTCGTCGGGCCAGGTGTCGAATGACGCGATCTCGATGGCACCCGCCGGGGTACCCGGCGGCGCGGTGAGTTGCAGTTCGTGATCGCCGGCTTTCAGCAGCGGGTCGGCGCGCAACCCGGCCGCCAGGTCGTTGGCGGCGGCCAGAATCACCGGACCGGAGCGGCGGTTCACGGTCAGGGCGAACGATGCGGCCGGCAGCCCGTCCGCTGAGGGAAAGTCGTTCGCGAACTGAAGGATGTTGCTGGCCGCGGCACCCCGCCAACCGTAGATGGCCTGGTGGGGGTCGCCGACGGCGGTGACGGCGTGCCCTCGACCGTGGGAGGCGTCGGGGCCCGAGAACAGGGCCCGCAGCAACGCCGCCTGCGCAGACGACGTGTCTTGGTATTCGTCGAGCAGCACCACCCTGAACTGCTGCCGCAGCAACTCGCCGACGGCCGGCACCTGCTCGGCCAGCCGTGCGGCCACCGCCATCTGATCGGCGAACTCCACGTAACCCAGCCGGCGCTTCAGGTCGGCGTAGGCGGTGGTGAGACCGAGCAGTTCGAGCCGCTGCTCGGTGATGGAGCGGGCATCGCGCACCGACACGTATTCACGCCGAGCCCGGTTGAGCGGCGCCTCGGCCAGCGCGGTGAGAAAATCGCGGGCGTGCGCACCCACCTCATCGGGGCTCACCAGGTGTGAGGTGAGCTCGGCGTCGAGCTTGAGCAGGCGCTCGACCAGCGTGACCGGCACGAAGCCCGACAGGTGCTCGAACGGACCCGCCGCGTTGGTCACCACCCGAGCCGCGAGCCGATACCGAGAAGCGCCGGTGATCATCACCGGGTCGCTCTCGACCCCGATGCGCAACCCGTGCTCGCTGACCAGACGCGCCGCGAACGCGTCGTAGGTGAGCACCAACTGCTCCCCCGCCTCATCGACGCCGTCGACGGCCACGACTCCGGCCCGCTGCAGTGCGGCGCGCACCCGGGCCGACAGCTCGGCCGCCGCCTTGCGGGTGAAGGTGAGCCCCAGCACCTGCTCGGGCGCCACCTGCCTGCTGCCCACCAGCCACACCACCCGGGCAGCCATCACCGTGGTCTTGCCCGAGCCGGCGCCGGCGATGATCACCCCCGGCTGCAGTGGCGCGGTGATCGCGGCGAGTTGCTGCGCCGAGAACTGCAACCCCAGCAGGTCGCTGAGTTGATCCGGTGAGGTGAGCACGGTCACGCGACCACCTGCCGTCCGGACGGTTTGGCGGGGCAGCTGGTCTGAAACGGGCACCACTGGCAGCCCGTGCCCGGTGTAGCGGGGTAGCGCCCCTCACGCACCAGGCCCACCGCCCGCGACAACCGCTCGTGCACCCAGGTGGGGTACCCGGCGTCCTGCTCGCCCAGGCTGGGCTGCTCGCGCAGCGCGGCCTGGTGAAACTCGCGCGGATAGTCGTCGAGGTCGCTGCCCGCAGCCAGCCGCAGAAACACCAGGGCGCCGCCCGCACTGTGCGCCCCCGGGCCCGCCACGGCCTCGAAACCGCCGGCCTCGATGGCCAACTGGTACACGCCCAACTGTTCGTGCGACGCCGCAGCCGAGGCGGTGATGGGCCGCTTGTTGGTCTTGAAGTCGACCACCCGCAGACCGCCGTCGGCGGTACGTTCGAGCCGGTCGACGGTGCCGACCAACTGCACCGGCGTGCCGTCGACGTCGAGTTGCACGTCGAACGGCACCTCGACCCCGACCACGTCGGCGTGGCTGTTGGTCTGCTGCCAGTTGACGAACCTGGCCAGCGCGTCTTCGGCCTTGACGCGCTCGGCCGCCGAGAGCCACGACGCCTCGAACGGCAACTCCGACCACACCTCGTCGAGCCGCTCGGACAGCTCATCGAGGCTCAACTCGTCGTTGCGGGCGTGCTCGGCCAGCACGTGAATCACCGACCCGAGGCTGGCGTTGGCGTTGCGCGGCGGGTCGGCGCGCACCTGACGGTTCAGATAGTGCTGGCGCGGGCAGGTCAGCAGCGCGGTCAGCGCCGACGGGCTGAGCCGCACCGGTACCGACGCCGGACGGGCACCGCCGGTGGGCTCGGCGAGCCCCCACCAGTGCGAGGGGCGGGCCTGCTGCACCAATGGGCGCCCCTGCGCGTCGGTCAGCGCGGCCAACCGCGCCAGCCGCTGCGCCGCGGCCTCGCGCAGCGCTGCCGAACAGTCGGGGCTGGTGGCCCGGCGCCGCAGTTCGGCCACCAGCGCCGGCAGGGTGAGCGGACGGCTGCTCGGCACGTAGTCGGTGACCGGCACCCCCAGTTCGGCGATGAACCGCGATGGCTGATTCGCCTCGCCGTCGGAGCCTTGCACCGCGGTGACGATCAGCCGCTGCTGTGCCCTGCTACAGGCCAGGTGGAACAGTCGGCGTTCGTCGGCCAGGCTCTCGCGGCTGTCGGGCCGGCCCACCAGCCCGTCACTGAGCAGCTCGGCCGGATCGAGGATCGCCCCGCCCTGGCCGGGTGCCGGCCACAACCCTTCTTGCACCCCGGCGACCACCACCACCGCCCACTCCAGGCCCTTGGCCCGGTGTGCGGTCAACAGCCGGACGCCCCGGCCGCGCACCTCGGCCTCGCGGGTGGTGTCGGCGGGAATCTCTTGCGCCGCAACCTCGGCCAGAAAGCCCCGGACGCCACCCGCACCCGCCGGCTGCTCGGTGGCGGCTGCGGCGGCGAACAGGGCGATCACCGCGTCGAGGTCGCGGTCGGCCCGCCGCCCGCTCTCACCGCCGTCACGGCTGGCCCGCTGCAGCCGCTCGGCCCAGTCGGTGCCCGACCACAACGTCCACAACACCTCGGCGGCGCCGTTGCCCGGCACGGTCAGGGTGCGCCCAGCCGCTCCGAGCAGTCCCGCGAGCGCCCGCAGCGCACCGACCTCGGGTGTCTCGGGCAGCTCAGTCAGTCGCTCGGGCTCGCTGAGCACGTCGGCGATCAACTGACCAGGCGAGCGGCCCACGATGGCCGACCCGGTGGCCTCGCGTTCTGTTTGCAGCAGCAACCGGCCGACCGTACGCAGCGCCACCGCGTCGAGCCTGCCCAGGGGCGAGGTGAGCAGCCGCTTGGCCTCGTCGGCGTCGAGTTCGCCGCCGCGCAGCACCACCTCGAGCGCCAACAGCAGCGGACGGACGGCCTGCTCGGCCAGCAGCGGAATCTCGTCGCCGGCCACCTCGACCGGAATGCCCGCCGCGACCAGGGCCCGCGCGATCGGTGCGATCTGCCGGCGGCCGGAGCGCACCAGAACCGCCAGATCACCGTGCTCGAAGCCCTCGTCGAGGTGAGCCCGGCGCAACTGCTCGGCGATCAACTGCGCCTGCTCCGATTCCGAGGCACACACGATCGCCTGCACCTCGGGTGGTGACCCCGGCTCAGCCGCAGTCGGCTCGGGTCGCAAAGCCGCCACGGCCGCATCGCCGAGCACCGGCAGCGGCAGCCGCCGCGCCACCCGAGCCGTCGCCGCAGCCAGACCAGCCGTCGCCCGGTGGCTGCCGGGCAGCACCAGCACCGGGGCGGGTTCGCCCTGCGCCGTCGGAAAGGTTGCCGAAAACTCGGCCAGACCACGGGGGTGCGCCCCACGAAACCGGAACACGACCTGATCGGGGTCGCCGACGGCCAGAATCGGGCCACCCGCAGGCACCAGGGCCCGCAGCAGACCGATCTGAGCAGGGTCGAGTTCGCCGTATTCGTCGACGATCACCCGCGACACCCGCGCCCGTACCGTGGCGACCAGTGCGGGGTCGGTGAGCGCGATGCGCGCGCGGTGCACCAGTTCGGCGTAGTCGAGGCTGCCTTCGTGGTCGAGCACGTCGAGGTACTCGGCGAAGAAGCGGCCGACGCTCGCCCACTCGGGTCGGTCGGCCGCGGCGCCGAACGCCGTCACGTCGTCGGGGTCGAGGCCGAGCTGCCGCACGCGCGCGATCGCCCCCCGCACCTGCCGCGCGAACGCACGGGTGCCGATCGCCTGTCGAACGTCGGTCGGCCAGGCCGCCGCCCCTCGTCCGCCGAGTAGCTCGCGCACCCGGAACTCCTGCTCGGGTGCGGTGAGCAACCGCGGCTCGGGTTGGCCCGGCTCGGCGGCCAGCCGCAGCAGCCACAGGCAGAACGCGTGCATGGTGGTGACCCACGGCGGGCTGACCGTGCGGTTCATGGCGCGTGCCACCCGGTTGCGCAGATCACTGGCCGAGCGGCGCGCGAACGTGAACACCAACGGCTGTGGCCCGTCGGCGGCCCGAGCGTCGAGTTCGAGAGCCGCGGCCGCCGCGACCACCGTGGTCTTGCCCGACCCCGGCGGACCGATCACCAGCGCGGGGCCACCCCGGTGGCCCTCGACGGCGGCACGCTGTGGCTCGCTCAGGGCCACGGTGACAGACGTCGCGCCGACTCGTTGCATGTGGGTATGCAATCACCCGCCACCGACATTTCGCGGACGGCGACACGCGCTTGCTCGTCACCCGCGTGAGTGACATGTGTCGCAGGAGTGTGACAGGGTTGCAGAACTGCCGCGACGGTGGCCGCAAGCCGCCGGGACAACTCGTTCGGCAGTGTTCCTGATCCGCCCGAGAGGATCGCACAAGGTAGTAGAAGGAGAGGTTCATGGCGCAGGGAACCGTCAAGTGGTTCAGTGCCGAGAAGGGCTACGGCTTCATCGAGGTGGACGGCGGCACGCAAGACGTGTTCGTGCATCACACGGCCATCGACGCACAGGGGTTCCGCACTCTCACCGAGGGTCAAAAGGTGGAGTTCGAGATCACCAGCGGCCCCAAGGGTCCGCAGGCCGATCAGGTCCGGGGGCTGTGACCTCGGCAGCACCGGCTTCATTCGACGGGCCCCACCACTGCCACTGGCGGGGCCCGTCGGCGTCTTCAGGCTTCCAGGGTTGTCCCCGACCGCTCCCCACTGCCTGGCCAACCGCCCGCCCGCTAGATTGGACGGCACGCCCAACCGACCGTTTCGAGAGGTAGTCATGAGCTCGACCACTCCCTCGGGTGGCGCCGCCGCGGCCATGCCGCTGCAGCCCCCCGCCACCCTCACCCTGACCGTGCCCGAGGCCCCGTCCGCCGTGGTAGCCACCCAGGCGCCGGCGATGGCTCCGCAGGTGGACGCCCGGCAGGTGCCGGTGCTCGACGCCAAGGTCGACGAGTTTCTGGGCGCGCTCGATGGGGCCGAGGCGAAGTCACCCACGTTCACGGCTCAGGCCGACGCGGTGCGCAGCATGGGCGACACCGACATTCGCAAGGCCGCCGAAACGTCCAACCGGCTGTTGAACGCGCCGGTGCGTGCGCTCAAAGAGGGTGGCCTGTCCGAGGGCTCGAAGGTGGGCCAGACCCTGTTGCAGCTGCGCCGCACCGTCGAAGACCTCGACCCCGGCCAGGCCCGGGGGGCCAAGAAGTTTCTCGGCATGATTCCGTTCGGCGACCAGATGACCGACTACTTTCGCCGCTACCAGAGCAGCCAGCAGCAACTCAACGGCATTCTGCACGCGCTGCGCAGCGGTCAGGACGAGCTGACCAAAGACAACGTCGCGCTCAACATGGAGAAGCAGAATCTGTGGACCGTGATGGGCCGGCTCAACCAGTACGTCTACATCGCCGAGCGGCTGGACGCGCGGTTGTCGGCCCAGATCGCCGAGCTGCAGATGACCGACCCCGACAAGGCGAAGGCGCTCAGCCAGGACGTGCTGTTCTACGTGCGGCAAAAACACCAGGACCTGCTCACCCAGCTCGCGGTGTCGATTCAGAGCTACCTGGCGATCGACATCATCATCAAGAACAACATCGAGCTCATCAAGGGGGTCGACCGGGCCAGCACCACCACCATTTCGGCGCTGCGCACGGCCGTGATCGTGGCGCAGGCGCTGGGCAACCAGAAGCTGGTCCTCGACCAGATCACCGCACTGAACACCACCACCTCGCAGATGATCCAGCGCACGTCCGAGATGCTCAAAGAGAACTCGGCGCGCATTCAAGAGCAGGCCGCCAGCTCGACCATCGGCTTGGAGCAGTTGCAGGCGGCGTTCGCGAACATCTACCAGACCATGGATTCGATCGACGAGTTCAAGGCCCGGGCCCTCGACACCATGGCGCAGACCATCGGCGTGCTCGAGGGTGAGGTGGTCAAGAGCAAGGACTACCTCGAACGGGTGGCCCAGCAAGACACCCGCAGCCAGTCGATGCCGCAGATCACCATCTGATCGGGCTGCACCCACATCACGTCGACGCAGGACACAACACACATGGGTTTCTGGGACTGGCTGACCGGCCGGGCCGCCACGCCGCAGCCGGCACCCGTGCCCGACGTCGACCCCGCACCCACGCAGGCCGACATCACGGCCTCGCTGGCGGGGGTCGACCAACTGATCGGCTCCGGCACGTTGCCGTCCGTGGTGCGCTCGCGGGCCGCCCGGGTGACGGCACTGGTGCGCAAGACGCTGCCCCGGCTCGAATCGCTCGGCCTGGGTAGCTACGACGCCTACTCGGTGGTGGCCACGGCCACCGACTACCTGCCCGAGGCGATCGGTGCCTACCTGCGGCTGCCACGCGACTGGGCCGACTCGCGTCCGGTCGAGAACGGCAAGACCCCGCTGCTGCTGCTGATCGACCAGTTGGACCTGCTGGGCGCGACGATGGAAAAGATCTACGACGCGGCCAACGCCACCGACGCGGCCGCACTGATCACCCACGGCCGGTTCCTGCAAGAGCGCTTCGGCCACCCCGCGGCACCGGTCGAGATGACCCTGCCGCCGCCCACCGACCAACACCCGAAGCCCCTCGATCTGGAGCGCCCGTGACCAACCCCGATCTCGCCACGTCCCTGGACGATCTCGCTGCCGCGGCCCGTGCGGCCGGAGTGAACGACGCCGCGGCCCGCATCGAAGGCGAACAACTCGCGGCCGCGGTGTCTGAATCGGCGGTCGGTTCGTTCGTCGACTGGTGCGTGGCCACCGGCCGGGCGATCAGCGCGAGTGAGTTCATGGAGGCTGCGCTGCGCGGACGCAAGTTCAGGGCGTCCGCCACCCCACTGGTCGCGCAACTGCACAACGTCCGCTCGGCACACGCGGTGCCCTATGCCAAGGCGCTGGCCGAGGTGGCCACCGCCGCGGCGCTGCTCGGCACGCCGACCCCGCAGAGCACGGGTGCGGCGCAGGGTGCGGCGAGCGTGCAGTTGAGCGCAGCGCAGGGGTTGACCGCGGGCGGCCCGGGGCTGACCGGGCCTCGTGGCGACGACACCGAGTTCGTGCGGCAGGCGCCGCAGATTCTGTCGTCGGTGCTGGGCCGCATGCACGACAACCAGGCCAGGATGCTCGACCTGCGCCAACTCGACCCGTTCGGTCCGGGCGCGATTGCCGGCCTTGGCAACACCCCGGCGGCGGGCGAGCCTGTCGAGAGCCGGCTGACAGCCGGCGAGCCGCAGCCGCCCGTGCAGGCCGCTCCCCCGGCCGAGCCGGCCGAACCCGCCGAAGTGCCCGAACCCGAAGAGCCGCAGAAGAGCCTCGACGAGCTGCTGGCCGAACTCGACGGCCTGGTCGGCCTGGGCCGGGTGAAGGCCGAGATCCACCGCCAGACCGCGGTGCTGAAGGTCGACGCCATGCGCGCCAAGGCGGGGCTGAAGAGCCCGACCATCACTCGGCACCTGGTGTTCGTCGGCAACCCGGGCACCGGCAAGACCACTGTCGCAAGGCTGGTGGCCGGCATCTACCGGGCGGTCGGGCTGCTCAGCAAGGGTCAGTTGGTCGAGGTCGACCGCTCCGAGCTGGTCGCCGGCTACCTGGGCCAGACCGCCATCAAGACCGCCGAGGTGGTCGCGAAGGCCGAGGGCGGGGTGCTGTTCATCGACGAGGCCTACAGCCTCAACGGCGACCAGTACGGCGAAGAGGCCATCAACACCCTGGTCAAAGAGATGGAGGACAAGCGCAACGACCTGGTCGTGATCGTGGCCGGCTACCCGTTGCCGATGAGCGTGTTCATCGCCCAGAACCCGGGGCTGGCCAGCCGCTTTCGTACCACCATCGGGTTCGACGACTACACCGACGCCGAGCTGGAGCAGATCTTCACCGGCATGGTGGCCGGCGCCGACTACGACCTGGGCGAGGGCTGCCTGCAGACCTTCCGCGCCCTGCTCGCCCAGCAGACCCGCGACGAGACGTTCGGCAACGGCCGGTTCGCCCGCAACGTGCTCGAGGCCGCCATCGGCAAGCACGCCTGGCGGCTGCGCGACGTCACCGACCCGTCCCTCGATCAGTTGCGCACCCTGCTGCCCGACGACCTGCAGGCCGACGCCGTGCCGGTGGTCGACTGGACGGGCGCACCCGGCGCCGGGCTCGAACCTCCCAGTGATCCGGTGGGCAACGCTCCAGCCGTGGCGCCGCCCGTACAGCCCGGGAGTACCGCATGAGCGCGACCCCCGTCACCACTGGGCGCGCGAGCGCCCCCGTCGTGGGAGCCCCGGCACCGGTGCCCGCGCGTCGCCGGTCGGCGCCCAGTTCGGTGCGCAGACTGCGAGGGCTGCAACTGGGTGCCGTGGCGCTGATTCTGGCCTTCGGTGCCTTCGCGATCACCGCTCTGGCGTTGTCGCTCACCGCCGCCTCGCACGCCAGCCAGAGCCTCACCCAGTACTACCGGTTGGCCGACGCCCAGGTGCAGGCCCTCCAGGTGCAACAAAGCGCCAACACCTGGGCACTCACCCCGACCAGCGCGGTGCGGCAGCAACTCGACCAACGGTTGGGCACCCTCGCCACCACGCTCGCCGATGCCGCCGCGGTGAGTGACGATCGCGACCGCGTGGTGCCGCTGACGGGCGCCCTGGTGAGCTACGCGATGACCCTGCAAGACGCCCTGAACGCCAAGGGCACCGACTCTGCGGCGATCGCCGCCAAAGCCGACAACCAACTCACCGACGACCTGATCACACCGCTGCAGGCCGCCACCGCCCACGCCGGTGACCGGGTGGCCACCGACCTGACCGGCAACTGGAAGTTCTGGGTGCTGGGCGGGGCGGTGCTGGCCGGCGCCGGGCTGGCCGCCATCGGGGTCGCCCTGGCCCGCGCCTCGCACCGCTACCTCAACATCGGCCTGGCCGCCGGCCTGTTGTGCGCCCTGGTGTCTGCCGGCGTGGTCTGGACGGTGGCCGGCCAGGCGGGCACCGCGGCGTCCGATTTCGCCGGCACCAGCCGAGCCGTGCTCGACAACCTCACCACGGCCCGGCAGAGCATTCATCAGGCCCGAGCCGACGAGTTGCTGTCCGTCGGATTGCAGTCGGCGGGCGGCACCTACGCCGACCGCTGGTCGACGGGCTACAACGCCGCCAAGAATGCGCTGGCCGACGTGCCGAAGTCGGGCACCGCCAGCAACGCCCTGCTGGCCTACGGCACCGGGCACAGCACGGTGGCCAACGCCATCGGCAAGTCGCAGTGGGCGCAGGCGGCGAGCGCCGCCGTCGGCAGCTCGGCGAAGGCCGCCACCAGCTTCGACGATCTCGACACCAAACTGACCGCACTCGCCACCAGCACCCGTCAGCCGGTGACCTCGTCGGTGACCACGCTCGGTACCGGCGTGGCCGGCGCCATCGCCGGCGTGATCGTGTTCACCCTGGCCGGGGCCGGACTGACGTTCTGGGGCGTGTCGCGGCGCATCGAGGAGTACCGATGAGCCCCGTCACCGCCCCGACCGCCCCGGGCCGGCTGAACGAGCCCGTCCAGCCGCAGGCCATGGTCGGCTACCTCGGCGAACTTGACGCCTGGGTGGCGGCCCGGCGCAGCGAACTGGCCGCCCTCGACGCCGAGATCCTGGCCCGGAAGCTGTCGGCGCTGACCGCCGACCTGCAGTTGTCGCTGGCCCTGTGGCAGGCGGTGAAGAGCCGCTACGAGCTGCTGCTGGTCACCTGGGATTCCGGACGGGTCGGACCCGCCGAGTGTGCCCGGTTGTCGTCGCTGATCTGGGGACGGCTCGACACCGGCCCGGCGCCCTCGGCCCAACTGGCGGGCATGGCGGTGTCGCTGCCCGAGGCGTGCCGGCTGTCGGACGCCCTGGTGGCCCAACTGCGGCAGAAGCTGAACCTCGACCCCAACGCCGAGCAGCTCGCCCGCCGGCTGCGCGACCTGCGCGCCCAGGTGGAACGCATCAGAGACCAGGCCGCCACCGAGCCGCCCGCAGCCCGGCCCGCCGCGATGGCGCAGGTCGCGGGGCTCGCCGCGCGGGTGACCGAGCTCGAAGGCAAGCGTGAACGCGGCGGCGACATCGGCGGGCTGCTCGGCCCGCTCGAAATCGACGCCGCCCGGTTCGAACGCGACCTGATCGTGGGCGGCGCCCGCCGCCGCGAGAACCGCGACGCGCTGGCCCGGGCCCGTGAACTCACCGACGACCTGACCGCTCGCGAGCAGGCGCTGCGCCAACTGGTGGCCAACACGGTGGCGGCGGTGTCGCCCGCGCCCAAGTACGCGGTGCCCGACGTCGCCGCCCTGGGCCCGTTGCCCAACACCCGCCAGGCCATCGACGCCTACCTCGGCAAGCTGAGTCAGGTCAGCCGGGCCATGCAGGTGGTGCAGGACGCCTACTCGGGTGCCCTGGCCGAACGTGACGCACAGGTCGGGCTGGTCAGCGCGCTGCGCGCCAAGGCCGCCGCCCTCGGCTTCGGCGCCGACGACGACTTCACCGCCCTGGTCGATCGGGCCGACGCACTGCTGCAGCGCCGGCCGGCCCCGATGGCGGTGGTGCGCCAACTCGTGCCCGCCGCCCAGGCGATGCTCGACTGGCTGGCCGAGGGAGGGGCCCGATGAAGTGCCGCCAACCCGGCTGCACGGGCACCATCGTCGACGGCTACTGCGACGTCTGCGGCATGCCCGGTAACGCCACCACCATGCCGGTGGGGCGGGGCGTGCCCGGCCGCAAGCCGTCCGCCACCGCCAGCGGGCCCTGCCGCCAGCCCGGTTGCACCGGCCAGATCATCGACGGCTACTGCGACACCTGCGGCATGCCGCCCGACTCGGCCCTGGCGCCCAGCAGTTCGTCCGTCACCAAGGCGTCGGTGCAGTTGGGTTCCACTGCCCTGGGCTCGGCGCGGGCCACCTCGTTCGGGGTGCGTCCGGCCCGGCGGCCGCAGAGCCCGTCCCGGCAGCGCATGGGACGCATCGGCCAAGGCCTGACCGTGGTGCCGCCGGCCCCGGCGGTCGACCCGGCCAAGGCCGTGATGGTGAAGGCCGAACTGCCCGAAGACAAGCGCATCTGCCCCAACTGCGGGGCGCACGTCGGACGCTCCCGCGACGACGCCGCCGGCCGTTCGGACGGCTTCTGCCCCAAGTGCGGCGCCCCGTACTCGTTCAGCCCCAAGCTCGCCGCCGGCGACCTGGTGGCCGGCCAGTACGAGGTGGTCGGGCCACTGGCGCACGGCGGCATGGGCTGGGTGTACCTGGCCCGCGACAAGAATGTGTCCGACCGCTGGGTGGTGCTGAAGGGCCTGCTGAACACCGGCGACGCCGACACGCTCAGGGCCACGCTGTCCGAACAGCAATTCCTGGCTCAGGTCGAGCACCCGCTGATCGTCGAGATCTACAACTTCGTCAGCCACGAGAACAACGGCTACATCGTGATGGAGTACGTCGGAGGCCGGTCGCTGAAGCAGTTGCTCAAGCAGCGCATGGAGGCCAACGGCGGCAACTACGACCCGCTGCCGGTCGACCAGGCACTCGCCTTTCTGATCGAAATTCTGCCCGCTTTCAGCTACCTGCACGACCTGGGCCTGCTGTACTGCGACTTCAAGCCCGACAACGTGATTCAAGTGGGCGACTCATTGAAGTTGATCGACCTGGGCGGGGTGCGGCGCAGCACCGACGACGAGTCGGCGATCTACGGCACGGTGGGCTACCAGGCCCCCGAGGTGGCCACAGCCGGAGCCAGCATCGCCTCCGACATCTTCACCATCGGTCGCACCCTGATGGTGCTGTGCGCCGAGGTGCCGGGCTACCAGTCCGAGTTCGAGTTCACCACGCCCCCCGCCGACCAGCTGCCGGCTTTCGCCCAGCACGACTCGCTGTACCGGCTGCTGCTCAAGTGCTGCGCCCCCGACCCGCACGACCGGTTCGACTCGGCCGAAGACCTGCGGGTGCAGATGCTGGGTGTGCTGCGCGAGGTGGTGGCCACCCGCACCGGCATCACCGCCAGCACGTCGGTGTCGTCGCCGCTGTTCGAGGCGCCCACGGTGTCGAGTGACCGGTTCGAGTGGCAGCAGCTGCCACAGCTGCGGCCCGACCCATTCGACCCGCAGGCCGCCTGGGTGGCGTCATTGGAGGCCGACCCGGTCGAGCGGCTGGGCGATCTGCTGCGGCCGCCCGAAGTGACCACCGGCGTGCTGCTGGCGCGCTGCCTGGCGGCGCTCGAGACCGGTAACCAGCGGGTGCTCGAACAGAGCGTCAACACCCTGCTCACCAACGACCCGTGGGAATGGCGCGCCGTCTGGATGGCCGGCCTGGGTGCCCTGCTGCGCGGCGACCCCACCAACGCGCTGTCGTCGTTCAACGCCGTCTACGGCCAGTTGCCGGGTGAGTTGGCACCCAAGCTGGCGCTGGCCGTGGCCTGCGAGCTGGCGGGCCAGACCGATGTGGCCGAGCGGCTCTACCGCAGCTGCGCCGCGACCGACGCCAACTACGTCACCCCCGCCGGCTTCGGGCTGGCCAGGCTGCGCGCCGCTCGCGGTGACCTGGCGGGGTCGCTGGCGGCGCTCGAACTGGTGCCGCAGACGTCCCGCGGGTACCAGGAGTCGCAGAAGCTGAAGGCCGAGCACCTGATCCGGCTGGGCGACGACGCCGCCCACCTCGACGAGGCGCTCAAGGTGCTGCAGCACGCCAGGCTGGACGAACGCAGCCAGTTGGGCTTCGAATCGTCGATCTACGAGCGAGCGCTGCAACTGGCCGGCAGCGGTGCGGTGCGGCTGGGCACCACGTCGTACACCGCCGGCAACCTGCGCGACCGGCTCGAGACCGGGTACCGCCGGCTCGCCCAGTTGAGTGCCGACCCCGCCGAGCGTGCCCAGTTGGTCGACCGAGCCAACGCCGTCCGAGTTTGGAGCCTGCTGTGACCAACGACCACCCCGACACGTCATCCCGGCGAACGCCGGGACCTCCAAACCCGACCCCGGCACCGGCACCGTCCCTCGACCCGTCATCCCGGCGAACGCCGGGATCTCCAGACCGAAACCCGACAGCCCAACCCGACCCGTCATCCCGGCGCGCGCCGGGATCTCCAGACCCAAACCCGGCCTGGCCGCTGTGGGCCACCGACCAGCGCGCCGGCGAACTCGCGCAGCAACAGCCTCAGCCCGACGCGCAGGAGTTCTCCACCCTCGCGCTGGCCGCGCCCTGCCCGCGATGCCTGAAGCCGGTGCGTCCCGACGAGCGCTACTGCGAGAACTGCGGCTGGGACGTGCATCCCGAGGTCGGTGCCCTGCCTGGGCCGAGTGATTCGTCCGAGGCCACCGTGAAGCTGAACCGGCCCCAACAGAGCAGGCCGGCGTGCGTGGAATGCGGGGGCCAGGTCGACTCAGACGGCTACTGCCAGACCTGCGGCACCAAGGCACCGTCGCCGCGCGACCGCTTCGAAGCGTCGCCGGCCGACTGGGTGGGCGGCGTGTGCGACCGCGGTGTGGTGCACGCCCGCAACGAAGACGCGATGGCGTTGTGGGCGGCCCCCGGCGACGAGCGCAACGCCGTGCTGGTGGTGTGTGACGGGGTGACCAGCTCGCAAGACTCCGACGTGGCGTCGCTGGCAGCTGCCGAACGGGCCCGCGACGTGCTGGCCGCCTCGCAACCCGCCGGCCTGGCGGTCACGGCCAGCCATGACGCGGCCCTCGACGCCGCCCTGGTGGACGCCGCGGCGCAGGCCAACGCCGCCGTGTTGGCCACGACCGCCGCCGACAGTGTGAACGCGGCGTCGTGCACGTTCGCCGCCGCCGTGGTGCACGGCGACCGGGTGCACTGGGCGTCGCTGGGCGATTCGCGCATCTACGTGCTGGGCGCCGAGTCGGTGCAGCTCAGCACCGACGACTCGGTGGCCGAAGAGCTGATCCGGGCCGGATCGTCCCGTCATGACGCCGAAACCGGCCCGCAGGCGCACGCGATCACCCGCTGGCTGGGCCGCGACGCCGACGACATCGTGCCGCGCACCGGTACCCACCAGGTCACCGGCGACAGTTGGTTGGTGGTGTGCTCGGACGGGCTGTGGAACTACGCCTCGGAGCCGTCCGCGCTGGCCGCCCAAGTGGCCACGGCGGCAGAACCGGGCGGCAGCCCCACCCAGATCGCGGCCAGGCTGGTGAAGTGGGCCAACGCTCAGGGCGGAAAAGACAACGTCACCGTGGCCCTCGCGCGGCTCACGGCTACGCTGAACGAAGCGGCCGGGGCCGATGAAGCGCCGGCCACAGCAGTTCAGCCCGCGCCCCCGATCGTGGAAGAGAAGATCTGAGATGGCCCTGTTCACCTCCGCGGTGTATCAGAACGAGTTTCTGCCCGACGGCGGCACCGACGTGAACGCGATCGTGACGATCGCCTGCAGCGGGGCCGGGGCGGCGGGCCAGACCGGCAGCGGTGACGCGGGCGAGATCATCATCGTCGACACCTCTGGTTCGATGGGTACCGCCAACATGCAGGCCGCCAAGCAGGCCGCCATGGTGGCCCTCGACCACATTCTCGACGGCACCTACTTCGCCGTCGTGGCCGGCAACCACAAGGCCTACCTCGCCTACCCGATGGTGCAGTCGGGCGCCGGCATGGTGCGCATGGACGCCCGCACCCGGGCCGAGGCGCGGCGCGCGATCAGTTTCTTTCGCTCCGACGGCGGCACCGCGATGGGCAACTGGCTGAACCTGGCCCGGGCCCTGTTCGACTCGATCGGCAACCTGGCGCAGAAGCACGCCATTCTGCTCACCGACGGCGAAAACCACAACGAGACACCGCAGCAACTCGATGCCGCCATTCGCAACTCGATCGGTCAGTTCCAGGTCGACTGCCGAGGCGTCGGGGTCGATTGGAAGGTGCCCGAGATTCGCAGCATCGCCCAGGCCCTGCTCGGCACCGTCGACATCATTCCCAACCCGTCGCAGTTGGGGCAGGCGTTCGCCGAGCTGATGCAGAAGTCGATGGGCCGCGGTGTGGCGCGGGCCGACCTGCGGGTGTGGATTCCGCAGGGCGCTCAGGTGCTGTTCGTGCGTCAGGTGTCACCCACCGTCGAAGACCTCAGCACGCGGGGCGTGCCGGTGAACCCGCTCACCATGG
Source organism: Micropruina glycogenica (assembly GCF_900289045.1). Classification (GTDB taxonomy): domain Bacteria; phylum Actinomycetota; class Actinomycetes; order Propionibacteriales; family Propionibacteriaceae; genus Micropruina; species Micropruina glycogenica. Next base: position 1,207,612 of record NZ_LT985188.1, read on the forward strand.
CCTACCCGACGGGTTCGTGGGGCGACGAAGAGCGCGACTACCACCTGCAGGTGCGGCTACCGGCCAAGTCGGTGGGCCAGGAGCAGTTGGCCGCCCGGGTGCAGTTGGCCGTGGGCACCGAGGTGCTCACCCAGGGGCTGGTCAAGGCCAAGTGGAGTTCAGACACCAACCTGACCGCTCAGATCAACCCCGAGGTGGCGCACTACACCGGGCAGACCGAGCTGGCGGTGGCCATTCAAGAGGGTCTGGCGGCCAAGGCGTCCGGTGACGAACGCACCGCCACCACCAAACTGGGCCGGGCCGCGCAGCTGGCGGTGCGCACCGGCAACGCCGAAGCAACGGCGAAGTTGCGCAAGGTGGTCGACATCGACAACGCCGAGACCGGTACGGTGCGGTTGAAGCGCGGCGTCGACAAGGCCGACGAGATGGCTCTCGACACCGCGTCCACCAAGACCACCAGAATCAGGGGCTGACATGGCGATCTGTCCGGCCGGCCACACCTCGTCGTCCAACGACTACTGCGACACCTGTGGCCTGCCCATCGAGCAGGGTCAGGCGCCCGCGGCCGCGCCCCAGCCGAGTGCGCCCGAGGGTGCGCAGTGCCCCAACTGCCACACCGTCAATGCGCCCGACGCGCTGTTCTGCGAGGCCTGCGGCTACGACTTCACCACGGGCACGCTGCCACGCACGGCGGTCGAGCCTTCGTCGGTCGAGCCTTCGCCGGCCGAGCTTGTCGAGAGCCCCGAGGTCGAGGACTCGCAGGTCGAGCCCACTGCGCCCGTCGAGCTTGCCGAGACCACTGCGCCGGACGAGCCGGACGAGGCTTCTGCCCCTGCGGTCGAGCCTGTCGAGACCCCCGCCGCGCCCGCCGACCCCGACGAGGCTCTCGACGCCCCCGACGACACCCCCGCGCCGGACCAGCCGTGGGAGGCCCCGGCCGCCCCCGACCCGTCCCCCGGGCCGCTGCCGCCGCACGCCGGACGGTTGCTGCACCCACAACCCACCAGTGTCGACTGGGTGGCCGAGGTGTGGATCGATCCCGACTGGTACGCCACCCAGGGGTCATCGGACGCCCTGCCGTCGGCCGGCCTGCCCGAGGTGGTGCCCCTGCGGTCGGCCTCGGCGCTGATCGGACGGGTGTCGGTGAGCCGCAACATTCACCCCGACATCGACTGCGACCCCGACACCGGCGTCAGCCGCCGGCACGCGCAGATCAGCACCGACGGCACCCGTTGGTGGATCGAAGACCTCGAATCGGCCAATGGCACGTTCATCGGGTCGCCCGCCGGGCCCCTGCCCACCGACCCGATCGGACGCGGCCGCGTCGAGTTCGCCCCCGACCAGCGCATCTACGTGGGCGGCTGGACCCGCATCGTGATTCGGGCCGCCACCGACGACGAGCGGGAAGCCTTCACCGTCTGAGCACGGCTGCACGGGCGTTGAACGGATGCCGGCATCGGTGACTGCTGCCGCAACACCGCACTACTGCCGCGCACATTCGGCACGTCGGAGCTTGTCGAGCTTGGTTGGTCGGGTCTGGTTCCGCGGAGCGGCTCCGCGCAATGGTTGGCCGGGTCTGGTTCCGCGGAGCGGTGGCGCCCCTGTCCCGCCCTTGCGGGACTGCTCGGCTAGCGCCTCGCAGTGCGCAAACGCCCGACCAGGCCCTGACAGGGGCGCCCCCGCTCCGCTTCAACTGAGCGTTTCGATGGCGTGCGCGGTCGCGACAAGCTCGACCAACGGCTCACGTCATCCCGGCGAACGCCGGGATCTCCGTTCCGTTCCACTGCACGGTTGCGGATGAGTTTCCGGGTCAAGCCCGTAATGACGGGTCGAGACCCCCCGCACCGCTTCAGCGTTGAGTCTGCCGCCCTGAGTCACGTCGCTCGGGTTGTCCACGAGATGCAGCCGGTTCACCGCGCCGAAGACGCGCGTGCCTGAGCCGGACGCCACTGGAGAGACGTCCACCTCGTCGATCAGCGCCGCAGTCGCCTCGGGCTGACCTCGCGCCACTTTCTGGTTGAAATGGAGGCGCTCATGAAGCGCCCTCGCCGAAGTCGCCACTTTCTGGTTGAAATAGATACCTACCAGGGGTATCTATTTCAACCAAAAAGTGGCATGGCTGGTTGACCAGACCCGCACTGAGGCGATGGTCGCCTTCATAACCACCACAAGATGGCGGCACCATGCGACATGCGCTGCTACAGCATCAGGGGTACGTACTTCACCACCACCATCGCGGTGACCACGGTCAGCCATACTCCCACCAGCACGGCGTCCAGGTCGTGCGCGATCAGGGCGCGTGCGGTGCGACTGACCCGCTCGGGCAGCAGCAGGATGCCGTCGCGAACGTTCACATGCGTGAGCGAGGCGAACACCAGCGTGGTCGACAGGGTCACCAGAAGGCACCACGGGCACAACGCGCCGATCACGAAGTAGGCCTGAAAGAACAGCCAGTACGCGAAGACCACGCCGAGGGTGTAGACCACCTGGGCGGCCAGCATGAACCAGCGCGGAAACCGCACCCCGCCCAGGCTGGCCACCGCGATGGTGATCACGACGGGTTCGGCCACCAAACCCAGAAACGCATTCGGAAAGCCGAACAGGCTGGCCTGCCACGACGTCGCCACCGTGCCGCAACTCAGCACGGCGTTGATGTTGCACGACAAGGCGGCCTGTGGGTCCGCGGCCAGCACGACGGCGTCCACCGACAGCACGAACGAGGCGGTCAGGCTGATCAGGGCCGAGATCAACATGGTGGTGAAGATCCACCCGTTCGACTGCCGCAATCGCCGCACCGCCGCCAGCGTGCCGCTACTTGGCACCGGAGGCCGCCTTCTCGACGGCTGCCTGCAACGCCCCGGCCGTGTACAGGTCGCCGGTGAACTCGGTGCCGTTGATCTGCACCGTCGGGGTCTGCTTGACCCCTGAGGCGAACGCCTGCTGGGTGGCCTGTTCGACCCACGGGGTGTAGATCTCGCGGCTGATCGACGCGGCCACGTCCGCCGACGCTCCGGCCTGAGTGGCGAAGTCGGCCAGTTGCGCGTTGGTCAGGCCGCTGCCGCCCTCGGCGGGCTGGTTGGAATACAGCAACTTGTTGAACTTCAGGGCGGTGACGGGATCGGCGTTGGCGACGGTCACGAGCGCGTTGGCGGCCCTGGTCGAATAGCGCGATCCCCCGGACTGCTGGTCAAGAAACGACAGCGGGTAGACGTCCAGGGTGATGCTGCCTGCGGCAACGGCCTGCTGCAGGTAGTCGCCGTTGGCACGCTCGAACCTGCCGCAGAAGGGGCACATGAAGTCGGCGTACACGCTGACCGTCACGGGCCCGGTGCCGAAGCGCAGCGCGCCGGTGTCGGTGGCGTTGGCCGGCGCCACCACCGCCCCGCTCGAGGGTGCAGGGGTGGCGGAGCGGTTGCCGGCCACCGCCCACACCATCACGCCGATGAGAACGGCGATGGCTGTGATGCCGGCGATCCAGGTGGTGCGCACGATGCGGCTGAGTCGCCGCTGGGCCGCGGCCTGACGTTCGCGCTGCTCGCGAAGTGCTGTTCGTTGGTTTGCGTTGGGTTTGGTCTGCTTGGTGGTGCTCATGATTGGTTCCTGACTTGGGCCGAGGGGCCCTGGTTGAAAGCGTTCGGACGGCACGAAGCCGGTGCGCGGGCACTCATGGCCCGGCGAGGAGAACGTTCGGCACCCCGTCGGAAGGCGACGGGTGCGGCCGGTCAGGAAAGCGGAGGTCCGCGGCGGGGGTTGGTCCGGCCATACGCCGGGCGGGTGACCGTTACCGGCACAAGCACCGGAGCGGCCGGCCACGAAACCACGACGATGGCCCGGAGCCGGCCCAGCACGACGGCCAGCAACCGCCGTCCGGAATCGACCAGATGCCGCGCGCCGCGCAGCAGCAGGCCGGCGGCCAGCAACGCAGCGGGCAGCAGCAGTGCGTGTACCAGCAGCGTGGCAGCCACCATCAGCGTCCAGGTGACCACGGGTGCTGGTGCCGTCACACAGTTGGCCGCGATGCTGGCATGCGTCTCGGTGAGCGTGTACAGCGGGTGGCCCGCGTCGAAACACGCCACCACGGCGACGCGGGGCAGCCTCGCCAACAGGGGCAGCACCGCCACCAGAGTGATCAGGGCGGCCAGCACGCGCGAAGCCCAGGGGGCCGATCGCATCACTCGCCGCGCAGTCACGGTGACGACGATACCCGGGTGTCCCAGTCGGCACCCATTATTGGGTTCGGCCCTGCCCGGCCCGGCAGGGCAATTGCGCTGATGGCGTACGGCACGGCACCGGCAGCCTCGCCGCGACTAGATTGGGCCGCGTCGTCGCGCTGAGGAGTAGCAATGGAAATCAAGGTCGGCATCGTGCAGGGTGGGCGCGAGATCGTGCTCGAGTCCGAAGAGACCGCGGCGGCCGTCGAGTCGGCTTTTGCCAAGGCGGTTGCCGATGACGGCCTGCTGAGCCTCACCGATGAGCGCGGCCGCAAGGTACTGGTGCCGGCCAGCCGCATCGCGTACCTCGAGATCGGCCAGGAGCACGTGCGGCGGGTGGGCTTCGGCGCCGTCTGAGGGCCGTTCCCAGGACCACGAGGTTGGGCAGCGTTTGCGCCTGGCCGAGATCCCAGCGTTCGCCGGGACGACGGAATGCGAGCCGTCCTGCCTGGCTGAGATCCCGACGCCCGGTGATGGGTGCGCGCTGAGATCCCAGCGTTCGCCAGGACGACGGAATGCGAGCCGTCCTGCCTGGCTGAGATCCCGGCGTTCGCCCCGACGAGGGGTGCCTCCCCTGCACCGGCCGGAGCGCCTTTCGCCACAGCAAGGCGTCACCGAGTAGAGTGAGCCCCAAGTACGCACACGACGTGCGTCCCCACGACCGTGGCAACGAGCTTCGCCGCCGGAGTGGGTGTTCCAATTTCCGGCCTTGCGGCCGGTGCACGTAAGGCCATAGCACTGAGCGACATCGCTACTGAGGACCTGCAGGTTGCAGAGTCCCAGACCCCAGAGGTCCAAACCACGTTCGCCGATCTCGGCGTGATTCCCGAAACCGTCGAGGCTCTCGCGAGCGTCGGCATTCTGCACCCGTTTCCGATTCAGTCCCTCGCCATTCCGATCGCCGTCAACGGCACCGACATGATCGGCCAGGCGCGCACCGGCACCGGCAAGACGTTGGCCTTCGGGGTCAGCCTGTTGCAGCGCATCGTGGCGCGCAGCGACGAGGGCTACGCCGACCATCACCCCAAGGGCAAGCCGCAGGCGCTGGTGATGTGCCCCACCCGTGAGCTCGCCCTGCAGGTGGCCGATGACCTCGAGGTCGCCAGCACCGTCCGCAAGGTGCGCGTGCTGACCGTCTACGGCGGCGTCGGCTACGACCTTCAGACCAACACCCTCACCACCGGTGTCGACGTCGTGGTCGGCACCCCGGGCCGGCTGCTCGATCTGGTCACCCGCCGCTCGCTCGATCTGTCTGCGGTCAAGGTGCTGGTGCTCGACGAGGCCGACGAGATGCTCGACATGGGCTTTCTGCCCGACGTTGAGCGCCTGATCAGCAAGACCCCGCCCACCCGGCAGACGCTGCTGTTCAGCGCCACCATGCCGTCGGCGGTGGTCGGGCTGGCCCGCATGTACCTCAACCAGCCGGTGAACGTGCGCGCCGAAACGCAGGACGCGTCGGTCACCGTGCCCGAGGTCGACCAGTTCGTCTACCAGGCGCACGACCTCGACAAGCCCGAGATCATCGGACGGCTGCTGCAGGCCGAAGGCTGCACCAAGACGATCGTCTTCACCCGCACCAAGCGTTCGGCGCAGCGGCTCACCGACGAGCTGACCGATCGCGGGTTCAGCGTGGGTTCGCTGCACGGCGACCTCAATCAGGTGCTGCGCGAGAAGTCGCTGAAGCGGTTTCACGAGGGCAAGGTCGATGTGCTGGTGGCCACCGACGTGGCAGCCCGAGGCATCGACGTGACGGGTGTGTCGCACGTGGTGAACTACGAGTGCACCGACGACGACAAGACCTACGTGCACCGCATCGGCCGCACCGGTCGGGCCGGCGCCAAGGGTGTCGCCGTCACGCTGGTCGACTGGGCCGACATGACCCGGTGGAAGGTGATCAACAAGACCCTCGACCTCGGCTTTCCCGAGCCGCCCGAGACCTACTCCACCTCCCATCACCTGTTCACCGACCTGGGCATCGAGCCCGGCACCAAGGGCCGCATCGCGCCGCCCAAGCCGGCCGAGCCTCGCGAACCGCGTCCGCAGCGTGAACGTGGGCCGAAAGCCGACCGGGTCGAAACCACCGACGGAAGGGTGCGGCGCCAGCGCCGCCGGCGCTCGGGCGACAAGCCGGTGCAGCCCGAAACCACCGAGGCGGTGACCTCGGAGCCGACCGTGGACGGTGCGTCCGACAAGCCGCGTCGTCGTCGCCGTCGGCGCTCGTCGGGCACCAAGCCCACGCAATCGTCCGCCGCAGAGTGAGTTCGTGACCGCTGGTTGAGCTCGTCGAAACCCTTAGCCAGGGCAAGTCTCGACAAGCTCGACCAGCGGATCCTCCGTCCTCCTGCCGAACGCTGGGATCTCCAACCGAACAGGTCTCGACAAACTCGACAACGGATCCTCCGTCATGCCGGCGGACGCCGGGATCTCCAACCGAACAGGTCTCGACAAACACGACCAACGGAACCTCCGCCATCCCGGCGAACGTCGCGATCTCCAACCGGTCGGGACTCGACAAACTCGACAACGGATCCTCCGTCATGCCGGCGGACGCCGGGATCTCCAACCGAACAGGTCTCGACAAACTCGACCAGCGGAAACTCCGCCATCCCGGCGAACGCCGCGATCTCCAACCGGTCGGGACTCGGCAAACTCGACCAGCGCCTACACGGTGCCGCGATCGAGCGCCCGCATCGCCATGCGATCGCTGCGCTGGGCATCGGGGTGACCGATCGCGCTGGCGTAGAGCGGAACCTCGTGCTCGATGTCGATGCCGCACAGCACGGCCAGCTCGTCATCGTAGAAGCCGCCCAGGTTCACCGCCCCCAGGCCCAGCGCCGCGACGGCCAGGTTCAGGTTCTGCATCGTGTGCCCGGCCTCGAGCAGCGCGTAGCGATAGCCGCGGTCGCCGTACTTGGTGAGACTGCGTGCACCGACGAAGCTGATCACCGCGACCACGGCGGCGTCCGCCACCCACGGCTGGCCCATGAACAGATACGTCGTGAACGCCCGCGGCAGCGCGATCTGCTGCACATGTTCGAGTCCGTCCACGGCCGGCACGTAGTGGTACAGCCCCGGTTCGAGACCCTCGACGGCCCGTACCAGCAGGCTGATCTCCAGGGGGTAAAGCCCGCCGCCCGAGGGGGGTGGACGATCCTGCATCACCGTGCCGCTGCGGTGCTCGACCCCGTACCCGCAGCGCAGCACCGTGGCCAGGTCAGCCAGCGGCAGGGCGTCCGGTCGGAAAGTGCGACACGACACCCTCGCTCGCAGCGCCTCGGCCAGCGGCAGCGTCGGCAGTTCGCCTGCCGGCAACGCAGTGAAGGGCAGGTCGCCGTTCTCGCGGCCGGGTTTCACCGGTGGCGACTCGCCGCCCGCTGACGCGTTGAACAGCCAACGGGCCGTGCTGCGGTGGTAGGTCCACGCGGCCGGAACGTCGTCTGCGAAGGTGAAGTCGCGCATGGTCATGCCAGTGGGTGCGGGTCGGGGTTGAGGTCGGTACGGGTGGCCACCCGATCGCGCCACCCCCAGCGGTGCGGCGCCGTGAACAACCGTTGGTGGCCCAGCCGGGCCTGGTCGGCGCCGAAGTGAATCGGCTGAAAGCCCGGCACGATGCCCCGCACCACCCGTACGCCCAGGTCGGCGACGTCGTCGGGGGTGACGTCGACGATCAGCACGTCACCGGCCACCCGGGCCAGCGAATCGACCAGGTCGGGCAGCCCGTGACCGCGTGGCGCCGGGCTGCGCCAGGTGGCGGACGGCCCGGTGCGCAGGTGCGCCAACCCGCGCCGGGCCGTCGCGGCGTGGGAGTAGAGCAGGTCGTGATCGTCCAGTTCATGCACCTGGGCCGTATCGCCCACCAGTTCGGCCCGTCTGGCCAGCACCGCCGGGTCGAGCAGCCGCGACCGCAGCGCGGGCCGTACCTGCCCCACCTCGAGCACCGCCGAGCGGGCGGCCCGCACGGGGTTCTGGTCGGCCCCCAGGCCCACCACCACTGCGGGGTCGGCGTCACTCCAGCCCACGGCCATCGCCACGAAGGCGGTGCTGTCGGTGGGCAGCAGGTGCACGTCGATCAGCACCCCGCGACGGGCGTACAGCTCGGCCATAGCGGCGCAGTCGGGGTCGGGCACGGTCCGCGCGTCCATCGGCTCGGTGGCCAGCCGATGCGCCCAGGCGATCAGGAATGCGTCGCGCTCGATCACCTCGAGCAACGCCTGCTCGGCGGCGAACGCCACGTTCGGCCCGGCCGCGAAACCGCTGGACGTCGGTGCGAACAGCAGGTCGTGGCGGGGCCACTGGCTGCCGTGCAGCGTGGCCGCCTGGTGCGGCACCCAGACCTCGCGGTCGCTCACCAGCGAGCGGGCCGGCACCCAATCGAGGGCGAGGTCGTCGTGGTAGCGGGCGAAGTGCAGTCGCTCGGCGTCCTCGGCGGCGAACAGCACCAGCTCGTGCGGGTCGAGGCTCGGCCCGGGCAGAGCCGCCCTGGTGGTGGTGATCCTGCGGGGTGGCGTCCAGGCCAGCGACGCGTAGCGTTCGAGGGCCTCACCGATCGCGGTGTTGCGGGCGGTGGTGAGGTCGAGACCTTTGCCTGAGCAGGTGACGAACGCGTCCTCGCCCTGGCCGTACAGCACGTTGGCCAATTGGGCGCGCACGATCACCGGCTGGCCCGGCTCTTGCACGGGTTTCGGCACGGGGTCGAGGTAGCGGATCAGCCCGCACACCTCGCTGACCACCCGCGCCTCGATGGCGTCGAAGTCGGTGGTCTGCGGTTCAGCCGCCAGTGTCGGGCCGGACGCCGGCGGCGGGGCTTTTTTTCGGCAGGCCGGGCAATCGGGTCTCGGCACCACCGGGTGCGCCTGCCTGGTGCCCTTCACCTGGTCGAGCACCACGACGTGCCCCGCCAGTTCGGGCTGCAGTGCCGACGTGGTCAGGGCCAGTACTTCGCGCGCGACCAGTCCGTCCACCGTGGCCGCCAACCCCGGCAGCAGCGGACGGCGCAGCGGGGCGCGGCGGGCGTCCAGCGCCTCTTCGCGCGCCATCGCCAGCTCGAAGTCGTCGGCGCAGGCCAGGGCGCGCATGCGCCAGCACAGGTAGCAGGGGCCCTCGCCGGGCAGCACCAAGGGGCCGACGTAGGCGAACGCCCCTTCGAGTGCCACATACACCGCGGGCACGTGGGCCTTCAGGCAGGCACGGTTCACCCAGGTGCGCAGTGCCGTCCAACCCGCATCGACCGCGCACACCACCAGGTCTCGGCCGGCGATCAGGTCGGGCAACTCGTCGCGCGCCATACCGCCGGGTTCGACCACGTCGACCGCGCCGATGCCGGCCGTGCGCAACAGTGCCACCAGCCCGCCGGTGCCCTGCAGGTCGCCCAGCACGAGCAACCGGACGGCCTCCAGTCGCGCCGCCAGCGCCCGCCTCGTCTCCGCATCAGTGCTCAGCAGGCCCAGCCAGTCGGCCGAGCCGTCAGATTCGACCAGCATGCCGGCCTCGACCAGCCGGTCGACGAGGCGGTTCACCTCGCCGACTGGCAGGTCGTCCAGCCCACGCACCAGGTCGTCACGATCGACCACGTTCTCTACCGCCGGCAGAATGCGCTGCCGCACAGCGAGTGCCACTCCCCCGTCGAGCCGCAACATGCCCGCGGGTGAGGCGAGAATCACCGCGTCACCGTCGGCGAACATCTCCAGCCCGGCGGCCGCCATGAGCCGCCGGGCAGGGGTGTCGGGACTCACCTGCGATCAGCCGCCCAGCCCGTTGAAGCGCTGGACGCCACCGGCGTTGAAGCCGCCGAGGTTGCACGGGCCGCATGTGCATTCGAAGATGCAGACCGTCCAGCAGGTACGGCAGACGCTGCACACCGTGCTGCACAGCCGCGGCCGGAAGCAGTCGTTGATGCCGCAGAAGTCACCGGTGTCGGCCATGGCCGACGAGACCTTCTTGAAGGCGGCCAGTTCTTCGTCGGTGAACTGCGGTGTCGCAGCACCGGCGACGTGATTCTCGAGCTTCTCCAAACGGCCCTTGAGTTCGTCGAACTCTTCCTGACTCGGCATCGATGCCTCCGATCCGGCTCCGCGGAGTGTCCACCCCGGAGCCATGTGTGTGGGCGTGGGTCCGTCCACCACCAGCCTTCAACGGGTCTCTGCGAGGCACAAGTGTCAGATATGCGTAGTCGGTGGGGGCGTACAGTTGACCGCTTCGTCGCCCCCCGCAAGGATCGACGCACAGGCGAATCGACGGAAGGCAGTGCCGATGCAACAGGTCAAGGGCGTCATTGCTCGCAGCAAGGGCGCACCGGTGGAGTTGGTCACGATCAACGTGCCCGACCCCGGCCCGGGTGAAGCGGTGGTGAAGATTCAGGCGTGCGGCGTGTGCCACACCGACCTGCACTACCGCGAGGGCGGCATCGGCGACGACTACCCGTACCTGCTGGGGCACGAGGCCGCCGGCATCGTCGAGTCGGTCGGCCCCGAGGTGCACGACCTGGCGCCGGGCGACTACGTGATCCTCAACTGGCGAGCTGTCTGCGGCGCCTGCCGGGCGTGCCGGCGCGGACGGCCCTGGTACTGCTTCGCCACGCACAACGCCAAGCAGAAGATGACCCTCGAAGACGGCACCGAGCTCTCCCCCACGCTGGGCATCGGCGCGTTCATCGACAAGACCCTGGTGGCGGCCGGCCAGTGCACCAAGGTCGACCCGGCGGCTCGGCCCGCGGCCGCGGGGCTGCTGGGGTGCGGGGTGATGGCCGGCCTGGGTGCGGCGCTGAACACGGGCAACGTGCAGCGCGGCGACTCGGTCGCGGTGATCGGCTGTGGTGGCGTGGGCGCGGCGGCCATCGCCGGTGCCCGGCTGGCCGGTGCCGCCACGATCATCGCGGTGGACATCGACGACCGCAAGCTTGAACGAGCTCGTGAGCTCGGCGCCACACACACCGTCAACTCCAAAGACGCCGACGCGGTCGAGGCCATTCAGGCGCTCACCGGTGGCCACGGCGCCGATGTGGTGATAGACGCGGTGGGACGTCCCGAAACCTGGAAGCAGGCCTTCTACGGCCGCGATCTGGCCGGCACCGTGGTGCTGGTCGGCGTGCCCACACCGTCGATGCAGTTGGAGCTTCCGCTGCTCGACGTGTTCGGCCGGGGCGGGTCGCTGAAGTCGTCCTGGTACGGCGACTGCCTGCCCAGCCGCGACTTTCCGATGCTCATCGACCTGTACCTGCAGGGCCGGCTGCCGCTGGACGCCTTCGTCACCGAAGAGATCGGTGTCCACGACGTCGAGGCGGCTTTCGACAAGATGCACGGCGGCGACGTGCTGCGCTCGGTGGTGGTGTACTGATGGCCGCACGCATCGACCATGCAATCACCTCGGGCACGTTCAGCCTCGACGGTGAGACGTTCGACGTCGACAACAACGTGTGGGTGATCGGCAACAACTACGACTGCGTGGTGATCGACGCTCCGCACGACCTGGCCGCGATCGTCCGGCTGATCGACGGACGCCGGGTCAAGGCGATCATCTGCACCCACGCCCACGACGACCACGTGCGAGTGGCCCCCGCACTGGGCCGGGTCACCGAGGCGCCGGTGCTGCTGCACCCCGCCGACCTGCCGCTGTGGAACCTCACCCACGACGCACCGCCCGACGGCGAGCTGTTCGACGGCGAGACCATCGCCATCGCCGGCGAAACCCTGCGCGTGCTGCACACCCCGGGCCACGCCCCTGGCGCCGTCTGCGTCTACGCTCCCGGCCTGGGCGCGGTGTTCACCGGCGACACGCTGTTCAACGGTGGCCCCGGCGCCACGGGTCGCAGCTTCAGCGATCACGACACGCTGGTGAGTTCGATCAGGGCCAAGCTGTTCAAGTTGCCCGACGACACGGTGGTCAAGACCGGCCACGGCGACGACACCACGATCGGTGCCGAGAAGGAGCGTCTGGGCACCGAGTAGTTCAAGCTGACTTCGTTGGTCGAGCTTGTCGAGACCGCTCGTGGTGATGGACTTCGACACGCGCGACCAGCGGTTCCTTGGATGTGCGCCCAACCGTCCCCGGGTTACCGCTCAGGACTCGGTGGCCCGCTTGCGCCGCTTGCCCTCGTGCATGGCTACCACCCGGGCGATCGGAATCTCGTGGCCCTCGGCGATCACGTCGGCGGGCACAGGTTGAGGTGACGGCAGCAGCGCCCGCCATGGGTCGTCCTTCGGCAACGGCAGCACGCTGCGAATGGTGAAGTCCCGGGGTGAGACTGCGTTGAGGTCGCTCCAGGGCACCGGGTACGACACCGGGGTGCCGGGCCGAATGCGCGGGCTGAACGCGCAGGCCAACGATCCCCCGCCGGCGCGGGTGGAGTCGACGAAGACCCGACCGCCACGGTCGGCCTTGAGGTACGCGGTGGTGGCGATCTTCTCGTCGAGCGCGGCGGTGCGTGCGGCCAGCGCTCTGGTTGCTGCCGCGGCGTCGGGCAGAGCGATGTCGCGCACGGGCACGACCACGTGCAGGCCTTTCGAGCCGGACGTCTTCACCGCGCTCGCCAACCCGGCGGCATCGAGCGCCGTGCGGGCCAGTTGGGCCACTGCCACGACCTCGTCGAACCCACTGCCCTCGGGCGGGTCGAGATCGAGCACCAGGTGAGTGACGGTGCCGCCCAGCACGTCGGTCTGCTCGCCGAAGCGGGGCAGCATCAGGGTCGGGTGAAACTCCACCGCGCGCTGATTGCCGAACCACAGCAACGTCCGCACGTCGTTGCACAGTGGGTAGCGAATCTCCCGGTGCCCCGCCGCCGACCACACAGGCGTCCATCGCACGTAGTCGGGGGAATAGTCGGGCAGATTCTTCTGCATGAAGGGTCGCTGCCCCGGCCTGACCCGCAGCACCGACAACGGCCGGTCGCGCAGCTCGGCCAGCAGCGGGTCGGCCACCGCCTCGAGGTAGTCGATCAGGTCACGCTTTGAAGCCTCTGCGCCGCCGAACAGCGGCTGGTCGAGGTTGGTCAGCTCGACGCCCTGCCGGGTCTCGGTCTGCTTGACGCTCGCCATTCGGCAACTCTGCCACAGGCGTCCTGCGTCGCCGAGGGGCTCGGTCGCTCAATACACCATGCCCATCGCCTGCCGCACCTCGTCGAGGGTGGCGTCGGCGATGGCGTTGGCGCGTGCGTTGCCCTCGCGCAGCACGCTCAGCAGGTAGCCCTGGTCGGCCACCAGTTCGGCCCGCTTGGCCCGAATCGGCGCGAAGTACTCATTCACCGCCGCTGTGACCAGCTTCTTCAACCCGCCGCCGCCGCCGTCGCCGATCTCGTCGGCGATGGCCACAGGGTCACGGTCGGTGCACAGGGCGGCCAGCATCAACAGGTTCGACACCTCGGGCCGCTTCACCGGGTCGTAGGTGATGTGCCGGTCCGAATCGGTGACCGCCTTCTTGATCAGCCGGGCGGTGGTGTCGGCGTCCATGCCCAGTTCGATCACGTTGCCCTTGGACTTGCTCATCTTGGTGCCGTCCAGGCCCAGAACGGTGGGCACCTTGCTGAGCAGCGCCTCGGCCTGCGGAAACACCGGCACCGCAGGGTTCGCACGGCCGTAGCGTTCGTCGAAGCGGCGGGCCACCACGCGGGTCTGTTCGAGGTGCGGCAACTGGTCTTTGCCCACCGGCACCAGGTTCGCTTTGCAGAACAGAATGTCGGCGGCCTGATGAACCGGATAGGTGAGCAGCAGCCCCGACATCGGACGATCGCCGGTCGCCTCGAGCTCGGCCTTCACGGTCGGGTTGCGGCGCAGTTCGGCGTCGGTGACCAGCGAAAGAAACGGCAGCAGCAACTGGTTGAGGGCCGGCACCGCCGAGTGGGCGTAGATGGTGCTTCGAGTCGGATCGATGCCGATGGCCAGGTAGTCGGCCACCATGTTGATCGCCCGCTCGCGAATCGGCCCGGTGCCGTCGCGGTCGGTGATCACCTGGTAGTCGGCGATCAGAATGATCGTGTCCACGCCCGCGTTCTGCAGCCGCACCCGGTTGGCGAGGGAGCCGAAGTAGTGCCCGATGTGCAGCGCGCCGGTGGGCCGGTCGCCGGTCATGATGCGGAACTTGGACGGATCAGTGGCGATCTGGCGCTCGATCTCGGCGCTGCGCGCCTCGGTGCGGCGCAGCGAGGCGTCGGAGGTGGACGCGGCAAGCTCGTCGCCGGCGTCGTCCAGGGGCGTTTCAGTCATCGTGTCACTCGTTCGTTCGTCGTCCGGACATGCGAAAGGGCCGTCGATCTCGACGGCCCAGGGGGCGGTGCAGCGAGCCGTCAGCGGCTACGCCAGTCGGTGGATCGCTGCATGTCGCGAGCCTATCACCGCCGCGGCTGGGGCCGGGCCGACCGATCCGGCCCGGGGTGAGATCCCACGGCAAGCCGGGATGAGGGACGACGGGTCTCCACAGTTGACCAAAGACGATCCCCCGGGCAAGCCCGGGATGACGGTTCTGGGGCCTCGACCAGTGTCATTCAAGGGGCGGGCGCAGGCGCGTCGGCGTCCAGCGCCGTTGCGTCCAGGCCGCAACCGCCGTCGAGATGACGGACGCGACCAGCAGGCCGCCCAGCACCCACCACGCCCTGGCGAGCTGGCCGGCCGGCCCGCCGCTGATCGTCACCCGAAGCCCCTCCACCAGGTAGGTCATCGGCATCCACGGGTGCACCACCTGGAAGAACGCGGGCATCACTTCGACGGGATACAGCCCGCCTGCCGCGCCCAATTGGACGATCAGGATCACCAGCATGATCGCGCTGCCCACCAGGCCGAGCCAGGTGCGCAGGGTCTGCGCCAAGGCGGTGAACGCACAGACGGCCAGCACCGAGATCCCCGCCGTACCCGCCAGGTCGAGCGGGTCCAGGCCCAGCGCCAGGTCGGTGACCGCGAGCAGCACGAGGGCACCGGCCGAGCCCAGCAGCGCGGGCGGCAACCAGCCACCCAGTGCCACCGGTGCCGGATTCGTACCTGCGGCGATGGCTCGCTTCGAGATCGGACGCATCAGCACGAACGCGACCAGGCCGAACACCCACAGCGACACCCCGAAGAAGAACGGGGCGAGGCCGCGTCCGTAGTAGGTGGCCGGATTTGCGACGTGCGAGGCGATGTGGACAGGGTTGGAGACCGCGTCGGCGTCCTTGGCCCGCTCGGCGGCGCTCAGTTTGGGCAGCGCGTTGGTGGCCTTCTTCAGTCCGGCGGTCAACTTCTTCTGGCCGTCGGCAACCCGCTGCGCGCCCTTGGCCAGCTGGTCGATCTGCTCGACGGCGGTCTCGGCTGCTCCGATGATCTCGGGGACACGGCGGTTCACCGTTGCTGCGGCATCGGCCACCTTGCCGGCGTCGGTGGCCACCCGCGATGTGGTGGACTTCACCGATCCGGTGACCTCGCTGACCCGTCCCACCGCCCGCTTCAGGTCCTTGAAGACCTGGTCGTCGGTCAGGTCCGGGTGGGCCTTGAGCAGGGCGTCCAGTGCGTCGGCGACGTCGTCCTGCTTACCGTCGGCGTCCTTGGCGAGCGCGGCGATGGTCTTGGTGGTGCTCGCCACGTCGCGACTCACCCCGGCGGCCTCCTTGGCGGACCTGCGCAGTACGTCCGAGACTCTGTTCACCACCGGAACGACCTTGTTCTCCATGGTCTTGACCCCGTCGGCGACCTGCTGACCGCCCTTCGCCAACTCACCGGACGCCTCGGTCGCCTCGGCGAGCCCTCTGCGGATCGTGCCCACCGACCCCAGCGCGGTGTCCGCGTACGCCTTCACCGCGGCCGCGTTCAGCTGGGTCTGCAGCTCCTTCTCGGCGGTCTCGGCCATGATGCCGAGGATGTAACCCTGGGAGTTGTCGAAGGCCACATCGACGCGGGCGCGCGTCGGCGTGTCCGAGGTGGCGATCGAGGTCAGATCGGCCGAGAAATCCTTCGGCACCGTGATGCTGAACGCGAAGCTGCCGTCGGCGACGCCGTCAGCCGCGGTAGCGGCGTCAGTCACCACCCAGGTGAACGACGAGGTGTCCTTGGTGAGCTGCTCGACCAGGTCGGCACCGCCCGACACCTTCTTGCCCTCGACGGTGACAGGCTTGTCGAGGTCGACGACGGCGACCTGCAGCCGGTCGAGCCGACCGTACGGGTCCCAGTTCGACCACAGGTATATCGCCCCGTACAGCAACGGCACGAGAACCAGGAAGATCGCCGACAGCATCGGCAGGGGTCCCCGAAAGCGGCGCAGTTCGGTGAGGGTGAGGTTCCACAACTGTCTCATCGCTGCTCCTTTGGATGGCGGACGGCGGAGGCGACGATGGCCACCCCGCTCAGTTCTGCGGCACGGCGTAGGTCGGCCCTCAGCGCCGCCCAGTCGTCGTCGGCGATGCCCCGGTCGACCCGGTCGACGGTGACCGCGACCGGTCGAGCCAACAGGGCCCCGGCCACCGCGACGCGGACGGCGTCGGCGGGCGGCAGGTCTTCCATCGCAGTGTGGTCGTCACCGTCGTAGCCGACCTCGGCCAGCGCCTGCCGGGGTGAGAGCCGGTTGTGCCGGCGTCCGTGCAGCACCAGGCACGAGTGCAGGTACTCCTTCACCCGGAGGCGGGGCTCGGCCTCGACGGCGTCCAGCACCCGGGCGACCACCACCTCGCGGCGCAGCAGAGCCGGATCGGCGTCCCGGGTCAGCAGCCGCACCTGCCCGGTGACCGGCCGGAAGCGTCCGCTGAGGGCGAGGGTGAGTTCGGCGGTGCCGAGCCCGTCGTCGCCGCGCCACAGGGTCAACTCGCCCGAGCGTGCCGACACCTCGAGCGGATCGCTGTCGCCCGCGGTCAGGGCCACCGCCTGCAGCGCGAGGGGCTCCTCGTCAGGGTCGGCCTGCGGTTCCGGCTGAGCCTCGGGTTGGTCCGGGCTGTCCACCGCCGACCCGGGGGCGGGGCCCGACTCGATGTAGGCGGCGGCGTCGCCGGCCGTCGCGGCCCCCTCGGGGACGGCCGATCGGTCGTCGTCGGGACCGGGGTTCGCTTCGTGGCTAGGGGTTGTCGCCATGGGGCCAGTATTACGGCACCGGCGCGCCGGGTCACCCGCCCCCTGCGAAACTGGTCCGCCCGGGGGTTCGTCTCCGTCAGGTCAGGGCGATCTGGTCCTGCCACCACTGCGGCACCGACGAACGCGGGAAGCGGCGCGGATCCGTCCGCCCACGGCTTGGCCGACCTGGTCGAGCGTCCCCGTGTTGCGAACTGCCGTGATTCCTGCTCGTCGTGGCCGTAACGGAAGAATGCTGCGCCGGCTACAGGCGTCCGCCGCGGGACCTGATGCGGCGCACGAGCTCCTCGTACACCTCGGGCGCGGTCGTCTCGCAGCCCAGGTCGTTGTTGACCTTACCGAGCCCGTGGTGGTCCGACGACCCGAGATGCAGCAGGCCCAGCCGGGTGGCGAGTGCGCCGAGGCGCTGCCGGGTGTCGGCGTCGTGGTCGGGATGGTTCACCTCGACCCCTTCGAGCCGGTACTCCATGGTCAGCTCGGACAACACCGCCGGCGTGAGCTGCTGGGCGCGTCCTCGGCCCCACGGGTGGGCGATCACCGGCACCCCCTTGGCCCGGCGTATCAACTCGATGCCTCGCCTGATGTCGCACGAGTAGCGGTTCGCGTACGCTGGCCCGCCGTCGTAGAGGTATTCGTCGAAGGCCTGCTGTCGATCGGCCACGTACCCCTTGGCGACCATCGCGTCGGCCACGTGCGGACGGCCGAGCGACGGGCTGGCGCCCACCTGTTCGGCGATCTCGACTTCGGTGAGCGGCATGCCCAACTCGGCGAGCTTGGCCAGCATCTCGGGCAGTCGTCCGGTGCGGCCCACCCGAACGCGGGTGAGTTCGTTCAGCAGCGGCTCATCGTGCGGGTCGCACCCGTACGCGAGCAGGTGCACGCTGGCGCCGTCCAGTTGGCACGACATCTCCAGCCCGGGCAAAACCGTGAGGTGCGTACCCTCCGCGGCGAGTTTCGCCTCGCGCAGCCCGTCGAAGGTGTCGTGGTCTGTCAACCCGAGCACGTCGAGGCCCTGCTCGGCGGCCTTGCGCACCAGCTGGGTGGGCGTGTCTGTGCCGTCCGAGACGCTGGAGTGGGTGTGCAGGTCGATCCGCATGCGTCAATCCTGCCGCACCCCGCGTGCGGAGCCCGCCAACCACTCGGGCGCGGGCACGAGGGTCTCGACACGCTCGGCCAGCGAAGTCTCGACCGGCTCGAAGCCGCCTCAGGCCGGCAGCAGCGATCGCACCAGGCGCACCCCGACGCTCATGCGGGCCACGTCCGGCTCTTCGCACACCTGCCGCAGCGTGACGATCTTCTCGCGCGCCCCCGGCACCAGCGCCAACCACTGCGACACCAGCTGCTCCGCGGGCTCGTTGCCCGCCCGCAGCACCGCGGCGGTCAGCTCGCCGTGCACGGCATGGACGTCCTCGCGCAGCGCCGCCCTGGCCAGCGTGCTCCACCGGTCGTCTTGCGGCAGCGCGACGATGGACGCCTCGAGCACGTCCAACCCGACCTGCTCGGCCAGCGCGAAGTACACCTGCGCGACCCGCAGCAGGTCGGCCTGCTGCTGGTCGGCGATCTCGACGATGGTCAGCGCGAAGTGCGCGAAGGCGTCCCGGCCGATCTCGGCGGCGACCGCCTCGGGCACACCGACTGCGACCAGCCGGTCGCGGGTGGCCTCGGCGCGGGTGCGTTGCCGCGGCGTGAGCAGATCCGCCAACTGCTCGCGCACCAGCTGGACGCCCTCGGTGAACTGACCGGTGACCGCCACGATGTCGATGCCCGAGCGGCGCGAGGCGAGCAGCCAGCGGGTGGCGCGCTCGACCATGCGGCGCAACGCCATGCGCAGCTCGGTGGCCACGGTCGCGTCCAGTTCGGTCATGCGGGCCAGGGCGACCTCGGAACGTCCGACCGCGAAGATCGAGCGGGCCGCCAACTGGGCGCGGATCACCTCGGTGACCGGGGCGCTGGTTTCGTCCGACAGCCGGTGGAAGGCGGTGATGCCCTGGCTGTTCACGAACCGGTTGACCGCGACCGTGGCGATGATCTCGCGGGCCAGCCGGTGCCGCGGCATGGCCTCGGCGTAGCGCTGCTGCAGCGGCTTGGGGAAGTACTGAATCAGCCGGTCGGCCAGGTAGGGGTCGTCGGGCAGGTCGGAGGCCAGCACCTGATCGGACAGGTAGATCTTGGTGTACGCCAGCAGTGTGGCCAGCTCAGGACGGGTGAGTCCGCGACCCGACTCCTGCCGCAGTTCGAGCTGCCTGGTGTGGGGCAGGTACTCGATCGTCCGGTCGAGCAGGCCGGCCTGCTCCAACGCCTGCATCCAGCTCTCGTAGGCGCTGGTCAGCTCGGCGCTGCGGTACATCGAGTTCGACAGCGCGATGTTCTGGTCGATGTTGTGCACCAGCACGAGCTCGGCGACATCGTCGGTCATCGACGCCAGCAGTTCGTTGCGCTGCTCGATCGTCAGGGCGCCCTGCGCCATCTGGTCGGCCAGCAGAATCTTGATGTTCACCTCGTGGTCAGAGGTGTCGACGCCCGCGGAGTTGTCGATGAAGTCGGTGTTGATGCGGCCGCCGCTCTGGGCGTACTCGACCCGGCCGAGCTGCGTCCAGCCCAGGTTGCCGCCCTCGCCGGCGCACCGGGCGCGCACGTCGCCACCGTTCACCCGTACCGCGTCGTTGGCCTTGTCGCCCACGTCTGCGTTGGTCTCGGTGGACGCCTTCACGTAGGTGCCGATGCCGCCGTTCCAGAGCAGGTCGACCGGTGCCTTGAGAATCGCGGTGATCAGTTCGGCCGGGGTGAGGGCGGTGACGCCGTCGGCCAGACCGAGCGCCGCACGGGTCTCGGGGCTGATCGCAACCGACTTGGCGGTGCGTGGAAAGACGCCGCCGCCGGCCGAGATCAGCGACGTGTCGTAGTCGGCCCACGACGAGCGGGGCAGCTGGAACAGCCGCTCGCGTTCGGTGTAGCTGGTGGCCGCGTCGGGGTTGGGGTCGATGAAGATGTGCAGGTGGTTGAACGCCGCCACCAGCCGGGTGTGCCGGCTGAGCAGCATGCCGTTGCCGAACACGTCGCCGGCCATGTCGCCGATGCCCACGCAGGTGAAGTCTTGCGTCTGGCAGTCGCGACCGAGTTCGACGAAGTGCCGCTTGACCGACTCCCAGGCGCCGCGGGCAGTGATGCCCATCGCCTTGTGGTCGTAGCCCGCCGAGCCGCCGGACGCGAACGCGTCGCCCAGCCAGAACCCACGAGCGAGCGAGATGCGGTTGGCGATGTCCGAGAACGTGGCGGTGCCCTTGTCGGCGGCCACCACCAGATAGGGGTCGTCGTCGTCCCAGCGCACCACCGAGGTCGGGGGCACGACCTCGCCCGCCACCAGGTTGTCGGTGACGCTGAGCAGCGAGTTGATGAAGATCTCGTAGCAGGCCACGCCCTCGGCCAGCCACGCCTGCCGGTCGACGGCCGGGTCGGGCAGGTACTGCGGCACGAAGCCGCCCTTGGCGCCGGTGGGCACGATCACGGTGTTCTTCACCATCTGCGCCTTCACCAGGCCCAGCACCTCGGTGCGGAAGTCCTCACGGCGGTCAGACCAGCGCAGCCCGCCGCGGGCCACGGTGCCGAAGCGCAGGTGCACGCCCTGCACCCGCGGCGAATAGACGAAGATCTCGAACATCGGCCGCGGTTCGGGCAGCAGGCTGATCTCGCGCGGACGCAGCTTGAACGCGTGCGCCGGCGCCCCGGGCTGGAACGCGTTGGTGCGGATCATCGCCCGCAGCACCGAGACGAACTGGCGCAGAATGCGGTCGGCGTCGAGGCTGGCCACGTCGGCGAGTTGGTGTTCGATGCCGTCGAACACCGCGTCGACGGCGACCGCTCGGGTGGCCAGGTCGGCGAAGTCTTGGGCAGGGTCGAACTTGGTGCGGAAGGCGGTCACCAGGGCGGCGGCGATCTCGGGGTTGTCGTTGAGCGCAGACGCCACGTACGGCTGGCTGTAGGGGCTGCCGGCCTGCACCAGGTAGCGCGAGATGGCCCGCAGCCAGGCGATCTCTTCCCAGGTCAGGCCGCCGGTCATCACCAGCCGGTTGAACTTGCCCGGCTCGGCGAGCCCCCGGTAGGTGGCGTCGAAGGCCTCGATGAACCGCTCCTGCAGCTCGGGGCCCCAGTCTTCGGCGGCGTCCATGTCACCGGTGAGCTTGAGTCCGAAGTCGTACAGGTACACCGGCGTGCCGCGCAGCACCCACTCGTACGGACGTTCGTCGACCACCTCGACGCCCAGCACCGACAGGTGCGGCATGGCGTCGGCCAGCGACATGTGCTGGTAGCCCAGCACCTTGAAGCGGACGTCGGCCTCATCCGTCTCCCAGATGGGGGCGTAGACGTCGTAGGCGCGGTCGTCGGGCCCGGTGAGCTGGTTGGCGAGCTTGAGGTCCTTGACTGCCACGGCGGCGGGGAACTCTTCTTCGTAGGCGTCGCTGAACTCGACGCCGCGGGCCTCGCTGGCCAGTTCGCGGGCCGCGTTCTCGAAGTTGTCGTCCCAGCTGCGGGTGGCCCCCTCGATGCGAGTCTGCAGGGCGGCGACGTCCACGGGGTCGGTGAGCGGGTCGCCGTCCGGACGTTTGACCACGAAGAACAACCTGGCCAGGGCGCCCTCGGACACCCGGGCCTGGTGTTCGAGCGACTCGCCGCCGAGTTCGTCGAGCAGGATCTGCTGGATCGCCTCGCGCACGTCGGTGGTGTAGCGGTCGCGGGGCAGGTACACCAGCACCGAGACGAACCGGCCGTAGGTGCCGCGGCGCACGAACACCCGCACCAGCCGGCGGTCTTTGAACTGGGCCTCTTGTGAGATCACCGGGAAGAGTTCGTCGGCGGTGGCCTGGAACAGCTCGTCGCGGGGGTAGGTGGCGAGCACCTGCCTGATCGCCGAGCTGCCGTGGCTCTGGGGCGCGAAGCCCGACCGGTCGATGACGATCTGGGCCTTCTCGGCCAGGGTCGGCACGGTCCATACCGGCTCGCTGTAGGCGGCTGCCGCGAACAGGCCGATGAAGCGGCGCTCGCCGACCAGTCGGCCCTGGGCGTCGAAACTGCGAATGCCGATGTAGTCGAGGTAGGCCGGACGATGCACCGGCGAGCGGCGGGAGTCTTTGGTGATCACCAGCAGCGAATGGTCGCCGGGCAGGGGCAGGGCGTGGAAGGCCGTGTCGTCACCCTGGTCGCCGCGCAGAATGCCGAGGCCGGTGCCGGCCACGCTCACGTAGCGGTCGTTCTCGCAGCGGTACTCGCGGTAGCCGAGCAGCACGAAATTGCCGGTCGACAGCCAGGCGAGCAGGTCGGTCACCTGGCGCACGTCGTGCGGGCTCACCGGCTGGGGGTTGTCGTTGAGCCACTCGATGGTCTCGGCGAGCCGGCGCTGCATCGTGCGCCAGTCGTCCACGGCCGCCTTGACCGACTCGATGCCGTGGGTGACGTCGTCGGCCAGCGCTTCGGACGATTCGCCGGCGGCGTGACCCAGGGGCGGGAAGGCCTCGACGCAGATCCACGACTCGGCGACGCCCTCGGCGTCGTCACCGGCGACGGCGGTGAGCACGCCGTCGGCGTCGCGACACACCCCGTACTGGGGGTGGTAGAGGGCACGGATGCTCCACTCGCGGCGCAGGATGTCCATGCTGACGGTGTCGACCAGGAACGGACGATCGTCGGTGACGATCAGGATCAGGGTGGATTGCCCGGGCTGGTCGTCGGCCGGAACCACGACCTGCACCTTGGCCTCCCCCGGCCTGCGGACTCGTCCGAGGGCCAGGTGGGCCTCGATCAGGGCCGCGACGTGGGCGGGCTCGAGTTGGGTGAGTTCGCCGTCGGGCAGGTGCCTCAGGTATTGCTCGACGAAGCCGGGCGGCAATGCGTCAGCCGATGAATCCTTGACCGAATCGGCAACACAGCTTTGTAACTTGCGGATCCAGTCGGTTCGTGACGCAATTTCTTCGGCCACCATGCCTCCTTGCCGGGCCTCCACCAGTCGTACCCTGACACTCTAGCCAGCACGAGGGCGCACGTCTGCGCCCGGCGTGGCCCGCTGCGCCGTCCGGGCCGTGCGGCAGAATGGCGCGCATGCAGATCGAGGCCCACAACGACTTCGCCGCTGACCCTGCCGCCGTGCACGCGATGCTCACCGACGCCGACTTTCTGTCGGCCGTGTGCGTCGAGTCGGGCGACCTGTCACACCGGGTGGCCGCGACGCCAGACCACAGCGCGGTGGAGCGCACCATGCGCACCCCCTCGGTGGTGCAGCGCTTCCTGGGCGACACGCTGACCTTGCTGCAAGACATCCGCTGGAACGCGCCGGCTGCGGACGGCTCGCGCACCGGCACCCTCGACCTGACCGTCAGGGGCATGCCGGCCAAGGCCGATGTGACCATCGCGCTGCGGCCCGGCGGCCGGGGCACGCTAGTCGATTTCACGGGTGACTTCTCGATCAAGGTGCCGTTTCTGGGTGGCAAGCTCGAGGCCCAGGCCGCACCGGCATTGTTAGAGGGTTTCGCCGTCCAGCAGAAGGTCGGCGACGAATGGCTGGCGACCCGTAACGCCGAGTCCGCCTGACCCGGACGGGTTGCGCTCCGCTCGCGGCACGGTTGCCTGAGCCGGAACGGAAGCGTTCCGCGCAGCTCGTCCGCCCGGTCAGACGTGCACCCGGTCGGCGACCGGGACGTACGGGCACAGCGGATCGGATTCGAGCAGGTCGCCGGTCCAGGCGTAGGCCCGAGCTTTTTGAGAGCCGCCGCACCAGTGGTTGAACTCGCAGTGGCCGCAACGGCCGGCGAACCCATCCGGCTCGCGGAGAGCGCGCATCGTGGGGTGGTCACGATAGAGGCTCACCAGCGAGTCGTGCTTCACGTTTCCGACGGACACCGGGAGGAACCCGGACGGCGTGACGTCGCCGGTGTTCGAGACGAAGACGATGCCGTTGCCGTCCCGGGTGCCGAAACCGCGGGCCATCGGGGACGCCTCGATCTCGGTATCGGTGAGTCCGCGGCGGCGGGCGGCGCGGGCGGCGATGCGCCGATACTGCATCGCCTCGGTGGTCTTCACCTGGAACGGGCGCGTCGCGGGCCAGCCCGTTCAGCCACACGATCAGCCGCTCTGCCTCTCCGGCGGACACCTCGGTCAGTTGCGTCCCGCGTCCCAGTTGACCTTGACGCAACGTCAAGGTTCACACTCGGAGGGTGACCTCGAAGACCACGCTTCCCCTGTACCTGACCGCCACCGCGGCCTCGCTGTTCGGCAACTCAGCGATCGCGATCGTGCTGCCCTGGCTGGTGCTCGAGCGTACCGGCGACCCGGCCATGGCGGGCACGGTGGCGGCGGCGAGCGCCCTGCCCGGGGCGATCGCCGCCTTCGCCGGCGGGCATCTGATCGACAAGGTCGGGCGCCGCCGCATGTCGGTGCTGTCCGACCTGGGCTCGGCGTCGGCCGTGGCCGCCCTGGCGATCGTGGACGCCGTCGTCGGGTTGAACGTGGCCTGGTTCATCGGCCTCGGTGTGCTGGGCGCGCTGTTCGACGTGCCCGGGATGACCGCCCGCGAGACGCTGCTGGCCAATGTGTCGGAGACCTCCGGGGTCGGCCTCGACAAGGTGGCCGCCTGGCGGGGCATGCTGTTCGGCCTGTCGTTCCTGGCCGGCCCGGCAGTCGCCGGCTGGCTGCTGACGCTTTTGCCGTCCATCCAGGTGGTCTGGATCACCGCCACCTGCTCCGCCGCCGCGGCCCTCGCCATCGGCCTGATGCCGCTGCGCCCGACCGCGATCGCCGCAGCCGAGGACAACTCGCCGCTGGCGGGCTTCACCCACATTCGCCGCAGCCGACCGCTGCTCACCCTGCTGGTGATCAGCCTCGGCTCGATAGTGCTGGTCGCCCCGCTGCTCAGCGTCGTGCTGCCCGCCCACTTCATCGCGCTGGCGGCGCCCGGCCTGCTGGGTCTCAGCCTGTCGGCGTACGCCGTCGGCACCATGGCCGGCTCCGGTGTCTACGGCTGGCTCTTCGACGGACGCCGCTGGACGGCCTGGATGGTCGCCAACCTGCTCTACGTCGTCTCGGCCGTGCTGATCGCCACCCTGAGCGGCTTCTGGCTGGTCGCCGCCGGCATGATGGCCGCCGGGCTGGCCTCGGGCCTGTTGCAGCCGATCAGCACCGTGGTGCTCACCGAACACGTTCCGGACGCCCTGCGCGGCCGCGTCTTCGGCGCCTACTCCGCGCTCGCGATGGTGGCCAGCCCGCTGGGTCTCGGCCTGATGGCATTGGTGCTGGCCGGCGCCGACCTGCGTGTCGGCGCCTGGGTGCTGGCCGCGGGCTGGGCTCTGGTCGGGGGGTATGCGATCGTCGCACCGGGACTCAAGGGCTACATCCAGCCGGAGCAGGAGGTCGCCGATGCTGACCATCGGCCAGTTGGCTGACTACGTCGGGGTGACCAGGCGGGCGATCCGGCACTACCACGCCCTGGGCCTGCTGCCGGAGCCGGAGCGGACGGCGTCGGGGTACCGCAGCTACCACGCTCAGCACGTGGTCGAGCTGCACCGGATCAAGGTGCTCACCGACGCCGGCGTCCCGCTGTCGCGCGTGCGCGGCTTGGTCGACGCCGAACAAGAGGCCTTCCGCGAGGCCGCCGCCCAGATCGACGCCGAGTTGCGAGGCCGGATCGCCGAGTTGGAGGCCACCCGAGAGTCACTCGATCGGCTCGCCGTTCGGGGTGAGCCGTTCCTTCCGCCGCAGGTGACGCGCATGCAACAACAGATGCGTGCCCTCGGGGTGTCTGAGCGCACCTTGCAGATGGAGCGCGACGCCTGGCTGCTGATCCAGGTACTGTTCCCCGACTTGGTCGGCTACTGGCTCGACACCCAGCAGGCGATGCTCAACGACCCGGTCTACCGAGACCTCTACCTGCGTACCGACCAGGCATTCGACTACCCGGCGGACGATCCGCGGCTCGAAGAGATCGCCCAAGCCACTGTGGAATGGATGATGACCCACCGTCCACCCGCACAGGGGGAATGGACCGACGACGCACTCGCCCAGCAACTGGTGGCCGGTTACCGTCGCGGCTACTCCCCCGGCTGGCGACGCCTGATGGAACGCATGGCAGAACTCGTGCAGGCCAGCGACGATCGAGCTTGTCGAGATCCTGACGACCGTTGATCCTGACGACCGTTGATCGACCCTGTCGAGATCCGGTTTCGACAAGCTCAACCAACGCACCTCCTGCTGGCTCAACCAACCGACTTCGGCATGGGACGTGCTCAGAGCATGTGCGGGTATCCGACGGACGTCGGGGGCACCAGGGTCTCTTTGACCGCACGGGGGCTGACCCAACGCATCAGGTTCCACATCGAGCCCGCCTTGTCGTTGGTGCCGGACGCCCTCGCGCCGCCGAAGGGCTGCTGCCCCACCACCGCGCCGGTGGGCTTGTCGTTGATGTAGAAGTTGCCCGCCGCGAAGCGCAGCCGCTGCTGAGCCAACTCGACCGCGGCGCGGTCGGTGGCCAGAATCGAGCCGGTCAGCGCGTAGGCCGACGCCGTGTCGACCAGGTCGAGCACCTTGTCGAAGTCGGCGTCGTCATAGACGAAGATGCCGAGGATCGGGCCGAAGTACTCGGTGCGGAAGATGTCGTTGCCCGGGTTGGTCGAGGTGATCAGCGCGGGCCTGATGTACCAGCCTTGGCTGCGGTCGTAGGTGCCGCCGGCCACGATCTCGGCATCGCCGGACGCCTTCGCGGCGTCGATCGCCCCCGACAGTTTGACGAACGCCCGCTCGTCGATGACGGCCGAGGTGAAGTTGGTCAGATCGCGCACGTCGCCGACGGCCAGCGCCTCGGTCTGCGCGATCAGGTCGTCTTGGACGGCGTTCCACAGCGACCGCGGCAGGTAGGCGCGCGACGCCGCCGAACACTTCTGCCCCGAGTACTCGAACGCCCCGCGAATCAGTGCCGTCTTCACCATCTCGGGCTCGGCGCTCGGGTGGGCCAGCACGAAGTCTTTGCCGCCCGTCTCGCCGACGATGCGCGGGTACGACCGGTACCCGGCGATGTTCGCGCCCACCTGCGACCACAGCCCCTGGAACACTCGCGTCGATCCGGTGAAGTGAATGCCGGCCAGATCGGGGTGGGCCAGGGCCACGTCCGATACCTCGGCACCGTGCCCGGGCACCAGGTTGATCACGCCGTCGGGCAGGCCGGCCGCGCGCAGCACGTCGACGATCACCTCGGCGGCGAACATCTGGGTGAGCGCCGGCTTCCACAGAACCGGGTTGCCCATCAGCGCGGCCGACGTGGGCAGGTTGCCGGCGATCGCAGTGAAGTTGAACGGCGTGATCGCATACACGAAGCCCTCGAGCGGCCGGTAGTCCATGCGGTTCCAGACCCCAGCACTGTTCAGCGGCTGATTGGCGTAGATGTCTTGCGCGAAGTGGGCGTTGAACCGCAGAAAGTCGATCAGCTCGCACGCCGAGTCGATCTCGGCCTGTTGAACGGTCTTGGCCTGGCCGAGCATGGTGGCGGCGTTGATCCGGGCCCGGTAGGGGCCGGCGATCAGGTCGGCGGCGCGCAGAAACACCGCAGCACGCTGGTCGAACGGCAGCGCCGCCCAATCGGGTGCCGCGGCCAGCGCCGCGTCGATGGCCTGTTGGGCATCGGCGTGCGATGCCTGCTGCACGACGCCGAGCACGGTGCCGTGGTCGGACGGCATGCGCACCTCGTAGCGGTCGGCCCCCGTGCCCGGACGGCGCTCTGCCCCGAAGGTGCCGGTCAACTCGGCGGGCTCGGCGGAAGTCGCGGACACCAGAGCCGCCTCGATCTCAGCCCGCTCCGGGCTGCCGGGGGCGTAACTCTTCACCGGTTCGTTCACGGGTACGGGCACACGAGTGATAGCATCCACGGCACGAGATTACCTCACGCACGCTTGCCAGAACAACGATTCTTCGCGCTCACGCGATGAGCGGCGGGCATTCTTACTGCGTCTACGCACCATGAGCCGCAATATCAGCGACCGCCGAGGCGTACCCACCTGGGTACGCTCTGACGATGGAGCCGTTCGGGTTGGTTGTGATCGTCGTCGGCATCGCGGCGGTGGCCGCCGTCACCTGGTGGTTCGCCCGCCGACGCCGCGCCGACATGCTCGAGTACGACGAAGCCCCCGCGTCCGACGAACCCGTCCAGGCGCCACCCCAGGTGCTGAGCAGAGACGCCCTGATCAACCCCAACCGCCACTTGGACCCCACCAAGTGGGACCTTCCCGGCGATGATGACATCGAAGGCGAGCTACCGACGCACTTCGACCGTGACTACCTGCGGCGCCAGCAGGACTGACAGCGCCGGCGGACGGCTCGGTCTGCGCACGTGTGAGAACAGTGCCTCGCTGTGCGCGATGATCAGCCGGCCTTGGCGGCCTCTTCGCGACGCTTCTTGGCGGCTTCGACCGAGGCCCGCAACGCCGCCACCAGGTCGACCACCTCGGCCTCTTTGGGGGCTTCGTCGCTCTCGGTGGGCACCGGCTGGCCGGCCAGCTTGGCCTGCACCACGGCTTCCAGGGCCTCGCGGTAGCTGTCGGTGAACTGACTGGGGTCGAACTCGCCCGACAACTGGTCGATGAACATGCGGGCCATCTGCACCTCGGCGTCCGACACCTTGATGTCGTCGCCCGGGGCCGCGAACTCGCCGTCGCGCAACTCGTCGGGCCAGAGCATGGTGTGCATCAGCAGCAGGTCGTCTTTGGCGCGAATCAGTGCCAGCGATTCCCGCGATCGCAGCGCCACCTTCACCACGGCGGCCTTGCCCTCTTCGGCGAGCGCCCGCCGAAGCAGCACGTACGGCTTGGCGCCGGGCCCGTCGGCCTCGAGAAAGTAGGTGCGTTCGAAGTAGGTCGGGTCGATGTCGTCGGTCTTCACGAATTGGACGACCTCGACCGCCTTCGAACTCGCCAGGGGCAGGTTCTCGAAGTCTTCGGAATCGAGGATCACCAGGCGTCCGTCGCCGGTTTCGTAGCCCTTCGCGATCTCGGTGTAGGGAATCTCTTTGCCGCACACCTCGCAGACCCGCTTGTACTTGATGCGCCCGCCGTCCTCGGGGTGCACCTGACGAAACGACAGGTCTTTGGTCTCGGTCGCCCCGTACACCTTGATCGGAATAGTGATCAGGCCGAACGAGATCGCGCCCTTCCAGATCGATCGTGGCATGTGGTTCCTCCTCGCCCGTGTGCGTCGCAGGGCTGCCGCACGGTTGCACCAGCCTGCCGCACCAGCCCAAATCACGCCAGAACGTGCAGGCCGCCGTTTGAAGCTTCAAGCCGTTACGCCGGCGAACGCGGGGTCTCTCGCTTTCGCTTGAGGTTCGACAAGCCCGACCCACGAGCCGGATCGAAGACCGTGATCAGCCGGCCACCAGACCCGCCCATTCGGACGGGCCATGCCACAACAACTCGTGAGACGCCAGCAGGTCGGCTATCGCTGGATCGTCCCACGCGTCAGACAGCGAGGCATGGGGGCGATCGAGTGCCGCCGCCGTGGCGGCGCCGGACGCGTCGTCGGCGAACAGGGCGTTCACGGCGCTCCACGGCACGGCGCCGGCCTCGACTTCGCCGAACTCAGATCCCGCGACCGCCCGGGCGGACGCCTCGGCCACCGCCACCAGGCGGCGTCCAGAACTCAGCAGACCCGAGAGGCCCGCAATGTGCATTGCCGTGTGCTCAGCTTCCTCGTCGTCTGCAGGGGTGAACCCGAACGCCTGCCGTAGCGAGTTCGTCACGCCGAACGCCTGCTTCGGGGCAAAGGAACCGCCCTCGACCCAGCTCGACAACTGCGCCTGCGTGAGAGGTATGAAAACCAGCATCACTTCCCCGCTCGATTCAGCACACCGAGCTCATCTGCTGCGTTGCGGGCGAAGCTCGGCAGTGGCGTCGTCGCCGTGGCGGCGAAGCTGACCCGGCCGTCGAGGCTGGTGACGCCCACGCTGATCACCTGATCGTCGACCGTGGATTCGAAGGCATGCAGGGCCCGCACCCGCTGCTCACCCAGCCACCGAGCGGACGCCGGGCCGGGCACGTTGACCAGCAAGACCTCGTGCGGTCGTCCGGTCGTCACCAAACCGGTGGCCACCGCGTGCATCGTGGGGGGCGCGAAGCCGGCCACCTCGACCAGCTCGCGGGCTTCGACGAGCCGCTCGGAATCGACCCGTGCCTGAGTCAGCGTGGCGATGGCGGCCAGCCGTTCTGCGGCGGTTGTGGCGGTCACCGGCAACGACACGAACTGGGGCGCCACCAGGCAACCCATCGCGCTGGCGCCGTCGTCGTCCACGGCCAACGGCACCAGCGCCACTGGGTCGTGCAGGTCGGTGCCGGCGTCGAGCTGGGCGCCGCGCACGGCCGCGGTGACCATGGCCACCACGATGTCGTGCACCCTGACCCCGTGCGCATGGGCGGCGCGTTCGAGATCAGCCAGGTCGAACTCGACGGCCGCCACGTGGCGGGGCGTGGTCTCGGTGCTCACCTGCCGCAGGCCCTGTTCGGCCAGGCCGCCCAGGCCCGCGGCCGCCTCGCGCAGGCTCTGCAGCGGATCGGTCACGTTGCGCAACAGGCTGCCGAACCCACGCGGCTCATCGACAGCCGGCTCCCATCGCGGAGCGTCGCCCTCGATCAGCGTGGGTTGCTCATCGAGCAGCTCGTGCAGTAGGTGCACGTGGTCACCGCCGTCCACCAGGCCAGGGTGGGCACGCACCGCCAACGCCCAACGCGGACCCGGCAGGCCGTCGATTATCGTGGCGTCCCACAAGGGGTGCAGCCGCTCCAACGGCTCGGCGAGCAGAGCAGCCAGCCGGTCTTCGAGGCGTCCCGCGGCCCGCTGCGTCATCAGGTGACCGCTCACCCGAAAGCCGCGGTCGTCCACCCACGACTGCAGGCCGGTGCCGGCCAGCTTCTGCCGAAACCTGGGCGAGTAGGCGATGCGCTGCTCGATCAACAGACCGAGTTGCTCCGCAGCCGGCGCGGGGCCGTCCACGATCAGCACGCTCAACTGATGCCACGGCTGCGCCGGCTGATCGCGCGCCAGCAGCAGTGCCTCGTTCATGCTGACCGCATCGGCCATCGTGATCCTCCCGCCTGTCGTCGCTCGCCTCACTACGTGCCGCTCGCGCAGGTGGGCGAGCACCAAGTGGTCGGGCGAGCGATGCGTACCCCGCCCAGCCTATGTGCCGTACCCGGTGCTGACTTGGGTCACGTGCGAGAATCGGGACGTGGCTCGCCTGCTTCCCCTCGTCGCCATCGTTCTGCTACTCGCCGGGTGCAGCGTTCAGCCTGCCGCGGGCCCGTCCGGGTCGCCCGGCGCGTCGACCACTGCCTCGTCCGTCGCTCCCGCACCGACGCCGTCCACCACTCCCGCCGACACGGTGTCGGCGTCCGCCTCCCCCGCCGTCACCACGATCGAGATTCAACTCAAGGACGGCAAGGTGTCGCCCAACGGCGACCGGGTCGACCTCAACCAGGGCGACCAGTTCGTGCTCGACATCACTTCCGATCGTGACGACGAGGTTCATGTGCACGGCTTCGACAAAGGCATCGAGGTGAGCGCCGGGCAGCATGTGCGCGTGCCGATGACCGCCGACCGCACCGGGCGTTTCGAGGTCGAGTCGCACCACCCCGAGCTGCTGATCGTCGTGCTGCAGATCCGGTGATCCTGCCGCTGCACGGGCTGGGTTCTCGCCAAGACCTGCCGCTGCCCTTCGAACTGGTGCTGCTCGGGGCTGCCCTGGCGCTGCTGCTGTCGTTCGGGGCCCTGGTGCTGGCGTGGCGTCGTCCGCGCTTCACCGCGCAGGCCGGGTTGGCCCTGCCTGGGCTGACCCGCATGGTGGACGCCCCCGTCACGCGGGCGTTGGCGCGTCTGCTGGCCCTGGCGCTGTACGGCTGGATGGCACTGGCGCTCTGGTTCGGCCAGGACCGCGTGACCAACCCGGTGTTCGGCTTCGTGTTCGTGTGGCTCTGGGTGGGACTGGTGCCCGTGTCGCTGCTCTTCGGGTCGATCTGGCGGCTGACCAACCCGTTGCGCACCCTCGCCCGGCTGGTTCTGGCGCCGCGTGGCCCGCTGCGGCCGCTCAGCGAGGCGGCCTGGCAGCGCGTGGGCATCACGCCCGGTGTGGTGACGCTGCTGGGGTTCGCCTGGCTCGAACTCGTACAACCCGGCAACAACACCTTGCCGGTGCTGCGCTGGTGGGCCGTCGCCTGGTTCGTGGGCGCCGTGGGCGGCTCGCTGATCTTCGGTGAACGGTGGGTGTCGGCCTTCGATCCCTTCGAGGTGTTCGCCGAACGCATCGCCACCCTGTCACCCTGGCAACGGGTGGACGGCGTGCTGCACCTGGTGAACCCGTTGCGTCACGCGTGCACCGCACCGGTGCCCCGTGGCACCGCCGCGGTGACGGCGACCTTGTTGGGCATCACCGCCTACGACAGCTTCACCAACACCACAGTGTGGGTGGGGTGGGTACAGACCTCGACGCTCCCCCGCACACTCTGGGGCACTCTTGGCCTGGTGGGCATGACCGTGCTCGTCGGCGGCGCATTCGCCCTGGCCGCGCGCGCGACGGCGGCCGGCTGGACGAACCGGTTGGCGGCGAGCCTGGTGCCGATCGTGGTGGGCTACAACTTCGCGCACTACCTGAGCCTGCTGGTTCTCGAGGGGCAGCGGACGGCGATTCTGGCCTCCGATCCGCTCGGCCTGGGTTGGAACGTCTTCGGCACCGCCGAACTGGGCGTGAACACGGGCATCTTCGACTACCCGCAGCCGGTTGCGATCATCCAGCTCTGCGCGATCGTGCTCGGCCATCTGCTGGGCGTCCTGATCGCCCACGATCGCTCGCTGGTGGCCCTGAACGGACGCCGGGTGATCGTCGGTCAACTGCCCATGCTGATGCTGATGGTCGGTTACACGGTGGCCGGGCTCGTGCTGCTGTTCTCGCCCTGATCGCTGGTTGCGCTGAAGATCCCGGCGTGCGCCGGGATGACCGGCGTGGGCGGCATCTCCGAACGGCGCCCGCCTGGTTGCGCTGGAGATCCCGGCGTGCGCCGGGATGACGGCGTGGGCGGCATCTCGAAACGGCCCGCCCAGTTGCGGCTGGGGATCCCGGCGTGCGCCGGGATGACGGGGCGGCCCAGGGCGTGCGCTTGGATGGCGGAGCTTCTTTCGTCATCCCGGCGAACGCCGGGATCTCAGACCGGAGTTGTCCACAGATTTGGCGTGCTGACCCCCTTGAGCCCGAGTTCTGCCGGCGGCGTGGGTCAGGGTGTAGGCCATGAACTCTGCGATCAGGCCCACGCGCGCTCCCATGGTGCTGGCGCCGGCCGTCCGGCTGGTCGAACCGGTGCTGCTCGAACCTGTTCAGGCGCCACTGCTGCCGTGGCCGACGAGCGTCGAGCAGGTTGCCGAATCCGTCGACATCGCGCCGCGCGTGCAACGCATCGTGTCGCAACTGACCAACGCAGTGATCGAGGTGCTCTGTGGCCGTCGTGCTCTGGAGCACTTGGAGGCACACCTGCGGGCGCCGGTGTATGACCTGGTCGGCCATCTACGCGGCGCCCGGTTGCTGCCGGCCCTTAGCCTGGCTTCGCTACACCTGCAACAGCCTGCCGATCACGTGATCGAGGCGGCGGCCCGGCTGCGTGACGACCACCGTTCGGTGGCAGCGGCCCTGTGCTTCACCCGTTCGGACGGTCGCTGGCGGATGTGTGCGCTCGAACTGGCACTCGACCCCGCGGTGGTCTTGCGAAGCAGCTGAGGTATCGGTCTCGCCACGCTCGACCGCCGTGCAGGGTCTCAGCCCACACCCGAGACAGAGTGAAGCGGAGTGGGGCCGCCCCTGTCAGGGCGTGCTCGGGCGTTTGCGCACTGCGAGGCAATACCCGAGCAGTTCAGCAAGGACGGGACAGGGGCTGCCCCACTCCACGACTTCCGCACCCGACTCACATGAGGAGTTCAACACCAAGCCGTGCGGACAGCTCAACGCCGCCCGTGGCACATCTTGTACTTCTTTCCCGACCCGCACGGGCACGGCGCATTGCGGCCCACCCCCGCGTACGGGTCGTCGGCCTTGTCAGTGCCGCTCTTGGTGGCCTCGCCCGTCTCGGACGGCGCCGAGTAGCTCACCGCGCTCTGCCGCCGCTCGCCCAACCCCTTGGCCTTCACCACCGGACGCGCCTTGGCCTGCGCCGCTGCGGGGCTCTGCTCCGGCTCGTCGTCGATGTCGGCGATCAACTGGCCGACAGCGTCGGCGTCGGGCCCCGAGGCGATCAACTCGTCCAATACCTCGGCCGACATCGGCACCGCCTTGCCGGACGCATCGGGCACCAGCCCGACCGGCTGCTGCACCTTGACCTCGAGGTTGAACAAGAAGCCGACCACCTCTTCCATGAACGCCTCCATCATGGCGTTGAACATGGTGCCGCCCTCGCGCTGGTACTCCACCAGCGGGTCGCGCTGAGCCATCGCGCGCAGGCCGATGCCCTCGCGCAGGTAGTCCATCTCGTACAGGTGCTCGCGCCACTTGCGGTCGAGCACCGTGAGCAGCACCTGGCGCTCCAACTCACGCATCGTCTCTTCGCCGAGCTGTTCCTCGCGCTTGTCGTAGGCCGCTTGCGCGTCGGCCTTGAAGTCCTCGACCAGTTCGTCGGCGGTCAGGTCGACCCCCTCATAGTCCTCACGCTTCAACCCCACCGGGTACAGGGTTCCCATCTGGGTCCAGAGCTGCTCCAGGTCCCAGTCTTCGACGAAGCCCTCGGTAGCACCGCGCACGTACTGCTCGACCACCGAATCGACGGTGCCGCGCAGCTGGGTCTCGACGTCGGCGCCCTCGAGCACCAGCCGTCGGTCGCCGTAGATGGCATGCCGCTGCCGGTTCATCACGTCGTCGTATTTGAGCACGTTCTTGCGCATCTCGAAGTTCTGCGCCTCGACCTGCTCTTGCGCCTGCTGAATGGACGAGCTGACGCGCTTGTTCTCGATCGGCACGTCGTCGGGCACCTTGAGCGCCTGCATGACCCAGTTGATGATGTCGGACTTGAACAGCCGCATCAGATCGTCTTGCAGGCTCAGGTAGAACCGGCTCTCACCCGGGTCGCCCTGCCGGCCCGACCGGCCGCGCAACTGGTTGTCGATGCGCCTGGATTCGTGCCGCTCGGAGCCGACCACGTAGAGGCCGCCCAGTTCGACCACCTCTTCGTGCTCGGCCGCGACCTGCTCGTCGAGCTCTTTGAGCACCGGGCCCCAGGCCTCTTCGTACTCGTCGGCGTGCTCGACGGGGTCCAGCCCCTTGGCCCGCAGTTGGGCATCAGCCATGAACTCTGAGTTGCCGCCCAGAATGATGTCGGTGCCGCGGCCGGCCATGTTGGTGGCGACGGTGACGGCACCCTTGCGTCCGGCCAGGGCGATGATCGCGGCCTCACGGGCATGGTTCTTGGCGTTCAGCACCTCGTGCTTGACGCCCGCCTTCTTCAGCGCCTTGCTCAGCAGCTCTGACTTGGCCACCGACGCGGTGCCGATCAGCACCGGCTGGCCCTTCTCGTGCCGCTCGACCACGTCTTCGACCACCGCGTCGAACTTGGCCTCTTCAGTGCGGTAGATCAGATCCTTCTCGTCGGTGCGGATCATCGGCTTGTTGGTGGGAATGGGCAGCACACCCAGGCCGTAGATCTTCTGGAACTCGCTCTCTTCGGTCTTGGCCGTACCGGTCATGCCGGCGAGCTTGTCGTACATGCGGAAGTAGTTCTGCAACGTGATCGTGGCGAGCGTCTGGTACTCGTCCTTGATCTCGACACCCTCTTTGGCCTCCAGGGCCTGGTGCAGGCCCTCGTTGTAGCGGCGTCCGATCAGGGTGCGACCGGTGTGCTCGTCGACGATCAGCACCTCGCCGTCGAGGATCACGTAGTCCTTGTCGCGTTTGAACAACTCCTTGGCCTTGATCGCGTTGTTCAAGTAGCTGATCAGCGGCGTGTTGGCGCTCTCGTACAGGTTCTCGATGCCCAGCCGGTTTTCGACCTCGGTGATGCCGGCTTCGAGAATCGACACCGTGCGCTTCTTCTCGTCGACCTCGTAGTGGGTGTCTTTGACCAGCTTGGTGGCGATCTTGGCGAACTCGGGGTACCAGTCGTGGTTGTCTTCGGCGGGGCCCGAGATGATCAGCGGGGTGCGCGCCTCGTCCACCAGAATCGAGTCGACCTCGTCGACGATGGCGTAGTGATGACCGCGCTGCACGCAGTCGTCGAGGCTCAGCGCCATGTTGTCGCGCAGGTAGTCGAAGCCGAACTCGTTGTTGGTGCCGTAGGTGATGTCGGCGGCGTACTGCTTGCGCCGCTCGGCAGGGGTCATCTGGGCCAGGATCACGCCGACCGAGAGGCCGAGAAAGTGATGCACGCGGCCCATCTGCTCCGACTGGTACTTGGCCAGGTAGTCGTTGACGGTGACGATGTGCACGCCCTCGCCCGTGAGCGCGTTCAGGTACGACGGCATCAGCGCGACGATGGTCTTGCCCTCACCGGTCTTCATCTCGGCGATGTTGGCGCGGTGCAGGGCGACGCCGCCCATCACCTGCACGTCGTAGGGCCGCTTGCCGAGCACCCGCCTGGTGGCCTCACGCACGGTGGCGAACGCCTCGGGCAGAATGTCGTCGAGCGACTCGCCGTCATCGAGCCGCTTGCGAAACTCGTCGGTCTGGCCGCGCAATTCGTCGTCGGTCATCGCCTCGTAGTCGGGCTCGATCATGGCCACCTGATCGGCAACCTTGCGCAGTTCTTTGAGCTTGCGCCCGTCGCCCATGTTGAGCAGCTTGTCCAGAACACCCACGGTGGTTTCAACACTCCCTGGTCGATGACATTCCCAGCCATCGTAGTGCCTTCACGCAGGCCCCGGCGGGCACGCCCCCCGCGGTACGGACGGGCGCCTCTCCACTCCCCCGTGCCCACCTGACGCCGGGGATTGCCTGGTCACTGACGCTGCACCCAGGGTCGGGGCTCACGACGGGCGACGGCCCGTCGGGATCGAGGTAGCCGTGACCACCCCCCACCGTCGGCTCGACACGCTGCGCCGCAAGATCGACGATCTCGACGTGTCGCTCTACGAATCCGTCGCCGACACCCACAGCCAGTAGCTCGACTGGGCCATGCCTCGGCTGACCGGCCTGGCCGACAACTCCAAGCTGTGGGTGGGGCCGGCCGCCGTGCTCACCCTCACCGGCTCGCCTCGGGCCCGGCGAGCCGCCGGCCGCGGTATCACCACCCTGGCCGCCACCGGCCTGATAGCCAACCAGGTGGCCAAACGGTTGAACCGGCGGCCACGCCCATCGCTGCTGCGGGTACCGCTCGCGCGCATCGCCGGGCGCATTCCCACCTCGACCTCGTTTCCCAGCGGTCACGCGGCCAGTGCGGCCGCCTTCGCGAGCGCGGTGGCACTCGAGATACCCGCGCTGCGCGTGCCCTTGGCCACGCTGGCCGGCCTGGTGGGCTTCTCGCGGGTGGCGACCGGTGCCCACTACCCGTCGGACGTCGCGGCCGGTTTCGTGCTCGGCGCCACCGAGGCGTCGATCGGAGGGCGGCTGGTGCCACCCGCGGACGCCCCCGGTCGGCTGCACCCACGCCGGCCGCTGGTGCCGGCCGAACCCCGTCCGACCGGTGCCGGGCTGACCATGGTGGTCAATCCGGCGTCGCACAGCGGCAAGGGGCACGACGTGCTGACCAGGGTGCAACGCGACCTGCCCGACATCTCGGTGATCGAACTCACCGCCGACGACGACGTGGCGCGGGCGGTGCACTCGGCTGCCTGACGTGGAGTGGGCCCTCACTGCCGGTTGAGCAGCACCGTCGATTCAGCCGTCGGGCGGAATCGCGGCCGCCAAGTCGCCGGCCAGGTTGCCCTTCGGCAGCACCTGCACACCCGACACCTCGAGCCAGTTCGCCATCAGGGCCAATTCGTCGGCCAGCCGCGCCGCCACCTCGGCACGTCGTGACTCGGCGTGCGGTTCGAGCCACGCCGACTGCACCAAGAGGGCGTCGCTGCCCACCCGGTCGGCCTTGAGGTCGACGCGAGCAACGATCTGGTCGTCGGCCAGAAACAGATACACGTAGTAGCCGTAGGTGCGCTTGGCGGCGGGGGTGTAGATCTCGATGCGGTAGTGCACGTCGAACAGTTGCAGCACCCGTGGGCGATGGTGCACCAGCGTGTCGAACGGGGCGATCAACGCCTGGCCCGGCACCGCCCGCGGCCGCTTCGCCGCGGCGTGCAGCCAGAACTGCTGCGGCAGCCCGGCCACCGTTACCGGTTCGAGGTCACCACGTTCGGCCAGCCGTGCGATCGCGGCCGCGCCCTCGGGCCCCTTGAGGTAGAAGTAGTCGACCAGCGCCTTGGCGTCGGCCACCCCCAGTGCCTGCGCCGAGCGTGCCACCAGGGTGTCGTACGACTCGTCGTCGGACGGGTCGGGCAAGCCCAGCACCGACCCCGGCAGCACGCGTTCGTTGAGGTCGTACAACCGCTCGAAGGCGCTGTTGCGCCGCGCCACACCCACCACGCCCGAGTCGAACAGGTACTCGAGCACGTACTTCGCCTCGGACCAGTTCCACCCCCAGTCGACGCGGCTGCGCACCTCGTCGTTCTCGATCTGACGGGCGCTCAGCGGACCGTTGCCGCTCACGTCGTCGAGTACGCGGTCGAGCAACTGCGGTTTGGCCGTGAGAATGCGGCTGAGTGCGGTGCGTTCGCGATCGGCTCGCCGAC
This sequence comes from Micropruina glycogenica, assembly GCF_900289045.1. Classification (GTDB taxonomy): domain Bacteria; phylum Actinomycetota; class Actinomycetes; order Propionibacteriales; family Propionibacteriaceae; genus Micropruina; species Micropruina glycogenica. Next base: position 1,246,592 of record NZ_LT985188.1, read on the forward strand.
GCATGGCCATGCGCAGAGCGGGTTGCAGCCGCACGTCGAGCAGGCAGGCCGCGTGCGCCCAGTACTCGAACAATCTGCGCGGCCCGCGACCGGCGGCCCCGTCGAGCAGGCCGCGATCGTAAGGCCCCAGCCGGCTGAACAACGGCATGTAATGGGCTCGGACGGCGACGTTGACCGAATCGATCTGAAACTGGCCCACCCGGTCGATCACCTGCTGTACGTGACGCATGGTGACCGCACCGGACGGCCGTGGTCGGCCGAAGCCCTGCGCAGCCAGCGCGATGCGGCGGGCCTGGGCCAGAGTCAGTCGTGGCATGGGGCGAACGCTAGCGCCCGCCACCGACAGGTTCGGTTCAGGCGCTCTGCTCCCCCGGCCGATCGAGCTCGAGGTGGATCACGCCGTAGTCGTAGGCCCTGCGTCGGTAGACCGCACTGGGCGCTCCGGTGTCGGCGTCGACGTAGAGAAAGAAGTCGTGGCCGACCAGTTCCATCTCGTCCAGCGCCTGGGCCAGTGTGAGCGGGGTGGCCTTGAACAGCTTCTCGCGCACCACCAGCGGGCCGTCGCCGTGCACCTCGAGGCCGGCGATCTTGCGAATCTCGGGGCGGTCCTCGTCGTCCGGCGTCGTCACCGGCGGCAGCGGCTGCTCGCCGAACTGCTGGCCGGCGCGCAGGCCGCGATGCACCTTGCGTCGGTCGGCGGCGCGGCGCAACTGCGACTTGAGCCGGTCGAGCGCATGCTCGAAGGCGATCAACTTCTCATCGGCGCTGGCCTCGGCCCGCACCACGGGGCCCCGGCTACGCAGGGTGATCTCGACGGTGGTGGCCTGGTCGGGTTGCCTGGCGTGTGGATTGGCAGAGACCTGCACCTCGACCCGAATCACTCGGTCGCGCAGTTTCTCGACCCCACTCAGCCGTTCGCCCACATGGGTGCGAAAGTCATCGGTGATCTGGCAGTGCCGGCCGGTGACGAGAACGTCCACAGGAACCTCCTTGGTCGATCGCGCCCGCTCGGGCGAGCGGGCGAAACGCAAAAGCGCCAAGCTACTCCCGCGTAGCGGGAGCACAGCCTGACGCCATGCCTCGACCCTACTCAGCCTGCCTGTGCTTTGCCAGGGTGCCGGCTGTGTCGCAACTGGAGCGGGCGCAACAGAGCTGTAACACCGCGCAATCCACGCGTAACCCAGTTCGAACGCCTCGGAAACACCGATCACCGAAGGTTCTGCCATGACAATGCTTGAAATCAACTCCGGCGACACCGCCTGGGTTCTCACCGCCGCCGCTCTGGTGCTGTTGATGACCCCCGGTCTCGCCTTCTTCTACGGTGGCATGGTCAGGGCCAAGAGCGTTCTCAACATGATGATGATGAGCTTCATCAGCATGGGCACGATCGGCGTCCTGTGGGTGCTCTTCGGCTACAGCATGGCGTTCGGCGACTCGATCGGCTTCGAGCTCGGCGCAACCCGAGACGAGGGCCCGACGTTCTTCGGCATCCTCGGCAACCCGTTCCAGTACTTCGGCCTGCAGGGCCTGATGAGCCCCGACGCGGTCGCGGGCTCGTTGCCGGCCATGGCGTTCGTGGCCTTCCAGGCCTGCTTCGCCATCATCGCGGTCGCCCTGGTGTCGGGTGCGATCGCCGACCGCGCGTCGTTCGGCGGCTGGACGCTGTTCACCGTGCTGTGGGGCATTCTGGTCTACTTCCCCGTGGCCGGCTGGGTGTTCAGCTTCGACGGCTTCACCGGTGAGCACGGCGGCTGGATCGCCAACTGGCTCGGCGCCCTCGACTTCGCCGGTGGCACCGCGATTCACATCAACGCCGGTATCTCGGGTCTGGCCCTCGCACTCGTGCTCGGCCCCCGGATCGGCTTCGGCACCAAGCCGATGCGGCCGCACAACATGACCCTGGTGATGCTCGGTGCCGGCCTGCTGTGGTTCGGCTGGTTCGGCTTCAACGCCGGCTCGGCCCTCAGTGCGGGCACCACCGCCTCGGTGGCGTGGGTGAACACCCTGGTGGCCACCGCGGCCGCCATGCTCGCCTGGTTGTTGGTGGAGCGCTTCCGTGACGGTCACCCGACCTCGCTCGGTGCGGCCTCGGGCGTGGTGGCCGGTCTGGTGGCGATCACCCCCGCAGCCGGCTCGGTCAGCCCCGTCGGTGCGATCTTCGTCGGCGGCATCGCCAGCGCGGCTTGCGCCTACGCCGTCGGCCTGAAGTACAAGTTCGGCTACGACGACTCGCTCGACGTGGTGGGCGTCCACTTCGTCGGTGGCCTGTTCGGCACGGTGTTGATCGGCCTGTTCGCAGATCCGAACAGCCCCGCCGGCGTGGCGGGCCTGTTCTACGGCGGCGGCGTCGACCAGCTCTGGCGCCAGGCCGTCGGTGCGATCGCCGTCACGGTCTACGCCTTCGTGGTCAGCTACCTGATCGCCATGCTGATCAAGCGCACCATCGGTTGGCGCATCACCACCGCCGACGAGCTCAGCGGCATCGACCTGGTCGAGCATTCCGAGGCCGGCTACGACCTCAGCCCGGTCTACTACAGCAACAAGGTTCAGCGCACGCTCTTCCTGACCAAGGACGACCTGCCCGAGACCGAAACGACAGGAGCGAGCAAGTGAAGCTCATCACCGCAATCATTCAGCCCGAAGTGTTGGAGCAGGTCATGAAGGCCGTCGTCCGGCACGGGGTGGGCGGCATGACCATCAGCGAGGTCTCCGGCTACGGCCGGCAGCGGGGCCACGTCGAGGTCTACCGTGGCGAGGAGTACACCATCGACTTCATCACCAAGGTGCGCCTCGAGATTCTCGTCGACGACCCCGAGTGCGAAGAGGTCGTGCAGGTCATCGCCGGCGCGGCCCGTACCGGCCAGGTCGGCGACGGCAAGGTGTGGGTGGTGCCCGTTGACGACATCGTCAGGGTCCGCACCGGCGAAAGCGGCCTGGCCGCCGTCTGATCGACTCGCGTCTGCGCCGCTGGGAGGACGGCGCACGCAAGCAGGCCACAGGGGCCCCGATCTCGATCGGGGCCCCTGTCGTCATGTGGTGCGTGGCGTCGCGGCCACGACCGCAGCGCCGATCATGCGGTGGCCGGCGTGCCGAAGAGCTCGGGACGCCTCGGCCAGGGTGGCCCCAGTGGTGATCAGATCGTCGACCACCAGCACCTGGGCCGGCCGGCCCGCCCGAGCCACCAGGCTCGAACGGCGGTTGAGCGCCCGCTGCTCGATGGTCAGCCCCGCCTGGTCGGCCGCTCGGCGCACCGGCCGCAGCGCCTTGGACGCCCGGGCGTCCAGTTCGCAGCGCCGGCGCAGAAAGGTGGCCAGCGAGCCGGCCATGGCACCGGTGAGGTCGAACCCGCGCGCCGCGCGCGTCGCCCGTGCCGACGGCACCGGCACCACCAGCACCGGCCCACCCACCCAGCGGTCGCGCAGCAAAGCCAGCGCGCTGCCGGTGACCAGTTCGGCGAGCACCGGAACCAGGCCCAGCCCCTGCCGCTCCTTGCAGGCCAGAATCACCGCACGCAGGTCGTCGGCGTAGGCGCCGCGCGCGTAGGTGGGCGGCACCCCGTGGCGCACCGTTACCGCTGCCGGGGCGAGACTGCGCAGCCGTGACTCGCAGTCGGGGCACACCACCGGCCCCGGCGTGCCACAGGCGGCACACGCACCGCCCCACGCCAGGTCGGCCGCCGCCGCAGCCAACTCCCGCCACCCCACCACCCAACGATCATGCCGGGCCGGCGACGTGCGTGGACGGCTCTCCACAGGTCAAGGCAGCGAAACCTGCTGCACCTTCGGCATCCAGGCCTCCCACACGAAGTCGTCGACGAAGCGCCAGGTCTGGCCGTCCGAGCCGCGCAGAACGGCCCGTCCGTCGCTGCCCACCGCCAGTTGCGCCGACGCGGTCGAATCGATCGGCCCGACATCGGCCGCCACGGCCCCCTCGCTGTCGACGCTCACCACCTGGGGCACCGTCGCCACCGTCAACAGCACCATCAGGTCGGCCGGTCCAGACCAACCGACATCGACCGGACGGTGCGTGGGCGGTGCCCAGGTGGCGCCCGACAACTCCCGCCAACCCACGAAGCGGACGGCGTTGGTTTCGCGCACCATCGACGCGACACCCAGCACCCACCTGCCCTGCTCTTCGACGACCATCGCCACCCGGACGCCGTCCGGGGCGATCGCCAGCGACCGGATGCGGCCCATCGGCAGCGCGTCGGTGTTCACCGACACGCCGCGGCCGTCACGCACCATGCGCAACCTGACGCCGCGCGACCGTTCCAGCGCCACCAGTAGCTCGCCCTGCCGGGTCCAACGCACCAGGGCCATACCCTGCGCGGCAAGCTCGACCCGTGACGTGCCTTCGCGCACGGGCACGGTGCGCAACCGGCTGCCGGCGTCGGTGATCGCGGCCACCACCTGGGCGTCGGCCCGTGCCGCGATGGCGGTCACCCGGGTCAGCGAACCGACCGGCTGGCTCTGGGCGGGGTCTGCGTTCCACCCGGCCCGGTGAATGGCTCCGTCGCTGAGCAGAAACGCCTGATCGCTCTGCGCCGGCAGCGCGGGTGCCGCTGCGTCGAAGTCGCCGGTGTTCATTTCGCCGGTGCTGTTGGTGAGGTTCCACACCGACCCGTTGCCGGTCACCCGCACCGCCGTCACCCCTTCGAGCGAGGTGAGCGACCAGACCAGCTCTGCCGACAACCGTCGCTTGGCCTCGGCGCTGAGCAGGTCGGTGGGCCCGGCGAGGTCGACCTCGGCCACCCCGTTCACCGAGAGCGTCACCGAGGTGACGTCCAGTTGTTGCTCGAGCGGGGCGCGCAGGGCGGCGGCCGCCAGCGTCGACGGGCCGGCCAGCAGATCGCGGACGGTGGCCTGCATGCCGACCGTGCCCTTGGGCACGAACCGGGGATCAGGCACCAGCACCGTGCCGGTGACGTCCCAGAAACACAGATCGGAGCGCACCCAGGTGCTGCCGAACAGCGATTGCGAGATGAGCAGGCCGCGGGGCGGCTGCGAGATGCGCCACTGGTTGTCGTTGTCTCTGACCAGGCCGAAGTCGTGCAGGTACGGGGTGCTGGCGGCTGCGGGCGTGAAGGTGCCCTGGGCGTCCAACCGGCCCACCAAAGAAGCGGTGAGCACCACGCCCGAGTCACTGACTTGAGGAGCGGAACTGGCCGCGTAGATCTCGACGCCGCTTTCGGGCTGCCACTGTTCGCTCGCGTCAGCGGTCAGAAACTGGCGCGCCACCGAGTACCCGGCCTGGTACGTGGCCATCGCATGCAGAAAGCCTTCGACGATCAGGCCCGGAGTCGCGCCCTGAGCGGGTGGCACAGGCGCGATCTCAACCCCCGGATTGGCCTGCTGCGCCGCCGGTGCGTGTCGCTCGACGGGGCCGCTGGTCGGCACGCTGACGCAGCCGGTCAGCAGCAGGGCCAGCACGGCGATCAGCGCCACCGGCCGCCTCACGCCGGCACCTCCGCGTCGTCGGGCACCACCGGCCAGGGCGAACTGAGCACGCTCTCCCCCGCCCGCCGGGGCACGGTCAGCCTGAACTGGGCACCCTGCCCCGGACGTCCCCACGCGTTGAGCCAGCCGCCGTGCAGGCGAGCATCCTCCATGGCGATCGACAGGCCCAGGCCGGTGCCGCCGACGGTGCGCCGACGCGCCGGGTCGGCGCGCCAGAACCGGTTGAACACCTGGTGCGCCTGGGCGGCGCTGAAACCCACCCCGTGATCGCGTACCGCGACCGCCACCGCCGCGTCGTCGCCGCGCACGTGCACCACGATGGTGCGGCCCTCGCCGTGTTCGATGGCGTTGGTGATGAGGTTGCGCAGAATGCGCCGGATCCGCCGCGCGTCGACCTCCGCCACGCACGGCTCGGGCGCATCGAGCACCAACGGAGTGCCGTAGGTGTCGGCCAGCCTGCCCTGCGCCCTCAGCTCTTCGGCGGCGATCTGGCCGAGGTCGATCTCGTCGAGGTTCAGCTCGGCCGCCCCGGCGTCGAACCGGCTGATCTCGAGCAGGTCGGTGAGCAGGGTTTCGAAGTGGTCGACCTCGCTCGACAGCAGCTCCGTGCTGCGGGCCGCCAGGGCGTCGAACTCCTGTCGCCGGCCATACAGCAGGTCGGCGGCCATGCGCACGGTGGTGAGCGGCGTGCGCAACTCGTGCGACACGTCCGACACGAACTGCTGCTGCACCGTCGACAGCTCTTCGAGTTCGGTGATCTTGCGGTCGAGTTCGCCGGCCATGCGGTTCATCGAGCGGGCCAGGCTGGCCAGGTCTTCGGTGCCCACCACCGCCATGCGGTCGTCGAGGTGGCCGGCGGCCAACCGTTCAGCGGCCAGCCGGGCCGCGCGAATGGGCCGCAGCACCTGTAGTGCGATCAGCCACACCACGGCCACCACGCCCACCAGCACGATCAACCCGGCGACGACGGTGGCGCGCTGCACCACGGCCAGGGTTTCGGCCTCGGGCTGGTTGGTGAACAGAAAGTAGACCGGGTAGCGGGTGCCGCCCGGCGCGGTGAGCGCCGACCCGATGGCCAGCCCGGGCACCGTCGGACGGGTGTCGGTGAAGCTGATCGAGGTGGGCGTCGAGTACAGCCCGTCGGCGGCCACCACCGCCCGGCGCAGCGACTCGGGCACGCTGGCGTAGTCGAGGCCGGCCGAGCCGATATCAGAGACCGGGCCGGCCACCACCACGTAGTACTGGTTACCCACCGAGCCGCGGTAGGCGGCGTCGCGTGCCAACTGGGTGAGTCCCTCGTTGATGGAAGCCTGGCGCAGGTTGAGCGTGCGCAGGTCGCGCTGCATACCGTCGATCACCACGGACGCCTCGGCGAGGCTCGACTGCTTCTTGCCGTCGATGATGCCCCGCGACGACTGGTCCATCAGAAACCAACCGGTGGCCGCCAGAATCGTCAGGGCCGCCACCAGGGTGGTGACCACCACGCGAAACGGCAGCGATCGTGACCAGGGGGTGCGCCGGGCGGGTGCCTGCTCGCCCGCGGCGGTCATGATGCCTCGCGGGTGTCCCCGGCCCGGTAGCCGACGCCCCGCACCGTGACGATGATCTCGGGGTGTTCGGGGTCGTGCTCGATCTTGCTGCGCAGCCGCTGCACGTGAACGTTCACCAGCCTGGTGTCGGACGCGTGTCGGTACCCCCACACCTCTTCGAGCAGCACCTCGCGGCTGAACGCCTGCCGCGGCCGCCTGGCCAGGGCCAGCAGCAGGTCGAACTCGAGCGGGGTGAGCGCGATCAGATCGGAACCGCGACGCACGGTGTGCTCGGGCACGTTGATCACCAGGTCACCGATGGCCAGGTTGCCCGAGTTCTCGGTGGGCACGTGCCGGCGCAGCCGGGTGCGAATACGGGCCAGCAACTCTTTGACCTTGAACGGCTTGGCGACGTAGTCGTCGGCCCCGGCCTCGAGGCCCTGCACAACGTCGCGGGTGTCGGATTTGGCGGTGAGCATCACGATCGGCACACCTGAAAGGGCCCTGATGTCACGGCAGACGTCCACGCCGTCGCGGCCGGGCAACATCAGATCGAGCAGCACCAGATCGGGCTGGTGCCGCTGAAACGCCTCGACGGCACCGTCGCCCGAACTGCACCACGAGGCGTCGAAACCGTCCGCCTCGAGCACCAACTGCAACATCTCGCTGAGTGCGACGTCGTCGTCGACCACCAGAATGCGCTGCGTTCGCTGGATGTTCTCCGACACCGTCACCTCACTCGTCGAAGCCCCGAATCCTGCCTGAAGTCTAGTGGTCGGCTCAACGCGGGCCGGGTAGATCGCGTCGCCCAATGCCGAGCCGACAACCGGCCAGGCCGAGGAGCCGGCGCCCGGCCATCACGCACAGCACGCTCCAGGGCACCAAAGAGGCCAGGGCCAGCACCATACCGACGGTGCCGAACGAGGAGGGCACCAGCATCAGCACCCCGGCCGCCAGCGCCCAGGCTGCGGTGGCCCGGCTGAAGGCGGCCGACCGGCGCAGCAACCAGGCGAGGATCAGAAGTACCACAGCGCCCAGCAGGTAGTAGGTCACGAACGCCGTTCCGTTCCACCGGGCCAGTACCGCCTCACCGGCCGCTGCCAAGGCGGCACGCTCGTCGGCGGCTGCCGCGGCGTGAAGCCGGGCCAGGGTCAACAGGTCCAGGGCCGGGTTGGACGCTGTGTAGGCCGCCATCTGCAGTGTGCCCAGCCCCACGACCAGCGTCACCGCCGAGCGTGAGACCGGCCACAGCACGACCCCAAGACCCAGGTAGAGCAGCCAGGTCAGCAGGTTGTTCACCAGCAGCAGCACGTCCATCGACAGCAGGCCGAGCACCGGGTTCTCGTTCATCAGCCCGAACACGTCCACGACGGTGTGCACCGGCGGCCACACGATGAACACGACGAGCTGCACCACGATCAGGGCGACCGAGCCGATCGCGGCGGACCCGCCGGTGCGCAGCAGGCCGGTCCAGCGCGCGAGCCGCGCGGACTGCGCCGGATCTTCAGCACCTGCCCCGAAACCCGAGCCCTGAGGACGTTTCGGGTCGGCCTCCATGCCCACGCCGAAACTCTATCGACGGCAGCCGTGGCCGGTCGGCCGAGCGTCATCGCGCCCTCGGCTCAGTTCTGCTCCGGCGTCGCCGTCCACGTCGCAAGCAGCGCGAGCTCGCCGCCCTGCCGTCGCAGCACCCGGCGCCACAAGGTGTCGGGATCGGGGTCGTACACGTCGCCGTAGGAGGCCCGAACCACATGCCACCAGCCCTGTTCGAGCTCGTGTTCCAACTGCCCCGGCGCCCAGCCGGCGTAGCCGGCGAAGATGCGCAGGTCACGGTAGGCGCCCTCCGCGATCTCAACCGGGGTGTCGAGATGCAGCAATCCGACCGCGTCGAACAGTGAGCGCCAGCCCGGCGGCTCTTCTTCTGGACGCCGCGGCGACGCCAGGCAGATCGCGCCTTCTTGCGACACCGGACCACCCTCGAACAGCACCCGCGGCTCACTGACCAGGGGTGCCCAGGCGGGCAGGGCGCTGCGCAGGTCGATCGTCGCCTCGCGGTTCAGCACCACGCCGAGCGAACCCGACTCATCGGCGTCCAGCACGAGCACGACGGTCTGATCGAAGATGCCGTCGCTCAACTCGGTGCTGGCCACCAGCAGCACGCCCACGGTTGCCTCGACGCTCATGACGATCGCCCGTCCATGCCCCCAGCATGCCATCGCGGCACAGACCCCCGCAGCGCCCTCCGGGGGGTGGCCGCCGTTGTCGGGACGACGCGCAATGGGCCCCGCCGATTGCGGCGGGGCCCCTTGCGGTGGGTGGAGGTGGGGGGAGTCGAACCCCCGTCCTCAGAAGGTGAACCAGGACTTCTCCGGGCGCAGTCGACCTGACGGTTTTCTCGGCTTCTACCCTCGGGTCAACACGTGGTAGCCAAGCCCAGTTCCAGTGAAGTCCCGAGCCGCCCCTGGAACCCAGGCGGCTCAGCAAGCCTTCTAAACGAGGCCAGTGATCGGACGGAAGGCTACGCCCGGACTGACCCTTCGGTCACTGCTCAGGCAGCGAGAGCGAAGTCTGCGCGATTGGTTTCGGCAGTTATTGGTTGTGAGGAATCGTTAACGAGATGTGCCTCATCCTCGGCCCGCTTCGCCTGGGACTACCGTCCCGAGTCGAAACCAGTCACCCCCTGTTGAGTTGTGCTCTCACCATCGCTGGTGAGCACTACAGCTTATCAACGTCCGCGCTCGTTCAAAACTTCCAGCGGCACGACGCGGCGAATCGGGTTCGTCCACTCGGCACCCTTGCCGGCCATCACGGCGCCGATCACGGTGAGCACCACCCAGATCGCGGTCCAGATGCCGGCGATCGGGTTGCCGTCGCCGGGGATGATCCAGCCCAGGGCGGCCACCACGATGCCGATCACGAAGGCGATCAACTGCCAGTTGAACGCCTTGGCCGCCTCGCGCCGGGTGTTCGAACCCTTGGCCGAGAGCGCCCAGACGACGGCCGGCCCGAACAGCCAGGTGACGAACGGCAGCAGGTGCGCGACCACGGCCATCGTGGTGCCTCGCTCGGACATGCCCTGGCCGACCTGCTCCACGGTGCCGACGAAGGTCGGGCGGGTGCGCCCCTGCGCTGCACCGGGCTCGGCGTAGGCGGTGTGGTCGTACGACTGGGCGTACGGGCCGGGCTGGGCGTACGGGCCGGGCTGGGCGTAGGGGCCGGGCTGGGCGTAAGCATTGGTGGCGCCGGACGGCAGCGGGCCGTCCGTGGCGGCGGCGAGCTCGTCGAGCCGCTCGGCCGCGATCACCCGCGACATGCGGGCCTCGAGTTCGGCCGCGTCGATCCGACCGAGCTGATGTGCTTCGCGCAGCCGCTGCTCGGCGCGGTCGCGATCGGTCTTGGACACGCTGTCGACGGGGGCGAAGAAGTCGTTGGTCATGCCCACCAGCATCGTCGCCGGGCGGCGGCGAAGGTATCGGGCCGCCCCCTGCTCGGGCCCCGACCCGACCGGTCAGGGTTACGGTGCGCCAGGCGTGGTCAGGGTCGGCCGACACACCCTAGGGTGCCGGTATGCCCAACACCCTGGAGTTCGCCGACCTCGGCGAAGCGATCGGCAACGCCACCGCCGTGCTGCGCAACAACGCCGCCAGCGCCGGCCTCGCGGTGGCCGTGCCAACCTGCCCCGGGTGGACGATGCACGACCTGCTCGCCCACCAGGGCATGGTGCACCGCTGGGCGGCCGCCAAAGTGCGCGACGAGCCCACTCGTCACGATCCTGAGGTGCTCGCCGAGGCCGCGGCGTCCGACGATCTGCTGCAGTGGCTCGATGACGGCATGGTCGACCTGCTCAACGCGCTCGCCGGGGCCCCGGACGACCTCGAGGTGCCGTTCTTCCTGATGGACGCGCCCGCGCCGCGCCAGGCCTGGACCAGGCGGCAGGCGCACGAGACGACGATCCACGGGGTCGACGCGATGGCGGCCCGGCTGGGCCGGGCACCCCTGCCCCAGGAGCTGTGGTTCTCCCCCGCCCTGGCCCGCGACGGCATCGACGAGCTGCTGATGGGGTTCACCGGGCTGGCGCACTACGGGTTGACCCTGCCCCGCCCGGCCCGGGTCAGCGTGCAGACCGACGACGGCCTGGGCGCCTGGACGGTCGCGATCGGGCCGGACGGCGCGGTGCCCGCCAGCGGCGCCCACCCCGATGCCGACACGGTGCTCACCGGCTCGGCGCGCGGCCTGTACACCGGCCTGTGGAACCGCGGCGACGCCTTCACCACCCACGGCGACCCTGAGCCGCTGCGCTTCCTGCGCGAGCAGCTGCGGGTGGCTCGCTAGCCTTCGCCTCAGTCGTTGCGGCGTACCTGGGTCGACAGCGCGCGGGCCCGCAGCGGACGGGTCGCTTCGGCGGCGAGCACCGTGAGCAGTGTCGCGCCGACGAGACTGCCGGCCAGCACGAGCAGGCTGGACGGGCCGAGCGCAAACCGCTGCGGAAACGTCGCCGTGAACGGCAGCGCGGCCAGCACCCCGAGCCCCATCGACAGCACCAACGTGCTCAGCAGGGGCACCATCACCTGGTGCCGGCGGGCGGCCGCGTCGAGGCTGCGCGGCACGCCGATGCGGTCGAGGGCCACGAGCTCGTCGGCTCGGTCGACCACGTCGGAGCATTGGGCCAGCGCGGTGGACGCCGCTCCCACGATCAGCGCGATCACCAGGGTGACCACGGCGCCGGTGCGAATGTCTGTGAGCAGCATCAGGTTGAGTTCGTCGACGCCGGCCAGCACCGACGAGTCGAGCGGAATCACGCACAGCATGCCGACGACCGCCCCGGTCAGCGCCAACGACGACACGTTGCGCCACGCGGCCTTCGGGTCGGCGGCGATGCGCCGGTTGCCGAGCAGCCAGGCCGGCGAACCCACCCGCAGCCCAACCCTGGCCAGCACCTGCAGCAACCACGGCGCGATCAGGTTGACCATCGCGATGCCGAAGCCCAACAGCCCGACGAACACCAGCCCGCCGATCAGTGCGCCGCTCGAGCCGGTGATGACGCGTCCACCCACCACGATGGCGACGACACCCACGGCCAGGGCGGCAACGCGCCAGGCGCGCAGCCTCGGCGTGGTCTGCTGACGGGCCACGCCGAGCGGCGAGATGCGCACCCGGCTGAGCCCGAGCGCCGTCGACGCGGCCGCGAGGGCCAGCAGCACGGCCGCCACCCCGAGCCACAGGTACCAGGGCAGCACCAGTTCGGCGAGCGAGAAGGTGGTGCCCTGAAACCTCAGCATGGCGAGCAGCGGCAGGCTGAGTGCCCACGCGGCCGCGCCCACCAGCAGGCCCACCGCAGCCTGCACCACGCTCTCGATCACCGACATCGTGACCACCTGACCGCCGGTCATACCGACCAGCCGCAGGGCCGCCAACCGCCGGGCCCGACCGCGGGCACCCAGTCGCGCGGCGGCCCCGCCGAGCGACAGCACCGGAGCGATCAGCAGCGCGCACGCGATGCCGGCCAGAATCACGTAGGTGTTGGTCATCAACGTGACGGTTTCGGTGTCGAAGGCCGCAAGGCTCTGGGGCGGTGCGACGCGCCGCTGCGCGAACGCCCACGTGCCCGAGGTCACCACGAAGGCCATCCAGGCGGTGACCGCGAAGGCCAGCACGGCGAAACCGTCGAGCACGCCGGCCCCGCGCGCGTCCCGCAGCCGGGCCCGGGCCAACCGGGTCGACAAGCCGATCGTCGTCGTCATGGTTCAGGCCTCCGTGCGGGTGTCGCTGTGCACCAGGGCGTCACGAATCTCGATCAGTCGCTCGCACCAGCGGGCGACCTGAAGGTCGTGCGTGACCAGCACCAGGGTCGAACCCGTCATGCGCGCCGTGGCGCGCAGGATCTGCATCACCTCGTGCCCGGTGGCCTGGTCGAGCGCTCCGGTGGGCTCGTCGGCGAAGATCACCGACGGCGCGTGAATCAGCGCCCGGGCGATGGCGACCCGCTGCGCCTGGCCGCCCGACAGCTCCCCCGGCCTGCGCCCGCCGATGCCCGGCAGGCCGAGCCGCGCCAGCCAGTCGTCCGCCTGCCGCAGCGCCGCCCCGCGCGGCACGCCGGTCAACAGCAGCGGCAGGGCCACGTTCTCGCGGGCGGGCAACTCGCCGATCAGCTGGCCGTCTTGAAACACGAAGCCGAAGCGCTGCAGGCGCAGCCGTGACCGATGGGCGTCCGAAAGGGCCGAGAGCTCGACCGCGCCGAGCGTCACCCGGCCCTCGTCGGGCGGCAGAATGCCCGACAGGCAGTGCAGCAGGGTCGATTTGCCCGAGCCGGACGGGCCCATGATGGCCACGCTCTCACCCGGGGCGATGTGCACATTCACCCCGCCGAGCGCCACCACCTGCCCGTAGCGCTTGACCAGGCCGTCTGCGGTGAGCGGATCGACCCGATGTCGGGTGGGTGCGGTGTCTGTGATCGTCATGCCTCCATTCGACCCGCTGGCGTTGACCTCGACCATGGTGCCAGCCGCCCGATCGGGGTGGAGCCAGCTCCACCATCGGCGCCCGGCGGGGTCGATAGGGTGGCCCGGGTGAACGGTGCGGTGCGTCCTCGGTGGGCGCTGTGCGGCCTGCAGCTGGCCTCGGTCGCGGCCGGCGGCCTGTCGTGGCTGGCGGTGGCGGTCCTGCTGCGGCCGGCCGGCGACGTGGCGCTGTGGGCGATGCTGCTGGGCGTGCTCGGGGTGGCCGGCGCCTGCTGGCTGGAGGTGATCAAGACGCGTTCGATCGCCCGGGCCGCGAACCCGCCGGTCACCCTGCCCTACGCCGACCAGGTGCAGGCGCTGACCAGGTCGCGGCTGCGCATCGTCGAGGCGTTCGAGCTCGAGCGCACCCGCATCGAGCGCGACCTGCACGACGGGGCGCAGCAGTATCTGGTCTCGGCCTCGATGAAGGTGGGCGAGGTCACGCTGGCCCTGGCCTCGCCGGCGCGGGCGACCGATGCGGACCGGCTGCGGGCGGCGGTGCCGCTGCTGGAGCGGGCTCAGGACGAGGTCGACCTGGCCCTGCGGGCGTTGCGCGACACCGTCGCGGGCGTGCATTCCCGGTTGCTGGCCCAGCGCGGGCTCGAGGCCGCGGTGCGCGAACTCGCCGCCCGGCTCTCGACCGGCGCCGGAGCAATCGAGGTGCGGGTGCCGCACCCGCTGCCCGAGGTGCCCGCGGGGGTTGCCTCGGCGGCCTGGTTCTTCGCCGCCGAGGCCCTGACCAACGCGGCCAAGTACGCGGCCGGCGCGCAGGTCAGCGTGGTGCTGGCCGCCGACCGGTTTCTGCACGTCAGCGTGGTCGACGACGGACCTGGTGGTGCCCGCATCACCGAAGGCGGCGGCCTGGACGGCATGCGCGAGCGGTTGGCCGCCTTCGGCGGCCAGATCTCCGTCTCGAGCCCGTCCGGCGGCCCGACTACGGTGAGCGCGCGGATTCCGCTGCTGCTGGAGGCGGGCCGGCCCTCACTCGGTTCGGCGGGCCGCTCGTGAGGGTGATCGTCGCCGACGACTCGGCCCTGCTGCGCGAGGGCATCGCGGGACTGCTGGAGCGCCAGGGGCACGAGGTGGTGGCCCAGGCCGCCGGTGCCGACGAGCTGCTGGCCGTGGTGGCACACCACGCGGCGGCGGGCGTGGACGTGGTGATCACCGACGTGCGCATGCCGCCCGACTACACCGACGACGGCCTGCGGGCCGCGCTACGGATCAGGGCCGACCACCCCGCGATCGGCATTCTGGTGGTGAGCCAGTACGTGGCCCCCGAATACGCCCATCAGCTGTTCGGGCCCGAGGGGGGCCCGCCCGGCACCCTCGGCGGCCTGGGTTACCTGCTGAAAGACCGGGTGGCGCGGGTGGCGGACTTCCTGCGTTCGCTGGCGGTGGTCGCCGCGGGCGGCGTGGTGATCGACCCAGATGTGGCCACTCGGCTGCTGCACCGCACCTCGCCGCGACTGGCGGCCCTCACCCCCCGCGAGTTCGAGGTGCTGGAGCTGATGGCCCGCGGTCTGTCGAACGCGGCCATCGCCGAGCAACTGCACCTGTCGGCCGGCGCGGTGAGCAAGCACGTGGCCGGGGTGTTCGCCAAGTTGCAGCTGGGCCCCGACCAGGACAACCGCCGTGTTCGAGCGGTACTCGAGTTCCTGTCGGCGCAGAACTGAAGACCCGCAGACAGGCCGAACTGGCCGAGCCTGTCGAGCTGGCCGCCACCACCGTCATCCCGGGCTTGACCCGGGATCTCACGACCGCAAAGCGTCAGAGGTCTCGACAAGCTCGACCAGCGAGATCCCGGCGTCCGCCGGGATGACGGATGGCGGGAGGTGGGAACCATCCCAACTCCCGCCACCCAATCGGTCTCGACAAGCTCGACCAGCCGCTACGGCTTCAGGCTCAACAACCAGGCCAGCGTGTAGCTGTAGGTGTTGCCGTCGTCGATCTTGCTCTTGTCGAACTTTCGCAGCTCATCCAGTGCCTTGACCCGGGCGTCCTCACCGGCCAGTGCGGAATACATCAGGATGTAGTCCCCGTACTGCTGGTTGAAGCCCTTGGTGCCGACGCCCTCGGCGACGTTCTCGGCGATCCGGGCCGCGTCCCCCTTCAACTGATCAGACGATGGGCTGACCGGAATCAGCAGAATCGCCAGGGCCGCGGCAGGCTCGGCCGAGAACCAGGTCGCATAGTCGCGCTTGCCGCCCCAGTTCAGCGGCATCACCTTGTGGGTGAAGCCGGAGTACACCGGGTCGCTGAGGTTGAAGTTCGTCCAGTAGGCCTGCGCCGAGGCACCCTCGAGGGCGTGCATCCAGCGGGCCTCGACCTCCAGGGCCTTGTTGCCCGACGCCTGCGCCCACAGGGTCAGGCCCGCGTAGGCGGTGACCGCCTCGGACGCCGACTCCTGGTTGTTGCCGTCGGCGAACGGAACCGTGCCCGAGGCCCAGGAGTGCGACGCGTAGCTGTCGAAGTTGCGCCGTGACACGAAGTACTCGTTGGTCGACGAGGTGGCGATGTCGGCGGCCAGCAGGTTCATCACTGGGGCGAGCTTCTCGGCCAGGTCGGGATCGTCCGCCGCCAGCACGCCCGCGGCGTACAGGAAGTAGCCGTAGTGGAAGTGGTGGTCGTTGAACTCGTCCGAACCGAACGACGGGGTCTGCCCCACGATGCCGTGGTTGGTCGTGTCGTAGAAGAAGCAGAAAGCGTCGCGGGTCTCGCAACCCTTGGGGTCGGTCCACTTCTCCAACTCGGCGGTGACCTGCTGCTTGAGCTTGTCGGCCACGTCGTCGGCACCCACCTGCCGTGCAATCTGCATCAGTTGCGCGTCACGGTAGAGCGCCTTGCCGCCGAAGTAGGTGTCGGCCGGGTAGGGCTTGGCGGCCGCCACGTCGGCCTTGACGGCCTCGGCGACCTCGCTCTTCTCGGCGCTCGACAGCTTGGATAGGTCCAGGCCAGCCCGGGCGGCGAGCGTCTCATCGGTCCAGGTCAGCTTGTTGCCGGCGTACACCGTCAGGGTGCCGTAGGCGCTGGCGTAGGTGCCGATGGGGTCACCTGCACCGGCCAGGGTGCCCTGCTGGTGCGGCATCGCCGCGAAGGCTGTCTTGCCGCCCCCCACGGTGGTGTAGTCCAGGGTGGTGGACGTCTTGTCCGTCACCTCGTACGAGGCGGACGTGGCCTTG
This sequence comes from Micropruina glycogenica, assembly GCF_900289045.1. GTDB lineage: Bacteria > Actinomycetota > Actinomycetes > Propionibacteriales > Propionibacteriaceae > Micropruina > Micropruina glycogenica. The sequence continues at coordinate 1,263,253 of NZ_LT985188.1, forward strand.
ACCGGGTCTGCAGCCAATGGCGCCATGGCCTCCAGCGAGCCGCCGTCGGGCACGGCGAACCAGGTGGCGGTCTGCCCCTTGGCCAGGTTCAGCGTGCTACCGGAGACCTTCGCCTTGGTGACCAGGCCGTAGACCGCCGCCCCGCCCTGCACCGAATAGGCGTCACCGGACGCTGCGAACGGCAGGTTGGTGGTCAGGCTCGCGTCGGCGGCCGCGGTGAAGGTGACGAAGGGCGAGCCCTCCGCGATCAGCACCGTGCCGACGACCTGACCGCCGGCGGTGCCGGTGAGGGTCACCGACAACTCGTCGTAGGCGGTGACCTGCCAGGTGGTGGCAGAGCCGGTGCCGACCTGAATGATCGGCGCGTAGCCGCCCATGATGTTCTTCTCGGTGGTGGTCACCGTGGGCAGCCCGAAGGCGAACCCCTTGCCGTCGACCCCGAAGGTCAGCGGCAGCGGGAAGACCGGCTGAGCGGTGTCGCCGAAGACCAGGCCCGAGAACCATTTGTTGGTGGGCGGCACCAAACCCTCACCCAGCCGCTCGGGCTTGAGATCCTTGCCGGCCTTGTTGACGATGCCGCTCACCAGCGGAGCGACCTGGTCGGCGCCCAGCACGACCTCGGACGAACCGCTCGCGCCGGGATTGGTGGTGGGGCCGGCCGCACCGCTCGTCGCCGGAGACGACGAGCAGGCCACCAGTCCAGTGATCAGACCCCCGGCGAGAACGCCGAGAAAGGTACGTCGAGTGCTGTCGATGGTGATCACCTCAAACCGATCTTGGTGAAGAACGCGAGCATGGCCTCGGACGGGCCGGCGAGCCAGCCGTCGTCGCGCAGGTCCATGATCGCCGTGACGGGGGTGTCGAGCCGGGTCAGCGTGACCAGTTTGGGGTCGGTCAGGGCGCTGCTCTCGATGGTGACGAACGTGATGGCCTTGCCCTCATCGTTGGTCTTGACCTCCACTCCGGCCACCGATCCGGTGACCGTCTGGTTGTTCGGCAGCACGATGCGTGCGCTGGCGCCCTGCTCGACCCGGCCGTAGTCGGTGGGTTCGAGCTCGAACTGCGCAGTCACGGTGCGCTGGCCGTCAGCCACCACCACGGCCATGGACGAGCCGCCGGCGAGAAAACTGCCGGGTTCGGCGTCCAGTGAAGCGACGTAGCCGGCGCTCACCGCCTTGTAGGTGATGGTGCCCTTCTGGGTGTTGATGTCGTAGGCCTCGGTCGAGTTGGGCTTGAGCCCGTTACCGACGTCCTGCTGAAGCTGCACGCTGTTGAGCGTGAACAGCTTGTCGCCGGCCGAGACCGTCTGGCCCTGCTTGACGTAGACGTCGGTGACGACGCCGCCGTAGGACGAGCCCACGGTGGACGCCGGAGCGTCGACGGCCGCGCTGACGCTGGCCACCTGGGACTGGCGCTGGTTGAACAGCACGGTGAGTGCGAAGACGAGTGCGGCGATGCCCAGGATGCCGCCCCACAGTTTGAGTCGATTGATCCAGGTCATGATTGCTGTGCCTCAGAACTTTCTTGGTGTGATCGGGTTGGGGTGGGTCAGTTGATGCCTGCGGTTTCGGCCGCACGCTTGGGGGTTGATTCGGCGGGCACCGGTTCGGTCGCCGCCGCGTCGATGGCAGCCGCCGACGATTCGAGCAGGTCGGTGGCCCCCTCGGCCGGGGCGCTGGCGAGCAGCTGCACCTGGCGGCGGGCCTTGACGATCTCGTCGGGCCCGAGCGGGGCGCTCGGCTCGTCTTCGACCACGCGTTCGGCGAGATCGACGTCGGTCGGGTCGGCAACGCCCTGCACCTCGCGGGCCTCGTGGAAGCCCACGCCGATGAAGGCGCCGATGGCCAGGGTGTTCACGACGCTCCAGAAGGTGGCGACGTTGAGCTGACCGAGGTTGATGTCACGCCAGATCGAGACGATCGAGACGCCGAGCAGGAACACGAAGGTGAGCACCTGCGGAATGATGAAGTTGAAGGCCGACGACTTCTTGGTCGTGCCGGTCACGTGCCACTTGGTGTCGACCCCGATGAAGGCGTTCTTGAAGGCCCGCAGGTAGATCGGGAACGAGTTGGCGGCCAGCAGCAGCACCTCCCAGCGGAAGGTTCCCAGCGTCAGCGCGGCGAGCAGGATCTGCAGCACGTAGAAGCCGGCGTAGAACAGGAACCAGGTGAACACGTCCACCTGCAGGTTCACCGGGTGCAGGTCGAAGAAGACCTCCAGGGCCGGCACGAACAGCAGAATGCCGGGGGCGATGCCGGTGAGGTAGAAGGTGGCGGTCACGAAGTACATGAAGCGCTGGTCGAGCGTGAGCTTGCGCTTGGGGTTGAACGGGTTGTGCGTGAACAGGATCTCGAACCCGCCGGTCGCCCAGCGCTGCTGCTGCTTGGTGTAGGCCTCGATGGTCTCGGGGGCGTCCCCCACCGCCAGGGTCTTGGGAATGAAGATCGACTTCCAGCCGCGCTCGTGCAGCATCAGCGAGGTCCAGACGTCCTCGGACTTCGACTGGGTGTACATGCCGCCGATGTCGAGCACGGCCGCCCGGCGGAACAGCACGTTGGTGCCCACGCAGAAGGCCGCGTTGAACTGGGTGCGGCCGGGTTGGATGAACCGGTAGAACATCGACTGCATGTAGCCGGCGCCGCGGCTGATGATGTTGTGCATGTTGCCGTAGGTCTGCGGCGTCTGCACGAAGGCCACGTTGCTGTCGACCATGAACGGCAGGGTCTCTTCGAGAAACTCGGGCCGCGGCACGAAGTCCGCGTCGAGGATCACGAAGTAGTCGCCCTTGGCCACGGTGAGCGCGTTGTTGACGTTGCCCGCCTTGGCGCCGTGGTTGGTCAGCCGGCGGATGTAGCCGATGCGCAGCCCGGCGGCCAGGTCGCGCACCGCGTCGGACTTGCCGTCGTCCAGAATCCAGGTCTGGTGGGCGCCACGGACGGCCTTGGCCGCCTCGGCGGTGCGCCGAATCACGTCGATCGGCTCGCCGTAGACGGTGATCAGCAGATCGGCGGTCACGGCGTCGCCGTCCAGGTGCAGGGGCCACTGGGTGGGGTCGTCGGTCACCCCGAGCCGCTCGTTGACGGCCGGGTCGTACAGGGCGCGCTGAGCGTCGTGGAAGGCGAACGTGCGGGGGTCCTTGGCCCCGGCGAGGATCGCCCACATCGCCATCAGCGCGTGAAAGATCAGGATCACCTCGGCCACGATGACCATGGCCCAGGGCAGCAGATCACCGCGGTTGGCGGGATTCAGCAGAAACCAGGCGTAGGCCAGAATGCCGATCGTGGCAGCGATCGACACCGCGAGCATGACGGGGGTGTAGGGGTTCTTGGTTCTCGCCCGCCGGCTCTCAGGCACGAGGCCATCGACCGGGGCGAAGTCGTTGGTGATGATGGGTGTGGACATGACTCTCCCTTGGGAGCGCATCTTCGGAATTTCTCGTTGGTCAGCCTCGTCCGCGGTCGTGCCGCAGGGGCTTTGTTCACCGGCCGGTGAAGCCGGCTCCAGGGAGTTCGGGAATCGTTCCTCGCCGTGGAGTTGATACCAGAGTAGGCATGACCGTGCCCGAAAGCAAAATATTGGTCTCAGATACTAAAACCCATGTAACGGGGGCGTTTCAGCAATTGGCGACAGCCCTACTCAGGCGCAGATTCGACGCGAACGCGGCCTGGCCGTTCCCGCAGTCCTGCTTGCCCGCCCGCTCAGCCGGAGCCCCCGCCCGGATCGCGTGTGGAGGGGCTCGAGGCCACCAACGCGGTCAAACCCGACACCTGCCCCGGCACGTCACTGAGGTTCCAGGTCGCGCCGTCGTACCCGGTCGGCGCCACGTCCGGCAGCCGTCCGTCGGCCACCAGTTGGCGGCACAGGGTCGTCCAGCGTTCGGTCAGGTCGAACAGGATCGCCCAGGGCAGGTAGCGCGAGAAGATGTCGTCGCCCTCGGCGCCGCGCAGCTCATCGGCCTCGACGGTGGCCAGGTGGCGCCGGAAACCCTCGACCTGATCGGTCAGCGCTCTGCCCAGCCCCGTGCGCTGACCGCGCCGCAGCTTGTGCCGCACGACGGCAAGGGTGAGCACAACGGAGACAAGCACCGGCACGAGATACCACGCCATGGCGCCAAGAAAGAGAAAGGCGACGTAGCCCACGGCCAGAGCGGCGATCACGCTGGTTCCTGCCGAGCGTGCGGGGTTGGCTCGAATGAACCAGCCGTCGGCGTCCGCGCGCTGCCGCGCCACGGCCACGATGCGGTCATGCCCCTCGGCAAGCAGTCCGGGCGAGTTCAGCGCGGCCACCGTGACGCCGCCGTCGAACAACTCCTCCAACAACACCACGGACGGCCGGTCGCGCGCCCTGCGCGAATCGACCAGGCGCGCCTGGGGGTGATCGCCTCCGCGCAGCCGAATGGCACCGTCGATCGCAAGTCCGACCAGGGTGGCGGCGGTGTGCCGCGGGTTCGGCCGGCCGTCGAGCAACAGCCCCGCCTCGACCAGGGGCACGCTGGGTGGTGCGAGGGCGACCGGAACCTCGACGCCCGGGTCGGGCACCTCCTCGACGGCCTCGCCCGAGGCGGGCACCACTCCGGCCGGCAGGCCGTCGAAGCGCCGGTCGTAACCGTTGCGGCGGTAGTACCACCAGCCGAACAGCGGCGTGACCAGGGCCACGAGGCCGCCCCCGGCCAGCGCCACCCGCTCGTGCCGCTGCTGGGTGACGTCGGCGCTCTCGACCAGAATGGGGCCTCCCCGCGTGAGCCGTGACCGCAGCTTCGCCGCGATCGTGAGCGGGTTGCCCGCGGCGATCGTGGTGGCCACGAACCGTCCGACGCCCTGGTCGATCAGCCGGGTCGGGCACGGATCGTCCGCACCGACCGGCCCCGCCGAACAGAACACCTCTTGCACCCCGCCGGGCACGTTGACGGTCACGCTGGCGGTCACCACGCGGGGAAACTGGGTGCCGGTGACGTCCCAGTACAACTCGTCGTAGCCCGGGAAGGTGCGCATCGCCCCACGCACCGTGTAGCTCAGGTCGTAGGTGGCGGTCGGCTCGAAGATCGTGCGTCTGGGATCGCCCACCCTCACCCGCATGGACTGCGTTCGGCCCTCACCGAGGTCGCGTTGCACGGTCGTGGTGGTCGACACGTCGTCGGGGCTGGTGACCGTCGGGTCGGTGATCTCGAAGATCAGGTCTTCGTCGTCGTCGTACGGCTCGCGGGTGACGAGCCAGCGTTCGAGGCCGTGCCGTCCGGAGTTGGGGCCGAACCGCAGCACAATGCGCTCGTCGACCCGCAGCGACCCGTCGTCGTTCAGCGTGTACGAAACGGTGAGGGTGTCGATCTGATCGCCGGTGGCCGCGTGCGCGGGCCTCGGTTGCAGGCCGGTCAGGGCGATGGTGAGCGTGATCCAGCCCAGCAGCAGCCAGGGCCGAGCACGCACGATCATTCGCCCCGGTTGCGCGCCGCCAAGGCTCGGGCCGCGTCACGATTCGCTTCGCGCTCGGCGATGGTCTGCCGCTTGTCCCAGTCCTTCTTGCCCGTGGCGATCGCCAACTCGACCTTGGCGTACCCGTCGTTGAAGTACAGCGCGAGCGGCACGATGGTGCGGCCGGACGCGGTGGTCGCCCGCTCGAGCTTCTCGATCTCGCGCCGGTGCAGCAACAGTTTTCGCTTACGCCGGGTGGCGTGATTGGTCCAGGTGCCGAAGGTGTACTCGGGAATGTGCGCATTGCGCAGCCACACCTCGCCGTCGTCGACGGTGGCGAAGGCGTCGGCCAGCGACGCGCGACCGAGCCGCAACGACTTCACCTCGGTGCCGGTGAGCACCAGCCCGGCCTCGAACCGATCGCCCAGGTGGTAGTCGTGCCGCGCCTTGCGATTCTGGGCGACCATGATGCGCCCCTTCTCACGTGGCATGGTGCTCGAACTCCCCTGGTCGACGCCTGATCAGAGGGTCAGCCTAGCAAGGGGCTATGCCAGAGCGTCAGGGGATGTACCGCATCGGGTTCACGACGCCGCCGTTCACGTAGACCTGCAGGTGCAGATGGCAGCCCGTCGACAGCCCGGTGGTGCCCACGTAGCCGATCAGCTGGCCCTGCTTCACCCGCTGGCCACGGTGCACGATGATGCGCGACTGGTGGGCGTAGCCGGTTGAGACGTACTTGCCGCCGATGATGCCGTGGTCGATGACGGTGTAGTTGCCGAAGCCACCCTGGCGGCCCGCGCTGGCCACCCGGCCGTCGTTCGCGGCGTAGATCGCCATACCGCAGGGTGCGCCGAAGTCGGTGCCGCGATGCATGCGCCACACGTGCAGGATCGGGTGGTAACGAAGCCCGAAGGGCGAACCCGGCGAGACGTTGACAGGCCTGATGAACCCCTTGGACGACTGGTTGCGTGGCACGTAGGTCTTGCCCGCCTTCTTCGCAGCGGCGCGGCGCTTCGCCTCGGCCGCGGCTGCCTTCTTGCGAGCGATCTCGGCGCGGCGCCGGATCTCGGCCGAGATCTTCGCCTCCTGCGACTGCAGCTTGCGGTATTCGGCCTGCTCGGCGGCGAGGTCTGCCTTGGCGGCCGTCTTGGCCTTGGCCAGGCTGGCCACCTTGCCCGAGACGTTCGCCCGGGCCAGGGCCGCCTGGCTCTGCAACACCTTGAGGTGGGCCACGTTCGCTTCGGACTCGGCCTTGTCGGCAGCGATCTGCTGCTCGATCACGGCCTGAGCCTGCTGAGCGGCCACCAGTTTGGCCTTCAAGTCACGCAGTCGCTTCAGTTGGGCGGTGGTGGCGTCGAACACGGTGGTCGACCAGTGCAGCCGCTGCGAGAGGTCGCCGGTGTCGGCCGAGTCAAATACCACGCTCAGGCCGACCAGATCGGTCTGCTGCTGAAAGGCGTCGCGAGCGACCTGGCCCATCACGCTGAGTTGGGCGTCGACTTCGGCCCTGGCTGCCGCCACGGCCTGCTTGGCCTTCGCGAGCTTGTCGCGGGCCGCGGCCAGCCGGGCAGCGATGGCGGCATCCTGGCTCTTGGCCTGCGCCACGGCGGCGTCGGCCGCCGAAAGCGCGCGTTGGGCCTTGGCCAGCGCCGACTGCGCCTTGGCCAGTTTGGCCACGGCCTTCGACATTTCGGCCTTCGACTCGGCGACGTCCTTCTTCGACGCGACGATCGACTTGCGCACGTCGTCGCGCTTGTCGTTGAGGTCGTCGGCGGCTGCGGGCGAGACCAGCCCGAGGGTCAGGCAGAGCGTCAGCGCGGCGATCAGCGAACGCAACAAACGCGAAGCGGTCGCAGGTGTGTTCTTCGTTGTGCAGGTGGGGGAAGTCACCTGGTTCACGATCGGGCCCCAATCGGTTGGCGAGGGCCCGGTGCGACTAGACCCTCAGGTACTTTCGAGTGGCGATCAGCGTGGGGATGACAGAAAGCACCACCGCCACGGCGATGACCCCGAGCATTGCCAATCCGACGTGTGACCAGCCAATCCACTCCACACTCTCGCGTGAGGGTTGAGCCTTGTCGATAATCAAGAACTTTTGTAGCGCAGCCAATGATCCACAGGCCAAAAGCGCTCCTGCCAGGGCAGCGACGAGAGATTCGAGCAGGAACGGCACCATGATGTACCAGTTTGAGGCGCCTACCAGCCGCATGATCCCCAGTTCGCGGCGGCGCGAGAACGCGGCCATGCGAATCGTCGTGCCGATCTGTAGCGCGGCCGCCAGCAACAACAGCACGCTGAGCCCGATGGTCGTCCATTTGGCGATGTTGAGCCAGTCGAACAGAGGGTCGAGGTACTGGCGAAGATCGCTGACGGCCTGCACGCCGGGCAGGCCGGAGACGGCCGAGACCACGCCCTGGTACTGCTCAGGGTTCTTCAGCTTGATTCTGAAGTTGTCTTGCATCATGTCTTGGGTCATGTCGGCCAGCACCGGAGAGTCCTTGAAGACGCGCTGGAAGTCGACCCACACCTCGGCCTTGCTCTCGTAGTAGACCGTGGCGACCTCGGGGTTGGTCTCGAGCGTGGTGCGAATGGCGTTCTTCTGGGCGTCGGTGGCCCCTTGGCCCGGGTCACAGTTGCCGCCCTTGCTGTCGGCGACGCACAAGAACACGCTGATTTCGATCTTGTCGTACCAACGGCCCTTGAGCAGCTCGACTTGTTGGGCGCCCAGCAGGCCGCCACCGAACAGTGTCAGCGAGACCCACATGGTGACGATCACGGCCAGGGTCATGCTGAGGTTTCGACGCAGGCCTGACCAGGCCTCACGCAGGGTGTGCCGCATGGCGGGCTCCTTGCTCGGGTCGGGACGGGCTGGGCTGGATTCGCGCGGTGATCGTCATCAGTAGCCGTACACACCCTTGCTCTGGTCACGGACGATCTCGCCGTCGACCAACTCGATCACCCGCTTGCGCATCTGGTCGACGATCGCGGAGTCGTGGGTGGCCATCACCACGGTGGTGCCGGTGCGGTTGATCTGGTCGAGCAGCTTCATGATGCCGATGCTGGTCGTCGGGTCCAGGTTGCCGGTCGGTTCGTCAGCGAGCAGAATCGCGGGCCGGTTCACGAAGGCGCGGGCGATCGCCACCCGCTGCTGCTCGCCGCCCGACAGTTCGTCGGTCTGCCGCCCGCCCTTGCCGTCGAGCCCGACCAGTTCGAGGGTTTCGGGCACCAGCCGTTTGATGGTCGACTGCGGTTTGCCGATCACCTGAAGCGCGAACGCCACGTTCTCGGTGACGGTTTTGCCTGGCAGCAGCCGGAAGTCCTGAAACACCGTGCCGATCTGTCGGCGCAGGCCCGGCACCTTCCACGAATGCATCCGCGACAGGTCCTTGCCGGCCACGAAGATGCGGCCCTTGGTGGCCTGGTACTCGCGCAACACCAGGCGCATGAAGGTGGACTTGCCGCTGCCGGAGCTGCCGACCAGAAAGACGAACTCGCCCTTGTCGATCGTCACGTCGACCCCCGACAGGGCAGCGCGCCGCTGGCCTTCATAGATTTTGGTGACGTCTTCGAACGTGATCACGTGATTGGACTCCGGTCGGGTTGACGATGGGAAGTTTCGCGAGCGTGCCGCTGCGCCGACCAGCTTGAAGTCTAGGCGAGCCTGCTCACCAGGCTCGACGCGCCACGCCCGGGGCGGGCCGGTTGGCGCGCATTGTCGCTGGTCGAGCCTGTCGAGACCCCTGGTGGTTGCCGAAGCCCCGATTTCGCTGGTCGAGCCTGTCGAGAGCCGTTGCGCCTAGGGGCCTAGACGAGCTGAACCAACGACCCTCGCGTTGCTCAATGGTGGTTTCGAAGAGCTCAACCGCGCGTTTCGGCAGTGATGAGCGCCTGCCTCAGCGCTCCCCCTGCTGGCGGCGCCAGCGAATGCCGGCGTCGATGAAGCCGTCCAGATCACCGTCGAACACCGCGTCGGGGCTGCCCACCTCATAGTCGGTGCGCAGGTCTTTGACCATCTGGTAGGGGTGCAGCACATAGCTGCGCATCTGCGAACCCCACGAGTTGCCGGCGTCGCTCTTCAGCGCGTTGAGTTCGGCCTCGCGGTCACGGCGGGCCTTCTCGAGCAACCGTGACTGCAGCACCTTCATAGCCGCCACTTTGTTCTGCAACTGGCTCTTCTCGTTCTGGCAGCTGACCACGATGCCGGTGGGCAGGTGGGTGAGCCGCACCGCCGAGTCGGTGGTGTTGACGCTCTGGCCGCCGGGACCGGAGCTGCGAAAGACGTCCACCCGAATGTCGGCCTCGGGAATCTCGATGTGGTCGGCCTCTTCGGTGACCGGCAACACCTCGACGCCCGCGAACGACGTCTGGCGCCGGCCCTGGTTGTCGAACGGGCTGATGCGCACCAGCCGGTGGGTGCCCTGCTCGACGCTGAGCGTGCCGTAGGCGAAGGGCGCCTTGACCGTGAAGGTCGCCGACTTGATGCCTGCTTCCTCGGCGTAGCTGGTGTCGTACACCTCGGCGGCGTATCCGTGCCGCTCGGACCAGCGCAGGTACATGCGCAGCAACATCTCGGCGAAGTCGGCTGCGTCCACCCCGCCGGCCTCGGACCGGATGGTCACCACGGCGTCACGCTCGTCGTAGTCGCCGTTGAGCAGCGTGCGCACCTCGAGCCCTTGAATGTCGGTGGCCAGCCGGCTCAGTTCGCGGCCGGCCTCGGCCAGGGTGTCGGCGTCGTCCTCTTCCTGGCCCAGTTCGATCAGTACGGCCAGATCGTCCACCCGTTGCCGAAGCCCGGCCAGCCGGTCGACCTCGGCCTGCAGTGCCGACAGCTTCGAGGTGACGCGTTGCGCGTTGTCCTGGTCGTTCCAGAGATCGGGGGCGGAGGCCTGCTCTTGCAGTTCGGCGATCTGGACGCGCTTGCCCTCAGGGTCGAGAACCGTCTCGATCGACGTCAGAGTCTTGTCGAGTTCGGCGAGATCGGTCAGCAGGTCAGCAGCAGCCACAAGGGAGCAGCTTACTCGAAGCGGCTCTCGCGGTCGCGCGGCTATCGACGTGACCAGTCGCCGTTCGTCGGGTGGGTAACGAGAGGAGAAGACATGCCAACGCAGCAGCACCGACGGCCCGTCGCCGGGGGGTGGGTGCGATGACCCTGCCACTGGCACAGTTCGTCCAACGGGCCGAACGCGAGGCCGAGCCGCGCAGCGGCGCAGGTCACCCGCCGGCCGACGTGTTTGCACCCACCCGCCGCCGACGGGTCGCGCCAGCCTTTCAGAAAATACTGACGCTGATTAGCGTGCAGGTTGTCGATCGGCGTGCGGTTCGTTCGATGAAGTGACTTGCTGTTCGGCGGTGGCTGAGGGCGTGCATCGCACCGCCGACGGCAGAGGTGTACCGGGTTGTCCATCGACCGAGCAGAACGCCGCGAGGTGCGTGCTCAGGCGCCGCGAGCGGCAAGACACTTGAGCGACTCGACACTAGGGTCTGCTCATGACCCTGAAAGTGGTTTCCGTCACCGTCGACAGCACCGATCCCCTGCCGCTCGCCCAGTGGTGGGCCGACCGGCTCGACGCCCGGATCGTCGCCACCAACGATGGCTGGTTCGTCATCGTTTCAGGCGGCAACGCGCCTGGCCAGCTCGCCTTTCAGAAGGTCGACGAGGTTACGCCGGGCAAGAACAGTTGGCATCTCGACCTCGGGGTGTCCGACCGTGTGGCGGCGGTCGCCGAATTGGTTACGGCCGGCGCGACGGTCGTGGACGAGCACACCATGGGCGATTTCACCTGGAGCGTGCTGACCGATCCGCAGGGCAACGTGTTCTGCGTCGCGCCGCACTGACCTCGGCCCGCGGCACGCGTCAGGCGAGTGTGCCGCGCAGCACGCTGTCACCGGAGTGCTGCGGCTTACTGTCGAACTGCTCCCGAGAGATGTCGACGATGCGGTAGCCCTGATCGAACAGGGTGGCGGTGACTGGAAAGACCATTTCTGGCGCCCCGCCGGGTAGCACCCCGATCGACACCATGCGAGCCAGGTCGGTGTTGATCAGCCACACTTCCAGGTACCCCGCGCCAGCGTCGAGGGGGGTCACGCGCAGCGTCAGTTCCAGAGTTCCGGCACTGTTGATGAGGGTGGCCTCGCCGCCCGGCTTCTTGGTGTCGAGGGTGTCGAGCGTGGTCTGCGCCAGCAGCGTCGGTTGCGACTGGGTGAGCCGCGGCACCAGTTGCGAGCCGGCCACGCCGATCGCCACCCCAGCGGCAGCGGCACCGAACAGCCAGGCCCGGCGTGACCAGTGACGCTCCGACACCGGCGCCGGGTTCTGGACCGGCGCGTCCGAACTGGTGGACGCCGTCGCGGGTGGCAGGTCTTCGTGACGGTGGTCATCGACCTCGGCCGCGATCGCGGCCCAGACGAGCTCGGGCGGGTCGGTCAGTTGCACGTCGGCGGTCGCGGCCACGCGCGCCTTCAGGTCGGTGAGTTCAGCCACTGTTGCCGAGCAGTTCGGGCAGCCGCCGACATGCTCGATGTCAGAGTGTGAAACCTTGTCGCCCAAGGCGATGGCCGCCAGCACCTCGTCAGTCGGATGCATCGTTACCCACCCCCTCGAGACCGTCGCGTAGTTGCAGCAACCCGCGCCTCAGGTGACTCTTCACCGTACCCAACGGCAGTTGCAGCCGGGTGGCGATCTGATCGTGGGTAAGGTCGTCGACGAACGCTAGCCGCAGCACGCCGGCCCGCGGCTCCCCCAGGCTGTCGAGCAGCTGAGCGATGAGCACCCTGTCGATCACCGTCGCGTCCAGAGCGGTCGGTTCAGGCAGGGTGGCCGCCCGAGTGCGGGCTGCCTGCAGATCGCGGACGACCCGCGCCCGTTGCGCCAGCCGGTCGGCGACGACGTGCCGGGTGATACCGACCAGCCAGCCCGGGGCGGACCCCCGTGCCGGGTCGATCGTGTGTCGGCTGCGCCACGCTGCCACGAACACCCGCTGGGTGACCTCTTCAGCCTCGTGGTGGTCGCCCAGCAGCCTCAACGCCAGGGTGTGCACCAAGGTGGCGTGCTGGTGGAACAGCTCTGCGAGAGCGGCTTGATCGCCGTCCTTCAGCCTCGGGAGAAGGTCTGCGGCCGCAGCCTCGCCCGATTCGCCCGACACGCGGTCAGCATATTGCGGCTGGTGATGCGACGGGCTCCCCCGACCGGGGGAAACCAGGGGGAACCCGTCACGTGCGGTGGTCAGAGATCCAGCGGCCGCAGCACCAGCACGATGCCGTGTGCGACCTGCTTGTTGCCCTTGTTGATGTCGAACGCCAAGGGGTTGATCAGGGGGTTGAGGTCGTTGGGGTCCTGGTCCTTCAGCACGATCAGCTTCAGCCACTTGCTCTTCACGTCGACGGTGATGGACGCCCCGGGCAGTGCGGTCGCCAGTTTGGCACCGTCGGCCTTCAGCGCGTCCTTGGCCACGATGGTCGCCCCGGGCACCACGTGATACAGCAGGACGCTCTCGACGGCGTCGACCCCGACTGCCGCCACGAGCTTGTTGAACACCGTCTTCTCAGAGCTGTACCGCTTTCCACTCAGGTCGTGCACCAGCACTTGAAAGGCGCGGTCGTTGGGAATGAACGCCGTCAGCGGCACCGAGCCGTCGGTGAGCAGCTTGACCGGGCTGTCGGGCTTGGCCGCGAGGACCGCGAGCACCGCCTCGGTGACGATGTCGTAGTCGTACCAGTTGCGGTCGAACCGGTTGCCGTCGGAGGTGAGGACGGCCGCGAGGCTGCGGTCGCCCAGTTCGGCGGCGTGCGCCGTGGTCGGGCCGAGAATGACGCCTGCGGTGCACGTGACGACGCCGGCAGCGATGCCGGCGATGGTGCGTCGGAGTTGCATGGTGGTCCCTTCGGTCGAGCGCTGCGCGATACGCAGTTCCACCCCTATTTCTTCGCGAGCAGCGCGTTCGGATGCAGCGAGCGCGTGTCGAATCAGCCATTCGGCGACAGGCGCGGCACTGCGGCCTGCGCCCGAACTAGTGGTTTGCATTCCGGCATGCCCCTCAACCCGGCAGCCCGGCGCCTGCCCGTCGTCGCGGCATGCCCCTCAACCCGGCAGCCCGGCGCCATGGGTCGCCAGGCCGCGACGGCCGGCTCGGCGAGGCGCGCGCACCAGTACCGACAGCCGGGCAGCGCGACCCCGGACCCAGAGATCCCGGCATCCGCCGGGATGACGGCGTGGGGCGGGGCCGGGATCAAGGATGGTCGCGACCGCGGTGGGCGCAGAGGGACTCGAACCCCCGACCGCCTGCTTGTAAGGCAGGTGCTCTAACCAACTGAGCTATGCGCCCGTACTCGGCGCCCCATTGTGCCAGGTATTGCGACGGCGATTGAGATCCCGGCATTCGCCGGGATGACGAGGTCACTGCGCTGCCAACCCTGGCTTGACCTTGAGATCCCTGCAGCGCCGCGACGACGAATCAGTGCGCTTGCCAGCCCTGTTGAGATCCCGCGTTGGCCGAGATCAAGGGCCACGTCTGAGTGATGGCTGGGGTTACCGCCGGCCGGCCCTGGGGCGAACCAGCTTCTGCGCCTGCCAGTTGGCCGACACCGATGCCGGGTTGGCCACCGAGAGTCCTGCGGTGAGAGCACCTTCGGCCAGGTCGGTGGGGTCGACGTAGTCGGTACGGCCCACCTTCGGGGTGAGCAGCCAGATGTAACCGGTGGGTGAGAGGTCGGTGAGCGCGTCCACGAGGCCGTCGGCCACGTCGCCGTCGCTGTCGCGCCACCACAGCAGCACCACGTCGACCGCCTCGGTGGCTTCGTAGAGCAGGTCGGCGTCGATGGCGTCCATGACCTGCTCGCGGAGGGCGTCGTCAACGTCGTCGCCCCACCCGAGTTCTTGCACGGCCAAGCCGGGGACCAACCCGAGGGCGACCGCCCCTGCGCCCTTGGTGCTGCCGTCACTGGTGGGCAACTGCTTTCGCTCCCGTCCGATCGAACCTTGTACGCGTAGTCACAGCCTGCCAGATACCCCGCCGGTCGAAAAGCGCCAGAACCGGCGAGCAGAAGGCCGGCACCCCCGATCAGGAGGTGCCGGCCTTCGCGTGGCCGTTGATCAGGCGTCGCCGCCCGCGTTGCCGGACGCCCCCGCGGTGACGTCGAGCAGCTTGTACTTGTCGGCCGCCTGCTTGGGCACGGAGGCGTCGACCTGGCCGTTCTTGGCCAGCGTCTGCAGGGCCCGGACGACCATGGAGGGGCCGTCGATGTGGAAGAACCGGCGCGCCGCCGCCCTTGTGTCGGAGAAGCCGAACCCGTCGGCACCCAGCGAGTGGTACTCGCCCGGCACCCATTGGGCGATCTGGTCCTGCTGCAGCCGCATGTGGTCGCTGGTGGCGATGAACGGCCCGGGACGGCCCTGCAATTGCTTCACCACGAACGGCACCAGGGGCTCTTCGTCGGGGTGCAGGAAGTTGTGCTCGTCGCAGTCCAGCGCATCGCGACGCAACTCGTTCCACGACGTGACGCTCCACACGTCGGCCACGACGCCCCAGTCGTTCTTCAACAGCTCTTGCGCCTCCAACGCCCATGGCACACCCACGCCCGAGGCGAGCAGTTGCGCCCGCGGTGCGTCGTCGCCCACGCCCTCGAACGATCCCTCTTTGAGCAGATAGATGCCGCGTTGGATGCCCTCGACGTCGACGTTGTCGGGCTCGGCCGGCATGACGATCGGCTCGTTGTAGACGGTGATGTAGAAGATCACGTCTTCGGGCGTCTCGCCGTACATGGTTTCGAGGCCGTGCTGCATGATGTGCGCGATCTCGTAGGCGTAGGCCGGGTCGTAGGCACGAATGGCCGGGTTGGTGGCGGCGATGATGTGGCTGTGGCCGTCCATGTGCTGGGTGCCCTCGCCGGCCAGCGTGGTACGACCGGCCGTCGCACCGATCAAGAACCCGCGCGACAGCTGATCCGTGGCCGCCCAGATGCTGTCGGCGGTGCGCTGAAAGCCGAACATCGAGTAGAACACGTAGATCGGCACCATCTGAATGCCGTGCGTGGCGTAGCTGGAGCCCACCGCGGCGAAGGACGCCACCGAGCCGGCCTCGTTGATGCCCAGATGCAGAATCTGGCCGTTCTTGGCCTCGCGGTAGGCCAGCATCAGCTCGTGGTCGACCGGGGTGTAGGTCTGGCCGTGCGGGCTGTAGATCTTGATCGTCGGGAAGAACGAGTCCATACCGAACGTGCGCGCCTCGTCGGGAATGATCGGCACCACACGTGGCGCGAACTCCTTGTCACGCATCAGGTCTTTCAACAACCGCACCCACGCCATGGTGGTGGCGATCTGCTGCTGCCCCGACCCCTTCTTCACCGACTTGTACGCGTCGTCGCCGGGCAGCTTGATCGGCGCCGGGGCGTTGCGACGCTCGGGCAGCGAACCCCCGAGTGCCTTGCGACGCTCCAACGCGTACCGGATCCGGTCGTCACCAGGGCCGGGGTTGATGTAGGGCGGCTGGTAGGGGTTCTCTTCCAGCACCGCGTCGGTGATCGGCATGTCGAGCCGGTCACGGAACTGTTTCAGATCATCCAGCGCCAACTTCTTCATCTGATGCGTCGCATTGCGGCCCGCGAAATGCGAACCCAGGAAGTAGCCCTTGATGGTGTGCGCCAGAATCACCGTCGGGGCGCCGGTGAACTCCGTGGCCGCCTTATAGGCCGCGTACACCTTGTGGTAGTCGTGGCCACCGCGGGTCAGGTTCCACACCTTGTCGCCGGTCCAGTCGTCCACCATCCTCGCCACCCGCGGGTCGCGACCGAAGAAATGCTCCTTGACGTAATCACCGTCGTTGGCGCGGAAGGTCTGGTAGTCACCGTCAGGGGTGGCGTTCATCAGGTTCACCAGGGCACCGTCTCGGTCGGCGGCCAACAGCGGATCCCAGCCGCTGCCCCAGACGACCTTGATCACGTTCCAGCCTGCGCCGCGGAAGAAGCCCTCGAGCTCTTGCATGATCTTGCCGTTGCCGCGCACCGGACCATCGAGACGCTGCAGGTTGCAGTTGACCACGAAGGTCAGGTTGTCGAGCTCGTCATACGACGCCAGTTGCAGCGCGCCACGCGACTCGACCTCGTCCATCTCGCCGTCGCCGAGAAACGCCCACACGTGCTGCTGCGACGTGTCCTTCAGGCCGCGGTTGTGCAGGTACTTGTTGAACTGCGCCTGGTAGATCGCGCTGATCGGGCCGATGCCCATCGATACCGTCGGGAACTCCCAGAACCAGGGCATCTGCCGCGGGTGCGGGTACGACGGCAACGCCCGGATACGCCCGTCCACCAAGTGGGAATGCTCCTGGCGGAAGCCGTCCAGGTCGATCTCGTCGAGTCGTCCCTCAAGAAACGCGCGCGAGTACATGCCGGGCGAAGCGTGGCCCTGGTAGAAGATCTGGTCACCGCCGCCGGGGTGGTCCTTACCACGGAAGAAGTGGTTGAAGCCCACTTCGTACAGGGTGGCCGACGACGCGAACGACGAAATGTGACCGCCGACACCCACGCCCGGACGCTGCGCGCGGTGCACCATGATCGCGGCGTTCCAGCGCACCAAACGACGGAACTTGCGCTCCAGATCGACATCGCCGGGGTACCACGGCTCCTTCTCGGGCGGAATCGTGTTGATGTGGTCGGTGACGGTCAACGACGGCACTCCAAGATGGCGTTCCCGAGAACGCTCCAGCAGCTTCAGCATGATGTAGCGAGCCCGGTTGCGACCGCCCTCGTCGATGATGCCGTCCAGCGACTCGAGCCACTCGGCCGTCTCGTCCGAATCGATGTCGGGAAGGCTGGTGGGCAGTCCGTTCAGGATCGGGCCGACGTTCTCAGTCATGGCCACTGCGAAGTCCTTTCTCATGCGCGTCCCGGCCCTGCAGCGTTTTACGCACGGCGAAGCCGGGTGGGTCGAGTCCATCCTGCCCCATCTAATGCGCGCAGCACACCGGGCCGCTCACGTTTTCGCTGCTGGCGGCCAAAGAAGGGCTCGCTCACTAGCGTCGATGGCTGTGGTCAAGCGCGGCGCGCCCATGCGAGCAGTCTGTCGACCGGCCACGTGGTGATGACCCGATCGGGGTCGATTCCGGCCCGTGACGCCCGGTCGGCGCCGTAGGCCAGAAACTCCAGCTGGCCGGGTGCGTGGGCGTCGGTGTCGATGCTGAACAAGCAGCCGGTGTCATTGGCCAGCGCCAGCAGGTCGTCCGGCGGGTCCTGTCGTTCTGGACGGCTGTTGATCTCGACCGCCACGTCAAAGGCACGGCACGCCTCGAACACCACCTCGGCGTCGAACGAGCTCTGGCCGCGGGTGCCGCGCTCGCCCTGAATCAGCCGTCCGGTGCAGTGCCCGAGCACGTTGGTGCGCGGGTTGGCGATGGCGGCCACCATGCGGTGGGTCATCGACTCCGAATCCATGGCGAGCTTGCTGTGCACGCTGGCCACCACGATGTCGAGCCGGTTGAGCATGAACGGCGACTGGTCGAGGGTGCCGTCGTCGAGAATGTCGACCTCGATGCCCTTCAGCACCCGAAACGGCGCCAGCGCCTCGTTGAGGTCGTCGATCAGGTCGAGCTGGTCGGCCAGCCGCTCGGAGCTCAGACCGCGGGCGACCGTCAGCCTGGGCGAGTGGTCGGTGACGGCGGTGTACTCGTGGCCCAGCGCCCGCGCGGCGAGCATCATCTCTTCGACGGAGCTGCCGCCGTCCGACCAGGTCGAATGGGTGTGCAGGTCGCCCCGCAACGCCTTCAGCAGCGCCGGTTCGGGGCTCACCAGCGGGGTTGCCTTCGCCCGCTTGCCAGCCAGATAGTCGGGCACGCGTCCGGCCAGTGCCTGCTCGATCACCGTCACCGACGTGCTGCCCAACCCCGGCACCTGCTTCCAGGTGCCGGCCGCGG